>NZ_JNZO01000012.1 GCF_000717595.1 Streptomyces flavochromogenes | reverse complement strand
GCCGGTGTGGCTCATGGGAGGCAACGTGCTTCCTTTCCGGGGACCGGCTGTGCAGGTCGTGATGGTTTCCACCCGTGCGGGGGGATGTGGGCGCTTCGTATGCCGCACATCAAGAGACCCGCGAACCCTGAACACGGTTGTACGAAAAACAACATCGGTTCGAAGGGGGAGTGAACGAGCCCGGGAGCCGGGCCGCCTTTCGAGGCGGCGGTGGCAGGTGGACAGGTAGTTGGGCAGGCAGGTACGGCACGGGGGTGGGGCCCTGGTAGGGGTCCTGTGGGGTGCCGTGCCTGGTTGGTCTCGGGTGCGGCCGCCCTCCGAGTGTGGCGTCCTCCGCCGCCGGGTCAAGGGCGCTCCTTCGTCGCGTCGGCTTCGCCGATTCCGCTGCGCTGCACCTTTGACCCGGCGGCGGAGGCCGCCTTTTCACACTCGGAGGGCGGCCGGGGGCGGGGCCGCGCGGACGGCCCGGGCAGTGTCGGGGGTCGGCGTGAGCGTGCGGGCCGGTGGGTGGCTGGGTCCGGTCGGCGTGGGTTTCTTGCAGCTTCATCGCCCGATAAGGGTGATTCATGCCCATTGGGTGGTTATTCCGGAGGCTGTTACTCGGAGAAATGCAGAGAAACTCACACCCGGACCCACCCTCGCCCACCGGGAGTGACCAGCGGGGCCTGAAGCCCCACCCCGCCCCCACCGTCCGTCGCTGAGCGGAGTCCAACTGCCCCATTCAACGACCGCGCACCCCGAACTCACCGAGAGAACCCCACCCGCCCCCGCCGTAAACCGAGCCCCCACCCACCGGCCGGCGGACGCGACACGGTCGGCGGCCACTGCCCGGGCCCTGCGCGTGGACCAGCCCCCCGGACCGCCCTCCGAGAGTGCTTTCGCTCCTGGAGGTGGTGGGTCGAGGGTGGCCGAAGGCCGTCGCGCAGCGACGCGACCGCAGGGAGCGCCCTTGACGCGCCGCCGGAAGGAGCGACTCTCGGAGAGAGGGCGGTCCCACCAGAAGCCCGCCAGAAACGCCCACCCTCAGGGCCCTAAGAACCGCACCCATCGCACCCATCGCGCCACCCGCCCCGCCCCGGATCACACCCCGACCGCTCCGTCGATCCGTTCGCGGATCAGGTCGGCGTGACCGTTGTGTCGGGCGTACTCCTCGATCATGTGGATCAGCACCCAGCGCAACGAGACAGTCCCCCGCCACGCGTCATGCCCCTCCACATCGAGGTGCGGAGCCTCGGTCACGAAGCTTTCCGCGAAGGCGACTTCGGTCTCCCAGGCCGCCCAGGACTCCGCGGCGATCTCGGGTTCGGGGCCCGAGCCCTCGAAGTCGCCCTCGGGGGCTTCGACCGAGGAGAACCGCAGCTCGACGTCGTGCCCGGCGAGCACGGACCGGAACCAGCGGCGTTCGACGTCGGCGAGGTGCCGTACGAGGCCGAGCAGCGACAGTGACGACGGGGGTACGGACCGCGAGGCCAACTCCGCCCCCAGCCCCGAGCACTTCAGCTTCAGCGTGGCCCTCTGGGCGTCCAGCATGGCCACGAGCATGGTCTTCTCGTCGCCCGTCGCGGGGCCGCCGAAGCGGCGCTCGCTCTCGGCGCCGGTGAACAGTTCGATCCGTCGGCCGGGAATCTTCATACCCGCATCATGGGCTCCGGACGACCGCCCCGTAACCCGAACCGGACGTCAACTGGCCCTCCTGGCGCGCCACTTCCTCAGGTCAGCGCATCCACGATGTGGGGCGCGGCCTCCGCCAGGGACCGGAAGTTCCGGTGGGCCCCGGGGTGCGGGGCCTCGGTGTTGACCGTCCAGACCGTCATCCCGGCCGCGAGCCCCGAGCGGACGCCGGACGGCGCGTCCTCGATCACCAGGCAGTCCGCCGGGTCCGCGCCCAGCTTCTCGGCCGCGAGCAGGTACGGCACCGGGGACGGCTTCCCCTCGGCCACCGACGCCGCGTCCACGATCAGACCCGGCATCGGAAGTCCCGTCCGCTCGAACCGTCCCCGCACCCGGTGCTCGTAGTTCGACGTGACGAGCGCCCATCGGTCCACCGGAAGGGCGTTCAGCAGTTCGGCGGCCCCGTCGAAGGCCCCGTACGAGCCCGTCCGGACGTCCTCGTCCTCCAGCGCGTGCAGCAGGGCGAGGCACTCGTCCGGGTCCCGCCCCGGGGCCACGGCCGCGAACGTCTCGACGGGCCGCGTCCGGAGCGCGACGGCGTACACCTTGTCCCCGTCGGCCCCGTACCGCGCTGCCCATTCGTGCCAGACGCGGCGCTGGTTGGCGACGGCGTCCATGAGGGTGCCGTCGACGTCGAAGAGAACGAACGTGCTGGTCATGTGCCTGATGCTAGGCGCCGGTGGTGCCGTCGACCAGCTCGCGCAGGATGTCGAGATGGCCGTTGTGCCGGGCCGTCTCCTCGACGAGGTGGAGGAGGATCCAGCGGAGGTCGACGTGGCGGCCGTCGCGGATGGTTCGCTCGGCCCGGGCGTCCAGGCCGTTTCCGGCGACGAGTTCGCGGTAGCGGGCGCTCTGTTCGGCGTATTCGTCGAGCAGCTGCGTGAGGGGGAAGTCGACCGCGATGCGCATCTCGCGGTCGGGGTCCTCCTCGGTCCAGGGCCCCTTGTCCTCTTCGCCGAGGAAGACCATCTGGAACCAGTAGTACTCGACCCAGCGGAGGTGGTTGATCACTCCGTTCATGGTCATCAGGGGTGAGCCCGGCAGAGGCGCCCTGCGGGCGTTCTCCGCGGAGACGCCCTCGCACTTGGCGCGGGCGGTGTCACGTGCGTAGTCGAGGAACGTGGTGAGCTGGGTGCGTTCGTCCCACGCGGACGGAGTGTCGCTGATTCTGGTCATCGCACGTAGCGTCCCCGATCACCGCGTGCCTGTCGATGTGTTTATCGGATCGCTGGATCCTCCTGGTCGGGCGCCGAGCCGAGGGCCGTGTCCGTCAGCCGTGCGCGGGCCGCGGCTCGTACCTCGGCGGCTTCGGGCCCGGTGCGTGCCGCTCGCTCCGTACGCGATCATGTGGCCTGCGGCCTCGGGGTGTCTCAGGCAGGCCGGGGGAGGACTCTCTTGGCGCCGAGTCGGACGGCGTACCGCTCTCGTGCCGCGAAGTCCGCCGCCGCCCACACCGCCGGGCGTCCGACCTCCGCGCACAGGTGGAGGATCGCGTCGTCCCCGACGTGGACGCCGACATGAGCCCCGTACGCGCCGGCCGTGGAGTTGAACAGGACCAGGTCCAGGGCCTGCGCGACCGGCACGCGGACCGTCGCCTCGGTGTCGCTCCACAGCTCGGAGGACCGCAGCTCCGGGGGCGTCAGGCCGCAGTGCCTGAGCACCTCGTACGCGAACAACTGGCAGTTGGCACCGGCCGCGAGTCCCGGCCGGGCGGTCACGGCGGCGGCACCCGGGAAGCGTGAGCCGTCGTACCGGACGGTCCAGAACTCTGCCGGGAGCACGGTGATGATCGACGCCATCCCCTCATCCTTCCTGTGGCCGCGGGGCCCCGTCACCAGTACCTCGGCTCCACCCAGTCGTCCAGCTCGTCCTCGGGGCGGAACGCGCCGTAGATCTCGGTGACGTGCAGCCGGACCACCACCAGGTCGCGCACCGGGGGGCGCGGGAGGTTGAACTCCCTCTCCCACTGTTCGTGCTCGGGCTTCTCCGCCCACTGGAGGTAGTTGGTGGTGGTCCGGATCTCCTGCTCGATGTCGTCGCCCGGCTCCCGTGAGGGGGCGGAGATGTCGACCCTGCCTTCGGCCGCCACCCAGTGGACGTGGTTCGACTCCTCCTGGGTGATCCGTGCCCAGGCGTTGCCGCGGAACCTCCGCACGCGCGCGGTGTCCGGAGTCCCCACGAACCGCGCGATGCGGGTGGCGGGTTCCCAGTAGTACGGGTCCGTCATGCCGGTCAGCCGTTCGCCCTGGGGCCGGATCATCCGCTCCGCCGTCGCGTAGACCGTGACGACTCCCGAATCCCGCTTGAACGGGCCCCGCATGGAGGAGCTGAACCTGTCGAACGCGTACTCCTCGGACATCCTGGGCATGGACGTGCTTCCCCCGTCGCGATCGACATCGATACCTTCGGAATGAACCGGATCCGGCGCGATCGTGGGGGCTTCGACCCTCGGGAGCGGCTGTGACCGGTTCGGCGAGATCCACTCTGCGGAGGCGGCCCGTCGGGGCGGCGCCGCCGGCCCGCCCCGACGCCGCCCCACGAGCACCGCCCTTCTCAGAAGAGGTCGATCGAGCCTTCGCCCAGGCCGGGGTTGTAGGGGGCCCGGCGCGTCCCGAAGGGGGCGTTCCAGTTGCCCGTGCCCTTGTAGACGTAGAGGGAGCTGTAGAAGCCGCCGTTCGCGTTGTACGCGATCAGGTCGTTGCGGCCGTCCCGGTCCACGTCGCCCGCGCCGACGAGGCTCACGTACGCGTTCCAGCCGCCGCCGACCTTGACGCGCGGCGCGAAGGTGCCGTCGCCCTTGCCGAGGTAGAGCCAGAGGGTGCCGCTGGTGTCGCGGGCCAGGAGATCTCCGGCGGGGGCGCCGGCGATGTTGCCGGTGGCGGTGAGCTGGTTGTAGACGCCCCAGCCGCCGCCGACCTTGACCCGCTTGGCGAAGGGCGCGGCGGTGTCGCCGGTGGCCTTGTAGAGCCAGAGGGCGCCGGAGGTGTCGGTGGCGAGGAGGTCGGGGCGGCCGTCGCCGGTGACGTCGGAGCCGGCGGTGAGCGTGTGGTAGATCTGCCAGCCGGCGCCGATCCGCGTCCGGGGGGCGAGGCCCTTGCCGTTGCCCTGGTGGAGCCAGAGGACGCCGGTCCTGTCGCGGGCGACGAGGTCGGGGGCGGTCGTGCCGGCGATGTCACCGGCGGCCGTGATCCGGTCGTACCCGGACCAGCCCGTCCCGAGGTCCACCGGGTCGAGCGCCCGGATCGTGGAGGAACCCTCGATCTGGTTGATGTCGTACGAGCGCAGGCGGCCCCGTCCGTCCCGGGCGAGCAGGTCCGGTGAGCCGTTGTCGTCGAAGTCGTGGGCCTTCGGCGCGCGGGTGAGGGTGAAGGTGCCGGTGCGGACGACGTCGGGTCCGATGCCGTTGGTGGGCTTCGCCGTGAGCGTCCAGGTGTAGTCGCCGTTGTAGGCCGGGACGCCGTTCTGGAATTGGCCGTTCCAGGTGAGTGCGAAGTCGGTCGCCGTCGTGGCCAGGGTCTGACCGGCGCCCCCTGTCAGACCGGACGCGACGTGGGTGACGCTGAGCCCCACCCTCGCGTTGGACCGGCTCACCTTCCCCGAGGCCTTCAGTACGCCGCCGTTGGTGTCGAAGTCGACGGCGCCGGTGGGCGGGAGCGTCTCGTTCTCCATCGTGAGGGCGGTCGGCCGGCCGAAGCTCGTGACCAGGGTGGCGACAGGGGTGCCGTCGGCGCCGGGGGCGACGCGGTAGAGGCCCTCGCCGTGCTCGACGGTGCCGCCGAGGGCCAGCAGGTTGCCGTCCGGGTCGACGGCGCTGGACTGGACGTGGTCGAGGACCTCGACCGTGTCGCCGTTCGTCAGGGAGCGGGCGGTCAGGGGGTGGAGGGCGTCGGTCCAGCCGGCCGTGCCGCCGCCGTTCCGGTTGTACGTCAGCCAGTCGCCGACGGTCCGGAGGAGGATGCCGTCCGCGCTCCGCAGGGGGTCGAGCGGCGTCCGCTCCGTCCGGGTGCCGCCCCGGCGGGCGACGGCGAGGATGGCCGTACCGCCGGCGGGCGTCTCGGTCCAGGCCACGTGGGTGGGCGACAGGAATCCGGCGCGGATGACGGTGGACGGCAGGGTGTCGTACGTGTCGGTGGCCGCGCCGGTGGCGGGGTCCAGGACGGCCACGTGTCTCGTCCAGACCTCGCCGACCACGCGGTTGTAGGTGAGGACGTAGGTGCCGGGGCCGTTGCTGTACATCACCAGCGGCCGCGCCCCCTCGGGCAGGACGACCTTGCGGTCGACGACCCGGCCCTCTTCCTTGGAGACCAGGTGGTACTCCAGGACGCCGGACACGCTCGCCGTCATGACGAGGGTGGATCCGACGACCCTGTTGAGGGTGTACGGGTTGGCGGCCGTGTTGAACGCGGAGGTGTCGATCTCGACGGGGGCCGAGCCGCCGCTCATGTCGGTGAGCGTGATGACGCTCCCGTTCTGCGTGGCGACGGTGTCCGTGCCGATGGCTCCCCAGCGTCGGCCGGAGAGCGTCGTGGTGACACCGTCCGAGAAACGCGTCCAGCGGTAGACGACGCTCGACCCGTCGGTGGCGCTCAGCATGCCGGTCCGGCCGGCGCTGATGAGCTTCGAACCGTCCGGCAGGGTGAACGGGGTGTCCTGCCCGTCCGTGACGGACCGCACGGGGGCGGTCGGGGTGGCGGCCATGGCCGGGGTCGCCACCCCGGCGGCGGTGACGACGGCGAGCACGGCCGAGACGGCGGCGGCCTGCCGCCGCCGTCTCAGGGGGGAGTGGTTCAAGGAGGTCATTCCTTCTTCGAGGAGGACGAGCTCAATGGGGCGTGGGGGCAGGGCACATGGTGGTGGTCCGTGCCCTGTGCGCACCGGCCGTGCGGGACGAGGAGACGGCTCGGCACGACGTCGCGGGCCGGCTTCCGCGTCCTTCCGGGGGTACACGCGCGGCGTGTGTTCCGCCGCGCACGTACCTGACCTCCGGGACTGGCGAATGGTTGTACGGCTGAATCGATCAGACGATCGGGTGGCGCGGCGTCGGCGTCGCCGGGTAGACGGAGCTGGACTCGCGCGGGGCGAACGGCGTCGCGGCGACGCCCGTGCCGCGATAGACGAACGAGCCGCTCTTGCCGTAGGCGAACAGGTCGTTGCGTCCGTCGCGGTCCACGTCGCCCATGCCGACGAGGTGGGTGTACGCGCCCCAGCCCGAGCCGACCCTGACCCGGGTGGCGAACGAGGAGCCGGTGGCGCCCTGGTAGAGCCAGAGCACGCCGGCGGTGTCGCGGGCGAGGAGGTCGCCCTGCGGCGTACCGGCGACGTCGCCGACGGCGGTGATCTGGTTCATCCCGCCCCAGCCCCCGCCGACCTTCGTACGGCCCCGGAAGGGTGCGGACCAGTCGCCCGTGCCCTGGTACGCCCACAGGACGCCGGACGCGTCGGTGGCGAGCAGGTCGGACCAGCCGTCGCCGTTGAGGTCGCTGCCGCCGGTGATCTTGTTGTAGCCGTTCCACCCGGCGCCGATCCTGGTTCGGCCGGCGAAGGTGCCGTCGCCCTTGCCGAGGTACAGCCAGAGGACGCCGGAGGCGTCCCGCGCGACCATGTCGGGCGCGGGGGCGCCGGCGACGTTGCCGACGGCCTCGATCTGGTCGTAGCCGTTCCACCCGGCGCCGACGAGCTTGCTCTCCAGCGACCAGTAGTCGGTGGAGGACGGGGTCTTCCTGACCTCGTCGCGCCACAGGCGGCCGGAGGCGTCGCGGGACAGCAGGTCCGGGGCGCCGTTGTCGTCGTAGTCGTGCAGGCCCGCCTTGCGGGTCACCTTGAAGGTGCCGGTCTTCCTCAGGTCCGGGCCGATGCCGTTGAGCGGCTTGGCGTCGAGCTGCCAGGTGTAGTCGCCGTTGGGGGCGAGGACGCCGTCGGCCAGGGTGCCCTGCCACTCGCGGCGGACCCCGCCCTGGTTCTCGAACGGGAACTCCACGGTCCTGCCGGTGCGGACGTGGCGCAGGGTGACCTTGCCGCCCGCGTTCTCGCGGGACAGCTGCCAGTCGAGGACGACCTTGCCGCCGTTCTTGTCCAGGTCGACCGTGGACGGGACGTCGGTGGAGGTGAGGGCCAGCGCGGTGGGGGCGTCGGTGCTGGCCACCAGGGTGGCGACCGGCACGCCGTTGTCGCCGGGGAAGATGTGGTAGATGCCCTCGCCCTGGGCGACCGTGCCGCCGCGCGCGTAGAGGTCGCCGTTGGGGGCGGTGGCCGTGCTGGAGACGTGGTCGAGGAGCTTGACCGTGGTCCGGGGGTCGGCCAGGGAGCGGGCGGTCAGCGGGAAGAGGGCCGAGGTGACGGGGGCGGTGCGGCCGTTGAGCTCGGTGGTGGTCACCCAGTTGCCCACGAGGCTGACGTCGATGTCGGCGCCGGTCGAGGCCTGGCCGAGGTCCGTGGTGACCTCCGGGGCGTCGACGCCGCGGACGGTTGTCACCAGCCGCACGCGGTTGCCGTTGGTGCGCTCGATCCAGGCCCAGTGGGTGCGGGAGACGAAGGCGTCGGCGCCGGTCTGCTCGGAGTGCGTCTGGCGCGGGTTGTCCACCGCCTGGCCGGTGGCGGTGTCCACGGGGACGAGGAAGGTACGCAGTTCCGCACCGGTGCCGGTGGAGTACTGGAGGAGCGCGACGCCGGGGGTGCTTGCCCAGACGCGGCCCAGACGGGCGTTGCCGGGGACGACGGGGACGTCGGTGATGGTCTGGGTGCCCGAGGCGCGGCTCAGCAGGTTCACGTCGAGCACACCGGTGTCCTCGTCGGTGCGCGACATGACCAGGGTCTCGCCGGCGATGCCGCGGAGCGCGTAGCGCTGGTCGTTGTGGGACAGGCCGTACAGGAAGCTGTCGCTCCTGGTCATGTCGTTGACCCAGTAGACGACCTCCGTGTCCTTGCGGGAGAAGACGATGTCGGACTGGGCGCCCATGAAGCTGGTGCGGGGCGCGGTCAGGGACTTGGTGGCGCCGTCGGTGTACTTGGTCCAGCGGTACTCGGCGCCGGACGGGTACACGACGCGGGTGAGGTAGCCGGTCGCGCCGGCGCTGACCATCTCCGTGGGGTGGGGCAGCGTGACCACGGCGGCCCGGGCGGGCGCCTGGGCGGCGGTCGCCGGGGCGGCGGTCGCGGGTACGGCCGTCAGCGCGGTGCCGGCCGTGACGGCCACGACGGCGGTGACGGCGGCGAGAAGACGGGTGGACGAACGGTACTGCACGGTGGATTCCCCCCGAGAACGACCGAGGTGCGGCGATCGCCGCACCTCGGTTGGACCCATGATCGACACCGATGGTTGTACGCGGGCGGGCCCCCCGTTCTACCGCCGCTCCACCACACCCCGTACGAACGCCGCCTGGCCCGCGTGCTGGAGGTCCTCCGCGATCACCGACACCAGGCGCACGCCGAGCGTGACCGGCGGGTCCCAGGCGCTGTCGACGACCCGGCCGAGGTCCGCGTTCGTCACCGACCCCACCAGGTCGAGACTCCGCGCGTGCACCGCGTCGTAGTAGCCGAGCAGCAGGTCGGCCGGGGCGCGCACCTTGCCCACCTCGGCGCTCGTCTGCCCGTAGCCGGTCGCCCGCTTGCCGAAGGGCAACCCGAAGCGTTCCCGCCAGCCGTCCGCGTCCCACAGCTGGTCCGTGTCGAAGGCGCCCGCGAGGTGATCGTCCTGGATCCGGGTGAGGTGCCAGACGAGCCAGGCGATCGAGTTGGCGTCCGGATCGACCCGGGCGGCGAGTTCGTCCTCGGTGAGGCCCTCCACGGCCTCACGGACGGCCTCCTGGATCCGGCCGAACGAGTCGACCAGCAGACCGGCGCTGTTCATGGGGGACATGAGGGGCTCCTCTCGACGCGAGTGAGCAGGCGTGACGAGCTCTGCCGAGCCGGGGTCACGAGCTCCGTTCCGCCCGCCACCGCTCGACGGTCGCCTCGACGTCGAACGGCTTGAGGTTCAGCGGCGGACCGGCCGGCGGGCGGATCAGCGCCTCGGCGATCCTCGTGTTGATCTCGCCGAGGATCCGCCGGACCTGGCTCTCCGAGACCGCCGCGGCCACCGCCTCCTCCGCGTCCTCGGCCGCCTTGCGCAGGGCCAGCGAGGGCGGGAGTACGGACGCGCCCTCGCGGTGCATCTTTCCCTTGATCCACCACAGCTCGTCGTACGGGGCCGAGTCGTCGGGAAGCGGCTTCCCGAACCCCGACAGGCTGCTGAACTCACCACGCTCCGACGCCTCGCGGATCTGCTTGTCCACGAACGACTCGAAGCTGACTCCGGGCGGCTTGCGTTCGGTCATGTGTCCAGACTACGTAAGCCCCCCGGTACGGGTGTGGTCTTCGCCGTCTACTGCGAGACGCGATCTTCCGGCACGCTGTGGTCCGTTCCCTGTCGGTCAACGCGCGTCGACTCCTGTCGGTCAACGCGCGTCGACCCTTGTCCCCAGGCCCCAACCCCCACGTACCGGAGGACGCATGCGTGCCCGGATCACCCCCCTCGGCACCCTGCTCGCGCTCGTCGCGGGCCTGCTCACCGCGCTCGTCACCACCACCCCCGCCCAGGCCGCGCCGCTCTTCAAGGCGCCCTTCCCCTGCGGCCAGACCTGGACGTACAGCCACCACTCGGCCGAGGTCCGCCAGGCTCTCGACTTCATCCGGTCCGACGGCGGTGCGACCGCCGGCACCGCGGTCCTGGCCTCGGCGTCCGGGACCGCGTACCGCTACTCCCAGCCGTCCGGCGCGGGCAACTACATCGTGGTCGAGCACGGCGGCGGCTGGAAGACGTACTACTTCCACCTGAACGCGTACTCGGTGGCCAACGGCGCCGCCGTCTCCCAGGGCCAGCAGATCGGCACCACCGGCAGCACCGGCAACAGCTCCGGCGCCCACATCCACTACGAGCAGCTCTACAACGGCGTCGGCCAGTCGATCGTGATCAACGGCTCCTCGCTCGCGCCCTACCCCGGCTCGTACGGCTCCAAGTCCCTGACCAGCGACAACGGGTGCTCGGGCGGGGGAGGCGGGAAGTACTGGGTCGACACCTTCGCCAACGCCACCGGCTACGCCCAGGCCGACACCACCGCACCCCAGGGCGTCCTGAACCAGGGCACGAACTACGTCTACTGCAAGGTCTGGGGCCAGGAGATCCGGGACGCCGCCGGGAACTACAACCACTGGTGGCTCAGGACCGACCTCGACACCGTGTACGCCGGGAAGAACGGGCGCGGGGCGTACGTCTCCGCGTACTACCTGTCCCGCTGGGGCAACGACGAGGCCCGCGACAACAACGGGACCGTGATCCCGAACTGCTGAGGGCCGGGGAGGCCCTGAGTGACCCGGAGGAATGTCCTGAGGGGCCTGGTCAGAACGTCCTGAGGGGCCCGGAAAAGGGCCCCTCGAAGGGCAGGAGCCCCGCTCGTGCCCGAAGACACGGAGCGGGGCTCCTTGGGTACTGCTCTAGTCGTGCGTGTCGCCGACCCAGGCCCTTAGGCCGGGGAGACGTTCTCCGCCTGCGGGCCCTTCGGGCCCTGCGTGACGTCGAAGGTCACGAGCTGGTTCTCCTCGAGCGAACGGAAGCCGTTCGCGTTGATCGCGGAGTAGTGGACGAAGACATCCGGGCCGCCGCCGTCCTGGGCGATGAAGCCGAAGCCCTTTTCAGCGTTGAACCACTTCACGGTTCCGGTAGCCATGAGCCCTCCTATGGGCCAAAGGGTCGCCCTGCTCCAGAACCTGCAAACAAGTCTGAAAACTACAAAAGCCTGCGGGTCACATGCTCCGCAGGCTCTGTACTGCAAGGGAAACCAAACTGCAACTTGCGTTGAGCGTAGCACGCAGGTCGCCCGGGGCGGTAGAGGGAAAGATCACGTCACTCGCATGTTTGATCTCGCTCCGTGTGCTGACGCGCGTGCCCCGACGATGCCCACGGTACGAGACGGGTCTAGCCTCACGATGTGGACAATGCAACCGACGACCAGCAGCGCAGCCGGCCCCGCGTCGGGCACATCCAGTTCCTGAACTGCCTCCCCCTCTACTGGGGCCTGGCCAGGACCGGAACGCTCCTCGACCTCGAGCTGACCAAGGACACCCCCGAGAAGCTCAGCGAGCGGCTCGTCCGGGGCGATCTCGACATCGGCCCCATCACCCTCGTCGAGTACCTCCGCAACGCGTCGGACCTGGTCGCGCTCCCCGACATCGCCGTCGGCTGCGACGGGCCCGTCATGTCCTGCGTGATCGTCTCGCAGCGGCCCCTGGAGGAGCTGGACGGGGCGCGCGTCGCGCTCGGCTCCACCTCCCGTACCTCCGTACGCCTCGCCCAGCTGCTCCTCGCCGAGCGGTTCGGGGTGGCTCCGGACTACTACACCTGCCCCCCTGACCTGGGCCTGATGATGCAGGAGGCCGAGGCGGCCGTCCTCATCGGCGACGCAGCGCTCCGGGCCTCGCTGCACGACGCGCCCCGGCTCGGCCTCCAGGTCCACGACCTCGGCCTCATGTGGAAGGACTGGACGGGCCTCCCGTTCGTCTTCGCCGTGTGGGCCGCGCGCAAGGACTTCCTGGCGCGCGAGCCGGAGACCGTGCACGAGGTGCACCAGGCGTTCCTCGCCTCCCGGGACCTCTCCCTGGAAGAGGTCGCCAAGGTCGCGGAGCAGGCCGCCCGCTGGGAGACCTTCGACGCCGAACTCCTGGAGCGGTACTTCCGTACGCTCGACTTCCGTTTCGGCCCCGAGCAGCTCGCCGGCGTCCGCGAGTTCGCCCGCCGCACCGGCCCCACGACCGGCTTCCCTGCGGACGTCACCGTCGAACTGCTTCCGCCCGCGCGGGATTAGCGGGACGCGCGCGTTCCGGGTTCCCGATTCGGCTTCCCGCCGGCCTTGCGGTCGGTCTTCCGCCGATCTCCCGCCGATCTCCCGTCGGCCTTCCGTCGGCTTCCCGGAATTCGCCGTCGCGTCTCCGTTCGGTAATTCACCCCTTTATCCATGTCCGGACCGTCCGCATTACCGCCCCGCCCCCGCGCGCCACCCGACGGAAGCCGTGAGGAGCGCTGGCGTAGGCTGGTTCGGTCGACAGAACCCCTCCGAAAGGGACACACCCGGTGACCGAGAAGGCCGAACTCCAGTCTGTTCTCGACCGCGCTGCCGCGGGTGGCCGGATCACCCCCGAGGAGGCGCTCGACCTCTACCGCTCGGCGCCCCTGCACGCCCTCGGCTCCGCAGCCGACGCCGTGCGCCGCCGCCGGTACGCGGGGACCGAGCACATCGCGACGTACATCATCGAGCGGAACATCAACTACACGAACGTCTGCGTGACGGCGTGCAAGTTCTGCGCCTTCTACGCCGCCCCCAAGGACACGAAGAAGGGCTGGACCCGCGACCTCGACGACATCCTGCGCCGCTGCGCGGAGACCGTGGAGCTCGGCGGCACCCAGATCATGTTCCAGGGCGGCCACCACCCGGACTACGGCGTCGAGTACTACGAGAAGCACTTCGCCGCCATCAAGGCCGAGTTCCCGCAGCTGGTCATCCACTCCCTCGGCGCGTCCGAGGTCGAGCACATGGCCCGGATCAGCGGGGTCTCCGTCGAGGAGGCCATCACCCGGATCCACGCGGCGGGCCTCGACTCCTTCGCCGGCGCCGGTGCCGAGCTCCTGCCGGAGCGGCCGCGCAAGGCCATCGCCCCGCTGAAGGAGAGCGGCGAGCGCTGGCTGGAGATCATGGAGATCGCGCACGGCCTCGGGGTCGAGTCGACGTCCACCATGCTGATGGGCACCGGCGAGACCAACGCCGAGCGGATCGAGCACCTGCGGATGATCCGTGACGTGCAGGACCGGACGGGCGGCTTCCGGGCCTTCATCCCGTACACGTACCAGCCCGAGAACAACCACCTCAAGGGCCGCACGCAGGCCACGCTCCTCGAGTACCTGCGCATGATCGCCATCGGCCGGCTGTTCCTCGACAACGTCGCCCACATCCAGGGCTCGTGGCTCACCACGGGCAAGGAGATCGGCCAGCTCACCCTGCACTACGGCGCGGACGACCTCGGCTCGATCATGCTGGAGGAGAACGTCGTCTCCTCGGCCGGCGCCAAGCACCGCTCCAACCTGCGCGAGATGATCGACATGATCCGTACGGCGGACCGCGTCCCGGCGCAGCGCACCACGACCTACGAGCACATCGTCGTCCACGACGACCCGGCCGACGACCCGGTCGACGAGCGCGTCGCCTCCCACATCTCGTCCACGGCGATCGAGGGCGGCACGGCACACCCCGAGCTGAAGCTCCTCGACGCCAACTGACGCGCCCATGCTGACCATCCACGTCGCCGAGGCGTCGCCCGAGACAGCCGTCCTCGTCGACGGCGACCGCATCGCCGCCGTCGGCCCGTTCGACGACCTCGCCGCCGTCCGGCCCGAGGCCCGGGTGCGGCGATGGCCCGGCATCCTCACCCCCGGACTCCTCAACCCGTTCGGCCCCGAGCTGCTCGAAGGCATGTACCACCCGGACCCCCGGGAGGCCGAGGGCTTCGGCACCGAGCCGATCACCGGCGAGCGGGCCCAGCGGATCTTCCGCATGGACGCCTCGCGCCGCGGCGCCTCCGCACGCCGTGGCGTGCAGCGGCTGCTCGCCCACGGGACGGTCGCCATCGCGGGCGAACTGCGCGACCGGGCCGCCCTGGACGCCGTACGCCGGGCCGGTCTCGCCGTCGGCCGCCGCCCGGAGAAGCTCCCCGGCGGACCGTCGTTCTCGCCGGTGCCGCTGGTGCTCCTGCCGGCCCTGGCGCCGGGAGCCCCGGCCCGCTTCGCCGTCTTCGACGTCCCGGACCGGAGCTCCCTGGCCCGCCTCGGCGCGGCCACCTGCGTCGCCACCGTCATCGGCGGGCGGCTGGTGTTCCGGCAGCGCTAGCTCCGACGACGCGGTGCCCCCGTGCCGTTCCGCGGCTCACCCGCCCGGGATCGCGGGCGGCGCCTTCTTCTCGACCGGGTGCTCGTCCGTGTCCCTGACGAGGTCGAGGAAGCGCGGATCCTCGGCGACGGTCATCAGCTGTCGCGGTGTCACCGGCGCCGACACGTTCTCCGGGGCGACGGAGAGCGTGACGCGACTCCCGCCGTACAGGAAGGTCACGTCCGACCCCATCGTGTCCGACGTGTTGACCGGCATCGAGCGCAGCTGCGCCTCACGGTTCCCCGCGAACGTCACGGCCTCGCACGTGAACTTTCTGGCCGGCGCGGACAAGCAGGGTTCGAGCGTCCGGTCGTCGGTCGGCCGTACCGACACCGTCGTCTGGAAGGTCTTGCCGCCCGCGGTGATCCGGTACCAGCGCACGTTGTCCTTCACCGGCCGGATCTCGGTCACGGTCGCGGGGAGCAGGTCGTCGAGCAGGGCCGCCACCCGCTGCTGGTGGGCCGCGAGGCGCTCGCGCTCGGCCTCGGGCAGGCCGTCCGGGTTGTCGGGCGGCGTGACGCCCGGGGTCTCCTCGAAGACGACGGAGGGGTAGTGCGTGCTCGGTGCGGCGCCCGGGGTCGCGCCGGTCGACGGGGGAACGGCGGCGGGCATCGCGACCCCCGTGTTCGCCCCCGGCAGCAGGGTGAGGCCGAGTGCCCCCGCCGTGACCGCGCCGAACGCGGTCGTGACGATCGCGAGCCGGGCCCGCGTCCGTCGCCTGCGGCCCTTGCGCACCGCGAGCGGGGCGAGGTCGGGGAGCGGGGGAAGGTCGTCGGTCGTCCGGTCCATGGTGTCGCGGAGCAGGGAGATGTCGTGGCTGTCCACGGTGGGCCTCAGCTTCCTGTCGTGTAGAGCCCGGCATCACCCAGGCGTACGCGGAGTCGGGCGAGCGAACGTGAGCACTGGCTCTTGACCGTGGCCTCGCCGCAGCGCAGCAGCGAGGCCACGGAGGCCACGCTCTGGTCGTCCCAGTAGCGCAGGACGACCATCGCGCGGGCTCGTGGCGGCAGCTCGGCGAGCGCCGCGAGCAGGGTGACGCGCAGGTCGGTGTGGTCGGCGGCGGGTGCCGGGGCCATGCCGCCGGTCCGGGTGAACGCGAGCAGGTCGCGCAGTCCGCGCCGTCGCTCGCTCAGGAAGGTGCGGGTCAGCACCGTCTTGGCGTACGCGTGCGGATGGTCGGCGGTGCCCGCGCGCCGCCAGTGCTGGTACAGCTTGGCCAGCGTGGTCTGGGTCAGGTCGCGGGCGGTCTCGGGGTCGCCGCAGAGCAGGTACGCCGTGCGGTAGAGCCGCTGCTGCGCGACACGCGCGAACTCCTCGAACCCGGCGACCGTCCCGTCGCCGGCGCTGCCGGCCGGTCCGCCCGTCGTCGTTCCGGCCGGGCCGTCCGCCGGTCCGGGCCCTGATCGCGTCGCCCCGGTCGTCGGTCCGGGTCTCACTTCCGTCGGTACCGCCATCGCACCCCTGCCTTCCTCGCCGGCGTGCGCCGGCCGCTGTCATGCACTCACCCATCCTTGAGAGCGGTCGGGTCCAAAAGGTTGAAGCGGTACGAGGACGGAATTCGGCGGCTGCCACAATGGCCGGGTGACCCGAGCTTCCCTGGACAAGCAGCCGCACGAAGTCGCCTCGATGTTCGACGACGTGGCGGCGAACTACGACCTCACGAACGACGTGCTCTCCCTGGGCCAGGACCGGCGCTGGCGCAAGGAGGTCGCGAAGGCGGTCGACGCGCGCCCCGCGCAGAAGGTGCTGGACCTGGCCGCCGGTACGGCCACCTCCTCGCAGCCCTTCGCCCGCGCGGGCGCGTACGTCGTGCCCTGCGACTTCTCGCTCGGGATGCTCCGGGTCGGCAAGAAGAACCACCCGTGGATGCCGTTCACGGCCGGCGACGGCACGAAGCTGCCGTTCCGCGACGACGTGTTCGACGCGGTCACCATCTCCTTCGGCCTGCGGAACATCCAGGACACCGAGCAGGCGCTGCGCGAGATGTACCGCGTGACGAAGCCCGGTGGCCGGGTCGTCATCAGCGAGTTCTCGCACGCCACCTGGGCGCCGTTCCGCACGGTGTACGAGGAGTACCTGATGCGTGCGCTGCCGCCGGTGGCCCGCGCGGTCTCCTCGAACCCGGACGCGTACGTGTACCTGGCCGAGTCGATCCGCTCCTGGCCCGACCAGCCGACCCTCGCGGGCATGCTCCAGAAGGCCGGCTGGTCGCAGGTGGCCTGGCGGAACCTGACCGGCGGCATCGTCGCCCTCCACCGGGGCTTCAAGCCCGCCTGACCCCCTTCGCGCGCGGCGGAGTCTCCTTGCTCCCTTCCGCGCATGGCTGAGCCCTCCTCCACGGAGAGCCCGTAGCCGCCCACGCCCGTGTACACCGCGTCCGCCACGTCCCGGTGCACGGGCGTCCGGTTCACGAGGTCCGTCGGCGGGGTGCGCACCTGGGTGCCCGTCCGCAGGGACGGCCGCGCGGATGTACGAATTCCGGTGGGGTTCCCTCCCGACGGTCGCCCTCCGCACGGTCCTGCGCGTGTCCCTCCGGGTGGCCCTCCGGACAGCCCGTGACCCGCCCCCATAGACTGCCCGGGTACGTTCGTACCCCCTCTACCGTCGAGTCTTCGGGAGAATCCGCCGTGACCGAGCAGCCCCTCTCCGAGCACAGCGCGGACGTCATCGTCGTCGGGGCAGGCCCGGCCGGATCCACCACCGCGTACTACCTCGCCAAGGCCGGACTGGACGTCCTTCTCCTGGAGAAGACCGCGTTCCCGCGCGAGAAGGTCTGCGGCGACGGCCTCACCCCCCGCGCCACCAAGCAGCTCGTCTCCATGGGCATCGACATCTCCGAAGAGGCCGGCTGGCTGCGGAACAAGGGCCTGCGGATCATCGGCGGCGGCGTCCGCCTGGAGCTCGACTGGCCCGAACTCGCCTCGTACCCGGACTACGGGCTCGTCCGCAAGCGCGACGACTTCGACGAGCAGCTCGCCCGCCAGGCCCAGAAGGCCGGCGCGCGCCTCTACGAGCGCTGCAACGTCGGCGCCCCGGTCATCGACGACCGTACGGGCCGGATCACCGGCGTCCACGCCAAGCTCGGCGAGGAGAAGCGCGAGGTCACCTTCCACGCGCCGCTCGTCGTCGCCGCCGACGGCAACTCCACCCGGATCTCCCTGGCGATGGGCCTGCACCGGCGGGAGGACCGCCCGATGGGCGTCGCCGTCCGCACCTACTTCACCTCGCCCCGGCACGACGACGACTACCTGGAGTCCTGGCTGGAGCTGTGGGACCGGCGCGGCCCGCAGGACCGGCTCCTGCCGGGCTACGGCTGGGTCTTCGGCATGGGCGACGGCACGTCCAACGTCGGCCTCGGCATCCTCAACTCCTCGAAGGCCTTCCGCGAGCTGGACTGGCGCGAGGTCCTCAAGGCCTGGTGCGCCTCGATGCCGGAGGACTGGGGCTTCACCCCGGAGAACATGACGATGCCGATCCGCGGCGCCGCCCTCCCGATGGCCTTCAACCGCCAGCCGCACTACACCAAGGGCCTGCTGCTCGTCGGTGACGCCGGCGGCCTCGTCAACCCGTTCAACGGCGAGGGCATCGCGTACGCCATGGAGTCCGGCCAGATCGCGGCCGACGTCATCGTCCAGGCACACGCCCGCGCGACCCCCGCCCAGCGCGAACTCGCCCTGCAGAACTACCCGCAGGTCCTCAAGGACACCTACGGCGGCTACTACACGCTCGGCCGCGCCTTCGTGAAGCTCATCGGCAACCCGAAGGTCATGAAGATCGCGACCCAGCGCGGCCTGACCCACCCGCTGCTCATGAAGTTCACACTGAAGATGCTGGCGAACCTGACCGACCCGTCGGGCGGCGACGCCATGGACCGCATCATCAACGGACTCTCGAAGGTGGCCCCGAAGGCCTGAACGTCTGCCGGTAGCCGGACGGGGACACCCCGACGGCACGGGTGAAGTGGCGGCGCAGATTGGCCGCCGAGCCCAGCCCGCTGTGGTCGCCGACCAGCTCCACGGGCAGGTCGGTGGACTCGAGGAGGGTCTGGGCGCGGGCCACCCGCTGCTGGAGCAGCCACTGCAGCGGGGTGGTGCCGTACTCCTCGCGCACCCGCCGGTGGAAGGTGCGCGGGCTCATCCGGGCCCGCCGGGCCAGCTCCTCCACGGTCAGCGGCTCGGACAGGTGCTCGGTCGCCCACTGCAGCACGGGCCCCAGGCTGTCGTCGTCGCTCGGCGGGAGCGGCGCCTCGATGAACTGGGCCTGGCCGCCGGGACGGTGGGCCGGGACGACGAGACGGCGGGCGAGCTGCCCGGCGACGGTCGCCCCGAGATCGGTGCGCACCAGGTGCAGGCAGAGGTCGAGCGCGGCGGTGGCCCCGGCACTGGTCAGGACGGACCCCTCGTCCGTGTAGAGGACCGAGTCGTCCACGATCACCTCGGGGTGGCGGGCGGCCAGCTGCGCGCTGTGCTGCCAGTGCGCGGTGGCCCGGCGGCCGTCGAGGAGGCCGGCGGCGGCGAGCGCGAAGGCGCCGGTGCACAGCGACACCATCCGGGCGCCGGACGCGGCGGCCGCGCGCAGCGCCTCGACCAGCTCGGCCGGCACGTCCTCGCCGTCCTCCACGACCGCGTCGGGCACGGACGGCACGATGACGGTGTCCGCGCCCACGAGTCCGTCGAGACCGTGGTCGGTCCGCACGGAGAAGACGCCGCCCTCGCCGGAGTCCCCGCACAGCCGCAGCTCGTACCAGGGGTCGGCGAGGTCCGGATGCGGGATGCCGAAGACGCCGCACGCCAGGGAGAGTTCGTACAGCTCCCACAGCGACGTTCCGATCCGCCGGTCCGGTACGACGGCGATGGCGACGACCCCTGCGTTCATGCTGCCGACCGTACGGCAGGAATCGTGCGGCCGGCGTCGGTCCTGCCACTGTCGTCCGGATTCCGCCGCTGCGAGCGTGGATCCCATGAGCGCACAGAACCCCGACGCACAGAACCCCGACGCACAGAACCCCGACGCACAGCACGTCACCGATCAGCACGCCGACGCACAGAGCATCACCGTCATCGGTCTCGGCCAGATGGGCTCCGCCCTCGCCGGCGCCTTCCTCGCCGCCGGCCACCGCACCACCGTCTGGAACCGCACTCCCGGGAAGGCCGACGCCCTCGTCGCCCGGGGCGCCGTCCGCGCCGCCTCCGTGGCGGAGGCCGTCGCCGCGAGCGAGCTCGTCGTGGTCTGCGTCCTCGACCACCCGGCCGTCCGCGGACTCCTCGCCCCCGTGACCGGGTCGCTGCGGGGCCGGGTCCTGGTGAACCTCACCTCCGGTTCGCCCGAACAGGCCCGAGCGGAGGCGGAGTGGGCCGCCGAGCACGGCATCGGCTACCTCGACGGCGCCGTCATGACGACCCCGCCGGGGGTCGGCGACAGCGCCAGCATGGTCCTCTACTCGGGCTCGCCCGAGCTGCTCGCCGCGCACCGCGCGACGCTCGCCGTTCTCGGCGACCCGGTGGACCTCGGCGCGGACGCGGGGCTCGCCTCGCTCTACGACGCGGGGCTGCTCGGCCTCATGTGGTCCGTCTTCGGCGGCTGGCTGCACGCGACCGCCCTCGCGGGCGCGGACGGGGTGCCGGCCAGGGACTTCACGGCGGTGGCGACCCGCTGGCTGAAGACGGTCTCCTGGTTCATGACGGGGTACGCCGAGCAGATCGACGAGGGGAGGTACCCGGGCGCGGACGCCACGATCGACGTCCAGGTGGCGGCGATCGGGCACCTGCTGCACGCGGGGGAAGCGCGGGGCGTCGACAACCGGCTGCCGGAGCTGCACCTGGACCTGATGCGCGCCGCGGTCGAGGCGGGCCACGGAGGGGACAGTTACGCCCGGATCATCGAAAACTTCCGCATGTAGGACTTACGGACCGTACAGTCATCGAACAGGGAAAAGCCGTCACTCCCCCGAGGAGTGACGGCTTCTCGTGTGCCGCGGGGAGCGGGCCGGTCAGAGGAGACGGACCGCGCCGGAGGGCATGTCCCAGTCCAGGGAGCGCTCGACGACACCGGTCGACGAGTTCTGCGCGCCGACGTAGTTGCCGCCGCCCACGTAGATCGCGACGTGGTACGAGCCGCTGCGGCTGCCCCAGTACAGGATGTCGCCCGGCTGGAGGTTGCTCAGGGAGACGGAGGTGCCCATGCTCGACTGGTCGTACGAGATGCGGGGCAGGTCGATGTTGGCCTGGCGGTAGGCGGCCTGGACGAGGCCGGAGCAGTCCCAGGAGTTGGGGCCGGTGCCGCCGGTGACGTACGAGTCGCCGATCTGGGCGCGGGCGAAGGCCACGATCGCGGCTGCGGAGCCGGAGGGGGCCTGGGTCTGGCTCTCGCCGGAACCGGCCGAGGAGCCGGAGTCCGAGGAGCCGCCGGCGGACGTCGCGGCGAGCTGGGTGCGCTCACTGGTACGGGAGGCGCGCTCCTGGGCTTCCTTGCGCTCCTGCTCGGCCTTGGCCTCGGCCTCGGCCTTGAGACGGGCCTTCTCGGCCTTCTCGGCGGCGGCCTTGCGGTCGGCCTCGGCCTTGGCCTTCTTGGCCTCCTGGGCGGCCTTCTGCAGCGCCAGGTTCTCCTGCGTCTGGAGGCTCTGGTCGAGCGCCTCCTGCTGGGAGGCCTCGGCGGAGGCGGCGACGGCGGAGGCGAGACCGGTGCCGGTCTCGAGGGAGCCCAGGGTGGGCATTTCGATGGTCTCGGTCACCGGCTCGGCATTCGCCGGCCCGGCAGCACCGGCCACCGCGATGGTGCCGAGGACGCCACCGGCAACTCCGGCTCGCAGCGCGAGCTTCGAGGCGCTGCGGCGGGGCTTCCGGTGGCTGGGTATGTGAGCGGTGTGGGACATGAGGACAACCGCTATCAGGGCTTCACGGTTCCCTTCAAGAAACGTGGGTTGCGCCACAGTTACGTTCGGAATCTCCTAATCCGCTTCTGTGGCGCCCTTATTGACGCCGTAACGGGCAAATCGGGCAGAGCTCATCTGGCCCTTGATCACGGGTTTTCAATGAAACGCCCGAATTGCCCGACGCTTACCACCTCTTGACGCATGTGGCCAAGCCCCATGTTTTTGGAGGCGCCGAGGTGTGGTGCAGGTCACACTTCCGTCTCACGAACGCTCGTGAACGGGTGCACGCGTCCACCGCCGTACGCCGGACCCCCCGACCGGGCGACAGCCGCTTCCTTTATCACCCGGATGCGTCCATCGCCAATTTGCCTGTAGTGACCATCACTTGATAGTGCGACACCCCCTCCGATCAGCGATTTCCGGTCCGGATGTCACATCTGGTGATCACCTGGGCGCTTCGCGCAACAAGATCACCGCTCATCCGACTTCATGATCCTTCGTCAGGTGGTGGAGATCACAAAGTCGTTGGCGTACCCCGTGTCGCAGATCACAGAGGGGCAGGCATAGGATGCGGGGCAGCCGGGCTTGTGAACTGCCTCACATGGGGGCGATCTTTCACGGTCCGGCCGTGCGGTCCAACGGTCAAGGACGACTGGAAGGAGCGAGGAGCGTGAATGCGTACGCGCCCGTCCTCGTGCTCGGTGCCCTGGGTGCGGGGTTTGCGATCTTCTCCGTGGTCATGGCCACGCTTATCGGGCCAAAGCGGTACAACAGGGCAAAGCTTGAGGCGTACGAGTGCGGCATCGAGCCGACACCCACTCCCGCCGGAGGCGGCCGCTTCCCGATCAAGTACTACCTGACGGCGATGCTCTTCATCGTCTTCGACATCGAGATCGTCTTCCTCTACCCCTGGGCGGTCACCTTCGACGCCCTGGGGCTTTTCGGGCTCGTGGAGATGCTGCTCTTCGTGCTCACCGTCTTCGTCGCCTACGCGTATGTGTGGCGTCGCGGCGGCCTGGAATGGGACTGAAGGGCTGAGGGGCACCTATGGGACTCGAAGAGAAACTCCCGAGCGGCTTTCTGCTGACGACGGTCGAACAGGCCGCGGGCTGGGTGCGCAAGGCGTCCGTGTTCCCCGCGACCTTCGGCCTCGCCTGCTGCGCCATCGAGATGATGACCACCGGAGCCGGCCGGTACGACCTGGCCCGCTTCGGCATGGAGGTCTTCCGCGGCTCACCGCGCCAGGCCGATCTGATGATCGTGGCCGGCCGGGTCAGCCAGAAGATGGCGCCGGTCCTGAGGCAGGTCTACGACCAGATGCCCAACCCCAAGTGGGTCATCTCCATGGGCGTCTGCGCCTCCTCGGGCGGCATGTTCAACAACTACGCGATCGTCCAGGGCGTCGACCACATCGTGCCGGTCGACATCTACCTGCCCGGCTGCCCGCCGCGCCCGGAGATGCTGCTCGACGCGATCCTCAAGCTCCACCAGAAGATCCAGAGCTCCAAGCTCGGCGTGAACGCCGAGGAGGCGGCCCGGGAGGCGGAGGAGGCGGCGCTCAAGGCGCTGCCGACGATCGAACTGAAGGGTCTGCTGAGGTGACCGACGCACGCGCGGCCGCCGGGCCGCAGCAAGCAACGAAGCCGGCACCTCTGCGCCGCGCGGGCGGAGAAGGGAACGGTTCGGCACAGTGAGCGACGAGACACCCAACCCAGAGAAGGACCTCAGCGCGCAGAACCTGCCGGGGCAGCGCGGGGAGCACGGCGAGGAGGTCCGCGTCCAGCGCGGCATGTTCGGCGCCAACAACGGCGGCGACACCTCCGGCTACGGCGGACTCGTCCGCTCGATCCGGCTCCCCGGCCCGGCCACCCGCCCCTACGGCGGCTGGTTCGACGAGGTGGCCGACGAACTCGAGGGCGCGCTGGAGGAGCAGGGCCTGCTCCCCGAGAACGCCATCGAGAAGACGGTCGTCGACCGGGGCGAGCTCACCTTCCACATCGAGCGGGAGCACCTCGTCCGGGTCGCCAGGACCCTCCGCGACGACCCGGCACTCCGCTTCGAGCTCTGCACCGGCGTCTCGGGCGTCCACTACCCGGGCGACAAGGGCCGCGAGCTGCACGCCGTCTACCACCTGCGCTCGCTCACCCACGGGCGGCTGATCCGCCTGGAGACGTCCGCCCCGGACACCGACCCGCACCTGCCGTCCCTCGTCGCGGTCTACCCGACGAACGACTGGCACGAGCGCGAGACGTACGACTTCTTCGGCATCGTCTTCGACGGCCACCCCGCCCTCACCCGGATCATGATGCCGGACGACTGGCAGGGCCACCCGCAGCGCAAGGACTACCCCCTCGGTGGCATCGCCATCGAGTACAAGGGCGCCCAGATCCCGGCTCCGGACCAGCGGAGGTCGTACTCGTGAGCACTTCCCACGCGTCTCCCCGCGAGACGACAGAAGGCACCGTCTACACGGTGACCGGCGGTGACTGGGAAGAGGTCGTCCAGTCCGCCGCGAAGGCCGACGACGAGCGCATCATCGTCAACATGGGCCCCCAGCACCCGTCCACCCACGGCGTGCTCCGGCTCATCCTGGAGATCGACGGCGAGACCGTCACCGAGGCCCGCTGCGGCATCGGCTACCTCCACACCGGCATCGAGAAGAACCTCGAGTACCGGACCTGGACGCAGGGCACCACCTTCGTCACGCGCATGGACTACCTCACCTCGTTCTACAACGAGACGGCGTACTGCCTGGGCGTGGAGAAGCTGCTCGGCATCACCGACCAGATCCCCGACCGGGCGAGCGTCATCCGCGTCCTGCTGATGGAGCTCAACCGGCTCTCCTCCCACCTGGTGTGCATCGCCACCGGCGGCATGGAGCTCGGCGCCACCACGATCATGATCTACGGCTTCCGGGACCGCGAGATGATCCTGGACCTGTACGAGCTGATCACCGGCCTGCGGATGAACCACGCGTTCATCCGCCCCGGCGGCCTCGCCCAGGACCTGCCGCCGGGCGCCGTCGACGCCGTGCGCGAGTTCGTGAAGACCATGAAGAAGAACCTGCCGGAGTACGACAAGCTCGCCACCGGCAACCCCATCTTCAAGGCCCGCATGCAGGACGTCGGCTACCTCGACCTCACCGGCTGCATGGCGCTCGGCGCCACCGGACCGATCCTGCGCTCGGCGGGCCTCCCGCACGACCTGCGCAAGACCGACCCGTACTGCGGCTACGAGGACTACGACTTCGAGGTCCCCACCGCCGACACCTGCGACTCCTACGGACGCTTCCTCGTCCGCCTGGAGGAGATGCGGCAGTCCCTCCGGATCGTCGAGCAGTGCCTCGACCGTCTGGAGCCGGGCGACGTCATGGTCGGCGACAAGAAGATCGCCTGGCCCGCGCAGCTCGCGCTCGGCGTCGACGGCCTCGGCAACTCCATGGACCACATCGCGAAGATCATGGGCACCTCCATGGAGGCCCTGATCCACCACTTCAAGCTGGTCACCGAAGGCTTCCGGGTCCCGGCCGGGCAGGCCTACGCGGCCGTCGAGTCGCCCAAGGGCGAGCTCGGCGTGCACGTCGTCTCCGACGGCGGCACACGCCCCTTCCGGGTCCACTTCCGCGACCCGTCCTTCACCAACCTCCAGGCCATGGCCGCGATGTGCGAGGGCGGCCAGGTCGCCGACGTCATCGTCGCCGTCGCCTCCATCGACCCCGTGATGGGAGGCGTCGACCGATGACCGACCAGATCAGTCTGGGCATGCCCCAGCTCCCCGCCCCCGCGTACCCGGCCGAGGTCCACGCCCGCCTGACGGAGGACGCGCGGGCGATCATCGACCGCTACCCGGACTCCCGCTCCGCGCTCCTGCCGATGCTGCACCTCGTGCAGTCGGAGGAGGGTCATGTCACCCGTACCGGCATGGCGTTCTGCGCCGAGACCCTCGGCCTGACCACCGCCGAGGTCACCGCCGTCGCCACCTTCTACACGATGTACCGGCGCAAGCCCTCCGGCGACTACCAGGTCGGCGTCTGTACGAACACGCTCTGCGCGGTCATGGGCGGCGACGCCATCTTCGAGGAGCTCAAGGAGCACCTCGCCGTCGGCAACAACGAGACCACCGACGACGGCAAGATCACGCTCGAGCACATCGAGTGCAACGCGGCCTGCGACTTCGCCCCCGTGGTGATGGTCAACTGGGAGTTCTTCGACAACCAGACCCCCGAGTCCGCCAAGCGCATGGTCGACGACCTGCGGGCCGGCCGGACCGTCGAACCCACCCGCGGCGCCCCGATCTGCACGTTCAAGGAGACCGCGCGCATCCTCGCCGGCTTCCCCGACGAGCGCCCCGGCGCCGTCGAGGCCACCGGCGGCGCGGGCCCCGCCTCGCTCGTGGGACTCCGCCTCGCCAAGGGCGAGCAGCCGCACCACCGAATCGTCCACCCGCGTGGTGAGACCTCCGGTCAGGAGGGGGAGTGATGACCTTGGCCGCCGAGATCAACAACAGCAGCCCCGAGAAGCTCCTGTCGCCCGTTCTCTCCGCTTTCTGGGACCAGCCCGACTCCTGGACCCTGGAGACCTACGAGCGGCACGAGGGATACCAGGGGCTCAGGCGGGCCCTCGCGATGAGCCCCGACGCCCTCATCGCGTACGTCAAGGAATCCGGCCTCCGCGGACGCGGCGGCGCAGGCTTCCCCACCGGCATGAAGTGGCAGTTCATCCCGCAGGGCGACGGCAAGCCGCACTACCTCGTCGTCAACGCCGACGAGTCCGAGCCCGGCACCTGCAAGGACATCCCCCTTCTCTTCGCCAACCCGCACTCCCTCATCGAGGGAATGATCATCGCCTGCTACGCGATCCGCTCCGAGCACGCGTTCATCTACCTGCGCGGCGAGGTCGTCCCCGTCCTGCGCCGCCTCCACGAGGCGGTGCGCGAGGCGTACGCCGCCGGCTACCTCGGCCGGGACGTCCTCGGCAGCGGACTGAACCTGGACATCACCGTGCACGCCGGCGCCGGCGCGTACATCTGCGGTGAGGAGACCGCGCTGCTCGACTCGCTCGAAGGGCGCCGCGGCCAGCCCCGGCTGCGCCCGCCCTTCCCCGCGGTCGCCGGTCTGTACGCCTGCCCCACTGTGGTGAACAACGTCGAGTCCATCGCGTCCGTTCCCGCGATCCTCAACCGGGGCAAGGAGTGGTTCACCTCGATGGGCAGCGAGAAGTCCCCGGGCTTCACGCTGTACTCGCTGTCCGGCCACGTCTCCTCTCCCGGCCAGTACGAGGCGCCCCTCGGCATCACCCTGCGCCAGCTCCTCGACATGAGCGGCGGCATGCGCCCCGGCCACCGGCTCAAGTTCTGGACGCCCGGCGGCTCCTCCACTCCGATGTTCACCGACGAGCACCTCGACGTCCCCCTCGACTACGAGGGCGTCGGCGCCGCCGGATCGATGCTCGGAACGAAGGCGCTCCAGTGCTTCGACGAGACCACCTGCGTCGTCCGGGCCGTCACCCGCTGGACCGAGTTCTACGCCCACGAGTCCTGCGGCAAGTGCACGCCATGCCGAGAAGGCACGTACTGGCTCGTCCAGTTGCTCCGTGACATCGAGGCCGGCAAGGGCAAGCTGTCCGACCTCGACAAGCTCAACGACATCGCCGACAACATCAACGGCAAGTCGTTCTGCGCCCTCGGCGACGGCGCCGCCTCGCCGATCTTCTCCTCGCTCAAGTACTTCCGCGAGGAGTACGAGCAGCACATCACCGGCCGCGGCTGCCCCTTCGACCCGGCCAAGTCGACCGCCTGGGCGGACAACCACAAGGAGGTGACCGCATGACCGTCATCGCGTCCACCCCCAGTGGCGGCGGCAGCGCGCCGGTGCCGCCCGAGGACCTCGTGACGCTGACCATCGACGGCGCCGAGATCTCCGTCCCCAAGGGGACGCTCGTCATCCGCGCCGCCGAACAGCTCGGCATCGAGATCCCGCGCTTCTGCGACCACCCGCTCCTCGACCCCGCGGGCGCCTGCCGCCAGTGCATCGTCGAGGTCGAGGGCCAGCGCAAGCCGATGGCCTCCTGCACCATCACCTGCACCGACGGCATGGTGGTGAAGTCGCAGCTGACCAGCCCCGTCGCCGAGAAGGCCCAGCACGGCGTGATGGAGCTGCTGCTCGTCAACCACCCGCTGGACTGTCCCGTCTGCGACAAGGGCGGCGAGTGCCCCCTGCAGAACCAGGCGATGTCCCACGGGCAGGCCGAGTCCCGCTTCGAGGGCGTCAAGCGGACGTACGAGAAGCCGGTCCCGATCTCCACCCAGGTGCTGCTCGACCGCGAGCGGTGCGTGCTCTGCGCCCGCTGCACCCGCTTCTCCAACCAGGTCGCGGGCGACCCGATGATCGAGCTGATCGAGCGCGGCGCGCTCCAGCAGGTCGGCACCGGCGAGGGCGACCCCTTCGAGTCGTACTTCTCCGGCAACACCATCCAGATCTGCCCCGTCGGCGCCCTCACCTCGGCCGCCTACCGTTTCCGCTCCCGCCCCTTCGACCTGGTCTCCTCGCCGTCGGTCTGCGAGCAGTGCGCCGGCGGCTGCGCCACCCGCACCGACCACCGGCGCGGCAAGGTCATGCGGCGGCTCGCCGCCGAGGACCCGGAGGTCAACGAGGAGTGGATCTGCGACAAGGGCCGGTTCGGCTTCCGCTATGCCCAGCAGCGCGACCGGCTCACCACCCCGCTGGTCCGCAACCCCGAGACCGGTGAGCTGGAGACCGCGTCCTGGCCCGAGGCCCTGGAGGCGGCCGCCCGCGGTCTCGTCCGCGGCCGCACCGGCGTCCTCACCGGCGGCAGGCTGACCGTCGAGGACTCCTACGCGTACGCCAAGTTCGCCCGGGTCGCCCTCGACACCAACGACATCGACTTCCGCGCCCGGATCCACTCCGGCGAGGAGGCCGACTTCCTGGCCTCCGCCGTCGCCGGACGCGGCCGCGACCTGGACGGCACGGGCGTCACGTACACCTCGCTCGAAGCCGCCCCGGCCGTCCTCCTCGTCGGCCTGGAGTCCGAGGAGGAGGCCCCCGGCGTCTTCCTGCGGCTCCGCAAGGCCTGGCGCAAGCACGGCCAGAAGACCTACGCGGTCGCGGCCTTCGCCACCCGCGGCCTGGAGAAGTCGGGCGGCACCCTGCTGCCCGCCGCCCCCGGCACCGAGACCGAGTGGCTCGACGCGCTCACCTCCCGGGTGGGCCTCGAAGGCGACGGGCTCGCCGCCGCCGAGGCCCTCCGCCAGGAAGGCGCGGTCCTGGTCGTCGGTGAACGCCTCGCCGGCGTCCCCGGCGCCCTGACGGCCGCCCTGCGCGCCTCCGCCGCCACCGGCGCCCGGCTCGTGTGGATCCCGCGCCGCTCCGGCGAACGCGGAGCCGTCGAGGCCGGAGCGCTCCCCGCGCTGCTGCCCGGCGGCCGGCCCGCCACGAACCCGCGCGCGCGTGAGGAGGTCGCCGCCGCCTGGGGCGTCCGCGAACTCCCGCACGGCTACGGCCGCGACACCGGCCAGATCGTGGAGGCCGCCGCCACCGGCGAACTCGCCGCCCTGCTCGTCGGTGCCGTCGAGGTCTCCGACCTCCCGGACCCGGCACGCGCGCGGGAAGCCCTCGACGCGGCCTTCGTCGTCTCCCTGGAGCTGCGGCCCAGCGAGGTCACCGCACGCGCCGACGTCGTCCTCCCGGTCGCCGCGGTCGCCGAGAAGCCCGGCACCTTCCTCAACTGGGAGGGCAGGGCCCGGATGTTCGAGGCCGCGCTCAAGCCCGAGCAGATGACCCGGCCCCTGGCTCCCGCGGACGCGCGCGTGCTCCACATGCTCGCCGACGCCCTCGACGCCCACCTGGCGCTGCCCGACCTCAGGGCCGTACGCCGGGAACTCGACCGGCTCGGCGGCTGGACGGAGGAGCGGGCCTCCGAGCCCGTCGAACCCGGCCAGGCCGCGCCCCGGCCCGGCGACGGCGAGGCCGTCCTCGCCGGACACCGGATGCTGCTCGACCTCGGCCGGCTCCAGGAGGGCGACACCGCCCTCGCCGGTACCCGGCACGAGGCCGTCGCCCGGCTCTCCGCCGCCACCGCCGCCGACACCGGCGTCAAGGACGGCGACACCCTCGAAGTCACCGGCCCCGCGGGCTCCGTCGCCTTCCCGCTCCGGGTCACCGAGATGCCCGACCGTGTCGTCTGGCTCCCGCTGAACTCGGCCGGGCGCGGCGTCCTCTCCGACACCGGCGCCCACCCCGGCGACCTGGTCCGCATCGGCCCGGCGACCCCGAGGCCCGTCGATGTCACGGAGGTGCAGGCATGACCACGCCGCTCGCCGCCGAAGACCTGTCCATGTT
The DNA here is from genome assembly GCF_000717595.1 of Streptomyces flavochromogenes. GTDB lineage: Bacteria > Actinomycetota > Actinomycetes > Streptomycetales > Streptomycetaceae > Streptomyces > Streptomyces flavochromogenes. The sequence continues at coordinate 314,550 of NZ_JNZO01000012.1, read as the reverse complement.
CGGTACGGACCCCTGGTGGCTCGTCCTGATCAAGGCCGTCTTCTGCTTCGCCTTCCTGATGATCACCGTGCTGTTCTCCATCGTGTGGGAGCGCAAGGTCGTCGCCTGGATGCAGCTGCGCGTCGGCCCCAACCGGCACGGCCCCTGGGGCCTCCTCCAGTCCCTCGCGGACGGCGTCAAGCTGATGCTCAAGGAGGACGTGATCGTCAAGAAGGCCGACAAGGTCGTCTACGTCCTCGCCCCGATCATCGCGGCCATCCCGGCGTTCATGGCGATCGCCGTGATTCCCTTCGGCCCGGCCGGCAACGAGGTCTCGATCTTCGGTCACCGCACCTCGATGCAGCTCACCGACCTGCCGATCGCGATGCTGTACGTCCTCGCGGTCGCCTCCGTCGGCATCTACGGCATCGTCCTCGCCGGCTGGTCCTCCGGCTCCACGTACCCGCTGCTCGGCGGGCTCCGCTCCTGCGCGCAGATGATCTCGTACGAGATCGCGATGGGCGCGGCCTTCGCCTCCGTCTTCCTCTACTCCGGGTCGATGTCGACCTCGGCCATCGTCGAGGCGCAGGCGGACCGCTGGTTCGTGATCCTGCTGCCGGTCTCGTTCATCATCTATATCGTCACGATGGTCGGTGAGACGAACCGCGCCCCGTTCGACATGCCGGAGTCCGAGGGCGACCTCGTCGGCGGCTTCAACACCGAGTACTCGTCCATCAAGTTCGCGCTCTTCATGCTCGCCGAGTACGTGAACATGGTGACGGTCTCGGCCGTGTCGGTGACGCTCTTCCTGGGCGGCTGGCGGGCCCCGTACCCGGTCTCCACCTTCTGGGAGGGCGCGAACCACGGCTGGTGGCCGATGCTCTGGTTCGTCATCAAGGTGCAGCTGCTGCTCTTCTTCTTCATCTGGCTCCGCGGCACGCTGCCCCGCGTCCGCTACGACCAGCTGATGAAGCTCGGCTGGAAGGTCCTCATCCCGGTCTCCGTGGTCTGGCTGATGCTGGTCGCCACCGTCCGGGCGCTGCGGAACGAGAACATCGCCTTCGGCAACATCGTCCTGTACGTCGCGGGAGCCGTCCTCGGACTGCTGTTGCTCTCCTTCGTGGTCGACGTGTTCCGCGACCGCAGGGCGAAGGCCGCGGCGCCCGCCCCCGCGGACTCCCGCTCCTTCGACCCGATGGCCGGAGGCTTCCCCGTACCGCCCAAGCCCGGACAGTCCCTGCCGCCCGTGCCCCGGCGCAGGCCGCGGCAGGACCGGGACCTCGTTGCCAGTGGCGCCCCCGATACCGCTCCTGCGAGTGATGGAAAGGAGACGGACGGTGTCTGATTTCCAGAATCCGGTGGCCGGCTTCGGCGTGACCTTCAAGGCCATGTTCAAGAAGCGGCTGACCGAGCAGTACCCGGAGCAGCAGAAGACGACGGCGCCCCGCTTCCACGGCCGGCACCAGCTCAACCGTCACCCCGACGGTCTGGAGAAGTGCATCGGCTGCGAGCTGTGTGCCTGGGCGTGTCCGGCCGACGCCATCTACGTCGAGGGCGCGGACAACACGGACGAGGAGCGTTACTCCCCGGGCGAGCGGTACGGCCGCGTCTACCAGATCAACTACGCCCGCTGCATCCTCTGCGGACTCTGCATCGAGGCCTGCCCCACCCGGGCGCTGACGATGACCAACGAGTTCGAACTGGCCGACTCCTCCCGCGAGAACCTGATCTACACCAAGGAGCAGCTCCTCGCGGGCCTTGAGGACACCATGGTCGACTCGCCGCACGCGATCTTCCCGGGCATGACCGAGCAGGACTACTACCTGGGCCTCGTCGAGGGAGCCGCCCCCGGGACCGTCCGCCAGGTCGCCGTGTCCAAGGGGGAGAAGGACGAGCCGGAGGGGGCGGACGCATGAGCGTGAACCTCGCGGCCTACGCGACTTCTTCGGGTGAGGCCTTCCAGTTCTGGGTCCTCGGCACCGTCGCCGTCGTGGGAGCCCTCTGCACGATCCTGATGAGGCGGGCCGTGCACTCGGCGCTCTGCCTCGCCGGAACCATGATCATCCTGGCGGTCTTCTACCTGGCCAACGGGGCGTACTTCCTCGGCATCGTCCAGATCGTCGTCTACACCGGCGCGATCATGATGCTCTTCCTCTTCGTCGTCATGCTGGTCGGTGTCACGGCCGCGGACTCGCTGAAGGAGACCATCAAGGGCCAGCGCTGGTGGGCCGTCGCCTGCGGCCTCGGCTTCGGCATCCTGCTCGTCGCCGGCATCGGCAACGCCTCGCTGAAGGAGTTCGCGGGACTCGGCGCCGCCAACAGCGCCCACGGCGGAAACGTCGAGGGCCTCGCCGCCCTCATCTTCACCAAGTACGTCTTCGCCTTCGAGATCACCGGCGCGCTTCTCATCACCGCCGCCGTCGGCGCGATGGTGCTCACCCACCGCGAGCGCACCGAGCGGGCCGCCACCCAGCGTGAGCTCGCCGAGCAGCGCGTACGGGAAGGCAAGCACCTCCCGCCGCTCCCGGCGCCCGGTGTCTACGCCCGGCACAACGCCGTGGACATCGCCGGTCTGCTGCCCGACGGCACCCCGGCGGAGCTCACCGTCATGCAGACCCTGCGCAAGCGGGGCCAGATCCGGGACGTGTCCACCGAGGCACTCGCCGACCTCAAGGCCCTGGAGCAGCGCTCCGAGGAGCGGCTCGGCCGCGACCGGGACGAAGAGGAGGCCACCCGGTGAATCCCGTCAACTACCTGTACCTCGCCGCGCTGCTGTTCACCATCGGTGCGGCCGGGGTCCTGATCCGGCGCAACGCGATCGTGGTCTTCATGTGCGTCGAGCTCATGCTCAACGCCTGCAACCTCGCGTTCGTCACCTTCTCCCGCATGCACGGAAACCTCGACGGCCAGATCATCGCGTTCTTCACGATGGTCGTCGCCGCCGCGGAGGTCGTCGTCGGGCTCGCGATCATCGTGTCCGTCTTCCGTGCCCGCCACTCGGCCTCGGTCGACGACGCCAGCCTGATGAAGCTGTGAGGGGCTGACCGTGGAAAATCTCATTGCGCTGCTCATCGGGGCACCCCTGCTCGGCGCGGCCGTGCTGCTCCTGGGCGGACGGCGGCTCGACAAGGCCGGGCACTGGATCGGCACGCTCCTCGCGGCCGTCTCCTTCGTCATCGGCCTGGCGCTCTTCGCCGACATGCTCGGCAGGAGCGCCGACGACCGGGCCCTGCACCAGCGGCTCTACACCTGGATCCCCGTCGAGGGCTTCCAGGCGGACATGGCCTTCCAGCTCGACCAGCTGTCGATGACCTTCGTCCTGCTGATCAGTGGGGTCGGCACGCTCATCCACGTCTACTCCATCGGATACATGGAGCACGACGAGCGCCGCCGCCGCTTCTTCGGCTACCTCAACCTGTTCGTCGCGGCGATGCTCCTGCTCGTCCTCGCCGACAACTACCTGCTCCTGTACTTCGGCTGGGAGGGCGTCGGCCTCGCCTCGTACCTCCTGATCGGCTTCTGGCAGCACAAGCCCACCGCGGCCACCGCGGCGAAGAAGGCCTTCCTGGTCAACCGGGTCGGCGACATGGGCCTCTCCATCGCCATCATGATCATGTTCACCACCTTCGGCAGCTTCGCCTTCGGGCCGGTGCTCGGGGCGACGGGCGAGACCAGCGAGGGCAAGCTGACCGCGATCGGCCTGATGCTGCTCCTCGCCGCCTGCGGCAAGTCGGCCCAGGTGCCGCTGCAGTCCTGGCTCGGGGACGCGATGGAGGGCCCGACCCCGGTCTCGGCCCTCATCCACGCGGCCACGATGGTGACCGCCGGTGTCTATCTGATCGTCCGCTCCGCCGACATCTTCAACGCCGCCCCCGACGCGCAGCTCGTCGTCACCGTGGTCGGCGCCGTCACGCTCCTCTTCGGTGCGATCGTCGGTTGCGCCAAGGACGACATCAAGAAGGCCCTCGCCGGCTCGACGATGTCGCAGATCGGCTACATGATCCTGGCCGCCGGCCTCGGCCCCATCGGCTACGTCTTCGCGATCATGCACCTGGTGACCCACGGCTTCTTCAAGGCCGGGCTGTTCCTCGGCGCCGGTTCGGTCATGCACGGCATGAACGACGAGGTCGACATGCGGAAGTACGGCGGCCTGCGGAAGTACATGCCGGTCACCTTCATCACCTTCGGCCTCGGCTACCTCGCGATCATCGGCTTCCCCGGCCTGTCCGGCTTCTTCTCCAAGGACAAGATCATCGAGGCGGCCTTCGCCAAGGGCGGCACCGAGGGCTGGATCCTCGGCGCGGTCACCCTGCTCGGCGCGGCCATCACCGCGTACTACATGACCCGCGTGATGCTGATGACCTTCTTCGGCGAGAAGCGCTGGCAGCCCGACGCGGACGGCAACCCGCCGCACCCGCACGAGTCGCCCAAGACCATGGTCATCCCCATGGTCCTGCTCGCCGTCGGCTCGGTCGCCGCGGGCGCCTTCTTCGAGTTCGCCGGCTTCGTCGAGTGGCTGGAGCCGGTCACCGGCTTCGCCCACGGCCACTCGCCTCTCAGCGCCACCACGGTCACCACCGCCACCGTCGCCGTCATGGTGATCGGTGTCGGTCTCGCGTACGTCCAGTACGGGCGCAAGCCCGTCCCGGTCGTCGCCCCGCGCGGCTCGCTCCTCACCCGGGCCGCCCGCCGCGACCTCCTCCAGGACGACCTCAACCACGCCGTCTTCGTCCGCGGCGGCACCCACCTGACCCGCTCGCTCGTCTACGTCGACCACACCCTGGTCGACGGCGTGGTCAACGGCACCGCGGCCTCCGTCGGCGGACTCTCCGGCCGGCTGCGCAAGCTCCAGAACGGCTACGCCCGCTCGTACGCGGTCTCCATGTTCGGAGGTACGGCGGTGCTGATCGCCGCGACCCTGCTGATGAGGGCGGTGTAACTTCCATGTCCTTCCCGCTCCTTACGGTGACGGCAGCGGTTCCGGCGGTCGGCGCGATCCTGACCGCCGCCGTCCCCGCCGCCCGCCGCACCGCAGCCAAGTGGCTGGCGCTGCTCGTCTCGCTCGCCACGCTCGTGCTCGCCGCCGTCGTCTTCGTACGGTTCCAGCCCGGCGGCGAGCGGTACCAGATGACCGAATCCCACTCCTGGATCAAGGACTTCGGCGTCCGCTACGAGCTCGGGGTCGACGGCATCGGGGTCGCGCTCATCGCGCTGACCGCGCTGCTGATCCCGTTCATCATCCTGGCCGGCTGGCACGACGCCGACCCCCTGGAGACCTCCTCCAAGCGGTGGCGGCCCACCCAGGGCTTCTTCGCCCTGATCCTCATGGTCGAGGCGATGGTGATCCTCTCCTTCGAGGCCACCGACGTCTTCCTCTTCTACATCCTGTTCGAAGCCATGCTCATCCCGATGTACTTCCTCATCGGCGGCTTCGGCGACCGCGCCCACGCGGGCTCCGACGAGAACGCGGCGGCCCAGCGCTCGTACGCGGCCGTCAAGTTCCTCCTCTACAACCTGGTCGGCGGCCTCATCATGCTGGCCGCCGTCATCGGGCTCTACGTGGTCGCGGGGAACTTCTCGCTCACCGAGATCGCCGAGGCCCGGGCCAACGGGTCGCTGGAGATGGCGACCAGCACGGAACGGTGGCTGTTCCTCGGCTTCTTCTTCGCCTTCGCGGTGAAGGCGCCGCTCTGGCCGCTGCACACCTGGCTGCCGAACGCGATGGGAGAGGCGACCGCTCCGGTCGCCGTCCTCATCACCGCCGTCGTCGACAAGGTCGGCACCTTCGCGATGCTCCGCTTCTGCCTCGGACTCTTCCCCGAGGCGAGCAAGTGGGCCACCCCGGCGATCGTCGTCCTGGCCCTGATCAGCATCGTGTACGGGGCGCTGCTCGCCGTCGGCCAGCGGGACATCAAGCGCCTGGTGGCCTACGCGTCGATCTCGCACTTCGGCTTCATCATCCTGGGCATCTTCGCGATGACCACCCAGGGCCAGTCCGGTGCCACGCTCTACATGGTCAACCACGGCATCTCGACGGCCGCCCTGATGCTCGTCGCCGGATTCCTGATCTCCCGGCGCGGCTCGCGGCTCATCGCCGACTACGGCGGTGTGCAGAAGGTCGCCCCGGTGCTCGCCGGCACCTTCCTGATCGGTGGTCTCGCGACCCTCTCGCTGCCCGGACTCGCCCCGTTCGTCAGCGAGTTCCTCGTCCTGGTCGGCACGTACGCCCGCTACCCGGTGGCCGGTGTCATCGCCACCACCGGCATCGTCCTCGCCGCGCTCTACACCCTCGTCCTGTACCAGCGGACGATGACCGGGCCCGTGAAGGAGGAGGTACGGGAGCTGCCCGACCTGCGGGTGCGTGAACTCGCGGTGGTCGTTCCGCTGATCGCCGTCCTGATCTTCCTCGGGGTCTTCCCGAAGCCGCTGACGGACGTCGTCAATCCGGCCGTGCAGCACACCATGTCCGACGTCCAGCAGAAGGACCCCACCCCCGAAGTGGAGGCGGCCAAGTGAGCACATCCGCCGTCGCATCCTCTGTCCACAGCCTGTGGACGACCGCTGCCGAACCGCTGGACAAGATCCCGGCACCCCACATCGAGTACGTCCAGCTCTCGCCCGTCCTCATCGTGCTCGGTGCCGCGATCGTCAGCGTCCTCGTCGAGGCCTTCGTGCCCCGCAAGGGCCGCTACTACAGCCAGGTCTTCCTCAGCGTCGTGGCACTCGTGGCCGCCTTCGCCGCCATCGTCGGCCTCGCGGCCGGCGGTTACGGCTCCACCAAGGCCCACATCGCGGCCATGGGCGCCATCGCCGTCGACGGACCCGCCCTCTTCCTCCAGGGCACCATTCTCCTCGCCTCCGTCGTCGCGATCTTCACCTTCGCCGAGCGCAGGCTCGACCCGGCCGACCACGGCCACAAGGTCGACTCCTTCGCCGCAGAGGCCGCCGCCGTCCCCGGCAGCGACCACGAGAAGGCCGCCGTCAAGGCCGGATTCACCACCACCGAGGTCTTCCCGCTCGCCCTCTTCGCCATCGCCGGCATGCTCGTCTTCCCGGCCGCCAACGACCTCCTGACGCTCTTCGTCGCCCTGGAGGTCTTCTCCCTCCCGCTGTACCTGCTCTGCGCCGTCGCCCGCCGCAAGCGGCTGATGTCGCAGGAGGCGGCCGTCAAGTACTTCCTGCTCGGCGCCTTCTCCTCGGCCTTCCTGCTCTTCGGGATCGCCCTGCTCTACGGCTACGCGGGCTCCGTCTCGTACGCCACCATCGCCCAGGTCGTCGACGGCTCGATCGCCACCGTGAACCCGGCGCTCGCCGACACCATGGGCAACGACGCGCTGCTGCTCATCGGCTTCGCGATGGTCCTCACCGGCCTCCTCTTCAAGGTCGGCGCCGTGCCGTTCCACATGTGGACCCCGGACGTCTACCAGGGCGCCCCGACCCCGGTCACCGGCTTCATGGCCGCCGCGACCAAGGTCGCCGCGTTCGGCGCACTGCTCCGTCTGCTGTACGTGGTGCTGCCGGGCCTCACCTGGGACTGGCGGCCGGTCATGTGGGGCGTCGCCATCGTCACCATGCTGGGCGGTGCGATCGTCGCCATCACCCAGACCGACATCAAGCGGCTCCTCGCGTACTCGTCGATCGCGCACGCGGGCTTCCTGCTCGCCGGTGTCATCGCGGCCACGCCCAGCGGAATCTCGTCCGTCCTCTTCTACCTGGGCGCCTACTCCTTCGTGACCATCGGCGCCTTCGCCGTCGTCACGCTGGTCAGGGACGCGGGCGGCGAGGCCACCCACCTCTCCAAGTGGGCCGGTCTCGGGCGTCGTTCGCCGCTCGTCGCGGCGGTCTTCGCGGTGTTCCTGCTCGCCTTCGCCGGAATTCCGCTGACCTCCGGCTTCTCCGGGAAGTTCGCGGTCTTCAAGGCGGCGGCGGACGGCGGCGCGGGCGCGCTCGTCGTGGTCGGTGTGATCTCCTCGGCGATCGCCGCGTTCTTCTACATCCGGGTCATCGTGCTGATGTTCTTCAGCGAGCCGAAGGCGGACGGCCCCACCGTCGCCGTGCCCTCGGCCCTGACGACGGTCACGATCGCGGCGGGTGTGGCGGTCACGCTGGTGCTCGGCTTCGCGCCGCAGTACTTCCTGGACCTCGCGAACCAGGCGAGCGTGTTCGTCCGGTAGCTCCGGCCGTACGCGTGAGGGGCCCGGCTCGGGGGCGAGCCGGGCCCCTCGTCGTGCGCGGGGGTGACCTGTGGGAGGTGTCCGTGCCATCGTGGGAAGCGCCCCCAGTGGTCTGTACCAGCAGAGGAGAGGGAGCCGCGCCATGAGCGGCACGACCGCCTTACCCGGGACCCCCTGCACCGCCCCCAGAGCCGGCGACCCGCCGATGCACCGCCTGGAGGTCCGGCTGCCCGACCAGGTGCCCTTCGCCGTGGGAACCTTCGACACCATCGGCCCCATGTCCAGGGCCGCCTTCCCGCACCGGCACACCTTCTACGAGATCGTCCACGTCACCGCAGGGACCGGCACCCATGTCGTGGACCTCGCCCGCTGGGAGCTCCACCCGCCCCACCTGGGCCTGGTCCTGCCCGGGCAGCTGCACCACTGGGAGGACGCCCGGGGTCTGGACGGCACCGTCGTCCTCTTCACCGAGGACTTCCTCCTCGACCACCCCGGCGACCGGGACCTCCTGCGCCGCCTCGGCGAGCGGCCCTGGCTCACCCTCGACGGGCCCACCCACGCGCGTACCGGCCTTCTGATGGGCGAACTCGTCGAGGAGTACGGGCACGGCGCCGACGGCTTCGCGACCGTCCTGCGCTCCCTGCTGCACGTCCTCCTGGTCCGTACGGCGAGACTGCGCGGCCCCGGCACCCACGCGCCTCCACCGGGCAGGCCCGCCGCCGTCGCCGGGGAGTTCGCCCGCCTGCTGGCCCGTACCGGAACGGACGGGGCGACCGTGCGGGAGTGCGCCGAGCTGATCGGCGTCACCCCCGGCTACCTCGCCGAAGCCGTCAGGGCCGCCACGGGTCGCACCCCCGGTGCGCTGCTCCGCGAGGCGCGCTCGCGGGAGGCCCAACGCCTGCTGGTGGGCACCGAACTGTCCATACGTCAGGTCGCGGCCCGGATCGGCTTCGACGACCCCGCGTACTTCTGCCGCTTCTTCCGCCGCGAGACGGGATCCAGCCCCGGGGACTTCCGGAGGTCCCACGAACGCGAGCGCGACGAGCGGCAGGATCACGAGCGGAAGCGCCGCGGTCGGAAACACCACGACCGCCGTGATCCGTCCATCGAAGGCGGCGCCAGGCCCGCCTAGGTTCAGTGCCGACCCCCCTCAGCCCCCACGCGAGGAGCAGGCAGGCATGGACAACGAGACCAGCACCGGGCACGTCACCCGGAAGGCGGTGCTGCGGGCCGCGCTCGCGGCCGGCATCGCGGCACCCGCGGTCCTCATGGGCGTACCGGCGCTCGCCCGTACGCTCACCACGGGCGAGGTGGCGGCCGCGCTGACGCCGGAGTGCGACGACGGCGACGACCCCACCCCGCCGCAGACCGAGGGCCCGTACTTCAAGCCCGACTCGCCCCTGCGGAACAGTCTGTCGGAGTCCGGCACGGTCGGCGTCCGGCTGACCGTGAGCGGCTATGTCTTCGGGCTCGCCTGCCGGCCGATAGCCGGCGCCCTGCTCGACTTCTGGCAGGCCGACACCAACGGCGCCTACGACAACACCGGCTTCCGGTTCCGCGGGCACCAGTTCACCGACGCCCAGGGCGCGTTCAAGCTGACCACGATCGTGCCCGGCCTCTATCCGGGCCGCACCCGGCACCTCCACGTCAAGGTGCAGGCGCCCGGGCGCCCGGTGCTCACCTCGCAGCTGTACTTCCCGGGCGAGCCCCGCAACAACACCGACAGTATCTTCGACGCCCGGCTCCTGATGAGCGTGCGGGACGCGGGCGCGGCCAAGGAGGCGGCCTTCGACTTCGTCCTGAACGTGCCACAGAACCCCGGCCCGAGTCCCACCGCCACCGCGACCACCCAGCCGCCCGGCGGGAGTTGGGCCGCCGGGACCGCCTACCGGGCGGGGGACCGGGTCACCTACGGCGGCCCGGCCTATGTCTGCCTCCAGGCACACACGAGCCAGGCCGGCTGGGAGCCGCCGAACGTGCCCGCGCTCTGGCGGGCCGTGTAGGCCGGGCGATCAGGCCGAAGGGACGATCCGGCCCCGGACCTCGCCAAGTCCCACCCGCGTGCCGTCCGGGCCCGGAGCCCAGGCCGTCATCACGACCTCGTCGCCGTCCTCAAGGAACGTCCGCTTGCCACCGGCGAGTTCGATCGCGTCCCGGCCGTTCCAGGTGAGCTCCAGCAGCGAACCGCGCTGGTTCACCTCGGGCCCGGACACCGTCCCGGAGCCGTACAGGTCGCCCGTGCGCAGCGAGGCGCCGTTCACCGTCATGTGGGCGAGCTGCTGAGCGGCCGTCCAGTACATCGTGGAGAACGGCGGCTCGGCCACCGCCTCGCCGTTGATCTCCACCGTGATCCGCACGTCGAAGCCGCCCGGTTCCTCCTCACCCGCGTCGTCCAGGTACGGAAGGAGCGGGAAGTCCCGCGCGGGCGGGGCGGTCCGGGCGGCGTCCAGCGCCTCCAGGGGCGTCACCCACGCCGCCACCGAGGTCTGGAACGACTTGCCCAGGAACGGGCCCAGGGGCACGTACTCCCAGGCCTGCACGTCTCGTGCCGACCAGTCGTTGAGCAGCGTCAGACCGAAGACGTGCTCCCGGAAGTCGGCGAGCGCGACCGGCGTGCCGAGCTCCGACGGGGTGCCGACCAGGAAGCCGACCTCCGCCTCGATGTCCAGCTTGACGGAGGGACCGAAGACCGGGGCCGGGTCCGTCGGGGCCTTGCGCTGCCCCGAAGGGCGTACGACATCGGTGCCGGAGACCACGACCGTTCCCGCGCGACCGTGGTAACCGATCGGCAGGTGCTTCCAGTTGGGGGTGAGCGCGTCGCCGTCGGGGCGGAAGATCCGGCCCACGTTCGTCGCGTGGTGCTCGCTCGCGTAGAAGTCGACGTAGTCCGCGACCTCGTACGGCAGATGCAGGGTCACCTCGCCGAGCGGGTGCAGCAGCGGCTCGATGTCCGCCCGGTGCCCGGGCACCGTGAGCCAGGCGGTGAGCGCCCGGCGGACGTCACGCCAGGCGGTCCGCCCGGCCGCGAGCAGCGGGTTGAGGCTCGGTCGGTCGAGGAGCGCCGCGTACGGGGAGCCGAGCGCGTGCGCCGCGGCACCCGCGTCCAGCACGTGCCCGCCGATCCGGACGCCGAGCCGGCGCCGGTCGGGCTCGTCGGCGGTGGAGAAGACGCCGTACGGGAGGTTGTGCGGGCCGAAGGGATCGCCTTCGGCCAGGTCGAGCGGGCTGTGCTCGGACATCGGTGCGTGCCTCGCTTTCCACGTGTGTGGGGGACACGTTACGGGGCGCGCTGTCGGGCGGGGATGACATGGATCACACAGAAAGTGCGGCCTCCGTGGGCAACTGTCGGGCTTTGCGCGCTTTGTGTGGCAGAAGCGTGCCCGACCCCGCTCCGAGCTGCGAAAACAGGTCTGCCGAACGGCCGGTCCTGGCCATACGATCACGGTGGTAGCGCGCCGCGTGAAGTTGCCGCAGGCGCGCGCCCCCGCATTTCTTTCATCCTTCCCTGACCAGGAAAAAGGGTCCCGCACTGTGAAGATTCGTCGCATCCTCGCGACCGCCGTGGCCGCCGCTGTGACCACCCCGGTCGTGTTCCTCTCGGCCGCGCCCGCCTTCGCCGACACGAAGCCGGCGCCCGCCTCGACGCAGAAGACCACCCCGGGTGACGAGGACCCGGACTTCGACGAGTACGAGAAGCTCGTCGCCGCCGTCACCAAGGCGGAGGCGAAGATCGCGGCGCTCGACGCCGAGCGCGACGGCTACGAGAAGAAGATCGCGGCCAAGGACGTCGGCGAGGCCGTGGCGACCGAGCTCGCCGAGGCGAAGAAGGCCCTGGACGCCGCCAAGGCCGCCAAGACCACCGCCGACGAGACGCTGGCCAAGGCCGAGGCGGCGCTCAAGAAGCTCCTGGAGACCCCCGCCGAGGGCGAGACGCCGCCCACCGAGCAGCAGAAGGCGGACGCCGAGAAGGCCGTCGCCGACGCGAAGAAGGCCGTCGAGGCCGCCGACGCCGCCAAGGCCGCCGCGCAGGTCCGGTTCGACGCCGCCGACGAGGCCTCCGACGACGCCATGGTGGAGCTGTTCCGTCAGCTCTCGCGCATCGACAAGGAGCTGAAGACCGCGCAGGAGGAGCTCGCCGCGGCCGAGAAGGCCCTGGAGGAGTTCGAGAACGGCGGTCTCGACGACTGCAAGGTGGACGACGCCGTCAAGGTCGCGCTCACCGGCCCCAAGAAGGTCACCGTCGGCACGAGCGCCATCTTCTCCCTGCGCATCACCAACACCACCGACCGGGTCCTGGACCAGGTCGAGGCCTACGCCGACGCCACCCCGCTCCTGGACGGTGAGGGGCCGGAAGACGAGAACGGCTTCTTCAAGCGGTACATCACCGTCGAGTGGACCGGCGCCGGCAACCCGCACTGGTCGCCGGTCACGGAGGACTTCGACGCGGTCGAGGTCGGCGCGATCGCCAAGGGCGGCCACGCCGACGTGAAGCTGCGGCTCACGCTCGACGCCAAGACCCCGGTCGGCCCCGGTGTCGCCTTCGCCGTCGGCGCGTACGAGAACAACGACAAGACCTGCGGCCTCGGTGAGGAGTACGCGCACGCGAACTTCGACATCCTCGCGGCCAAGACCGACAAGCCGAAGCCCCAGCCGACCCCGTCGGAGACCACCGCGACGCCCACCCCGGCGCCCACCGCCGGTGGCAACGACAACACCACCCAGCAGGGCGGTTCCTCGAGCACCCCGGTGAAGGGCAACCTGGCCGCCACCGGCGCGAACGAGAACCTCACCCAGCTCGGCCTCGCGGCCGCCGCGACCGTCGCCCTCGGTGCCGGCGCGCTGGTGATCGCCCGCCGCCGCAAGGCCGGCGCGAACGCGTAAGCCACGCGTACGGGCCCGCACTCCGGCATCACGGGGTGCGGGCCCGTACTCATGTCGCGGCGCTGTCAGGCCCGACCATGTCGCCGCCGGTGAGATAGCCGTGCAGCCACTCGGCGAACCCCATCCGGTACTCGTAGAAGTCCTGCTCGTCGCCGTCGCAGGTGAGGATCCGCCAGCCGTCCGGCACGTCGTCCCGCACGGCGAACACGTGGTCGCCCCGGTCGCTGGTGGCGAGGGGCACCAGTCCGGTCCTGCCGCCGAACCGGGGGCCCGTCTCCTCGAACCCGGGACACACCACGCCGTCGTCCCAGGAGGTGTTCCGGAAGGCCCGGAGGGTCTGCTCCATCCACAGGGCCAGGTCGTCCGCCGGATGAAGCAGGTACAGCTGCCGGTTCAGCTGCGCCGGGGCGTACGCGTCCACGACGGCCCGGTAGTCCTCCGGGAGCGTGACTCCCAGGGTCTCCTCCAGGCGTTCCCACGCCGCGCGGTCCGCGCCGGCGGCGCGCGGTTCGCCCAGCAGGGCGAACACGGCTCCCAGGTGATGCACGGTTCCGACCTCTCGTCGCCCGGGCGTCAGGGAACGCGCCGGCGGTTCGCGCCCGGGGTTCACCCCGCCGTTCTGGGAATTGTCTTCTCCCACGTCCGGTGGAAGACGACCTCCCCGCCCTCCTTGCACACCACCTCGTTCACCGCGAAGAACGCGTCCGCGTCGCAGGTGATCTCCGAGCGGGTGTCGACCGTGACGTCCCAGGCCAGCTCCGGGCGGTGCAGCCGGATCGTCCACTCCGAGTTCGTACGGGCGGACAGCGGGCCGCTCTCGTCGATCGTGTACGTCTCCACCGCGTCCTCAGTGAACTCCAGTCCGTCCGGGTACACGCGGGTGCCGCCGTACCTCGGGTCGACCTCCAGGGTCCATTCGCCCTTCGCCACGTCCCTGACCACCACCCGCTCCGGGCGCGGTTCCTCCAGGGTGCGCGGGAAGACCACGCCGAGCGGTTCCGACTGCTCCGGCTCCTCCCAGTCGACGGCGTCCTCGGTGGGGCGGCGGACCGGCAGGGTGAGGGCGGAGCCCGCCGGGTCGAGGGTGAAGCCCGCCGCGTCCGGCTGCGGCCAGATCCACGGCCAGTACGTGGACGAGACCGCGAGGCGCACCCGGTGGCCCGGCGCGAAGGCGTGGCCGATGCCGTTCAGCTCGAAGACGAAGCTCTCCGTCTCGCCGATCTGCGCCTCGACGGCACGGTCGCGGCCGTAGCGGGCGGAGAAGTTCAGCACGCCCCGGGTGACCAGGGTGGAGGAGCCGTCGGGGGCGATGTCGCAGAGCCGGGCGACGACCTGCCCCGTCGGGGCGGCCGTGCGCAGGGCGAGGCTCACCGACGGTCTGCCGAGGATCTCGACGGGGCCGCCGTCCTCCGGGACGGGAAAGTCGAAGCAGGCCGAGTGGGCGTCCTCGTCGCGCTGGTCGGGCGGCAGGTCGGCGTCGTTGCCGAAGGGGAAGAAGCGGCCCGCGTCGAGCCCGGTCTGCTGCGGCGAGTCGACCACGACCGGCACGCCCTGGAAGGCGTACGTCACGGGGGTGACGTTCGGGGAGGGCCAGGCGGGGTCGGTGACCCAGCGTCCCGGCAGCTCGTCGTACACCGTCGCCGGCAGGTGCGAGTCGCTGATCCAGGAGCGGAGCAGCGGCTCGGCCATCACGTCGTTGTCAACGTCCTTGAGGTGGTGGTCCCACCAGCGGAGGGTCTCCTGGAGGAAGCCGATGGCCGGGCCGGGCGGCAGGCCGCGGTCCGGGTACTGGTGCGACCAGGGGCCGATGATGCCGCGCACCCGGTCCTGGGGGAGGTGCTCGGCGAGCCGCAGGACGGTGTCGCGGTACGGGTCGTGCCAGCCGCCGACGGCGAGGACGGCGGCCCGGATCGCGCCGTAGTCCTCGCAGACGCTGCCGTGCCGCCAGTACGCGTCGCGGGTCTGGTGGGAGAGCCAGGTGTGCAGGAACGGTTCCACGGCCTCCAGGCGCTTCAGCCACATCGCGCGCCACTCCTCGCCCACGTACTGCGGGTCGGGCGGGCGGCAGACGAAGGCGAGCATGGTGGCGGCCCAGGCGTGCATGTCGACGGCGAGGACCGAGCCGCCCATGTAGTGGACGTCGTTGTCGTAGCGGTCGTCGGTGGAGCAGACGGTGACGATCGCCTTGAGGGGCTCGGGGGCGAGCGCGGCGATCTGGAGCGAGTTGAAGCCGCCCCACGAGATGCCGAACATGCCGACCTTGCCGGTGCACCACGGCTGCTCGGCGAGCCAGTTCACGACGGCCACGCCGTCGGCGAGCTCGACCGGGTCGTACTCGTCGCCGGGCAGGCCCTCGCTGTTGCCGTGGCCGCGGACGTCGACCCGTACGGAGGCGTAGCCGTGGCCCGCGTACCAAGGGTGGCGCTGCCAGTCCCGGGGCGCCGTCCAGTCGGTGAGCCGGTACGGCAGGTACTCCAGGAGCGCCGGCACGGGCTCGTCGGTGAGCGGCCGCCACACGCGCGCGTACAGCCGGGTTCCGTCCGGGAGCGGGATGCGGAGGTCCTCGTGGCGGGTCTCGTACGGGAAGTCGGTACGGATCTTCGTCATCAGGTCACCTCAAGGGACGGGTGGGCGGTGCTCAGCGGACGGGGTGCATGGTGCGGCGCAGCCAGGGCGCCAGGGCGATCACGACGAGGCCGACGACCACGGCCACGGCGCCGTTCACCCCGAAGTAGACGGGCTTGGAGACGTCGTCGTAGAGCTTCACGGTCTGTGCCTGGATGCCGTTGGCGAGTGCGAGCGAGAGGAACCAGAGCGACATGGTCTGGCTGGAGAAGGCTTTCGGGGCGAGCTTGCTGGTGGCCGACATCCCGGAGGTCTCCAGGAGCACGTCTCCGAGGCCGAGGAGCAGGTACGAGCCGACGATCCACCAGGCGGCCATCCGGTACGTGTCGTCGGCGTGCCCGGACGTCGGCAGGACCATCAGGAGGAACGACAGACCGCCGAGGATCACACCGAAGGCGATCTTGTTGGAGGCGTGCGGCTGCCTGTGCCCCATCCGGGCCCATACGGCGGCCACGACGGGCGCCAGGGCCACCTCGAAGGCGCCGAGGGCGGAGGCGTACCAGCTCGCCGGGAAGTCGAAGCCGAGGATGGTCGTACGGGCGTTGGTGGACGCCAGCAGGATCATCGTCGAGTACGCCTGGAAGAGGATGAAGTTGAAGACGACCGAGGCCAGGAACAGCACGACGTACGGCTTGAGGCGGCCGCGCTCCTCCGCGGTGACCCGGGGGCTCGTGAACATCACCCAGAAGTAGACGACCGGCGCGATCACCGAGATCACGGTCAGCACGTCCACGAAGCGGTCCATGGTCAGCCAGCCCGCGAGCGCGAGGGCGGTGGCGACGAGGGCCACCACGACCGCGCCGCCGATCATCAGCCGGACCGCCCGCCGCATGGCCTCGGGGGCCAGCGCGAACTCGGCGGAGTGCTTGCGTCCGGCCAGGTGACGGCGGCCCGCCACGTACTGGACGAGGCCGAGCGTCATGCCGAGCGCGGCGGCGGAGAAGCCCCAGTGGTAGCCCTTGTGGTCGGCGAGCCAGCCGGTGATCAGCGGGCCGGCGAACGCGCCGATGTTGATCGCCATGTAGTAGAGCGCGAAGCCGGCGTCCCGGCGGTCGTCGTCCGTCCGGTACAGCTTGCCGACCATGGTCGCCACGTTCGGCTTGAGCAGTCCCGTGCCCGCGCTGATCAGGCCGAGGCCCACCCAGGTCATGGCGGCCGTCGGCACGGCCATCGCGTAGTGGCCGCAGGCGATCAGGATGCCGCCCCAGAGGACCGCGCGGTACGAGCCGAGGATGCGGTCCGCGAGCCAGCCGCCGGCCACCGAGACCAGGTAGACGAGCGTGCCGTACGCCGCGGAGACCGAGGCCGCGGTGCCCGGCGCCATGCCGAGACCGCCGTCGGAGACGGCGGCGGCGAAGTAGAGGACGAGGATCGCCTGCATGCCGAGGAAGGAGAACCGCTCCCAGACCTCCAGGCCGGAGAGGGTCAGCAGACCCCGGGGCTGCCCGAAGAAGGCGCGGTCGTCCTCGGGGGGAGGCTGCTCGCCGTTCGTATCGGTGTCGATCGTTGTTCGGGACAAAAGGCATACTCCTGGTCGTATGAGCTGATCCCGAACATACCGGGGGTGACGGGAAGGCGCCCACGGTGATCGAAAGGTGACCGGATACGCTGGCTTGAGTGAATCGAGCGACACATCGACAATCCATGTGATCGTCAGCGTGATCGCCGGCAATCCGTGTGAACGATTCGTGGGAACATCAGCAGGCGTCAGCAGACAGGAGACCCCCTCGTGACCGTCGTCGGGCCGTTCGGTCTTAGCGTGCGGGACCAGGCTCTTGAGGCCGATGTCCAAGCCGGGTTGGCGGCAGTGGAGGCGGGCCTCCTCGACGCCACCAAGAGCGATGTCCCCTTCATCACGGAGGCCGCGCAGCACCTCGTCCTGGCCGGTGGCAAGCGGTTCCGCCCCCTGCTCGTGATGCTCGCCGCCCAGTTCGGCGACCCCTACGCGCCCGGCGTCGTGCCCTCCGCCGTCGTCGTCGAACTCACCCACCTGGCCACGCTGTACCACGACGACGTCATGGACGAGGCCGACGTCCGGCGCGGTGTCGACAGCGCCAACACCCGCTGGGGCAACTCGATCGCCGTCCTCACGGGTGACTTCCTCTTCGCCCGCGCCTCGCACACGCTCGCGGACCTCGGTCCCGAGGCCGTGCGCATCCAGTCCGAGGCGTTCGAACGGCTCGTCACCGGTCAGATCCTGGAGACCGCGGGCCCGCAGGAGGGCCGCGACCCGGTCGACCACTACCTCGACGTCCTCGGCGGCAAGACCGGCTCCCTCGTGGCCGTCTCCTGCCGCTTCGGCGCCATGATGTCCGGCGCCGACGAGAGCGTCGTCGACATCCTCACCCAGTACGGCGAACGGCTCGGCGTCGCCTTCCAGCTCGCCGACGACGTCCTCGACATCGCCTCCGACTCCCACGAGTCCGGCAAGACCCCCGGCACCGACCTCCGTGAGGGCATCCCGACCCTGCCCGTTCTGCGCCTGCGGGCCGCGGCCGCCGCCCACGGGCGGCCCGAGGACCAGGAGCTCGTCGAGCTCGTCGACGGCGACCTGACCGACGACACCCGGCACGCCGAGGTCCTGCGCCGACTGCGCGCCCACCCGGCCCTGGAGCAGGCCCGCCGGGACACCGTGCGGTACGCGGAGGAGGCGCGCGCGATGCTCGCGCCGCTGCCGGACGGGTACGCGAAGGCCGCCCTCGCGGAGATGTGCGACGCGGTGGTGCACCGGGCGGGCTGAGGCCCCCGGGAGCGGCGTACGAGCGGGCCGGCGCGGTCCGTCAGCGGCGTCCGGGCGGGCCCGACGCGGTCCGCCGCACGGCGGCCTCTCTCAGGGTCGGGTCATCCCGAAGCAGTACGTGAGGTTGATCCCCGGGGCTGACGCTTCCGCACCTCCCCTTTGGTGAGATGGAGACATCGACCACGAGGGCCCGTGAAGGGCACGGAGGTAGGGGAGACCATGGCACAGACCCGTAAGGCGAGCCGGTACATCGTCCCGGTCGCGGTGGCAGGAGTTGCCGCGGCGACCATCGGCCTTGTCCCGGCGCTGGCGGCGTCCGGCGACCCCGATCTGCCGGAGATCACCGCCCAGCAGCTCATCGAGAAGATCGCCGCCTCCGACACCCAGACCCTGTCCGGCACGTTCCGGATCTCCACCGACCTGGGTCTGCCCCTGGAGGGCCTGACGTCCGGCCTCGGCGGCCTCGCGGGCGGCACGGGCGGCGCCGGCGGCAGCGCGTCGGTCGACCCCTCGGAGCGGCTGACCCAGCTCGTCTCCGGCAGCCACACCCTGCGGGTGGCGGCGGACGGCCCCGAGCGTCAGAAGCTGACCCTGCTCGACGGCTCCGACGAGTACAGCCTGATCCACAACGGCGACGACGTCTGGGCGTACGACAGCAAGTCCAAGGAGGTCTTCCACGAGAAGGCCCCGGCGGGCGCGGACGCCACGGGTGCCCACGAGGGCCCGAAGGGCAAGGAGCTTCCGGGCACGCCCAAGCAGCTCGCGGACGAGGTCCTGAAGGCGGCGGGCGACACCACGTCGATCACCGTCGACGGTACGGCGAAGGTGGCCGGCCGGGACGCGTACCAGCTGGTGATCAAGCCGAAGCAGTCCGGTTCGACGGTCGAGTCCGTGAAGATCGCGGTGGACGCGGCGAACGGCACCCCGCTGAAGTTCACCCTCTCCTCGGTCGAGGGCGGCAAGCCCGTCGTCGACGCGGGCTTCACGAAGGTGGACTTCTCGAAGCCGGCGGCCTCCGACTTCACCTTCAAGGCGCCGGAGGGCGCGAAGGTGACCGAGGGCGGAGCGGAGAAGGCGGCGGGTGAGAAGGGCGACCCGTTCGGCGGTCAGCTGCCGGAGGGCCTTGAGGACGCGTTCGGCGGCTTCGGTCCCGGCCTCGACTCCGGCAAGGGCGGCGTGAACGTCATCGGCGAGGGCTGGACGACGATCGCGAAGATCGACACCGGGGCGCCGGTGCCCGGGACGGACGAGGCGCCGAAGGAGTTCCAGGGGCTCCTGGACTCCTTCGGCGACAAGGTCACCGGCCCGTTCGGCTCGGGCACCCTCTTCAAGACGAAGATCGTGAACGCGCTCCTCACCGACGACGGCAAGGTGTACGTCGGCGCGGTGACGAAGGACGCGCTGGTGGACGCGGCGAACGCCGGTAAGTAGAGCTGTACGGCGAAGAGTTGGGACCCCGGGCTGTAGACCGAGCCGTCCGGGGCGACGAGGTCGACGACGAGGTCACCGCGGTAGGTGTGGACGATGTTCACGTCCACCTTGAGGGTGGAGGGCGCGTTGCCCGTGACCCCCGTGACGTTGACCGTCGAGGTCACCGCGGCGCCGTTGTCCGGGATGGACACGTCGGCCGTGTTCTCGAAGACCGTGCCGGGCGGCGTGGTCGTGCCGGCGGACAGCGTCCAGATCGCGTGCGCGATCGCGTCGCTGTTCCGGTCGAGGGCGGTGTCGTTGATGTTCGACGTCGTGTCGCAGGACGAGTGGTAGCAGCGGTCGAAGGCCGTGGCCGTGCCGCCCCACTTCTGCACCTGGGCACTGGACTTGACCCGGCTGGCGCCCGTGAAGAGGCCGCCGACGGGGACGCCGACGTTCTTGAAGGAGGCGTGGTCGGAGCGGCCGTCGCCCTCCGTCTCGATCTCCGTCGGGACGCCGAGGCCGGCGAAGTAGTTCTTGAACGTCGTCTCGATCGCCGGGTCGTCGTCGTAGACGAAGTAGCCCGGGTTCGGCGAGCCGATCATGTCGAAGTTGAGGTAGCCCGAGAGCTTGGCGCGCTCGGCGGTGGGCAGCTGGGCCACGTAGTACTTCGAGCCGACGAGACCGAGCTCCTCCGCGCCCCACCAGCCGAAACGCAGATGCTTGGTGGGCTGGTAGCCGGAGCGGGCCACGGCGAGGGCGGTTTCGAGGACCGCCGCGGAGCCGGAGCCGTTGTCGTTGATGCCGGGACCCGAGGTCACGGAGTCCAGGTGCGAACCGGCCATCAGGACCTGGTTCGGGTCGCCGCCGGGCCAGTCGGCTATCAGGTTGTAGCCGGTGGATCCGCCGGAGGTGAACTGCTGCACGGTGGTGGTGTATCCGGCGGCGTCCAGCTTGGCCTTCACGAAGTCGATCGACGCCTTGTAGCCGGTACGGCCGTGGGCGCGGTTGCCGCCGTTGGCGGTGGCGATCGACTGGAGGTCCGTCAAGTGCTGCTTGACGTTGGCCAGCGGGATGTCGGGTGCGGCGGCGGCCGCGGCCGGGTTGGCCGAGGCGGTGGTGCCGGTGAGCCCGGCGAGGGCGAGCGCCGCGAGAGCGGCGACCGCGGTGGCTTTGGTGACACGTCTGGGCACGGAGATGTTCATCTGTGGGGGCTCCGGATTCCGAACGGGGATGGGACGGAACGTGCGAGACGCCTCGGGCTTGAGTGCCACGAGGCGCTGGAGCTGTGCGAGTGCGTGTGCTGTGTTCAGTTGTCTGGGTGTTCAGATGTTCTGTTGTGCGTGCTGAATGTTCAGTGAGATTTTGACTCCGCGTCAAGAGCGGAAACCGGTCAGGTGCGTTCGCTCACCGAACAAGCACGTCCATGACGGCCTCTCGCACCCCCGGATCCGGGTCGTGCGCCAACTCCCGCAGAAGCAGGTCGACTCCGGGAGTCGACCAGGAGGAAGCGGCCTCGACGAGAGCGATCCGCACGGCCGGGTCGTCATGCCGGGCGAGCCCGGAGAGACGCGCCAGCGGAGCGCGTCGCCGCATCCCGTACCAGCGGAGCGCCTCACGGAGCGCCGCCGTGTCGCCGCGGGCCTCGGCCGCCTCGACCCGGGCGAGCAGCACGCGGGGAGCGGGCGGCGGCCCGTCGAGCGGATGGGGCCGCCGCTCGCGGAGCCGACGGGCGCCGTAGCCGCCCCGGTCCCGGCAGCCGAAACAGAGGCAGGGCGGTGTGCCGTGGGCGCCGGGGCGGTAGCGCCACCCGTTGACCTGGCGTACGGGCCGGATGTGCCGCACCTCGGCGGGGGCGACGGAGCGTGGCAGGAACACCTCCCAGCCCCGGCAGTCGTCGGCGCCGGCGATCCGCCGCACGGCCTCGGCGGCCGACACCTGCGGGGGCTGGTGATCGCTGTACCGCCCGACGGTCACGAGCTCGTCGTCGGGCAGTCGGACGTGGACGGCGACGAGCCCCCGGGGACCGGGGCGGCGGGCGAGCTCACGCAGCCATTGGTGGGTGAGGGTGTACGAGGGGAGCACGGGGAAGAGGAACACGCCGCGCCACGCGGCGTGCCCGGCGGCCTTGAGCCCGGCGCGACGGACGCGGGCGGAGTTGGCGGCGGGGGTGAGGTGGACGAAGGTCGCCATGGGCGTGATCGTAGGAGACCCCGGGGGCGGTCCTCGACCGAGTTTCACGGGGAGGGTGAGGGGGGTTCGGGGGTGAAGTCGGCACGGATCAGAGGCGGTTGGTCGAGGATCTCGATGAAGACGATCCGGCCGTGCACGACGTCCAGGTTGAGCATCCCGTCCTCGGGGAGGAGCGGGACACAGCGGTGGCCTTCGCCGTAGGGCTGCCCCTGGGGGTGGTCGGAGGTGCGGATGCTCTGGCAGAAGTCGTCGTCGCAGCCGCAGGGGCCGTACATCCGCACGTCGTGAACGACGAGGGCGAGCGCACGCTCGCCCTCGCTCTCGAGCAGCCGCACGAGCTCGCGGACGAGGGAGGGGTGGACGTCACGGAGGAGCGGGGGGTCGGGCGGATCCTGGTCCATGTGCGGAAGGCTACCGAGGCTGCCGAAGTCCCGGGCGGCGCTCAACCCGACCGTCCGCAGGGCGTGATGACCGAGATCGTACGCACCGCCGTGCCCTCGCCCGTACCGACCCCACCCGTTCGTGAAGATCATCCGGGATGCAGAATGACCCGTATGCCTACCTCGAACACACCGAAAGCGGCAATAATCGACGACGCCCCGATGGTCGGCGGCGTCCTGGCGCGCGCCTTCGGCGACGACCCGATGATGCGCTGGTTCTTCCCCGACGACGCCTCGCGTGAGGCCGGGCTCGGGCGGTACTTCACGACCCTCTTCACCCGGCAGTACGGGCTGCACGGCGTCTGCGAGCGCACCGACTCGGCCGCCGCCTTCTGGGTGGCGCCCGAAGGGCAGGACAAGGCCGTCCCCGACGCCGCCACCGTCCAGGAGCTCCAGGAGATCCTCGGCGACCGCGCCGATCTCTTCCGTCAGGCCGTCGAGGCGGCCGCCGAGCACACGCCTCCCGAGCCCCACTGGTACCTCGCCGTCATCGGCGCCGACCCGGCCGCCCGCGGTCAGGGTCACGGCTCCGCGCTGCTGCGGTCCGGTCTCGCGCAGGCCGATGCCGCCGGCATGCCCGTCTACCTGGAGTCCTCCAAGCCGGACAACCTCCCCGTCTACGAGCACTTCGGCTTCGTCGTCCTCGGCGAGGCCTCCCTGCCCGGCGGCGGTCCCGCTCTCTGGGCCATGCGGCGCGCGCCCCGCGACCCGTCCGGCGTCTGACCTCCCCGAGGGTGAACGGAGCGGCGGCCGCGTCCGGTCCGGCGTAGGGTCGGCATCCCGGCCGCCGTCTCCATCGAGGGAGCGCACCCCATGAAGATCGCCGTACTCGGCACCGGCGAAGTCGGCCGCCGACTCGCCACGAAGCTCGCCTCCCTCGGCCACGAGGTCGCCATCGGCTCCCGTACCGCCGACAACGCCGAGGCCGTCAAGTGGGCCGGCGAGTACGGCGGCGGGCACGGCACCTTCGCGGGCGTCGCAGGGCCCGCCGAGCTCGTCGTCAACGCGACCGGCGGGCTCGTCTCCCTCGCCGTCCTGCGGTCCGTGGGCGCGGACAGGCTGCGCGGCAAGGTCCTCCTCGACGTGTCGAACGGGCTCGACTTCTCCGAGGGCTTCCCGCCCAAGGTCGTCACCCCCGACGGCGCCAGCGTCGCCGAGCAGCTCCAGCACGCCTTCTCGGAGACCCGGGTCGTCAAGTCGCTCAACACCATGACCAACACGGTCATGGTCGAGCCCGGCCGCGTCCCCGGGCATCACAACGTCTTCCTCAGCGGCGACGACGAGGACGCCAAGGCCGTCGTCGCCGGCCTGCTCGGCTCGTTCGGCTGGGCGCCCGACCGGATCCTCGACCTCGGCGACCTGACGAGCGCCCGCGCCACCGAGCAGCTCGTACAGCTGTGGCTGCGGCTCTACGGGATGCTCGGCACCGGCGACTTCAACTTCTCGGTCGTCACGGCGCCGGCACCGGCCGCCTGAGCTCCCGCGGCCCCTGACCGCGCAGGTGGTCGAGCAGGCCGGGGGGCTCCGGGTACGGCTCCTCGCGCGGGAGCAGGAGCCGGGCCGCCTCCGGGGCACCCGAGCGGACCAGCTCGTGGACCCGGTGCGCGAGCGGGGTCACGTCGCGTACGGACACGGTCCACTCGTCCGCGTACCGGCGGGACGCCTCGCCCGACAGGCCGAGCTGCAGCGAGCGGTACGGGAGCGCCCGGAGGTGCGGATCGCGCTCCGGGTCCCACTGGACCCGCGCCGGCGCCTGCCTCAGCTCCCGCTTCCAGGTGGCCTGGTCGGGGTGGAACCCGCGCTTGTAGTGGGAGAGGCAGGCGTTCCGCAGGGCCCACTCGAAGCCCTCGCGGGTGATCTCCACGGCGAGGACGGTCTCCTGGCCCTCCTTCTTCCCCCAGCCCGAGCGGTACATCATCCAGAGGAACGACGGCTTGATCCATGTCATCCGGTCCCGCTTCCAGGCGGCCGGAAACCGTCCCTCGCGGGCCGCGGGGAGGCCGATCCCGGGCCGGTACGCCTGGTAGACGGTGACCGTACGGTCGGTGTGGAGCGCGCGGATGCGGTACGTCGGCTCGTCGATGGCCGAGTTCGTTTCTTCCATGGCCCTGAGGATGGGTGAAGTGCGGGGCCGGGGCCACCGGTTATCCGCGTCCTGCCCGCGGACGTGGCGGAGGCCGGCGGCGGGCGGTGAGGGGCGGGCCCCTCAGGACAGCGTCGCCTTCTCCCGTGCGTCGTACTCCTCCCGTGCGGCCGCGATCTCGTTCTGGTGCTGCTCGGTCCAGGTGACGAGGGAACGGATCGTGGTGTGCAGCGTGCCGCCCAGGGGCGTCAGTTCGTACTCGACGCGGGGCGGGACGACCGGGTGGACGGTGCGCTTCACCAGACCGTCGCGCTCCAGCTGGCGCAGGGTCACGGTCAGCATGCGCTGGCTGACGCCGTCGATCTCGCGCTTGAGCTCCGTGAAGCGCAGCACCCGGCGGTCGAGGAGGGCGATGACGAGGAGCGACCACTTGTCGGCGACCCGGTCGAGGATCTGCCGCACCTCGCAGTCCTCGCGGGCGTCCCACTGGAAGGGGTCGGGATCCCCGTCGTCCCCGTACGTTCCCGTGCAGTGACTCGGCGACTTCACAGTGGCTTCCATGGCACCAGATGCTCCCGCAGGACGCGCACGGTCACAAGAGGGAACCGACCCGCGGACCGGTAACCGCCGGCCGGGCGGACGTCCCGGACGCTGCGACCAAGGTCACGGCCTGGGCGTCCGTGTACGCACCTAATGTAGAGGGATGAACGATTCGCCCGGCTGTCCGCTGATCGGGGTCGCCGCCACGTACATGCCCCGGCTCTCGGAGATGACCTCCGAGCCGGGGCTCGCGGCTGCCGTGGACCAGCACGCCGCGGCCGTGTGCGATGCCCTGATCCCGGCCCAGCGGGGGCGGGATCAGGACCGGACCGTCCGGCGGGAGGAGCTCGCCGACTACGTTCTCGGGTTCACCGACTGGCTGACCGGGGTCGACTGGACCGAGCCCGTCGGCCACGACTTCGCGACCCTCCGCCTGACGGCGGTCTGCTGGCTGATCCGGGAGCACGACCTGCTGGACGTGTGAGGTCAGGGCGCCTGTCGAACGGTGGACGCCGCGGGTGCCGCCGCCGCCGTTGCCTGAGCGGGCTCCGCCGTGGCGTCGGCGGCCGACGCGGCTTCGGCCGTCGCCTTCGCCGCCTCCATCGCCGCCCTGCTCCGGCGGGCCGTGCGCAGGGCGTCCCAGGTGAGGATCGTCAGGGCCAGCCAGACGAGGGAGAAGCCCGCCCAGCGCTCCGGGGGCATCTCCTCGTGGAAGTAGAGGACCCCGAGAAGGAACTGGAAGGTCGGCGCCAGGTACTGCAGGAGGCCGAGCGTCGACAGCGGTACGCGGATCGCGGCCGCCCCGAAGCAGACGAGCGGCACCGCCGTGACGATGCCGGTGGCGGCGAGCAGGGCCGTGTGGCCCGCGCCGTGGGAGCCGAAGGCCAGGGTGCCCTGGGTGCCGAGCCAGACGAGGTAGCCGAGGGCCGGCAGGAACTGGATCGCGGTCTCGGCGGCGAGCGACTCGAGGCCGCCGATGTTGACCTTCTTCTTCACCAGGCCGTAGACGGCGAAGGAGAAGGCGAGGGTCAGGGAGATCCAGGGCGGCCGGCCGTATCCGATCGCCAGGACGAGGACGGCGGTGAAGCCGATGGCGACCGCGGCCCACTGCGCGGGGCGCAGCCGTTCCTGGAGGACGAGGACGCCGAGGGCGATGGTGACGAGCGGGTTGATGAAGTAGCCGAGGGAGGCCTCGACGACATGGCCCGTGTTGACGGACCAGATGTAGAGGCCCCAGTTCACCGTGATGACGGCGGCGGCGACGGTGATCAGGCCGAGCTTGCGCGGGCTGCGGACGAGCTCGCGGATCCAGCCCCAGCGGCGCACCGCGAGGAGGGCCACGCCGACGAAGACCAGGGACCACACCATGCGGTGGGCGAGGATCTCCACCGATCCGGCGGGCTTGAGGAGGGGCCAGAAGAGCGGGACCAGTCCCCACATGCCGTAGGCGCCGATCCCGTAGAGCAATCCTGCTCGTTCCTCGTTCTCCGTCTTCACCGGACCTCCCGCCCTGTGCCGCGCTGTCCTGTCGAAGGTAGCGCCGCACGGGGCAGGTTGTCATGTCCGTACCGCAATACGGTCATGACCGTAGGGAGTGGTGGTCAGGAGCCGGCGAGGGCTTCCTTGATCGTCACGGCGATCGGGGTGGTCGGGCGGCCGATGAGGCGGGCCAGGTCGCCGGTCTGCCGGGCGAGCGCGCCGTGCTCCACGGCCCGGTCGACGTCGACCAGGATCTCGGCGAACGGGGCCGGGACACCGGCGCCGGTGAGGATCGCGAGGTGCGCCTCGGCGGGCACGTTGCTGTACGTGATCTCCCGGCCGGACTGCGCGGCGACCTCGGCCGCGTACTCGGCGAGCGACCAGGCGGTGTCGCCGCTCAGCTCGTACGCCTTGTTCAGGTGCTCATCGGCGGGACCGGCCAGGACGGCGGCCGCGGCGGCGGCGTAGTCGGCGCGGGAGGCGGAGGCGATCCGGCCCTCGCCGGCGTTGGCGACGACGGCGCCGTGGGCCAGGACCGGGGCGAGGTTGGCCGTGTAGTTCTCGGTGTACCAGCCGTTGCGCAGGAAGGTGTACGGCAGGCCGGAGTCGAGGACCAGCCGCTCGGTGACCTTGTGCTCGGCGGCCAGGTCGAAGTCGGCCTCGTCGCCGCCGAGGACGCCGGTGTACGCGAGCTGGGCCACGCCCGCGGCCTTGGCGGCGTCGATCACGGCGGTGTGCTGGGCGACGCGCTGCCCGACCTCGCTGCCCGAGACGAGGAGCACCCGGTCGCCGGCCTCGAAGGCGCCGGCCAGGGTCTCCGGCTTGCTGTAGTCCGCGATCCGCAGCTCGACACCGCGCTCCGCGAGGCCGGCGGCCTTCGCCTTGTCGCGGACGACGGCGACGACGGACTCGGCGGGGACGGTGGGGTCGGCGAGGAGGGCGTCGATGACGAGACGGCCGAGCTGGCCGGTGGCTCCGGTGACGACGAGGCTCATGGTGCGTCCTTTTCCCGTGGGGTGCGGTGGGCGATGCACTCACCGTACGTCTGGCGCTAACCTTTCGTAAGTACCCACTTTGAAGTAAGGTACTGGTATGGGAGTAAGTGAGGAACCGAAGAGTCTGCTCGCGGACGTCGACGGCGCCATGTGCCCGTCCCGCCTGGTCCTGGAGCACGTCACCAGCCGCTGGGGCGTCCTGATCCTCATCGCGCTGCGCGAGCGCTCGTACCGCTTCAGCGAGCTGCGCCGGCGTGTGGGCCGCGTGAGCGAGAAGATGCTCACCCAGACGCTCCAGACCCTGGAGCGCGACGGCTTCGTCCACCGCGACGCCAAGCCCGTCATCCCGCCGCGCGTCGACTACAGCCTCACCGGGATCGGCGAGGAGGCCGCCCGCCAGGTCTGGGAGCTGGCCCGCTGGTCGGAGCGCAGGGTCCCGGAGGTCGAGGAAGCCCGCGGCCGGTACGACGCGTCGCGTCGCGAGCGCGCCACGAATCCGTCCCAATGATGTTGTAACCAAGGCGAGTTGTCGGCGCCGGGCCGTACGATCTGCTCACCGTTCGTGGGGAAACCGTGAGGGACCGTGGGGGAACTGTGGCGTACGGGGACCGAAGACTGTGGCGTGCCTGCTGTGTCGTACTGGTGGGCGGGGTGATGGCTGCCGGCTGCACCAGCGGCGGCGAGAAACCCGACGGCAAGGGGAGTACGGGCAGGACGGCGGCCCCGACCAAGGCCCCGGCCAGCGTACCGGCCCCGACGGCCGCACCGACCGAGCTCGACTTCACCCCGGACCCGAAGCGAGCGCCGAAGACCGAGGCGGAGGCCAGACGCCTCGCCCTGGCCGTCGTCGCCGGGCCCGACGCCTGGGCCGCGGGCTACGTCAAGCGCACCCCGTACCTCAGCAACCCGGACTACTGGCCCGTCCTCGGCGCCACCTGCTCCTGGGAGACCGGGACCCGGCCGGCCGGCGTCCTTGCCAGCGTCACCGCCTACAGCGAACTCCCCGCCGTCGGCGGCAAGGGCGTCCTGCGGGTCGCCGCCACCGTCACCGTGCACCGCACCGAGTCCGACGCCGACTGGGAGATGGCCTCGACCCTCGAAGAGGCGCTGCGCTGCCCCGACCAGAAACTGCGCGACGGCGAACGGATCACCGAGCTCATGTCGCTCGGCAACCCCTTCGGTGTCGGAGGCAACGGCACCGCCCACGACTCGATCCGCGAGGGCGGCTCCTACCTCAACGACGCCGTGAAGGGGAAGCAGTCCTACAGCTGGTACCAGTCACGACTCGGACAGATCACCGTCGCCACCGTCGTCAAGGGAGCCCCCGGCTACAGCGAGATGAACGACGGCACGATCACCGGCACGAGCCAGGCGCAGATTCGGGCGCTCGTCACCATGCTCGATCGCGCCAAGGACGAGCTGGAGGTCCAGTCGTGAGCCCCACCGCCCCGCAGTCCCGGCCCGAGCCAGGCGCCCTCCAGCCTCTGCTGCCCTCCGACCCGTCCGCGATCGGCGGATACCGGCTCCTCGGCCGGCTCGGCGCCGGCGGCATGGGCGTCGTCTACCTCGGCCGCACCGCCGCCGGCGAGCTCGCCGCCGTCAAGGTCACCCACGCCGACCAGGCCGACCAGCCCGACTTCCGCGCCCGCTTCCGCCGCGAGGTCGAGGCCGCCCGCCGGGTCTCCAGCCCCTGGGCCGTACCCGTCATCGGTGCCGATCCTGACGCCCCCGAACCGTGGATGGCCACCGCCTTCGTCGCCGGACCCTCCCTCGGCGAGGCCGTCACCGCCCACGGCCCGCTGCCCGAGCGGAGTGTCCGCCTCCTCGGCTGGTCCGTCGCCCGCGCGCTCGCCGCCGTGCACGCGGCCGGGCTCGTCCACAGGGACGTCAAGCCCGGCAACGTCCTCCTCGCCGTCGACGGCCCGCGCCTCATCGACTTCGGCATCGCCCGCGCCACCGGAGAGACCGCGCTCACCGCCACCGACATGGTCGTCGGCACGCCCGGCTTCCTCGCCCCCGAGCAGGCCGAGGCCCGCGTCGACGCCATCGGGCCGCCCGCCGACGTCTTCGCCCTCGGCGGCCTCCTCGCCTACGCGGCGACCGGCCGCCCGCCCTTCGGCACCGGCGCCGTGGACGCCCTGATGTACCGGACCGTCCATGACGAACCCGACCTCACCGGCGTCCCCGAAGGGCTGCTCGATCTCGTCCGGGCCTGCCTCGCCAAGGACCCGGGCGCCCGGCCCACCGCCGCCGAGACCGGCGTGCGGCTCACCGAGGACACCCCCGGCGACGGCGCCGACTGGCTGCCCGCCCCGGTCGTCCGGACCATCGCCGAACGCTCGGCCCGAATGCTCGCCCTGCCGGAGATCGACGTCACCGAGACGGGCGGCATCACCGGCCAGGAAGCGCCGAAGAGGAGCAGACGCGGCTTCCTGCTGCTCGCTTCGGGCGCCGCCGTCCTGGCCGTCGGCAGCGGCGCGGCGGCCGTCTGGGCCGGGCGCGGCGAGGACGAGGCGGACGGCAAGGAGGGCGGCAGGAAGGCAGCCCCGCCCCGCACCGGCTGGACCATCGGGGTCCTCGCCGACCTGTCCGGGCCGGCCAAGGACATCGGCCGGGCCCAGGAGCGCGGCGCTCGCCTCGCGGTCGAGCAGTTCAACGCCCGAAAGGACAAGCCCTTCACGCTCGGCCTCAAGGTCGTCGACGACCGGGGCGACTCGGCCCGGGCCCTGGAGTCCACCAAAGCCCTCACCACCGACCCCGGGGTCCTCGCCGTCCTCGGCCCCACCTCCGACGCCGTCGCCCAGGCCGTCATTCCCGCCTTCGAGGAGGCCGGGATCCCGCTGATCACGGTCTCGGCCGGGTACAACCTGCTCACCCTACGAGCGGGCGCCGCACGGAACGAGACGGTCCTGCGCGCCATCCCGAACCACATCAGCGCGGGCACCCACCTCGCCTTCGCGGCCACGCTGCTGCCTGGGATCCGCCGCCCCGGGGTGCTGGAGGACCGGACCGAAGACCACTACAGCTGGCAGGTCACCGGCGGCGTGCGCTTCGGTTTCGGGCAGGCCGGAATCACCCCGCACTTCCGGGTCGTCCCGGCCCGTACGCGCGCGTACCGCCGCGTGCTCGGCGAGATGATCGACGCGGGCATCGACGCCTACATCCATTGCGGCGTCACCGAGACCGCCGTTCTCGCCGCCCGCGCGCTCGGCGAACTCGGCTTCACCGGACCGAGGTTCACCGGCCAGGCCGTGTTCGGCCAGGAGTTCCTCCGGCAGGCCGGGGCGGCCGCCGAGGGCTGGTTCGTGTGTGCGCCCGTCGCCGACCCGGCCACGCAGAAGTCGGCCGCATCCTTCAGCGCCGCGCACCGCAAGCGGTACGGCGCTGCCCCCGCGTACTACGCGGGCGAGTCGTACGACGTGGTCACGATGACGATCGAGCAACTGACGGCCCAGGCGAAGGCCGGAGGCAAGCCCGCGCGCAAGGGGCTGTGGGCCGCGCTGCGCAAGCAGAACTACAAGGGCGCGATGGGCGGTTACAACTTCACCGAGGCCGGTGATCTGGGCATGGGGGGCACCTTCGTCTTCGCGGTCCAGAACGGCGCCTACAAGCCGATCGGCTCCGCCCCCCTGCTGCCGCGCAAGCCCGAGAAGAACGACGAGAAGGCCTGAGCCCGTGCAACCGCTGCGCAAGGCCGATCCGTCGACGATCGCGGGGTACCGGATCCTCGGCCGTCTCGGCGCCGGTGGCATGGGCGTGGTCTACCTCGCCCGTTCCGCCGGCGGGGCGCTCTCCGCGCTCAAGCTCATCCGGGCCGAGCACGCCGCCGACCCCGGTTTCCGGGAGCGTTTCCGCCGTGAGGCGCGGGCCGCCGAGCGGATCACCGGCCGATGGGTCGTCCGGGTCCTCGGGTCCGACCCGGAGGCCCGCGAGCCGTGGCTGGCCACCGAGTACGTGCCCGGCCCGGCGCTCGCCGAGGCCGTGGCCCTGCACGGCGCTCTGCCGGAGCCGACCGTACGGGCCCTGGGTGCCCGGCTGGCGTCCGCGCTCGCCGACATGCACGAGGCCGGGCTCGTCCACCGGGACGTCAAGCCGGGCAACGTCCTCCTCGCCCTCGACGGGCCCCGGCTCATCGACTTCGGCATCGCCCGTTCCGCCGGGGCGACCGCACTGACGGCCACCGACGCGATGATCGGCACCCCGGGCTTCCTCGCGCCGGAGCAGGCCCGGGTCGCCGGGG
The DNA here is from genome assembly GCF_000717595.1 of Streptomyces flavochromogenes. Taxonomy (GTDB): domain Bacteria; phylum Actinomycetota; class Actinomycetes; order Streptomycetales; family Streptomycetaceae; genus Streptomyces; species Streptomyces flavochromogenes. Next base: position 282,771 of record NZ_JNZO01000012.1, on the reverse strand, counting down.
CGGGCGAGGTCGGCCCGGCGAGCGACGTCTTCTCGCTGGGCTGCGTCCTCGCTTACGCGCTCACCGGCGAACGGCCCTTCGGCGGGGGCGCGGTGGCAGCCGTCGTCTACCGCACCGTCCACGAGGAACCCGAGCTCGACGGCGTACCGGCCGCACTCCTCCCGCTGGTCGCCGCCTGCCTCGCCAAGGACCCGGCGGACCGGCCCACGGCGGCCGAGGTGCAGGCCTCGCTGGGAGGCGCCGACGGCCCGGCGGGGGACTGGCTGCCGACCGGCCTGCCCGCCCTCATCGCCCAGCGGTCCTCTCGCGTCCTGGACCTGCCCGTCGCCGAGCCGACCATGCCCGCGGACCCCGGGCAGCCCCGCGGGATGTCGCGGCGACGCGTCCTCATGGCGGGCTCGGCCGCCGCCGTGGCGGGAGCCGGCGGCCTGACCGCCTGGCTGCTGAGCAGCACACCGGGCGGGACGGGCACGGCAACGGGCGGCACCGGAGCGCTGCTCGCCACGTACACGATCGGCGTCCTCACGGACCTGAGCGGCCCCACCAAGGCGGACGGCCGGGGGCAGGAGCGCGGAATCCGGCTGGCCGTGGAGGAGTTCAACGCCCACCGTGACCGCCCCTTCGACGTGCGCCTGCGGGTCGAGGACGACGCCGGGAAGCCGGACCGCGCCAAGGCCGCGGCCCTCGCCCTGCTGAAAGTCCCCGGGCTGGTCGGGGTCCTCGGGCCGACGCTCGCGCCGACGGCCATCGCGGCGGGGTACGAACTGTCGCTCCGCGGGGTGCCGTTGGCGAGTGTGGTCGCCGATGTTCCGGCCGGTCAGATCAAGGGCCAGGAGACCAAGATCACCTACATTCAGCCGCGAACCATCCACGACATGATGACGGTTCCCTTCGGCCGCTACCTCACCGAACACGGGGCGGTGCGGACCGCCGTCGTGGAGGACCGGGCCGGGGGCGAGTACAGCTGGTACGCCGTCAAGACCATGAAGGAGTACCCGCCGTCGGGGGAGAAGGGCGGGGTCGTGACCTCCCACCCCGTCGAGGCGGACAGCGAGGACTTCGGCCCCGCGGTACGGGCCGCCCTCGCGACCGACCCGCAGGGCGTGCTGTACGCGGGGACGTCACCGCGCCGGGCCGCCCTGTGCGCCAGGGCGCTGCGCGACCAGGGGTACCGGGGGCCCTGCGGCAGCGTCGAGCACGTGCTCCAGCCGGAGTTCCTCACCGCCGCCGGTGCGGCCGCCGAAGGCTGGTACTTCGGTACGGGCTATGTCGACCCCGACGGGCTCCCGAAGGCCAAGCGGTTCACCGGCGCCTACCGGAGACGCTGGGGGCTCGCCCGTACGACACCCGTCGACCGGTTCGCCACGGAGGCGTACGACCTCACCAACTGGGCGCTCCAGGCGGTGCGCTCGGCGGCCTCGAACCACGCCGAATCGGTGACCTCGGGCGTCCGGAACGGCCTGCTGGAGACTTCGTACCCAGGGCTCGTCAAGACGTACGCGGCCCAGACGAGCAGGAACACGAAGCTCGCTCTGCTGGGTCTGTACCTCTGGCAGGTGAAGAGCGGGGTGCCCCGTTTCCTCGGGTCCTTCGACGAGGCGGCACGCAAGGGAACGTGACGCGGACGGAGCACACGAGGGGGCCCGGCCCGCGGTGCGGACCGGACCCCCTCGCATCGCTCTAGCCCACGACCGTCCACGTGTCGTTGCCCGTCAGCAGCTGGCTCAGGTCGCCCTTGCCGTGTTGTTCCAGGGCGGTCTCCAGCTGGTCCGCCATCAGGGTGTCGTACACCGGTCGCTCCACCGACCGGAACACCCCGATGGGGGTCTGGTGGAGGGTGTCCGGGTCCGCCAGGCGGGAGAGGGCGAAGGCCGTGGTGGGGGTCGTCGCGTGGGCGTCGTGGATCAGGATCCGCGACTCGTTCTCCGGGGTGACCGTGACGACCTGGAGGTCGCCGGTGGCCGGGTCGCGGACGACGCCCTTCTCGTTCTCGGCGCCGAAGCGGATCGGCTGCCCGTGTTCGAGGCGGATGACCGCTTCCTTGGCCTGGTCCTTGTCCTTGAGGACCTCGAAGGCGCCGTCGTTGAAGATGTTGCAGTTCTGGTAGATCTCGACGAGCGCCGTGCCGTTGTGGTCGGCGGCCTGCCGCAGGACCTCGGTGAGGTGCTTGCGGTCGGAGTCGACCGTGCGGGCCACGAAGGAGGCCTCCGCGCCGAGGGCGAGTGACACCGGGTTGAAGGGCGAGTCCAGGGAGCCCATCGGCGTCGACTTGGTGATCTTGCCGACCTCGGAGGTGGGGCTGTACTGGCCCTTGGTCAGCCCGTAGATCCGGTTGTTGAACAGGAGGATCTTGAGGTTGACGTTGCGCCGGAGGGCGTGGATGAGGTGGTTGCCGCCGATGGACAGCGCGTCGCCGTCGCCCGTGACGACCCAGACGGACAGGTCGCGGCGCGACGTGGCGAGGCCGGTGGCGATGGCCGGGGCACGGCCGTGGATCGAGTGCATCCCGTAGGTGTTCATGTAGTACGGGAAGCGGGAGGAGCAGCCGATGCCCGAGACGAAGACGATGTTCTCCTTCGCCAGGCCCAGCTCCGGCATGAAGCCCTGGACGGCGGCCAGGACGGCGTAATCACCGCAGCCGGGGCACCACCGCACCTCCTGGTCGGACTTGAAGTCCTTCATGGACTGCTGCGCCTCGGCCCTGGGGACCAGGTGGAGGAGGGGCTCACTCATCGATGGCCTCCTTGAGAGCGGCGGCGAGCTGCTCGGCCTTGAACGGCATGCCGTTGACCTGGGTGTGGCTGCGGGCGTCGACGAGGTACTTCGCCCGGACGAGGGTGGCGAGCTGGCCCAGGTTCATCTCCGGGACGACGACCTTCTCGTACCGCTTCAGGACCTCGCCGAGGTTCCCCGGGAAGGGGTTGAGGTGCCGCAGATGGGCCTGGGCGATGTGGCCGTTCTCCCGGCGGATGCGGCGGACGGCCGCCGTGATCGGCCCGTAGGTGGAGCCCCAGCCGAGGACCAGGGTCCGTGCGCCGTCCGGGTCGTCGACCTCGATGTCGGGGACGTCGATGCCGTCGACCTTGGCCTGCCGGGTGCGGACCATGAACTCGTGGTTGGCGGGGTCGTACGAGATGTTCCCGGTGCCGTCCTGCTTCTCGATGCCGCCGATGCGGTGTTCGAGACCGGGGGTGCCGGGCACCGCCCACGGGCGGGCCAGGGTCTCCGGGTCGCGCTTGTACGGCCAGAAGACCTCGGTGCCGTCGGCCAGCTCGTGGTTCGGGCCGGTGGCGAACCGCGTCCGCAGGTCCGGGAGTTCGTCGACGTCCGGGATGCGCCAGGGCTCGGAGCCGTTGGCGAGGTAGCCGTCGGAGAGCAGGAAGACCGGCGTGCGGTACGTGAGGGCGATCCGGGCCGCCTCGATCGCCGCGTCGAAGCAGTCGGCGGGCGTCTTCGGGGCGACGATCGGGACCGGCGCCTCGCCGTTGCGGCCGTACATCGCCTGCAGCAGGTCGGCCTGCTCGGTCTTGGTGGGCAGCCCGGTGGACGGGCCGCCGCGCTGGATGTCGACGATCAGCAGCGGCAGCTCCAGGGAGACCGCGAGCCCGATCGTCTCCGACTTGAGCGCCACACCGGGGCCGGACGTGGTCGTCACGCCGAGCGCGCCGCCGAAGGCGGCCCCCAGGGCGGCGCCGATGCCGGCGATCTCGTCTTCCGCCTGGAAGGTGCGGACGCCGAAGTTCTTGTGCTTGCTGAGCTCGTGGAGGATGTCCGAGGCCGGGGTGATGGGGTACGAGCCCAGGTACAGCGGCAGGTCCGCCTGGCGTGAGGCGGCGACCAGGCCGTACGAGAGGGCCAGGTTCCCCGAGATGTTCCGGTACGTGCCGGTCGGGAAGGCCCTGGTCGCGGGGGCGACCTCGTACGAGACGGCGAAGTCCTCGGTGGTCTCGCCGAAGTTCCAGCCGGCCCGGAAGGCGGCGACGTTGGCCTCGGCGATCTGCGGCTTCTTCGCGAACTTCTGCCGCAGGAAGGTCTCGGTGCCCTCGGTCGGCCGGTGGTACATCCAGGAGAGCAGCCCGAGCGCGAACATGTTCTTGGAGCGCTCGGCCTCCTTCCGGGACAGGCCGAACTCCTTGAGCGCCTCGACGGTCAGCGTGGTCAGCGGCACGGGGTGGACCCGGTAGCCGTCCAGCGAACCGTCCTCCAGGGGCGAGGTCGCGTAGCCGACCTTGGCCATGGCGCGCTTGGCGAATTCGTCGGTGTTGACGATGATCTCGCCACCGCGCGGCACGTCCCCGATGTTGGCTTTGAGGGCGGCGGGGTTCATCGCGACCAGCACGTTCGGGGCGTCGCCCGGAGTCAGGATGTCGTGGTCGGCGAAGTGCAGCTGGAAGGACGAGACGCCCGGCAGGGTTCCGGCGGGTGCCCGGATCTCGGCCGGGAAGTTCGGCAGCGTGGAGAGGTCGTTCCCGAAGGACGCCGTCTCCGAGGTGAAGCGGTCACCTGTCAGCTGCATACCGTCACCGGAGTCACCCGCGAAGCGGATGATCACCCGATCGAGACGGCGCACTTCCTTCTCGGTGCCGTGGTGCGGCTTCGCCGGGGCGCTGCGCTGCTCCCCGAGCAATGCCTCACCGGCCTCGCTACTGACCTGGCTGGTCACTGAACTGGACCTCCCTCGCGGCAAGGGGACTCTCCGCCGGAGGCGGGAGAAGGCTCGGGATGCGGTCGGCCGATCACCGTCCGTCCCGAAGCCCACCCTACGACGGTAAGGAGGGCCCTCCCGGGACTTCTCACATCATGGACCTCTTTTTGAGACGCCCTCTTGCCCTGAATTGTCACATTCTGTCGCCACCCGGAGTGTTCCGGAAAGCCGGATTCCGCCTCATTCTTTGGACCTAGGGCCCCCTGGGGGCCTTCAACCGGCCGCCTTCCGGGTGGCGACCCGGGTCGTGACTCGGGTCGCGACTCCCGGAGGGCGGCTTTCACGCCATCTGACAGAGTGTCAGATGATCAGGATTTCAGATACGTCAACACCGCCAGTACCCGTCGGTGATCGCCGTCACTCGGTGAGAGTCCCAGCTTCAGGAAGATGTTGCTGATGTGCTTCTCCACCGCGCCGTCGCTCACGACCAGCGCCTTCGCGATCGCGGAGTTCGTCCGCCCCTCCGCCATCAGACCGAGGACCTCCCGCTCGCGCGGGGTCAGATTCGCGAGCACGTCCTGCTGACGGCTCCGGCCCAGCAGCTGCTGCACGACCTCGGGGTCCAGCGCCGTACCGCCGCCGGCCACCCGCACCACGGCGTCCACGAACTCCCGGACCTCCGCGACCCGGTCCTTCAGCAGATAGCCGACACCACGACTGGAACCGGCCAGAAGTTCGGTGGCGTACTGCTCCTCCACGTACTGCGACAGCACGAGCACACCGAGTCCCGGATGCTCCTTGCGCAGCCGCACGGCCGCGCGGACCCCCTCGTCCGTGTGCGTCGGGGGCATCCGCACGTCGGCGACGACGACATCGGGCAACGCGCCCTGCGCCGCGAGCCCGGCCACGGTCTCGACGAGCGCCTCACCGTCCCCCACACCGGCGACCACGTCATGCCCGAGATCGGTGAGAAGCCGGGTCAGTCCCTCCCGCAGCAACACGGAATCCTCCGCGATGACCACCCGCACGCGCCCGACCTCTTGATCCACACCCACGCCCAACAGCCCCCATGCCTTCTTGCCCGAGTACTTCCTGCGACTCGGCCAGCATCGCAGGGTCGCCTCGCGTTGTGCTCATTCCCGAGAGGAGAGCCCGCCGACGGCCCTCCCCGCAACAGGACGGCGCCCCGGGGCCCGAAGGCCACGGGGCGGCAAGCCCGGCGCGGTGTCACGCCCGCCAGGGCAGCTCCGCCGTCACCGTCGTGGGCCCGCCCTCCGGCGAATCCACCGCGAGCACTCCGTCCACCGCACCCACCCGCTCGGTGAGCGAGGACAGACTCCGCCCGGCCACGACGTGCGCCCCGCCCACCCCGTCGTCCCGCACCTGAAGCATCAGCCGGTCGCCCGTGCGCCACACGTCCACCCAGGCCCGCCGGGCCCGGGCGTGCGCCGTGACGTTCCGCAGCAGCTCCGAGACGGTGAAGTACGCGATGCCCTCGATCGCCGCGACCGGCCGCGCCGGCAGGTCGACGTCCACCGACACCGGAACCGCGCACCGCGAGGCCACCGCCGACAGCGCCGCGTCCAGACCCCGGTCGGTGAGGACGGCCGGGTGGATGCCCCGGGCGAGGTCCCGCAGCTCCTGGAGGGCGAGCTTCACCTCGCCGTGCGCCTCGTCGACGAGGACCGCCGCCGCCTGCGGATCCTGTGCGAGCTTCTCCTTCGCGAGCCCGAGATCCATGGCGAGCGCGGCGAGCCGGGCCTGCGCCCCGTCGTGCAGATCGCGTTCGATGCGCCGCAGGTCCGCCGCCGCGGTGTCGACGACCACGCCCCGGTCCGACTCCAGTTCGGTGACACGGGAGGCGAGCCGGGAGGGCCCGAGCAGCCCGGAGACCAGGAGGCGGTCGACGGCGACGAATCCGCGCAGGAGCCAGGGCCCGGTCATCACGAAGAGCAGCCCGACGAGGCTGGTGACGGCGATCTCGAAGGGGGAGTCGAGGTAGAGGTTGTGGGTCCCGTCGCCGTACAGCTGAATGCCGTCCTGCCCGACGTACGCCGGGAAGACCCACTGCCACAGCGGATACGTGAAGAGGCCCCAGCCCCAGGTCCAGAAGGCCACGGTCACGGAGAACGAGAAGATCGCCCACGGCATGTGCACGATCGCGTACAGCAGGTGCCGCCAGGACGCCCCGCTCTTCAGCATGGCACCCATCCAGGAGAAGGCCCCGCCGGTCCGGCCCCGCACGGGTTCGGGCGCCCGCACGTCGACATCGAGCAGGGCGCGCGCCCGGGCCCGTTCGACGGCCCCGAAGCCCCGGCACATGGCGAGGGCCCCGGCGAGGATCGGCACACCCAGGAAGGTGATGAGCAGCCCGGCGCCGGCCGAGACGAACGCGATGGAGAGCGCGAACCAGCAGACGCTCAGCGGCAGCCCGATCAGCACGTAGAGCAGCGCACGCCACGTGCGGCCCTCGAACGGCGCGCGGATCGCGGCGGGGAGGTGGGAGGCCATCGCTGGGGTCCTTCTCTGCTCGGGGAGGGGGCGGGCGGTACGTATCCCAGCGTTCCGCGCCGGGCCTCCCGGGACCATGAGGCGGGTGGGCGTCTGGGGGCGGGGGTTTTCCCTACCCCGGGGGTACGGGAGGGAGTGCGGCGGCCGAGCGAGCGGTGCTCCGCGGCCGGTGCGAGGCCCCGACGGGCGGGAGGCCGGATCGCGGTGGAGGGGCCGCCCGCGCCGGGCCGGCCAGGCCGGCGGGAGCGCACTCCCGGCGGCCCGGCGGCGGGCTCGACGCGACGGCCGGCCCGCGCACCCGGCTACCGACGCTCGGGTCCGCACCCCGTCCCTGGGCCCGCGGAGGCGGGCCGGGCCGTCACGCCCCCGGGCGCGACCGCCACGGCAGTTCCGCCGTCACCGTCGTCGGGCCACCCTCCGGGGAGTCCAGGACGAGCAGGCCGTCCACCGCCCCGAGCCGTTCCGCGAGACCCGCGAGACCCGTGCCGCCGTCGAAGCGGGCGCCGCCCGCCCCGTCGTCCCGCACCTGGAGCAGAAGCCGGTCCTTCGCGCGCCACACCTCCACGGACGCCGAACGCGCCCGCGCGTGCTTCGAGACGTTCTGGAGCAGCTCCGACACCGTGAAGTACGCGATGCCCTCGATCGCCTCCGCCGGCCGCTCCGACAGATCCACCGTGACCTTCACCGGCACCGTGCAGCGCGCCGACACCGACGAGAGCGCGGCGCTCAGCCCGCGGTCGGTGAGGACGGCCGGGTGGATGCCCCGGGCGAGGTCCCGCAGCTCCTGGAGCGCGAGCTTCACCTCGCCGTGCGCCTCGTCGACCATCGCCGCGGCCGTCTCGGGATCGTCGAGGAGCTTCTCCTTCGCGAGGCCGAGCCCCATCGCGAGCGCGACGAGCCGCGCCTGCGCCCCGTCGTGCAGGTCCCGCTCGATGCGCCGCAGGTCCGCCGCCGCGGTGTCGACGACGACACCCCGGTCCGACTCCAGCTCGGCGATCCGCCGCTCCAGTTCGTCGGAGGGGGAGAGGAGACCCCGCACCATGCCCCGGTCGGCGTTGGCCATGCCCCGGGACAGGAACGGCAGTACGGGCCAGAGAACGATGAGGGAGACGAGCGCGATCGTGAAGGTCACGATCCCCCAGGGCAGCCGGATCAGCCCGTACAGCTGAGTCCGCCAGGCCACCGGGTCCTTCAACGTGCTCCACAGCCAGCCGAAGAAGCCGCCGCGCGACGGCAGCGGGGACGGCTCGGCGATCTCGACCCCGAGCAGCGCCCGGGCCCGCGCCCGCTCCGACCGGCCGATGAGGCGCGCGCCGCCGAGCCCGAGGGCGAGCAGCGGGAGTCCGATCACGGTGACGGACAGGCCGACGCCGAGGAGCACGCTCACGACCGCGTAGACGAAACCGACCAGCGCGGTGAAGAGATTGGAGAGGAGGAAGGCGATCTCCTTCCAGGTCTCCTTCCCGTAGGCGGTGCGCTGGGGCGGACGCGGGCGAGGGGGCGAGGCGGAGGCGGCCCCGGAGGATGCGGCGGGATCAAGATCGGCGGTCATGTTCTCCAGCCTGCCGGTCGAGGGCCGCGCGACGCCATGGGGGAGGTGGGTGAGCGGCAGGGGGGATATCCCCACCAGGTCCGCAAGGAGGACTGCGCCGGGCCCGTACGACGACCGCACCAGCTCCCTGAGAGCACTGCATGAGGGCTGCACGAGGACTGTACGTGCACTGCATGAGTACGGCACGAAGCCTGTACGAGGACCGTGCTCACGCGACTGCTTACGGTCCCTTTAGCAGGGCCTAGACTCGCGAGCGTACAGAAGTGACTCATGAGACACCGAGACCGAGGGGCGGACGGACGTGCGGGAACAGACCGTTGTCGCGACCGGCGCGACGGGCGCGGCGGACTACTTCCAGACGTACTCCGTCGTCGGCCTGCTCGCCGTCGTCGGAGTGCTCTTCGTCGCCGTGGCGTTCGGCGCGGGCCGACTGCTGAGGCCTGTCGTGCCGACGCCCGAGAAGCTCCTCACCTACGAGTGCGGTGTCGACCCGGTGGGGGAGGGCTGGGCGCACACCCAGGTCCGCTACTACGTGTACGCCTTCCTCTACGTCATCTTCGCCGTCGACTCGATCTTCCTCTTCCCCTGGGCGACGGTCTTCGCCGCGCCCGGCTACGGCGCCACGACCCTGGTCGAGATGTTCGTCTTCCTCGGCTTCCTGGCCGTGGGGCTGCTCTACGCGTACAAGAAGGGCGTCCTGGCATGGACGTAACACCCCTGCCCACACCCCTGCCCGCTCCGAAGCTGGGGCCGCTGGCCCGCCTGGCCCCCGAGCCGATGAAGGTGGTCCTGAACTGGGGCCGCCGCTACAGCCTGTGGGTCTTCAACTTCGGGCTCGCGTGCTGCGCGATCGAGTTCATCGCCGCGTCGATGGCCCGGCACGACTTCATCCGGCTCGGCGTGATCCCGTTCGCGCCGGGCCCGCGCCAGGCCGACCTGATGATCGTCTCGGGCACGGTGACGGACAAGATGGCCCCGGCGGTGAAGCGGCTGTACGAGCAGATGCCGGAACCGAAGTACGTCATCTCCTTCGGCGCCTGCTCCAACTGCGGCGGCCCCTACTGGGACTCGTACTCGGTCACCAAGGGCGTCGACCAGATCATCCCGGTCGACGTGTACGTGCCGGGCTGTCCGCCGCGCCCCGAGGCGCTCCTCCAGGGCATCCTCAAGCTCCAGGAGAAGATCGCGCGGGAGAGCCTGGCCGAGCGGTACGCGACCACCGGCGGCGCGTCGGTCGCACAGCTGACGAGCCCGCTGGTGGAGCGTCCGTCGGCCGAGAACCCGTCGGCCGAGAACCCGTCGGCCGAGAACCCGTCGGCGGAGCGACCGGGAGCCGAGGCATGACGGCGTACGACTCCCTCCCCGACTCCGTGACGGAGGTCTTCGGCGAGGACGCGACGGCCGAGCAGGCGTACGACCTGCTGACCGTCGACGTCCCGCCGGGCGCGTGGATCACGGCGCTCGAAACGGCCCGGGACACGCTCGGGTGCACCTACTTCGACTGGCTGAGCGCGGTCGACGAGCCGGGCACCGGCTTCCGGGTCTGCGCGCACGTGGCCGCCGTGGGGGAGGGGCGTCCGCGCCGCCTCCTGATCAGGACGACGGTCCCGCACGACGCTCCCGTCCTGCCCACCGCGATCGGCGTGTACGCGGGCGCGGGCTGGCACGAGCGCGAGACCCACGAGATGTTCGGCGTGGACTTCACCGGCCACCCGCACCTGGTGCCCCTGCTGCTCCCGGAGAACTTCGAGGGCCACCCGCTGCGCAAGGACTTCGTCCTCGCGGCCCGGGTCGCGAAGGCGTGGCCGGGCGCGAAGGAGCCGGGCGAGGCGCACGAGGGCGGCCCGAAGCGCCGCCAGATGCTTCCCCCGGGCGTCCCGGACCCGAACGAATGGGGCCCCCTGAAGGGCCAGCTGCCCCCGGCCCCGGCGCGCCCGGCCCGAGCGGCGGCAGGCGACCGCCCGGCCCGCCGGACCCGCTCGGTGACCGAGGGCTCGGCGACCCCACCGGAAACCCCGACGGACACCACCCGCCCGCCGCGCAGGACCCGCTCGGTGGCGGACGGCTCCGCGAGCCAGGCGGCGTCGACCCCGGAGCCGACCGACACCCCCGCCGCGGGCGCCCCGCCGCGCCGGACCCGCTCGGTGGCGGACGGCTCGGCGAGCCAGGCGGCGCCCGAGTCGGCCGGTGCGACGGAGACTCCGCCCGCGGTGGCGCGCCCGCCGCGCCGGACCCGTTCGGCATCGGAGGGCTCGGCGAGCCAGGCGGCGCCGACCCCGGAGCCGTCGGCCGACACCCCGCCCGCGGCGGCGCGCCCGCCGCGCCGGACCCGCTCGGCCGCCGACGGTTCCGCGAGCCAGTCGACGCCGGACGGCCCCGCGCCGCGCGCGGAGGCCGCGCCCCCGCGTACCCGCAGCTCGGACGCTCCCTGGCACCACGCCCGCCCGGCCTTCGACAAGGAACCGACGCCTCCGCCGCCCCCGGCGGAGCCGGAGGCCCCGGCCGCGACGCCCGAACCCGAGGCGGAGCAGACGCCTGACCCCCAGTCGGCGCCCGCGCCCGAGGCCGAGCCGGCGCCCGCGCCCGAGGCCGCGCCTGCGTCCGGGCCCGAGCGTGCGCCCGAGGCCGCGCCTGTGTCCAAGCCGGAGACCCCGGCGGAGCCCGAGACCGTGCCCGAGCCGACGCCCGATCCCGAGCCGACGCCCGAGCCGACGCCCGAGCCCGAGACTCGGCCCGAGCCGACGCCCGCGCCCGGGGCCACCTCCGGCATCGAGTCCGGCGCCGCGCCCCAGGACGGCCCCACAGGTCCCGCAGGTCCCGCAGGTCCCACCAGTCCCACCGGCCCTAGCGGCCCCATCGACCCCACCACCCCCACCGGAGGCGATCCCGCGTGAACGACGTACACGACGTCGCCCTCCGGCTTCTCGTCGTCTTCGCCGTCTTCCTCGTCCTGCCGCTCGTCGTCGGCCAGACCGAGCACAAGGTCATGGCCCACATGCAGGGCCGCCTCGGCCCCATGTACGCCGGTGGTTTCCACGGCTGGGCGCAGCTCGTCGCCGACGGGGTGAAGTTCGCGCAGAAGGAGGACGTCGTCCCCAAGGACGCCGACCGGCGGGTCTTCCAGCTCGCGCCGGCCGTCGCCCTCCTCCCGTACCTCCTCGTCCTCGTCGCGATCCCGATCGGTCCGAGCGAGGGCGCCGTCGGGCAGGTCGTCGACGCCGGCATCTTCTTCGTGCTGGCCGTGATGGGCGTCGGCGTGCTCGGCAGTCTGATGGCCGGCTGGGCGTCCGCGAACAAGTTCTCGCTGCTCGGTGGGCTCCGTACCGCCGCCCAGCTCCTCGCGTACGAGCTCCCCATGCTCCTCGCCGCCGCCTCCGTCGCGATGGCCGCCGGCACCGTCTCCCTCCCCGGCATCCTCAACGCCTTCGAGTGGTGGTGGGTGCCCTGGCAGATCGTCGGTGCCCTCGTGTTCTTCGTGGCGGGTCTCGCCGAACTCCAGCGGCCGCCGTTCGACATGCCCGTCGCCGACTCGGAGATCATCTTCGGCGCGTACACCGAGTACACCGGTCTCCGTTTCGCGCTGTTCCTGCTCGCCGAGTACGCGGGCATCGTCGTCCTGTGCGGCCTCACCACCGTCCTGTTCCTCGGCGGCTGGCACGGCCCCTTCGGCGCCGACGGTCTCGGCTGGGTGTGGACCCTGCTCAAGACCGCCGTCCTCGCGTTCGTCGTGATCTGGCTGCGGGTCAGCTACCCGCGCCTCCGCGAGGACCAGCTCCAGAAGCTCGCCTGGACGACCCTCGTCCCGCTCGCGCTCGCGCAGATCGCGCTCACCGGCATCGTGAAGGTGGCGATCCAGTAATGGCCATTCCCGGATCCGGCCTCGCCAAGGGCCTCGCCGTCACCCTGCGCACGATGACGAGGAAGACCGTCACCGCGCAGTACCCGGACGTCCAGCCCGAGCTGCCGCCGCGGAGTCGCGGGGTCATCGGGCTGTTCGAGGAGAACTGCACGGTCTGCATGCTCTGCGCCCGTGAGTGCCCCGACTGGTGCATCTACATCGACTCCCACAAGGAGACGGTGCCGGCGGCCGCCCCCGGTGGCCGCGAGCGCAGCCGGAACGTCCTCGACCGCTTCGCCATCGACTTCTCCCTCTGCATGTACTGCGGTATCTGCATCGAGGTGTGCCCGTTCGACGCGCTGTTCTGGTCGCCCGAGTTCGAGTACGCGGAGACCGACATCCACGAGCTGACCCACGAGCGCGACAAGCTCCGCGAGTGGATGTGGACGGTTCCCGAACCGCCCGCCCTCGACCCGCGCGCGGAGGAGCCGAAGGAGATCGCGGCCGCCCGCAAGGCAGCGGAGAAGGCCGCAGCCGCAGCCGAGGCCGCAGCCGCAGCCGAGGCCGCAGCCCAGGCCGAGGGGGAGCAGCCGTGATCCTCGCCGCCGCTCAGCACATCGCCCAGCAAGCCGCCCAGCAGCCCGTGCTGAACCAGGAGACCCACGGCTTCCTCTCGCCCACCGGCGTCGAGATCGCCTTCCTCCTCGTCGGCCTCGTCACCCTGGGCGCCGCCCTCGTCACCGTCACCACCCGCCAGCTCGTCCACGCCGCGCTCTGGCTGGTCGTGGCGCTCGGTGGTCTCGCCGTCGAGTACCTGCTCCTGACGGCCGAGTTCATCGCCTGGGTCCAGGTCCTGATCTACGTCGGTTCCGTCGTCGTCCTCCTGCTCTTCGGGCTCATGCTCACCAAGGCCCCCATCGGCCACTCACCGGACGCCGACTCCCGCAACAGACCGGTGGCCGCCGCCGTCGCGCTCGCCGCCGCGGGCGCGCTCGTCTGGGTGGTCGTCGACGCGTTCCGTACGACCTGGATCGACCTCGACGGAGCCGTCCAGGGCTCCACCGAGGTGTCCGGCCAGATCCTCTTCCGGCACTGGGTGCTGCCGTTCGAGGCGCTGTCCGTGCTGCTGCTGGCCGCCCTGGTCGGTGCCATCGTGCTCTCCCGCAGAAAGAAGGAGGAGCAGCGCTGATGCACCTCGCCTACCCGGCCGTCCTCGCCGCCCTCCTCTTCGCCATCGGCGTGTACGGCGTCCTCGCCCGCCGCAACGCGATCCTGGTCCTGATGTCCGTCGAGCTGATGCTCAACGCCGTCAACCTCAACCTGGTCGCCTTCGACGTCTGGCTCCGCGACACCCTGCACGCCGGTCAGGCCCTCACCCTCTTCACCATCGCCATCGCCGCCGCGGAGATCGGCATCGGTCTCGCGATCGTCCTGACGGTCCACCGCAACAGGGGCACCTCGGACATCGACCGGCTCCGTGACACGGCGGAGCCGCCGCAGCCCTGGGACACCGCGACCGAGGACGGCGCGACCACCGACGACACGCCCACCGGCGAGAAGGCCGAGGCCACCGCGTGACCACGACGACCCTCGCCGTCCTCGTCCCCCTCCTTCCCTTCCTCGGCTCCGTCGCCGGACTCCTGCTCGGCCGCACCGCCCCCGGCTACGTCCGCCCGCTGGCCGTGCTGCCCACCGTCGCCGCCGCGGTCCTGGCCGTGGTCGTCGCCGTGCGGCAGGGCGGCGGGACGGCGATCGACGCCTCGACCCAGCTCACCCCCACCGGCTCGGTCCCCATCGACCTGTCCCTGTACATCGACGGCTTCGCGGCCCTCGTCGCCGTCCTCGTCGGCGTCGTCGCCACCTGTGTGCAGATCTACTCGACCGGCTACCTCCGCGAGGACCCGCGCTACCCCTCGTACGCCGCGCTCGTCTCCCTCTTCACCTCCGCGATGCTGCTCGTCGTCTACTCCGGCGACCTGATGGTGCTCCTGGTCGGCTGGGAGATCATGGGCATCTGCTCGTACTTCCTGGTCGGCCACTACTGGGAGACTCCGGAGGCGCGGGCCGCCTCCCTGAAGGCCTTCCTCGTCACCAAGCTCGGTGACGTCCCCTTCCTGATCGGTCTCTTCGCGCTCGCCACCGACGCCGGCACGTTCCAGATCAGGGGCGTCCTCGGCGCCGTCGCGCGTGGCGAGCTCGACCACCCCACCGTGATCGCGCTGCTGCTGCTCGCCGGTGTGGCCGGCAAGTCCGCCCAGTTCCCGCTGCACACCTGGCTCCCCGACGCCATGGCCGGCCCCACCCCCGTCTCCGCGCTCATCCACGCGGCGACGATGGTCGCCGCCGGTATCTACTTCACGGCCCGGCTGCTGCCCGTCTTCGCCGCCTCCGCCGCCGCGATGACGGTGCTCGCCGTGATGGCCGCGATCACGATGGTCGGCTCGGCGCTCGCCGCCCTCGCCCAGGACGACATCAAGCGGGTCCTCGCCTACTCGACGATCGGTCAGCTCGGCTACATGGCCGGCGCCCTGGCCGTCGGCGACCGCGGGTCCGCCGTCTTCCACCTCCTCTCGCACGGCGCCTTCAAGGCCCTGCTCTTCCTCGCCGCCGGCACCGTCATCCACGCCGCCGGCACGAACTCACTGACCGCCATGTCCCGCATGAGCGGCCTCGCGAAGCGCATCCCGGACGCGTACTGGACGATGACCGTCGCCCTGCTCGCGCTCGCCGCGATCCCGCCCTTCGCCGGCTTCTTCTCCAAGGAGGCCGTCCTGGTGGCCGCCGAGCACACCGCGCTCGGAGAGCGGACCGTCGCCCCCGCCGGGGCCGGCTGGACCGTCCTCGTCGCCGGGCTGCTGACCGCCTTCCTCACCGCCGCGTACGCGCTCCGCCTCTGGCTGCGGACCTTCCGCGGCCGGGGCGCGGAAGCCCCCGACCACGGTCGCCAGCCGATCGCCATGACGTCCGTCCTGTGGGTGCTCGCGATCCCCTCCCTGGGCTTCGGCCTGTCGGTCACGTACCTCGACGACTGGTTCGACGGGAACGACCTCACCCCGACCGTCACCACGGCCGTGCTCGGCACCGGCCTCGCCGCAGCCGGCGCCGTGATCACATACGCGCTCTGGCGCACCCTCGCCGCCAGGACCCCGGTGACGGCCGCCGCCCAGGCCCCCGCCCCGCACGTGGCCCACCCGGACGCCGACGCCGCTCTCGTCGAGGCCGAGGCGCTGCACCTGCCGCACCCCGCCGAGGACCCTGCCGACCCCGGCCGCGCCCTCCTCGGCCCGCTGCACGGTCCCGCCGCCGACGGCTTCCACCTGGACGCCGTCTACCGGACGGCGTTCGTCCGCCCCGTCCTCGCCGGCGCCTCCCTGGTCCGCTTCCTGGACCGCGAGGTCGTCGACACCTACGTCCGCGCCGCGGGCACCTCCGCCAAGGGGCTCGGCTGGCTCGTCCGCCGCGCCCAGACCGGCAACGTGCAGACCTACCTCAGCGCCCTGCTCGCCGGCTCCGTCGTCCTGGCGATCGTCGCCGTCGCCCTCGCCAACGCCGTCGCCGGAGCGTGAGCCGTGATCGATATCAGCGAATCCGTGATGCAGTTCCTTCTGGCGTCGATCGTCGCCGGACCGCTCCTCGGCGCGGCCGCCGCCCTGCTCCCCGCCCCGCCGGGACTGAAGGGGAAGTCCCCCGACCAGGCCGTGCTCCGCCACGGCGTCACCGTCACCGGTGTGATCCTGCTGGCCGCGGTCGTCCTCGCGCTCGGCTTCGACCACGACCAGCCGTCGAGGATGCAGGCCACCACGGACATCAGCTGGATCCCCGCACTCGACGTGCGGATCCACCTCGGCGTCGACGGCATCTCCCTCCCCCTCCTGGTCCTGACCGCGCTCCTGAGCTTCCTCTGCGCGCTGTACAGCTACTTCAAGATGCCTTCCGGCCCGTCCCCCAAGGGCTTCGTCGCGCTGCTCCTCGTCCTGGAGTCCGGCACCCTCGCCACCTTCGCCGTCCTCGACCTGGTCCTGTTCTTCCTGGCCTTCGAGATGGTCCTCATCCCGATGTACTTCCTCATCGCCCGCTGGGGAGGTGAGGGCAAGCAGGCCGCGGCCTGGAAGTTCATCCTCTACACGCTGCTCGGCTCCGTCGTCATGCTGCTCGGCCTGCTCCTCATCGGGGTGAAGGCGGGCACCTTCGACATGGTGGCACTGGCCGCTGACAACGGCCGTGGACTGACCACGTCCGTGCAGGTCATCGCCGTTCTCGCGATCGGCGTCGGGCTCGCCGTGAAGACCCCGATGTGGCCGCTGCACAGCTGGCTCCCGGACGCCCACACCGCCGCCCCGACGGTCGGCTCGGTCCTCCTCGCCGGCGTCCTGCTCAAGATGGGCACGTACGGCTTCGTCCGGATCGTCCTGCCGATCGCCCCCGACGGCATGCGGATCTTCGCCCCCTACCTCGCCGCCTTCGCCGTCGCCGGGATCATCTACGGATCGCTCGCCTGCCTCGCCCTCGCGCGGCCCGGCAACAAGGGCGACCTCAAGCGCCTCATCGCGTACTCCTCCGTCGGCCACATGGGCTTCGTGCTCCTCGGCATCGCCACCATGACCCCCACCGGGGTCAACGGCGCCCTCTTCGCCAACGTCGCCCACGGTCTCGTCACCGGCCTGCTCTTCTTCCTGGTCGGCGCGGTCAAGGACCGGTACGGCACCGCGGACCTCGACACCCTCGCCGGAGCCACCGGCGCCGCCCTCTACGGCCGCGCCCCGCGCCTCGGCGCCCTCCTCGCCTTCGCCGCCGTCGCCTCCCTCGGCCTGCCCGGCCTGGCCGGCTTCTGGGGCGAGATGCTGGCCCTGTTCGGCGCCTTCGAGCCCGCCGAGGGCCTCAGCCGCCCCGCCTTCCTCACCTTCATGGCGATCGGCGCCTTCGGCACCCTCCTCACCGCCGCGTACCTCCTGCTCGTCGTCCGCCGCGTCTGCATGGGCGGCCCCCGCCCCGCAGGGGAGACGCCGATCGCCGACGTCCAGGGGTACGAGTTCGCCGCCTGGACCCCGCTCGTCGCCCTCACCGTCCTCGCCGGACTCTGGCCCGCGGTCCTCCTCGGCCTCACCGACCCGGCCGTCCAGAAGCTCCTCGCCGGAGGCATCCGATGACCCCAGTGACGGCGTTCGCCAGCGAGTCGCTCGTCCAGTCCGTCGACTGGCTCACGATCGCGCCCCCCACCCTCACGGCCGTGGTCGCCCTCGTCGTGCTCGTCGCCGACCTGTTCGTCCCCGAGGAGCGCAAGCGGCTCCTCGGCTGGACGGCGATCGCCGGCCTCGTCGCCGCCCTCGCCCTCCTCGTCCCGCTGCGGGCCGGCGACCGCTCCACCTTCTGCCTCACCGCGGACACCCGGGCCGGGGCGTGCAGCTACACGGCCGACCACTTCACCCTGGTCATCCAGCTGCTGGTGCTCGGCGGCGCGCTCCTGACGGCGCTGCTCTCCGTCACCGAGACCCGCGAGAGGCTCCCGGCCGGCGAGTACTGGTTCCTGCTGCTCTCCTCGGCCGCCGGCGCCGCCCTGCTGCCCGCCTCACGGGACCTCGCGACCCTGGTCGTCGCCCTGGAGGTGGCCTCGCTGCCCGCCTTCGCGCTCGTCGGACTCAAGCGCGGCGACCGCATGTCCGGCGAGGCCGCGCTCAAGTTCTTCCTGTCCTCCGTGACCGCGACCGCCGTCACCCTGCTCGGCGTCAGTTTCGTGTACGCGGCGACCGGCACCCTCCACCTCACGGAGCTCGCCCAGTCCCTCGACGACGTCCCCGGCCGGCTCCAGACGCTCGCCGAGGCGGGCGTGGCCCTGACCCTCGTCGGCTTCGCCTTCAAGACGGCCGCCGTCCCCTTCCACTTCTGGGTGCCGGACACCTACGTCGGCGCCCCGCTGCCCGTCGCCGCCTACCTGTCGGTGGTCGGCAAGGCCGTCGGCTTCACCGGGCTCATCCTGGTGACGGTCGTCGCCTTCCCCTCGTACGCCGACGTGTGGGGCCCGGCGCTGGCCGCCCTCGCCGCGCTGACCATGACCGTCGGCAACGTCGCGGCCCTCCGCCAGGTGTCCACGCGCGCGTGGAGCGCGGTCCGGCTGCTCGCCTGGTCCTCCGTCGCCCAGGCCGGCTACCTGCTCGTGCCGATCGCGGCCGCCGCGTACTCCAGCGACGACCAGATCGGTGCCACCGTCGCGTACGCCCTGATGTACGCCGTGGTGAACCTCGGCGCGTTCGCCGTCGTCGCGCTCGTCGCCCGCCGGCACCCGGAGAACCGGATCGCGGACTACCGGGGCCTGTACGCGACGAGCCCCGCCGTCGCCCTCGCGCTCGCCTTCTTCCTCCTGAATCTGGCCGGTTTGCCCCCGGGTATCATCGGCCTCTTCGCCAAGGTGACCGTCTTCTCGGCGGCCGTCGACGCGGGCCTCGGCTGGCTGGCCGTGATCATGGGCGTCAACGTCGTGATCGGGCTGTACTACTACCTCCGCTGGACGGCACTGCTGTTCCGTACGCCGGAGGACGCGGTGCGGAACGCGCCTGCCGGGACCCCCGTCCCCCACACGGTCCCCGCGCCGATCACCCTGGCGATCGTGCTGACCGCCGCCGCCGGAGTCGTCCTGTCGGGCTACCCGCAGATCGCGCTCCGCTTCGCGGCGAACAGCCTGTTCTGACCCCCCACACGACGAAACACCAGGAGCGGGAAACACCGTGCTGAACGGATTCAAGGACTTCATACTTCGCGGGAACGTCATCTCGATGGCCATCGGTCTGGCCGTCGGCACCGCGTTCACGGCCGTCGTCACCGGCTTCAGCAAGGCCTTCATCACTCCCCTCATCGGTCTCGCGACCGGCTCCGTCGGCAACTTCAACGACGCTCAGTTCCACGTCGGCAAGACCGTCTTCCCCTACGGCCTCGCGATCTCCGCCGCCATAGCCTTCGCCATCACCGCCGCGGTCCTGTACTTCCTGATCGTCGCCCCGCTGGCGAAGGTCCAGGCGAGGTTCGCGAAGGAGGAGGCGGCCGACCCGAAGTCCGAGAAGCGCGACTGCCCCCGCTGCTTCACCGAGATCCCGGCCATCGCCTCCCGCTGCGCCCACTGCACCAGCGAGGTCGAGCCCGTCGCCACCACCCTGGAGAAGCTCGGGGTCCCGGCGGCCCGCTGACCGCCGCCCGACGTCCCGCCCCGCCGCTCACCCGAACGGCCCACACCCCGCCACCGGCGCCCCCGGTGCGGCCGGGGGAACCCGAACCTCCCGCCTGGCGTTGACCAGTACGGAAGGGTCCACTGGACGAGTGGATAGGACCACGAAGCAAAGGGTTCCCCTGCCGCACCACTTGGAGGGCGTACCGTGCACCGCCGGCACAACGGGCTGAGGACCGCCGTACTCCTCGGAGGGCTCTCGGCCCTCATCATCGTCATCGGCAGCTTCTTCGGCCGTACGGGGCTGATCGTCGCGCTCCTCGTGGCGCTCGGCACCAACGCGTACGCGTACTGGAACAGCGACAAGCTGGCCCTGCGGGCCATGCGCGCCCGTCCGGTCAGCGAGTTCGAGGCACCCGTGCTCTACCGGATGGTGCGGGAGCTCTCCACGCAGGCGCGTCAGCCCATGCCGCGGCTCTACATCTCGCCGACCCAGGCGCCCAACGCCTTCGCGACCGGCCGCAACCCGCGCAACGCCGCCGTGTGCTGCACCGAGGGCATCCTCGCGATCCTCGACGAGCGCGAGCTGCGCGGGGTCATCGGCCACGAGCTCAGCCATGTCTACAACCGGGACATCCTCATCTCCTCGGTCGCCGGAGCACTCGCCTCCGTGATCATGTTCCTGGTCAACTTCGCGTGGCTGATCCCGGTCGGCCGCTCCAGCGACGACGACGGACCGGGGATCCTCGGCTACCTCCTGATCCTCATCCTCGGCCCGATCGCCGCCTCGATCATCCAGCTGGCCATCTCCCGCTCCCGCGAGTACGAGGCCGACACCTCCGGAGCCCAGCTCACCGGCGACCCGCTCGCCCTGGCCAGCGCCCTGCGGAAGCTGGACGCCGGCACCAAACAGCTGCCCCTGCCCGCCGAGCCCCGGATCGAGACCGCGAGCCACATGATGATCGCGAACCCGTTCGGGCCCGGGAAGGGCGTGTCCAAGATGTTCTCCACCCACCCGCCGATGGCCGAGCGGATCGCTCGGCTCGAACAGATGGCAGGTCGACGCCCGTGAAGACGATCCTCAACATCATCTGGCTGATCCTCTGCGGATTCTGGATGTTCCTCGGCTACATGCTCGCGGGCGTCCTGCTCTGCATCACGATCATCGGCATCCCCTTCGGACTCGCCGCGTTCCGCATCGGTCTGTACGCGCTGTGGCCCTTCGGGCAGACGGTCGTGGACCGCCGGGACGCGGGCGCGCCCTCCTGCGTGGGCAACGTCCTGTGGCTGATCCTCGCCGGATGGTGGCTCGCCCTCGGCCACATCACCACCGGTATCGCCCTCTGCATCACGATCATCGGCATCCCGCTCGGCATCGCGAACTTCAAGATGATCCCGGTGTCGCTGCTGCCCCTCGGCAAGGAGATCGTCCCCACCGAACAGGCCTACGGCTACGTGGGCCGCTGAGTGCAGAACCCCCGCTACGCGCTCCTCTCCGGCTCGTACGCCGTCGCCCTCTGCAAGGACGTCGACGGCCTGTACGGGGAGCCCGTGCCGGCGCCGCGCGTGCGCTACGAGCTCCGCGGCTGCGAGCCGCGAGGGGAGCTCGCCAGGGCCGTCACCGAGGCGCTCGTGGAGGGCACGGCGCCGCTCGGCACGCTGGACGTCGAGGTTCCCGACGGCCTGTGGCGGCTCGAAGGGGTCCGCGTCCTCGGCGCGCGGGGAGACGCCGTGACCGTCGAGACGACGGGCGGCCCGCGCCGGCGGTCCCGCGGCTCGCAACCGGCCCGCTGCGCCAACCTGATACGGATCTCGCCCGAGCCGCCGCCGGAGGTCACGCACACCGAGGTCACCTTCCTCGGCTGCTCCCCGCGCGGGGCGCTGCGCGACGCGCTCGCCGCCGGGGAGGAGGAGTTCGGGACGGTCGACTACCGGGTCCTGGCCTGGGTGGGGGATCTGCACCACGGCGGCGAGGCGGGCCGCATCACCGGCTGGGACACCTCCGCCGGCCACCGCGGCCTGGTCGACCTGACCGTGGCCTTTCCCCGCGCGCGGCTCGTGCCGCCGCAGACCCGCGAGGTCTGGGACCTGTTCTTCGGCGGCAGGCCCGCCGAGCCCGGTACCTGGCGGCGGTTCACCGGCGCGGCGCGCGGCGAGTGGCTGCGGCAGGCCGCCCGTCGGCCGCACGGCGCCCCGGAGATCACCCCGGGGGCCACGTACGACCTCGACGGGACCGATGTCGTCGACGAGACCTCGTTCCGGTGCGCCCTCGGAGAGGCGGTGTACGGCCCGGGCCGCGGGCCCGGTGGCGAGGCCGGGGTGTTCGGGGAGGAGTGGGCCGGCGTCACGCTCGTCTGGCACCGGGCCGACGTGGCCCGCGCCTGTATGGGTGTCCAGCCGTGGCTCGGACACCGTCCCGCGACCTTCCTGGAGCTGACCGACGCCCTCAGGAAGGCGGGGGTACGGCTCGTCCTCGACTGATCGCCCACGCCACCACGCCCGCGGCGACCACTCCCGACCCCGCGAGGACGGCGCCGAGCGGCAGCGCGAAGGCGAGTGTCGCGCACCCGGCGAGCCCGAGCGCGGCGAGCGGCCGGCGTGCGGGTCCCAGGGTCCAGGCGGAGGCGTTCGCGATGCCGTAGTAGACGAGCACCCCGAAGGACGAGAAGCCGATCGCGCCCCGCACGTCCGCCGTCGCCGCGACGACGGCGACCACCGCGCCCACCGCGAGCTCCGCCCGGTGCGGTACCTGGAAGCGGGGGTGGACGGCCGCGAGCGCGGTCGGCAGACAGGCGTCCCTGGCCATCGCGAAGGTCGTACGGGAGACACCGAGGATCAGCGAGAGCAGCGAGCCGAGGGCGGCGACGGCCGCGCCCACCGCGACCACCGGCACCAGCCACGCGGCGCCCGCCGCCCGGGCGGTGTCCGTCAGTGGCGCGGGGGAGTCGGCGAGGGCCTCGGGGCCGAGGACGGTGAGCACGCTGACCGCGACGAGCGCGTAGACGGCGAGCGCGATGCCCAGTGCGAGGGGCACGGCCCGGGGGATCGTCCGGGCCGGGTCGCGGACCTCCTCGCCCAGCGTGGCGATGCGCGCGTACCCCGCGAATGCGAAGAAGAGCAAACCCGCGGCCTGTAGAACCCCGCCGGTGGTGAGCTCCGCGCCGAGGGGGAGCGGGTTCGTCCCGCCGGCCCCGAGGCCGACCGCGACGACCGCGGCGAGGACCGCGAGGACGAGCGCCACGATCACCCGTGTGAGCAGCGCCGAATTCTGAACTCCCCCGTAGTTGAGGGCGGTCAGGGCCACCACGGCGGCCACCGCCACGATGTGCGCGTGCTCCGGCCACACGTACGCGCCGACGGTCAGCGCCATCGCCGCGCAGGAGGCCGTCTTGCCGACCACGAACGCCCAGCCGGCGAGGTACCCCCACAGCGATCCGAGGCATTCGCGACCGTACACATAGGTGCCCCCCGAACGGGGGTAGCGGGCAGCGAGCCGGGCCGAGGCCATGGCATTGCAGTACGCGACGACGGCGGCGATCCCGAGCGCGAGAAGCAGTCCGCCCCCGGACCCGACGGCCGCCGCGGCGGGCCCGAGCGCGACGAAGATCCCGGCCCCGACCATGGCGCCGAGTCCGATCACGACCGCGTCGAAGACACCGAAGGCCCGGCGCAGCTCAGCACTCATGCGCCGCAGCCTAGAGGGTGCCCCGGCGGTCGGGCCGGGCTCGCGACGTCGACGACCCTCCTAGAGCCCGGTCTCCCGCAGGGTGATGTTGAGTCGCCCGGCAAGCCCGAGAGCGGGATCGGCCGTCCCCGGCCGGACCTTCGGCACCCCGTGGTGGACCCACCGCGAGGCCCCGCCGAACACGAACAGATCACCGGAGGCCAGCTCGACGTCCTGGTACGGCCGCCCCCGGTTCTCCTCGTTGCCGAAGCGGAACACGCACCGGTCCCCGAGGCTCAGCGACACCACCGGCGCACCCGAACGCTCCTCGCGGTCCTGGTGCATGCCCATCCGCGCCCCCGGCGCGTAGAAGTTCACGAGCGCGGTGTCGGGAGTGAACCCGCCGTCGTCCCCGTAGGCCTCGACGAGCGCCTCCCGGCCCAGGCCCACGAGCCAGTCGGGCAACGGAACCCCGACGGAGTCGAGATAGCGATACGGCACCCACTGCCGGCCCAGGCACAGCGACCGCACCGACATGACCCCGCCACCGGGCAGCACGGTCTGCCGGTACGGCACCGGCCCCCGCCCCCACTCCCGGCAGACGTCCACCAACTCCCGCTGACGCGCGAGCGGGAGCCACGCGGGCACGTGCACCGCGCCGGGCGCGACCGTGGCCCGCTCACGGGGAAACAGCCCCTCGGTCACACCGGGGCTCCCTCCAGGCCGAGGAGCCGCTCCTTGCGGTCGAGCCCCGCGGCGTACCCGCGCAGACTGCCGTCGGCTCCGATCACCCGGTGGCAGGGCCGCACCACCAGCAGCGGATTGCGCCCGATCGCGGTCCCCACGGCCCGTACACCGGCGCCCGGGGAGCCGACCCGTCGGGCGATCTCCCCGTACGAGACGGTCGTGCCGTACGGGATCTCCTCCAGGGCCCGCCAGACGCGCCGCTGGAACTCGGTCCCGGCGTCGCTGTCGAGCGGCAGGTCGAACCGGTCGCGCCGCCCGGCGAAGTACTCGCCGAGCTGCCCGGCGACCTCGGCGAAGGCCTCGGGAGCCCGGGTCCACCCGTCCTCGACCTCGACGGCGCCCTTCTGCCCCGGCAGGGACAGTGAGCGCAGCACGGCACGGCCCCCTTCGGCGAGCCGCCCGACAAGCAGCATCTCGCCCAGGGGGCCGTCGACGTACGCGTACACGGTCATGGCTGGTTCCTCTCCCCGCACGGGTCTTCCACGTCCAGTGTGCGGGGCCCGCCACACCTCGGGCTGGCGGTATTCGGACACGAGCCTCATGACCCGCTACGAGGTCAGCGGTAGTTCACGAACTGGATCGCGAAGTCGAAGTCCTTGCCCTTGAGCAGCGCCTGAACGGCCTGCAGGTCGTCCCGGCTCTTCGAGCTGACCCGCAGCTCGTCGCCCTGGACCTGCGCCTTGACGCCCTTGGGGCCCTCGTCGCGGATGGCCTTCGCGACCTTCTTGGCGTTCTCCTGGGAGATGCCCTCGGTGACCGACGCGAAGAGCTTGTACTCCTTGCCGGACAGCTGCGGCTCACCCTCGACGTCCAGCGACTTCAGCGAGATGCCCCGCTTGATCAGCTTGGTCTGGAAGATGTCGAGGATCGCCATGACGCGCTCCTCGCCGTTGGCCTGCATGAGGATCTTCTCGCCCGACCACGAGATCGAGGCGTTGGTTCCCTTGAAGTCGTAGCGCTGCGAGATCTCCTTCACGGCCTGGTTGAGGGCGTTGTCGACCTCCTGCCGCTCGACCTTGGACACGATGTCGAAACTGGAGTCGGCCATGACTCGTGGCTCCTTGCTCGGATGCTTGGGGTACAGCCCAAAGCCTAGGGGGTGAGCCACGGCCCGAACCGCTGATCAACCGGGTGGCGAACCACCCCCCGGGATCAGGTATTGTTTACGTCGTTGCCACGGAACACCGCCGAAAAGCGGCTCCACGGCAGCGATCTCATGGCGATGTGCCCGAGTGGCCAATGGGAGCGGACTGTAAATCCGTCGGCTTAGCCTACCCAGGTTCGAATCCTGGCGTCGCCACGCGAAACGGAAGGTCCCCGGTGCTTGCACCGGGGACCTTCCTTCGTTTCCGGGAGCGGTGCCCGGTCCGTCAGTTTCCGGCCACGTCCTTCACCGCGACCGCGAGCGGGGTCGAGCCCGAGATCAGTTCCAGGGTCAGACCGGCCGTCGCCGGGGTGTCCAGGAGTTCGGCGATCGTCGCCGCCACGTCGTCGCGGGGGACCGGGCCGCGGCCCGTGTGGGCCTCCATGCGGACCAGACCGGTGCCCGCGTCGTCCGTGAGGCTGCCGGGGCGCAGGATCGTCCAGTCCAGGGCCGTACGGGACCGGACCTCGTCGTCGGCCGCGCCCTTGGCGCGCAGGTAGACGTCGAAGACCCCGTCACCCGCGTGCGTGGCGTCCGCGCCCATCGACGAGACGACGATGTACCGGCGGACGCCCGCGCGTTCGGCCGCGTCCGCGAACAGGACCGCCGCCGCGCGGTCCACCGTGTCCTTGCGGTCCACGCCGCTGCCCGGGCCCGCGCCGGCCGCGAAGACGGCCGCGTCGGCGCCCTGGAGCACGGCGGCGACCATTTCCACCGATGCCGACTCCAGGTCGAGGACGACGGGCTCCGCCCCCACGTCCCGCAGGTCCCCGGCCTGTTCCGGTTTGCGGATGATCCCCGCGACCTCGTGCCCGTGCGCCGAGAGCAGCCTCTCCAGGCGCCGGGCGATCTGTCCGTGTCCTCCAGCGATGACGATGCGCATACTCACGACCGTACGACGGGACCGGCCGGAGGGCTTCCCGGCTCGGGCGGGCGCTCCGGGCGGGCCTGACGGGGCAGGTCGAGCGCCGCCGCCGAGTCGCAGTACTCGCGCACCGCGCTCGTCCGGGCCACCACCCGCCCCCGGTGCACCACGATCCGGCTGTACGCGAGGGACAGCACGCCCGACAGGCGCTCGCCGCGCACCGCGAGCAGCTCCGCCGGGAAGCCGGCCTCGACCCGCACCTCCGGCAGCCCCATCGCCGCCCGTGCCTCCGCGCTCACCGCCGCGTACGCCTCCTCCGCCGGCAGCCCGCCGAGAGAGGCGAGGAGGTACGCCGCCTCCAGCGGATCGCCGCGCCCCACCGGGTTGGCCACGTCCCGCATCGCCCCGCTGCCCGCCGCGAGCCGCACTCCGGCCGCCCGCAGCAGCCGTACCGGCGCCGCGCCGCGCAGCTCGGTACCCCCGCACCCGCCCTGGGGAAGGCACACCACCGTCACGCCGGCCGCCGCGAGCCCGTCCGCCGCCCGCCGTGCCGCGTCGGAGGGGAGTCGGCCGAGGCCCGCGCAGGGTCCGATCGTCACTCCGGGCCGGAGCCCGCCGGCCATCGCCGCGAGCCGGGCGAGCCGTGCCGGGTCCTCTCCGTCGGTGTGCAGGTCGACCGGCACGCCGTGCTCGGCCGCGACCTCCAGGACGGCCTCCACGTACCCCGCCGGGTCCGGGTCGAGGTCCGGGCAGCCGCCGGCCACCCCGGCGCCCATCTTCACCGCGTCGCGCAGCATCGCGAGACCGTCCGCGCCGGCCACCCCGGTGAGCAGCCTCGGCACCGCGACCGCGGTGAGGTCCACGAGGCCGCGCAGCGAGCGCCTGGCCTGGAGGACGGCTTCGAGCGGGCCGAGCCCGTGGACGTCGCCGATCCGTACGTGCGCGCGCTGCGCGGTCGCGCCGTGGCCGAGCTGGAGCAGCGCCGCCTCGGTGGCCCGGCGCTGCACCTCTTCGGGGGCGTACGAGACGGGCCCGGGGGAGTCGGCGGAGAGCGCGGTGTCGGAGTGGGCGTGGGGTTCGGCGGCGGCGGGCAGCAGCAGATAGCCGGCGAGGTCCACGCGCGCGCCCACCGCGGTGAGGCTGCCGGCCGTGCCGACCGCCTCGATCCGGCCGCCGACGAGCCGTACGTCCACGGTCCGCCCGTCGGTGAGCCGTGCGTGGGAGAGCAGGAGCGAGGTCGAGTCGGCCGTGGTGGCGGCCCCGTCCTCGGGCGGCTGGGGCTGCTTGCTTTCGGCTGACATCGGGGCTCCTCAAGGCTCCTCAAGATCAAGATCACGAAGCGTGGGGGAGAGCCTAGGGGCGCTCGGACCGAGCTTCGAGGAGGAGCGCAATAGTCGTACCGATGAGGCCACGAGTGGCGTACGGGACGCCTGGTGAGGACCGTCGCGGGGGCCTCGCGAAACGGATTTGGGTGATGGGCCGGAGACCGTGTAATGTCTTCCTCGCTCGCCCCAATAGCTCAGTCGGTAGAGCGTCTCCATGGTAAGGAGAAGGTCTACGGTTCGATTCCGTATTGGGGCTCTGGTGAGAAGGACCCGTCTTCGGGCGGGCTCCCGATCATCAAAGCGGTGTAGCTCAGTCGGTAGAGCAAGCGGCTCATAATCGCTGTGTCACCGGTTCAAGTCCGGTCACCGCTACACACGGTAGCCGATTGTGGGGTCGGTCCTTCGATCGGCTACTCTTTTATGCGTTCATCCGTCCCATCCGTCCAAGGAGCACTCACGTGGCTGCCACCGACGTCCGCCCGAAGATCACGCTGGCCTGCGTGGAGTGCAAGGAGCGGAACTACATCACCAAGAAGAACCGGCGTAACAACCCGGACCGTCTTGAGATGAAGAAGCACTGCCCCCGCTGCAACTCGCACACTGCACACCGCGAGACGCGCTAATCAGGCTCGTACACGAGGCCGTCCCCACTCGGGGGCGGCCTCGTGTCGTTTGTCGGCAACAAATCCAGGAGGTATCGAGTCCATGGCGCTCGACCAGTCCTTCGTGGGCCGGACCTATCCGCCCACCCCGGCCTACGAGGTCGGCCGCGAGAAGATCCGCGAGTTCGCCGAGGCGATCGGGGACGTGAATCCCGCCTATGTCGACCAGGAAGCGGCCAAGGAGCTCGGGCATCCCGATGTGATCGCTCCGCCGACCTTTGTGTTCGCCATCACGTTCAAGGCGGCCGGCGCGGTCATCGAGGACCCCCAGCTGGGTCTGGACTACAGCCGCGTCGTCCACGGCGACCAGAAGTTCGCCTACACGCGGCCGGTGCGTGCCGGGGACCGGCTCTCGGTGACCTCCACCATCGAGGCGATCAAGTCCCTCGCGGGCAACGACATCCTGGACATCCGCGGCGAGGTCCACGACGAGTCCGGCGAGCACGTCGTGACCGCCTGGACGAAGCTCGTCTCCCGCGCACCCGAGGGGGCCTGACCATGACCGCGAAGATCGCCTACGACGAGGTCGAGGTCGGCACCGAGCTGCCCGCGCAGACCTTTCCCGTGACGCGCGCCACACTCGTCCGGTACGCCGGCGCCTCCGGGGACTTCAACCCCATCCACTGGAACGAGAAGTTCGCGGTGGAGGTCGGCCTTCCCGACGTCATCGCCCACGGCATGTTCACCATGGCCGAGGCGATCCGCGTCGTCACCGACTGGGCCGGCGACCCCGCCGCCGTCGTCGAGTACGGCGTCCGCTTCACCAAGCCGGTCGTCGTCCCCAACGACGAGGTCGGTGCGCTGATCGAGGTCAGCGCCAAGGTCGCCGCCGGCGGCCGCGGAGAGCGGCCGCCCGCCTTTCCCCTTGCCTAGTTAGTGATTGAGCACTAACTTGGTGAGCATGGTCAGGATGAGTGCGGAGGAGCGGCGCGAGAGCGTCATTCGCGCGGCGATGAGCGAGTTCAGCCGCGGCGGGTACCACGGCACGTCCACCGAGGCGATCGCCAGGCGCGTCGGCGTCTCGCAGCCGTACCTCTTCCGGCTCTTCCCGGGCAAGAAGGCCATCTTCCTGGCCGCCTCCGAGCGCTGCATCAGCGACACGATCCGGGTCTTCGAGGAAGCCTCGGAGGGGTTGACCGGCCAGGAGGCCCTGCATGCCATGGCCGCCGCGTACACCCGGATCATCAGCGAGGATCCCGACCGGCTCCTCATGCAGATGCAGGTGTACGTGACCGTCGCCGCCGCCGAGGCGGCCGGTGACCACGAGTTCGGCGAGGCCGTGCGGGCCGGCTGGACGGCGCTCTGGGAGACCGTCCACCTCGCGCTCGGCGCGGACGCCGACGAGACCACGACCTTCCTGGCGTACGGGATGCTCATCAACACCCTCGTCGCCATGGGCTTCCCGTCCGAGCACCGGGTCTGGGAGGGGTTCTATCCCTCCGTCCGGCGCCCCGGCGGTCCGGAGAAGTAGCGCCGCCGCCCGCCTTCGCGTGGCACCCCCGTGCGTCCCCGCTCTTTCATGGGCGCGAAAGTTAGTCAGCAATAACTAACCTGAGATCTGAGGGGCAGTAATGAACCAGCCAGCAGCCCGCCGCGGTTCCGTCGCCTGGGCACTCGTCATCACCAGCGCCGCCGGCTTCATGGCGGCCCTCGACAACCTCGTCGTCACCACCGCCCTCCCCTCGATCCGCGAGGACCTCGGCGGAGCACTGCACGACCTCGAATGGACGGTGAGCGCGTACACCCTCACGTTCGCCGTCCTCCTCATGTTCGGCGCCGCCCTCGGCGACCGGTTCGGCCGCCGCCGCCTGTTCATCGTCGGACTCACCGTCTTCACCGGCGCCTCCGCCGCGGCCGCCCTCGCCCCCGGCATCGACGCGCTGATCGCCGCCCGCGCCGTCCAGGGCGTCGGCGCCGCGATCATGATGCCGCTCACGCTCACCCTGCTCACCGCGGCCGTCCCGGCCGCCAAGCGCGGGACGGCCTTCGGCATCTGGGGCGCCGTCCAGGGACTCGCCGTCGCCTCGGGCCCCCTCATCGGCGGCGTCCTCACCGAACACCTCTCCTGGCAGTGGATCTTCTGGCTGAACGTCCCGCTCGGCCTCGCCCTGCTGCCGCTCGCCCGGCTGCGTCTCGCCGAGTCGCACGGCACCGGCGCCCCCCTCGACATCACCGGCACGCTCCTCGCCAGCGGCGGCCTCTTCGGCATCGTGTACGGCCTGATCCGCGGCCCGATCGACGGCTGGACCTCCCTCACCGTCCTCACCGGACTGATCGCCGGCACCGCGCTCATCGGCGGATTCATCCGCCACGGCATACGCGCCAAGGCCCCGATGCTGCCCATGCGGCTCTTCCGCAACCGCGCGTTCGCCGGGATCAACGCGGCCAGCCTGCTGATGTTCCTCGGCATGTTCGGCTCGATCTTCCTGCTCAGCCAGTACATGCAGGGCGTCCTCGGCTACTCGCCCACCGAGGCCGGGCTGCGGATGCTGCCCTGGACCGGCATGCCGATGATCGTCGCGCCGCTCGCGGGCGCCCTCTCCGACCGCATCGGCGGCCGCCCGGTCGTCGCCGCGGGTCTCGCCCTGCAGGCGATCGGCCTCGCCTGGTTCGCGCTCGTCCTGACCCCCGACGCCTCGTACGCCGCCCAGCTCCCCGCCCTCGTCGTGAGCGGCATCGGCATGGCGCTGTACTTCGCACCGGCGGCCAACCTCGTGATGTCCAGCGTCCGCCCCTCAGAGCAGGGCATCGCGTCCGGCGCCAACAACGCGCTGCGCGAGGTCGGCGGCGCGCTCGGCGTCGCCGTGATGGCCTCGATCTTCGCCGCCCAGGGCGGCTACCAGTCCGGCCAGAGCTTCGTCGACGGCCTGCTGCCCGCGCTGTGGGTCGGCGCGGGGGCGGTGGCCCTCGGCGCGGTGGCGGTGCTGTTCGCGCCGTCGCGGCGCCAGGAGGCCCGGCGCAGGGCGGAGGCGGCGGCCGAGGCGGAGGCCGGGGAGAAGAACCTGATCGCCGCGTGAGCGGGCCCGCGCCGTCCCGGCCGGGAGACGAGACGTCTCCCGGCCGGGACGGCCCCGTACTCTTGAGCCCGTGCAGCCTCTTCTCGACGCCCCCCTCGCGCCCCTGACCACCTTCCGGCTCGGCGGTCCCGCGGCCCGGCTCGTCACCGCCACCACGGACGACGAGGTGGTCGCGGCCGTGCGCGAGGCCGACGCCACGGGGACGCCGCTGCTGATCATCGGAGGCGGGTCCAACCTCGTCATCGGCGACAAGGGCTTCGACGGCACCGCCCTGCGGATCGCGACCGAGGGCTTCGCCCTCGACGGGACGAGGCTGGAGCTCGCCGCCGGTGAGGTCTGGACCGACGCCGTCGCCCGCACCGTCGAGGCAGGGCTCGCCGGGATCGAGTGCCTGGCCGGCATCCCCGGCTCGGCCGGCGCGACCCCGATCCAGAACGTCGGCGCGTACGGGCAGGACGTCTCCGCCACCGTGACCGAGGTCGTCGCCTACGACCGGCGCGCCGAGGAGACCGTCACCCTCACCAACGCCGAGTGCGCCTTCTCGTACCGCCACAGCCTCTTCAAGGACCACCCCGACCGGTACGTGGTCCTGCGGGTCCGCTTCGAGCTGGAGGACGCGGACGGCCTGTCCGCGCCGATCAACTACCCGGAGACCGCACGCGCCCTCGGCGTCGGCGCCGGGGACCGGGTGCCGCTCACCCACGCCCGCGAGACCGTCCTGCGGCTGCGCGCCGGCAAGGGCATGGTCCTGGACCCCGCGGACCACGACACCTGGTCCGCGGGCTCCTTCTTCACCAACCCGATCCTCACGGCGGGGGAGTACGAGACCTTCCTCACGCGGGTGGCCGGGCGCCTCGGCGCGGACGTCACGCCGCCGGCCTTCCCCGCGGGCGACGACGGTGCCGTGAAGACCTCCGCCGCCTGGCTGATCGACAAGGCCGGATTCACCAAGGGGTACGGCTCCGGGCCCGCGCGGATCTCCACCAAGCACACGCTCGCGCTGACCAACAGGGGCGAGGCGACCACCGAGGACCTGCTCGCGCTGGCCCGTGAGGTCGTCGCCGGGGTCCACGAGGCCTTCGGGATCACGCTGGTCAACGAGCCCGTGACGGTCGGCGTCAGTCTCTAAAGCGTTTGTGCGGGACGCGCGCGGGGCCGCAGGCTGTCGAGATGCGTCTCAAGGCCCGGGAGTACCGGATCCGCGCGGGGGAGCGCGAGCACCGAGTCGTCCGGCCCTGGCCCCCGTTGCGGCACACCACGCTCAACTCGCCCCTCCACGACCGGTGGGGCTACCTCGTCGGCGACCACGACGGCCTCGCCCGGCTCGCCGCGCTCTTCTCCTTCGCCGCGTTCTCCCGGTACACGCTCGTCCAGGTCCCGCTGCGTGACAGCCTGCCGCGCGCCTACGCGCCGGGCACCCCCGTCGACCTCGTCCTCGCCCACCGGGACACCGGCGGCCTGCGTCCCTCCGCCTGGCCCGCGCTGCGCGGCCGGCTCCGCGACGGGCGGCCACTGACCCTCCGCACCGACGAGCGGCGCACCGCCGACCGCGCCGCCGCCTGGAAGGCGGCCCCCGAGCGGCTCGCAGGTCGGCTCCGGACCGCCGTGCACGCCCGCACGCTCTTCCTCTTCGGCGACCGGGACGTGCTCTGCGCCGCCGCCGGGGAGCTCGCCGTGGCGGCCGGACACGGGCCGCCGCACGAGCGGGCCCCCAAGGGCCACGACGTCCTGCTCGCCTCGCTGACGCCCTTCCTGGAGCAGCCCGCGCCCGGGTGGGACCTCACCGAGGTGGACATCGGGTTCCAGGCCCGGCCCCCGCTGCACCGCTTCACCCCACCGGGGCGGCCAGCCAGTCGTCGATCCCGGACAGCAGCTTCTCCCTGATGTCCTCCGGAGCCGCCGAGCCCCGTACCGACTGACGGGCCAGTTCCGCCAGTTCCGGGTCCGTGAAGTCGTGGTGCCTGCGGGCGATCTCGTACTGCGCCGCGAGACGGGAGCCGAAGAGCAGGGGGTCGTCCGCGCCGAGGGCCATCGGCACCCCCGCGTCGAAGAGCGTCCGCAGCGGGACGTCCTCGTGCTTCTCGTACACCCCGAGGGCCACATTGGAGGCCGGGCAGACCTCGCAGGTCACCCCCCGCTCCGCGAGCTTGCGCAGCAGTCGTGGGTCCTCGGCGGACCGGACTCCGTGGCCGACCCGGGACGCCCGCAGATCGTCCAGGCAGTCCCGCACGGACGCCGGACCCGTCAGTTCGCCGCCGTGCGGGGCAGCGAGCAGGCCGCCCTCGCGCGCGATGGCGAAGGCGCGGTCGAAGTCCCGCGCGAGGCCCCGCCGCTCGTCGTTGGAGAGCCCGAAGCCGACCACGCCCCGGTCCGCGAACCGCACCGCGAGCCGGGCGAGCGTCCGCGCCTCCAGGGGGTGCTTCATCCGGTTCGCCGCGACGAGCACCCGCATCCCGAGCCCGGTCTCCCGCGAGGCCGCCTCGACCGCGTCGAGGATGATCTCCAGGGCGGGGATCAGCCCGCCGAGGTGCGGGGCGTACGAGGTGGGGTCGACCTGGATCTCCAGCCAGCCCGAGCCGTCCCGGACGTCCTCCTGGGCGGCCTCGCGGACGAGCCGCTGGATGTCCTCGGGGGCGCGCAGGCAGGAGCGGGCGATGTCGTACAGCCGCTGGAAGCGGAACCAGCCGCGCTCGTCGGTCGCCCGCAGCTTCGGAGGCGTACCACTGCTCAGCGCCTCGGGAAGGTGCACGCCGTACTTGTCGGCCAGCTCGATCAGGGTGGTGGGCCGCATCGAACCGGTGAAGTGCAGGTGCAGATGGGCCTTGGGCAGCTGGGTGAGATCGCGGTAAACGTGCTCCATTGGCTGATCCTGCCGCACCCGAATGGACGAAGGCACCCCGTTTCCCCGATCGGGACCTTGCTAGAACGCAAAAACGGGCCCCCGGCTCCGAAGAACCGGGGGCCCGCGAGGAGTGCGATCAGTCCGTCGCCTCGGCGAGGAGCTTCTGCAGACGGGACACGCCCTCCACCAGGTCCTCGTCACCCAGCGCGTACGACAGGCGCAGGTAGCCCGGCGTGCCGAAGGCCTCGCCCGGGACGACCGCGACCTCGGCCTCGTCCAGGATCAGGGCGGCCAGCTCGACGGAGGTCTGCGGGCGCTTGCCGCGGATCTCCTTGCCGAGCAGGGCCTTCACCGAGGGGTACACGTAGAAGGCGCCCTCCGGGGTCGGGCACAGGACGCCCTCGATCTCGTTGAGCATCCGCACGATCGTCTGGCGGCGGCGGTCGAAGGCGCGCCCCATCTCCGCGACGGCGTCCAGGTTGCCCGAGACGGCGGCGAGGGCGGCGATCTGCGCGACGTTGCTCACGTTGGACGTGGCGTGCGACTGCAGGTTCGTCGCGGCCTTCACGACGTCCTTCGGGCCGATGATCCAGCCCACGCGCCAGCCGGTCATCGCGTACGTCTTCGCGACACCGTTGACGACGATGCACTTGTCGCGCAGCTCGGGCATGACCGACGGCAGGGAGACGGCGGACGCGCCGCCGTAGACCAGGTGCTCGTAGATCTCGTCCGTGAGGACCCAGAGACCGTTCTCGACGGCCCAGCGGCCGATCGCCTCGGTCTCGGCCTCGCTGTACACCGCCCCGGTCGGGTTGGACGGCGAGACGAAGAGGACGACCTTGGTCCGCTCCGTACGGGCCGCCTCCAGCTGCTCCACCGAGACCCGGTAGCCGGTGGTCTCGTCGGCCACGACCTCCACCGGGACACCGCCCGCGAGACGGATCGACTCCGGGTACGTCGTCCAGTACGGCGCCGGGACGATGACCTCGTCGCCCGGGTCGAGGATCGCGGCGAACGCCTCGTAGATCGCCTGCTTGCCGCCGTTGGTCACCAGGACCTGGGAGGCGTCGACCTCGTAACCGGAGTCGCGCAGCGTCTTGGCGGCGATGGCGGCCTTCAGCTCGGGCAGACCCCCGGCCGGCGTGTAGCGGTGGTACTTCGGGTTCTTGCAGGCCTCGATGGCCGCGTCGACGATGTAGTCCGGGGTCGGGAAGTCGGGCTCACCCGCGCCGAAACCGATCACCGGGCGCCCGGCGGCCTTGAGGGCCTTGGCCTTGGCGTCGACGGCGAGGGTGGCGGACTCGGAGATCGCACCGATCCGGGCGGAGACCCGACGCTCGGTGGGAGGGGTAGCAGCGCTCATACGGCCCATGGTCCCAGACCTCATCAAGGCCCGGCACACAGGTTTCACGGACCGGACAGGAACGGTCATTCCCGGTCGTACGCGCGTCCGACGGCAGGTCGGTCGTGGTTTCTGTTCGACGCGGGGCCCCCTGACCACGTATGCTCACTCCTCGTTGGCCCGCACCGACCACATCTCACGATGCGGTACGTTGAGGGGCACCAGCAAAGGGTCGTAGCTCAATTGGTAGAGCACCGGTCTCCAAAACCGGCGGTTGGGGGTTCAAGTCCCTCCGGCCCTGCTACACACACCGCCAGGTGTTGTGCGCATGTACGTACTTCATTGCACCGCCGTGCGGCTCCACCCGGGCGCGGCACGGCCGACCCGGAATCAGGTGAGAGATCGTGACGGACGCCGTAGGCTCCATCGACATGCCTGATGCCGATGACGAGGCCTCCGAGTCGAAGAAGAAGTCCCGCAAGGGCGGCAAGCGCGGAAAGAAGGGCCCCCTGGGCCGTCTCGCGCTGTTCTACCGGCAGATCGTCGCCGAGCTCCGCAAGGTCGTCTGGCCCACGCGCAGCCAGCTTTCGACGTACACCACCGTGGTGATTGTCTTCGTCGTCATCATGATCGGCCTTGTCACCGTGATTGACTATGGCTTCCAGGAAGCAGTCAAGTACGTCTTCGGCTGACTTTTTGTTCCACCCCATCTGTATCGCAGGAAGAAGCAGCCACCGTGTCTGACGCGAACCTGAACGACGCCTTCGAGTCCGAGTCCGTCGAGGACGAGCTGGACATCGTCGAGGCCGCCGACGAGGACCAGGCAGACGCTGCTGACGACGTTGCCGGCGAGGCCGCCGAGGAAGCCGCTCTCCAGGTCGAGGACGAGGACCAGGACGAGGCGGAGACCGACGAGGCCGCCGAGGCCGAGGGTGACGAGGACGACGAGGCCGTCGTCACCGAGGTCGAGGACGCCGAGGAAGAGGCCGAAGAGGAGGCCGAGCCGGCCGCCCCGGTCGACCCGGTCGCCGCGCTCCGCGAGGAGCTGCGCACCCTGCCCGGCGAGTGGTACGTCATCCACACCTACGCGGGCTACGAGAAGCGCGTGAAGGCCAACCTCGAGCAGCGTGCCGTCTCGCTCAACGTCGAGGACTTCATCTACCAGGCCGAGGTCCCCGAGGAAGAGATCGTCCAGATCAAGGGCGGCGAGCGGAAGAACGTCAAGCAGAACAAGCTTCCCGGCTACGTTCTCGTCCGCATGGACCTGACGAACGAGTCCTGGGGCGTCGTCCGCAACACCCCCGGCGTCACCGGCTTCGTGGGCAACGCCTACGACCCGTACCCGCTGACCCTGGACGAGATCGTCAAGATGCTCGCCCCGGAGGCCGAGGAGAAGGCCGCCCGCGAGGCCGCCGAGGCCGAGGGCAAGCCGGCTCCGGCCCGCAAGCTGGAGGTCCAGGTGCTGGACTTCGAGGTCGGCGACTCGGTCACCGTCACCGACGGCCCCTTCGCCACCCTCCAGGCGACCATCAACGAGATCAACCCCGACTCGAAGAAGGTCAAGGGACTCGTCGAGATCTTCGGTCGCGAGACCCCGGTCGAGCTCAGCTTCGACCAGATCCAGAAGAACTGATCTCACAAGTTTCCGACCAGGTCAGAGTGGCTCTTACAGCCGCTCTGACCTGCTCGGTTTTTGGCCGCGCGTCTATACCCGTTATCGTTGTGCGGTATGCCTCCATCCGGATGACCGGATGGCGGGCTGAACACTCTCACTAGGACCCGGAGAGAGCAATGCCTCCCAAGAAGAAGAAGGTCACGGGGCTTATCAAGCTCCAGATCAACGCTGGTGCGGCCAACCCGGCCCCGCCGGTCGGTCCCGCGCTGGGCCAGCACGGCGTCAACATCATGGAGTTCTGCAAGGCCTACAACGCCGCGACCGAGTCGCAGCGTGGCATGGTCGTGCCGGTGGAGATCACGGTCTACGAAGACCGCTCCTTCACCTTCATCACCAAGACTCCGCCGGCCGCCAAGCTGATCCTCAAGGCCGCTGGTGTGGACAAGGGCTCCGGCGAGCCGCACAAGACCAAGGTCGCCAAGCTCACGGCTGCCCAGGTCCGCGAGATCGCCACGGTCAAGCTCCCCGACCTGAACGCCAACGACCTGGACGCCGCGTCCAAGATCATCGCTGGCACCGCCCGTTCCATGGGCATCACGGTCGAGGGCTGATCACCCCCCTCGTGACCTAGTGGTAGGGCCAGCGCTGGTCCGCACCACGACTCCACACCTGAACCAACAGGAGAAGCAGTGAAGCGCAGCAAGACCCTCCGCGCAGCGGACGCCAAGATCGACAGCGAGAAGCTCTACGCTCCTCTCGAGGCCGTCCGTCTCGCCAAGGACACCTCCAGCACGAAGTTCGACGGCACCGTCGAGGTCGCCTTCCGCCTGGGCGTCGACCCGCGCAAGGCCGACCAGATGGTCCG
Organism: Streptomyces flavochromogenes; assembly: GCF_000717595.1. Taxonomy (GTDB): domain Bacteria; phylum Actinomycetota; class Actinomycetes; order Streptomycetales; family Streptomycetaceae; genus Streptomyces; species Streptomyces flavochromogenes. Next base: position 244,984 of record NZ_JNZO01000012.1, on the reverse strand, counting down.
TGGCACCGTGAACCTTCCGCACGGCACCGGCAAGACCGCCCGGGTCCTGGTCTTCGCGACCGGTGACCGTGCCGAGGCCGCGATCGCCGCGGGCGCCGACATCGTCGGCTCCGACGAGCTCATCGACGAGATCTCCAAGGGCAACCGCCTGAACGAGTTCGACGCCGTTGTGGCCACCCCGGACCTCATGGGCAAGGTCGGCCGCCTCGGCCGCGTCCTCGGCCCGCGTGGTCTCATGCCGAACCCCAAGGTCGGCACCGTCACCCCCGATGTCGCCAAGGCTGTCAACGACATCAAGGGCGGCAAGATCGAGTTCCGCGTCGACAAGCACTCGAACCTGCACTTCATCATCGGCAAGGTCTCCTTCGATGACACGAAGCTGGTCGAGAACTACGCCGCGGCCCTGGACGAGATCCTCCGTCTGAAGCCGTCCGCCGCGAAGGGTCGCTACATCAAGAAGGCGACCATCACGACGACGATGGGCCCCGGCATCCCGCTGGACTCGAACCGCACCCGCAACCTCCTCGTCGAGGAGGACCCGGCCGCGGTCTGAGCCCTTCCGGCTCACTGAGTGGTCAGTCGGCCCCGCACCTCTTCGGAGGTGCGGGGCCGACTTTTTGTTACGGTTCGAGGGACCGTACGAGGCTGCTCAAGGGGTGGGGGACCAGATGAACGTGTCCGTGTGGAAGCGCGCGGGTGTCGCCGTGACGGCCGTGGCCGTCGTCACCGGCGTCGCGGGGTGTCAGGACGGCGACGGGAAGGCCGCGGGCGCCGACGAGGCGCAGACGCAGAGCCTCGGCGACATCACGAAGGTGATCCGGACCGCGTACGAGAAGACCTCGGCCGCCAAGTCCGCGAAGATCCGGATGACGATGGACCTGCCGGCCGGCCTCGAGGGCGGCGGCACCATGGAGATGACCGGTGTCCAGGGCTGGGACCCGACCGTCATGGACATCACCGTCAAGGGCTCGATGCTGGGCGCGGCCGGCGCCGGCGGCCCGGACAGCATGCGCATGATCATGCTCGGCAACGTCATGTACATGGACGTGGGTGAGGCGCAGGCAGCCCAGACGGGCGGCAAGCGCTGGATGAAGCTCGACATGCAGGCCGCCGCGGAGGCCTCCGGCGACAAGGCCCTGTCGAAGTCGATGACCGGCGGCATGGAGAACATGAACCAGGACCCGGCCAAGCAGCTCGCCCTGCTCCTCGACTCGCCCAACCTCAAGCACCTCGGTGCCGAGAAGATCGACGGCGCCGAGACCCAGCACTACAAGGGCACGCTGACCCTGGAGCAGATGGTCGCCACCAACAAGTCCCTCGACGTGCTGTCCGAGAAGGACCGCGCGGACCTGGTCGAGAGCGTCAGGAAGTCCGGCATCACGGCGTACGACACCGAGGTCTGGGTCCGTGAGGACGGCTACCCGGCCCGTATGGACATCGGCATGAAGTCGGCGCAGGGCACCGTGAAGATGGGAATGCACTTCTCCGACTACGGCGCCAAGGCCGCTGTCCAGGCCCCGCCCGCCGAGGACACCGTCGACCTCTTCGAGATGCTGAAGCAGCTCGGCGCGGGGGGCGGTCAGGCCTGATCCGCACGGCGCGTCCGGGGGCGGTCAGGCCGGATTTGCCCCCGGGCGCGTCGGTCACGTACTCTTCCGAGGAAGCCAAAGACCGCTGGTCGTCACTGTGCCGTCAAGGTGCGGTGGCCGAAGGATTCGCTGCGACGCGAACGACCCGCGCAGGTGATTGTGGATGAGTTCCCGGATCTTCGTGATGCGGTTGAGCTGAGCCCCGAGCGCCTGCGCCCGGGGCGTTTTCGTTGTGGCAGTGCCTTCTGAGCGGTCCTCATCACCCGGAAGGAGGCCGACGCTCTATGGCAAGGCCCGACAAGGCTGCCGCGGTAGCCGAGCTTGAGGACAAGTTCCGCAGCTCGAACGCCGTCGTGCTGACCTCGTACACGGGGCTCACCGTGGCGCAGCTGAAGACGCTGCGTCGTTCGCTCGGTGAGAACGCCCAGTACGCCGTGGTGAAGAACACGCTGACCAAGATTGCGGCCAACCAGGCCGGCATCTCCGCGCTGGACGACCAGCTTGCTGGTTCGACCGCGGCCGCCTTCGTCACCGGTGACCCGGTGGAGTCGGCGAAGGCTCTGCGTGACTTCGCCAAGGAGAACCCGAACCTCGTCATCAAGGGCGGTGTCCTTGATGGCAAGGCGCTGTCCGCCGACGAGTTCAAGAAGCTCGCGGACCTCGAGTCCCGCGAGGTTCTGCTCAGCAAGCTGGCCGGCGCGTTCAAGGGCAAGCAGTCCCAGACTGCCTCGCTCCTGCAGGCGCTGCCGTCGAAGTTCGTCCGCACCGCGGAGGCGCTTCGCGTCAAGCTCGCCGAGCAGGGCGGTGCCGAGTAATTCGGCTCGCGTCATGATCTGTGCCGCCTAGGCGCAGGTCGTAGCGGGCCGTAACGCCCGCCTCTCTATACATCCGGCACCTGCCGAATTAGTGGAAGGATCGCCCATCATGGCGAAGCTCTCTCAGGACGACCTCCTCGCCCAGTTCGAGGAGATGACCCTCATCGAGCTCTCCGAGTTCGTGAAGGCCTTCGAGGAGAAGTTCGACGTCACCGCCGCCGCGGCCGTCGCCGTTGCCGGCCCCGCCGCGGGTGGCGCTGCCCCCGAGGCCGCCGAGGAGCAGGACGAGTTCGACGTCATCCTCGAGGGTGCCGGCGACAAGAAGATCCAGGTCATCAAGGTCGTGCGTGAGCTCACCTCCCTGGGCCTCAAGGAGGCCAAGGACCTCGTCGACGGCACCCCGAAGCCGGTCCTCGAGAAGGTCACGAAGGAGGCCGCCGAGAAGGCTGCCGAGTCCCTCAAGGCCGCCGGCGCCTCCGTCACGGTCAAGTAAGACCGTTTCGAGTCGCTGAATCTGACTCCTGCCCCCGTGTAACGCGGGGGCATCGAAAGGCGATCACCCTTCTGGGTGGTCGCCTTTCGGCGTTCCCCGGGAAGGGCGTGGCGGGGGGCCCGAGGGCCGCCGGGAGCGGAGTATGGTGATCTTCGCCGTGCGCCCCGCAGACCGGGGGGCCTTGACGAACCGCACGCAGCGCGCAATTCTCAGGACGCGTCGTCACAACGATCCGTTTCCGAGGCATGGATCGACGACTGAACGGGCAGTATCGAGGTGCGCCGCACGGCGCGAGGTACCGCGGAGTTGAGAGCAACGAGGGTCGCGAATTATTCGCCCTGGACATCAGTGAGCCGAGTGGCTACACTGACCCTTTGCGCTGCCTGTTAGCTGCCCCCTGCCCGTCACCAGGGGCATACCTTCGCATCCGCTCCTCGGACCGACCCCGTCTGACCTGGCTTTTTGGCCATATCAGGAAAAGTCTGCCGTGAAGCGATGCAGGGGACCGGTACGCGCGTAGTGAGTCCGAGCCCTCGGAAGGACCCCCTCTTGGCCGCCTCGCGCAACGCCTCGACCAATACGAACAACGGCGCAAGCACCGCCCCGCTGCGCATCTCCTTTGCAAAGATCAAGGAGCCCCTCGAGGTTCCGAACCTCCTCGCGCTGCAGACCGAGAGCTTTGACTGGCTGCTCGGCAACGCCGCCTGGAAGGCTCGCGTCGAGGCTGCCCTTGAGTCGGGACAGGACGTCCCCAGGAAGTCCGGTCTGGAAGAGATCTTCGAGGAGATCTCGCCGATCGAGGACTTCTCCGGGTCGATGTCGCTGACCTTCCGCGACCACCGCTTCGAGCCGCCGAAGAACTCGATCGACGAGTGCAAGGACCGTGACTTCACGTACGGCGCCCCGCTCTTCGTCACCGCCGAGTTCACCAACAACGAGACCGGCGAGATCAAGTCCCAGACGGTCTTCATGGGCGACTTCCCGCTCATGACGAACAAGGGCACCTTCGTCATCAACGGCACCGAGCGTGTCGTGGTGTCGCAGCTGGTCCGTTCGCCGGGTGTCTACTTCGACTCCTCCATCGACAAGACGTCCGACAAGGACATCTTCTCGGCCAAGATCATCCCGTCCCGGGGTGCCTGGCTGGAGATGGAGATCGACAAGCGCGACCTGGTCGGTGTCCGCATCGACCGCAAGCGCAAGCAGTCCGTCACCGTCCTCCTCAAGGCTCTCGGCTGGACCACCGAGCAGATCCTGCAGGAGTTCGGCGAGTACGAGTCCATGCGCGCCACCCTGGAGAAGGACCACACCCAGGGCCAGGACGACGCGCTGCTCGACATCTACCGCAAGCTGCGTCCGGGCGAGCCGCCGACCCGTGAGGCCGCTCAGACGCTGCTCGAGAACCTCTACTTCAACCCGAAGCGCTACGACCTCGCCAAGGTCGGCCGCTACAAGGTGAACAAGAAGCTCGGCGCGGACGAGCCGCTGGACGCCGGCGTGCTCACCACCGATGACGTCATCGCCACGATCAAGTACCTGGTCAAGCTCCACGCGGGCGAGACCGAGACGATCGGCGAGAACGGCAACGAGATCGTCGTCGAGACCGACGACATCGACCACTTCGGCAACCGTCGTCTGCGCAACGTCGGCGAGCTCATCCAGAACCAGGTCCGCACGGGTCTGGCTCGTATGGAGCGCGTCGTGCGTGAGCGCATGACCACCCAGGACGTCGAGGCGATCACGCCTCAGACCCTGATCAACATCCGGCCGGTCGTCGCCTCCATCAAGGAGTTCTTCGGCACCAGCCAGCTGTCGCAGTTCATGGACCAGAACAACCCGCTGTCGGGTCTGACGCACAAGCGTCGTCTCTCGGCGCTGGGCCCTGGTGGTCTGTCCCGTGAGCGGGCCGGCTTCGAGGTCCGAGACGTGCACCCGTCCCACTACGGACGCATGTGCCCGATCGAGACCCCCGAAGGCCCGAACATCGGTCTGATCGGTTCGCTCGCCTCGTACGGCCGCGTCAACGCGTTCGGCTTCATCGAGACGCCGTACCGCAAGGTCGTCGACGGCCAGGTCACCGACGAGGTCGACTACGTCACCGCCGACGAGGAGGACCGCTTCGTCATCGCGCAGGCCAACGCCGCGCTCAACGACGACCTGCAGTTCACCGAGCCCCGTGTCCTGGTGCGTAAGCGTGGCGGCGAGGTCGACTACGTCGAGCCGTCGGACGTGGACTACATGGACGTCTCGCCGCGCCAGATGGTGTCGGTCGCGACCGCCATGATCCCGTTCCTCGAGCACGACGACGCCAACCGTGCCCTCATGGGCGCGAACATGATGCGTCAGGCGGTGCCGCTGATTAAGTCGGAGGCCCCGCTCGTCGGCACCGGCATGGAGTACCGCTGTGCCACCGACGCCGGCGACGTGCTCAAGGCCGAGAAGGACGGTGTCGTCCAGGAGCTCTCCGCGGACTACGTCACCGTCGCCAACGACGACGGCACGTACATCACGTACCGCCTGCACAAGTTCTCGCGCTCGAACCAGGGCACCTCGGTCAACCAGAAGGTCGTCGTCGACGAGGGCGACCGCGTGATCGAGGGCCAGGTCCTCGCCGACGGTCCCGCCACCGAAGACGGCGAGATGGCGCTCGGCAAGAACCTGCTCGTGGCGTTCATGCCGTGGGAGGGTCACAACTACGAGGACGCGATCATCCTGTCGCAGCGCCTCGTGCAGGACGACGTCCTCTCCTCGATCCACATCGAGGAGCACGAGGTCGACGCCCGTGACACCAAGCTCGGCCCGGAGGAGATCACCCGGGACATCCCGAACGTCTCCGAGGAGGTCCTCGCGGACCTCGACGAGCGCGGCATCATCCGTATCGGTGCCGAGGTCGTCGCCGGCGACATCCTGGTCGGCAAGGTCACGCCCAAGGGTGAGACCGAGCTGACCCCGGAGGAGCGCCTGCTCCGCGCGATCTTCGGTGAGAAGGCCCGTGAGGTCCGTGACACCTCGCTGAAGGTGCCGCACGGCGAGATCGGCAAGATCATCGGCGTGCGCGTCTTCGACCGCGAGGAGGGCGACGAGCTTCCCCCGGGCGTGAACCAGCTGGTCCGCGTCTACGTCGCCCAGAAGCGCAAGATCACCGATGGTGACAAGCTCGCCGGCCGTCACGGCAACAAGGGCGTCATCTCGAAGATCCTGCCGATCGAGGACATGCCGTTCCTGGAGGACGGCACCCCGGTCGACATCATCCTCAACCCGCTGGGTGTCCCGTCCCGAATGAACCCGGGACAGGTCCTGGAGATCCACCTCGGCTGGCTCGCCAGCCGCGGCTGGGACGTCTCCGGCCTCGCGGACGAGTGGGCGCAGCGCCTCCAGGTGATCGGCGCCGACAAGGTCGCCCCCGGCACCAACGTCGCGACCCCGGTCTTCGACGGTGCGCGTGAGGACGAGCTCGCGGGTCTGCTGAACCACACCATCCCGAACCGCGACGGCGAGCGCATGGTGCTCCCGACCGGTAAGGCGAGGCTGTTCGACGGCCGCTCCGGCGAGCCGTTCCCGGACCCGATCTCCGTCGGGTACATGTACATCCTCAAGCTCCACCACCTGGTCGACGACAAGCTCCACGCCCGGTCGACCGGTCCGTACTCGATGATCACCCAGCAGCCGCTGGGTGGTAAGGCCCAGTTCGGTGGCCAGCGCTTCGGTGAGATGGAGGTGTGGGCGCTGGAGGCGTACGGCGCCGCTTACGCCCTCCAGGAGCTGCTGACGATCAAGTCCGACGACGTGACCGGCCGCGTGAAGGTCTACGAGGCCATCGTCAAGGGCGAGAACATCCCTGAGCCCGGCATCCCCGAGTCCTTCAAGGTGCTCATCAAGGAGATGCAGTCCCTGTGCCTCAACGTGGAGGTGCTGTCCTCGGACGGCATGTCCATCGAGATGCGCGACACCGACGAGGACGTCTTCCGCGCAGCGGAGGAGCTCGGCATCGACCTGTCCCGGCGCGAGCCGAGCAGCGTCGAAGAGGTCTGACGGGAGTTCGGTCGGGGGCTCGGCGTTTCACCGCTGAGTCCCCGGCCGGCCCCAGGACCCCCGTATCAGACCCCAAGCCTTACAACCCTGAGAGGGATTGACGCATAGTGCTCGACGTCAACTTCTTCGACGAGCTCCGGATCGGTCTGGCCACCGCTGACGACATCCGTCAGTGGAGCCACGGCGAGGTCAAGAAGCCGGAGACCATCAACTACCGCACGCTCAAGCCCGAGAAGGACGGACTCTTCTGCGAGAAGATCTTCGGTCCGACCCGGGACTGGGAGTGCTACTGCGGCAAGTACAAGCGTGTCCGCTTCAAGGGCATCATCTGTGAGCGGTGTGGCGTCGAGGTCACCCGCGCGAAGGTGCGCCGTGAGCGGATGGGCCACATCGAGCTCGCCGCTCCCGTCACCCACATCTGGTACTTCAAGGGCGTTCCGTCGCGTCTTGGCTACCTGCTCGACCTCGCCCCGAAGGACCTCGAGAAGGTCATCTACTTCGCGGCGTACATGATCACGTACGTCGACGACGAGCGTCGTACGCGTGACCTGCCCTCGCTGGAGGCGCACGTCTCCGTCGAGCGTCAGCAGATCGAGAACCGTCGCGACTCCGACCTGGAGGCCCGCGCCAAGAAGCTCGAGAACGACCTCGGCGAGCTCGAGGCCGAGGGCGCCAAGGCCGACGTGCGCCGCAAGGTGCGCGAGGGTGCCGAGCGCGAGATGAAGCAGCTGCGCGACCGCGCGCAGCGCGAGATCGACCGTCTGGACGAGGTCTGGTCGCGCTTCAAGAACCTCAAGGTCCAGGACCTGGAGGGCGACGAGCTCCTCTACCGCGAGCTGCGTGACCGCTTCGGCACGTACTTCGACGGTTCGATGGGTGCCGCGGCGCTGCAGAAGCGCCTGGAGTCCTTCGACCTGGAGGAGGAGGCCGAGCGCCTCCGCGAGATCATCCGTACCGGCAAGGGCCAGAAGAAGACCCGTGCGCTCAAGCGCCTCAAGGTCGTCTCCGCGTTCCTGCAGACCGCGAACAGCCCCAAGGGCATGGTTCTCGACTGCGTGCCGGTCATCCCGCCGGACCTGCGTCCGATGGTGCAGCTGGACGGTGGCCGCTTCGCGACCTCCGACCTGAACGACCTGTACCGCCGCGTGATCAACCGCAACAACCGTCTGAAGCGTCTGCTCGACCTCGGTGCCCCCGAGATCATCGTGAACAACGAGAAGCGGATGCTCCAGGAGGCGGTCGACGCCCTCTTCGACAACGGCCGTCGTGGTCGCCCGGTCACGGGCCCCGGCAACCGTCCGCTGAAGTCCCTCAGCGACATGCTGAAGGGTAAGCAGGGTCGATTCCGTCAGAACCTGCTCGGTAAGCGTGTGGACTACTCCGCGCGTTCCGTCATCGTCGTCGGTCCGCAGCTGAAGCTGCACCAGTGCGGTCTGCCGAAGGCCATGGCGCTGGAGCTCTTCAAGCCGTTCGTGATGAAGCGCCTGGTCGACCTGAACCACGCGCAGAACATCAAGAGCGCCAAGCGGATGGTCGAGCGCGGCCGCACGGTCGTGTACGACGTCCTCGAAGAGGTCATCGCCGAGCACCCGGTTCTGCTGAACCGTGCGCCCACGCTGCACCGCCTCGGCATCCAGGCCTTCGAGCCCCAGCTGGTCGAGGGCAAGGCCATCCAGATCCACCCGCTCGTCTGCACCGCGTTCAACGCGGACTTCGACGGTGACCAGATGGCCGTGCACCTGCCGCTCTCCGCGGAGGCGCAGGCCGAGGCCCGCATCCTGATGCTGTCCTCGAACAACATCCTGAAGCCGGCCGACGGCCGTCCGGTCACGATGCCGACCCAGGACATGGTCCTCGGTCTGTTCTTCCTGACCACCGACGGTGAGCTCCGTGACACCAAGGGCGAGGGCCGCGCGTTCGGCTCCACGGCCGAGGCGATCATGGCGTTCGACGCCGGCGAGCTCGCGCTGCAGTCGCAGATCGACATCCGCTTCCCCGTCGGCACCGTCGCTCCGCGTGGCTGGGTTCCCCCGGTCACCGAGGAGGGCGAGCCGGAGTGGCAGCAGGGTGACTCGTTCCGCCTGCGCACCTCGCTGGGCCGCGCGCTCTTCAACGAGCTGCTGCCCGAGGACTACCCGTTCGTCGACTACTCCGTCGGCAAGAAGCAGCTCTCCGAGATCGTCAACGACCTCGCCGAGCGCTACCCCAAGGTCATCGTGGCGGCGACGCTCGACAACCTGAAGGCGGCGGGCTTCTACTGGGCGACCCGTTCCGGTGTCACCGTGGCCATCTCCGACGTCGTCGTGCCCGAGGCCAAGAAGGCCATCGTCAAGGGCTACGAGGAGCAGGACGAGAAGGTCCAGAAGCAGTACGAGCGCGGTCTCATCACGAAGGAAGAGCGCACTCAGGAGCTCATCGCGATCTGGACCAAGGCGACCAACGAGGTTGCCGAGGCGATGAACGCGAACTTCCCGAAGACGAACCCCATCTTCATGATGGTTGACTCGGGCGCCCGAGGAAACATGATGCAGATGCGTCAGATCGCCGGTATGCGTGGTCTGGTGTCGAACGCCAAGAACGAGACGATCCCGCGTCCCATCAAGGCGTCCTTCCGTGAGGGCCTCACCGTTCTGGAGTACTTCATCTCCACGCACGGTGCCCGTAAGGGTCTGGCGGACACCGCCCTGCGTACCGCCGACTCGGGTTACCTGACCCGTCGTCTGGTGGACGTCTCGCAGGACGTGATCATCCGCGAGGAGGACTGCGGCACCGAGCGCGGTCTGAAGCTGCGGATCGCCGAGCGCGGCGCCGACGGTGTCCTGCGCAAGACGGACGACGTCGAGACCTCCGTGTACGCGCGGATGCTCGCCGAGGACGTCGTCGTCGAGGGCAAGGTCATCGCGCCTGCCAACGTCGACCTGGGTGACGTGCTCATCGACGCCCTCGTGGGCGCCGGTGTCGAGGAGGTCAAGACCCGCTCGGTCCTGACCTGTGAGTCCGCCGTCGGTACCTGTGCGTTCTGCTACGGCCGTTCGCTCGCCACCGGCAAGCTGGTCGACATCGGTGAGGCGGTCGGCATCATCGCCGCCCAGTCCATCGGTGAGCCCGGTACCCAGCTGACGATGCGTACCTTCCACACCGGTGGTGTGGCCGGTGACGACATCACCCAGGGTCTGCCCCGTGTCGTCGAGCTCTTCGAGGCTCGTCAGCCCAAGGGTGTCGCCCCGATCTCGGAGGCGGCCGGCCGCGTCCGTATCGAGGAGACCGAGAAGACCAAGAAGATCGTCGTCACCCCGGACGACGGCACCGACGAGACGGCGTTCCCGATCTCGAAGCGTGCCCGTCTGCTCGTGGGCGAGGGCGACCACGTCGAGGTGGGCCAGAAGCTCACCGTGGGTGCCACCAACCCGCACGACGTGCTGCGCATCCTGGGTCAGCGTGCGGTCCAGGTTCACCTGGTCGCCGAGGTCCAGAAGGTCTACAACTCGCAGGGCGTGTCGATCCACGACAAGCACATCGAGATCATCATCCGGCAGATGCTGCGCCGTGTGACGATCATCGAGTCCGGCGACGCGGAGCTGCTGCCGGGCGAGCTCGTCGAGCGCTCGAAGTTCGAGACCGAGAACCGTCGTGTGGTCACCGAGGGCGGTCACCCCGCCTCCGGCCGTCCGCAGCTGATGGGTATCACCAAGGCCTCGCTGGCGACGGAATCCTGGCTGTCGGCCGCCTCCTTCCAGGAGACGACCCGAGTCCTGACGGATGCGGCGATCAACGCCAAGTCCGACAGCCTCATCGGCCTCAAGGAGAACGTCATCATCGGTAAGCTCATCCCGGCCGGTACGGGTCTGTCCCGCTACCGCAACATCCGGGTCGAGCCGACCGAGGAGGCCAAGGCCGCGATGTACTCGGCCGTCGGCTACGACGACATCGACTACTCGCCGTTCGGCTCGGGCTCCGGCCAGGCCGTTCCGCTGGAGGACTACGACTACGGTCCGTACAACCAGTAAGTAGTGCGAAACCGAAGGGCGGTCACCCCCGTGGGGGTGGCCGCCCTTCGGCGTGTCCGGCCGCCCCTAGCGGGCGGCCAGCTCCCAGACGGCGACGAGCACACCGGCGCTCGCGGCCAGCGCGGCGATGCTGGTCAGCGGCCAGCGGGCGCGCTCCAGGTCGTCGAGGCGGGCCTCGTGGTCGGCGAGCTGCCGGTCGGTCTGGTCGCTGCGCTGGACGAGCAGTGCGAGCGAGCCGTCGACCCGGGCGAAGCCGGCCTCCAGGGTGCCGCGGAGCCGTTCCAGTTCGAGGGCGACGGCGACCGGGTCGTTCGGGTCAGGATCGGTCATCGGCACCGCCCTCGGCCGGGCTGCCGATCGGGCCGCGGGTGCCGCTGTCGGTGCGGAGCCAGGACGGGAGCAGGTTCTGTACGAGGTCCAGGGCCATCACCCGGGCCAGGCCGCCGGCGACGGCGAGCGCGCCGGCGACCCAGGGGAGGGTCGCGGGGATGCCGGAGGCGTCGACGATCGCGGGGAGCACGACGGCGATGCCGACGGCGGTCTGGAGGACGGTACGGGCCGTGCGCTGGGCGGCATCGGACATCGGGGGTCTCCTCTGGTGCGGTGATTACTTCGTGTACGGGACCTTCAGCGCGCTCCAGGACGCGGCGCCGGGAATGCCGTCGGCGTCGGAGCCGCGGAAGCCGAGCTTTCGCTGCCACTTCGCGTAGCTGAGCCGGTCGGCCTCGCTCCAGCGGGGGCCGGGGCCGACGGTGTACGCGGCGCAGCCCTCGGCGACGAGACGGCGGCCCATGGCCGTGATGACCGGGGAGCTCGTCTCCGTGCGGAAGAACGAGGTGCCCGGGAACGGCTGGAGGCGGGGGGCGGTGGGCTTTCCGCTGCCCGGGGCGGGCTTGGCGGGGGCCTTGGAGAGTCGGGTCTGGACGCGCTGCCGGAGGGTCGGCATGCCGAAGCCCTTGGGGTCGCTCTTCCAGTCGGACCACTCCAGGTGGCCGATGACGGATTTGGCGCCCCAGCCGTGGGCCCGGCAGAGGGCGGCGGAGACCCGTTCGATCGCGTCGAGCTGGGCGGCCGGCCAGGGGTCGGTGCCGTTGCCGAGGTTGATGCACTCGAAGCCGTAGAAGCGGGAGTTGCCGTCGACGGCGTTGTGGCTGCCCTGGTGTTCGCGCGGGGCGGGCGGCCGGGCCCCGTACGTCTCGGTGATCACGGCCTGGAGGACGGACGGGTCGCCGCCGCCGGCGTGGTTGGCGCGTCCGTTGGCGACGAGATGGACGGTGCCGTCCTTGGCGATGACGCCGTGGCACAGCGGTCCGGGCAGGCCCTCGTAGCCGTTGAAGCACATCTCGACGGAGGACGCGGTGCCGGAGCTGACGGTGTGGTGGATCATCACGCCGGTGACCGGGCCCCAGGCGCCGGTGTGGTTCCGGTTGTGGGAGCGCCAGCCGGGGTGTTCGACGACGGTGACGCCTTCGGCGCGGAGTGCGGCGAGGAGCCGGTCCGCGGGGAGGGGAGTGGCCATCGGTTGTCCTCCAGACATGCGAGAGCCCCGGCCGTCGGGGCGCGGGGCGGGGGTACGGGTGGGGCGCGCGGAGGTTACGGAGCGGGCTCCGGCGCGGGGGCGGGCTGCTCGGGTTCCGGCTGCGGGGCCCAGGTCGCGCAGAGCGCGGCGTAGGCGGAACGGCGGGCCTCGAAGTCGGCGAGCGCCGCGGCGACGGCCTGCTGGACGGCGGTCGGGTCGGGTACGGCGGGGACGCCGTCCGTCGCCTCGACGGTGGCCAGGCCGAAACCGCGCAGGACGGCGTCTCCCTGGCCGGTCCTGGCGAACTCCGCGCTGATGGCGACCGACGGGTACTGGCCGGTGAACGGGTCCCGTTCCAGGTGGTGGCCCAGGCCGTTGTCGTAGACGCGGATGGAGAGCGTGTGGCCGTTCTCGGTGACGGTGGCACGGCCGGCGTAGTCGATGACCACGCCCCAGGGCTGGGTGGGGTCGATGTTCATGGGGTGCTCCTCGATGGCCTCGTCGGCCGCGGTGGGAGGATCAGGTCTGGGTGCCGTACATGCTCACGGGCTGGGCGTAGACCGTGCCGGAGGCGCTGGTCACCACGGCGTGGATCTCGACGGTCATCACCTTGCCGAACTTGGTCGCCAGGTCGACCGGCAGCGGCCCCGTGTGGTCGAAGGTCTGTCCGGCGGCGACGGTCGGACCGAACTGCTGGCCGTCGACCATGACCTTCACCTGACCGGTCGCACCGCTGGACACCTTCGTGTACATCGCGAGGCGCATCCGCGGCTGCCAGACCGGGTTGAAGGACTGGGCGATGGCGGTGAAGGCCGTGCTGGTGGTGGACGGCCACTTCGCCTGGTTCAGGTGGTCCACCGGCGGCATCAGCTGCAGCCACGGCCGGGCGAGCCCGCCGGTCGCGACGTCGTCCGCGAAGATCTCGTGGTTGTGGTTGTCGAAGATCCGGAGGGCCGGCCTCGCGGTGGAGGGCGGGAAGGGACGGATCTCGTTGAAGGACGGGCGGGTGTTGACCGCTGTGGACAGGGCCTGGATCCGGCGCTCCATCTGGATCAGCCGGTCGATGATGTCCTCGGGCAGCAGGGCCATCAGGCCTCCTCGAGTGAGAGTTCGGCGGTGTCGGGGCGGCCCCGCTCGGCGGGCCGGACCTTGACGCCGACGATGCGGTAGCGGGAGTCGAGACCCGCCGGGTGCCACTCGTCGGTGATGCGGATGCGGGCGGTGCGGCCGAGGAGCGCCGGGGGCACGATCCCGCCGAGCCGGATGCTGATCTCGGGGATCTGCACGGAGCCGGACGCCGTGTCGACGGCTGCCTGGGCCAGCGAGTCCAGCGTGCTCTTGTCCCCGATGTCGTTGTGGTCCGACGACAGGTCCAGCTGCGGCCAGAGGTCGGGGAGCGGCTTCTTCGGCTCGGCGAGGGAGGACAGGGCCGGCCGGGACTCGGTGCCCGCGTTGCTGTTGGTCGAGGCGCCGCGGGCCAGGGCCTGGGTGCCGCCGCGGGTGGCGTCGTCGGGGATGGAGTACGACAGGATCGTGCCGGGCCGGTCGAAGAGCATGTCGGTGGCGCCGGTCCGGATCTTCGGCGAGCCGAGCCGGAGCTGGCGGATCCGCCGGCCGTCCTCCGGGGACCGGTAGACGAGGATCTGGTACTCGAAGCCGTTCTCCTGGGCGCCGAGCTGGTCGAGTGCCTCCTGGTAGACGGTCTCGTCGCCGAACCGCCACGACGCCGTCCGCAGGACGGAGGAGTCCTCCAGGGGGTCGCCGGTGTCGATGGAGCTGTGGCCCAGGCCGGCCGAGAGCGTGTCCCACAGGTGGCGGGCGATGCGGAACTGGTCGGTCGGCTCGGTGAACTCGATGAGCGTGCGGATGCGTCGTCGGCTCGCGTAGGAGTCGAAGGTGGAGGCCTGGATGCCCAGGGTCACCACGCCGCGGTCGCTGCCCTGCAGGTTGGTGGTCCAGACGATGCCGCCCCACCACAGGTCCCCGCCGCGTTCCAGGTAGACCGCGGTACGGCCCGGCTTGATCTTGTGGGCCCGTTCGGCGATGGCACGGTCGGGGATGGGGACGGTGCCGGACAGGGAGCCCGCCCGGCCGATGTAGTCCTCGAACGAGACGTCCCGCAGCGGCAGGATGTCGAGGGTCAGGTCGGTCATGAGGTCGCAGAAGATCGCCCGGTAGGGCGTGTCGAGTGCCATGGGACAGCCCTCCTTTACAGGACGTAGGTGGCGGAGACGCGTACGTGGCGGCCCGCGACGAGAGAGCCGTTGGAGGACCAGGTGCGCAGGTTGACCTGGCCGTTGGTCCAGAAGTTGGCGCCGCCGTTGCCGATGCCGTCGCAGGCGGAGGCCTCGCAGTCGATGGCGGGGCGCCACCCGGCGGGCAGGGTGCACAGCGCTTCGTCGGTGATGTGGCCGGTGGCGGAGGCGGTGATGTCGGCGCCGCTGCGGGTGACGGAGAGGAGGACGGTCGCCACGCCCCGGCTGCGCCGGGCGGAGAAGCTCACGACCGTCCAGCCGGCCAGCGCGGTCGCTCCGACGGTGGTGGTCTCCACCTCCACCGGCGGCTGGTAGTTCACCCACGAGGTGCCGTTCCAGCGCTGCAGGCTGCCCTGGTTGTCGCGGAACTGACCCGGGTAGCTGCCGGTGGAGACGGCACCGCTCGGGGCGATGCCGCCGAGCTCCTTCGGGTACGCGACCCAGCCGGTGCCGTTCCAGCGCTGGAGGAAGTGGGCGTTGTCGTTGTCCTGGTACTGGCCCGGGTAGGAGCCGGGCACACCGGCGTTGTTGTAGACGGGCAGGATGCCGCCCACGCCGACGAGGGTGGTGCGCAGATCGGTCACGGCCCCCGTGGTCCAGGCGATGCCGCCGGTGCCGGCCGAGGCCCCGGCCTGCACCCTGACCGAGAAGAGGGGGAGGGAGAGCGGCGGCGCGTCCGGGGCGGACGGCTGCGCCTTCGGCTGGCCCTTGACGATCTCCAGTGCTGCTTCGCTTCTGGTCAGGCTGTCGAACTCGTCGTCGTACACGCGCAGGACGACGAGGTCGACGCGCGGGTTGAGGGGGTCGCCGTCGCCGAAGGTGAGGACGGTGTCCGCGTCGAGGGTGACGGGGTACGCGCCCTGGGCGTTCGGGCCCTGGACGACGGCGCGCCCGGCGTAGACGGTCGCGCTCATGGGGCCGCTGCCGCTCAGCCAGAGGCCGCCGACGCGGAACGTGCCGTCGGCCGTGCCGGGCAGGACACCGGAGCGCGAGGCGAGTGGGCTGACCGGGGTGGTGGCGCCCAGGGCGGTGAGGCGGGTGGTGACACGGGTCTGCCCGGTCGGCGAGAGCCAGCCGCTGCGCAGTGCCATGGTTTCTCCTGTCGGGTGGGTGGATCCGGGACTACGGCAGCGGGTCGACCTTGATGAACGTGTTGTCGAAGCCGGCCTTGAGGCCGAGGGTGTTGGTGACGATCTTGAAGAAGGCCGTGAGCGTGTAGGTGGTGCCCGGCGTCAGGCCCGACAGGCGGCGCGCGCCGGAGGCCGAGATGAAGTCGGTGCTGGCCGCGATCACCGCGTAGTCGTCGTCGAGGTCGTTGACGACCGTGGTGCCCTGGGTGAGGCGGAGCGCCATGTACGCGTAGTGGTCGTCGCGGGACCGCATCTTGCAGCCGAAGCCGACGGCGACGGCCTTCGACGGCGGGGCGACGAAGTTGACCGTGAGCGGGTTCGTGGCCCGCCCCGCGAGTGTCGAGGTGTACGTCGTCGCCGCGGTGTCTCCGAAGTCGCCGTTGTCGACGAAGTACGGCCCGGGCACGGCCGGGGTCCACGCCGCACCGTTCCAGCGCTGGAGCTGGCCGCCCACCGAGTCGCGGTACTGGCCGGTGTAGCTGGCCGGCGTGGTGGAGGCGGACGCCGGGATGATGCCGCCGAGCGCCGCCGGGTACGACACCCAGGCGCCGCCGTCCCAGCGCTGGAGCGCGCCGCCCGCGTCCTGGTACTGACCCGGGTAGGCGCCGGGTAGGACCGGGCCCTCGACCGGGAGGATGCCGCCGAGGGCGACGACCGGGGTGCGCAGGTCCTTGAGCGCGGCGTTCCACGGGATGCCGCCGTTGCCCGCGCTGGCGCCGGCCGGGACGGCCACCTCGTACAGGGGGAGGCAGCGCGGCGGGACGACCGGGACCTTCGGGTCCTGCTCCGGCGTGCCCTGGATGATCTCGATCGTGGCCTCGGTGCGCTCACCGCCGTCGTAGAGCTTGTCGTGGACCCTCAGGACGAGCAGGTCGATCCGGCCGTACAGGGCGTTGCCCGGTGCGAAGGTCACGACCTCCGAGGCCGGCAGGGTCACCGGGTAGACGCCCTGGGAGATCTCGCCCTGGATGACGGCCCGGCCCTCGGAGACCGTCGCCGACATGGCGGCGGAGCCGTAGGTCCAGAAGCCGGACAGGCGGTACAGGCCGTCGTACGAGCCGGGCAGGACGCCCGAGCGGACCTGGACGGGGTTGGTCAGGGTGGTGACACCGGTCTGGGTGAGGCGGGTGTCCTCGCGGGTCTGGCCGGTCTCGGCGACCCAGCTGCTGCGCAGGTTCATGGGGTTTCTCCGTTCGGGGAAGGTCGCAAGGGGGGGAGCGGGGGTCAGGCCTTGATCCACTCGGCGTTGAGGTTGCAGGAGTAGCCCGAGCCGCCGAGCGTCTTCACGGCCGCCGTGTGGGTCTGGTAGGCGGCGAGCTGGACGGTGCTGCCCGTGGTGAGCTTGATCAGGCCCTGTCCGCCGACCGCGATGGCGCCGCCTCCGGCCGGCGTCAGCCAGGTGCAGCGGTTCACGCCCACGCCGTTGACGAGGATCCGGGCGCCGCGCATGCCGTTAGCGGAGTCGCCGGACCAGATGACGTGGCCGGAGATCCGGTACCAGCCGGCCCGGGGCGCGGTGTAGGTGGTGGTGCCGTTCCAGCCCGTGGAGTCGTCGACGTCGACGCTCTGGAGGGTGACCGGGGTCCACACGTTGGGGGAGACGGTCTGCTGCACCGTCTGCGAGGCGCTGAACAGGACCGTGGCCCTGCCCTCGACGTACTGCCAGCCCGTGCCGTCCCAGCGCTGGAGCACACCCGCGTTGTCCCGGTACTGGCCGGGGTAACTCCCGGTGGTGACCGTGCCGCTGGGGGCGATGCCGCCGATGGTCTTCGGGTACGAGACCCAGGTCTCGCCGTCCCAGCGCTGGAGGAGGCTCGCGGCGTCCCGGTACTGGCCCGTGTACGCGCCCTTGAAACCGCTGGTCGGCAGGATGCCGCCGAGCGCGACGACCGGCCAGTGCTGCGTGGTGACCGCGCCGTCGGTCCAGGCGATGCCGCCGGTGCCGGCCGACGTGCCCTTCAGCACACGGACCGTGTAGAGCGGGAGCGTGCTGCCCGGGCCGCTCGGCGGGGTGACCGGGCTGGCCGAGGCCTCGCCCTTGATCACGCGTATGACGGCCTCGGTGGTACCGGTCCGGTCGTAGGCGTCGTCCACGACGGCCAGCTCGATCAGGTCGATCCGGTCGTACTGGGGGTCGCCGTCCGTGAACGTGAAGGTCTCCGGAGCGGTGGCGGCCACGAGATAGGCGCCCTGGGCGGTGTCGTTGCCCTGGACGATCGCCCGGCCGGTGCCGATGGTGCACTGCATGGGCAGGTTGCCGGTCAGGACGAAGCCGCCCGGCACGATCCCCGCCCGCGAACGCAGGGGGGTCTCCGCGGCGCTCTGGCCGCTGGGGGTGAGCAGGGCTGCGAGGGTCAGACGGGTGTCCTCGCGGGTCTGGCCGGTGGGCTGGAGCCAAGCGGCGCGTACGGTCATGGGGGTCACCTCTCCGGAAGGGGGCGGGGCGGGCGGTGGGCGGGGGAACGGCCG
Source organism: Streptomyces flavochromogenes (assembly GCF_000717595.1). Classification (GTDB taxonomy): domain Bacteria; phylum Actinomycetota; class Actinomycetes; order Streptomycetales; family Streptomycetaceae; genus Streptomyces; species Streptomyces flavochromogenes. Next base: position 226,675 of record NZ_JNZO01000012.1, on the reverse strand, counting down.
ACCGCCGGCGCCACGGGGGCGGCCGGCGGTCGGGTGGAGAGCGGGCGGTCAGCGTGTCCCGGTCACCATTCGGCGCTGCGCCAGCGCACGGTCATCAGCGCGTCCTCGGTGCCCTCCTCGGGCCGGAAGGACAGGTCGGTGCGACCGGGGTCGAGCACGAACAGCTCCTCCGGGGTGGAGTCGGCCATCGCGGTGTGCAGGCGGGAGGCGGAGTTGTTGAGCATGACGGTGCCCGCCCGCGTGTCGACCGTGAGCTCGTCGCCGGCGGCCAGGTCGATCGCGTACCGCAGCCGTCGCCTGCTGACCCGCTCGGTGACGGTCGGCATGGAGCACGGGCCGCGGAAGACGATCACCGGGTGGGCCGGGGCCGAACCGGTGTTCTCGACGACGGCGTCGCCCGTGCTCTTCGCCTCGCCCCAGCTGAGCGGCCAGGTCAGCGGCCAGACAAGGCCGGACTCCGGCTGCGGGGGAGTGGTCGTGGCGATCTGCTCGTTGACGACGTAGCGGCGCGGGTCGGCGGCGAGCCACTGGACCGACATGCGCGAGCTGCCCTGCGTGGCGAAGCCCTGGTCGGCGGGGACCACGCGCTGCGCGATCCGGGCGCGCACGGCGAGCAGCTCGCCGTGCAGCCGGACGGTGAGCCACCGCTCCTCGTCGAGGAGGGCGAGGGACTGCCGCAGCGCGCGGACGGCCCCGGCCGTGCCGTCGTACTCCGGCATCAGCACGATCGTGCCGCCGACCTTGCGCGGCTTGGCGTACCGGGCGCCCGGCCAGGCGCCGTGGGAGGTGGGACGGTCGGCGTCGGCGGAGTCGTACTCGGGCAGGTCCTCCCAGCCCGACAGGCCGGACTTGTCGACGGCGAACGGGGTGCCGGGGCCTATGAGGAGCCCGGCCCACTGCATCTGCCCGTCCTGGGTGATGAGGGAGCCGGGCGCGAGGTCGGCGGTGTAGTTGTTTCCGGCGTACGGGGTCGTGGTCTCGGCCATGGGGCCGTCACCTCACTTGGGATGGGTCGGCGGTGGGCGGTCCGCGATCAGCGGTGGGCGGTCGCGAGGAAGAGCAGGTCCTCGGCGGTCGACCGGGGGCCGGCGCCGGGCTCCTCGTGGAAGTCCCGGACGCGGTGCGGCGTCGGCAGCGGTTCCGTGAGGGCCGGGACGCGACGGTTCTCCAGCTGGGAGAGCGAGTCGATGCGGTAGTCGTCCGCGTGTCCGGGGGAGACGATGCCGCCCTCGGCGAGCATGGGCAGCTTGTCGAGTTCGACGCCGAACTTCTTGCCGGTCAGGGGGATCTCGAAGCTGAGCTTGTTGAGCCCGTCGATGATCCAGTTGGCGAAGGCGATGAGACCGTTGATCGGTCCCTTGACGACGCCGAGCACCGTGTTCAGCGCGCCCTCGATCAGATCGCCGATGCCGCGCAGAGCCCTGCTCACCGCGTCCTTGGCGGTGCGGAAGAAACCCGGGATCCTGTCGGTGATCCAGTCGGCGACCGGCCGTACGGCGTTCTTGATGCCGCCGATCGTGCGGGAGGCGATACCGCGCAGCGCGTTCGAGGCGGAGCGGACGGCGGAGCCGATTCCGGAGATCCCGCCGATGGCCGCTCCGACGATCCTGAGCGCGGTCTTGAAGACGGTCAGATAGGCCTTGGCGTAGGTGCCGATGGCCTGGCCGAGGGCCTTCATGAACGGCTGGATGAACTTCCAGACCGCCTGGAACGCCTTCAGCGCCTGCTGGAGGACCTGCTTGATGATCCGCTGGCCGGTCTGGGAGTTGACGGCCAGTTCGATCAGGTACGCCGCGATGGGCACGATCAGGCCGACGACGAAGCCGAGCGGGTTGGCCCGCATGGCGACGTTGACGCCTGTCATGGCGACCGACGCGATGGTCATGACGGTGCCGAAGGTGCCCATCATGGTCGAGATGACGTCCGTGACGGGCAGCAGCGGCAGGAGCATGCCGAGGACGGCCCCGGCGCCGGTCCCGATCCTGCGGGCGGCGGTACGGGCCCTGCCGGCGGCGGCGCCGATCCGCTTGACGCCCGCGGGGGCGCTGGAGCGGCGGATCCTGGTCATGGCGGTGGCGGCGCCGGAGGCGTTCTGGCCGAGGGCGCGGAGGGGGGCGCCGGCGGTACGGGCGACGGTGGCGACGGCGCCGACACCGCCCGCCGCCCGCTGGACGTTCTGCCGCAGGTTCTTCAGCGCGTCGTTCGCTCCGCCGAGGCCCTGCCGCAGGTTGCGCATCGGCGCGACGGCCACGCGGAAGTTCGGCGCGGCGCGCACGGCTATGGCACTCATGCCCTGGCTCCACGCGCCTTCACGAGGTACATGAGCGCGTCGGCGGTGGCGTGCGGATCACTGTTCCGGGCGGCGTGGTAGTGCTCGATGTGGAGCCCGGCGCCTGCGCCGGCCGCCTGCGGTCCCTGCGCCGCGCGGGCCCGGCGGGCGGTCTGGGCGAGCAGCCGGTCCAGCTTGGAGAGCGGGAGGACGGCCTCGGCCTCGCCGGCCTCGGCGAGGATCGCCGGGACGCCGCCGGAGCGGGGCATCACGACACCACCGGTGGCGAGCATGGGGATGGTCGGCAGGTTGACGCCGAAGGTCTTGCCGCCGACGACCGGGACCCAGCCGGGGACGCTGACCTTGACGCGGTTGAGGCTGCCGATCATCGAGTTGATGAGGCCGATGACGGCGTTGATCGGGCCCTTCACGCCGCTCTTGATGCCGTCGAACGCCCGGGACGCGATGTCCTTGAGGCCGTTCCAGATGGACGACATCTTGTCCTTGACGGCGCTGAACGCCTTCGGGATCGCGGTCTTGATCCAGTTGACCACCGGCGTGATGACGGCCTTGATGCCGTTCCAGACCGAGCTGATCACGGACTTGATGGCCTTCATGACCGTGGTGATGACCGTCTTCCAGATCTTCACGTAGGTCTTGATGACGGTGGCGACGGCCTTGACGACGGTGGAGATGGCCTTCTTGATGCCGTTCCAGACCGTCTTGATCAGGTCGCCGGCCTTCTTCATGATCGGCCCGACGGCCTTCATGACGGAGCTGATCACCGACTTGATGGCACTGAACGCCTTCTTCAGGACGTTCTGCATCGTCTTCGAACGCGTCGCCATGTCGACGATGGTCTCGATGAGCGGCATGAAGAGTTCGAGCAGCCGGACGAGGAAGTTGCCCTTCATGGACCGGTTGAGCTTGTCCTGGCCCTTCGAGGCTTTGCCGGCGCCCGACTCGTACCTGCCGAGTTTGGTGCCGGCCGACTGGGCGGTGTCGCCGGCCTTCTTCATGGCGCGCTCGGCCTGCTCGGACGCGGTCTTGAGGTTCTTGAGCTGGCTGGTGGAACCCTGGGCGTTGGTCCGCAGGGTCTTGAGCTGACCGGACGCCGACCGTCCGGCGTCGCCCACCTTCTTGACCGAGGAACCGGCGCCGGATGCCTGCGACTTGAGGGCGCGCAGGGAGTCCGAAGCCTTCTTGGCGGAACTGACGAGAGACATGGGTTACCTCCTTTCTGGGTGGGGGAGGGTCAGCCGGTGGCGCCGGCGATGACGCTGTCGAGGGACTCGATCGTGCCCCTGAGGCCGTTGAACTTGTCGCGCAAGGTCTGGGTCTCGTTGGCGAGGTCGTTCATCTTCCTGGCCACGCCCGCCAGCTCCGCCTCCTTGGGGATCTTGGTCGGCTGGTACTCGGCCACGGCCTTGTTGAGCTTTTCGTAGCCCTCGACGACTTCCTTCAGGGCCGTACGGTTGACCAGGTTGACGGCGCTGCTGATCTTCCCGACGGCCGTCGCCGCCTTCGTGGCCCTGCGCTCGCTCGGCAGCTTGGCGAACGACTCCAGGAAGGTGGGGGCCAGCTTGTCGAAGCGGTCCACCGCCTTGTTCAGCGGGACGAGCTGCTCGCGCAGTCGCCGGGCCCGCTCGGCGTTGGCCGGGTCGCCCACGAGATCTGCGACGCCGGTGCCGCCGTTGGCGACCCGGCGCTCGCGCGCCTCGACGTCGGTGCGGCGCTGCAGTGTGACGTCGCCGTTCGCGTTGTAGGCCCGGATGAGGCCGCTGGGTCTGAGGGCCGCCTGGATGGACCGCTGGATGTTGGTGAGCTTGCCCGCGAGGTAGAGGCCGATGCCGCCGATGACGATGGCCGCGAAGGCGCCTGCGCCGTTCGACAGCCAGTAATTGAGGGCCGTACCGAGGCCCTCGCCCTCGTACAGCTTCTCGATGCCGGCGGCGATTCCGTCGAAACCGGCGGCCTCCCAGTACTCCGTCACCGGGTTCTTGACGATCTCCTTGTGGATCTCCTCGATCTTCTCCTTGAGGTGGTTCAGGGTGCTGGTGATGGACGACAGGTCGCGCATGACGTGGCTGTGCTCGATGATCTGCCGTATGTGCCCCTGGACCACGGTGATCTTGAGGTCGGCGATCAGTGTGGGTATGTCTTCTGCCATGAGTTGCTCCGCTTCCGGCCGGTGACGGCCAAGCGCCGAAAAGCCCCCGCCGTATCCCGGCAGGGGCTCGTTCGTGGGGGCGGTGCGGGCGGCTAGGCGTCCTCGTCCCGGCGGGCGCCGCGTCGCGCCGTCGCGAGGGCGTCGTTCCAGCCCGCCGCGTACGCGAGGGTCTCGCAGCGGGAGACCTCGGCGCACAGGGTGCCGAGCAGCGCTCTCTTGTCGAGGGCGACGGGTCCGTCGAGGAGCTGGCGGAGGCGGTCCTGGAGCGGGATGTGCGGTCGCGATGCCTCGGCCTGCTGAGCCATGGACGCCTGCCTTCCGGTTGCTTGCCCGTGCGTGCGTGGCGGCGCCGCGGAGTGAGGGGCGGGGGCACCACGTTTTCGAACTACTGTGCGAACAGAGTGTGGAACACCTGTTCGGTGTTTGTCGAGCGGGAAACGTCTGACGGTGCGTCTTCTGGCTTGTTTCCCGAACAGGTTGGCGCCTGAAAGGCACTTCTGTTCGACCGGGTAACCTGGGCGGTGCGCTCCCTGGGCCGACCACTCCGGGGGCGAGGGGCGCGAGGGGCGCGCGGGGGACCCCAGGGGGCTGGAAGGCAGTACTGACGCATGGAAACGGAGCCGGGAGCGAACCGGCGGGAGCGAGTCGTCGACTGGCTCGCGTCCCATCCCGATCTGCCCCATCTCTTCGCACGCCTCTCCGAGCTCGTCCTGGTCCACGGGTACGCCACCGAGGACCTCGTCGTGATCCCCCGGGCCGAGGTCGACCGCCGGGAGACGGCCGCTTTCACCGCGGGCTGGGCCGAGGCGGTGTCGGACGAACTCCCGCGCATACGACGGGAGTACGAGAAGCGTGTCGCCGACGCCTACACCCAGGGCCAGGGCGACGCGCGGGGCATCCGCCGGCCCGAACGGCGGATCGACAGCGGACAGGACGGCGCCCGGGTCATCGCACTGCCCTTCGCCCGGCTCCTCGAACCGCCCGCCGCCGTGGTCGAGGCCGAGGAGCGTGTCCGCAGGGAACGCGAACTGTTCGAACAGCGGCCCGAGCCGGAACCCCAGCACGCCTCGGGCCCCGAACCGGGCTCGGACTCCGACGTCCTCCTGACCGCCCAGGAGAGCCGCACGCGCAGGAGCGCCCAGCCGGTACGGAAGGTCGTGCGCGGCAAGGGCGGGCGCCCGATCGTGCCGCCGCTCGCCGGGGTCCCCGTACAGAACGGCCCGAACGCCGACCGGCGCGATCACGACGCCGGCGAGGCCGAGACGCGTCCCGGCAAGGGTCGCCGGGGCTCGTTGTCCGAGCGGGCCAAGGCCCTGGAGAAGGAACTCTCCGCCGAGCGAGCACGGGAAGCGCCCCCGGAGTCCGCTCCCTGACGGGAACGGACTCCGGGGGCCGTGGGGGAGTGCGGTTTCCGCGGCATCAGCCGAAGAACCGGGCGAGCTGTCCGGGGGAGACCTCTTCGACGGTCTCCTCCTCGGAGCCCTCGCCCGGCTTCTCCCCGTCCTCGCCGGAGGCGCCGGGACGGGGTACGGGCTTCGGAGGATCCGGCTGGTCGTCGTCCTCCGAGGTGTTGACGCACTGGAACATCCAGTTGGCGACGGCCAGGTGGTCCACCGTCGCCGCGAGGAGGTGGTCGGTGATCGACCACTCCGCGGCCTCGCCGTGGAGCTCGCACTGGAGGGCGCTGTCCCGCGGCAGGTGCTTGATCAGCGTCAGGACGCGCCTGCTGGAGAGTTCCTCGCGGTGCCAGTCGAGGATGTCGACCCCGTAGTAGCGGAGGAAGTCCGCCTCAAGGGCCTCGGCGTGTTCTTCGACGAACTCGACGAGGCTCAGTCTTCCCCCAGGCCGAGCCCGGTCTCCTTGCCGTAGGCCTCCAGGATGGCGGCGATGTCCTGCATGGTGACGTCGTGCTGCTCGAAGCCGGCGAACTGCTTGTCACCCATCAGGAGTGCGAGCAGCCCGTCCACGTCGTTGTCGTCGAGCTTGCGCAGCGCCTTGGCCGTCGCACGGCTCAGTTCGGTCGGAAGGGTGTAGCTCTCGCCGTCCAGCTCGAAGGACCAGGCACGGCCGTGGGCCTCCTGTCGCTGGGCGCGGGCGGCGTTGACGTCGAAACGGGCCATGGTGATGCGTACTCCTTGTTCCGGGTGAAAGAAGGGGAGATCGGGAGAGGGGCGGGGCGGGACGGATCTCTCCGTCCCGCCCCTGGAGAAGGGATCAGACGGTCGTGGAGTACTGGCTGTCCTTCATGATGAAGCTGGCCAGCGGCTTGCCGTCGCCGTTCGACATGGCGGAGAAGGTGACGCCCAGCTGGGCCGCGGCCTTGCGCGCCAGCTTGATGTCGTCGGACGCGGTGACCTGGCCGCGCGGGATGATGAAGCGGTACTTGACCACGGTCGTGCCACCGGCCTTGACGTCGGTGAACTCCAGGCCGAGGGCGCGCGCGTCGGCGTACGGACGCTCGGCGATGTCGTAGCGGTAGGTGTCCCCGGGGGTCCCCTCCGCCGCGACGTCGCCGCCACCCATGAAGAAGGGCAGCGTCTCCTCGTTGAACTGGAGCATCGAGAACTTCAGCGAGAGGTCACGGCTCGAGTAGATGTAGTGGACCGGGGAGACCGACTGCCACGAGTCGATGGCCTCCAGCTTGTCCTTCTTCGAGAACGTGACGCCGTCGCCGGTGGTGAGGCCCAGGTCGGTCCAGCCGGCCCAGTCGGTGGCGGAGTCGGCACCGAAGGTGGTCGGGGCCGCGGTGCCCACGTCGGCGACGTAGAGCTTGCCGGTGCCGGCGACGCGGATCTCGGCCGAGTTGTTTCCTGCCATGGTGTGTTTCTCCTTGGTGAGAGGGCTGCCGCCCCGGACGCGGGTCCGGGTACGGCAAAGGCCCCGCCGGACGGCGAGGCCTGGTCTGTGGGGCGAGGGCCCGGGGGCTGCTCGGTGAGCGCCCGGGGCCGCTCGGCGAGCGGCTAGAACACGCTCAGGGAGAGGCGGATGACGCACAGGTAGCGGTTGGCGCCCCGGTAGAGGTAGTCGGGCAGCCAGCGCGGCCCGTCCTGCTCCTCGACGTCGTGGACGACGTTGGCGGCGCCGATCTGCTTGCCGATCGTCGCGAGCAGGGCCCGGCGGGCGCCGTTGGCGAGGACGTGGGCGGCGTTCTTGGTCGGCCCGTACACCTCGAATTCGATCAGCGGCATGTCGACGTGCAGGTCGCCGATCCAGGCGCCGCCTCGGCGGTTCACCAGGACGGCGGCCTGGGTGCCGTCGAAGCCGGCCGGCGCGTTGACCGCGATGGTCGCGCCGGCCAGGGCCGGATCGGCCTTGAGGACGTCGACGACCAGCTTCTCGACGTCCGGGAAAGCACTCGGGGGAGTGGTCATGACGGGTTCTCCTCGGGAGAGGGATGCGGGACGGGGTGCCGCCCGGGGCTCTCCGGCGGGAGGGGGCGGGGCGCGGCAGCGCGCCCGGACGGCGAACGGCGAAGCCGGCGCCCGTTGTTCGGGCGCAGCTCCGCCGCTGCACCAACTGTGACAGAGAGCGTGCGCGCACGCAACTAGTTTCACGGGTCCTTCCGTACGCCCCTGCCGCGGGACCCGCCGCGCGTCCACCCACGTGCTTTCCCGTGCGCAGTCCCGCACGGGCCCCGCACGTACGCCCGATAGGTTGGCGGCCACCGATCGAGGAGCCGCCCCGTGCCCGCCGCCCGCCCCCGCCTTCTGTACGTCACCGACCTCGCCTACCCGGCCCGCGGACGGCGCTACTGCGACGAGGACATCCACCTCACCGCCCGGCTGCGCGAGACCTTCGACCTGGCGCTCTGCCACCCGCTCGACGCCGCCGCCCTCATGGACGACTTCGACGCCGTCGTCGTGCGCAACAGCGGCCCGGTCATCGGCTACCAGAAGGAGTACGACGCCTTCCGCGAGCGCGCCCTGGCCGAGGGCACCCGCGTCTACAACCCGCTCCACGGCCGCGGCGACATGGCCGGAAAGCAGTACCTGCTCGACCTGACCGCCGCCGGGTACCCCGTCATCCCCACCGTCGACCGGCCCGAGGACCTCCACCGGCTGCCCGCCGCCGCCGAGTACGCGGTCAAGCCCAAGGCCGGAGCCGACTCGATAGGCCTGCGCTTCCTCGCGCACGAGGAGCTCGCCGGCCTCGCGTACGACGGCCTCCTCGTCCAGCCGCGCATCGACTTCCGGTACGAGGTCTCCTTCTACTTCGTCGACGACCTCTTCCAGTACGCCCTCCACGCCCCCGACCCCGCACGCCGCTGGGTCCTGGAGCCGTACGAGCCCGCCGAGGACGACCTCGCCTTCGCCCGCCGCTTCGTCGACTGGAACACCCTCGACCACGGCATCCAGCGCGTGGACGCCTGCCGCGCCCCCGGCGGCGAGCTGCTTCTCGTCGAACTGGAGGACCTCAACCCCTATCTCTCCCTGGACCGCGTCCCCGAGGAGACCCGCGACCGCTTCACCGCCGCCTTCACGGCCTCGCTCCACCGCTTCCTGGAGGCTTGAGGACCGGCACGAGGCGCGGCACGGAGAAGCGCCCCCCGTCCTTCACGGACGGGGGGCGCTTCTCGTACGACGGGGAGTCAGGCGGTACGGGGACGGCGGCGGGCCACCCGCTCGGCGGCGAACACGTCCTCCAGGCGGAAGAGCTGCGCCCGGCCCGCCTTCCCGGCGGCCCGCAGGTGACCGAGCTGGACCCACTTGCGGATGGTCGCGGGGGCGACGCCGGCCTCCTCGGCGGCGAGCGGTCCGGGGATCAGGGCCGGCAGGGCGGGCGAGCTCAGCACGAGGTCTCCTTCGGGTCGTCCATCGCCGCCTCGATCTCCTCGGTGCGGGAGCCGGAGGCGGCCGCGAGCTCCGCCCACTCCCGCTCCGGCCACAGGTGCCGGTAGGCGGGGTCGTCCTGGCAGCCGCACGCCCCGTCCGTGCACACGCAGGCCGGGTTCACACAGAGCACTGCGCGCCGGTCGGGGAAGGCCCGCAGTGACACCGAGTCGCACCAGGGGCAGCGGCCCGACACCCGTACGACCGTCTCCGCGTCGCCGAGCGTCCGGGCGCAGCGCCGGGCCATCCGGCGGATCTCGTCCCGTACGTGCCGGGCGAGGTCGGGGTCGGCGGCGATCGCGTCCAGGAGTCCCACGACCCGGCGGAGCCGGTCGATCACCCCGGCGCGGGGCGGCCGGGGCAGCGCGAGCCGGGCGCACACGGCCTCCTCCAGCTCCACCACCCCGTCGGTGATGTCGCGGATCGCGTCGGAGACGTGCAGCCGGATCGGGGCGGCGCCGTGGCCGGGGACGGAGAGACCGTGCCGCTGCTGGAGGAGCAGCGCCTCGCGGCGCTCCTCGCGGATCTGCTCGTCACGGCCCGCGGGGGAGGGGGCCGGGGCGCTCCCGGCGGGGCCGCGGCGACCGGGCGCGAGCTCTTCGGCGAGCTCGGGGAACTGGCGGACGAGGGAGGCGGTCCAGAGTGCGATGTCGCGCAGCGCGAGGTCGACGGACGGGGTGGGGGGCGTGCGGTCAGCCACGGCGGCCGCTCCGGGTGAGCGTCGGGGTGAGGGCGACCGCCTTCGCCACGCGGGCCGCGTCCGCCGGACGCCCGTTGCGCCAGAGGCGGCCCGCGCAGACGCCGTCGAAGTAGCTCTCGGCGGGGGCCACCGCCGTCTCGCACTCACGGCGGACGGGGCAGCCGGCGCAGGCGCGCAGCGCCGGGGCCGCCTCCTTGGCGCGGCGGGCGAAGACGACGGACGGGGAGAGGTCGGCGCAGGCGGCGTCGGCCTGCCAAGGGGTGGGGTCGGGCTGGAACAAGAGGTTCTCCACGGTCCGGGGCTCCCCGAACTCCATGGGACCGATGGGGCCGTTGGGGCTCAGGGGGCCGACGAGTGCGGCGGCGAGCCAGAGTTACATGTTGCGTGCGGGCGCGCAACAAGTTTGTGGTGCACCCCTGGAGTGACCTTCATCGATTCGACACGTTGCGTACCCGAAACCAAGTAATTCTGTGCGCGCAAGCACGCTAGAGTTGAGCGCCTGGAGGAGTGGAGTGAGGAGCTGTACATGACCACTCGTGGGCTGGATGAGTTCGCAGGCTGGGTCGAAGGGCTGATGCGACAGCGCGGCTACGACATCGACAGCCCGCGCGGCGGCGGCAAGTCCCGGATCGCGGACGAGGCCGGGGTGCACCGGGCCGCCGTGACGCGCCTGCTGCAGCGGCAGAGCATGCCCGACCTGGAGACCATGCGCAGGATCGCCCCGCTGCTCGGGGTCTCGGTCCGCGACATGCTGATCCGGTCCGGCCGTGTGAGCCCGGAGGAGCTCCCGATGGCGGCGGACCTGCTGCCTCCGAGCGACTGGCAGCCGTCGATGGAGGACTTCGCGCGCTGGCTGGGTGTCCCCGACGACCGCATGGGCGTCTTCGTCAAGGTCGTGAACCAGTTCCTGGAGCCCGACGCGGGGGCGGAGGGGTCCACAGAGACCCCCGAACCCCGCCGCACGGCCCGGGACTGACCCCGGCCCCCGCCCGGGATCGACCCCGGTCCCGCCCGGGACCGGCCCCTGCCCGGTGCGATCTTGCCTGGTCCCGGCCTTCCCCGGCCGGGACCACGTGCGCGTGGGCATTTGTTTTGACCGGAGTCCATGCGGTAGGTACGCTCAAGCCTTGTGCCTGGGGTGTGCCTGGGCTCGCGTGCGTGTCCTCAACCGCAAGGCGAGTCATATATCGGCCACCGTGATCCGCGCCTTTTCCACCTTGGTGGAGGGGTCCGCGAGATTCGACACACCCGACCGCGTGGGTCGGCGAATGTTCCAGGTTAGTTTCACCGACGGCACACAGAAACCGGAGAAGTAGTGCCTACGATCCAGCAGCTGGTCCGGAAGGGCCGGCAGGACAAGGTCGAGAAGAACAAGACGCCCGCACTCGAGGGTTCCCCTCAGCGTCGCGGCGTCTGCACGCGTGTGTTCACGACCACCCCGAAGAAGCCGAACTCGGCCCTCCGTAAGGTCGCGCGTGTGCGTCTGACCAGCGGCATCGAGGTCACGGCCTACATCCCGGGTGAGGGTCACAACCTGCAGGAGCACTCCATCGTGCTCGTGCGCGGTGGCCGTGTGAAGGACCTGCCGGGTGTTCGCTACAAGATCATCCGCGGTTCCCTCGACACGCAGGGCGTCAAGAACCGTAAGCAGGCTCGCAGCCGCTACGGCGCCAAGAAGGAGAAGTAAGAATGCCTCGTAAGGGCCCCGCCCCGAAGCGCCCGGTCATCATCGACCCGGTCTACAGCTCTCCTCTTGTCACCTCGCTGATCAACAAGATCCTGCTGGACGGCAAGCGTTCCACCGCCGAGCGCATCGTGTACGGCGCCATGGAGGGTCTTCGTGAGAAGACCGGCCAGGACCCCGTCATCACGCTGAAGCGCGCTCTCGAGAACGTGAAGCCGGCCCTCGAGGTCAAGTCCCGCCGTGTCGGTGGCGCCACCTACCAGGTGCCGATCGAGGTCAAGCCGGGCCGCGCGTCCACGCTGGCCCTCCGCTGGCTCGTCGGCTACTCCCGCGCCCGTCGCGAGAAGACCATGACCGAGCGCCTCATGAACGAGCTCCTCGACGCCTCGAACGGCCTCGGTGCGGCCGTCAAGAAGCGTGAGGACACGCACAAGATGGCCGAGTCCAACAAGGCCTTCGCGCACTACCGCTGGTAGTCGCAACCCACATCGAGACCGAGAGAAGACTGAGCCGATATGGCTACCACTTCGCTTGACCTTGCCAAGGTGCGCAACATCGGCATCATGGCTCACATCGACGCGGGCAAGACGACCACCACCGAGCGGATCCTGTTCTACACCGGCGTCTCGTACAAGATCGGTGAAGTCCACGACGGCGCTGCCACGATGGACTGGATGGAGCAGGAGCAGGAGCGCGGCATCACGATCACGTCTGCCGCGACGACCTGCCACTGGCCGCTCGAGAATGTCGATCACACGATCAACATCATCGACACGCCGGGTCACGTCGACTTCACCGTCGAGGTGGAGCGTTCGCTGCGCGTGCTCGACGGTGCTGTCACCGTGTTCGACGGTGTGGCCGGCGTCGAGCCCCAGTCCGAGACTGTCTGGCGTCAGGCGGACCGCTACGGCGTGCCGCGTATCTGCTTCGTCAACAAGCTCGACCGTACGGGCGCCGAGTTCCTTCGTTGCGTCGACATGATCGTGGACCGCCTCGGCGCCGTCCCGATCGTCATGCAGCTCCCCATCGGGTCCGAGATGGACTTCCAGGGTGTTGTCGACCTCGTCCGTATGAAGGCTCTCGTCTGGTCCGCCGAGGCCAGCAAGGGCGAGATGTACGACGTCGTCGACATCCCGGCCTCGCACACGGAGCTCGCCGAGGAATGGCGCGCCAAGCTGGTCGAGACCGTCGCGGAGAACGACGAGGAGCTCATGGAGCTCTTCCTCGAGGGCGTCGAGCCCACCGAGGAGCAGCTGTACGCGGCTGTCCGTCGTATCACCATCGCTTCCGGCAAGGGCAACGGCGAGAAGACGGTCACCCCCGTCTTCTGCGGCACCGCGTTCAAGAACAAGGGCGTTCAGCCCCTGCTCGACGCTGTCGTCCGTTACCTGCCGTCGCCCCTGGACGTCGAGGCCATCGAGGGCCACGACGTCAGGGACGCCGAGGTTGTCGTCAAGCGCAAGCCGTCCGACGACGAGCCGCTGTCGGCCCTCGCGTTCAAGATCGCGAGCGACCCGCACCTCGGCAAGCTCACCTTCGTCCGGATCTACTCCGGTCGCCTGGAGGCCGGCACCGCGGTGCTGAACTCCGTCAAGGGCAAGAAGGAGCGCATCGGCAAGATCTACCGCATGCACGCGAACAAGCGTGAGGAGATCGACTCGGTGGGCGCCGGCGACATCGTCGCCGTCATGGGCCTCAAGCAGACCACCACCGGTGAGACGCTGTGCGACGACAAGAACCCGGTTGTCCTGGAGTCCATGGACTTCCCGGCGCCGGTCATCCAGGTCGCCATCGAGCCCAAGTCCAAGGGTGACCAGGAGAAGCTGGGTGTCGCCATCCAGCGTCTCGCGGAGGAGGACCCCTCCTTCCAGGTGCACTCGGACGAGGAGACCGGCCAGACCATCATCGGTGGTATGGGCGAGCTTCACCTCGACATCCTCGTCGACCGTATGCGTCGCGAGTTCAAGGTCGAGGCGAACGTCGGCAAGCCGCAGGTCGCGTACCGCGAGACGATCCGCAAGACCGTCGAGCGCGTGGACTACACCCACAAGAAGCAGACCGGTGGTACCGGTCAGTTCGCCAAGGTGCAGATCGCGATCGAGCCCATCGAGGGTGGCGACGCCTCCTACGAGTTCGTGAACAAGGTCACCGGTGGCCGCATCCCGAAGGAGTACATCCCTTCGGTCGACGCGGGTGCGCAGGAGGCCATGCAGTTCGGCATCCTGGCCGGCTACGAGATGACTGGCGTCCGCGTCATCCTTCTCGACGGTGGCTACCACGAGGTCGACTCCTCCGAGCTCGCGTTCAAGATCGCCGGTTCGCAGGCCTTCAAGGAGGCCGCGCGGAAGGCTTCGCCGGTCATCCTCGAGCCCATGATGTCCGTCGAGGTCACCACGCCCGAGGACTACATGGGTGAGGTCATCGGCGACATCAACTCCCGCCGTGGTCAGATTCAGGCCATGGAGGAGCGCAGCGGCGCTCGCGTCGTGAAGGGCCTCGTGCCCCTTTCGGAGATGTTCGGCTACGTCGGCGACCTCCGCAGCAAGACCTCGGGTCGCGCAAGCTACTCGATGCAGTTCGACTCCTACGCCGAGGTTCCGCGGAACGTCGCCGAGGAGATCATCGCGAAGGCCAAGGGCGAGTAACTCTTCCGAGTTCACGCTTTAGGCTTGACACCAGTCGCCGGGGCTCAGCCCCCGAAACCCGAGGGATCGGGTCCCGGCGGATGGCATCCCAGCAAAGATCACCTGGCGCCGATGAGCAAGGCGTACAGAACCACTCCGCAGGAGGATTCAGTGGCGAAGGCAAAGTTCGAGCGGACTAAGCCGCACGTCAACATCGGCACCATCGGTCACATTGACCACGGTAAGACGACCCTCACGGCCGCCATTACCAAGGTGCTGCACGACGCGTACCCGGACCTGAACGAGGCCTCGGCCTTCGACCAGATCGACAAGGCTCCCGAGGAGCGCCAGCGCGGTATCACGATCTCGATCGCGCACGTCGAGTACCAGACGGAGTCGCGTCACTACGCGCACGTCGACTGCCCGGGTCACGCTGACTACATCAAGAACATGATCACGGGTGCCGCGCAGATGGACGGCGCCATCCTCGTGGTCGCCGCCACCGACGGCCCGATGCCGCAGACCAAGGAGCACGTGCTCCTGGCCCGCCAGGTCGGCGTTCCGTACATCGTCGTCGCCCTGAACAAGGCCGACATGGTGGACGACGAGGAGATCCTGGAGCTCGTCGAGCTCGAGGTCCGTGAGCTCCTCTCCGAGTACGAGTTCCCGGGCGACGACCTTCCGGTCGTCCGTGTCTCGGCGCTCAAGGCGCTTGAGGGCGACAAGGAGTGGGGCGAGAAGCTCCTCGGCCTCATGCACGCGGTGGACGAGTCCATCCCGCAGCCCGAGCGTGACGTCGACAAGCCGTTCCTGATGCCGATCGAGGACGTCTTCACGATCACCGGTCGTGGCACCGTCGTCACCGGTCGTATCGAGCGCGGTATCCTCAAGGTCAACGAGACCGTCGACATCATCGGCATCAAGACCGAGAAGACCACCACCACGGTCACCGGTATCGAGATGTTCCGCAAGCTGCTCGACGAGGGCCAGGCCGGTGAGAACGTCGGTCTGCTCCTCCGTGGCATCAAGCGTGAGGACGTCGAGCGCGGCCAGGTCATCATCAAGCCGGGTTCGGTCACGCCGCACACGAACTTCGAGGCCCAGGCCTACATCCTGTCGAAGGACGAGGGTGGCCGTCACACCCCGTTCTTCAACAACTACCGCCCGCAGTTCTACTTCCGTACCACGGACGTGACCGGCGTCGTGACCCTCCCCGAGGGCACCGAGATGGTCATGCCGGGCGACAACACCTCCATGAGCGTTGAGCTGATCCAGCCCATCGCCATGGAGGAGGGCCTCAAGTTCGCCATCCGTGAGGGTGGCCGGACCGTCGGCGCCGGCCAGGTCGTCAAGATCACTGCCTGATCCTGAAGTGACCTGGTAGCTCCACGAGCTGCAGCAGAAGGCCCCGCACCTTTCGGTGCGGGGCCTTCTCGCATGTCCGGAGGGCGCACGGGGCGCCCTTGTCGGTCAGGCCGGTCCGGCCTGGCCGACACGGCCTCCTACGGCCGCCAGCTCCACGGGTGCCCGTCCGCGCCGAGGCCCACCACGGTCGCCCCGTCCGCGCGCAGGTGCAGCGCCGCCGACAGCGCCTGCGCACCCGTCGTGCGGGTCCGCACCCGGTTCCCGGCCCGCACCCGCAACCGGCCGTCCGTATCCGTGCCCAGGAGCACGGTCCCCAGCGCCGCGGAGCGCGCGGCGACCACACCCCCGTACCCGTCCAGACCGGCGTCGCCGCCGGGCCCGAGGAGTTCCCCGGTCGCCGGGCGCCGGTAGTAGAGCTCGCCGCCTGCCGACGCCACCGTGGATCCGGAGAGCGGCAGCGGCTCCGTCTGCTCGACCCCGTCCACCCAGTGTCGTACGGACTCCCGACCCGCGGCGTGGAGGTGCACCCGGCCCGCCGCGTCGAGCGACACGGCGAGTCCGTCCTGGACCTCTGCCGCCCCGGGGAGCGTCCGCCACGGCCCCCAGGAGCCGTCCGCCGCCCGCACCCGGGTCGAGACGTTCTTGTCCGCGTTCCGTACGAAGAGATGGACCCGGCCATCGGGCGCCGCGACCGCCACCGGCGCACCGACCCGGCGCCCCCGGTCGTCCGAACGCTCCGGATTCCCGAGCCCGCGCCAGGCCAGGAACGAGCCGCCGGGGGAGCGCTGCTCCAGGAGCACCAGCTCGCGCCGGTTCCGCCCGCCGTGTCCGTCGATCGCGGAGAACCGCACCCCGAAGAGCAGCGCCCGGCCGTCGCCGAGCACCGCCGAGCCGAGCGCGGGGGCGAGCGGGCCGCCGCCGAGGTCCGTGGGCTCGCCCCAGACGCCGGGTGCCGTCTCCTGCCAGCGGACCGCGCGGAGGCCGAGCACCCCGTAGGCGGAGAGGCGGCCGTCCGGCTGCTCGGCGAGCGCCGGGCCCGCGGTGGGCCAGCGGTGGTGGGTGGAGCGGACCCAGCCCTTGCGGTTGGTGAGCGGCCGTTCGCCGCCGACGCCGTAGTCGCCGCAGCCCGAGGGGTTGCCGCACTCCCAGGAGGGGTCGCCGCCGTACGGGACGAGGCGGGCGGCCTTCGCCCGGAGCACCTGGGGCGGGAGGTTCTTCGGCCAGTGCCGGTTGTAGTAGCCGCGGAAGGCGGTCGTCGTGAACGCCGGTATGGGTTCGCCGTCCCGGACCGCGTCCGAGACCCAGCGGCTCAGCGCGGCCCAGGTGAAGGACGCGACCGCCGTGTGGTCGCCGTGGTCCGAGTAGCCGGGCTGCTCGGAGTCCCGGTTGCGGGTGGCCTCGTCGCTGAGCTGGATGTCCGGGTCCGGGTCCAGGGTGTGGACGACGGTGGGCCGGTAGCGGCCGAACAGTCCGACGAGGACGCCGACCAGCTGGTCGTAGTCGTAGGTGTCCGAGCGGGTGACGGGCGAACCGGTCGACAGATGGGTCCGCAGCTCCAGGGCGCGGTCGTGCCAGAGGGCCGGCAGGGCCATGTAGCGCCGGTTCGTGTGCATCGGCAGGTTGAGGAAGACCAGCTCGATCCGGTTCCGGCCGTGGACGAGGGTGTCGATCTCCGCCCGCCGGCCGCCCGGGAGCGTGAGCACCTCGCGCTGCCAGGGCGTGAACATCGGCAGGCCGAGCGTCGCCGCGTACGACTGGCGCAGGCCCTGGTGGCGCGCCGAGGAGTAGGCGGCGCGGTCCGGGGGAGTCTCGGGCATCCCCTTGATCCGGTTCCGGCCGGTGTGCTCGCCGGCGGTCACGTACACGGAGACGAGCGGGACCCCGGCGTCGAGCAGGCGCTGGGTGTCGGGGTTCATGAAGTACAGGTCGTCGTCGGGGTGCGCGGCGACCTGCAGGAGCAGCGCCCGCCGGGTCCGCGCGGAGGCGATCGGCTTGCCGGGCGCGGGGTCGACGGTCGGCGCGGTCCTGCGGGGTTCCGGCACGGAACACCCGGCGACGGCCGAGGTGACGGCGAGGGCGGCGGCGAGAACCGCCCGCCGGCGGGGTGCTGTGGTCACGTACGCGGTCCGTCCCCTGGGTAGTGCGGTCCCCGGTAAGACGGATGTTCGATGCTCGTGGTTGTGTGCGGAATCGATCCCCGCCTGGCAGGATGCGGCCACCGAAAAAAGATCTTCGAAGATCTCCGCCGATCATGTCGAGGACCGGCCGCCGACTCCGACCAAGGGGTGACAGCACGCCACAGGGGCGCGCGAAACGGGGAGGACACCCACCATGAAGTACGTCGCGATGATCTACGGCAACCAGGCCAAGTGGGACGCCTTCCCCACCGAGGCCTGGCCCGAGGCGATCGCCCGCCAGGAGGCCTTCAACAAGAAGTACCGCGAGAGCGGCGAGCTGATCGGCGCGTACGGACTCGCCGACGCGGCCGCCGCCCGGCTCGTACGGCGCGAGGGCGGCACCCCCGCGGTCACCGACGGCCCGTACCTGGAGACCAAGGAGTACCTCGCCAGCTTCTACCTGCTCGACTGCGACAGCCAGGAGCGGGCCCAGGAGATCGCCGCGGACATGCCCTTCGCGGACACCGACCCCGTCGAGCTGTGGCCGGTCCTGCACGAGTCCGCGGCGGACGTGTGAGCGGCTCCGCCGAGGTCGAGGGCCTGCTGCGGACGTACGCGCCGCAGGTCCTCGGCGCGCTCGTCCGCCGGTACGGCACCTTCGACCTCTGCGAGGACGCCGTCCAGGAGGCGCTGATCGCCGCCGCCCGGCAGTGGCCCGCGGACGGCGTCCCCGACAACCCGCGCGGCTGGCTTGTCACCGTCGCCACCCGCCGGTTCGTCGACCTGGTGCGCAGCGAGGCCGCCCGCAGGCGCCGCGAGGACGCCGTGGCGCTGGCCACCCCGGACTCCGAGCTCCTCGCCCGGGCCGCGGACGATGCTCCCGGCAGCGACCGCGACGACTCGCTCTCCCTGCTCTTCCTCTGCTGTCACCCGGAGCTGTCCCCGCCCAGCCGGATCGCGCTCACCCTGCGCGCCGTCGGGGGCCTCACCACCGCGCAGATCGCCGCCGCGTTCCTGGTTCCCGAGTCGACGATGGCGCAGCGCATCAGCCGGGCCAAGCAGACGATCAGGGCGGCGGGCGGCTCGCTCGCGCTCCCGCCGGGGGAGGAGCGTACGGCCCGGCTCGCCGAGGTCCGGCACGTGCTCTACCTGATCTTCAACGAGGGGTACACGGCGAGCGCCGGCGAGGAGCTGACCGCGCCCGAGCTGTCCACGGAGGCGATCCGGCTCGCGCGGCTGCTGCACCGGCTGCTGCCCGACGACACCGAGACCTCGGGGCTGCTCGCCCTGATGCTGCTCACGGACGCCCGCAGGCCGGCCCGCACGGGCCCGCACGGCGAGCTGGTGCCGCTCGCGGAGCAGGACCGGGGGAGGTGGGACGGCCGGCTCATCGCGGAGGGCGTCGAGCTGATCAGCCGCACCCTGCCCCGGGGGCAGGTCGGCCCGTACCAACTGCAGGCGGCGATCGCGGCCGTGCACGACGAGGCCAAGGCCGCCGGGGACACCGACTGGCCGCAGATCCTCGCGCTCTACGAGCTCCTGGAGCGGACCGGGCCGAATCCGATGGTCACCCTCAACCGCACGGTGGCCGTCGCCATGGTCGAGGGCCCCGCGGCCGGGCTCGCGCTCCTGGACGAACTCGCGCGGGACAAGCGGCTCGCCCGGCACCACCGGCTGCTCGCCACCCGGGCCCATCTGCTCGAAATCCTCGGTGAGAAGGAGACCGCGGCGGAGGCCTACCGGGAGGCGGCACGGCGTACGACCAGTGCCCCGGAACGCCGTCATCTCACCGAGCGCGCACGACGCTTGGGGTGAGGTGCTCGGGGCGAGGCGGAGGGGGGCGGCCGTCACCCGCGCACGCGCCCCGGCGCATGGCCGTACGTGACGTGGGGTACAGTCTTCGCTCCCGATTGGCGGCCGGATGGCCCCGTATGGCAGACTGTCGGGGTTGCTCGGTTGAGTGCCGATGCTGCGCGCCTCCCGTCGGGAGGACCGGAAGCGAGTCCCACAGTACTCGTCGCTCCTTCTCAGGAGCGGACGTACGGGAATCTTCTGGGAAGCGTCAGCGGGGTGCCGACCAGGCGCCCGGTGGGTGTTTTGCCCCCGGCCTGCGGTCATGGCGACCGTGCCCCCTTGGTTGGGAAATCCTCAGGGATTTCTGCGTAGAGGGAGTGCGACACGCCCGACCGCGTGGGTCGGAGACACGACAACGCTTCTCAGTAAGCGAAGCCGGTCGGGTTCCAGAGCGTTACGAGACAAAGGACTACTAGTAGCCATGGCGGGACAGAAGATCCGCATCCGGCTCAAGGCCTACGACCACGAGGTCATCGACTCCTCGGCGAAGAAGATCGTCGAGACGGTGACCCGCACTGGTGCGTCGGTCGCGGGCCCGGTGCCGCTGCCCACTGAGAAGAACGTGTACTGCGTCATCAAGTCGCCGCACAAGTACAAGGACTCGCGCGAGCACTTCGAGATGCGCACGCACAAGCGCCTCATCGACATCCTCGACCCCACGCCGAAGACGGTTGACTCGCTCATGCGTCTCGACCTCCCGGCGGGCGTTGACATCGAGATCAAGCTCTGAGGGCGCGCGAGATGGCTAAGAACATCAAGGGCATCCTGGGCGAGAAGCTCGGCATGACGCAGGTCTGGGACGAGAACAACCGGGTCGTCCCGGTGACCGTCGTCAAGGCCGGCCCCAATGTCGTGACCCAGGTGCGTACGAACGACGTCGACGGCTACGAGTCGGTCCAGATCGCCTTCGGCGAGATCGACCCTCGCAAGGTGAACAAGCCCCTCAAGGGTCACTTCGCCAAGGCCGATGTCACCCCGCGCCGCCACCTGGTGGAGCTCCGCACCGCTGACGCCTCCGAGTACACGCTCGGCCAGGAGATCACCGCCGAGCTCTTCGAGGCCGGCGTGAAGGTCGACGTCACCGGCAAGAGCAAGGGCAAGGGCTTCGCCGGTGTCATGAAGCGCCACAACTTCCGTGGTGGCAAGGCGTCGCACGGTGCCCACCGCGTGCACCGCAAGCCCGGTTCCATCGGTGGCTGCGCCACCCCGGGCCGTGTCTTCAAGGGCATGCGCATGGCGGGTCGCATGGGCAACGAGCGTGTGACCACCCAGAACCTGACCGTCCACGCCGTTGACGCCGAGAAGGGTCTGCTGCTCATCAAGGGCGCCGTCCCCGGCCCTAACGGTGGCCTCGTCCTGGTCCGCACTGCGGCCAAGGGGGTTTGAGGAACCGATGAGCACCATTGACATCCTTTCGCCGGCAGGCGACAAGACCGGGACCGTCGAGCTCCCCGAGGAGATCTTCGGCGCCAAGGTCAGCGTTCCGCTGATCCACCAGGTCGTCGTCGCGCAGCTGGCCGCGGCCCGTCAGGGCACGCACAAGACCAAGACCCGTGGCGAAGTCCGCGGTGGTGGCAAGAAGCCTTACCGCCAGAAGGGCACCGGCCGCGCCCGTCAGGGTTCGACCCGCGCCCCGCAGTTCGCCGGTGGTGGCGTCGTGCACGGTCCCGTGCCGCGTGACTACTCGCAGCGGACCCCGAAGAAGATGAAGGTCGCCGCTCTCCGTGGTGCCCTCTCGGACCGGGCCACCCACTCCCGCATCCACGTCGTCTCCGGCGTGGTCGAGGGTGAGATCTCCACCAAGGCCGCGAAGACGCTGTTCGGCAAGATCTCGGAGCGCAAGAACCTGCTCCTGGTCGCCGAGCGCTCCGACGAGGCCGCGTGGCTGTCCGCTCGTAACCTGCCCCAGGTGCACATCCTGGAGCCGGGCCAGCTCAACACGTACGACGTGATCGTCTCCGACGACGTGGTCTTCACCCAGGCCGCCCTCGAGTCCTTCGTGTCTGGCCCCCAGACCGCTGAGACCGAAGGGAGCGACGCCTGATGACTGAGGCCGTCGTCACCAGCAAGACCTTCTCGGACCCGCGCGACATTCTCGTCAAGCCGGTTGTCTCGGAGAAGAGCTACGCACTGCTGGACGAGAACAAGTACACGTTCATCGTCGCGCCTGGCTCCAACAAGACCCAGATCAAGCAGGCCGTCGAGGCGGTCTTCTCGGTCAAGGTCACCGGGGTCAACACGATCAACCGCCAGGGTAAGCGCAAGCGCACCAAGGCCGGTTTCGGCAAGCGCAAGGACACCAAGCGCGCCATCGTGACCCTTGCTGAGGGCAACCGTATCGACATCTTCGGCGGTCCGACCGCCTAACGGCGGTCTGGATCGTCCGGAATCGGACGAGGACTGAGAAATGGGAATCCGCAAGTACAAGCCGACTACGCCGGGCCGTCGTGGCTCCTCCGTAGCCGACTTCGTCGAGATCACGCGGTCCACGCCGGAGAAGTCGCTGGTTCGCCCCCTGCACAGCAAGGGCGGCCGTAACAACACCGGTCGGATCACCGTTCGCCACCAGGGTGGCGGACACAAGCGCGCCTACCGCGTGATCGACTTCCGTCGTCACGACAAGGACGGCGTGCCGGCCAAGGTCGCGCACATCGAGTACGACCCCAACCGCACCGCGCGCATCGCGCTGCTCCACTACGTGGACGGCGAGAAGCGCTACATCATCGCCCCCAAGGGTCTGACGCAGGGTGACCGCGTCGAGAACGGCCCCGGCGCGGACATCAAGCCCGGCAACAACCTGGCGCTCCGCAACATCCCGGTCGGTACCACGATCCACGCGATCGAGCTCCGTCCCGGTGGCGGCGCCAAGTTCGCGCGCTCCGCTGGTGCCTCCGTGCAGCTGCTGGCGAAGGAGGGCACGATGGCCCACCTTCGTATGCCGTCCGGTGAGATCCGTCTCGTCGACGCCCGCTGCCGCGCCACGATCGGCGAGGTCGGCAACGCCGAGCAGTCGAACATCAACTGGGGCAAGGCCGGCCGCAAGCGCTGGCTCGGCGTCCGCCCGACCGTCCGCGGTGTGGCGATGAACCCGGTTGACCACCCGCACGGTGGTGGTGAGGGCAAGACCTCCGGTGGTCGCCACCCGGTCTCCCCGTGGGGTCAGAAGGAGGGTCGTACTCGCTCGCCGAAGAAGGCTTCGAGCAAGTACATCGTCCGCCGCCGCAAGACGAACAAGAAGCGCTAGGAGCGGGTTTAGATGCCGCGCAGTCTCAAGAAGGGACCCTTCGTTGACGGCCACCTCGTAAAGAAGGTGGACGCTCAGAACGAAGCCGGTACCAAGAACGTCATCAAGACCTGGTCCCGTCGCTCGATGATCATCCCGGCCATGCTCGGCCACACGATCGCGGTGCACAACGGCAAGACCCACATTCCGGTGTTTGTCACCGAGTCGATGGTCGGCCACAAGCTCGGCGAGTTCTCGCCGACGCGCACCTTCCGGGGTCACGTGAAGGACGACCGGAAGTCGAAGCGCCGCTAGTAGCGGGGTGGAATGACCATGACAGACACTGGAAGGACAACCATGGAAGCCAGGGCCCAGGCGCGGTACATCCGCGTTACGCCCATGAAGGCCCGCCGAGTGGTGGACCTTATCCGTGGCATGGATGCCACGGAGGCTCAGGCGGTCCTGCGTTTCGCCCCGCAGGCCGCGAGCGTGCCGGTCGGCAAGGTGCTGGACAGCGCCATTGCCAACGCCGCGCACAACTACGACCACAGTGACGCCTCTTCGCTGGTCATCAGCGAGGCGTACGTGGATGAGGGCCCGACCCTGAAGCGGTTCCGTCCGCGTGCACAGGGCCGTGCCTACCGGATCCGTAAGCGGACCAGCCACATCACCGTGGTCGTCAGCAGCAAGGAAGGAACCCGGTAATGGGCCAGAAGGTTAACCCGCATGGGTTCCGGCTCGGCATCACCACGGACTTCAAGTCCCGTTGGTACGCCGACAAGCTGTACAAGGACTACGTCAAGGAAGACGTCGCCATCCGTCGGATGATGACGTCCGGCATGGAGCGCGCCGGCATCTCGAAGGTTGAGATCGAGCGCACCCGTGACCGCGTGCGGGTGGACATCCACACCGCGCGTCCCGGCATCGTCATCGGCCGCCGTGGCGCCGAGGCCGACCGCATCCGCGGCGACCTCGAGAAGCTCACGGGCAAGCAGGTCCAGCTGAACATCCTCGAGGTCAAGAACCCCGAGATGGACGCTCAGCTGGTTGCCCAGGCCGTTGCCGAGCAGCTCTCCTCCCGCGTCTCCTTCCGTCGCGCCATGCGTAAGAGCATGCAGGGCACGATGAAGGCCGGCGCCAAGGGCATCAAGATCCAGTGCGGTGGCCGTCTCGGCGGCGCCGAGATGTCCCGCTCGGAGTTCTACCGCGAGGGCCGCGTGCCCCTGCACACGCTCCGCGCGAACGTCGACTACGGCTTCTTCGAGGCCAAGACGACCTTCGGCCGTATCGGCGTGAAGGTCTGGATCTACAAGGGCGACGTCAAGAACATCGCCGAGGTCCGCGCCGAGAACGCTGCGGCCCGTGCGGGTAACCGCCCGGCCCGTGGCGCCGGCGCTGGCGACCGCCCGGCCGGCCGTGGTGGCCGCGGTGGCGAGCGTGGCGGCCGCGGCCGCAAGCCGCAGCAGCAGTCCGCGCCGGCTGCCGAGGCCCCCAAGGCCGACGCTCCCGCCGCCGCTGCCGCTCCGGCTGAGAGCACCGGAACGGAGGCCTGACCGAAATGCTGATCCCCCGTAGGGTCAAGCACCGCAAGCAGCACCACCCCAAGCGCTCGGGTATGAGCAAGGGTGGTACGCAGGTTGCGTTCGGCGAGTACGGCATTCAGGCCCTCACGCCGGCGTACGTGACCAACCGCCAGATCGAGGCGGCTCGTATCGCGATGACCCGCCACATCAAGCGTGGCGGCAAGGTCTGGATCAACATCTACCCGGACCGCCCCCTCACGAAGAAGCCCGCCGAGACCCGCATGGGTTCCGGTAAGGGTTCTCCCGAGTGGTGGATCGCGAACGTCAAGCCGGGTCGGGTGATGTTCGAACTGTCCTACCCGAACGAGAAGATCGCGCGCGAGGCTCTGACCCGTGCGGCCCACAAGCTGCCGATGAAGTGCAAGATCGTTAAGCGCGAAGCAGGTGAGCTGTGATGTCGGCCGGTACCAAGGCGTCCGAGCTGCGCGAGCTGGGCAACGAGGAGCTTCTCAACAAGCTCCGCGAGGCCAAGGAAGAGCTGTTCAACCTCCGCTTCCAGGCGGCGACGGGCCAGCTCGAGAACCACGGGCGGCTCAAGTCCGTCCGCAAGGACATCGCGCGGATCTACACCCTGATGCGTGAGCGCGAGCTGGGCATCGAGACGGTGGAGAGCGCCTGATGAGCGAGAGCAACGTGACTGAGAAGACCGAGCGCAACGCTCGCAAGGTCCGCGAGGGCCTGGTCGTCAGCGACAAGATGGACAAGACCGTCGTCGTCGCTGTCGAGGACCGCGTCAAGCACGCGCTGTACGGCAAGGTCATCCGCCGTACGAACAAGCTCAAGGCTCACGACGAGCAGAACGCTGCCGGCATCGGTGACCGCGTCCTCCTGATGGAGACCCGGAAGCTGTCGTCGACGAAGCACTGGCGCGTCATCGAGATCCTCGAGAAGGCCAAGTAAGGAATTTCCCGCGAGGGAAATCCGAAAGTTCAGCCTGAGGGGTTTCCCTCAGGTCGGTTCCGCCAGGCTCGGTGGGGTTGCGCTGATCACTTCGGCGCAACCCCGCCGGGAACCGGCAGACAAATCAGGAGATAGACGTGATCCAGCAGGAGTCGCGACTGCGTGTCGCCGACAACACTGGTGCCAAGGAGATCCTTTGCATCCGTGTTCTCGGTGGCTCGGGTCGCCGCTACGCGGGCATCGGTGACGTCATCGTCGCCACCGTCAAGGACGCGATCCCCGGTGGCAACGTGAAGAAGGGTGACGTCGTCAAGGCGGTCATCGTTCGCACCGTCAAGGAGCGCCGCCGCCAGGACGGCTCGTACATCCGCTTCGACGAGAACGCCGCTGTCATTCTCAAGAACGACGGCGACCCTCGTGGCACCCGTATCTTCGGCCCGGTGGGCCGTGAGCTGCGCGAGAAGAAGTTCATGAAGATCATCTCGCTCGCGCCGGAGGTGCTGTAAGCATGAAGATCAAGAAGGGCGACCTGGTCCAGGTCATCACCGGTAAGGACAAGGGCAAGCAGGGCAAGGTCATCACGGCCTTCCCCCGCGAGAACCGCGTCCTCGTCGAGGGTGTCAACCGGGTCAAGAAGCACACGAAGGCCGGCCCGTCGCAGGCCGGTGGCATCGTCACGACCGAGGCTCCGGTCCACGTCTCCAACGTCCAGCTGGTCGTGGAGAAGGACGGCAAGAAGGTCGTCACGCGTGTCGGTTTCCGCTTCGACGACGAGGGCAACAAGATCCGCGTTGCCAAGCGGACGGGTGAGGACATCTGATGGCTACCACCACTCCGCGTCTCAAGACGAAGTACCGCGAGGAGATCGCGGGCAAGCTGCGTGAGGAGTTCTCGTACGAGAACGTCATGCAGGTTCCCGGCCTCGTCAAGATCGTGGTCAACATGGGTGTCGGCGACGCCGCCCGTGACTCGAAGCTCATGGACGGTGCCGTCCGTGACCTGACCACGATCACCGGTCAGAAGCCGGCCGTCACCAAGGCTCGTAAGTCCATCGCGCAGTTCAAGCTGCGTGAGGGCCAGCCGATCGGTGCGCACGTCACCCTCCGTGGCGACCGCATGTGGGAGTTCCTGGACCGCACCCTGTCGCTCGCGCTTCCGCGCATCCGCGACTTCCGTGGTCTGTCCCCCAAGCAGTTCGACGGGCGTGGCAACTACACCTTCGGTCTCACGGAGCAGGTCATGTTCCACGAGATCGACCAGGACAAGATCGACCGTGTCCGGGGTATGGACATCACCGTGGTGACCACGGCGACCAACGACGACGAGGGCCGTGCCCTTCTGCGTCACCTCGGCTTCCCGTTCAAGGAGGCGTAAGCGAGATGGCGAAGAAGGCTCTCATCGCGAAGGCTGCTCGCAAGCCCAAGTTCGGCGTGCGTGGCTACACGCGCTGCCAGCGCTGTGGTCGTCCCCACTCCGTGTACCGCAAGTTCGGCCTGTGCCGCGTGTGCCTTCGTGAGATGGCTCACCGTGGCGAGCTGCCGGGCGTGACCAAGAGCTCCTGGTAATCCCTTACTTGGGATGACCGGAGTCTCTCGGTAAGCACTGGGTTGGCGGATGCCCATCCCTCCATGGCTTAGGCTAGGAGGGTTGGGCGTCCGCCGCCCGTACGACTTACTACGCCGTAGGTCCCCGCGCCGCACCCGTCCCGCCCCTGTGTGGGGAGAGGGATGGCGCACTGGAAACCCCGGCGAGAGAGGCCGAAGGCCAATTCATGACCATGACTGATCCGATCGCGGACATGCTGACTCGTCTGCGTAACGCGAACTCGGCATACCACGACTCCGTGACGATGCCGCACAGCAAGATCAAGTCTCACATCGCGGAAATCCTCCAGCAGGAGGGCTTCATCACGGGCTGGAAGGTCGAGGACGCCGAGGTCGGCAAGAACCTCGTCCTCGAGCTCAAGTTCGGTCCGAACCGTGAGCGCTCCATCGCGGGCATCAAGCGGATCTCGAAGCCCGGTCTCCGGGTTTACGCGAAGTCCACCAACCTGCCGAAGGTTCTCGGCGGCCTGGGCGTGGCGATCATCTCCACGTCCCACGGTCTCCTGACCGGCCAGCAGGCAGGCAAGAAGGGCGTAGGTGGGGAAGTCCTCGCCTACGTCTGGTAGTCGGGAACGGAGGAATAGCTAATGTCGCGTATTGGCAAGCTGCCTATCCAGGTTCCCGCCGGCGTGGACGTCACCATCGATGGCCGCACGGTCACGGTCAAGGGTTCCAAGGGCACCCTGAGCCACACCGTCGCCGCGCCGATCGAGATCGTTAAGGGCGAGGATGGCGTGCTCAACGTCAACCGTCCGAACGACGAGCGTCAGAACAAGGCCCTTCACGGCCTGTCCCGCACGCTGGTGGCCAACATGATCACCGGTGTGACCCAGGGTTACGTGAAGGCGCTCGAGATCAGCGGTGTCGGTTACCGCGTCGCCGCGAAGGGCTCCAACCTGGAGTTCCAGCTCGGCTACAGCCACCCGATCCTGGTCGAGGCGCCCGAGGGCATCTCGTTCAAGGTCGAGTCGCCGACCAAGTTCTCGGTCGAGGGCATCGACAAGCAGAAGGTCGGCGAGGTCGCGGCGAACATCCGCAAGCTGCGGAAGCCCGACCCGTACAAGGCCAAGGGCGTCAAGTACGCCGGCGAGGTCATCCGCCGCAAGGTCGGAAAGGCTGGTAAGTAAGCCATGGCATACGGTGTGAAGATCGCCAAGGGCGACGCTTACAAGCGTGCCGCCAAGGCGCGCCGCCACATCCGCATCCGCAAGAACGTGTCGGGTACGGCGGAGCGTCCGCGCCTCGTCGTGACGCGTTCGAACCGCGGTATCACCGCTCAGGTCATCGACGACCTCAAGGGTCACACCCTTGCGTCCGCGTCGAACCTGGACGCGTCGATCCGTGGTGGCGAGGGTGACAAGTCCGCGCAGGCCAAGCAGGTCGGTGCTCTTGTCGCCGAGCGCGCCAAGGCCGCTGGCGTCGAGGCTGTCGTGTTCGACCGTGGTGGCAACAGGTACGCCGGGCGCATTGCCGCTCTGGCTGACGCCGCCCGCGAAGCCGGGCTGAAGTTCTAAGCCCCGGTTCCGGGACTAACGGACGTAACAGAGAGAGGTAAATCCAATGGCTGGACCCCAGCGCCGCGGAAGCGGTGCCGGTGGCGGCGAGCGGCGGGACCGGAAGGGCCGCGACGGTGGCGCTGCCGCCGAGAAGACCGCGTACGTTGAGCGCGTTGTCGCGATCAACCGCGTCGCCAAGGTTGTCAAGGGTGGTCGCCGCTTCAGCTTCACCGCGCTGGTCGTGGTGGGCGACGGTGACGGCACCGTAGGTGTCGGTTACGGCAAGGCCAAGGAAGTTCCCGCGGCCATCGCCAAGGGTGTCGAGGAAGCCAAGAAGAACTTCTTCAAGGTTCCGCGCATCCAGGGCACCATCCCTCACCCGATCCAGGGCGAGAAGGCTGCGGGCGTCGTCCTGCTCAAGCCGGCTTCCCCCGGTACCGGTGTTATCGCCGGTGGCCCGGTGCGCGCCGTGCTCGAGTGCGCCGGCGTTCACGACATCCTGTCGAAGTCGCTCGGCTCCGACAACGCGATCAACATCGTGCACGCGACCGTGGCGGCCCTCAAGGGCCTGCAGCGTCCCGAGGAGATCGCGGCTCGCCGTGGTCTGCCCCTCGAGGACGTCGCCCCCGCGGCTCTGCTCCGTGCACGTGCTGGGGCGGGTGCGTAATGGCTCGCCTCAAGGTCACGCAGACGAAGTCGTACATCGGCAGCAAGCAGAACCACCGCGACACCCTGCGTTCGCTCGGCCTCAAGAAGGTCAACGACGTGGTTGTCAAGGAGGACCGCCCCGAGTTCCGCGGAATGGTTCACACCGTCCGCCACCTCGTGACGGTCGAGGAGGTTGACTGACATGGCGGAGACCAACCCGCTGAAGGCCCACAACCTCCGTCCCGCCCCCGGTGCCAAGACCGCGAAGACCCGTGTGGGCCGTGGTGAGGCGTCGAAGGGTAAGACGGCCGGTCGTGGTACCAAGGGCACCAAGGCCCGTTACCAGGTTCCGCAGCGCTTCGAGGGTGGGCAGATGCCCCTCCACATGCGTCTGCCGAAGCTCAAGGGCTTCAAGAACCCGTTCCGCACCGAGTACCAGGTCGTGAACCTGGACAAGCTCACCGCGCTCTACCCGCAGGGTGGCGAGGTCACGGTGGCCGATCTGGTCGCCAAGGGTGCGGTTCGCAAGAACCAGCTCGTCAAGGTGCTCGGCACCGGCGAGATCACCGTGGCGCTGCAGGTGACGGTCGACGCCGTCTCCGGCTCCGCCAAGGAGAAGATCGCCGCCGCCGGCGGCACCGTCACCGAGCTCGTCTAAGACGACTCGATGGCTTGAACATCCGATCGGGGATGCCTCCCAAAAGGGGCATCCCCGATTGGTCGTTCCTAGGGGGGCATGGTCGCCGGTAAGGTGGCGTGCACTGTCTAGGCTCCGTGCGGTATGCCCGCACGGGATTGATGACCGATACCTAATCGTCGAACCTCAAGACCGTCACCCTTGACGCATAGCGCGGGGGTCGCAGGAGGCACCGTGCTCACCGCGTTCGCCCGGGCGTTCAAGACGCCCGACCTGCGCAAGAAGCTGCTCTTCACGCTCGCCATCATCGTGCTGTACCGCCTCGGGGCCCACATCCCGGTCCCCGGCGTCAGCTACGAGGCCGTCCAGCAGTGTGTGAAGCAGGCCAGCGAAGGCAACAACAGCCTGTTCGGCCTGGTCAACATGTTCAGTGGCGGGGCGCTGCTCCAGATCACCATCTTCGCGCTCGGCATCATGCCGTACATCACGGCGAGCATCATCCTGCAGCTGCTGACCGTCGTGATCCCGCGCCTGGAAGCCCTCAAGAAGGAGGGCCAGTCGGGTACTGCCAAGATCACGCAGTACACCCGGTACCTGACGGTCGCCCTCGCCGTGCTGCAGGGAACCGGTCTCGTCGCCACCGCCAAGAGCGGTGCGCTGTTCAGTGGCTGCCGTGTCGCCGACCAGGTCGTGCCCGACCCGTCGATCTTCACCATCGCCACGATGGTCATCACGATGACCGCCGGCACCTGCATCGTCATGTGGCTCGGTGAGCTCATCACCGACCGCGGCATCGGCAACGGCATGTCGATCCTGATGTTCATCTCGATCGCCGCCGGCTTCCCGGGCGCCCTCTGGGCCATCAAGGAGAGCGGCAAGCTCGCCAAGGGCTGGATCGAGTTCGGTACCGTCATCCTCATCGGCTTCGTGATGGTGGCCCTCGTGGTCTTCGTCGAGCAGGCCCAGCGCCGGATCCCGGTGCAGTACGCGAAGCGCATGATCGGCCGGCGCTCCTACGGCGGTACGTCCACGTACATCCCGCTGAAGGTGAACCAGGCGGGTGTGATTCCTGTCATCTTCGCGTCGTCGCTGCTCTACATCCCGGCCTTGATCGCGCAGTTCTCGAACTCCACCGCAGGGTGGAAGACCTGGATCGAAGCCCACTTCGTCAAGGGTGACCACCCCTACTACATCGCCACGTACTTCCTCCTGATCGTGTTCTTCGCCTTCTTCTATGTGGCGATCTCGTTCAACCCCGAGGAAGTCGCGGACAACATGAAGAAGTATGGTGGCTTCATCCCGGGTATCCGGGCTGGTCGACCTACTGCCGAGTATCTGAGCTACGTGCTCAACCGGATCACTTGGCCGGGCTCGCTGTACTTGGGTCTGATCGCTCTTGTGCCGACGATGGCGTTGGCAGGCTTCGGTGGCGCCAATGCCAACTTCCCCTTCGGTGGGACGAGCATCCTCATCATCGTGGGTGTGGGGCTGGAGACCGTGAAGCAGATCGAGAGCCAGCTCCAGCAGCGCAATTACGAAGGGTTCCTCCGCTGATGCGAATCGTCCTCGTCGGACCGCCCGGTGCCGGCAAGGGAACGCAGGCTGCGTTCCTTGCCAAGAACCTGGACATCCCGCACATCTCCACGGGCGACCTGTTCCGAGCCAACATCTCTCAGGGCACGGAGCTGGGTCTCAAGGCCAAGGCGTTCATGGACGCCGGCGACCTGGTGCCCGACGAGGTGACGATCGGGATGGCCAAGGACCGGATGGAGCAGTCGGACGCCGTCAACGGCTTCCTGCTGGACGGGTTCCCCCGCAACGTGGCTCAGGCCGAGGCTCTGGACGTGGTCCTGAAGGCCGAGGACATGCAGCTCGACGCGGTGCTGGACCTGGAGGTCCCCGAGGACGAGGTCGTGAAGCGGATCGCGGGTCGCCGCATCTGCCGCAACGACAGCGCGCACGTCTTCCACGTGGAGTACAACGCGCCGAAGACCGAGGGTGTCTGCGACGCCTGCGGCGGCGAGCTGTACCAGCGTGCGGACGACTCCGAGGAGACGGTCCGTAAGCGCCTGGAGGTCTACCACACGCAGACCGAGCCGATCATCGACTACTACCGGGCGCAGAACCTGGTCGTGACGATCTCGGCGCTCGGCAAGGTGGACGAGGTCACGGCGAAGGCGATGGCCGCGCTCAAGAAGTAACCCTGGTCCGTCCGATACGGCCGCGGTGCCCCTCAGGGGCGCCGCGGCCGTATCGTTGTTCTGTTCCCCGTACTCGATGGAAAGGCCGCGGCCACGATGGTGCAGATCAAGACCCCCGAGCAGATCGCGAAGATGCGCGAGGCGGGGCTGGTCGTCGCCGCCATTCACGCGGCGACCCGTGAGGCCGCCGTGCCGGGCGCCACGACGAAGGACCTGGACGAGGTCGCGCGGAAGGTCATCGCCGACCACGGGGCGAAGTCGAACTTCCTCGGGTACGGCGGGTTCCCCGCGACGATCTGCACCTCGGTGAACGAGGTCGTCGTCCACGGCATCCCCGACGACAAGACCGTCCTCAAGGACGGCGACATCATCTCCATCGACGCGGGTGCGATCGTGGACGGCTGGCACGGTGACGCGGCCTACACGGCCTTCGTGGGCACCGGGCACGCTCCCGAGCTCGTGGAGCTCTCCCGTGTCACGGAGGAGTCGATGTGGGCCGGCATCGCGGCCATGAGGCTCGGCAACCGCCTGGTCGACATCTCGAAGGCGATCGAGACGTACATCAAGCGCCAGCCGCGTCCGGCCGTCGGCGACCACAGCCTGGGCCGGTACGGGATCATCGAGGACTACGGCGGCCACGGCATCGGCACCGAGATGCACATGGACCCGCACCTGCTGAACTACGTCTCCCGCAAGCGCGGCAAGGGCCCGAAGCTGGTCCCCGGCCTGTGCCTGGCGATCGAGCCGATGGTGTCCCTGGGTACCCCGCAGACGGAGGTCCTGAAGGACGACTGGACCGTCATCACCACCGACGGCACCTGGTCCTCGCACTGGGAGCACTCGATCGCCCTGACCGAGGAGGGCCCCCTGGTCCTGACCGCGGTCGACGGAGGCAAGGCGAAGCTGGCGGAGCTGGGCGTGACGGCGGCGCCGGACCCGCTGGCGTAGCCGTCGGCCGGTCGCGGGTTCGCCGGCCGGAGGGCGGCGCGTTTCCGTTCGCCCAGGAGTAGCTTTGAGTTTCTGCGGCGTGGTGCCTTGCGTAAGGATCAGCTCGGGTGGGCAGACTTCCCGATTCGTCTTTTCCTGGGGCCTGACGTAGACTGATGCGTCGGCTCTCGTGTACCCGTGTGTCCGCACACGGCGGCGAGAGTCGATCAAGGTAGCCGATTCGAAAGGCGAAGCGTGGCCAAGAAGCAAGGTGCCATCGAAATCGAGGGCACCGTGATCGAGTCCCTCCCGAACGCCATGTTCAAGGTGGAGCTCCAGAACGGTCACAAGGTCCTCGCGCACATCTCCGGCAAGATGCGGATGCACTACATCCGAATCCTTCCGGACGACCGGGTCGTGGTGGAGCTCTCTCCGTACGACCTGACGCGTGGCCGGATCGTCTACCGGTACAAGTAGATCTTGCCCGCACCCCGCCTCCGTGCGCGGGTGGTGGCACTGACCCGGAGAACCTCACACCCATGAAGGTCAAGCCGAGCGTCAAGAAGATCTGCGACAAGTGCAAGGTGATCCGCCGTCACGGCCGGGTCATGGTCATCTGCGACAACCTGCGCCACAAGCAGCGCCAGGGCTGACGCACGCCGACCGACCTGCAACTTCGCAGTTCTTCGCGCGACGCATAGCAATACGTACATACGCAGAGCCCGTCGGGCCGTGTTCTCACGGTTGACGGCACCTCCGGCGGGGGCCGGGGACCCGACCTGTACCTCATACGGCAGCCGGGAACGGTTCTGCAGCAGACCCCCGAGAACACAGGAGCCATTGAATGGCACGCGTTTCCGGTGTTGACATCCCGCGCGAAAAGCGTGTGGTGGTCGCACTCACCTACGTCTTCGGCATCGGGCGTACCCGGTCCGAGGAGATTCTCGCCGCGACCGGCGTGAACCCGTCCACCCGTGTCCGCGACCTTGCCGAGGAAGACCTCGTCAAGATCCGCGAGTACGTGGACGCCAACCTCCAGACCGAGGGTGACCTCCGCCGCGAGATCGCCGCCGACATCCGCCGCAAGGTCGAGATCGGCTGCTACCAGGGCCTGCGCCACCGTCGTGGCCTGCCCGTCCGCGGCCAGCGCACCAGCACGAACGCTCGTACCCGCAAGGGCCCGCGTCGCGCCATCGCCGGCAAGAAGAAGCCGGGCAAGAAGTAGTCCTCAGCGGACGCTTGACCAAGCGGTCTTCGCTGTAGGACCGACCACCTCCCGTAGGAGTTATAGATGCCCCCCAAGGGTCGTCAGGGCGCTGCCAAGAAGGTGCGCCGCAAGGAAAAGAAGAACGTCGCTCACGGCCACGCGCACATCAAGAGCACGTTCAACAACACGATCGTCTCGATCACGGACCCCGCGGGCAACGTGATCTCCTGGGCCTCCGCCGGCCACGTCGGCTTCAAGGGCTCGCGCAAGTCGACCCCGTTCGCCGCGCAGATGGCCGCCGAGTCGGCCGCTCGCCGCGCGCAGGAGCACGGCATGCGCAAGGTCGACGTCTTCGTCAAGGGTCCGGGCTCCGGCCGCGAGACCGCGATCCGTTCCCTCCAGGCCACGGGCCTCGAGGTCGGTTCGATCCAGGACGTCACCCCCACGCCGCACAACGGCTGCCGTCCCCCCAAGCGCCGCCGCGTCTGACGCACGGCTGCTTGATTCAGGACTTCGGGCGGTACGGCTCTTCGGACCGTGCCGCCCGTACCCTTGCAGTACGCAGTACTCCGTCGGGCGTCAAATAGTGGGCGTCCACGACTGAAGGATTGAACACATGCTTATCGCTCAGCGTCCTTCGCTGACCGAAGAGGTCGTCGACGAGTTCCGCTCCCGGTTCGTGATCGAGCCGCTGGAGCCGGGCTTCGGCTACACCCTCGGCAACTCCCTCCGCCGTACCCTCCTGTCCTCGATCCCGGGTGCCGCTGTCACCAGCATCCGCATCGACGGTGTCCTGCACGAGTTCACCACCGTGCCGGGCGTCAAGGAGGACGTGACCGACCTCATCCTCAACATCAAGCAGCTGGTCGTCTCCTCGGAGCACGACGAGCCGGTCGTGATGTACCTGCGCAAGCAGGGCCCGGGTCTGGTCACCGCCGCCGACATCGCGCCCCCGGCCGGTGTCGAGGTGCACAACCCCGACCTCGTCCTCGCCACGCTCAACGGCAAGGGCAAGCTGGAGATGGAGCTGACCGTCGAGCGCGGTCGCGGCTACGTCTCCGCCGTGCAGAACAAGCAGGTGGGCCAGGAGATCGGTCGTATCCCGGTCGACTCCATCTACTCCCCGGTGCTCAAGGTCACGTACAAGGTCGAGGCGACCCGTGTCGAGCAGCGCACCGACTTCGACAAGCTGATCGTCGACGTCGAGACCAAGCAGGCCATGCGCCCGCGTGACGCCATGGCGTCCGCCGGCAAGACCCTGGTCGAGCTGTTCGGTCTGGCGCGCGAGCTCAACATCGACGCCGAGGGCATCGACATGGGCCCGTCCCCCACGGACGCCGCCCTCGCCGCCGACCTGGCGCTGCCGATCGAGGAGCTCGAGCTCACCGTTCGTTCGTACAACTGCCTCAAGCGCGAGGGCATCCACTCCGTGGGTGAGCTCGTGGCGCGCTCCGAGGCCGACCTGCTCGACATCCGCAACTTCGGTGCGAAGTCGATCGACGAGGTCAAGGCGAAGCTGGCCGGTATGGGCCTCGCGCTGAAGGACTCGCCGCCCGGATTCGACCCGACCGCCGCCGCCGACGCCTTCGGCGCGGACGACGACGCGGATGCCGGTTTCGTCGAGACCGAGCAGTACTGAGAACTCGGGCCCCAGGGTCCGTACCCGGGTGCGGGAGCGCTGTGCTTGATCGCGCAGTTCCCCGCGCCCCTTCCGGGCGCCCCTTCGGGGGCTGCCCGGATCTCCGACGGGTGACCGCCCGCTCGGACACTGACATCGGTACCTCATACGGCCGGTGCAGATCACAAGGAGAAACACCATGCCGCGTCCCGCGAAGGGTGCCCGCCTCGGCGGTTCCGCCGCGCACGAGAAGCTGCTCCTCGCCAACCTGGCGAAGTCGCTCTTCGAGCACGGCCGCATCACCACCACCGAGGCCAAGGCCCGTCGCCTGCGTCCGGTCGCCGAGCGCCTGATCACCAAGGCGAAGAAGGGCGACATCCACAACCGTCGCCTGGTGCTGCAGACGATCACCGACAAGGGCATCGTCCACACCCTCTTCACCGAGATCGCCCCGCGCTACTCCGAGCGCCCGGGTGGCTACACCCGTATCACCAAGATCGGCAACCGTCGTGGCGACAACGCCCCGATGGCCGTGATCGAGCTGGTCGAGGGCGAGATCGCCAAGAAGGCGACCGTCGCCGAGGCCGAGGCCGCCACCGTGCGCGCCGTCAAGGAGGCCGACGCGGCCGCCGAGGCTCCGGCCGAGGAGTCGAAGGACGCGTAAGCGTTCCGGTCGACTGATCTCGTGTGCGGGCCCGTACCCCTTGGGGTGCGGGCCCGTCGCCGTGTTCGATGGTTTCGAGAGGATGTATCCGCGTGAGCGATGACGTGCAGGACGGGTTCGTACGGGTTCGGCTTGACCTGTCGTACGACGGCAAGGACTTCTCCGGCTGGGCCAAGCAGTCCCAGGGGCAGCGGACCGTGCAGGGGGACATCGAGGCCGCGCTGCGGACCGTGACCCGGTCGACGGAGACGTACGAGCTGACCGTGGCCGGCCGGACCGACTCCGGGGTGCACGCGCGCGGCCAGGTCGCGCACGTCGACCTGCCCGTCGAGCTGTGGACCGAGCACCGCGACAAGCTGCTCAGGCGGCTCGCGGGACGCCTCTCGCACGATGTGCGGGTCTGGTCCCTCACCGAGGCCCCCAGCGGCTTCAACGCGCGTTTCTCCGCCATCTGGCGCCGTTACGCGTACCGCGTCACCGACAACCCCGGCGGGGTCGACCCGCTGCAGCGCGGGCACGTCCTGTGGCACGACTGGGCCCTCGACATGGACGCCATGAACGAGGCCGCCGCCACGCTCGTCGGCGAACACGACTTCGCCGCGTACTGCAAGCGGCGCGAGGGAGCCACCACCATCCGCACGCTCCAGGAGCTGCGCTGGGAGCGCCGCCCCGACGGTGTGATGGAAGCCACCGTGAAGGCGGACGCCTTCTGCCACAACATGGTCCGCTCGCTGGTCGGCGCCCTGCTCTTCGTCGGCGACGGGCACCGGCCCGTGGACTGGCCCGGCAAGGTGCTGGCCGCCGGTGTCCGGGACTCGGCCGTGCACGTCGTACGGCCGCACGGCCTCACCCTCGAAGAGGTCGGCTACCCGGCCGACGAGCTCCTGGCCGCCCGCAATCTGGAGGCCAGGAACAAGCGGTCACTCCCCGGGAGCGCCGGCTGCTGCTGAGGCCTGGGCGCGGCCGCGGGCGTAGATCTGGTTGAAGGCGAAGGTGCCGAGGTCGTCGCTGGCCTGGAAGATCGGCTTGTCGGCCTTGGTGACCTTCTTGCCGTTGGAGAAGCCGGCCTGGGTGAAGTAGGCGTAGCGGCCGACCGAGTTCGAGCGGCGCAGGCAGACCGTGGCGTGGCAGAAGTCACGCACGCCCGCGCCGACCAGCGGGGCGATACCGCCGGTGGCCTGGCCCTTCGCCTTCAGGGCCGCGGCCTCGGAGGGGAAGACGGCGACGCCGACGGTGATCGCCACGCCGTCCTTCACGTAGGTGGCGCGGAGCACCCGCTGGCAGCCGTTCTTCTTCAGGACGGCGCCGAGGCCGCCCTGGGTGACGGCCGCGCAGTCGGTCGTCGACGAGGTCGCGCCCTTGGTGTACGGCCGCTTGTTCATCGTCAGCTTCTTGCCCGGGAAGAGGCCCTCCGCGGAGAGCGGGGCCTTGTCCTTCTTCGGGTCCGAGATGTAGTCCTTCGGGTTCGGCGGGGGCGGCGGCGCCACCGAGGAGAAGGTCGGCTCGGGGGCCGGGGCCGCGGTGGGGGAGACCGATCCGGTGGGCACCCCGCCGTTCTTGGCCTCGTCGTTCTTCTTGCCGGAGGCCACCACGGCGGTGGCGACGATCGCTCCGACGACCAGGGCGGCCACCGCGCCGCCGCCGATGACCAGCCAGCGCTTGCGGCGGTTACGGGAAGCCGAGGCGTCGGCCAGGGCGCCCCAGTCGGGGGTCGTCCCGCCGCCCTGGGCGCCCGGGAAGGGGTCGGGTGCCTGACCCTGGCCGGGCTGCTGCCCGTACCCCTGCTGCCCGTACCCCTGAGGCTGCCCGTAGCCCTGCTGCCCGCCCTGCTGCGGCTGCTGCCCGTGCCCCTGCTGCCCGCCCTGCTGCGGCTCTTGCGGCCACTGCGGTCCCCCAAAGCTCATGCCGCGCATCCTAAACCGGTTGGGCCCCGGCCACGCGGGCGGTGACAATGCACCCCATGGGACATGTCGAGGCCGCGCATCTTGAGTACTACCTGCCCGACGGGAGGATCCTCCTCGGGGACGCCTCCTTCCGGGTCGGGGAGGGCGCCGTCGTCGCCCTCGTCGGGGCCAACGGCGCCGGCAAGACCACACTGCTCCGGCTGATCTCCGGAGAGCTCCAGCCGCACGGCGGCACCGTGAAGGTCAGCGGCGGCCTCGGCGTGATGCCGCAGTTCGTCGGCTCCGTGCGCGACGCCTCCACCGTGCGTGACCTGCTGGTCTCGGTGGCGCAGCCCCGGATCCGGGAGGCCGCGAAGGCCGTCGACGAGGCCGAGCACCTGATCATGACCGTCGACGACGAGGCCGCGCAGATGAAGTACGCGCAGGCCCTCAGCGACTGGGCCGAGGTGCAGGGGTACGAGGCCGAGACCCTCTGGGACATGTGCACGATGGCCGCGCTCGGCGTCCCGTACGAGAAGGCGCAGTTCAGGGAGGTGCGGACGCTCTCCGGCGGTGAGCAGAAGCGGCTCGTGCTGGAGTCGCTGCTGCGCGGCACCGACGAGGTGCTGCTCCTCGACGAGCCGGACAACTATCTCGACGTCCCCGGCAAGAGGTGGCTGGAGGAGCGGCTGCGGGAGACCCGTAAGACCGTGTTGTTCATCTCTCACGACCGGGAGCTGCTGTCCCGGGGCGCGCAGAAGATCGTCGCGGTCGAGCCCGGCCCGGCCGGCTCGGACGTCTGGGTGCACGGCGGCGGGTTCGACACCTTCCACGAGGCGCGCCGGGAGCGGTTCGCGCGCTTCGAGGAGCTGAAGCGGCGCTGGGAGGAGAAGCACGCCCAGCTGAAGAAGCTCGTCGTCAACCTGCGGCAGGCGGCCGCGGTCAGCCACGACATGGCCTCGCGGTACGCGGCGGCGCAGACCCGGCTGCGGAAGTTCGAGGAGGCGGGGCCGCCGCCGGAGCCGCCGCGCGAGCAGGACATTAAGATGCGGCTGCGCGGTGGCCGTACCGGTGTACGCGCTGTGACCTGCGAGAACCTTGAGCTGACCGGGCTGATGAAGCCCTTCTCGCTGGAGATCTTCTACGGTGAACGGGTCGGCGTCCTCGGCTCGAACGGGTCGGGCAAGTCACACTTCCTGCGGCTGCTCGCGGGGGACCCGTCCGTCGCCCACACGGGTATGTGGAAGCTGGGCGCGCGGGTGGTGCCCGGGCACTTCGCCCAGACCCACGCGCACCCGGAGCTGACCGGGCGGCCGCTCGTCGACATCCTGTGGACGGAGCACGCCAAGGACCGGGGCGGCGCGATGTCGATGCTGCGGCGCTACGAGCTGGAGCGGCAGGGCGACCAGCCGTTCGACAAGCTTTCGGGCGGGCAGCAGGCGCGGTTCCAGATCCTGCTGATGGAGCTGGCGGGCACGACGGCGCTGCTCCTCGACGAGCCGACGGACAACCTGGACCTGGAGTCGGCGGAGGCGCTGCAGGACGGGCTCGAGTCGTACGACGGTACGGTGCTTGCCGTGACCCACGACCGGTGGTTCGCGAAGAGCTTCGACCGGTTCCTGGTGTTCGGGTCCGACGGCGTGGTGCGCGAGACGACGGAGCCGGTGTGGGACGAGCGGCGGGTCGAGCGGGCGCGGTGACCTGGGCGGTCGGCCGGCCGGGCGTTGTCCTGGAGACGGCGGACGGAGTCCGGCGCAGCCGGGCGAAGCCGGGGAGGCCCCTTGGGGCCGAGGCGTGCGAGTGCGGCGTCGGGGTGGGGTCGACGGAGCCGGTGTGGGACGAGCGGCGGGTCGAGCGGGCGCGGTGACCTGGGGGCTCGCGGCGTTTTGACCCGTCCGGGGTGGCGCGGGTAGTGTTGCGGTTTGTTATGCGTATTGGCCTCGTCGTTCTCACGCGAGCGGCCCTTGCGCAGGTTCCCTGGAGCAGTTACCAGTGGCTCGCATACGGGCGGTGTCCCGGCAGTGCAGGCCCCAGCTGCATGATCGCTTCAGGTGTGTCTGGACTCCATCCACTGAAGAAGCGAAGGCTACGAAGTGCGTACGTACAGCCCCAAGCCCGGCGATGTCACTCGCCAGTGGCACATCATCGACGCGCAGGACATCGTCCTGGGCCGTCTGGCGACCACGGCTGCGAACCTCCTGCGAGGCAAGCACAAGCCCGTCTACGCCCCCCACATGGACATGGGCGACTTCGTCATCATCATCAACGCTGACAAGGTCCACCTCTCCGGCAACAAGAAGACCCAGAAGCTGGCGTACCGCCACTCCGGCTTCCCGGGTGGTCTGCGCTCCGTCCGTTACGACGAGCTGCTGTCGAAGAACCCCGAGAAGGCCGTCGAGAAGGCCATCAAGGGCATGATCCCCAAGAACACCCTGGGCCGTCAGATGATCTCGAAGCTGAAGGTCTACGCGGGCGAGAACCACCCGCACGCTGCGCAGCAGCCGGTTCCGTTCGAGATCACCCAGGTCGCGCAGTAGTTCCGGCCACACCCCCTAAGAACGAAAGAAATCTGAGGAGCATCGTGGCCGAGACCACCCCCGAGACCCCCGTCGACGAGTTCGAGGGCGTTGAGGAGTACACCACCGAGACCGAGCTCGTCGAGGGTGAGTACACCTCCGAGTCGCTCGCGTCCCGCTTCGGCGACCCGCAGCCGGCCGCCGGCCTGGGCCGTCGCAAGAACGCCATCGCCCGCGTCCGGATCGTTCCGGGCACCGGCAAGTGGAAGATCAACGGTCGCACCCTTGAGGACTACTTCCCCAACAAGGTGCACCAGCAGGAAGTCAACGAGCCCTTCAAGGTGCTCGAGCTCGACAACCGCTACGACGTCATCGCCCGCATCGCGGGTGGCGGTGTCTCCGGTCAGGCCGGCGCCCTGCGCCTCGGTGTGGCCCGTGCGCTGAACGAGGCGGACGTCGAGAACAACCGCCCGGCGCTGAAGAAGGCCGGCTTCCTCTCCCGCGACGACCGTGCGGTCGAGCGCAAGAAGGCCGGTCTCAAGAAGGCCCGTAAGGCTCCGCAGTACAGCAAGCGTTAATCGCCTGCTCGGTCTGCTTTCGTACGCCCCGGCGGCACTGCCCGTGCCGTCGGGGCGTACGTTTTTTCATAACCCCTTTCTCTTTCATGCTTGGGCACGTATTTCTCGGAGGACAGCTGTGGGACGACTCTTCGGCACGGACGGCGTGCGCGGTGTGGCCAACGCGGATCTGACGGCGGAGCTCGCGCTCGGTCTGTCGGTCGCGGCGGCGCACGTGCTCGCCGAGGCGGGCACCTTCGAGGGCCATCGGCCGACCGCGGTGGTCGGACGTGACCCCCGTGCGTCCGGAGAGTTCCTCGAAGCCGCCGTCGTGGCAGGGCTCGCCAGCGCCGGCGTCGACGTGCTGCGCGTCGGCGTGCTGCCCACCCCGGCCGTGGCCCACCTCACCGGCGTCCTGGGCGCCGACCTCGGCGTGATGCTCTCCGCCAGCCACAACGCCATGCCCGACAACGGCATCAAGTTCTTCGCGCGCGGCGGCCACAAGCTCGCCGACGAGCTCGAGGACAAGATCGAGGCCGTGTACGAGGAGCACCGCACGGGCGCCCCCTGGGAGCGTCCGACCGGCTCCGGCGTCGGCCGCGTCCGTGACTACGACGAGGGCTTCGACACCTACGTCGCCCACCTCATCGCCGTCCTCCCCAACCGTCTCGACGGTCTCAAGGTCGTCCTCGACGAGGCCCACGGCGCCGCGGCCCGCGTGTCGCCCGAGGCCTTCGCCCGCGCCGGTGCCGAGGTCGTCACCATCGGCGCCGAGCCGGACGGCCTCAACATCAACGACGGCTGCGGCTCCACCCACCTCGGGCTGCTCAAGGCCGCCGTCGTCGAGTACGGCGCCGACCTGGGCATCGCGCACGACGGCGACGCCGACCGCTGCCTCGCGGTGGACGCCGCGGGCAACGAGGTCGACGGAGACCAGATCCTCGCCGTGCTCGCCCTCGCCATGCGCGAGGCCGGTGCGCTGCGCGGGGACACCGTCGTCGCGACCGTCATGTCCAACCTGGGCTTCAAGCTCGCCATGGAGCGCGAGGGCCTGAACTTCGTCCAGACCGCGGTCGGCGACCGTTACGTCCTGGAGTCCATGAAGGAGCACGGCTTCGCGCTCGGCGGCGAGCAGTCCGGGCACGTCATCGTGCTCGACCACGCCACCACCGGCGACGGCACCCTCACCGGTCTGATGCTGGCCGCCCGGGTGGCCGCCACCGGCAAGTCGCTCGCGGATCTGGCCGGCGTGATGGAGCGGCTTCCGCAGATCCTGATCAACGTCCCCGACGTCGACAAGTCCCGGGTGAAGACCTCCGGCGACCTCGCCGCCGCGGTCACCGCCGCCGAGCAGGAGCTCGGCTCCACCGGCCGCGTCCTCCTGCGCCCCTCCGGCACCGAGCCGCTGGTTCGCGTCATGGTCGAGGCCGCGGACATCGAGCAGGCGCGCGCGGTGGCGCAGCGGCTCGCGGACGTGGTGAAGTCGGCGCTGGGCTAGGCTTTCTGAGGCGCCGTCATGCGTTGAGGGCCCCGTCGCACCCGTCTCGGGTGCGGCGGGGCCCTTTCAGTTTTCCTTCCGGGCGCCGGGCGCGCGGCGCCAGTGGCCGCGCTGGGTGCGCCAGAGGAGTTTCTGCCCGTACAGGGTCAGCACCCCGGCCAGCATGATGCCGAACAGGTTCAGCAGCAGCTGCTCGATCGAGCCCCACATCTGGCCGAACTCGCCGTAGCTGAGCGCGACCGCCGCGTTCGCGCCCGCCGGGACCGTCGTCACCGAGATCGCCACGCCCACCAGGGCGCCCGACTTCGACGAGGTCAGCGAGAGCATGCCCGCGATGCCCGCGAGCAGCGCGACGACGAACGAGAACGGGTCCGGCTGCCAGATGAAACTGGTGTTGGGCCGGGGCGCGTCGAGCCGGTCGCGGCTGAACAGGTCGAGCGCGTCCATGCCAAGGCTGAACACCGTCGTCGCCACGATCGCCGCCGCGAAACCGACGAGCAGCGCGTACAGCGAGCGCGCCGCCAGCTTCGGGGCGCGCTGAACCACCGCCGTACAGACCCCGGCGAGCGGGCCGAACTCGGGGCCGACCGCCATCGCGCCCACGATCAGGATGGCGTTGTCCAGGACGACACCGCATGCCGCGATCATCGTCGCCAGGATCATGAACGCGCTGTACGTGATGGAGAGCGTCGACTCCTCGTGCGTCGCGCCCGTCAGCTGCTCCCAGATCACCGCGTCCGCCGGCTCGCCCGGGGCCTCCTCCTCGGCGTGGTCCGCGCGCGTGGAGAGGGAGAGCTCGATGTTCTCGACCGCGATGGAGCCGTCCTGATCGATCCTCAGACCGCGCAGCCCCTTGAGGAGTTCGTCGCCGGCCTCACGTGCGACATCGCACATGACCACGTCGCCGGAGGGGTCCCGGGCCGCGCCGGGCAGCACCACCAGGTGGGTGGTGCCGACCGTGGACTCGATCACCTCGACGGCGGCCTGGGTGCGGTCGGGCGGCACGATCATCCGGAGATGCAGCATCCTCAGAGCTTACGGAGGCTCAGCCTCTGCACCTTGTGGTCCGGGCCCTTGCGGACGACGAGAGTCGCCCGGCCGCGCGTCGGGGCCACGTTCTCCAGGAGGTTCACCTTGTTGATGGTCCGCCACATGGTGCGCGCGTAGTCGAGGGCCTCGTCCTCGGAGACCCGGGTGTAGCGCTGGAAGTACGAGTCGGGGTCCTGGAAGGCGGTGTCGCGCAGCTTGCGGAAGCGGTTGAGGTACCAGCGCTCGATGTCCTCCGGGCGCGCGTCCACGTACACCGAGAAGTCGAAGTAGTCGGCGAGGCCGACGCGCGTGCGGCCGTCCTTGCCGGGCAGGGCCGGCTGGAGGACGTTCAGGCCCTCGACGATGAGGATGTCCGGGCGGCGGACGACGAGGCGCTCGCCGGGGACGCGGTCGTAGATGAGGTGCGAGTAGACCGGGGCCGTGACCTCGTCCTTGCCCGCCTTGATGTCCGCGACGAACCGGGTCAGGGCCCGGCGGTCGTACGACTCGGGGAAGCCCTTGCGGGACATGAGGCCGCGGGCCTTCAGCTCCTCCATCGGATAGAGGAAGGCGTCCGTGGTGACCAGCTCCACGCGCGGGTGCTCCGGCCAGCGCGCGAGGAGGGCCTGGAGCAGACGGGAGACGGTCGACTTCCCGACGGCGACCGAACCGGCGACCCCTATGACGAAGGGCGTGCCGCGCTGCTCGGCGCTCTCGCCGAGGAAGGTGTTGAGGGCGCCCCGCAGTCCGCTGGTGGCCTGCACGTACAGGTTGAGCAGCCGGGACAGCGGGAGGTAGATGTCCCGTACCTCGTCGAGGTCGATGACGTCCCCGAAACCGCGGAGCCGCTCGACCTCGTCGGCGGTGAGGGGGAGCGGGGTCTTGTCGCGCAGGGCGCTCCACTCGGCGCGGGTGAGGTCGACGTACGGGGTCGCCTCGGAGGGCCGTCGCTGGCCGGTGCCGGTGCGGGGGCTCCCGTGGGATGTGATCACCCCGCCATTGTCGGGGGTCGCGCGGCTTCGTGGGTGGCG
This sequence comes from Streptomyces flavochromogenes, assembly GCF_000717595.1. Classification (GTDB taxonomy): domain Bacteria; phylum Actinomycetota; class Actinomycetes; order Streptomycetales; family Streptomycetaceae; genus Streptomyces; species Streptomyces flavochromogenes. Next base: position 181,841 of record NZ_JNZO01000012.1, on the reverse strand, counting down.
GGGGGCCGTGGGGTGGGTCACGCGGAAAAGGCGTTGTCCGACCCCTGGCTTAAGGTGATCCTTCTGATGCCGCGTGGGCTCCTGACTTCACCACTTCACGACTTCACGCGGGGGGGAGCCGTCCTTCGGGCGGCATGTTGTGAAACCACGAAGAGAAGCAGAGAGCCAGTTCAGATGCGTACGTCCATGAGAAGCGCCGCCGTCGCCGCCACCGCCGTCTCCCTCGCCCTGCTCGTCACCGCCTGCGGTGGCGGGGAGAAGAGCGACGGCAAGGGTGACAAGGCCGGTGGTACCGGGGCGCCCAGCGCCTCCGCCACGAGCGCGCCCGCCGCGAAGACGCTGTCGGACGCCGAGCTGGAGAAGGCGATCGTCGAGCGGGCCGACCTCAAGGGCTACCAGGTGCAGAAGGCCGAAGCCGGGGACGTCGTCTCGGCGGCCTCGGTCACCGCCGACAAGCCCGCCTGCGCGCCGATCGCCCACGCCATGTCCTTCATCTCGCCCGGTTCGCCCGCCGCGTCGGCGGAGCGCAAGGTCCTCGAGGAGCCGAAGAAGGACGCGTCGGCCTCGCCCGAGGAGGCGCTTCTCGGCGGGCTGGGCGCCCAGGTCACGGCGGTGACGCTCGGTTCGTACGACGGACAGGGCGCGCAGGAGGCCTTCGCCTCGGTGAAGAAGGCCGGTGCGGAGTGTGCCGGCGGCTTCCACGTCGTCCACCTCAAGGAGAAGACGAAGGTCGCCAAGGTCGCGCCGGAGACCGTCACCGCCGGCGAGGAGGCCGTCGCCTTCACCGTCACCTCCGACATGGAGGGCGAGCCGTTCGTCAGCAAGCTCGTCGTCTTCCGTCAGGGCAACACGCTCGCGTCGTTCTCGACGATCAGCCTCGTTCCCGGCGGGGTCAAGACGCTTCCGCAGGCCGTCATCGACGCGCAGGCCGCCAAGCTGTCCTGACTCCGGCCCTTACGGCGCCTTCCGCCGTAGGCTGCCGTCATGTGCGGAATCGTGGGATACGTCGGCGGGCAGTCGGCGCTTGATGTGGTGGTCGCGGGCCTCAAGAGGCTCGAATACCGGGGCTACGACTCGGCCGGTGTCGCGGTGCTCTCCGACGGAGGGCTCGCCGCGGCCAAGAAGGCGGGGAAGCTCGTCAACCTGGAGAAGGAGCTCGTGGACCGGCCGCTCGCCGGCGGGTCCGTGGGCATCGGACACACCCGCTGGGCCACCCACGGCGGCCCGACCGACGCCAACGCGCACCCGCATCTGGACAACGCGGGGCGCGTCGCGGTCGTCCACAACGGCATCATCGAGAACTTCGCCGCTCTCCGCGACGAGCTGGCCGAGCGCGGCCACGACCTGCTGTCCGAGACGGACACCGAGGTCGTGTCCCACCTCCTCGCCGAGGAGTTCTCCTCCGCCGGGGACCTCGCGGAGGCCATGCGGCTGGTGTGCCGGCGGCTCGACGGGGCCTTCACCCTGGTCGCGGTGCACGCCGACCAGCCGGACGTGGTCGTCGGCGCCCGCCGGAACTCGCCGCTCGTCGTCGGTGTCGGCGAGGGCGAGAACTTCCTCGCCTCCGACGTGTCCGCGTTCATCGCCCACACCCGGTCGGCCATCGAACTCGGCCAGGACCAGGTCGTCGAGCTGACCAGGGACGGCGTCACCGTCACCGACTTCGACGGGGCGCCCGCCGACGTCCGCGCCTTCCACGTGGACTGGGACGCGTCCGCCGCCGAGAAGGGCGGCTACGACTACTTCATGCTGAAGGAGATCGCGGAGCAGCCCAAGGCCGTCGCCGACACCCTCCTCGGCCGGATCGACGGCGCGGGCCGGCTCACCCTCGACGAGGTGCGCATCCCCGACGCCGTGCTGCGCGCGGCCGACAAGATCGTCATCATCGCGTGCGGCACCGCGTTCCACGCCGGTCTCATCGCCAAGTACGCCATCGAGCACTGGACCCGCATCCCCTGCGAGGTCGAGCTCGCCAGCGAGTTCCGCTACCGCGACCCGATCCTCGGCCAGCGCACCCTCGTCATCGCCATCTCCCAGTCGGGCGAGACGATGGACACGCTGATGGCGCTGCGGCACGCGCGGGAGCAGGGCGCGAAGGTGCTCGCCGTGTGCAACACGAACGGCTCGACGATCCCGCGCGAGTCCGACGCCGTGCTGTACACCCACGCCGGGCCCGAGGTCGCCGTCGCCTCCACCAAGGCCTTCCTCACCCAGCTCGTCGCCTGCTACCTCCTCGCGCTCTACCTCGGGCAGGTGCGCGGCACCAAGTGGGGCGACGAGATCCACGCCGTGGTCCGCGAGCTGGCCAGGATCGGCGACGAGGTCGAGCGGGTCCTGGAGACCATGGAGCCCGTCCGGGCCCTCGCCCGCTCCCTCGCCCACAAGGACACCGTTCTCTTCCTCGGCCGTCACGTCGGCTACCCCGTGGCCCTCGAAGGCGCCCTGAAGCTCAAGGAACTGGCGTACATGCACGCCGAGGGCTTCGCCGCCGGGGAGCTCAAGCACGGGCCGATCGCGCTCATCGAGGAGGACCTGCCGGTCGTCGTGGTGGTGCCCTCGCCCCGGGGCCGTTCCGTCCTCCACGACAAGATCGTCTCCAACATCCAGGAGATCCGGGCGCGCGGCGCCCGCACCATCGTGATCGCCGAGGAGGGCGACGAGGCCGTGGTCCCGTACGCCGACCACCTCGTCCGCATCCCGGCCACGCCTACGCTGCTGCAGCCGCTGGTCTCCACGGTGCCGCTCCAGGTCTTCGCCTGCGAGCTCGCCACCGCGCGGGGCAACGAGGTCGACCAGCCGCGCAATCTGGCCAAGTCCGTGACCGTGGAGTGAGTGCGTGCGTGTGAAGGTGAGCAGATGATCATCGGGGTGGGGATCGACGTGGCCGAGATCGACCGGTTCGCCGCGTCGATCGAACGGACACCGGGGCTGCTCCGGCGCCTCTTCGTCGAGAGTGAACTGCTGCTCCCCAGCGGCGAACGGCGCGGGCCCGCCTCCCTCGCGGTGCGGTTCGCCGCGAAGGAGGCCCTCGCGAAGGCGCTCGGCGCGCCGGGCGGGCTGCACTGGACGGACGCCGAGGTGTACGTCGAGGACACCGGGCAGCCACGGCTGAGGGTGAGCGGGACGGTGGCGGCGCGGGCGGCCGAGCTGGGTGTGAAGCACTGGCACGTGTCGCTGAGCCATGACGCGGGGGTGGCGTCCGCGGTGGTGATCGCGGAGGCGTAGGCGCGTGTTGTACGGACCAGGGGTCCGGCCGTCGGAGGACGGTCGGGCCCCTGGTCGTGTGCGCGCGGCTGCCAGGGCCGGCGTCGGGTGTGAGTGCCGCGCATGTTACTTAGGTAAGGCGAACCTAAGTCGAATGATGAGGGGGTGTCAACCCACCCCCGGACCGCGGCTCGAGAGCGGCGGCGCGGCGGCCGGTGCGGCGGGGTCGTGGCGGCGCCGGGCAGGCGCCCGGGGGCTGCGGCAGACTGCGACCATGCGTACCGCTTACCGCGTGGAGACCGTACGGGCCGCCGAAGCCGCCCTCAAGGCCCGACTCCCCGAAGGCGCGCTCATGCAACGCGCCGCCGCCGGACTCGCCGCCGCCTGCTGCTCGCTCCTCGGGAAGGGACGGGTGTACGGGGCGAGAGTCGCCCTCCTCGTCGGCAGCGGCGACAACGGCGGCGACGCCCTCTACGCCGGCGCCCGGCTCGCCCGGCGCGGCGCCGGAGTCACCGCCGTCCTCCTCGGCGACCGCGCGCACGAGGGCGGACTCGCGGCGCTGCGGGCGGCGGGGGGCCGGGTCGTGGACAGCGCCCACGACGACCCGTTCGAACCGCTCGCCGCCGCCGACCTCGTCCTCGACGGCATCACCGGCATCGGCGGACAGGGCGGGCTCCGGCCCGACGCAGTGCCCGTCGCCCGCGCCGCGCGCGGCTCGGACGCCGTCCTCGTCGCCGTCGACCTGCCGAGCGGCGTCGACGCGGACACGGGGGAGGTGGCCGGGGAGGCGCTGCGGGCGGACGTGACGGTGACCTTCGGGACGTACAAGCCGGGCCTGCTCGTCGACCCGGCGCGGTCCTACACGGGCGCGTTGCGACTCGTCGACATCGGGCTCGGCGGCGAACTTCCGGGCGTGGCCGACCTGGAGGCGCTCCAGCACCAGGACGTGGCGCGGCTGCTGCCCGTACCGGGTGCCGAGAGTGACAAGTACCGGCGCGGGGTGCTCGGCGTCGTCGCCGGCTCCGCGCGCTATCCGGGGGCGGCGGTGCTCGCCGTCGAGGGGGCCCTGCGGGGCGGTGCGGGGGCGGTGCGGTACGTCGGGCCGGCGGCGGACGCGGTGATCGCTGCGCACCCGGAGACCCTGGTCCACCCGGGGCCGCCGGACCGCGCCGGGCGGGTGCAGGCCTGGGTCGTCGGGCCGGGGCTCGGCGACGAGCCGGGCGTCGCGGAGGTCCTCGCCTCGGACGTGCCGGTGCTCGTGGACGCGGACGGGCTGCGGGGGCTCGACCCTTCGCTGGTACGGGCCCGCAGCGCGCCGACCGTGCTCACCCCGCACGCGGGGGAGGCGGCGGCGCTGCTCGGCGCGACCCGGGCGGAGGTGGAGGCGGGGCGGCTGGCGGCGGTGCGGGAACTGGCGGCGCGGTTCGGGGCGACGGTGCTGCTCAAGGGCTCGACGACGCTGGTGTGCGGGGCGGGGACGGAAGCGGCGTCGGGGGCGGCGGTCGCGGGTGGCGCGGTCCGGGTGAACCCGACGGGGACGGGATGGCTGGCGACGGCGGGAAGCGGGGACGTCCTGTCGGGCCTCGCGGGGTCGCTGCTCGCGGCGGGGCTGCGCCCGGTGGACGCGGCGTCGTGCGCGGCGTACCTGCACGGGCTGGCGGCGCGGCGGGCGTCGGCGGGCGGGCCGGTGACGGCGGGGGACGTGGCGGGGGCGTTGGGAGGCGCGTGGCGCGATGTGACGGCCGGGCTGTAGGGGGACGCTGAGTCCCCCGACCCACCCCCGGTCGGCTGAACACGCTCCGCCGGCCGCCTCTCCCGGCGCGCTCCCCCGGGTCGTCGGGGATTGGGTGGGTGGGTGATCAGATCGAGAAGTCGTGCCGTGTCGTTGTTCGTTCTTCTCGGGGTCCTGCTCGTGCCCCTGGCCGGGGGCGGGGCCGTTGCCGACGCCCCCGAGCCCGGGGACGTGCTCGTGCCCGGGGTGGCCGGGGGCGGGCGGGCCGAGTACCCGATGGATACGCCCGATCAGGTGCTGCCGCCCCTCCATCCCGAGGGCGACGTGCCCGTGCCCACGCCCGAGGAGGACGCCGACGAGTCGGTCGAGTACATGCCCAGGAGTGTCGTGGGAGCCTCCTGCACCGCCACCACGGGTACCCATCAGCGGCGGGTCGAGCGGCTGCTCGGGCTCAGGGCCGACGGGAGGCAGTCCGCCGCCGACTGCCGGGCCATCCGTGCCTTCCAGGTCAGGGAGAAGATCAAGCCGGCCAACGGCTACGCCGGGCCCGTCACCTGGTCCCGGGCCGAGCTGCTCGCCGCCCGGAAGAACCTGGATCCGGGACGGCGCTGTCCCGTGAAGAAGTACACGGTCGTCTGTGTCGATCTCGACCGGCAGCTCATGTGGGTGCGGAAGGACAAGAAGGTGACCTTCCCCGTCGTCACCATGCGGAGCGGGCGCAAGGGGTATGCCACCCGGACCGGGTGGCACTCCGTCTACTGGCGGCACAAGGACCACTGGTCGACCATCTACAACACCCCCATGCCCTACTCCCAGTTCTTCAGCGGCGGTCAGGCCTTCCACGCCGTCTACGGGCAGCTCGCCACGCCCACCGGCAGCCGCGGCTGCGTCAATCTCAGCTACGGCCACGCCCGGAAACTCTGGGACGTGCTGCGCAAGGGTGACCGGGTCTACATCTGGGGAAAGCGGCCCGGGAGCTGACACCTGAGAGACTGGGCGCGATGACTGAGACACCGCCGCCCCGCAGAGCCCGCGCCGAGATCGACCTCGGTGCGCTGCGTGCGAACGTCCGCACGCTGCGCGCCCGCGTCGCCCCCCACGTCCGGATCATGGCCGTGGTCAAGGCCGACGCGTACGGACACGGCGCGGTGCGCTGTGCCCGCGCCGCCCTGGACGCGGGCGCGGACTGGCTCGGCACGGCCACCCCGCACGAGGCGCTCGCGCTGCGCGCCGCCGGGATCACCGACGTGCCGGTCATGTGCTGGCTCTGGACCCCCGGCGACCCCTGGGACCAGGGCATCGAGGCCGGCCTCGACATGTCCGTGAGCGGGATGTGGGCCCTGGAGGAGGTCGTCGAGGCGGCGAGGAGGACCGGCGGCACCGCGCGTGTCCAGCTCAAGGCCGACACCGGGCTCGGGCGCAACGGCTGTCAGCCCGCCGACTGGCCCGAGCTGGTCGGGGCGGCCCTGAAGGCCGAGGCCGACGGGCTCGTCAAGGTCACCGGGCTCTGGTCGCACTTCGCCTGCGCCGACGAGCCGCACCACCCCTCCATCGCGGCCCAGCTCGATGTCTTCCGCTCGATGCTCGACCACGCCGAGAAGGCCGGCGTCGATCCCGAGGTCCGGCACATCGCCAACTCGCCGGCCACCCTCACCCTCCCCGAGGCCCATTTCGACCTGGTCCGCCCCGGTATCGCCATGTACGGCGTGTCGCCGAGTCCGGAGTTGGGAACCTCGGCCGAGCTGGGGCTGCGGCCGGTGATGTCGCTCAAGGCGAGCGTCGCCCTCGTGAAGCGGGTCCCGGCCGGGCACGGCGTCAGCTACGGCCACCACTACGTCACCGACGCCGAGACGACCCTCGGGCTCGTCCCGCTCGGCTACGCCGACGGCGTCCCCCGGCACGCCTCCGGCCGCGGCCCCGTCCTCGTCGACGGCACCGTCCGTACCGTCGCCGGACGCGTCGCCATGGACCAGTTCGTCGTCGACCTGGGCGGGGACGTCCCCGCGCCGGGTACCGAGGCCGTGCTGTTCGGGCCCGGTGACCGGGGCGAACCGACCGCCGAGGACTGGGCGGCGGCCGCCGACACCATCGCGTACGAGATCGTCACCCGGATCGGCGCGCGCGTCCCGCGCGTGTACCTGGGCGAATAGAGGGGGGCGCATGGGCGAGTCCAGCAGCACCGGCACGTGGCGCCGCGCCGGATTCGCCGGTGCCGCGATAGGCGTCCTCGCCGCGGGAGCCGCCGCCGGGGTGGCCGTCGAGCGCCTCACCGTCGGCCGGTCCGTACGGCAGAAGGCGCGGCTGGCCCTCGACTCCACCGGCCCGTACGGCGGGCTGCGCGGGACCCCGGGCCGGGCCCTCGCCGACGACTCGACCGTCCTGTACTACGAGGTCGACGAGGTGGCGGCGGACACTCCGCCCGCCCGTCGGCGGCGGCTCTTCGGGCGCAAGGAGCCCGCCCCCGTGACCGTCGTCTTCAGTCACGGCTACTGCCTCAACCAGGACTCCTGGCACTTCCAGCGGGCCGCGCTGCGCGGTCTCGTCCGTACCGTCCACTGGGACCAGCGCAGCCACGGCCGCTCGGGCCAGGGCGTCGCCCAGTCCGGTGCCGACGGCGTGCCTGTCACCATCGACCAGCTGGGCCGCGATCTCAAGGCCGTCCTCGACGTCGCCGCGCCCGAGGGCCCGCTCGTCCTCGTCGGGCACTCGATGGGCGGCATGACGATCATGGCGCTCGCGGACCGGTACCCGGAGTTCGTCCGCGACCGGGTCGTCGGCGTCGCCTTCGTCGGTACGTCCGCCGGGAAGCTCGGGGAGGTCTCGTACGGCCTTCCGATCGCCGGCGTCAACGCCGTCCGGCGGGTCCTGCCCGGCGTGCTGCGCGCGCTCGGCTCCCAGGCCGAGCTGGTCGAGCGGGGCCGGCGGGCGACCGCGGACCTGTTCGCCGGGCTCATCAAGAAGTACTCGTTCGCCTCCAGGGACGTGGACCCCGCCGTCGCCCGCTTCGCAGAGCGGATGATCGAGTCCACCCCCATCGACGTCGTCGCCGCCTTCTACCCGGCCTTCGCCGAGCACGACAAGGCCGCCGCGCTGCCCGTCCTCCGCGACCTCCCGGTGCTCGCGCTCGCCGGCGACCACGACCTGGTCACCCCCAGCTCCCACACCGAGGCCATCGCCGATCTCCTTCCGGAGGCGGAACTCGTCATCGTGCCGGACGGCGGCCATCTGGTGATGCTGGAGCACCCGGAGGCGGTCACGGACCGGCTCGCCGACCTGCTGGTCCGGGCGGGAGCCGTCCCGGAGACGGCGGCGGAGACCGTCACGGTGAGACCGGAGACCCGCAACAGTTAAGTTGGCGGGTATGGAAGCAGCGCACCCGCCCGTCTCCGGCGCCACCCTGGCCATCGACTCCCCCCAGCAGATGCAGGAGCTCGGCCGCCGTCTCGCGAAGATCCTCCGTCCCGGCGACCTCGTCATGCTCACCGGTGAACTCGGCGCCGGGAAGACCACCCTCACGCGGGGGCTCGGTGAGGGCCTCGGCGTGCGGGGCGCCGTCACCTCCCCGACCTTCGTCATCGCCCGTGTCCACCCGTCCCTGGTCGGCGGCCCGGCTCTGGTGCACGTGGACGCGTACCGCCTCGGCGGCGGACTCGACGAGATGGAGGACCTCGATCTGGACGTCTCGCTGCCCGAGTCGGTCGTGGTCGTCGAGTGGGGTGACGGGAAGGTCGAGGAGCTGACGGACGACCGTCTGCACCTGCTGATCCACCGGGTGACCGGCGACACCGACGACGACCGGCGCACGGTCGTGCTGCGCGGGATCGGCCCGCGCTGGGCGGACGAGGACCTGGGTGTGCTCTGACCGGCCGTACCGACGGCCCCACGGTCGTACGTAGTTTCCGACAACGTGTCGGGAAGGTGTTGCGTCGTTCCTACGTGCCGTGGTGACATGGATGCACAAGCTGGTTAGGTGAACCTAACCTACGGGAGGCATGCATGGCGACGCCGAAGCGCGCGGAACCCGTCCGGGACCACGTCTCGATGAGTGAGCTGCTGGCATCCTGCGCGGCCGCCCGCGCCGTGTCGACCCCGCCGGGCGGGCGCCCCGACCGGGCGGACGAGGAGCACGGGGCGAGGGCCGGGCAGGTCGAGCGGATCGTGCGGGTCGTACGCGGCAGAGCAGCGTAGAGCCCCGGGGGCGGGGCGGGAACGTCCCGCCCTACGCGACGACGACGACCTTCGCGCCGATCACCGCGAACGTCCACAGCGCGTCCCCGTCGGCCCGCTTCATACGGATGCCGCCGGTCTTCTTCGTCGGGTCCGGCTTCGGCGTCGAGCCGTCGACGGCCGCGCTGAAGCCGATCGCCACGTCCTGGGCCGTCGCGAACCGCACCACGTGCTCGATCTGCACGCCGTCCGAGCCGCGGACCGAGCCCGAGCGGGAGGTCACGCTGTACGCGCCCGGCGCCGGGTGCACCGTGCTCGGCATCACCGTGAACGACCGGCGGGCCTTGCCCTTCGCGTCGACCAGCCACACCCGGCGGTCGGCGAGGGAGTACACGACGCGCTCACCGCTGCCGGAGGCCGCCGGAACGGCGAGGGGGTCCTTCGGCGGCTGCTTCGGCCCGCCGCTCGGCGAGATCGACGGGACGGAGGTGCCGGGGGTCCGGGGCTCGGCCGCCAGATCGGCGGGAGCGTTCGCCGAGGCCTGGTACGCCAGGAAGCAGACCGCGGCGACGGCCGCCGCCGTGAGCCCGGCCACGAATCCCGAGCTGCTCCGTGCCACCGTGCCCACCTCTCGTACGAACGTATCGAAGGGTGACGGTAGCAGCAGGGGGAGCGAGGGGCGGGGCACCGTGCCCGGGAGCCGTAGGCTGTTCGCGTGCTGTTGCTCGCCATGGATACCGCCACCCCCGCCGTCACCGTCGCCCTCCACGACGGCGAGGCCGTCGTCGCCTCGTCGAGTCAGGTCGACGCCCGCCGCCACGGGGAGCTGCTGCTGCCCGCCGTCGACCGGGTCCTCAAGGAGGCCGGTCTGAAGCTCGACGCGGTCACCGGGATCGTCGTCGGCGTCGGCCCCGGCCCGTACACCGGCCTCCGGGTCGGTCTCGTCACGGCCGCGGCCTTCTCCTCCGCGCTCGGCGTGCCGGTGCACGGCCTGTGCACCCTCGACGGCCTCGCGTACGCCTCCGGGATCGACGAGCCGTTCGCCGTCGCCACGGACGCGCGCCGCAAGGAGGTCTACTGGGCGCGGTACGACGACTCCCGTACGCGCGTGACCGACGCGGCCGTCGACCGGCCCGCCGAGATCGCCGAGCGGCTCGCCGGACTCCCCGTCGTCGGCGCGGGCGCCCGTCTCTACCCCGAGGCCTTCCCCGACGCCCGCGACCCCGAGCACCAGTCGGCGGCCGCGCTCGCCGCGCTCGCGGCGGAGCGGCTCGCGGCCGGCGAAGGCGGATTCCTCGACCCGCTGCCGATGTATCTGCGCCGGCCCGACGCGCAGGTGCCGAAGAACTACAAGGTGGTCACCCCCAAGTGACCGGCGCCGTGGAACTGCGCGAGATGCGCTGGTGGGACATCGCACCGGTGCTGGCCCTTGAGGACGAGCTGTTCCCCGAGGACGCCTGGTCGGCGGGGATGTTCTGGTCGGAGCTCGCGCACGCGCGCGGGCCGCGGGCCACCCGCCGCTACATCGTGGCGCAGACCCCCGAGGGCAGGCTCGTCGGGTACGCCGGTCTCGCCGCGGCCGGCGGACTCGGCGACGTGCAGACGATCGCCGTCGCCCGCGACCAGTGGGGTACGGGGCTCGGCGCCCGGCTCCTCACCGACCTGCTCCACCACGCCACCGCCTTCGAGTGCGAAGAGGTGCTTCTCGAAGTGCGCGTGGACAACACCCGGGCCCAGAAGCTCTACGAGCGCTTCGGCTTCGAGCCCATCGGTTTCCGGCGCGGCTACTACCAGCCCGGAAACGTGGACGCGCTCGTGATGCGACTGACCGTTCAAGGAACTGAGACTGATTCTGATGGCTGCTGACGAACCGCTCGTACTCGGCATCGAGACCTCCTGCGACGAGACCGGCGTCGGCATCGTCCACGGGACCACGCTCCTCGCGGACGCCGTCGCGTCCAGCGTCGACACCCACGCCCGCTTCGGCGGCGTCGTGCCCGAGATCGCCTCCCGCGCCCACCTGGAGGCGATGGTCCCGACGATCGAGCGCGCCCTCAAGACGGCCGGGATCTCCGCGAAGGACCTCGACGGCATCGCCGTCACGGCCGGCCCCGGCCTGGCGGGCGCGCTGCTCGTCGGCGTCTCGGCGGCCAAGGCCTACGCCTACGCCCTCGGCAAGCCGCTCTACGGCGTCAACCACCTCGCCTCGCACATCTGCGTCGACCAGCTGGAACACGGCAAGCTGCCCGAACCGACGATGGCGCTGCTCGTCTCCGGCGGCCACTCCTCGCTGCTGCTCTCCTCCGACATCACCTCCGATGTGCGGCCGATGGGCGCCACCATCGACGACGCGGCGGGCGAGGCCTTCGACAAGATCGCCCGCGTGCTCGACCTCGGTTTCCCCGGCGGACCGGTCATCGACCGGCTCGCCAAGGAGGGCGACCCGGCCGCCATCGCGTTCCCGCGCGGTCTGAGCGGCTCCCGGGACCCCGCGTACGACTTCTCCTTCTCCGGCCTCAAGACCGCCGTGGCCCGCTGGATCGAGGCCAAGCGGGCGGCCGGCGAGGACGTGCCGGTCCGGGACGTCGCCGCGTCCTTCCAGGAGGCGGTCGTGGACGTCCTCACCCGCAAGGCCGTCCGGGCCTGCAAGGACGAGGGCGTCGACCACCTGATGATCGGCGGCGGCGTCGCCGCCAACTCGCGGCTCCGGGCCCTCGCCCAGGAGCGCTGCGAGCGGGCCGGCATCCGGCTGCGGGTGCCCCGGCCCGGCCTGTGCACGGACAACGGCGCGATGGTCGCGGCCCTCGGCTCCGAGATGGTGGCCCGCAACCGGCCCGCCTCCGACCTGGAGCTGTCGGCGGACTCGTCGCTGCCGGTGACGGACCCGCACGTGCCGGGCGCGCACGCGCACGGCCACTCCCACGACCACGATCATGTGCACGAGGTCAGCAAGGAGAACCTGTACTCATGAGGCTCGCCCTCATGTGGGAGGCGCGGGCCGCGCAGGGCCGGGGCGCCGAGCTCCTGGAATGGGCGCGGGCGCGGGTCCTCGCCCGTGAGCCGGTCCGCCGGGAGGTCTTCCGGGCCCCGCAGGACCGGGTTCTCGTCCTCACCTGGTGGGACGCGGAGACCTTCGACGCCGAGCTGCCCGAGCTGCCGGAGCCGGACGCGGAGCTGATCACCCGTCCGGTCCACCGCTGGCGCTTCGAGTCGGTCGAATAGCCGAGCGGGCGACACCAGGTCGAAAGTAGAGCAACCTTTCGATCGGATCGCGCATCCCACAGCGCGTGAAGAAGACGATCGCGCTGTGGGCGGCGCTGACCGCCGCCGCTCTCCTGGTGACCGGATGCGCGGCGGAGCAGCCCGGGCCCGCCGGCGCCACGGCGAAGACGAACGCACCCACGGCCGACCCGTCCGCCGGGCACAAGGCGCCCGATGCCCCCGAGGCCGCGGCCGCCGCCGCGTACCGCCGCTGGGGCCTCAAGCCCTTCCCGGCCCCGCCCGCCCCGCCCGCGGTCAAGCCGGTGACGCGCGGGCCGGGCGACCCGGTCCCCGTCATCAGTGACATCCCGACCACCGAGAAGATCGTCTTCATCACGATCGACGACGGGGCGGAGAAGGACCCCGCGTTCGTGCGGATGATGAAGGACCTCGGGATCCCGGTCACGATGTTCCTCACGGACTCGGCCGTCCGCGCCGACTACGGGTACTTCACCCCGCTCGTCGCCCAGGGCCACGGGCTCGCCAACCACACCCTCACCCACCCCGACCTGCGCACCCTCTCCCAGGACGCCCAGCGCCGGGAGATATGCGGCCAGCAGACGAGGCTCGCCCAGCGGTACGGCACGACTCCGCGGCTCTTCCGTCCGCCCTACGGCAACTGGAACGAGGCCACGCGCGCGGCGGCGGGCACGTGCGGCGTCGACGCGATCGTGCTGTGGCGCGAGTCCATGCAGATCAAGAACATGCAGTACCAGCGGGGCGACAAGAAGCTGCACCCCGGCGACATCATCCTGGCCCACTTCCGCGGCCCCTCCGAGCTCAAGGGCCGGACGATGACCGAGATGACGGCGACGATGCTCCGCCGCATACAGGAGCAGGGATTCACGGTGGCGCGCCTGGAGGACTACGTCTGAGCCGGTCGCTTCGGAAGAACTTCTCGCGAGTCGTCGATGCGGGCTCCTCCCGTTCGACGTATGTGTGGACGGCGGGGAACGGCCCCGCCACCGCATCACCGAGGAGTCGTCATGCCCCGCTTCCTGTCCCTCGTCCGCATCGAGGAGAACACCATCGACATGGAGAGCGCCGACCCCGGCTTCGAGCAGCGGATGGGTGCGCTCTTCGAGGAGATCACCAAGGCCGGGGCCATGGTGGACACCGCCGGGCTCAGGCCGACCTCCGAGTCCACCCGGATCACCTGGTCGGACGGGAAGCTGTCGTTCACCGACGGACCGTTCACCGAGACCAAGGAGGTCGTCGGCGGCTACGCGATGCTTCAGTGCAAGGACATGGCCGAGGCCGTCGAGTGGGGGAAGCGGTTCCTCGCCGTGCACCCGCCGCACTGGAAGGTCGGGCTGGAGGTCCGCGAGGTCGAGGAGATGCCGGAGGGCTGACCGGTTCCGGAGCCGTTCCTGTGCTGTCATGTGAGACGTGACGGCACAGACGGTCGAGGAGACGCTGGAGACGGTCTTCCGGATGGAGTCGGCGCGGATCATCGCCACGGTGGCGCGGATCGTCCGCGACGTCGGCATCGCCGAGGAGATCGCCCAGGACGCGCTCGTCTCCGCCCTTGAGCAGTGGCCGCGGGCAGGGGTCCCGGAGCGCCCGGGAGCCTGGCTGACGGCCGCCGCCAAGCACCGGGCCGTCGACCTGGTGCGGCGCCGCGAGACGTACGCGCGGAAGCTCGCGGAGGTGGGCCGCACGCTCTCCGAGGAGTCGTACGATCCCGAGCCCTCGGGCCCCGGGGACATCGACGACGACGTTCTGCGGCTGATCTTCACCGCCTGCCATCCGGTGCTCTCGGCCGAGGCCCGGGCCGCCCTCACCCTGCGGCTCGTCGGCGGGCTGCGGACGGACGAGATCGCCCGCGCCTTCCTCGTGCCGGAGGCGACCGTCGCGGCCCGGATCACCCGCGCCAAGCGGGCGCTCGCGAAGGCGGGCGTGGAGTTCGAGGTGCCGTACGGGGAGGACCGGGCGGCCCGGCTCGGCTCCGTCCTGGAGGTCGTCTACCTGATCTTCAACGAGGGGTACGCGGCGACCGCGGGCGACGACCTGCTGCGGCCGGCCCTCTGCGAGGACGCGCTGCGGCTCGCCCGCGTCCTCGCCGCGCTCGTCCCGCAGGAGGGCGAAGCGCAGGGGCTCGTCGCCCTCCTGGAGCTCCAGGCCTCCCGGACGGCGGCCAGGACCGGGCCCGACGGGCGGCCGGTGCTGCTCGCCGCGCAGGACCGGCGGCGCTGGAACCGGCTGCTCATCCGGCGCGGATACGCCGCGCTCGAACGCGCGGGGGACGGGCGCTCGTACGGGCCGTACGCCCTCCAGGCCGCGATCGCCGCCCTCCACGCGCGGGCGGCCTCGTACGAGGAGACGGACTGGGCCACGATCGCCGCGCTGTACGGGAAGCTGGGCGCCCTCGCCCCCTCGCCGGTCGTCGAACTGAACCGCGCGGTCGCCGTGTCGATGGCCGAGGGCCCCGCGGCGGCCCTGCCGATCGTCGACGCCCTCGCCGCCGAACCGGACCTGGCCCGCTACCACTTGCTGCCGAGCGTCCGCGGCGACCTGCTGGCCCGCCTCGGACGGGCGGAGGAGGCGCGGGCGGAGTTCGAGAGGGCGGCGGAACTCACCCGCAACGAGAGCGAACGGGCGCTGCTGCGGGGGAAGGCGCGGGAGTTGGACGTGTCGTGACGCGCCCTTAGGGTGCTTGGCATGTCCCCGCGTAACCCGTTGCCCCCGCCGCCCCCGCCCGCCGAGATCCGGAGCTGGCCCGACCGGGACGCGCGGCTCGCCGACCGGGCGCGGGCCCTGGACGAGCTCGGCAGGCGGCTGCTCGGGGGCGTGCGGCTCGCGATGTTCCTGACCTGGTTCCTCCTGCTCCAGCTGGGCTGGGGGCTGATCGGCGTCCTGCTCACCTCGATGGGACAGTCCGTCCCCGACCCGCTGATGCTGATGACCGGGCTCGTCACGTCGGTCCTCGGCATCGGAGTCCTCGTCCCGGCCGTATGGCTGACGATCCGCAGCCTGCGGCACGACCGGACGGTCCGCGAGCGGCTCGCCCAGTGGGCGGTCCTGGACCGGCACGGCCCGACGGACGCCCGGCTGCGCGCCCCCGTCCTCAGCGCCTGCTGGCTGCTGCTGTCCTTCGCGATGTGCGGCCTCGGACTCTGGATGGGCTTCGCGGTCCCGGCGGGGGTCAGCCGCCACGACGGGTACGGCCTGGTCGCCTACGGCATGGGCGTCGCCATGATCCTCTGGGTCACCGGCCTGACGGGCCTGGTGAAGGCCGTAGGGCACTACCGCTTCGCGGTGCGGCTGACGGGCCGTGGGTCGTCGGCGGCGTCCTGAGAGGGGCCACGACCGGCCCGCCGTCCTCGTCCCGGGCAGGGGCGGGCGGCGGGGTCAGCGCCCGCCGCCGGCCGGGCGGCCGATCAGCATCGTCGGGGCTCCCGCGACGCGGGTGAGCAGGACCGTCGCCGCGTTCGGGCCCTTCGGCTTCACCTTGCGGCGGATCTCCTCCGGTTCGACCGCGGAGCCGCGCTTCTTCACTGTCAGGGTCCCGACCTCGCGTTCCCTCAGCAGGGCCTTCAACTTCTTGAGGTTGAAGGGGAGTTCGTCGGTGATCTCGTACGCGGCGGCGTACGGCGTCGGGACCGGCTCGTCCGCCGTGATGTACGCGATCGTCTCGTCGATCAGACCGCCGGCCAGGTCCTCCGCCACCTCGGCGACGAGGTGCGCGCGGATGACCGCGCCGTCCGGCTCGTAGAGGTAGCGGCCGACCGGGCGGACCGCCGGGTCGGGGAGGCCGCGGCCGGTGAGGCCGGCCCCCGAGGGGAGCAGGGTGGCGCGGCGGGCACCCGGTTCCGTGCCGAACCAGAGGACGGCCTCCTTGACGTCCCCGCCGTCCGAGATCCACTCGGCCTCGGCCTCCGCGGGGACCGCCTCGTGCGGGATGCCCGGGGCCACCTTGAGCGCCGCGTGCGGGGCCCTGCGGGCGGCCTCGACCGCCCAGGAGAGCGGCGGGGAGTACGCCTCGGGGTCGAAGATCCTGCCCCGGCCGCCGCGCCGCGCCGGGTCGACGAAGACCGCGTCGTACGGGGCGGTGTCGATCTCGGTGACGTCCGCGCACCGCACCTCGATGAGCTCCGCGAGGCCGAGCGCCTCGGCGTTGGCGCGGGCGACCTCCGCCGTCAGCGGGTCGCGGTCCACGGCGAGGACCGAGATCCCGGCGCGCGCCAGCGCGATCGCGTCGCCGCCGATGCCGGAGCAGAGGTCCGCGACGCTCCGGACTCCGAGCGCCTTCATCCGGCCGGCCCGGTACGTGCCGACCGAGGCGCGCGTCGACTGCTCGACGCCGTTCGGCGTGAAGTACATCCGGTACGCGTCCTCCGCGCCGAACTTCGCCACCGCCCGCTGTCGCAGCCGCGCCTGCGCGATGGCCGCGGTGACCAGCTCGGCGGGGTGGTCGCGGCGCAGCCGGGAGGCGACCGCCAGCTCCTGGGCGGGGTCGTAGTCGCGGAGGGCCGTGAGGAGTGTCTGCCCCTCGGGGGTGAGCAGCGGGGCGAAGGAGGCGAGGTCGGTCACCCGTCCCATTGTGGGCCCTGCGACGCTGTGGGCCGGCCGGGGGACCGAGAGCACGTACGGCGGTGTCGTACCCCGGAAGGGGCTTCCGCGCTGACAGGATGCGGCGCCATACGACTCGTACGACAAAAGGAATAAACGATGGCAAAAGGTGTGCACGGTTCCTCCCGGGCGCTCGGGGCGGTGCTCGTCGCCGCCGCCCTCGCCTCCGCCGCCACCGGCTGCTCCGAGAGCGCCGAGCCGGACCGCGGCGCGCCCGCCCCCGCCGCCGGGCAGCAGGCACGTGCCCGGGAGCAGGGTGCGGCCGGCGCGCTCAACGCGTACGTCGAGAAGGTCCGCAAGCAGCGCGCCGCCCGCGTGCTCGCCGCCAAGAAGTGGGGCCTGGCCAAGCCCCCGCTCGAAGCCCCGGCCCCGCCCGCCGTCAAGCCGAAGATCACCACCCGCAAGGGCTTCGAGACCGACGGCGAAGGCCTGCCGCCCGTCTTCACCACCGTCCCGACCAAGCAGAAGATCGTCTTCCTGACGATCGACGACGGCTCGGAGAAGGACCCCGAGCTGCTGCGGATGATGAAGGAGCTGCGGATCCCCTACAGCGCCTTCCTCAGCGACTACGTCGTCAAGGACGACTACGGCTACTTCGCCCGGATGCAGAAGTCGCAGGACGGGGGGGTGTCCCTGCACAACCACACCCTCAACCACCGCTACCTGCCCGGACTCTCGTACAAGCAGCAGAAGCGCGAGATCTGCGGCATGCAGGACATCATCGAGAAACGATTCGGCAAGCGGCCCCCGCTGTTCCGCCCGCCGTACGGCAACTACAACGAGGACACCCTGCGCGCCGCCAAGACCTGCGGCGTCGAGGCCGTCCCGCTCTGGGCGGCGGAGGCCTTCCCCGACCACATGGAATGGCGCGAGTGGGACCGGGACCTGCACCCCGGCGACATCGTCCTCACCCACTTCCGGGGCAAGGAGGACTGGAAGGGCAGCATGGCCGACATGGTCCGCCGGGTGATGAACGTGATCACGGCCAAGGGGTACGCCGTCGCCAAGCTCGAGGACTACGTGTGAGCGGACGGCGGGCGCTGCCTCTCCTGGCCGCCGTACTCGTGCTGGGGCTGACCGGCTGCGCCTCGACCGTGGACTCGATCGAGCGGCTCGGCCGGAAGGCGGTGGAACGCGTCGGCACCGGCGAGGCGAAGCCGCCCGCCGCCGCCGGCGGGGCCCTCCCGGGGCCGGAAGCACACCGCCACGAGTGAGGAATTGGCACTCCGCTTGACCGAGTGCTAATCGCGGTCATAGTCTCGGCTCTGGCACTCACCACTGGAGAGTGCCAACAGAGCGACGGGCAGGTCCGGCACCCGCGACGACGGATCCACCTGGTCGCCACCTCAGACAGTTGACCCCGAGATCTCCGAAGGGGGAGGTCGGATCGTGACGACCACCAGCTCCAAGGTTGCCATCAAGCCGCTCGAGGACCGCATTGTGGTCCAGCCGCTCGACGCCGAGCAGACCACCGCCTCTGGCCTGGTCATCCCGGACACTGCCAAGGAGAAGCCCCAGGAGGGCGTCGTCCTGGCCGTGGGCCCGGGCCGCTTCGAGAACGGCGAGCGTCTGCCGCTCGACGTCAAGACCGGCGACATCGTGCTGTACAGCAAGTACGGCGGCACCGAGGTGAAGTACAACGGCGAGGAGTACCTCGTCCTCTCGGCTCGCGACGTGCTCGCGATCGTCGAGAAGTAATTCACCGAAGTATCTGAAGCAGATGCTTTGAGCTGCGCCCCTTGACCCCGCACCGGGCGTCCGGGGGCGCGGTTCGTTCCACCCCATTCCGAGAGGGCTGAACCGCTCCCATGGCGAAGATCCTGAAGTTCGACGAGGACGCCCGTCGCGCCCTTGAGCGCGGCGTCAACAAGCTTGCCGACACGGTGAAGGTGACGATCGGCCCCAAGGGCCGCAACGTCGTCATCGACAAGAAGTTCGGCGCCCCCACCATCACCAACGACGGTGTCACGATCGCCCGCGAGGTCGAGATCGAGGACCCGTACGAGAACCTCGGCGCCCAGCTGGTGAAGGAGGTGGCGACCAAGACCAACGACATCGCGGGTGACGGCACCACCACCGCCACCGTGCTCGCCCAGGCCCTGGTCCGCGAGGGTCTGCGCAACGTCGCCGCGGGTGCCTCCCCGGCCGCCCTGAAGAAGGGCATCGACGCCGCCGTCAAGGCCGTCTCCGACGAGCTGCTCGCCACCGCGCGCCCGATCGAGGACAAGTCCGACATCGCCGCCGTGGCCGCGCTCTCCGCGCAGGACCAGCAGGTCGGCGAGCTCATCGCCGAGGCGATGGACAAGGTCGGCAAGGACGGTGTCATCACCGTCGAGGAGTCCAACACCTTCGGCCTGGAGCTCGACTTCACCGAGGGCATGGCCTTCGACAAGGGCTACCTGTCCCCGTACATGGTGACCGACCAGGAGCGTATGGAGGCCGTCCTCGACGACCCGTACATCCTGATCAACCAGGGCAAGATCTCCTCGATCCAGGACCTGCTCCCCATCCTGGAGAAGGTCATCCAGGCCGGCGCCGGCAAGCCGCTCCTGATCATCGCCGAGGACGTCGAGGGCGAGGCCCTGTCGACCCTGGTCGTGAACAAGATCCGTGGCACCTTCAACGCCGTGGCCGTCAAGGCCCCCGGCTTCGGTGACCGCCGCAAGGCCATGCTCGGCGACATCGCCACCCTCACCGGTGCGACCGTCATCGCCGAAGAGGTCGGCCTCAAGCTCGACCAGGCCGGTCTCGACGTGCTCGGCACCGCCCGCCGCGTCACCATCACCAAGGACGACACCACGATCGTCGACGGTGGCGGCGACTCGTCCGAGGTGGCCGGCCGCGTCAACCAGATCAAGGCCGAGATCGAGTCCACGGACTCCGACTGGGACCGCGAGAAGCTCCAGGAGCGCCTCGCGAAGCTGGCCGGCGGCGTGTGCGTGATCAAGGTCGGCGCCGCCACCGAGGTGGAGCTGAAGGAGAAGAAGCACCGTCTCGAGGACGCCATCTCGGCGACCCGCGCCGCGGTCGAGGAGGGCATCGTCTCCGGCGGTGGCTCCGCGCTCGTCCACGCCGTCAAGGTCCTCGAGGGCAACCTCGACAAGACCGGCGACGAGGCCACGGGTGTCGCGGTCGTCCGCCGCGCCGCCGTCGAGCCGCTGCGCTGGATCGCCGAGAACGCCGGCCTCGAGGGCTACGTCATCACCTCGAAGGTGGCGGAGCTCGACAAGGGCCAGGGCTTCAACGCCGCGACCGGCGAGTACGGCGACCTGGTCAAGGCCGGCGTCATCGACCCGGTGAAGGTGACGCGCTCCGCGCTGGAGAACGCCGCCTCGATCGCCTCCCTCCTCCTCACCACCGAGACCCTCGTGGTGGAGAAGAAGGAAGAGGAGCCGGCGGACCACGGTCACGGCCACGGTCACGGCCACTCGCACTGACGCGTGCCGTAACTGATCACCGAGGCCCGGTGCCCCCGTCGCGGGGGCACCGGGCCTCGGTGCTTCTCCCCGCTACCCCTCCACGGCGCCGAGCTGTGCCATCAGTCCGAGGAGGTCGTACTGCCACCACCCCTCGACGATCTTCCCGTCGTCCCGGAAGCGGTGGATGACCGTCCCGGTCATCGTCACCTCCATGCCGGACGGCTGGAGCCCCATGAAGTCCCCGGTATGGGTGCCGTTCCAGGTCCAGCGGGTGCAGACCCGGTCGCCCTCGGCGATCTGGTCGTCGACGGTGAAGGCGAAGTCGAAGCCGCCCCGCCACATCTCCACCTCGCGCCGGACGGCGTCCATGCCGATGACGTCCTGCTCATTGGTCGGATCATGGTCGTGGTACCCCTCGGCCAGCACCTCGTCGAGCAGGGCGAGCTCCTGCTCGGCGGCGAGCATCTCCATCAGCCGCCGGGCGTTGGCCTTGTACATCGCCTCGTCCCGGACCACGTCCAGATCGGTGAACGTCGGCATCTCGTCACAGAGCGCCACCATCTCCCGGAAGATCCGGTCGGTCTCGGGAAGCTGCGAGTTCCGCATGGCCACGTCGTAGGACGGGAACTCCACGATCTCCACGAGGTGCGAGGAATCGGCCCGGTCCTTGCCGAGAATGCTGTGCGTGGCGGTCCGCTTGCCCTTGGTCTGCTCGATCCACCGGTCCATGAGCCGGCTCATGTCGTCGATCCGGCTGGTCTTGAAGTCGATGATCTGCGTGAACGTCATGACGCCTCCCGACCCAGGTGCGATCTCTCCAGTCTAGGTTGGGCGCATGGAGCAGGCAGGGGGAGAGCGGTCGGTCACGGTCGACAACGAGACGGGCGTCGTCGTGATCGGCGACGGCAACCGGGTCGGCCTGAATGCGGGGGCGACGGTCCGCTCGGCGTACCGGGAACAGGTCCGGCGCATCGCCCCGCCGGAACTCGTCGGCCGAGAGGCCGAGTTGGCCGAACTCGCCGCCTTCTGCCTCACGGGGGACGGGTACCGGTGGTGGCGGGCGGACGCCTGGGCCGGGAAGACGGCGCTCATGGCCTGGTTCGCGCTCGACCCGCCGGCCGGCGTGCGGATCGTCCCCTTCTTCATCACCGCCCGCCTCGGCTCGCAGAACGATGTCGCCGCCTATGTCGACGTGGTCCTGGAACAGCTCGCGGAGCTGGCCGGCGAAGGGATCCCGGCCCACCTGACCGCCGCCACCAAGGAGGCCCATCTGTTCCGCCTGTACGGCGCGGCCGCCCGGGTCTGCGCCGCGCGCGGCGAACGGATGGTCCTGCTGGTCGACGGCCTGGACGAGGACC
This sequence comes from Streptomyces flavochromogenes, assembly GCF_000717595.1. Classification (GTDB taxonomy): domain Bacteria; phylum Actinomycetota; class Actinomycetes; order Streptomycetales; family Streptomycetaceae; genus Streptomyces; species Streptomyces flavochromogenes. The sequence goes on along the minus strand of NZ_JNZO01000012.1, from coordinate 160,128 downwards.
GGGGCGTGACGACGGGCCCGGAAGCCCGCTCGATCGCGAGCCTGCTGCCCGTCTCCGGGCCGGTCGTCGTCTCCGGCCGGCTGAACCCGCCGCTCCCCGCGGACGTGCGGCCGGACCATCCGCTCAGGAACCCGGAGGTCGTACGCGTCCTCCCGCCGTCCCCACGGGCCCGCGCGATCAGGGCGGAGGCGGAGCGCGAGCTCAAGCACCTCCTGGCGGCGGGCGGACTCCCGTACGAGCTCCTCGGGCTGGTCACCGCCTCGGGCGGCGGCCTGACGGCGGACGACCTCGCGGAGCTGACCGGAGACGTGCCCTACCGGGTGCGGGACCTGCTCCGTACCGGCCCCGGACGCACGTTCGCGCTCCGCGGCGGGGGATACCTCCTCGCCCACGAGGAACTGGTCGTCCAGGCACGGGAGATGCTGGGCCCGCGCGAGCAGGAGCGGTGGCGAGGGGTCCTGCGCGGATGGGCGGAGGACCGGCGGGCCCGGGGCTGGCCGGCGGACACACCGGCGTACCTGCTGCACGGCTGGTTCACCATGCTGCGAGCGGCCGGAGACCAGGACGGGATGGTGGAGTGCGCACTCGACGCGGTACGGCACGACCGGCTGCTCGCCGCCACGGGCGGCGACGGGGCGGCGCTTGCCGAGATCGAGGCGGCAGGGGAGGCGGCGCTCGCGCGGGGTGACCGTCCTGCCCTCCTCACCGCGCTGCTGCGGCTGGCCCTGCGGCGGGCCGCGCTGCGGGACCGCAACGGCCAGGTCCCCGCCGACCTGCCCGTGGCCTGGGCCGAGCTCGGCGAGCGGGACCGCGCGCTGGCGCTCGCGCGCGGACTCGCACCGCCGAACCGGATCCGGGCCCTGTGCGCCCTCGCCGAACTGCTGTACGCCGACGGCCGGCAGGAACGGGCCCATGCCCTCCTGGACGAGGCGGACTCCCTGGCCCGCGCCGAACACCAGAGCCAGGAACGCCCCTTCGCGCTCTGGGCCGTCGGCGACTCCTGGCTCGCCGTCGGCGCGGCGGACCGGGCGGAGGGGGTCATGAACGCGCTGTCGGGGGCGATCCTGCGCCGTCGTCCGCTGCTGGCCCTGGTGGCTTTCCGGTGCGGCGCGGGCGAGTTCCGGCGTGCCCTGGAGGCGGTGCGCGAGGTGAGGGAGCCCCGGACCCGTGCCCTCGGCCACGCGATCGTCTGCGGCGCCCTCGCGGCATCGTCCCGTGAACCCGAGGCCCTGGCCCTCGCCCGGTCGGAGCAGGGATTCGGGAGGGTGCTGGGGCTGCTGCGCATCGCGGCGGCCCCGGGTACCGCCGACCCTTCCACGGCCCCCGGCGCCCCGGGTCCCCAGGCGTCGCCCCGGCCCGGCCGCCTCGTTCACGAAGCGCTCGCACTCGTCGAGGAAGAGGCTCCCGCCGGCGGGAGCGAGCTCGCCGCCGAGTTGATCACCGCTCTCGTGGCCGCCGGAGCCGCCGCGCGGGCCGAGACGCTCGCCGTCGAGCCCGGGACCTCGCGTCACGGTGAGGCGATGCGCCTCGCCCTGGTCAAGGCGCTGGCACAGCAGGGGGACCCGGAACGGGCCGAGGAGCTCCTCGCCCTGCTCACCTCGGAGAGCAGCCGGAGCCACGCCCGCGCCGTACTCGTCGAGGCATGGGCCGAGCAGGACGCCGTCGACAGGATCCGACCCGTTCTCGCCGAGCTGACCGACCGGTTCAGCCGTCCCCGCGCCGTACGGGCGGCCCTCGGAGCCCTCGTCCGGACGGGGTACGTCGAGGAGGCCGAGGCTCTCGCGGCGAACGAACCCGATGTGGCCGATCCGCAGGGATCGGGCCTGAAGGTGTGCCTCGTCCGTGCCCTCACCGCGGCGGGTCACCGCGAGCGGGCCGCCGCGCTCCTGAGCCGGGTGGAGGAGGTGAGCCGGGCGCCCCGGCACGAGGACGTCGCCCCTGTCCTGGCCGCCGTGGCGGAGTCACTGGCCCTGGCCGGACACCTCGCGCCCGCACGGATCCTGACGGACGGCCTGGAGGCGGGTACGGACCGGGAACCGCACCTGCTCCGGGTCGTCCGGGCCCTCCTCGCGACGGGCCGCTTCGAGGAGGCCGAGCGGCAGTCCCGGGGAGCCCGCGTCGATCAGCGGGAGTACCTGGCCGGGCTGATCGCCCGCGCCCGGGAGGCCGAGGGTCCCGACGAGCTGCTCCGGGAGTTCGGCCGGCCGACCGAGCGACGCGGCTGTGTGCGGCTGAGCGGCGACGGCGTACCGCGCCCCCGGCTGCCCGCGCCCGAGACCGGGGTCCCGGCCGCGGAGGTGGAGGCCCGGGCGGCGCGCGCCCGGGCCCTGCACGGGGAGGGCCGGGACGACGAGGCGGCCCTGGAGCTGGACCGCGCGGTGGCCGCCGCGCGCGGGACCCTGCGGTACACGGCGGTGCCGCTGGCCGCCGTGGTGCGGGCGCAGACGGTCCTGGGCCGGCCGGAGGAGGCCGCAGACCTGCTGGCCGAGGCGTCGTCGTACCTGCGTCCCGCCGACGGGCGCCGCGAGGTGTCGTTCGTGGCGCAGGCGTGCGTCGCGGCCGGTCGGCACGACGACGCGGAGTCGCTGGTGACGGAGGCGACCGCGGAGCTGACCGAGGAGACCGCCGCGCTCCGGCTCGACCTCGCGGAGGTGTGGGCCCGCGCCGGTGAGCACGGGCGGGCCGAGGCCCTTCTCGACGGGCTCGCGCGCGTCGGCCTGGCCAGGGCCCGGGCCTACGCGGTCCTGGCCCTGGCGCACCCCGACCCCGTCCGCGCCCGCGAGATCGCCGCGCTCGCCCTGCACGTGGGGCCCTGGTACGAGGCGCTGCCGGCCGTCCTGCGCCACGAGCCCGAGGCCGTTCCCCTGGTCCTCGCCGAGGCCGACCGGCTACGCCGAACGCTGGAGGTCTGACGCCCTGACCTCCTCCGCGAACGGTTCGCCCCGGACGTACCGTCCCACCTCGTCGAGGGCCTGGTCCGTCATCCGGTGGAGTTCGTTGCCCAGGGAGCCCGCCACGTGCGGGGTGAGCAGGACGTTCGGGAGGGTGTAGAGGGGGGAGTCGGGGGGTGGGAGTTCCGGGTCCGTGACGTCCAGGGTCGCGTGGAGGCGGCCCGAGGTCAGGTGGGGGAGGAGGGCCCGCTCGTCGATCAGGGAGCCCCGGGAGGTGTTGATCAGGGTCGTTCCGTCGCGCATCGCCGCCAGTTGGGGGGCGCCGATCATGTGGGTCGTGGACGGGAGCTGGGGGGCGTGGACCGAGACGACCGTGCTGCGGGCGCACAGGTCGTCGAGGTCGGTCACCAGTTCCACGCCGGGCGGCGGGACGTCGACGTACGGGTCGTACAGGAGGATCTCGATGTCGAAGGGGCGCAGCAGGTCGATCACCCTGCGGCCGATCCGGGACGCGCCGACGATGCCGACCGTGCGGCGGTAGTTGCCCCAGGTGGCGGACTCGGTGAGCCAGGCGTGGTCGGCGCGGAGTTCGGCGTACCGCTGGGCCGAGCCGAGGACCCGTTTTCCCGCGAAGAGGATCGCGGCGAGCGTGTACTCCGCCACCGGCAGCGCGTTGGCCGCGGCGGCCGAGGTGACGCGCAGGCCGCGGTCCCAGCAGTCCTCGGTGATGTGGTGCTTGACCGAGCCGGCCGCGTGGACCACTGCCCGCAGGCGCGGTGCGCGGTCCAGGATGTCGGCGGTCAGCGGGGTCGCTCCCCAGCAGGTGAGGAGGATCTCGGCCTCGGCGAGCGCGGTGGTGATCCGCGGGTCCCGGGACGTCAGGTCGTGGGCGACCAGGTGCGGGTCCGTGCGGGTGAGCGTGCCGAGGCGGGTGCGGTGGGTGTCCGTGAGGAGGCGTTCGGCTACGCCCTCGCCCATCGCGAGCAGCAGCGCGGGGCGGTTGTCGGTGGTCGGGTGCATCGTTGTACCTGAGCTCCTCACTTGACGCTGCCGGCCGTCAGACCGGCCTTCCAGTGGCGCTGGAGGGAGACGAAGGCGACGACGAGGGGGACGACGGCGAGCAGGGATCCGGTGACGACGAGGGGGTAGAAGTCGGGTTCGGCGTGGGCGTTGCTGTTCCAGGCGTACAGGCCGAGGCTCAGCGGGTAGAGCTTCTGGTCCGACAGCATCACCAGGGGGAGGAAGAAGTTGTTCCAGACGGCGGTGAACTGGAAGAGGAAGACGGTCACGAAGCCGGGCATCACCATGCGCAGACCGATGGACCAGAAGACGCGCAGCTCGCCCGCCCCGTCGATACGGGCTGCCTCCAGGGCCTCGTCGGGGATGTAGCCGGCGCAGAAGACCCGGGACAGGTAGACGCCGAAGGGGTTGACGAGGACGGGGATGAGGACGGCCCAGTAGGTGTTGACGACCCCGACCTCGCTGGCCAGGAGGTACATCGGCAGGGCGAGCGCGGTGGTGGGCACGAGCACGCCCAGGAGGACGAGGCCGAAGAGCTTCTCCTTGCCCCGGAAGTCGTAGACGTGGAAGGCGTAGCCGGCGGCGACGCTGACGAACGAGCAGGCGAGGGCGCCGAGTCCGGCGTACAGCAGGCTGTTGGCGTACCAGTGGAAGTAGATGCCGTCGTTGTACTCGGCGAGCCGGGTGAGGTTGCCGCCCAGGTCGAAGCCCTCGAAGGAGAAGGCGTTTCCGGCGAGGAGGCCGCCGGCGTCCTTGGTGGCGGCGGTCAGCAGCCAGACCAGCGGGAAGAGCATGTAGACGACGGCGAGGACGAGGGCGCCGTTGACGGCGGCCTTGGAGAGCCAGACGGAGCCGGTGCGGGGTCGGCCGCTCATGCCGTGCGCTCCTTCCGTGCGGGCGCGGGCTTCCGGGCCGGCGCGGGCGTACGGGCCGTTCCCGCCTTGCGACGGCCCGTCATCCGCGTCACCGCGAACGACAGCAGCGCCGCCGTCAGGGCGAGGAGTACGGACGCGGCCGCGGCGAGTCCGTAGTCGTTGCGGTCGAAGGCCGCGGTGTAGGCGTACATGTTCGGCGTCCAGGTGGAGGTGACGGCGGAGCCCGTGCCCTTGTTGAGGATCAGCGGCTCGGTGAAGAGCTGGAGGGAGCCGATGATCGTGAAGAGGGCGACCATGGCGAGCGAGGCCTTGACGAGCGGGACCTTGACGGAGAAGGCGATGCGCCAGGCGCCGGCCCCGTCGACGGTGGCCGCTTCGAGGACGGAGCGGTCGATGGCCTGGAGGGCCGCGTAGAAGATCACCATGTTGTAGCCGAGCCACTCCCACAGCGCGATGTTGACGACGGAGGGCAGCGCGCCCTCGGGGGAGAAGAAGTCGAAGCCGATGCCTCCGGCCTCCATGGCCTGGACGACCGGGCTGAGCTGGGGTGTGTAGAGGTAGACCCAGATCAGCGCGGCGATGATGCCCGGGACGGCGTGCGGCAGGAAGAGCGCGAGCTGGAAGAAGCGGCGGGCGCGGGCGAGTGCCGAGTCGAGCAGGAGGGCGAGGCCGAGGGCCCCGGCGAGCAGCAGCGGGATGTAGAGCAGGCAGTATCCGAGCAGGACGCCGAAGCCCTCGCGGAAGGCCCGGTCACCCAGCGCCGCGGTGTAGTTGTCGAGGCCGGTGAAGACGGTCTCGGTGCCCCCGAAGCCCAGTCCGGACTGCTTCTCGGTGAAGAGGCTGAGCCAGACCGCGTATCCGATCGGCACCACCATCACCGCGGTGAACAGCAGGAAGAAGGGGGTCAGCAGGATCGTGGCGGCGCGGGTGCGGGCCTTCATCCGGTCAGCCCTCGACCTTCAGGCCGCGCTTGGTGAGTTCGGCGACGGTGGCGTCGTGACCGGCCTTGACGGCGTCGGCGATGCCGGGGCCGCCCTGGGTGATCTTGCCGAAGTGGTCCTTGATGGTGGTGTTGGTGGTGCCGGTGGTCGGGCCCCAGGCCCAGTTCGGGCTGATGGAGGCACCCGCGGCCTCGAAGAGGGCGTAGATGTCCTGGCCTCCGTAGTAGCTCGCGTCGAAGGCCTTCTTGGCGACGGGGCGCAGCGCGGTGGCGGCGGGGAAGGCGGAGGAGGTGCCGGAGGCGATCCGGGCCTTCACGCCGGCCTCGGTGGTGGACATCCACTCGGCGAAGGTGACGGCCGCGGCCTGCTGCTTGCTGTCCTTGGTCACGGCGAAGGAGGTGCCGCCGAGCATGCCGCTGGCGGGCTTGCCGTCCCAGGTGGGCATGGGGGCGACGCCCCACTTGCCGTCCTGCTCGGGCAGGGTGCCCTTGAGGACGCCGGCGCCCCAGGAGGCGCCGAGGTAGCCGATGGTGGTGCCGTTCTTGAGGGAGCCGGTCCACTCGGGGCTGAAGGAGGCGTTCTTGTGGACGAGCCCGGCGTCGAGGAGACCCTGCCAGTAGCCGGCGACCTTGGTGGTGGCCGCGTCGGTGGTGTCGATCTTCCAGGTGTCGTTCTCGGCCTTGAACCACTGGGCGCCGGCCTGCCAGGCCATCGCCTCGAAGGTGGTCGGGTCGTCGGGGAAGAAGGTGGCGATACGGGCCTTGGCGTCGGCCTTCTTGACCTGCTCGGCGGCCTGCTTGAACGCGTCCCAGGTGGTGGGGACCTGGACCTTGTACTTCGCGAAGAGGTCCTTGCGGTAGAAGAAGGCCTGCGGGGCGGCGTCGAAGGGGACGGCCCAGGACTTGCCGCCGAGGGTGGTGAGTTCGACGGTCTGCGGGAGGAGCTTGGCGCGGTCGGCCTCGGTGAACTGGCCGCCGATGTCCTGGAGGGCGCCGGAGCTCACGAACTCGGGGAGCGAGGAGTACTCGATGGAGACGAGGTCGGGGGCGTTGCCGGCCTTCACGGCGTTGGAGATCTTGGCGTAGCCGCCGGCGGTGCCGGAGGGGATCTCCTCGAACTTCACCTGGATGTCGGTGTGGGAGGCGTTGAAGGCGTCGACGACGTCCTTGGAGCCCTTGGCCCAGCCCCAGAAGGTAATGGTCACGGGCCCGTTCGGCTTGTTCGCCGTGCTGTTCGCTGTGTCGTCACCGCTGCCGCCGCAGGCCGTGAGAACGGCGAGGGCGGTGGCGGTGCCGGCTATGACACGGGACGTTCTGCTCCAACTACGGGTCACGGCACGACTCCTGAAGGGCGGCGGCGGGGAGGTTGTGGCCGTGATCCTGTGACCGTTCATGACCGAAGTCAAGAGCGAAAGATTGATTGATCGAAAAAAGATCAGACGCAAGTCGGCCGGAACTCAGGCGGACGACGTCGTGCGCGCCCCGCACGAGTCCCGGACCCGCAGCCTCGGCAACAGCCCCAGATGGCGCCGCGCCGCGTCCTCGTCCGCCCCCTCCGTCAGCCGCTCCACCAGGAGTTCCGTGGCGTGCCGCCCCACCTGCCGCTTCGGCGGCGCGACCGCCGTCAGCGGGGTGTCGGCCAGCGCGGCGACCTCGTCGTCGTACGCGATCAGGGCCAGGTCCTGCGGCACCCGCACGCCCAGCTCGGCGAGGCGCTGCACGATCTCGATCGCGTCCACGTCGTTGTGCACCAGGGCCGCGCTCGCGAGGCCGGACCCGACCGCCTCGTGGAGCGCCCGTACCGCCCGCTCGAAGCCCTCCGGATCCGCCTCCGCCGGTACGGAGTCGATGACCGGCCGGGGCTCCGCGAGGCCCAGGGTGCCCAGCGCCTCGGCGTACCCGGCGCGCACCGCGAGCGCGGTCGGCGAGTCCCGGCGCGCCACGAGCAGCGGGGTCGCGTGGCCGAGGGCGAGCAGGTGGCGCAGGGCGAGCAGGACGCCGTGGGCGTGGTCGGAGGCGACCCGGTCGAGGCCGTCCAGGGGGCTGCCGGGCTCGGCCCGGCGCTCCAGGAGCACGGCCGGTACGGGGAGTTCGGCCAGCCAGTCCCCGTACGCGCGCTGATCCTCGGGCCCCCGCCAGCCCGGTGCGACGAGGACGCCCTCGGCGCCGGCCGCGAGCAGCCCCTCGGTGCGGGCCCGGTCCTCCTCCGGCCGGTAGTCCGAGACGCGCAGGACGAGCCGGGCGCCGGCGCGGGCGGCCGCCTCGTGCGCACCGCGGATGACCTCGGCGAAGTAGTACGTGGCGGAGGGGGCGAGCAGGCCGAGGACCAGGCCCTCGCCGGTCCGTCCGCCGCCCGGGGCGCCCCGCCGCTCGGGCCAGGACACCTGGCCGTGCACCCGGTCGAGCAGGCCCCGGCCCGCCAGGAGTTCGACGTCCCGGCGGGCGGTCACGGGGGAGACCCCGAGCCGCTCGGCCAGTTCGGCGACGCGGGCGGTGCCGCGCTCGCGCACCAGGGCCAGCAGTCGGTCGTGTCGTTCGGCAGCACTCTCGCGCACGGCGCAGTTCCCCCTCGCGGTGGTGGTGGTTCCCCGACCTTAGATCACACGTGGCCCCTGAATGATCGAACGGAAGAAATTTCGATCATTCGCTCCGAATCTCTTGACGTTCGATCGGAGCCTGTTCAGGATTCCCGGCGACGGAGTCGTCACCGCGGGGAGCCCGGGGAAGTTCCCGGGGAAGCCCCAGGGAGCCACAGGGAGCATCATGCCCACGCCGCCCGAGAACCGTGAGCTCAGCCCGTACACCGGCTGGACCCGCGGTCACTGGGAGACCGCGGCCGACCGACTCCTCCTGGCGGTACGCCCGTTCGCCTCCCCCCGGCAGGGACTGATCGACCTGCCGGGCCCCCGGCCCAGCTGGTCCGGAGCCCGCTCCGACGGCCTGGAGGGCTGGGCCCGCACCTTCCTCCTCGCGGCGCTCCGGGTCGCGGGCGCGCGGGGCGAGGACCCGCACGGGCATCTCGACCGGTACGCGGAAGGGCTCGCCGCCGGGACCGCGAAGCCGGGACGCGCGGACGAGGACTCCTGGCCCCTCACCACCGACACCCGCCAGGCGATCGTCGAAGCGGCCTCCGTCGCCCTCGGCCTCCGCCTCACCCGTCCCTGGCTCTGGGACCGGCTCGACGACCGCACCCGCGAACAGGTCGCCGACTGGCTCCGCCCCGCCCTCGGCCCGTCGCCCGTCGACAACAACTGGTGGCTCTTCGGCCTCACCGTCGCCGGCTTCCTCCAGGACGCCGGAGTCGACACCGACCGGGCCGCCGTCACCGTCGACCGCTCCCTCGCCCGGATCGAGGACTGGTACCTCGGCGACGGCTGGTACAGCGACGGCGACAACCGCGCCTTCGACCACTACAACGCCTGGGCCCTGCACTTCTACCCGGTCCTCCACGCCCACCTCGCGGGAGACCGGGAGCTCCTCGACCGGTACGGTCCGCGCCTGCGCGCCCATCTCGACGACTACGTGCACCTCTTCGACGCGAACGGCGCCCCCCTCCCGTACGGGCGCTCCCTGATCTACCGCTTCGCCGCGGCCGCCGCCCCCTGGCTCGGCACCCTCACCGGGCACACCCCGCTCACCCCCGGCGCCACCCGCCGCCTGGCCTCCGGCAACCTGCGGTACTTCCTCGACCGCGGCGCCACCGACCGGGACGGGCTCCTCACGCTCGGCTGGCACGGCCCGTACGCGCCCCTGGTCCAGGAGTACTCCGGCCCCGGCTCCCCGTACTGGGCGTCCAAGGGCTTCCTCGGCCTCCTCCTGCCCGCCGACCACTCCGCCTGGACCGACCGCGAGGAACCCCTGCCGGCCGAACGCGCCGACACCGTCCGGCCCTTCGCCCCGGCCGGGCTGCTCGTCCAGAGCACCGCAGCCGACGGACTCGTACGCCTCCACAACCACGGCAGCAACCATGTGCACAGCGCCGAGGCCGCCGAGGACGACCCCGGCTACGCCCGCCAGGCGTACGCGACCCGTACGGGACCCACCACCGGGCCGGCCCCCGCCGACAACCACTTCGCGCTGCTCGTCGAGGGGAAGCCGACCACCCGGGGCCCCGCCGCACCCGCCGGCACCGGCCCCGGCTGGGCCGCCTCCCGGCACATCCCGTACCCCGGCGTCCGGGTCGTCTCGGCGACCCTCGCCCACGGCCGCGCGGAGGTCCGCGCCCACCTCGTCCTCGACGCCCCGGAGGGGACGCCGGTCCGGCAGACCGGCTGGGCCACCACCCCCGAAGGGCCGCACGCGCAGCTGCACCCGGTCCACGGCTACCCCGCGGACCACGGAGCCGCCGGCCCCACCGAACTCCCCACCGGGGAGACGCTCCAGGGGCCCGGCAGCCGCACCCTCGCCCTGCACGGCGCCACGAGCGGCCCGGCCGCCCTCTTCGTCGCGCTCGCCTCGCTCACCGCCGAGCCCGCCCCGGCCCCCGTCGAGGACCTCGCGGCCGTCCGGGTCACCGGTCACACCCTCCACGTGACCTGGCAGGACGGCACCGTCACGAGACTGGACCTCGACGCACGGGCCGGGTGACGGGGTCTACTTCGGCCCCAGGGTCGGGTGACGGGGTCTACTTCGGCCCCAGGGTCGGGTGACGGGGTCTACTTCGGCCCCAGGGCCGGGTGACGGGGTCTACTTCGGCCCGTACTTCCTGCCCGCCTTCGAGGAGACCCCGCCGAGGAGCCCGCGCGGCGCCAGCTTCACCACACCCATGAGGGCCTTGTAGCGGGGGTCGGGGATCGACAGCGACTTCCCCCGGTCCAGGTCCGCGAGCGCCGCCGTCACCAGCTTGTCCGCGTCGAGCCACATCCAGCCCGGGATGTTGTCCGTCCCCATCCCGGCCCGCTCGTGGAACTCGGTCCGTACGAAGCCGGGGCAGAGCGCCATCAGCCGTACGCCGGTGCCCGCCAGGTCCCGCGCCGCGCCCTGGGTGAACTGCACGACCCAGGCCTTCGACGCCCCGTAGGTGCCCCGGGGCACGAAGGCCGCCACCGAGGCGACATTGACCACGGAGCCCCGCCGGCGCTCCTTCATCGAGGCGGCGGCCGCCGAGGTCAGCCGCAGCACCGCCTCGCAGTGCACCGTGAGCATCTTCAGCTCGTCGGCCATGGACACCTCGAGGAAGCGCCCCTTGTTGCCGAAGCCGGCGTTGTTCACGAGCATGTCCACCGGCTGCTTCGGGTCCGAGAGCCGGGCCTCGACGGCGGCGATGCCCTTCTCCTCGGCGAGGTCCGCCGCGAGCACCTCGGCCTCGATGCCGTGGCGGTCGTGCAGCTCCGTCGCCTGCTCCCGGAGCCGCTTCATGTCCCGGGCCACGAGCACGACGTCGTGGCCGTCCGCGGCGAGCCTCCGTGCGAAAGCGGCCCCGATGCCCGCGGTGGCGCCCGTAATCAGTGCTGTCGTCATACGGGCACGGTAGTGCCACGGCGGAGACGTTCTTGTCCGCGTACCGCCGACCAGACGCGGGCTACGCGCGCGCGTACTTCTCCGCGTACTGGCGTGCGAGCGCGAGGAGTCCGGACTCCATCCACTCGGCGGCGACCAACGTGCTGGGGAGCAGGGCGCGTTCGGTGGTCGCGGCGCGGTGGAGCAGCGCGACGGTGATGCCGTGGTCGGGCCGGTGGACGACCGTGATCGGGTCGCCGGCGCGGATCTCGCCCGGCACGATCACGCGCAGCAGCGCGCCCGGACCGGCGTCGGACTGCGTGAACCGCTTGACCCAGCCCTTCTCCTCCAGGAAGCCCGCGAACGTACGGCAGGGGATGCGGCCGCCGGTGACCTCCAGGACGACCTCCTCGCCGATCCGCCAGCGCTCGCCGATCAGGGCGCCGTTCACGTCGAGGCCCTGGGTCGTGAGGTTCTCGCCGAAGGAGCCGTTGGCGAGCGGGCGGCCGAGCTCGCGCTCCCACCGGTCCAGGTCCTCGCGCGCGAAGGCGTACGCGGCCCGGTCGTCGCCCCCGTGGAAGCGCAGGTCGCACACCGTGTCCCCGGCGAGCCCGCTCCTGCCGACGCCGGGCGCTCCGGGTGCCTCGATCCGGACCGGCCCCTCGACGGGGCGCTTGTCGATGGCGGTCAGGCCGGCCGCGGCCTCGGTGTAGTCCACGGCCTTGGCGCGGCCCACATTCACACTCAGCAAGGTCATGTGGGCACTTTACGGGCACCCGTCTCAAAGCTGAAGGCGGAAAAGTGGGACTTCATCCAAGATTCGCTTATGCTGGAGTCCATGATCGAGGCTCGTCATCTCCGCGTCCTGCGTGCCGTCGCCGCCACCGGCTCCTTCTCGGCCGCCGCGCGCGAACTGGGCTGCACCCAGCCCGCCGTCAGCCAGCAGATGAAGGCCCTCGAAGGCTCCGCCGGTACGCCGCTGCTGATCCGGACGGGACGCGAGATGCGCCTCACCGAGGCCGGTGAGGTCCTGGTCCGCCATGCTTCCGGCATCCTCGCCGGGCTCACCGCCGCGGAGGAGGAGGTCGCCGCGATCGCCGGGCTCCGCGCGGGCCGGGTCCGGCTGGTCTCCTTCCCCAGTGGCAGCTCCACGCTCGTCCCCACCGCGCTCGCCGCGCTGCGGGCCGCGCACCCCGGCACCCGCGTCTCGCTCGTCGAGGCCGAGCCGCCGCGCTCGATCGAGATGCTCCGCGAGGGCGACTGCGACGTGGCCCTCGCCTTCCGGTACGGCGGCGGGCCGGAAGGCCGGCAGGCCGACGGGCAGGCCGAGTGGGACGACCTGGTCGTCCGCCCGATCCTGGCCGACCGCCTGGTGGGCCTGGTCCCCGAGGGGCACCGGCTCGCCGGGGCCGGGTCCGTGGGCATGGCCGAACTGGCCGACGAGTCCTGGATCGCGGGCTGCCCGCGCTGCCGCCGTCAGCTCGTCGACGTGTGCGAGGAGGCGGGCTTCACCCCCCGTATCGACTTCGCCACCGACGACTACCCGGCCGTGGTGGGCCTGGTCGGCGCCGGTCTCGGCGTGGCCGTCCTGCCGGAGCTGGCCATCGAGTCCGTTCGGCCCAGGGGGGCGCGGACCGTGACCGTGGAGCCCGCCGTGGAGCGGGAGATCGTGGCTCTGACGCTGCCCGACCTGGCGCAGGTGCCGGCCGTCGCCGCCACGCTCGACGAACTGACCCGGGCCGCCACGCGCGCGTAGGACGCCGCCTCGCGCGCGTGGGCGCGGCTCCGGTTGTCGGTGCTCCGGTCGTTCGTGCTCCGGTGTGGGTGCTCAGGTTCGGTGCTTAGTTGAGGAAACGTTCCTTCACATGCGCTCCGCAATCGGCCGGCCTGCTGCCGACGCCGATGTCGTCATGGATGTCACGGAAGCCGTGGACGCGACCGACGCGGTCGTCGGCGCCGCCGTGATCAGGCGATTGCGCGCGCGTCCCATGAGCTCTTCGCGTTCGTCCTCGGTGAGGCCGCCCCATACGCCGTAGGGCTCCCGCACGGCGAGTGCGTGTGCCGCGCACTCCGCGCGTACCGGGCACCGCATGCAGACCTCTTTCGCCGAGTTCTCACGCGCACTCCGTGCCGCGCCGCGCTCTCCCTCGGGGTGGAAGAACAGGGAGCTGTCGACGCCGCGGCAGGCCGCGAGCAGTTGCCAGTCCCACAGATCGGCGTTGGGTCCGGGAAGGCGGGAGAAATCTGCCATTGCGCTTGTCCCCTTGAAACCGTGTCGAACGGATAGGTGGGCGGGTGGATGGCTGATGGCCGGGGCTCCTCGTGTCCCCGTCGGTCCGGGTCGGTACACCTACTGTCTAAGTAGATGTAAATATGACTCATTGCGAATCTAGCCACAGACACCGCGAAAAGGGAAGAAATCCCGCTAAATGGGGCATAGCTTTCGATGAAGGGCGAACGGCCCGCGTCGCTCCCCTCCGCGCGCAAGCCCTCACGTAGAGTGCCGAAGGCTGCCGTCCGACCCGTAACTCTTTCGAGTGACCGTCGTTGAGAGTGCGGAGGCGGTTGAAGGAACAAGCGATCGGGCAGGTGTCCGAGAGCGTCAATCGCACAGGTGACGATTACGTACAGCCCTGGAGGCTCAAGGTGACGCGCTACAGCTGCGAGAGCCGCGGAGGTCAGGCATGACATCCGTCCTCGTCTGCGACGACTCCCCGCTTGCCCGAGAGGCGCTCCGCCGCGCGGTCGCGACCGTGCCCGGTGTCGAGCGCGTGACCACCGCGGCCAACGGCGAGGAAGTCCTCCGCCGCTGGGGCGCGGACCGCTCGGACCTGATTCTGATGGACGTACGCATGCCCGGTCTGGGCGGCGTGGAGACCGTCCGCCGGCTGCTCTCCGCGGACCCCGGCGCCCGCATCATCATGCTCACGGTCGCCGAGGACCTCGACGGCGTCGCCCTCGCGGTCGCCGCGGGTGCCCGCGGCTATCTGCACAAGGACGCCTCGCGCGCCGAACTGCGGGCCACCGTCACGCAGGCGCTGGCCGACCCGACCTGGCGGCTCGCCCCGCGCCGGCTCCGTTCGGCCGAGATGGGCGCCGCGCCCACCCTCACCGCGCGCGAGATCCAGGTCCTCGAAGGCATGAGCCACGGCCGGTCCAACGCCGAGATCGGGCGCGAGCTCTTCCTCTCCGAGGACACGGTCAAGACCCACGCCCGGCGTCTCTTCAAGAAGCTGGGCGCCTCGGACCGGGCGCACGCGGTCGCCCTCGGATTCCGCTGGGGTCTGGTCCGCTGAATCGCAGGTCACCGGCTACCTCCCCGTCCCCGCCCGCGTCCGTCGTGGGGTGGACGGGGCAGGCTTGTGTCACTTCCCCGCGCGATGACGCATCCTTGAGATGTGGAGTTCCTCGGGGACGAGTCGATCGAGCGGGAGGGGAGGGCGCGGGAGATGAGTTCCGGCGCACCTACTCATAACGCTTCGGTGCACAACTACGGACGCGGTGCCACGAACGCCGAGGCGTCGGGGCACCATGGAGCGATGCGCGACGACGAGACCGTGGGGTCCCCCATGCCTGCCGGGCAGGGGGAGATCGGCGCGCTCGTACACCGCGCGGTCGAGGGCGACGCCCAGGCGACGCACGACCTGCTCGCGCGAGTCCATCCGCTCGCGCTGCGGTACTGCCGCACCCGTCTCAACCGGCTGCCGGGCGACGCCCGGCACTTCGTCGAGGACCTGGCCCAGGAGGTCTGCGTCGCCGTCCTGATGGCGCTGCCGCGCTACAAGGACACGGGCAGGCCCTTCGAGGCCTTCGTCTTCGCCATCGCCGGACACAAGGTCGCCGACCTCCAGCGGGCCGCCATGCGGCACCCGGGGTCCACGGCCGTCCCCTCCGACGAGATGCCCGAGCGGCCCGACGACTCCCTCGGCCCGGAGGAGCGCGCGCTCCTCAGCGACGACGCCGAGTGGGCCAAGAAGCTGCTCGCCAACCTCCCGGAGAACCAGCGCGAACTGCTCGTGCTCCGCGTCGCGGTCGGACTGACCGCCGAGGAGACCGGGCAGATGCTCGGCATGTCCCCGGGGGCCGTCCGGGTCGCGCAGCATCGCGCGCTCAGCCGGCTCAGGGCGCTGGCCGAGCAGTAGCCGGGTGGCGGCAGTGGCCAGCCAGTAAGACTCACTGAGGCCAGTCGTCCCTTTCGTACACGTGTGAATGTCCAAAGCTTGCGGCTGATCTTGATCGTGGAATGAGACACCGCTTCAGCCCGTTAGCATGGACATCCGCACCGATCAAGGCCATTTGGGGAAGGTGTCATGACTGCAAACGTCGACGGAGTGCCCGAGAAATTCGCGACACTCGGGCTGACCTACGACGACGTGCTGCTGCTGCCGGGCGCGTCCGAGGTCCTCCCGAACGCGGTCGACACCTCGTCCCGCATCTCCCGCAACGTGCGCGTGAACATCCCGCTGCTCTCCGCGGCGATGGACAAGGTCACCGAGTCCCGCATGGCCATCGCCATGGCGCGGCAGGGTGGCGTGGGTGTGCTGCACCGCAACCTGTCCATCGAGGACCAGGTCAACCAGGTCGACCTCGTGAAGCGCTCCGAGTCCGGCATGGTGACCGACCCGATCACCGTGCACCCGGACGCGACGCTGGCCGAGGCCGACGCGCTCTGCGCCAAGTTCCGCATCAGCGGCGTCCCGGTCACCGACCCGGCCGGCAAGCTCCTCGGCATCGTCACCAACCGTGACATGGCGTTCGAGTCGGACCGCAGCCGCCAGGTGCGCGAGGTCATGACCCCGATGCCGCTGGTCACCGGCAAGGTCGGCATCTCCGGCGTGGACGCCATGGAGCTGCTCCGCCGCCACAAGATCGAGAAGCTGCCGCTGGTCGACGAGGCGGGCATCCTCAAGGGCCTCATCACGGTCAAGGACTTCGTCAAGGCGGAGAAGTACCCGCACGCCGCGAAGGACAAGGAAGGCCGCCTGCTCGTCGGCGCGGCCGTCGGCGCCAGCCCCGAGGCGCTGGAGCGCGCCCAGGGCCTCGCCGAGGCCGGTGTCGACTTCCTGATCGTCGACACCTCCCACGGTCACAACAGCAACGCCCTCAACTGGATGGCGAAGATCAAGTCCAGCGTCGGCGTCGACGTCATCGGCGGCAACGTCGCGACGCGTGACGGCGCGCAGGCCCTGATCGACGCCGGTGTCGACGGTGTCAAGGTCGGCGTCGGCCCCGGCTCCATCTGCACCACGCGTGTGGTCGCCGGCATCGGTGTCCCGCAGGTCACCGCCATCTACGAGGCGGCGCTCGCCGCCCGCGCCGCCGGCGTCCCGGTCATCGGCGACGGCGGTCTGCAGTACTCCGGAGACATCGGCAAGGCGCTCGCCGCCGGTGCCGACACGGTCATGCTGGGCAGCCTGCTCGCCGGGTGCGAGGAGTCCCCGGGCGAGCTGCAGTTCATCAACGGCAAGCAGTTCAAGTCGTACCGCGGCATGGGCTCGCTCGGCGCGATGCAGTCCCGCGGCCAGGGCCGGTCCTACTCCAAGGACCGCTACTTCCAGGCCGAGGTCGCCTCGGACGACAAGCTCGTACCCGAGGGCATCGAGGGCCAGGTGCCCTACCGCGGCCCCCTGGCCAACGTTCTGCACCAGCTCGTCGGCGGTCTGCGCCAGACCATGGGCTACGTGGGCGCGGCCACCATCGAGGAGATGGAGTCGAAGGGCCGCTTCGTCCGGATCACCTCCGCGGGCCTCAAGGAGAGCCACCCGCACGACATCCAGATGACGGTCGAGGCACCGAACTACAGCAGGAAGTAACACAGCGCGACGCGTGGGGGCGGTTCCGGCATGTGGCCGGAGCCGCCCCTCACGCTTGTGTCGGGGATACTGGTAGGCGCAGACGTAGAGGGAAAGGCCACACATCGTGACTGAGATCGAGATCGGGCGCGGCAAGCGCGGCCGCAGGGCGTACGCGTTCGACGACATCGCCGTCGTTCCGAGCCGGCGCACCCGGGACCCGAAGGAGGTCTCGATCGCCTGGCAGATCGACGCCTACCGCTTCGAGCTCCCCTTCCTGGCCGCCCCCATGGACTCGGTCGTGTCGCCGCAGACCGCGATCCGCATCGGAGAGCTGGGCGGCCTCGGCGTCCTGAACCTGGAGGGTCTCTGGACCCGGTACGAGGACCCGCAGCCGCTGCTCGACGAGATCGCCGAGCTGGACGAGGCGACCGCGACCCGCCGTCTGCAGGAGATCTACGCGGCCCCGATCAAGGAAGAGCTGATCGGGCAGCGCATCAAGGAGGTGCGCGACTCCGGTGTCGTCACCGCCGCCGCGCTCTCCCCGCAGCGGACCGCGCAGTTCTCCAAGGCCGTCGTCGACGCCGGCGTGGACATCTTCGTCATCCGCGGCACCACGGTCTCCGCCGAGCACGTGTCGGGCGCGTCCGAGCCGCTGAACCTGAAGCAGTTCATCTACGAGCTCGACGTCCCGGTCATCGTCGGCGGCTGCGCCACGTACACCGCGGCCCTGCACCTGATGCGCACCGGCGCCGCGGGTGTCCTCGTCGGCTTCGGCGGCGGCGCGGCGCACACCACGCGCAACGTGTTCGGCATCCAGGTCCCGATGGCGACCGCGGTCGCCGACGTGGCCGCGGCCCGCCGCGACTACATGGACGAGTCCGGCGGCCGGTACGTGCACGTCATCGCCGACGGCGGGGTCGGCTGGTCCGGCGACCTGCCGAAGGCGATCGCCTGCGGTGCCGACGCGGTCATGATGGGCTCCCCGCTGGCCCGCGCCACGGACGCGCCCGGCAAGGGCCACCACTGGGGCATGGAGGCCGTCCACGAGGACGTGCCGCGCGGCAAGCTGGTCGACCTGGGCGTCGTCGGCACCACCGAGGAGATCCTCGCGGGCCCGTCGCACATCCCGGACGGCTCGATGAACTTCTTCGGCGCCCTGCGCCGCGCGATGGCCACCACGGGCTACAGCGAGCTCAAGGAGTTCCAGCGCGTCGAGGTCACGGTCGCGGACTCGCAGCACAAGCGCTGACGTCGGCTCCCGTACGTACGAGGAGGGGCCCCGCACCGGGTGGTGCGGGGCCCCTCCTCGTACGCGTGACGGCTACGCGGCCTTCTTGGCGCCGGAGAACGCGGCGAAGGCGGCGATGCCGAAGAACAGGAACGTCAGCGGGTCCTTGGTCGCGTTCCAGCCCTCGGTGAGCAGGCCGAACTCCTGGAGGAAGAGCTCCGTCGCGGAGACGTTCAGCTCCTTGGAGAGGAGGATCGCGATGCCCAGGAGCTGGCCGAGGTAGACCGCGCCGAGGGCGAGGACCGCGCTCGCGACCGGCAGGACGGGGTTGCGGCCGCCGACCTTGCCGGCGGCGAGACCGGTGAGGAACCCGATGCCGACGGCGGCCCAGCCGATCTCGCGCTCGGTGCCGCCGATGACGGCGCCGTACACGCCGGCCGAGACGAGGGCGGCGACGACCGCGGCGACCAGGCCGAGGGCGACGTTGTCACGGGCGGGCGCCGGCGGCGGCGCGACGGGGTACGGCTCGGGCGCGGCGCCCCCGGCGAACGGGTTGCCGGGCGGCGGAACGGGCTGGCTCATGGTGCGGATCCCCCCAGGGACGAAGCAGCACGCGCGTGCGTGCGTACGAGAGGCCCGGAGATTAGCACTCCCCTATGACAGGGGCACAACAGTTTTGCCCGGTGGCCGCGCAGGTCAGAGACGGTGGGCCGTGCCCGTGGGAGTGGCGCCGCGGGTGTCGAGGAGAAGCTGGGCCTTCACCGCGAGCCCCTGCAGGTCGTACGTGCGGTGGTGCTGGAGCAGGACCGTCAGGTCGGCGTGGGCGGCGGCCTCGTAGAGGGAGTCCGCGCGGGGGACGGGGAGCTCGCGGACGCGCCAGTCGGGAACGTGCGGGTCGTGATAGCTGACGGCCGCGCCCAGGTCCATCAGACGGCGGGCGATCTCGTCGGCGGGGGAGCCCTGGCGGTCCGGCAGGTCGGGCTTGTACGTGATGCCGAGCAGCAGGACCCGGGCGCCGCGGGCCGACTTGCCGTGCTCGTTGAGAAGGGTGGCGGCGCGCTGGACGACGTACTGCGGCATGCGCTCGTTGACCTGGCCGGCGAGCTCGACGAGACGGAGCGGGCGGTGGGCGCCGACGGTGTCGACGGGGACGCCGTGGCCGCCGACCCCGGGGCCCGGGCGGAAGGCCTGGAAGCCGAACGGCTTGGTCTCGGCGCAGCGGATCACGTCCCACAGGTCGACGCCGAGTTCGTGGCAGAGCACCGCCATCTCGTTGACGAGGGCGATGTTGACGTGCCGGAAGTTGGTCTCCAGGAGCTTGACCGTCTCCGCCTCGCGGGGGCCACGCGCACGTACCACCTTGTCGGTGAGCCGGCCGTAGAAGGCCGCCGCCGCCTCGGTGCAGGCCGGGGTGAGGCCGCCGATGACCTTGGGGGTGCCGGCGAAGCCGTGCGTACGGCTGCCGGGGTCGAGGCGGCCGGGGGAGTACGCGAGGTGGAAGTCGCGTCCGGCGCGCAGGCCGGAGCCCTCTTCGAGGAGGTCCCGGAGGAGGCCCTCGGTCGTGCCCGGGGGAACCGGGGATTCGAGCAGGACGGTGGTGTGCGGGCGCAGCCGCGCGGCGAGCGCGCGGGCCGCGTCGGTGACGGCGCCGAGGTCGAGGGCGTGGTCGGGGCCCAGGGGGGTCGGGGCGCAGAGGACGGCGGTCCGGACCCGGCCGAGTTCGGCGGGGTTGGCGGTCGGCCGGAAGCCCCCCGAGAGCATCCGGCGGATCTCCGGGACGGTGAGGGAGCCGTCGACCGGGGAGCGGCCGGCGGCGAGTTCGGCGACGGCGTGGGGATCGGTGTCGTAGCCGATGGTGTCGATGCCTGCGGCGGTGGCGGCCTGGGCCAGGGGGAGTCCGTGGTGGCCGAGGCCGATGACGGCGAGATCAGCGGGCATGGGGGGTGGGCCGTCCTTCCCGATAGCCGGTGGGAACGCGACGCGCAAGCCCGGTGGACAGAACGGGTCGAGCGCAATGTCAGACTAGGCGTAAATATGACCGATATGCCGCATTGTGGGGTCGAAGGTCGCCGAGTGTTATCCACAGGTCGGTGGCGAGGCGGTGGCTGAAGTCGCCGGGGAGGGACAGAATCGAGCTGTGAGCCGGACCACATGGCCCGGTTCGCGTGCTGGAACGACGGGGAACCACGGGGACGACGGGAGGCAAGCCGTGAGGACAGCGACACTGGGACCCGCCGAGCGCGCCGAGGCGCTCGCGGCCATGGCCGAGGGCGAGCTGGACGTGCTGGTGGTCGGCGCCGGAGTCGTCGGTGCCGGGACGGCCCTCGACGCCGTCACGAGAGGGCTCTCCACCGGCATCGTCGAGGCCCGCGACTGGGCCTCCGGCACCTCCAGCCGTTCCAGCAAGCTCATCCACGGCGGCCTGCGCTACCTGGAGATGCTGGACTTCGCCCTGGTCAGGGAGGCCCTCAAGGAGCGCGGACTGCTCCTGGAGCGGCTCGCACCCCACCTGGTGAAGCCGGTCCCCTTCCTCTACCCGCTCCAGCACAAGGGCTGGGAGCGGTTCTACGCGGGCTCCGGCGTCGCGCTGTACGACGCGATGTCCCTCTCCTCCGGACACGGCCGCGGCCTGCCCGTCCACCGCCATCTCTCCCGGCGGGGCGCGCTGCGCGTCGCGCCCTGCCTCAGGAAGGACGCGCTCGTCGGCGCCCTCCAGTACTACGACGCCCAGATGGACGACGCCCGCTTCGTCGCCACCCTCGTGCGCACCGCCGCGTCCTACGGCGCCCTGGCCGCGAGCCGGGCCCGCGTCATCGGCTTCCTGCGCGAGGGCGCGCGGGTCGTCGGCGCCCGCGTCCAGGACGTCGAGGCCGGTGTGGAGTACGAGATCCGGGCCAAGCAGATCGTCAACGCCACCGGGGTGTGGACCGACGACACCCAGGCCCTCATCGGCGAGCGCGGGCAGTTCCACGTCCGCGCCTCCAAGGGCATCCACCTCGTCGTCCCCAAGGACCGCATCCACTCGTCCACCGGACTGATCCTGCGCACCGAGAAGTCCGTGCTCTTCGTCATCCCCTGGGGCAGGCACTGGATCGTCGGCACCACCGACACCGAATGGGACCTCGACAAGGCCCACCCCGCCGCGTCCAGCGCCGACATCGACTACCTCCTGGAGCATGTGAACACCGTGCTCGCCACCCCGCTCACCCGGGACGACGTCGAAGGGGTCTACGCGGGCCTGCGCCCCCTGCTCGCCGGCGAGTCGGACGCCACGAGCAAGCTCTCCCGCGAGCACACCGTCGCCCACCCGGTGCCCGGCCTGGTCGTGGTGGCCGGCGGCAAGTACACGACGTACCGCGTCATGGCCAAGGACGCCGTCGACGAGGCCGTGCACGCCCTCGATCAGCGGGTCGCCCCCTGTGTCACCGAGGACGTTCCACTGCTCGGCGCCGAGGGCTACCTCGCCCTGTGGAACGCGCGGGCCAGGATCGCCGCGCGCACCGGCCTCCACGTCGTCCGGGTCGAGCATCTCCTCAACCGGTACGGCTCCCTGACGGAGCAGATCCTCGACCTCATCGCCGCGGACCCCACCCTCGCCCGACCGCTCCCGGCCGCCGACGACTACCTGCGCGCCGAGATCGTCTACGCCGCCTCCCACGAGGGCGCCCGGCATCTCGACGACGTCCTCACCCGGCGCACCAGAATCTCCATCGAGACCTTCGACCGGGGCACGCTCAGCGCCCGCGAGTGCGCGGAACTGATGGCGCCGGTCCTCGGCTGGGACGCGCACCAGATCGAGAAGGAGATCGAGCACTACGAGAAGCGGGTCGAGGCAGAGCGGGAGTCGCAGCGGCAGCCCGACGACCTGACGGCGGACGCCGCCCGGCTCGGGGCGCCGGACATCGTGCCGATCTGACGGGACGTCCGGGACGCGCGGGCGCCCCGCGTGCCCGGGGAGGAACGACCGGCTCGCCCGCGGCGGGTGGGAACCTGGAGGGTGTGCGGGGGCGTCGTCATCCCGGAGTACGGACCCGGGGGCGCCACCCGTCCTGAGGTGAGGGACAATGGCCTCTCTTCCAGGGCGGGTTACCGCATCGCGCGGGAAGCGGCAGACGCGGCGAAGATCAGGGATCGCAGAGGGGACGCATGTCGGAGGCGGAGCAGTCGCGGGACACGGCGAAGGACCC
This sequence comes from Streptomyces flavochromogenes, assembly GCF_000717595.1. Taxonomy (GTDB): domain Bacteria; phylum Actinomycetota; class Actinomycetes; order Streptomycetales; family Streptomycetaceae; genus Streptomyces; species Streptomyces flavochromogenes. Next base: position 137,753 of record NZ_JNZO01000012.1, on the reverse strand, counting down.
CGGGCGGGACGCCGCCGCGGGGGCCGCGACCGACGGCGACCGAGGAGTGGTCCCGGCCGCGCGTGAGCCGGAGCGGGACGACGCGAAGGACACACAGCACGCGAAGAACGCGCAGGTCGAGCGGGGTGCGGAGGAAGCCGGGGCACCGGCGACGTCCTCCGTGGCGCCCGCGGACTCCGCGGTTCCGGCGGACCTGGTGAAGCCCGGGAGGTCCACGGAACCGGCGGGTCCGGTGGAGTCGACGGGCGCGAAGGACTCGGGTGCCGGAGACGTGAAGGGCTCGGCCGACGGGGACGTGAAGGACGTTCAGGACGCCCCGGGCGGTCCGGACGTGAAGGACGTTCAGGGCGCGTCCGGCGGGCGGCTGCGGGGGACCGAGCCGTCGACCGGGCGGGCCGGGTTCGGCGCGGGCGACGGCGACGGCGAGAGCGACCGTCCCCCGGCGCGTGCTTCGGCGCGCGGCACCGGTGGCGACAGGGGGCGCAAGGCCCCGGTCAACGAGGGCCGGCTCCTCGCCGGCCGCTACCGACTCGGCGGGGTCCTCGGCCGCGGCGGCATGGGCACCGTGTGGCGTGCCGTCGACGAGACCCTCGGCCGTACCGTCGCCGTCAAGGAACTCCGCTTCCCCACCAGCATCGACGACGACGAGAAGCGCCGGCTCATCACCCGGACGCTGCGCGAGGCGAAGGCCATCGCCCGGATCCGCAACAACGGCGCCGTGACCGTCTACGACGTCGTCGACGAGGACGACCGTCCGTGGATCGTCATGGAGCTCATCGAGGGCAAGTCCCTCGCGGACGCCGTCCGCGAGGACGGCACGCTCACCCCCCGGCGCGCCGCCGAGGTCGGCCTCGCCATCCTCGACGTGCTGCGCTCGGCGCACCGCGAGGGCATCCTGCACCGCGACGTGAAGCCGTCCAACGTGCTGATCGCCGAGGACGGCCGGGTCGTCCTCACCGACTTCGGCATCGCCCAGGTCGAGGGCGACCCCTCGATCACCTCCACCGGCATGCTCGTCGGCGCCCCCTCGTACATCTCGCCCGAGCGCGCCCGCGGCCACAAGCCCGGCCCCGCCGCCGACATGTGGTCGCTCGGCGGACTCATCTACGCGGCGGTCGAGGGCAGCCCGCCGTACGACAAGGGTTCCGCCATCGCCACCCTCACGGCGGTGATGACCGAGCCCGTCGATCCGCCGAAGAACGCGGGACCCGAGCTGGAGAAGGTCATCTACGGCCTCCTCGCCAAGGACCCGGCCCAGCGGCTCGACGACGCCCGCGCGCGGGTCCTGCTCCGCGCCGTGCTCGACGCGCCCGAACCGGCGCCCCCGGTCTCCCCCGAGGTCACCAGGGTCGTACCGCTGCCGCCGCGCCCCGACCAGCCTCCGGTCGCCCCGACGGCCGACCGGGGCAAGGCGCCCGACACCTCCGCCGACCGGATGCGGGGTGCGCTGAAGTCCGTACGGAACGCGGCTGCCTCCGTGAAGGCCGAGCCGACGGCGCCGACCGCAAGGACGGCGACGGGGGCCGCCTCCGCGACGCGGCAGGCCGGTGGCAGACCGACTCCCGCCCGTGCGTCGCTGACCGACGTCGTACCCCGCCGCACGCTGGTGATCATCGCCGCGGTCGCCGTGCTCGCCCTGCTCGGGACGATCCTCGCGGTCTCCCTCAAGGGCGGCGACGAGGGCAACCAGGGCAAGGACAGCGGGGGCACCACGGCCTCCGCCGGCGCCTCCGCCGGCGGTGACGGCTCCAGCGCCTCCGGTGGATCGGACAGCGGCAAGGGCCAGTCGCCCGGCGGCGCCGGCCAGCAGGGCGGCGCGCAGCCCGGCGACACCGGCTCGAACGGGTCGACGGGCGGCAACGGCACGACGGGCTCCACGGGTGCCACGGACGGGTCCGGCGGGTCGAACGGCACCGGCACCACGCCGACCGGCAAGCCCGGCGGCGGCACGGGCGCGCAGCTGCCCGCGGGCTACACCCTCGTCACCAACGACCGTTTCCACTTCTCCATGGCGATGCCCGCCACGTTCAAGCTCCGTTCGATACCGGGCTACAGCGGTGGCGGGATATTCAGCGAGAGCGGCGGCTTCCCGCGCATCCAGGTCGACTTCAACTCCAGCCCGAAGGACGACGCGGCGGCCGCCTGGGAGCTCGGCAAGATCGGTGTGGCCGCCACCAGCAAGAACTACAAGCACTTCGGTATCCGGACGGTCTCCTACAAGGGCTACCCGACCGTCGCGGACTGGGAGTTCGAGCGCACCCAGCAGGGCATGCGCGTCCATGTGCTCAACCGCGGCTTCAAGGTCGACGCCAAGCACGGCTACTCCATCATGGTCAGCTGCAAGGCGGAGGAGTGGAACGGCGCGGAGTGCAAGACGCTGCGCGAGACGGCGTTCGCCACGTTCAGCCCCAAGGACTGACCAGCGGCACGTATCGTGAGAGTTCGAGGACCGTACGCAGTCGAACAGAGCCGATAACTGCACGGTGCCGGACCGGAATTGTCGGACTCGCGTGATCCCGCCCGATCCCGAGGGGTCCGCGGGTCCACGAGGGACAGCGTGCGCGCGTGGGGAGGCGTCGTGGACGACTACGCGGGAAGGGTGCTCGCGGACCGCTACCGCCTGCCGCTGCCGCCGGCGGACGCGGACACGGACGCGTACGACCCGGCCGAGACGCGCGCCTTCGACACGTTCAGCGGGCAGGAGGTCCTGGTCCGCCAGGTGCCGCTGCCGGAGTTCGTCGACGCCGAGGTGCTCGACGGCGAGGGCGGCCCGACCGGTCCCCACGGCGCCGTCGGCCGGGCGACCCGCCGCCCGGCCGAGCCCGTCGTCCGCCGGGCGATCGAGGCGGCCCAGGCCGCCGCCCAGATCCCCGACCATCCCCTGCTCGACCAGGTCTTCGACGTCTTCGCGGAGGCCGGTTCGCTCTGGATAGTGAGCGAACGCATCGCGGCCCGGCCGCTGGCCGCGCTCCTCGCCGAGCGGCCGCTCAACCCCTACCGCGCGGCCGAGATCGGCGCCGACGTCCTCACCGCGCTGCGCGCGCTCCACGCCCACGGGTGGGTGCACCGGAACATCACGGCCCGGACCGTGCTCGTCTGCGACGACGGACGGGTGGTCCTCACGGGCCTCGCGGTGGGCGCCGCGGAGGAGGCGCTCTGCGGGTACGCGCCGGTACCGGAGCCGGATCCGGACACGACGGCGTGGCAGGCGCCGGTGGAGGAGTACGGGGACGGGGGGGCCGGCACCGAGGAATACGGCGCGGAGGAGTACGCCGCGGAGGAGTACGGCTCCGAGCTGTACGAGGCGGAGGTCTACGAGGAGAACGACGGGCACGTTCCGTACGGGACCACGGACGAGTTCGAGAAGCCGGCCGAGGATCCCGCCGAGGAACCGGTCGACGAGCTGCTCGACGAGACGGCCGAGGACACGGAAGAGCAGCGTGGTCTGGACCGCGGATACGGGCACGGGTACGGGTACGGCCACGGCGTCGAGGCGTACGACCCCGCACCCGTGCCGTACGTCCAGGAATCCGACCCGTACGACCCCGCACCCGTGCCGTACGTCCAGGAATCCGACCCGTACGACCCCGAACCGGGTCCGTACGTCCAGGAATCCGACCCGTACGACCCCGAACCGGGTCCGTACGTCCAGGAACCCGACCCGTACGACCCGTACGCGCCTCAAGCCGGCCAGGACGAAGGCGAATCCGCATCCGCCTCCCCCTACGGCACCGCCCCCGGCGGCTACGGCACCGACCCCTACGGCCGGGCGCTGCCCCCGGCGCCCGCCGCCGAGACGCAGCCCGCGCCCGTCCCGCCCACGGCCGACGTACGGGCCGCCCGCGCCGGGGCCATCGCCGCCTACCGGGCCGGTGCCCGCGCCGCCGCCAAGCTCGGCGAGACCGGGGCCCTGCCCGCGCAGCGCCCCGCGCCGGCGGACCCGCCCGAACCGCCCCCGGCGCCGACCGCGCAGGCGGCGGGTGCGCCGGAGCCGCAGTGGTGGGCGCGGGTGGCGGACGACGAGGACGACGAGGACGACGGCGACGACGGCGACGAGCCGTACGGCGCGGGTCCGCAGGCGGGTCCGCCGCCGCGCGTGATGCTGGCCGGCAACTGGAGCGACGGCCCGCACGCCTCGCGGGACGGCTCCCCGCCGATCCCGGCCGGTGGCGGTTCGGGTCCCGGCCGCGGCCCCGTGCTGCCCGGTTCGGGCCGTCCGGCCCTGCCCGCCGGCTACACGGCCGCGACCCCGGACCCCGCACGCCTCCCGGTCCCCGCCGGTGCGCGGGAGGAGGCCCTGGAGCCGGCCGGCATCCCGGCCCAGGCCAGGGCGGACCGCGGCCCCACCACCCGGCTCGCCGCCGAGCGGGCCCGGCAGACCCGGATCGCGGTCGTCGGCGCCGTCACCGAGCGCTGGGCACCCGAACAGGCCGGTCCCGTCCACGAGAACTGGCGCCTCGCCCCGCCGATCGGCCCCGCCACCGACCTGTGGGCGCTCGGCGCGCTCCTCTACCGGGCCGTCCAGGGGCACGCCCCCTACCCCGAGGACAGCGCCGCCGAACTCGTCCAGCTGGTCTGCGCCGAGCCGCCCGCATTCGCCGAAGAGTGCGGCCCGTTGCGCCCGGTCGTGGAGTCCCTGCTGCGCCAGGACCCCACCGAGCGGCCCGACTTCGAGGAGCTGCGCGGCTGGCTGCGCTCCCTGGTGCGCTCGGCTCCGGAGCCGGAGGCAGGTGTCGGAGTCGTACCCCTGCCGTCCTTCGACGAGAAGCGGCTGCCGATCGTGCGCCGGCGCGGCGAGCTCGTACGCCGTCGGCGCGGGGGAGCCGGAGCGGGCCGCCACCGCCACAAGCGGGGCAAGGACCCGCGCCCTCCGGCCCAGGCGCACGCCCGTCACGACGACCTCCACACGCGCGCGTACGGGTCCGCCCCCGCGCGGGGGGATGTCCGGGAGGAGTTCCGCGAGGAGTACCGGGAGGACTTCCAGGAGTCGTTCCACGAGGAGATCCCCCAGCGCGCGTCCAGAGCGCCCCGCGCCCCCCGAACGGCCAAGGCGCCCCGCGGCGGCCGCCCGTCGTCCTCGCGGCCCCCGGGTTCCCCGCAGTCTCTCGGGCGTACCCTCCTGGTCCTTGTCTTCCTGCTGCTCGGCGGAGCCGTCGCGTACGCCGTCCTCTTCCTGCCCGGCGACGGGGAGGAGCCCACCGCGCCGACCACTCCCACGGCCGGCCAGGCCCCGCGCACGACCGCACCCGCGAGCCCTCCGCCCGCGACGAAGGCGCCGACCACGGCCCAGCCGACCGGCGAACCGACGGCCACCCCGCGCACCACCCCGCCCGCCGCGGACCCCTCGGCTCCGGCACTCGCCGCCGGGTACACGCTGCGGCAGGACCCCGAGGGGTTCCGGATCGGAGTGCCGAACGGGTGGCGGCGCAGCCCGATCAACGACGCCGGGCAAGTGCGCTACACCAGCGGTGACTTCACGATGATCGTCGTCCCCGGCCGCGACAGCGTCGCCGACAACGGCTCCGACCCGCTGGAGTACCAGAACTCCAGGGAACGCGAACTGGAGCCGTTCCGCGGATCGAGCTGGTCGCGGTCGGACGACACACGTCGGGTCGACATCGGTACGACCGCGACGGCCACGGGAAGTTACTGGTGGCTGGACAGCACGGGCCGTCAGGTGTTCGTCCGCAACCTCGCCCTGATCGACGGAGGCCGGTACCACATCGTGCAGGTCATCGGCCCGGAAGAGCAGGGCAAGAAGGTCTCCGAGATCTTCGACGAGGCCACGAAGGCGTTCCGTCCGCGCCGCTGAGCGGGACCGGGTCGGGAGGGGGTGCCCGGAATGCCCATCGGCCCCCGGTCACAGTGCTGTTCCTATGACAGCCCCGAGGTTCCGCCACCCGTACCCCCCTCCGTAACCTGGCATCCGAAGGAACGGGCGGGGGCAAGTGGAACATTCTCAGAGCACAGGCACGGGGCTGCTGCTCGCCGGTCGCTACCGGCTGGGCGAGTCCATCGGACGCGGCGGCATGGGCAAGGTCTGGCGCGCACACGACGAGGTGCTGCACCGCGTCGTGGCGGTGAAGGAGTTGACGGCCGGCCGGTTCGTGGCGGAGGCCGACCGCCTCGTGCTGCACGCCCGTACGCAGAAGGAGGCGCGGGCCGCCGCACGGATCACGCACCCGGGTGTGGTGACCGTCCACGACGTCCTGGAGCACGACGACCGGCCGTGGATCGTGATGCAGTACGTCGACGGGCCCTCGCTCGCCGACGCCGCCAAGGAGAAGGGCACGATCGACCCGCACGAGGCGGCCAGGATCGGTCTGCACGTCCTCGGCGCGCTGCGCGCCGCGCACGCGGCCGGAGTGCTGCACCGGGACGTCAAGCCGGGCAACGTCCTGCTCGCCCGTGACGGGAGCGTCCTGATCACCGACTTCGGGATCGCGGCGATCGAGGGCGACGCGACGATCACCCGGACGGGTGAACTCGTCGGCTCCATCGACTATCTGGCCCCCGAGCGGGTGCGGGGCGGCGACCCCGGTCCCGCCTCCGACCTCTGGTCGCTCGGCGCCACCCTGTACACGGCGGTGGAGGGCGCCTCGCCGTTCCGCCGCACCTCACCGATCAGCACCATGCAGGCCGTGGTGGCCGAGGAGCCGCCGTACCCGGAGAAGGCGGGGCCGCTGGCCCCCGTCATCGTGGCGCTGCTGCGCAAGGACCCGGCGCAGCGTCCGCTGGCGGACGAGGCCGGGCGGATGCTGCTCGACGCGATGGAGGGGCGTACGCCGGCTGCGGCGCAGGCGTACGTACCGACCCAGCGGGTGGCGCGGGAGGACCTGGACCCGACCGGGGACGGTTCCGTGTCGGGCCACGACCTCGTGACGCTGGGGGAGGAGTCCGACGGCCCGGGGCCGACGGGCACGGCTCGGGCCACGACCCCGTCCGGTATGGCTCCATGGCCCCACCCGGCCCAGTCACCCCACCAGCAGGCCCGCTCAGTCCAGCCCTCTCAGCAGTCCCAGTCGCCCCAGGGATCTCACGGATCCCAGGGGCAGTCCTCCCCGCCCACCGTCGTGCCGCCGTCCGCCGGTCCCGCCGCCTCCGGCTCGGGCTCCGGCTCGGGCCGCGGCCGGAGCTGGCATACCGCCGTCCTGGCCGCGCTGCTCGCCGGCCTCGTCGCGGGCGGCGCCGTCTTCGCCGCCATGAACTACGCGGGCGGCGGCCGCGGCGACGGCGGGCAGACCACGGCCACGGGCCCCGCCCCCACCACCCCCATCGCCACCGCCACCCAGGGCACCGGGAGCGACATCCCGGACGGCTGGCACCGGGTCGTGGACCGTGAGGGCTTCAGCCTCGTCGTGCCGAAGGGCTGGAAGCGGCAGACGGAGGGCGACAACATCGACTACACCCCGGACAACGGCAACCACCGCATCCGGATCAACATCGACTCCAGCCCGGACTTCGAGAACCCGTACATGCACGCGCTCGACCTGGAGCGCATCGTCGCGAAGCGGATGGACTACACCCGGGTCAAGCTCGGCCAGACCACCTACCGCGACCAGGTCCGCTCCAGCCTGTGGGAGTTCACCTGGATGGAGAAGCGGGACTTCCCCGGTCCGCGGCACGCGATCGACCTCATGTACTACGCCGACGACGGCACGGAGTACGCGATCTACATGTCGTCTCCGGAGGAGAGCTGGGAGACCACCCGCGAGCAGTTCGACATCGTCCTTCAGCACTGGCGCGCCCCGGGCGACTGAACCCGGTGGGAATCTCCGGCACGGGCCTCCTCGCGGCCGTAAGCCCCTGATCAGGGCTTATGTGCCAGTGATCGCTGGCGCGATGTGAGCAGCCGGTGAAAACGCGTTACCGACGGGTACCCAAAGGGCGGAACGGCGCCTACGCTCGGGCCCATGACGGACTCGCAGGCCCCCGCCGCCCCCTCGGTTCCCGACGCTCCCGCCGCGCAGGCCGGAGCAGCCGCGCCCGCCGGGGCGACCAATCCGGTCGCGCCCGCGCCGGCCGGCGCGCGTACGGCCGCCGACGTCGTGACGCCCGAGGTGGTCGCCAGGCTCACGCGCGGTGTCGTCGGCTCCGGCCGGACCGCCAACCACACGCCGTTCACCGGAGCGAAGCTGGCGGACCTGCCCGAGTCCACCCCCGAGGACGTCGCCGAGGCCTTCACGCGCGCGCGTGCGGCCCAGGCCGCCTGGGCCGCCACCCCGGTCAGGGCCCGTGCCGCCGTCCTCCTGCGCTTCCACGACCTCGTCCTCCAGCGCCAGTCCGAGGTCCTCGACCTCATCCAGCTGGAGACGGGCAAGGCGCGCCTGCACGCCCACGAGGAGGTGCAGGCGGTCGCCGTCGCCGCCCGCCACTACGGCCGCAAGGCCTCCTCCTATCTGAAGCCCCGCCGTCACACCGGCGTCGTGCCGACCCTCACCAAGGTCACCGAGCTGCGCCAGCCGCGCGGCGTCGTCGGCCAGATCGCCCCCTGGAACTACCCGCTCGAACTCTCCGTCGGCGACGCGCTCCCCGCCTTCGTCTCGGGCAACGCCGTCGTCATGAAGCCCGACACGGAGACCGCGCTCACCGCTCTGTGGGCCCGTGACCTGCTCATTGAGGCCGGGCTGCCCGCCGAGGTCTTCCAGGTCGTCCTCGGCGACGGCCCGGTCGTCGGCCCCGAGGTCGTCAAGCACGCCGACTACGTCTCCTTCACCGGCTCCACCCGCACCGGCCGCGAGGTCGCCCAGGGCGCCGCCGCCCGGCTCGTCGGCGTCTCCCTCGAACTCGGCGGCAAGAACGCGATGCTCGTCCTGAAGGACGCCGACATCGAGAAGGCCGCCGCCGGAGCCGTCCGCGCCTGCTTCTCCTCCGCCGGCCAGCTCTGCATCTCCATCGAGCGCCTCTACGTGCACGAGTCGATCGCCGATGTCTTCCTGGACCGCTTCGCCGCCCGCACCAAGGCCATGCGGCTCGGCAACTCCCTCGCGTACGGCGCCGACATGGGCTCGCTCGTCGGCGACCGCCAGCTGGAGACCGTCACGAAGCACGTCGAGGAGGCCGTCGCCAAGGGCGCCACGCTCGTCGCCGGCGGCGTCGCCCGCCCCGACATCGGCCCCCTCTTCTTCGAGCCGACCATCCTCGACGGCGTGGAGGCCCCGATGGCCGTCTGCGGCGAGGAGACCTTCGGCCCGGTCGTCTCGGTCTACCGCTTCCGCGACGAGGACGAGGTCGTCGACCTCGCCAACGCCACCCCGTACGGTCTGAACTCCTCCGTCTGGACGAAGGACTCGCGCCGCGGTCACGCGGTCGCGGCCCGGCTGCGCACCGGCACCGTCAACATCAACGAGGGGTACGCCCCCGCCTACGGCAGCGTGCAGTCCCCGATGGGCGGCATGAAGGACTCCGGGCTCGGCCGGCGCCACGGCTCCGAGGGCATCCTCAAGTACACCGAGGCCCAGACCGTCGCCCAGCAGCGGCTGATCCCGCTCGCGCCCTCCTTCGGGATGGACGACGAGAAGTACGCCGCGTTCATGAGCGTGTCCCTGAAGGCGATGAAGGCCCTGCGCCTGCGCTGAGCCGGCGCTCCGCCTCCCCATCCCGACTGTCCCCTTTTCGTACGAGGAGAGCCATGACCGCGGTACCCCCTACCCAAAATCAGGAGCAGGCGGAGGACGGGGCGTACGACTACGACGTCCTCGTCGTCGGCTCCGGCTTCGGCGGCTCGGTCACCGCGCTCCGCCTCACCGAGAAGGGCTACCGGGTCGGTGTCCTGGAGGCCGGGCGCCGCTTCACCCGCGAGACCCTGCCGAAGAACTCCTGGGACGTGAAGAACTTCCTGTGGGCCCCTGCCCTGGGCCTCTACGGCATCCAGCGGATCCACCTGCTCGGCAACGTGATGGTGCTCGCGGGCGCCGGTGTCGGCGGCGGCTCCCTGAACTACGCCAATACCCTCTACGAGCCGCTCGCGCCGTTCTTCGACGACCCGCAGTGGAAGGACATCACGGACTGGCGCGAGGAGCTGAGCCCCTACTACGACCAGGCCAAGAGGATGCTCGGCGTCCGGATCAACCCGACCATGACCCCGTCGGACGTCCACCTCAAGGCGACCGCGCAGAGCATGGGCATCGGCGACACCTTCCACATGGCGCCCGTCGGGGTGTTCTTCGGGGACGGGCAGGACGGCGACGGGACGGCGAAGGCGAAGCCGGGCGGCGAGGTGGCCGACCCGTTCTTCGGCGGCGCCGGACCCTCCCGCAAGGCCTGCACCGAGTGCGGCGAGTGCATGACCGGCTGCCGGCACGGCGCCAAGAACACCCTCAACGAGAACTACCTCCACCTCGCCGAGAAGGCGGGCGCTGTCGTCCACCCCATGACCTCGGTCGTCGCGGTCACCGAGGACTCGCGGGGCGGCTACGCCGTCAAGACCCTCCCCTCCGACAACCGGCGGAAGGGCAAGGGCCGTACCTTCACGGCCCGCAAGGTCGTCATCGCCGCCGGCACGTACGGCACCCAGACCCTGCTGCACCGGATGAAGGACACCGGCCTGCTGCCCCGGATCTCGGCCCGGCTCGGCGAGCTGACCCGTACCAACTCCGAGGGCCTCGTCGGCTCGCAGACCACCGACCGGCGGTACCGGAAGAAGCACGGCAAGGAGAGGGCCGACTTCACCCGCGGCGTCGCCATCACCTCCTCGATCCACCCCGACGAGAACACCCACATCGAGCCCGTCCGGTACGGCAAGGGCTCCAACTCGATGGGCGCGCTGACGATCCTCCAGGTGCCCTACGGCGCGCACCGGGTCCGCAGGTGGCTGCTAGAGATCGTCAAGCACCCCGCGCTCACGGCCCGCTCGCTGTCCAACCGGCGCTGGTCGGAGCGGACCATCATCGGCCTCGTCATGCAGTCCCTGGACAACTCGCTGACCACCTACCGCAAGCCGGGCGGCATCGGAAAGGGCCTGCTCACCGCCCGCCAGGGGCACGGGGCCCCCAACCCGACGCAGATCGAGGCGGCGACCAAGGCCGCATCCCTCCTCGCCGAGGAGATCAACGGCTTCGCCGGCTCCAACGTCGGCGAGCTGATGGGCACCCCGCTGACCGCCCACTTCCTGGGCGGCTGCCCGATCGGCGCGGACGCCGAGTCCGGTGTCATCGACCCGTACCACCGGCTCTTCGGGCATCCGGGGATCTCCGTCGTCGACGGCGCGGCCGTCTCCGCGAACCTCGGCGTGAACCCGTCGCTGACGATCACCGCGCAGGCGGAGCGGGCGATGTCGTTCTGGCCCAACAAGGGCGAGGAGGACCCGCGGCCGCGGCAGGGCGAGTCGTACGTACGGATCGCGGCGATCGAGCCCAAGGCCCCCGCGGTGCCGGCCGACGCCTTCGGCGCGCTGCGACTGCCGTTCCTGGGGATGCCGGTGGTCCCGCCGAAGACGTCCTGAACCGACGGCCGGCACCCGCGACCGACACAGGTAAGGGGCGCTGCACCCCCCTCCGAGTGCAGCGCCCCTACCAGCTTTGGTGTTGCTGCATAGATGACCCGCGACCCGTGGGGAAGGTTGTAGCGGTTGCACAGGATCTTCGTGTGACGCGCGTCACGTCGGAGAGGTGTACGCGGACAAGGGCCCCGTGGCGCGATTCCGGTCGCGGCACGGGGCCCTTGGGGTCGGCACCGGTGTCAGGGCAGCGGCGGTGCCGAGCGGGGCGGCGCCGGGGGGTTGCGCCGCGTGGGAGAGGGTTCCGAGGGGTTCGCACTGTGCTGGCGGTCGCGGGGGCCGCGACCGGAAGAGCCGGTTGCGGCCGGCCCCGAGCGTCCCCGGGGCCGACCGCTCCTTCTGGGTGACCGGGCTGCTGTCCCCTGCTGTCCGGTCACAAGCGCTGGTGCGAGGTCCCACGACGTACCGGAGGTACGCCACACGCCCCAGCGAAGCCACGCGTGGTTTCTTACGGCCCGCCCCTGGCTGGCACGGACACCCGGACCAACGAAGCCGGGCCGGAGCCGGTCACGCGCCGTACGGGTGAGAGCGGGTCCGAACTCAGATCCGGGGACGCACCCGGATACGCGAGCGCACGCTCAGCTGTGGGGGATGCGCCCGGCGACGCGGGCGCACGCTCGGCCGCGGAGATGCCCGCGTACACGTGGGCGCCCGCTCAGACGCGGCCGCGGCACAGCTCCAGCATCGTCATCGCCAGCGCCGTGCCCGGCTTGCCGAGGGCGTCCCGGTAGTGACCGAGGACCTCCATCTCGCGGGTCAGGTTCACCCGGCGGCCGCCGGAGGAGATCCGTGCCTCCTGGATGACGGCCGAGACGGCCATCCGTTCCTGGATGAGACCGATGATCCGGTCGTCGAGCGCGTCGATGCGCTCACGGGCGTCGCCGATCAGCGTCGCCGCCTCGTCGGTGCGGGCGCCGGTCTTCTCGGGGGTGGCGGTGGTCGTCGTCATGGCGGGGCTCCTGGGGTGTCGGATGCCCCGGGGCGGACCGGCCCGGGAACGACAGACGCCCCGGGCTGTCAGCCCGGGGCGCCTGGGAAGTCGCTTGTCAGTTGCTCAAGCAGCACGACCATGGCAGCCGGTGGGCCGGTTGCCATAGGTAAAGACGAAGGTCGTGAGCTCGCGCATGGCAGCAGTATGGACCCCGGCGACGGACCGGAGCCAACCCGGGTTCGGATGGTGAGACGAAAAGCGCCACCGGCGCGCCGGTAGAATCGACAAATAGCACCCCCCTTCGGGGGACCCTCCTCCTACCGCCGGAAGGCCGCCGTAGTGTCATCAGCGACCCCCGCTGCCGCGCCCGACGTCACCAACCCGGACGTAGTCCTCGTTGTCGACTTCGGCGCCCAGTACGCCCAGCTCATCGCCCGCCGTGTCCGTGAGGCCCGGGTCTACAGCGAGATCGTCCCGTCCACCATGCCGGTGGCCGAGATGCTGGCCAAGAACCCGAAGGCGATCATCCTCTCCGGCGGCCCGTCCTCCGTGTACGCCGAGAGCGCCCCGCGCCTCGACCGTGCGATCTTCGAGGCGGGCGTCCCCGTCTTCGGTATGTGCTACGGCTTCCAGCTGATGGCGACGACCCTCGGTGGCACCGTCGACAACACCGGTGCCCGCGAGTACGGCCGGACCCCGCTGCACGTCTCCAAGGCCGGCTCCACCCTCTTCGAGGGCACCCCGGTCGAGCAGTCCGTGTGGATGTCGCACGGCGACGCCTGCTCCGCCGCCCCCGAGGGCTTCGCCGTCACCGCGTCCACGGACGTCGTGCCGGTCGCCGCCTTCGAGAACGACGAGAAGAAGCTCTACGGCGTCCAGTACCACCCCGAGGTGCTGCACTCCACGCACGGCCAGCAGATCCTGGAGCACTTCCTCTACCGCGGCGCCGGCATCGAGCCCAGCTGGACCACGGGCAACGTCATCGAGGAGCAGGTCGCGGCCATCCGCGCCCAGGTCGGCACCAAGCGCGCCGTCTGCGGCCTCTCCGGCGGCGTCGACTCCGCCGTGGCCGCCGCGCTCGTGCAGAAGGCCATCGGCTCGCAGCTCACCTGCGTGTACGTCGACCACGGCCTCATGCGCAAGGGCGAGACCGAGCAGGTCGAGAAGGACTTCGTCGCCTCCACCGGCGTCAACCTCAAGGTCGTCGACGCGCAGGAGCGGTTCCTCACCGCCCTCGCCGGCGTCTCCGACCCCGAGACCAAGCGGAAGATCATCGGCCGCGAGTTCATCCGGGTCTTCGAGCAGGCGCAGGCCGAGATCGTCGCCGAGTCGGCGGGCACCGGCGAGGACGTCGCGTTCCTCGTCCAGGGCACGCTCTACCCGGACATCGTCGAGTCCGGCGGCGGCACCGGCACCGCCAACATCAAGTCCCACCACAACGTGGGCGGCCTCCCCGAGGACCTGGAGTTCGAGCTCGTCGAGCCGCTGCGCCAGCTCTTCAAGGACGAGGTCCGCATGGTCGGCCAGGAGCTCGGCCTGCCCGAGGAGATCGTCCAGCGCCAGCCGTTCCCCGGCCCCGGCCTCGGCATCCGCATCGTCGGCGAGGTCACCAAGGAGCGCCTGGACCTGCTGCGCGAGGCGGACGCCATCGCCCGCGAGGAGCTCACCGCGGCCGGTCTCGACCGCGAGATCTGGCAGTGCCCGGTCGTCCTGCTCGCCGACGTCCGCTCCGTGGGCGTTCAGGGCGACGGCCGCACCTACGGTCACCCGATCGTGCTGCGTCCCGTCTCCTCCGAAGACGCCATGACGGCCGACTGGTCGCGCCTGCCGTACGACGTGCTCGCCAAGATCTCCACCCGCATCACCAACGAGGTCGCGGACGTCAACCGGGTCGTCCTCGACGTCACCAGCAAGCCCCCGGGCACCATCGAGTGGGAGTAGTCGCTCCCGCCCGCTGAGCAGACCGAAGCCGCCGTCCCCGCGTCCGTCACGCGGGGCGGCGGCTTCGTCGTGCCCGACCCCTCACGCGTGCGTCTTTCCGTGGCGTCCGGACTCTGGTGACTTGACCGGCCGGGCATTACCTTCCGGCGCATGAGCGTGATACCCGACCCCGTTCCCGTCGACCGGCTCCACTTCGCCATGCCGCCCGTCCACGCGACGGCCGAGGAGGAACGCATCCACCGCAAACAGCGGCTCGCCGGCGCGCTCCGGGTCTTCGGGCGGCTCGGTTACGAGGAGGGCGTCTCGGGCCACATCAGCGCCCGCGACCCCGAACTCCGCGACTGCTACTGGGTGAACCCCTTCGGGGCGCCGTTCGATGAGATCGCCGCGAGCGACCTCATCCTGGTCAACGGCGACGGGCAGGTCGTACGGGGCGGGCAGCACGTCAACCAGGCCGCGTTCACCGTCCATGCCCAGGTCCACCGGGCCCGGCCCGACGCCGTGGCCGTCGCCCACACCCACTCCCTCCACGGCCGGGCCCTCGCCTCGCTCGGCGAACTCCTCGACCCGATCACCCAGGAGGCCTGCGCCTTCTACCAGGACCACGCCCTCTACGACGCCTACACCGGCGTCACGGTGGACCCCGAGGAGGGGCGCCGGATCGCCCTCGCGCTCGGCACGTTCAAGGCGATCGTGCTCCGCAACCACGGGCTGCTCACCGTCGGCACCTCCGTCGACGCGGCCGCCTGGTGGTTCATCGCCCTGGAGCGCTGCGCCCAGGTGCAGCTGACCGCTCGGGCGGCCGGGAAACCGGTCCTGATCGACCACCGCGAGGCCGTCGCCACCCGGGAGCAGCTCGGCAGCGACCTCGTCGCCTGGATCAACTACCAGCCCCTCTGGCGCAGGATCAGCCGCACGGAGCCCGAACTCCTGTCGTAACACCATCGCTTCACCCTTCTGTACGTCAATGCGATGGCGCGGCAATCACCCTCCGGCGGGGCGCACGCGGCAGGTGCGAGAGCCGCCGGTGCGACACAATTCCCTGGAACCAACGGCTGGTTGACCCTTCGGGACGCACCGGTACGTGTCGTGAAGTGAGCTCGGGAAGTGAGCACCGTGGCCGTTCAAGAGGCGAGACAGTACGGCGAGCACGCGACGGCCTGCGCGGGCTGCGCCCACTGCGGACAGACCGGCCACCGGCGAGCCGTCGCCGCCTTCCTCGCACGGCGCGACGAACTCGCCGCCGGGCACGGCGTCCCCGCGGCCGTCGCCCACTCCCCGGTCGCCGCCCGCCAGTGGGTCTCCGACGAGCTCGCCCAGTCCGCCCGCGCGGTGGCCGTGCGCGGCCGGGAGGCCGGCGTGGCCTGGTTCGACCGGGTACGCCGCGGAGGTCTCGCCGCGGTCTGGGGCGCCGTCGTCGTCCTGCTCCTCGGCCAGGCCCTCACCGCCGTGGACGGCGGCTGGACCGGCGCCCGGACGGCCGGCCTCTGCACCGCCCTGGTCCTCGCCGTCCTGCTCAGCGCCGCCGCCCACACCCACCGCTCCCGCGGCGGACTGATCGCCCCGCTGATCGGGGAGGACAACCGGCTCTCCACCACCCGCGCCGTCGCCGCGGCCTGGCTCCTCCTCCTCGGTTACGCCCTGGTCTTCCTGGCCTTCCTGTCACCGGGCACGCGTGCCTTCGGTCTTGCCCGGGGCGCCGGTCTGCTGACCGTCCTCGCCCTGGTGTCGGCCGTCACCGTGACCGCCCGGCTCGTCGTCGCGGCGGGGATCGCGTCCCGCCGCCTCCAGAAGGTCCGCGCCGACCGTCCGCGCGCCGCCGATCTGCTCTGCGACGACAGCGGCCGGGCCGCGCTCGCCGACGTCCAGTACGTCCTCGTCTCCGGTTCCGTCCTGGTCCTGACGGCCGTCGCCCTGGCCCACGACCCGGCCGGGCTTCCCCGGGTGCCCTGGGCCCTCGTGCTCCT
Source organism: Streptomyces flavochromogenes (assembly GCF_000717595.1). Classification (GTDB taxonomy): domain Bacteria; phylum Actinomycetota; class Actinomycetes; order Streptomycetales; family Streptomycetaceae; genus Streptomyces; species Streptomyces flavochromogenes. The sequence goes on along the minus strand of NZ_JNZO01000012.1, from coordinate 121,417 downwards.
CGTCGGAGTCTCGGCCGTCTGGCACCTCGCCGCGAAGGGCACCGAGGGCGTCCGCCCCACGATCCACTCCGTGGTCAGGTCCCGGGAGGCCGGCGACCTCGACGCCCCGATCCGCACGGGTGACGACATCGAGATCCGCGGCTGTGGTTTCGTCCCGCCCGGAGCCGGCGCTCCCGACCCGATGACCCGTCTGGTCGTCCGTATCGGCCCGGTCCACGCCCATGTGCCGCTGGTCCCGGTCCCGGGAGGCTTCGCCAACCCCACCGACGCCGCCCTGACCGTCCCGCTGCCGGCGGACGTGGAACCGGGCCGGGTGGAGGTCTCGGTCGTGACGGCGGCGGGCGTCGAGACCAACCGGGTCACGATCGACGTCGTGGATTGACCCCTCCGGCCCTCCTTCCCGTATCCCTTCACAGGCCGGGCGAGGAGAATCGTTCCGCGAACAGTCGAGCGGGGCGAGGAGAGGTGACCGACGATGACGGGACACGCGGACCGGGCGGACGGCGCGGCCGGCGGCACCGGTGACGCGGGCGGTACGAGCGGCCCGGACGGCACCCGGGGCACGGGCGACACGGGCGACACGGGCGGTGCGGGCCGCGCCGGTTTCGCCGCCGGGCTCGACCGCTGGAAGGCGCTCGGCTCCCGCTACGCCCTCGTCCCGCTCCGGATCTTCCTCGGCGTCACCTTCGTCTACGCCGCGTTCGACAAGCTCACCGACTCCGCCTTCTTCGCCGACTCCGGCACGGGGTCCATCGGCGAGATGATGACCGGCGTCCGCGACAGCTCGGCCATCCCCGCCCTGGTCGACCTCGCCCTCAAGAACCCCGCCGGCTTCGGCTACGCCATCGCCCTCGGGGAGCTCGCCGTCGGGATCGGGACCCTGGTGGGACTCTTCGCCCGCGTGGCGGCGCTCGGCGGCGCCCTGATCTCCCTGAGCCTCTGGCTGACCGTGAGCTGGCAGGTGAACCCGTACTACCTCGGCAACGACCTCGCCTATCTCATGGCCTGGCTGCCGCTGGTGCTGGCCGGGGCGTCGGTGCTGTCGCTCGACCGGCTCCTCGCCGAGCGGCGACGGACGCGGTAGACGATCCAGGTCACGAGACCGGCCGTGCCCAGGCCGCCGAAGAGGACCGGGAACACGACGTACCACGGGGTCGTCCAGGCCCCGGTGGCGTCGCCCGCGTAGAGCCCGGCCAGGGCGAGGGCGGTGAGGCCGGCGATCATCCTGCCGGGACGGAACTCATGAAGCAGCACGGGTGACCTCCACCTGTCCGATGCCGACCTCGAGAGAGAGGTCGAGGGTGCCCGCGGGGGTGGTCCCGGCCGGCGGGTTCAGGGTTCGCGTCACGTCGCGGTCCGGCGCGATGTCGATGTCGTTCGCCGGCTCGCCCGGCAGCTGCAGATCGCCGAGTCCCACCTGGGCGTGGAGCTTCACGACCGCGTTCTTCGGGACGATCACCGCGAGCCGGCCGGCGCCCACCTCGATCTCCGACGACACGGTGCTGCCCGCCGGGACCGCGAGCGTCGACAGATCGAGTGTGCCCACCCCGGTCCCCAGCTCGTAGCGCGGCTGCACGGCGGCGACCGACGCCGGTCTCCACGTCTCGCGGATCCACTCCGTGGTGATCTGTCCGGGCACCGCCGTGGTCAGGGAGAGCAGGCCCGCCGTGACCACGGTGAGGAAGATCGTGCCGAACCCGGTCCTGCCCAGGAAGCTGCTGACGACCAGACCGAGGCCGAACACCGCCAGGGCGGCGACCAGACCGGTCTGCAGGCTCGTGCCCAGCGGCTCGCTCTCCCAGGTCAGCGAGGTGCCGACGACCGCCGCGACCATGGCGAGGAGATAGACGAGACCGCCGATGGAGAACGGACTCCGCCGGATCGAGGGCTTCGGCCGGCCGGGCGCGGCGGGCCCGGCGTTCCACTGACCGCCCGGCTTCGGCACCTCGCCGTCCACCAGACCGTCCTGGTCGACGATGCCATGCGGTCCCCACAGGTAGCCGATGGCGATCTTGCCCGTCGAGCCGTCCTTGACGATCGGGTCCCGCCACCACGAGGGGAACTCGACGAGCGGCGGGGCCTTGGTCTCGGGCGGTGCCTCGGCGACCGGCCGGGAGGCGGTCGCCGCGTCCGCCCGTCCCTCCGCCTCCCCGGCACCGGCCTGCCGGTGGCGCGACCAGATCGCCGCCGACGACAGCGCGAACGCCACCAGGAGGGCGGAGCCCAGCATCGACCCGCTGTGCAGCATGGACAGGAAGACCCCGCAGCCCACCAGCGCCATCAATATGGCGGCCAGCGTGCTCCCGGAGACACGGCCGGTCAGCAGTCTGCGGCCCTCGTTCTCCTCCTCGCCGTCGAGCGGGACGAGCAGCCACGCGAAGCCGTAGAAGATCAGCCCGAGGCCCCCCGGCACCGAGAGGACACCGATGACGACCCGGAAGATCACCGGGTCCAGGTCGAAGTACCGGCCGAGGCCGCCGCAGACACCGCCCACGACCTTGCTGCCGCGCGAGCGCCGCAGAGGAGGGGCGGAGACGGCCTCCGCCGGCGGCGGGGCCTCGTGCTGCGAAGGCGTCGAACTCGTCATGCGTCCATGGTGACGGCCCGTGACGCCGAGCGGCACCGGGGCCGACCCTGGCCCGACCCTGATATTCGGCGCCCCGCAGCCCCCGAGTCGGTACCAGGGGCGATCTCAGGGCCGACCCTGATGTCCGGGGCGGGCCGAACGTGTGACGATCGGTGCATGTCCGCAGCCGCTCGTGTCACCGAGACCGACGAACCGCCCGTGCGCAGGCTCTACCGGAGCGCCGACGGGCGATGGCTCGGCGGTGTCACGCGCGGCCTCGCCGGCCACCTCGGGCTGCCGGTCGTCTGGGTCCGCATGGCGTTCGTGGTCATGTGCTTCCTCGACGGCCTCGGTCTCCTGATCTACGCGGCCTTCTGGATCGTCGTCCCGCTCGGCGTCGGCGGCAGGACCGCCCCGCGCCCCGTCTTCGAGACCACCCCCGACGGGCGCCGAAGACTCCGCAAGCCCGACCGGGGACAGCTCTTCGCCCTCCTCGTGCTCGCGATCGGCGCCGCGCTCCTCATCACGAACATCAGCGTCGACGGCGAGTCCGGCCGGTACGTCTGGCCCCTGCTCCTCGTCGGCGTCGGCGTCGCCCTGGTCTGGCGCCAGGCGGACAACGCCCGCCGGGCCAGCTGGACCGACCCCGGCCGCCGCACGCGCGCCCTCCAGCTCGCCCGCGGCCTCGTCGGCGTCGCCCTGGTCGGCACCGGCCTCGCCGTCTTCGTGGTGGTCCGCGGTTCGGTCGCCCAGCTCGGCACGGCCCTCACCGCCGCCGTCGCCGTCCTCACCGGCATAGCCCTGCTCTCCGGCCCCTGGCTGGTCCGGATGTCGCAGGACCTCACCGAGGAGCGGACCATGCGCATCCGCGCCCAGGAGCGCGCCGAGGTCGCGGCCCACGTCCACGACTCCGTGCTGCACACCCTCACGCTGATCCAGCGCAACGCCGAGGACGCGGGCGAGGTCCGGCGGCTGGCCCGCGCCCAGGAGCGGGAGCTGCGGAACTGGCTCTACAAGCCCGAGGGCACGGGCAGGGACGAGGAGCCCGAGACCCTCGCGGAGGCGGTGAAGAAGGCGGCGGCCGAGGTGGAGGACAAGCACGGGGTCCCGATCGAGGTGGTCGTCGTCGGCGACTGCCCGCTCGACGAAGGACTGGTCGCGCAGATGCAGGCCGCGCGCGAGGCGATGGTCAACGCCGCGAAGTACGGTGGCGAGGGAGGGGCCGTGCAGGTGTACGCGGAGGTCGAGGGGCGCACGGTGTTCGTCTCGGTCAGGGACCGGGGGCCGGGATTCGACCTGGACGCGGTTCCCGAGGACAGGATGGGCGTACGAGAATCGATCATCGGCCGGATGCAGCGCAACGGCGGTACGGCCCGGCTGCGGTCCGTGCCGGGCGGGGGCACCGAAGTGGAGCTTGAGATGGAGAGGGCGGACGGATGAGCGACGAGACCGGGGAAGCGACCGGAACCGAGGCGGGGGCGGGCACGGAGCGCCGGGTGCGGGTGGTACTCGTCGACGACCACCGGATGTTCCGTACGGGAGTCCAGGCCGAGATCGGGCGCACCGACGTCACCGGCGTCGAGGTGGTCGGCGAGGCCGCCGACGTCGACCAGGCCGTCACCGTCATCACGGCGACCCGCCCCGAGGTCGTCCTGCTGGACGTGCACCTTCCGGGCGGCGGCGGGGTCGAGGTGCTGCGGCGCTGCGCGAACCTGATGAGCGCGGCGGAGGACCCGGTGCGCTTCCTCGCCCTGTCCGTCTCGGACGCGGCCGAGGACGTCATCGGGGTGATCCGGGGCGGTGCCCGGGGCTATGTCACCAAGACCATCACCGGTACCGACCTGGTCGACTCGATCTTCCGGGTCCAGGAGGGCGACGCCGTCTTCTCGCCCCGGCTCGCCGGATTCGTCCTGGACGCCTTCGCGTCGACGGACGCGCCGCCGGTCGACGAGGACATGGACCGGCTGACCCAGCGGGAGCGGGAGGTGCTGCGGCTGATCGCCCGCGGATACGCGTACAAGGAGATCGCCAAGCAGCTCTACATCTCGGTGAAGACGGTCGAGTCGCACGTCTCGGCGGTGCTGCGCAAGCTCCAGCTGTCCAACCGGCATGAACTGACCCGCTGGGCCACCGCTCGCCGCCTGGTCTGATCAGCCCACCCGGGTCGCTCCCGCGAAGGGCATCTCGTCGATGGGGGCGACCCTGACGGGTGCGCCGGGGCGGGGGGCGTGGATCATCTGGCCGCCGCCGATGTAGAGCCCGACGTGGCTGATCCCCGAGTAGAAGAAGATCAGGTCGCCCGGCGCGAGCTGGGAGCGGGAGACGCGCCGGCCCGCGTTGATCTGGGTGTACGTGGTGCGCGGCAGCGAGACGCCGGCCGCGCGCCAGGCCGCCTGGGTGAGGCCCGAGCAGTCGTACGCCGAGGGGCCCGTCGCCCCCCACACGTACGGCTTGCCGAGCTGGGCGCGGGCGAAGGAGACGGCCTCGGCGGCCCGGCCGTTCGGCGCGGTCACCGGCCCGCGGTCGCCGCCCGAGGAGCGGTCGGCGCGCACGGGGGCGGCGGCCGACGTGTCCGTACCTCCGGTGCCGCCGTTCCCGGCCGAGGTGCCGGAGCCGTCGCGGCCCGCCTCGGCGGCCTCGTACCGGGCGCGTTCCTCCGCGGTCAGCCGGGCGAGCAGGGTCCGTGCCGCCTGGAGCCTGCCGAGGACGGCCGCCTTCTGCCGCCGCAGCTCCGTCTCGTGCTCGCGCAGCGCGTCCAGGTGTCCGGTCGACTCGGCGCGCAGCTGCCGGACGGCGGCGAGCTCGCGGCGGACGGCGCTGACGGCGGCCGCCTGCCGGTCCCCGGCCCGCTCGGCGAGCTCGGCCCGCTCCAGGTACTGGTCGGGGTTCGAGGTGAGGGCGAGCTGGACGGCGGGGTCGAGGCCACCGGACCGGTACTGGGCGGCGGCCATGGCCCCGAGTCCGTCGCGCGCGGTGTTGAGCCGCTGGGTCCTGCGGGCGGCCTCGTCGCGCAGCCGCTCGAACGCGGCGCGGGCCTCCTCCGCCTTCTCCTTCGCCCCGTTGTACCGCTCGGTCGCGACCTCGGCCTCCTCGTACAGCCGGTCGACCTTCGCCTTGACCTGGGCGGTGGTCGGACGGGGTTCGGCGTGCCCGGACCCCTCGAAGAGCGTCGCGGTCGCGGCGGAGGCGAGGGCGAGTGTGGCGGCGGTGCGGCCCGCCTGACCACCGAGGGGCGACTGCTTGGGTTTTCGGTGTGCTGCCACGAGGGCGGGTCACATCCTCTGCCTGGGGGAACCGGGCCCACCGGGCCGACGGCGGGCCGCACAGGGGAGACGGACCGCCGCCGGGTTTTCTCGGCGGGGGTGACCGACGACCGCCGGATCGCCGGCGGTGGTGGGGAGCCGGCCACCTGGTGAAGGACGCTAAACCTGGGGTCACGCCCGGGCGGCGGGATGACCGCTATTGGCGGCACTTGGCGGGTGGCGACCGATGTCTTTCGCCCGGGGCGCCGGGCCGAGGGCCATTCCGGCGGCCGCCCGACCGAAGCGACGGAGTGGGTGGACCCGGCTGGAAGGCGGTGCTATGCCCCCGGTTAGGCTCCGGCCCATGGACGTACTCATCAATGTCTTCGTCGCTCTGCACATCATCGGTATCGCCGCCCTGCTGGGCGGATTCCTCACCCAGATGAAGGCGATGGGGGCCGGTGCGGCCCGCTTCAGCCCCGCGATGCTGCACGGCGCGCTGACGATGCTCGTCACCGGCGTCGCGCTGGTCGGCCTGAACCAGGCGGACGACCAGAGCGTCAACAACCTCAAGATCGGCATCAAGCTCGGGATCCTCGTCGTGATCCTCGCCCTCGTCTACGTCAAGCGCGACGAGGAGCGGGTCGACAAGGGTATCTTCGCCGCCGTCGGCGGTCTGACCATGGCGAACATCTTCATCGCGACCCTCTGGACGTGACCCTCCGGACGTGACCCGGGGCCCCTCCGGGCAGCGGCCGACCGCACGGGTGTGACCGGTACCGCAGGCCGACGAGGAAGGCGGGTCCCGAAGGCGGGCACGGATGTCGGTGGGGCGTCCTAGACTCGTGAGGCGATGAGCAGCCTCTTTGACGACAGCTTCCTGGCCGGCCTCCAGAACCACTCCTCGGAGGAGCCCCCGCCCCACCCCGAGGAGCACGAGCACGGCTCCCCGGCCGGGGAGGACGTCCCGCACGACCTCTTCGGGGAGCACTTCGACGTGCCCCCGCCCGCCCGGGACACCCACTACCGCGACGGCGCCCCCCGCCCCGTCGTGGACACCGCCGCGCTCCTGGACGGGCTGAACGAGCAGCAGCGCGCCGCCGTCGTCCACACCGACACCCCGCTGCTCATCGTCGCCGGAGCAGGCTCGGGCAAGACCCGGGTGCTCACCCACCGCATCGCCCACCTGCTGGGCACGCGGCACGTGCACCCCGGCCAGATACTGGCGATCACCTTCACGAACAAGGCCGCCGGCGAGATGAAGGAGCGCGTCGAGCAGCTCGTCGGACCGCGCGCCAACGCGATGTGGGTCATGACCTTCCACAGCGCCTGCGTCCGCATCCTGCGCCGCGAGTCGAAGAAGCTCGGTTTCACGTCCTCCTTCTCGATCTACGACGCCGCCGACTCCAAGCGTCTGATGTCCCTGGTCTGCCGGGATCTGGACCTCGACCCGAAGAAGTTCCCGCCGAAGTCGTTCAGCGCCAAGATCTCGAACCTCAAGAACGAGCTGATCGACGAGGAGACCTTCGCCGACCAGGCCGTCGACGGCTTCGAGAAGACGCTGGCCGAGGCGTACCGGATGTACCAGGCGCGGCTGCGCGAGGCCAACGCCCTGGACTTCGACGACATCATCATGACGACGGTCCACCTGCTCCAGGCGTTCCCGGACGTCGCCGAGCACTACCGCCGCCGCTTCCGGCACGTCCTCGTCGACGAGTACCAGGACACCAACCACGCCCAGTACACCCTCGTGCGGGAGCTCGTCGGCGCCGGCTACGAGGACCTCGGCCCCGCCGAGCTGTGCGTCGTCGGTGACGCCGACCAGTCGATCTACGCCTTCCGCGGCGCCACCATCCGGAACATCCTCCAGTTCGAGGAGGACTACCCGGACGCGACCACGATCCTCCTGGAGCAGAACTACCGCTCCACGCAGACGATCCTCTCCGCCGCGAACGCCGTCATCGAGCGCAACGAGTCCCGCCGCCCCAAGAACCTCTGGACGAACGCCGGCGCGGGCGCGCAGATCACCGGCTATGTCGCCGACACCGAGCACGACGAGGCGCAGTTCGTCGCCGACGAGATCGACCGGCTCACGGACACCGGCGAGGCCAAGGCAGGGGACGTCGCCGTCTTCTACCGGACCAACGCCCAGTCCCGTGTCTTCGAAGAGATCTTCATCCGCGTCGGACTGCCCTACAAGGTCGTCGGCGGCGTGCGCTTCTACGAGCGCAAGGAGGTCCGGGACGTCCTCGCGTACCTCCGCGTCCTCGCCAACCCCGAGGACAACGTCCCGCTGCGCCGCATCCTCAACGTCCCCAAGCGGGGCATCGGCGAGCGCGCCGAGGCGATGATCGACGCCCTCTCGCTGCGCGAGAAGATCACCTTCCCGCAGGCCCTCAAGCGGGTCGACGAGGCGTACGGCATGGCCGCGCGCTCCGCGAACGCCGTGAAGCGCTTCAACGCGCTGATGGACGAGCTGCGCACCGTCGTCGAGTCCGGCGCCGGCCCCGCCGTCGTCCTGGAGGCCGTCCTGGAGCGCACGGGCTACCTCGCCGAGCTCCAGGCCTCGACCGACCCGCAGGACGAGACCCGGATCGAGAACCTCCAGGAACTCGCCGCCGTGGCCCTGGAGTTCGAGCAGGAGCGCGGCGAGGAGCCCGCCACTCTCGCCGAGTTCCTGGAGAAGGTCGCGCTCGTCGCCGACTCCGACCAGATCCCGGACGAGGACGAGGAGGGCCGGGGCGTCATCACCCTGATGACGCTGCACACCGCCAAGGGCCTGGAATTCCCCGTGGTGTTCCTGACGGGCATGGAGGACGGCGTCTTCCCGCACATGCGCGCCCTCGGCCAGGCGAAGGAACTGGAGGAGGAGCGGCGCCTCGCGTATGTGGGCATCACGCGCGCGCGGGAGCGGCTCTACCTGACGCGCTCGTCGATGCGCAGCGCCTGGGGCCAGCCTTCGTACAACCCCGCCTCGCGCTTCCTGGAGGAGATCCCGCCCGCGTACCTGGAGTGGAAGCGGACCGGCCCGATGGTGAAGCCGGCCGGGCCGACCTCGGGGATCACCTCCTCGCTCTCCTCCTCCCGCTCGCGGTCCGGCCCCTCGGGCTTCGCGACCCGGCGTGCGGGGGAGAAGCCGGTGATCTCGCTCCAGGTCGGCGACCGGGTCACGCACGACCAGTTCGGCCTCGGCACGGTCATGACGGTGACCGGCGCGGGCGCGGACGCCCAGGCGACGATCGACTTCGGCGACGAGAAGCCGAAGCGGCTGCTGCTGCGGTACGCGCCGGTCGAGAAGCTGTAGCGGCGGAGACGGCGTACGAGAGCGGGCCCCGGCCGGGAAGCCGGGGCCCGCTCTCGTACGTGAGGCGTGCGGGGTGGGTCAGCTGGTCGGGTCGAGACCGTGGCTGCGCAGCCAGGCCAGCGGGTCGATCGCGTAGCCGCCGCCCGGCCGGACCTCGAAGTGCAGGTGCGGGCCGGTGGAGTTGCCGGTGTCACCGGAGTACGCGATGACGTCGCCGGCCTTCACCTGGCCGTAGCGGATCTTGGCGCTGCTGAGGTGGCAGTACCAGGTCTCGGTGCCGTCGGGCGCGGTCACGATCACCATGTTGCCGTAGGCGCTGTTGATCTGGGTGCGGACGGTGCCGTCCGTCGCGGCCATCACGGGCGTGCCGGTCTGCACGGGGAAGTCGATGCCGGTGTGCACGGACATCCAGTTGACGCCGGACTGGCCGAAGCGCGCGCTGAGCCGGTGGAGCTCCACCGGCAGCATGAACTTGGGACGCAGCGCCTCCTTGCGGGCCGCCTCCTCCTCGCGCTTCTTCTTGTCGGCCGCCTGGCGCGCCTTGAGGTCGATGCGCTCCTGGGTGCGGCTGGCGCGGTCGCCGAAGTCGCGGGCGTCGGCGCTGAGCGCGGCGAGCTGCGTGTCGAGCGCGTTGTTGGCGGCGACCTGCTTCACGGACGCCGGGTCGGCGGCGGCGAGCGCGGTCGTGTCCTCCTTCTTCGCGCCGTCGGTGCCGGCTCCGGTGAGCCCGCCGACGGAGGCGGCGGCGATGCCGGCGACTCCCATGACGCAGGCGGAGGGAACGGCGACGGTCAGCAGCGCGGAGCGCTTGGCGGGAGTACGGCGGCGGCCGCGGCTTCCGTTGGAGGAGCGGCGCACGGGGCGGCCGGCGAGGGGGGAGTCCGTACGGACCTCGACGGCGGGCTGGTCGTCGAAGCCGGCGGGGTCGGCGTCGTGGGCCTCGCGGGCCTCGTGACGGTCGCCGTCGTCCGCGTGGTCGTCGAGTTCGGCCCGGTCGTGGGCGGGCTCGGTGTCGTCGAGGTCCGCGCGGTCCTCGGCGGTGCCCGCCTCGGCCTCGGGGAGGTACTCGAACGCGAACTCCGCGGTGTGCTCGGGGCCCGGCGTGTACTGCTGGGGGACGACCGGTTCGGCTTCCGGGGCCGCCTGGTTCCACGCGGTGGCGTCGTAGGCGCCGGTGTCGGTCGCGAAGGCGGGGGCGGCCCACTGGCCGGTCGCGTCGTAGGACTCGTATCCGTACGCCCCCTGGGCGGCGTAGGCGCCCGCGTGGAGGGTCTCGTACTGGCCGGTGTGCTGGGCCTCGGTCCAGGCGGAGGCGTCCCACTGGCCGGTGGTGTCGTACGCGGGGTTGGTGCCGTGCTGGGTGGCCGTCGTGTCGTACTGCCCGGTCGTCGTCTCGTACTGACCGGTGGTGGTCCCGTAGGTGCCGGTGGTGTCGTAGGCGCCGGTGGTGTTCCACTGCCCGGTGGTGTCCCACTGACCGGTCGTGTCGTACTGGCCGGTGGCCTCGTACGACCCGGTGGGAGCGGCGTACTGCCCCGTCATGTCGTACTGGCCGGTCGTGTCGTACTGCGTGGCGTCGTACTGCCCGGTCGTTCCGTACTGCTCCGCCGTCCCGTACGTGCCGGTGACGTCGTATCCGCCGAGGGTCCACTGTCCGCTCTGGTCCGCCCCGCCGTCGCCGTAGGCGCCGAAGAGAGGGTCGGTGGCGAAACTGCCGGTGGGGTGGGCGCCGTCTCCGACGTACCCGGCGTGGGGGTGCTGGTCGTTCACCAACGTCTCTCTCGCCTCGGCAGCAGGACCAGTCCGGGGCGGGCCCGACGAGGGGTGTCCCGGGGGTAAGCAGTGGCGCGACTGTACCCGGCGGTATGCGCAGCCGACAATCTTCGGCGGTGTTCGAGGCCGTAGGAAACGGGCAATCGGCCGTGTTTCGCCAGCTCACGGAGAGAGCTTTGGCCTTGTGTTCGAGGAACGTTCGAAGAACGGTGTCGGAGTGTCACGCCACGGACGTGGCGCCCGGCTCCTCCTCACGCGCTCCCGGGGCCTCGGGACCGTCCGTGTCGAGGGCCTCCCGGACCCCGGTGGCCACCGTGGGGTGAACCGTCAGCGCGAGATGACCGATCCCGCTGACCCGCACGTTGTGCACGAGCAGGTCGGGGTGGTCGAGCCGCGCCGTCTCCACCGGAACCATGATCTGGTCCAGATCGCTCCAGAAACTCACGAACCGGGTCCGGCAGCCGGGCGACGGTCCGGCGAGCTCCCGCAGCACCTCCGAACCGGGCCGCATCTGCCGCACCAGCGGATGCGCGTCGGCGAGCGGGGCCACGCTCGTGCCGGAGTGAGGGGTGCCCAGCGTGACCAGGGTGTGTACCCCGCTGTCACCGCCGAGCCGCTGTACGTAATAACGGGCGATGAGCCCGCCCAGGCTGTGCCCGACGATGTCGACCTCGGCGTGTCCCGTCCGGGCGCGGATCTCGTCCACCCGGCGGCCGAGCAGCTCGGCGGCGGCCCGCAGGTCGCACGTGAGAGGTGAGTAATTGAGGGACTCGACGCAGTCACGGCCGTTCCGGGTGAGGGAGCGGCGCAGGACGACGAAGACCGAGCGGTTGTCGACGAAACCGTGCAGCAGGACGACCGGGCGCCGGCCGGGGGTGACCGACGGGGGAGGGGTGGGCGCGAGGCGCTCGGCCACGATCCCGGAGGGGTAGAGGACGAGATGCCCGGTGAGGATCGCGAGCTCCAGGGCGGTGGCCTTCATCAGGGCGGTGACCTTGGTGAACTCCATGGACGACCTCCCGTACGGCACGCGGGGCCGAACGGTACGCCGGTCCGCCGCGCCTCCGTGCCGCACGGACGGCGGCACGGAGGCGCGGCGACCTCGTCGCGGCTCCCTTCGCGACCGTGCCCCGCTTGCGGCTGGTGGGCCCAGGAGGAGGGCCCGAAAGCGGGGTACGACGCAGAGCGAACATGTCCCACGTGTGATTTCCCCCTCGCTCGCCGTCGCGAAACAGGCGGGTGCGGGATGCTGGGGATAACGTTCGTTCACGTCCCCGGCAAAGGCGCGCGGGGGTCGCATGTGGAGGCAGTGATGGGTGTGACCGGTCCGATCCGCGTGGTGGTTGCCAAGCCGGGTCTCGACGGCCACGATCGCGGGGCCAAGGTGATCGCACGGGCACTCCGCGACGCCGGTATGGAGGTCATCTACACCGGCCTCCACCAGACGCCCGAGCAGATCGTCGACACCGCGATCCAGGAGGACGCCGACGCGATCGGCCTGTCGATCCTCTCGGGCGCGCACAACACGCTGTTCGTGAAGGTCCTGGAGCTCCTCAAGGACCGTGACGCCGAGGACATCAAGGTCTTCGGCGGCGGCATCATCCCCGAAGGGGACATCGCGCCGCTGAAGGAGAAGGGCGTGGCGGAGATCTTCACGCCGGGCGCGACGACCGCCTCCATCGTCGACTGGGTGAACGCGAACGTCCGCGTCGCCGCGTAATCCGTTTCGGCGATACGCGCCTCAGGCTTCGAAGGGCCCTTCCGTACGGGAGGGCCCTTCGGCTTGCCGGGATCCGTGGGCATGCCGGGTCCTCGCGTTCTACCGAGCCGGTGCCGTGAGTTCGGCTCTCATCGCCTCGCGCAACCGCAGCGTGGAGACCAGGCGCTGGAACGCCTCGGACCAATAGCCGCCCGCACCGGGGGAGATGTCCTCCGCCTCCTCGGGCCGGGCCGTCAGGGACTCCAGCTGCCGGGCCGCCTCCGGGGCGAGGCAGCGCTCCGCCAGCCCCATCACCCCGCTGAAGCTCCACGGGTAACTGCCCGCCTCCCGCGCGATGTCGAGAGCGTCGATCACCGCCCCGCCGAGCGGCTCCGCCCACGGCACCTCGCAGACACCGAGCAGCTGGAACGCCTCCGACAAGCCGTGGGCGGCGATGAACGACCCGACCCAGCAAGCCCGTTCCTCCGGCGGCAGCGTCGACAGGAGCTGGGCCCGCTCGGCCAGCGACGACGTGCCGGGGCCCGTCGCGGGCGGGGTGGCCGGAGAGCCGAGCAGGGCACGCGACCAGGCCGCGTCCCGCTGCCGTACGGCCGCCCGGCACCAGGCCGCGTGCAGCTCGGCCTGCCAGTCGTCGGCGACCGGCAGCGCCACGATCTCCTCCGGGGCGCGCCCCCCGAACCTCGGCGGCCAGCAGGACAGCGGTGCGGCCTCGACGAGCTGGCCCAGCCACCAGGACCGCTCGCCCCGTCCGGCGGGCGGCGTCGCCGCGAGGCCGTCCCGCTGCATGGCCGAGTCGCACTCGTGCGGGGCCTCCACGGTGATCGTGGGCGACTCCGCCGTCCGGTCGAGACCGACGCAGGTGACCGCGCGGCCCGCCATCCGGCCCGCGAGCGCCGAGGCAGGCAGGGCCGAGAGCAGTTCGGCGGCGGTCGCGCGGACGTTGCGGCTGCGGTCACCGAGGGCCTCCTCCAGGAACTCCTCGTCCGTGCCGGACAGGCCGGTCCGCAGCGAGTCGAGGAACATCAGGCGGTCCTCCGCCCGTTCGGCGGACCAGGTGGACGCGAGGAGGGTGAGACCGGCCGCCGGATCCTCCGTCCGTACGGCGCCGAGCAGGGCGACCCGCTCGGCGAACAGGCCCTCGTCCCACAGGGCGCGCACACCGTCCTGGTCCCCCGGGTCCGGGAGGGAGCTGCCCGCGCCCGCGCCGCGCAGGGCGAACCGCCACTCGGGTTTGAGCCGGGCCAGCCACAGGCCGCGCGGCCCGGCGAGCCGAAGGGCCTGGGGCCGCAGGTCGGTGCGGGCCCGGGCCGCGTCGAGGAGGGCCGGCAGGGCGGCGGCCGGTGCCTGGTACCCGCGCTCGTTGGCGAGGGCAAGCCACTGGGGGAGGAGTTCGGTCAGGTCGGGCGCGGCCCCGCGCCGTCCGGCGGGCGAGGGCGCGGTGCGGCCGGCGAGCAGCTGGTCGAGCCGCCGCCGCGCTGCCCCGGGCAGGGGCAGGCGGTGGTCCTCGGGTGCGGGCTCCGGTGGCGGCGCGGCGGGCCCGGGCCGCAGTCCCGCCCTGCGCCGTACGGTGTGCAGCGCGGCCGCGTCGAGCAGGGCGCCCGGCAGATCGGTGCCCGGTAGGCCGGCGAGCCGGGCGGGCACCCGGCGGTCCGTACCGAGCAGGGCCGAGGTGACGAGCTCCTCCCAGACGCCGTCCTCTCCGCCTTCGGTCCCGCGGGCGTGGTCATCACGGACGCCGTCCTCCGTGAGAGGAGCGCCGGCCGTGGGGATCGTCGTGTCCGTCTCCATCGGGTTCCTCCGGTCGGACGGTGTTCCGTGGGCGGGGGTCATATGAGAGGGACCGTTTCTCCCGGGGTCTGCGGGGACCAGGCGGCGAGCGGGGTGAAGCCCCGGTGCCCGCACTCCCCGAAGACGGTCACCGGGGCCCCGCCGGACAGGGCGACCAGGCGCCAGAGCCCGGGACGGGACTGGGCGGCGGGGGTCAGTGGCAGCGCCTCCCGGCCGTCCGCGTCGGCGAGCTGCCAGCCGTACTCCGCGCGCGCGGGGACGACCCCGCTCAACGTCACGGGCCAGGAGTCCAGCCACGGATCCTCGCGCAGCGCCCGGCCGTACGCGTCGAGGGCCGCGCCCACCGGTCCGCCCGGCGGCGCGGCGGCGGGGCCCTCGACCGGGACGAACTGCTCGCCGGGCTCCGCGCGCAGTTGGCCGGAGCCCGCGTGCGGGGTCAGCTCGCCGTCGAGCACCGCGCCCACGGGGAGCGCCAGTCGGGGAGCCCGCCCCGCCGCGCCGAAGGACAGCAGGAGCGCCGTGCGCCCGCTCGCCGCGCCGTGCAGCCAGATGCGCCGGGTGGTCAGCCGGGCGTCGGCCGCGTCGTACTGCGCGAGTACGAGCCAGTGGTCGCGCACCGGGACGCCGTCGACCGGGGCGGGGAGACCGACCCGGGTCCGTACGGTCGTCGCGAACGGCGCGGGCAGCCGGTCGGCGGTGAGCCAGGCACGGTCGAGGAGGTGGGCCAGCGCGCACTCCTCCAGGAGTCGCACCGGCCAGCCGGGCCCCGAGCCCGGTATCGCCCCCAACTCCCTGACCCGGCCCGCGAGTCCCGGCGCCTGTGCGTCGACCATCCGGGCCGCCGTCTCCTCCCACAGCCCGTACCCCCGCTGCTCGGCCGCCGCCAGGCCGCCGCGCAGCAGGTCGGCGAGCCGCTGCTCCAACTCCTCGGCGCCCGAGGTGATCCGGGCGGCTCTGCGCTCGGCCCTGCGGCGCGCCGCCTCGGGATCCGCCGGGCCGTCGGCGTCGCCGCCCCCCGTCTGCCGGGCCGCGCTCCCGGCCCGTGCGCGGCGCGCCGCGAGCCACCGCCCGGCCCAGTCGGGCGCGGCGGTCTCCTCGCTCTCCGTACCGTCCGAGGCCTGGAGCAGCAGCAGGCCGAGCGCGTGCTTGCACGGGAACTTACGGCTGGGGCACTCGCACAGGTATGCGGGCCCCGTCGTGTCGACCACCGTCCGGTACGGCACGCGGCCGCTGCCCTTGCAGAGGCCCCAGACCGCGCCCTCGCCGCTGCCTCTGCCCGACCACGGTCCGGCCGTGCCGAGCTTGCTTCCCGCTCTGCGCGAGGCGTCGTCAGGAGCCAGTGCCAGCACCTGCTCAGCCGTCCAGCGCACCCCCATGGCATTCATGTCCTCGACGGTAGAGGCCGCCACTGACAACGCCTGAGGTCCGGGAGTCCGTGCTCGGGAGGAGGTCGGGAAGGGGCCGGGAGGAAGTCGGGAGGAGGCCGGGAGGGGAAGCCGCTTTACCCTTCCTTTACCATTCTCCTGGCGGGATCAACCGACTCGCCCGAACGTCCAGGGGGAACCCGTATGAAGCGCACCGCCCGCACCGCCGTCTCGGCCCTCGCCGTCGCCGGCCTCGCCCTCGGCCTCGGCGCCTGTTCCGAGGCTGCCGAGAAGGCCGTCGACCAGGTCGACAAGTCCGTGACCGAGACCTACGAGGTCACGTACGAGGTCACCGGCACGGGCATCGAGTCCATCGACTACCACGCGGGCGACGGCACCGCGATGGCGCCGAAGATCGAGTCGGAGAAGAAGCCGGCCACGCCGTGGAAGAAGACCGTGAAGCTGAAGGGCATCATGCCGCCGGCCGTCATGCCGGTCTCGCTCACCCCCGCCGACCTCACCTGCAAGGTCGTCTACCAGGGCAAGGTCATCAAGGAGGCCAAGGCCGAGCAGGCCATGGCCGGTGGCTGTGTCGCCGTCTCCCCGGTCGTCGGCTGACCCGGCGGGCCGGCTTTCGGACCGGCCTTCCCGGGCTGACCCTCCCTCAGCCCTCCGTCGACCCCCCCCAACAGCCCCTGACCAGCGGTGACATCCGATTGTCAGTGGCATGGTGCACGGTGGATCCCACAGCAGATCGAACGATCTGGAGGGGGATCCATGCCCGTGCCCGAAACCATCGCGCAGCCCCGTTCCGGTGTCGAGACGGACACCGGACCGGGAAGGCCGCAGACCGTGACCGAGGTCCTGCGGCCGCACGCCGAGCACGCCTTCGCCGACGAACTCGCCGCGCTCGCCGCCGCCGACGACCGGCCCCGACCCGCCCGCTGGCGCCTCTCGCCGTGGGCCGTCTCCACCTATCTCCTCGGCGGCACCCTCCCCGACGGGACGGTGATCACGCCCAAGTACGTGGGCCCGCGCCGCATCGTCGAGGTCGCCGTCACCACCCTCGCCACCGACCGGGCACTGCTCCTGCTCGGCGTGCCCGGGACCGCCAAGACCTGGGTCTCCGAGCACCTCGCCGCCGCCGTCAGCGGCGACTCGACCCTCCTCGTCCAGGGCACCGCCGGCACCCCCGAGGAGGCCATCAGGTACGGCTGGAACTACGCCCGGCTGCTCGCCCACGGCCCCAGCAGGGACGCCCTCGTGCCCAGCCCCGTGATGCGGGCGATGGCGCAGGGCATGACCGCGCGCGTGGAGGAACTCACCCGTATCCCCGCCGACGTGCAGGACACGCTCATCACGATCCTGTCCGAGAAGACCCTCCCTCTCCCCGAGCTCGGCCAGGAGGTGCAGGCCGTCCCCGGCTTCAACCTGATCGCCACGGCCAACGACCGGGACCGGGGCGTCAACGAACTCTCCAGTGCGCTGCGCCGCCGCTTCAACACGGTGGTCCTGCCCCTGCCCGCGACCCCCGAGGCCGAGGTCGACATCGTCGCCCGTCGTGTCGAGCAGCTCGGGCGCTCCCTGGCCCTGCCGTCCGTCCCGGACGGCGTCGACGAGATCCGCCGGGTCGTCACCGTCTTCCGCGAACTGCGGGACGGCGTCACCACCGACGGCCGGACGCGGGTCAAGTCCCCCTCGGGGACGCTCTCCACGGCCGAGGCGATCTCCGTCGTCACCGGCGGCCTGGCGCTCGCCGCCCACTTCGGTGACGGGGTCCTGCGCCCGGCGGACATCGCGGCGGGCATCCTCGGCGCCGTCGTCCGCGACCCGGCGGCCGACCGGGTCGTCTGGCAGGAGTACCTGGAGACGGTGATCAGGGAGAGAGACGGCTGGAAGGACTTCTACCGCGCCTGCCGCGAGGTGAGCGGATGACATCCGCCTCCACGGCCGGGGCCACCTCCACTGCCAGCTCCACTCCCACTCCCACTCCCACTCCCCGTTCCCCTTCCAACTCCTCGCCCGGCCACGGCCTTCCCGGCGGGCCGCTCGTGCTCGGGGTGCGGCACCACGGGCCAGGGTCCGCGCGGGGAGTGCGGGCCGCGCTGGAGGCGGCGGAGCCCGCCGTCGTGCTCGTCGAAGGCCCCGCCGAGGCCGACGCGCTCGTGGAGCTCGCCGGGGACCCCGACATGCGGCCGCCGGTCGCGCTGCTCGCCCACGCCGTGGACGACCCGGGGCGGGCCTCGTTCTGGCCGATGGCCGCGTTCTCGCCCGAGTGGGTCGCGATCCGCTGGGCCCTCGACCGGGGCGCCGCCGTCCGGTTCATCGACCTGCCCGCCGCGCACAGCCTGGCCGCCGCCGACCCCACCTGGGACGACGGGGAGGAAGAGGTCTCCGGCAGCGGCCTGCGGATCGACCCGGTCGCCGAACTCGCCCGGGTCGCCGGGTACGAGGACGCCGAGCGCTGGTGGGAGGACGTCGTCGAACTGCGCGGCGACGACGACCCCATCGCCCCCTTCCAGGCCCTCGCCGAGGCGATGGGCGCGCTCCGCGAGGCGTACGGCCACGGCGGGCATCCCCGTGACCTCGTCCGCGAGGCCCATATGCGGATCCGGCTGCGCGCCGCCCGCAAGGAGTTCGGCGACGCCGTCGCCGTCGTCTGCGGCGCCTGGCACGTCCCCGCCCTCACCCGGAAGACCACCGTCGCCGCCGACCGGGCCCTGCTCAAGGGGCTGCCCAAGGTGAAGACCGAGACGACCTGGGTCCCCTGGACCCACCGCAGGCTCGCCCGCCGCTCGGGATACGGCGCGGGGATCGAGGCGCCCGGCTGGTACGCACATCTCTTCGCCGCCCCCGACCGGCCCGTCGAGCGGTGGATGACCAAGGTCGCAGGACTCCTCAGGGCCGAGGACCACCTCGTCTCCTCCGCCCACGTCATCGAGGCCGTCCGGCTCGCCGAGACCCTCGCCGCCCTGCGCGGCCGCCCGCTGCCCGGCCTCGACGAGACGACCGACGCCGTCCGCGCCGTGCTCTGCGAGGGCTCCGACGTGCCGCTCGACCTCGTCCGGGACCGCCTCGTCGTCGGCGACGTCCTCGGAGGGGTCCCGGCCGGCGCCCCCGCCGTGCCCCTCCAGCGCGATCTGGCCCGCCGTCAGCGCACCCTGCGCCTCAAGCCCGAGGCCACCGAGCGCGAGCTCGATCTCGACCTCCGCAAGGACACGGACGGGGAGCGCAGCCGGCTGCTGCACCGGCTGCGCCTCCTCGGCGTCGGCTGGGGCGAGCCGGCCACCGGCCGGTCCGGCACCGGCACCTTCCGGGAGGCCTGGCGGCTGTGCTGGGAGCCAGAGCTGCACGTCCAGGTCGCCGAGGCCGGCGTCTGGGGCACCACCGTCGAGTCCGCCGCCACGGCCCGGGCCAGGTCCCGGGCCCTGGGGTCCGAGGCCCTCGCCGACATCACGGCCCTCGCCGAGCAGTGCCTGCTCGCCGGACTCACCGACGCGCTCCCCGTCGTCATGCGGGCGCTCGCCGACCGGGCCGCGCTCGACACCGACGTCGCCCATCTCGCCCAGGCCCTCCCCGCCCTCGCCCGCTCCCTGCGCTACGGCGATGTCCGGGGCACCGAGACGGCGGCGCTCGCCGAGGTGGCCGCCGGCCTCGCCGAACGGATCTGCGTCGGCCTGCCGCCCGCCTGCGCGGGACTCGACACCGACGCGGCCGCCGCCATGCGCGAGCGGATCGACGAGGTGCACCAGGCGCTCGCACTGCTCCCCGGGGCGGACGGACTGGCCGACCGCTGGGCCGGCGTCCTGCGCAGGCTCGCCGACCGCGACCGGATCCCGGGCATCCTCAGGGGACGCGCCGCCCGGCTCCTCCTGGACGAGGGCCGGATCGCCGAGGACGAGGCCGCCCTCCTCATGAGCCGCGCCCTCTCGCCCGGCACTCCGCCGTCCGACGCCGCCGCCTGGATCGACGGCTTCGTCGGCGGGGCCTCGGGCGGCGGACTGCTCCTGGTCCACGACGAGCGCCTCCTCGGACTGGTCGACGACTGGCTGACGGGCGTTCCGGCGGAGGCGTTCACGGATGTCCTGCCGCTGCTGCGGCGCACCTTCTCCGGATACGAACCGGGTGTACGCCGCTCCCTCGGCGAGCTGGTCGCTCGCGGCTCGCGGGCCGGCGGCCCGGGGCGCGCCACCCCCGGCGTCCCCGGCTTCGCGCCCACCCCCGACCGGGACCGGGCGGACGCCGTCCTGCCCCTCCTCCATCTCGTCCTCGGCACGGAGGCCCTCGTATGAGCACCGGCACGACCACCGACGTGACCACCGGCCCGGCCGGCGACACGAAGACGGGGGCGGCGGCGGACGACGAGCGGCTGCGCCGCTGGCGGCTCGTCCTCGGCGGCGCGGAGGCGGACGGCACCGGCCGCACGCTCACCGGCACCGACGCCGCCATGGACGGAGCCCTCACCGCCCTCTACGGCCGCAGGAACCAGGGCGGCGACCGCACCGGACGGGACCGCTCGGCCGGCCTCGGGGCCTCCGCGCCCTCCGTCGCCCGCTGGCTCGGCGACATCCGCACCTACTTCCCCAGCTCCGTCGTCCAGGTCATGCAGCGCGACGCGATCGACCGCCTCGGCCTCGCCACCCTGCTCCTGGAGCCGGAGATGCTGGAGGCCGTCGAGGCGGACGTCCATCTCGTCGGCACCCTCCTCTCCCTCCACAAGGCCATGCCCGAGACGACCAGGGAGACCGCGCGGGCTGTCGTGCGCAAGGTCGTCGACGACCTGGAGAAGCGCCTCGCCACCCGCACCCGGGCGACCCTCACCGGCGCCCTCGACCGCTCCGCCCGGATCAGCCGCCCCCGCCACCGGGACATCGACTGGGACCGGACGATCCGCGCCAACCTCAAGAACTATCTGCCCGAGCACAGCACGGTGGTTCCCGAGCGGCTGATCGGCCACGGGCGTGCCTCGCAGGCGATACGGAAGGAGGTCGTGCTCTGCATCGACCAGTCGGGCTCCATGGCCGCCTCCGTCGTCTACGCCTCCGTCTTCGGGGCCGTACTCGCCTCCATGCGGTCGATCGCCACCCGGCTCGTCGTCTTCGACACCACCGTCGTGGACCTGACCGACCGGCTCGACGACCCCGTCGACGTCCTCTTCGGCACCCAGCTCGGCGGCGGCACCGACATCAACCGCGCCCTCGCCCACTGCCAGTCGAAGATCACCCGCCCCGCCGACACCGTCGTCGTCCTCATCAGCGATCTGTACGAGGGAGGCATCCGCGACGAGATGCTGAAGCGGGTCGCGGCGATGAAGGCCTCCGGCGTGCAGTTCGTCGCCCTGCTCGCCCTCTCGGACGAGGGCGCCCCGGCGTACGACCGCGACCACGCGGCGGCGCTCGCCGCGCTCGGCGCCCCGGCCTTCGCCTGCACCCCCGACCTGTTCCCGGAGATCATGGCCGCCGCTCTGGAGAAGCGCCCGCTGCCGATACCCGCGGCCTGACCGGCTCCACGCCCGGGCCCCCCACGCCCGGCCCCGCGTCCGGGCCCCTCACGCCCGGCCCCGCGTCCGGGCCCGCCACGCCCGGCCACGCGCCCGGACCCCACACGACCGGGCCGCACGCGCTCTGCCCGACGCGCCCGGCCGGCTGCTCCCCGGCCCCGGCGCTCCCGTCCGGCCAGGTGGCGCGGATACGGAATTCGTCGTCGCCGGACCACCCGCACGGGTGCTCCGGGCCTCACTGAGTCCCATATCACATACGTCTCGAAACAGCCCTCACCCACACGCCCGGCGCGTCGTGAGGGGCCGGGAGGCCAGGCCCCGCCTGCCGCGCACCGTGCACACCGCCCCTCCGCACCCCCCGCGCCCGACCCCGTGGCCCCTACACCCTGTGACCTGTATCACCGCTCTGTTGTGATCTGCGATTTAGGGACCCACGGCCCTCGGCGATAACCTGCGAGACGGACATGCCGCGTCCACGGTCACCGTGTGCGCCTCCCTTGTGACAGTGCAGTCACGTTGCCCTTCGCGGCACGCCCACGCAGACAACGAACCGCGATCATCAGAAAAGGGACGGACGCGCGTGGACCTGTTCGAGTACCAGGCGAGGGACCTCTTCGCCAAGCACGGTGTACCGGTGCTGGCCGGTGAAGTCATCGACACGCCTGAGGCGGCGCGCGAGGCCACCGAGCGTCTTGGCGGCAAGTCGGTCGTCAAGGCGCAGGTGAAGGTCGGTGGCCGCGGCAAGGCCGGCGGCGTGAAGCTGGCCGCCGACGCGGACGAGGCCGTCGCCCGCGCGACGGACATCCTCGGGATGGACATCAAGGGCCACACGGTCCACAAGGTGATGATCGCCGAGCTGTCCCCGGAGATCGAGGCGGAGTACTACGTCTCGTACCTCCTCGACCGAACCAACCGCACCTTCCTGGCCATGGCCTCGGTGCAGGGCGGCATGGACATCGAGGAGGTCGCGGAGAAGACCCCCGAGGCCCTCGCGAAGGTCCCGGTCAACGCCGTCGACGGCGTGAACATCGAGAAGGCCCGCGAGATCGTGGCCCTGGCGAAGTTCCCGGCCGACGTGGCCGAGGGCGTCGCCGAGGCGATGGTGACCCTGTGGGACACCTTCGTCGCCGAGGACGCGCTCCTCGTCGAGGTCAACCCGCTGGTGAAGACCAAGGACGGTCGCATCCTGGCGCTGGACGGCAAGGTCTCGCTCGACGAGAACGCCGACTTCCGTCAGCCCGAGCACGAGGCGCTCGAGGACAAGGCCGCAGCCAACCCGCTCGAGGCTGCCGCCAAGGCCAAGAACCTCAACTACGTCAAGCTCGAGGGCGAGGTCGGCATCATCGGTAACGGTGCCGGTCTGGTCATGTCGACCCTGGACGTCGTCGCGTACGCCGGTGAGAACCACGGCGGCGTGAAGCCGGCCAACTTCCTCGACATCGGTGGCGGCGCCTCCGCCGAGGTCATGGCGAACGGCCTGGAGATCATCCTGGGCGACCCGGACGTCAAGTCCGTCTTCGTCAACGTCTTCGGTGGCATCACCGCCTGTGACGAGGTCGCCAACGGCATCGTCCAGGCTCTGGAGCTCCTCGCCTCCAAGGGCGAAGAGGTCACCAAGCCGCTGGTCGTGCGCCTCGACGGCAACAACGCGGAGCTGGGTCGCAAGATCCTGTCGGACGCGAACCACCCGCTCGTGCAGCGCGTGGACACCATGGACGGCGCGGCCGACAAGGCCGCCGAGCTCGCGGCTGCGAAGTAAGGGACGAGGTCAGAACACCATGGCTATCTTCCTGACCAAGGACAGCAAGGTCATCGTCCAGGGCATGACCGGTGCCACGGGCATGAAGCACACCAAGCTCATGCTGGGTGACGGCACCAACATCGTCGGCGGCGTGAACCCGCGCAAGGCCGGCACGACCGTCGACTTCGACGGCACCGAGGTCCCGGTCTTCGGCTCCGTCGCCGAGGCGATGAAGGAGACCGGCGCCAACGTCTCGGTCCTCTTCGTGCCGCCGGCCTTCGCGAAGGCCGCCGTGGTCGAGGCGATCGACGCCGAGATCCCGCTGGCCGTCGTCATCACCGAGGGCATCGCCGTCCACGACTCCGCCGCCTTCTGGGCGTACGCGCAGGCGAAGGGCAACAAGACCCGCATCATCGGCCCGAACTGCCCCGGTCTCATCACCCCGGGCCAGTCCAACGCCGGCATCATCCCGGGCGACATCACGAAGCCGGGCCGCATCGGCCTGGTCTCGAAGTCCGGCACGCTGACGTACCAGATGATGTACGAGCTCCGTGACATCGGCTTCTCGTCCGCCGTCGGCATCGGTGGCGACCCGGTCATCGGCACCACGCACATCGACGCCCTCGCGGCGTTCGAGGCGGACCCCGACACCGACCTGATCGTCATGATCGGTGAGATCGGCGGCGACGCCGAGGAGCGTGCGGCCGACTTCATCAAGGCCAACGTCACCAAGCCGGTCGTCGGCTACGTCGCGGGCTTCACCGCGCCCGAGGGCAAGACCATGGGCCACGCCGGCGCCATCGTCTCCGGCTCCTCCGGCACCGCCCAGGCGAAGAAGGAGGCCCTTGAGGCCGCCGGCGTCAAGGTCGGCAAGACGCCGACCGAGACGGCCAAGCTGGCGCGCGCCATTCTGGCCGGCTGAGCACAGCCTCACGGGCTGAAGCTGCCGGCAGCCGCGGGATTCCGCGGCCGCCGTAAACGAGAGGGCCCCGCCCTCGCCCGGGTGACCGGGCGGGGCGGGGCCCTCTCGTATGCGGCGGCGGTCGCCCGGTCGTCATTCGGCGGCCGGGATCAGCCGCTCCGGGCCCGGGTTCGGTTCGGAGCGCAGTCTGTCGCGGAGCTCCAGGTCCTCCGGGCGGAGCTTCTGCGGGCCGCCGCGGACCGGAACGCCGTTGACGGTCTCGCCGGGGGCGTTCACCGGGATGTAGCGGGTCGGCGCGGTCGCCGCCGTGAGGCCCGTGACACCGATGAGGACCGCCGTCACCGCCAGCACCGCGCGTGTCCACGTCCGTGTCCGGCGCTCGCTGCCGCTCCGGACCGTGCGGGCCGCCGGGAGGGCCGTCGTGGGCGCCTCCGTGACCAGCGCGCCGAGCCGATCGTGCAGGGCGTCGGGGTCGGTGAGTCCGGGGACCCGCTTCGCGAGGACCGTACGGGCGTGCAGCAGTCGGTTGGCCGCGGCGGGGGTGCTCGCCTCGGTCTCGGCGGCCGTCTCCGGCAGGTCGAGCCCGAGCCCGTCGTAGAGCAGCACGGTACGGCGGTACGGCGCCGGCAGTTCGAGGAGCGCGGTGAGCAGGGCCCGTCGGCCGGCCTCGGGGGGCGGGGCGTCCGGGTGCTTGTGGGTACGCCGCAGCCGGTGCCAGGGGGAGAGGGCGTACTCGTACGCCGTCGCCCGCACCCAGCCCACCGGGTCCGCGTCGACGGCGACCTCAGGCCAGTGCTCCCAGGCGCGGTGGAAGGCGTGCTCGACCGACTCCCGGGAGAGCCGCCGCCGGCCGGTCAGCAGATACGTCTGGTGGACGAGACCGGGCGCCGCGTGCGCGTACAGCGCGTCGAACGCCTCCTCGGGGGTGAGCCCCGGCACGGCGGGGGGCCCGGGGGGCGGCTCCTCCGCGACCCACGGGGCCTCGGCCGCGACCGGTTTCAGCCGTTCCTGTGGCTTCGGGGTGCCTTTGCGGGCCGGGCCCGCGGCGATGGCCGGGGAAGGGGAGGGGGCCTTCGGCGGCTTGGCGGCCCGCTTGGCCGCGGCCTTGGGGCGGACGTGCGCCGCGGGGGCGGGTGCCTGTCCCTGTGTTCTCGCCGGGGCTTGCGGCCGTGCGGGTGACGATGGCCCGTACCACGGCTTCGGGTACTGCTCCGAAGGGTGCGAGGGGTCCGAGGGGGCAGCGGGTGCCGCCTCCGCGGAGATCGGCGCGTCGTCCGGCCCGGACGTGCCGAGCAGCTTCGCGTACGCCTCGAGCTTGCGGCCCCGTGGTGCCGAACGCCCGGTCTCCCATGCCCTGACCGTGGCCTTCGTGACGCCCATGGCCTCGGCGACCTGCTCCTCGCTCAGGGCGAGGGCCTCACGCAACCTGCGCCGCTCCTTCGGGGGCGGCAGGGTGGCGGAGGATGCGGAATCCGCGGTGCTCCGGCTCATCGGCGTCGACCTCCCGCAGAGCTGCTGTGGGCGGAAAAGTACATAAACGTATATTGAGCGACACAGCGGAGGTTTGCCTGTTACGCGGCAAAAGCGCGTGTCGTTGGCAGCATGACCCCGTGACCCATGTGACCGAGACCGCGCACCCCCTGGTCCACGGCCGCCGCTCCGCCGCGCTAGCCACCGCCTGCGTCCGGGGCGGGGTCGCCGCCGGACTCGGACTCGGCGCCCTCGCGGTCCTCGTGACCGCCGGCTGGATCAGCTCCCCGTACCCCGACAGCGGCCCCGGCGGCGCCCTGCATCTGGCCGCCGGGCTCTGGCTGCTCGCGCACGGCGTGGACCTCGTCCGTACGGACACCCTGTCCGGACTGCCCGCGCCCCTCGGCATCGTGCCGATGCTCCTGGCCGTCCTGCCCGTCTGGCTCGTCCACCGGGCCGTCCGCGACACCCTCGACGTGGCCGACGGAAGCGACCGGCGGCCTCCCTCCGCGAGCGGCGCGGTCTGCGCCGTGGCCGGCGGGTACCTCCTGGTCGCCGCCGCGGTCGTGGTCTACAGCGAGAGCGGCCCGCTGCCCGCGGAGCTGCTCGGCGCCGGGCTCTGGCTGCCCGCCGTCGTGGTCGGCGCGGCCGGCACGGGCGTCTGGACGGCGTTCGGACGCCCTCTCCCCGAACAGCCCCAGACGGCCGCGGCCCTGCGGGCGGCCGGGCTCGGGCTCGTCACGCTGCTCGGCGGGGGCGCGGTCGTCGCGGCGGTCTCGCTGGCCTGGCACGCGGGCGAGGCGCAGGCCGCGTACGCGGGTCTCGCCGGGGAGTGGTCGGGGCGGGCGGCGGTGCTGCTGCTGGTTCTCGCGCTGCTGCCGAACATGGCCGTCTGGGGAGCCGCGTACGGACTCGGGCCTGGCTTCACCCTCGGCACGGGCGCGTTCGCGACCCCGCTGGGCCTTGCCGGTGACCCGGCCGCGCCGCCCTTCCCGCTGCTCGCCGCGCTGCCCGACGACGGGCGCGGCGGCTGGATCCACTGGGCGGCCGCGGCGGCCCCGCTCGCCGCCGTGCTGCTCCAGGGCGGCCGGGTGGGCCGCTCGGCGCGGACCTGGACGGCCCGGGACACGGCGCTGACGGCGCTGGGCACGGCCTGGGTCTGCGGTGCGGTGGTCGCCGTCCTCTCGGCCGCGGCGGGCGGCCCGCTCGGCACGGCCCGGCTGTCGGCGTTCGGCCCGGTGTGGTGGCAGACGGGCTCGGCGACGGTCCTGTGGGGTGCCTGTGTCGGGGTGCCGGTGGCCCTGGGCGTACGGGCCTGGGGCCGCCGCATCCCGCGCGCGAAGCCCCTGCCGGCGGAGGCTTCGGCGGCGCCGGTGCAGGCGGTGGCCGCCGAGCGCACGGAGTCCGAGGCCCGCCCCGCCCCCGCGGCGGGCCTCGTACCTCCGCCGGCCCCGTCCACCCCGGACGGCCCGGAAGGCGAGAAGGCCCAGCCGAAAACGCCCCCGAAGGCCCCCGCCGGGAGAACGGCCGGTGCGAAGGCGGCCGTCGCCGCCCCCGGGTTCGACGACGATCCGCCGTACGACGCCTACGACCCGTACGGTGACTCCGCCTTCGAGCCCTACGACTACCTCCCGGCGGCCTGGGAACCGGGCGCGCCCCCGCTCCCGCCCCCGGCGCCGTCCGCCGACTAGGCGATGACCGTCGCGCTACTCCCGGACCCCGAAGCCCGCGCGCAGCGGCTTCGGAAGGAGGTCGTTGCAGGCCAGCTGGCCGGCGTGGGTGAGGGCGTCGTCACGGCACTCGTAGAAGTCGCTGTAGACGAGCTGCATGGTGAAGCCCACGGCGACGATCATCAGGGCCACGCTCGCCGCGACCAGGCCGCTGATCGCGGCCGTCCGCATCGAGCGGAGCGGGGCCGCCGTGGCGCCCTGCCCCGAAGGCCGGCCGGGCTGCCCCGGCGCCTGGCCCGCGGGCCGGGACGCCGGCCCGGCCGGCGACTGTGAGGTCGGCGACAGCTCGTCGGCCGGCTTCGGCTTGGCGCGCAGCGAGCTGATCGCCCAGTAGGCGCCCAGGGCGCCGAGCAGCAGCGCCAGTTCCGGGATCTCGAAGATGGCGAAGAAGAAGGCCCACATGCCGGCGAGGATCGCGTACCGTGCGCGGCGCTGCGCCGGGTCCGTCGGGTCCCAGCGGAGTCCGCGTCCTCCGGTGCCGCCCTGGCCGGGCCCACCCTGTCCGGGTCCGCCCTCCGGGCCTCCCTGGCCGCCGCCCTGGCCCTCGGGCCCACGGCCGAAGCCGTCGTTCGAGCGGCCCGGCTGGCGCGGGCTCCAGCGGCCGTCCGACGGCCCCGACGACCCGGAGCCCCCGGACGATTCGTCGTCCGAGCCCTCCGGTCGCCGCGGCTGCCACGGCTGATCCGGCCTGCCCTCGGG
Source organism: Streptomyces flavochromogenes (assembly GCF_000717595.1). Taxonomy (GTDB): domain Bacteria; phylum Actinomycetota; class Actinomycetes; order Streptomycetales; family Streptomycetaceae; genus Streptomyces; species Streptomyces flavochromogenes. Next base: position 93,598 of record NZ_JNZO01000012.1, on the reverse strand, counting down.
CGGCGGCGCGAACGGGTTGTTGTCGTCCGTGGACTGGCGTTCCGGCATCTGCTGAACGTCTTCCCTCTGTCGTCGCGACCACGGCCGCACCCGTGGTCTCCGCTGCTGTCTCGTGTGCCGCCGTTCGTGTCTTCGACCGGTGCTGGTCGGGTGCGCGTCCGGCGTCGGACCTTGACGCTACCGCCCTGCTCCGCCCCCGTCCCGTGGGGGCCGTCCGGTGTGCCGGTATCGTTGCTGACGGTCGAGCCATTCGTAGGGTTCCCCGTATCGAGCGGCACGATTCGTTCGTACGACCGTACAAACACCACGGAAAGAGTGACCCAGTGGCTGCCGCCCGCCTCGTCGTCCTGGTCTCCGGTTCCGGTACCAATCTGCAGGCCCTCCTCGACGGCATCGCCGCGGACCCCGAGGGCTACGGCGCGGAGATCGTCGCCGTCGGCGCCGACCGCGACGGCATCGCAGGTCTGGAGCGCGCCGAGCGCGCCGGACTGCCGACCTTCGTCTGCCGGGTCAAGGACCACGCCACCCGCGAGGAGTGGGACCGCGCCCTCGCCGAGGCCACCGCCGCGTACGAGCCGGATCTCGTCGTCTCGGCCGGCTTCATGAAGATCGTCGGCAAGGAGTTCCTCGCCCGCTTCGGCGGCCGGGTCGTCAACACCCACCCGGCTCTGCTGCCCAGTTTTCCCGGTGCCCACGGGGTGCGTGACGCCCTCGCCTACGGCGCGAAGGTCACCGGGTGCACCGTCCACTTCGTCGACGACGGTGTCGACACCGGCCCGATCATCGCCCAGGGCGTGGTCGAGGTGCGGGACGAGGACGATGAAGCCGCTCTGCACGAGCGCATCAAGGAAGTCGAGCGCTCACTGCTCGTCGACGTCGTGGGGCGCCTCGCCCGGCACGGCTATCGCATTGAGGGACGAAAGGTTCATGTCGGTGAACACGGACACGGTTAAGCCCATCCGCCGCGCGCTGGTCAGCGTCTACGACAAGACGGGGCTCGAGGAGCTGGCCCGCGGTCTGCACCAGGCCGGTGTCGAGCTCGTCTCCACCGGCTCCACGGCCGGGAAGATCGCCGCCGCCGGTGTGCCGGTCACCAAGGTCGAGGAGCTGACCGGCTTCCCCGAGTGCCTGGACGGCCGCGTCAAGACCCTCCACCCGCGCGTGCACGCCGGCATCCTCGCCGACCTGCGCCTTGAGTCGCACCGCGAGCAGCTCGCCGAGCTCGGGGTGGAGCCCTTCGACCTGGTCGTCGTGAACCTCTACCCGTTCAAGGAGACCGTCGCCTCCGGCGCCACTCCCGACGAGTGCGTCGAGCAGATCGACATCGGCGGCCCGTCGATGGTGCGCGCGGCGGCCAAGAACCACCCGTCCGTGGCGATCGTGACCAGCCCCGAGCGGTACGCCGACGTCCTCGCGGCCGTCCAGGCCGGCGGCTTCGACCTGACCGCCCGCAAGCGGCTCGCGGCCGAGGCCTTCCAGCACACCGCCGCGTACGACGTGGCCGTCGCCTCCTGGTTCGCCGACGACTACGCGGCCGCCGACGAGTCGGGCTTCCCCGACTTCCTGGGCGCCACGTACGAGCGGAGCAACGTCCTGCGGTACGGCGAGAACCCCCACCAGGGCGCCGCGCTGTACGTCGACGGCACGGGCGGCCTCGCCGAGGCCGAGCAGCTGCACGGCAAGGAGATGTCGTACAACAACTACACGGACACCGACGCCGCGCGCCGGGCCGCGTACGACCACACCGAGCCCTGCGTCGCGATCATCAAGCACGCCAACCCGTGCGGCATCGCGATCGGCGCCGACGTCGCCGAGGCCCACCGCAAGGCGCACGCCTGCGACCCGCTGTCCGCTTTCGGCGGCGTCATCGCCGTCAACCGCCCCGTCTCGGTCGCGATGGCCGAGCAGGTCGCGGAGATCTTCACCGAGGTCATCGTCGCCCCGGCGTACGAGGACGGGGCCGTCGAGGTCCTCGCCAAGAAGAAGAACATCCGCGTGCTCAAGGCCGAGGGCGCCCCGAGCAACCCGGTCGAGGTCAAGCCGATCGACGGCGGCGCGCTCCTCCAGGTCACCGACCGCCTCCAGGCCGAGGGCGACGACCCGGCGAACTGGACCCTGGCGACGGGCGAGGCCCTGTCCGCCGAGGAGCTCGCCGAGCTCGCCTTCGCCTGGAAGGCCTGCCGCGCGGTCAAGTCCAACGCGATCCTGCTCTCCAAGGACGGCGCCTCGGTCGGCGTCGGCATGGGCCAGGTCAACCGCGTCGACTCCGCGAAGCTCGCGGTCGAGCGGGCCGGCGAGGAGCGGGCGCGCGGCTCCTACGCCGCCTCGGACGCCTTCTTCCCCTTCCCGGACGGCCTGGAGATCCTCACCGCGGCCGGCGTGAAGGCGGTCGTGCAGCCCGGCGGCTCAATGCGGGACGAGCTGGTGACCGAGGCCGCGAAGAAGGCGGGCGTGACGATGTACTTCACGGGGACGCGCCACTTCTTCCACTGAGCCGTGGCAGCGACGGGCGGCCCGCAGACACCCTTCCCGGGCGTCGGCGGGCCGCCCGTCGGCGTCGGCCGGGGCCGGCGGCCCACCCACCAGGTGCGGCTGGACACCCGGTGACCCCGTGCGGCGGCGGATCCGCCGATCGAGTGGATTCTGGTCTAATGGGTTGCTCTTTTGTCGACCACTGGTGGTGGGGGCGTGGTGTTGGACGTACAGAACAGGTCCGCCGAGGAGGCCGACACCGGCACTCCGGGCGCCACCGGCACCGAGTCGCCGGACGGCCTCGCGCCGGCCCCGCTCCGCCCGTACCTGATCCTCGCGGGCGTCCTGTGCGGCCTGTACTTCCTCTACTCCTGGGTGCAGTACGCGCACTTCCGCACCCCGTCCTGGGACCTCGGGATCTTCGGGCAGTCCGTCCGGGCGTACGCCGAGTTCCGGGCCCCGGTCGTCGACATCAAGGGCCCCGGCTTCCATATACTCGGCGACCACTTCAGCCCCGTCACGGCGCTCCTCGCGCCGCTGTACTGGGTCTGGTCCTCGCCGGTCTCACTGCTCTTCGCCCAGGCCGCGCTCTTCGCCCTCGGTGCCGTCGTCGTCGGCCGCACCACCCAGCAGATCCTCGGCAGCCGGGCCGCCGGCATCGGCCTCGCACTCGCGTACGGGCTCTCCTGGGGGCTCCAGGAAGCCGTCAAGTCCGACTTCCACGAGATCGCCTTCGCCGTCCCGATGCTCGCCCTGACCTGCCGGGCCCTGCTCCTCGGGCGCTGGACAGCGGCCGCCGCCTGGGCCGCCCCGCTCGTCCTGGTCAAGGAGGACATGGGCCTGACCGTCTCGATGGTCGGCGTGGTCCTCTTCCTGAAGGGGCAGAAGCGACTCGGCGCGGCCCTGGCGGGCTTCGGCGCGGCGGCGTTCGCGCTGACCGTCCTCGTCCTGATCCCGGCGGCGAGCCGGGTCGGCGAGTACGACTACTGGTCGAAGATCGAGAAGACCGGGCAGGGCACCGAGACCTCCTTCGGGCAGGTCATCGGTGACGCGCTCACCTCGGGCGAGCGCTGGGAGATGGTGGTCTTCCTGCTCGCGATCACCGGCTTCCTCGCCCTGCGCTCCCCGCTGATCCTGCTCGTGCTGCCCACGCTCGGCTGGCGCTTCCTCTCCCAGGACCCCAACCACTGGGGCATGCACTGGCACTACAGCGCCATCCTGATGCCGGTGGTCGTACGGGAAGGTCGTCATCCCGGTGGCGACGGCGGTCGCCCTGGTGCTCGCCGCGAACCTGCCGCTGCGGGAGCTGACGAAGCCGGAGACGTACCGGACGGACATCCGGGCCGAGCAGGCGAGGGCGGCGGTCGGCGCGGTGCCGGAGGGCGCGAGCGTGGAGGCGGACGTCTCGCTCCTCGCCCACCTCACGGCGGACCACCGGGTCTACTGGGTCCGGTACGTCTCCGGCTTCGTCAGCTCCCGCAGCGGCAGGTTCGCGGCGAGCACCAGGGCGACCGCCGTCGCCACCGGGATGACGACCTTCCCGTACGAAACCGGCCCCCAGCCATGTGTGGATCAGTACTGCTGCTTGTTGCGGTTGAACCAGGCCGAGCCGTCCGACTTCGCCACGAAGACGATGACCAGGACGGCCAGGGCGAGGCCCACGATGCCCAGGGGCAGCGAGAAGAGGCTGAACAGCACGCTGATCGAGGAGTAGACGATCGTGCCGACCCGGACGCCGTTGCCGCCGGAGCGGAACTTGGCGGCGAGCACCATGCCGACGGCGGCGAAGATCAGCGAGAAGACGCCGAGGCCGATCAGGATGCCCTGGCCCAGGTCGGCGAAGGCATCGACGTCGGCGGACGAGGCGCCGGACTTCTCCAGCTCGCTGTCGAGCGCGAAGGACATGCCGATCACGGCGAGGCCGCCGATGACGTTGAACGCGGCGCTGATCCACATCATGACGCGCGCGGCCTTCACACCACCGGGCATGTCCATGGCCACGCCCGGGTAGCCGCCCCCGCCGTACGGGGAGACCGGCGGAGCCGCCGGGTAGCCGTAGCCCTGCTGCGGCGGCACGCCCTGGGGGGCCTGCTGCGGGTAGCCGTAACCGGGCTGCTGGCCCTGCGGCTGGCCCTGCGGCTGGCCGTACGGGTTGTTCGGGTCACCGAAGCTCATCGCGGGTTTCCTCCGTGAATTTCCATGTGCGGGGACGACGCGGCCCGCGCGGAGGACTTTTCACGGGATGTGAGCGGATTCCCCCCGGCACTTTCCGCGGTACTTCGCCGATCATCGTGGTCGCAACGTCGACTTTTTGTCCAGTCGATACGCATCGGAGTTGTGCAAGTGCAACCCGTCGCTCCGTGTGATCGGCCGCCCGGCACGAGCGAATTGGAACAAGGCGGGGGTCATCCGGGAGGATGTCTCCATGAGCGCCCAGATTCTCGATGGCAAGGCCACCGCAGCCGCGATCAAGTCCGATCTGACCGTCCGTGTGGCGGCCCTCAAGGAGCGGGGCGTCACACCCGGACTCGGCACCGTCCTGGTCGGCGACGACCCGGCGAGCCACAAGTACGTGGCCGGCAAGCACCGCGACTGCGCGCAGGTCGGCCTCGCCTCGATCCAGCGCACGCTGCCCGCCACCGCCACCCAGGAGGAGATCGAGGCGGTCGTACGGGAGCTCAACGAGGACCCGGCCTGCACCGGCTACATCGTGCAGCTCCCGCTCCCCAAGGGCATCGACGAGAACCGCATCCTGGAGCTGATGGACCCGGCCAAGGACGCCGACGGTCTGCACCCGACCAACCTCGGCCGGCTCGTCCTCAACGAGCCCGCCCCGCTGCCCTGCACGCCGAACGGCGTCATCACGCTGCTCCGCGCGCACGGCGTGGAGATCAACGGCGCGGAGGTCGTGGTCGTCGGCCGCGGTGTCACCATCGGCCGCCCGATGCCGCTCATCCTCACCCGCCGCTCCGAGAACGCGACCGTGACCCAGTGCCACACCGGTACCCGGGACCTCTCGGCGCACCTGCGGAACGCCGACATCATCGTCGCGGCGGCCGGTGTCCCGCACCTGATCAAGCCCGAGGACGTGAAGCCGGGCGCGGCCGTCCTCGACGTGGGCGTCTCCCGCAACGGCGAGGGCAAGATCGTCGGCGATGTGCACCCGGGCGTCTCCGAGGTGGCCGGCTGGATCTCCCCGAACCCCGGCGGCGTCGGCCCGATGACCCGCGCCCAGCTCCTCGTCAACGTCGTCGAGGCCGCCGAGCGCGCGGCCGCGGCGCTCTGACGTGACCCCCGGGACCCCGGGCACAGCCGGGACCCCGGACGGGGTGGCCGACGGCCCCTCGAAGAACGGGAGCGCCCGGGCGTCGGGCGCGCGCGCCTCGGGCTCCGGCGCTGCGACCGGGGGTGCCCCGGCCGGTGGTACGTCGACCGGGGGTGCCCCGGCCTGGAAGCGGCCCGCGCCCAGCCTCACCACCGACACCGCGCGGCCCGAGGGCGGCGGCCGGGCGGCCTCCGGCGACGCCCCGGCGCCTGCCCGGCAGTGGCCGCTGCTCACCGTGCTCGGCCTTGCCGGGATCGGTCTGCTCGTGGTCGGGACGGACGTCGTCCCGCAGTCGTTCCGCATCGGCACGATGCTGGTCGGCGCGGCGCTGCTCGTGGGCGCCGCGCTGCGCCGGGTGCTGCCCTCGGTGGGCATGCTCGCCGTACGGTCCCGTTTCACGGACATGATCACGTACGGGGTCATGGGTGGCCTGATCGTGCTGCTCGCGCTCATGGTGCAGCCGTCGCCCTGGCTGAGGATCCCGTTCCTGGAGGACGTCCTCCATCTGACGGTCACATGACGGTCGCCTGAGGTCCGGACGACCCGGACGGCAGGTGGCGCGGCGCCCGCCCTCTCCCCCGTGGGAGGGCGGGCGCCGCTGCGAACAAGGGTCATGTACGTGCCAAGGTTGGTTCAAGGGCCGACAGGTCCCTGTGGCACGGAAGTGACCATTCCGGTACCTCGGCCGCGCATCCGGGGCGCGCATCGCCCCCGGACCTGCCATCCTTCGGTGGAGCAGGGGAGGCACGGGACAAGGGGGACCGCCATGCCTGGCTGGAAGGCGCTGCCGGAGGAACTCGATCCGGACGTCCGTGCGTTCACGGAACGCCTCCGTCGCCTCATCGACCGCAGCGGCCTCGGCGTCACGGCCGTCGCCGAGCGCACCGGGCACGAACGGTCCGCCTGGAACACGTACCTGAACGCCCGTCGGCCCGTCCCCCGGAGCGCCGTCGTGGCCCTCGCCGAGGTGACCGGCAGCGACCCGGCGGCCCTCGCGACCGACTGGGAGCGCGCGGAGCGCGCCTGGGCCCGCACCGCCGCGCCGGTCGAGGGTGGCGAGCGCGAGTCCGGGGACGGCGGCCACCGCAGCGGTCCCGGCGGTGACGACCGCACCCTGCAGATCCGGCGCGTGGACGGGCCCCGCCCCGCAGCGCCGCCGCCGGCCCCGGGCACGCCGGCCTCGACAAGCCCGCCCGCCCCCGGCGCTCCCGCTCCCGGCGCCCCCGTGCCCCCGCCCCGCGACCCCGTCCCCACCCCCGACGCATCTCCCGGGCGCACCCCCGACTCCCGCCGCCGCAAGGTCCTGCTCTCCGCCACCGGTGTCATCGGCGCGCTGCTCGTCGTCACCGCCGCCCTGCTCCTCGTCGACCTCGGTGGTTCCGGGAGCCGGGGCGAGGGCGACAAGGCGGCCGCCCCGCCCACCATGACCGCCCCGCCCACCACCCAGCGCGCCAGCCTGCCCCCGGGAGTGCGGTGCGCGGGACCGGACTGCACGGGCCAGGACCCGGAGGCCATGGGATGCGGCGGCCCCCTCGCCACCACCGTCGCCCGCGCCGTCGTCGGCGCCGCGCAGGTCGAGGTCCGCTACAGCGAGACCTGCGGGGCGGCCTGGGCCCGGCTCACCGGCGGCGCGCCCCGGGACACCGTGACGATCCGCGCCGGGGACGCCGAGCGGCGGGCGACCGTCGCCGCCGGCACCGACACGGTGGCGAAGGAGACCGACGCGTACACGCCGATGGTCGCCGTCACCTCGCGCACGGCCGCACGGGCCTGCGGGCAGCTCGCCGACGGCGCCGAAGGGTGCACCACCAGCCCGTGAACGCGCACGCGGACGGGTGACCGCGGCCGCGCGGACGGGCGGCAGTGAGCCGGACCACAAGGGGGTGGGGATTCAGCGGGGTCCGGGTCGGATAGCCTGACCGCTGGATATCTCTTCATGTCGAGACACCGATCGATCAAGAGAGCTATCCCGCACCAGGGGCAGGGACCCCCACCGCCAGCTGTCTTACGGAGATCGCCATGACCCGCACTCCCGTGAATGTCACCGTGACCGGCGCGGCCGGCCAGATCGGCTACGCGCTGCTCTTCCGCATCGCCTCCGGCCACCTGCTCGGCGCGGACGTGCCGGTCAAGCTGCGCCTCCTCGAGATCCCGCAGGGCGTGAAGGCCGCCGAGGGCACCGCCATGGAGCTCGACGACTGCGCCTTCCCGCTGCTCAAGGGCATCGACATCTTCGACGACCCGAACAAGGGCTTCGAGGGCGCCAACATCGGCCTGCTCGTGGGCGCCCGCCCGCGCGGCCCGGGCATGGAGCGCGGCGACCTGCTCGCCGCCAACGGCGGCATCTTCAAGCCGCAGGGTCAGGCCATCAACGCCCACGCCGCGGACGACATCAAGGTCCTCGTCGTCGGCAACCCGGCCAACACCAACGCCCTGATCGCCCAGCAGTCCGCCCCGGACGTGCCGGCCGAGCGCTTCACCGCCATGACCCGCCTGGACCACAACCGCGCGCTGACGCAGCTGGCCCAGAAGACCGGCGCCTCGGTCGAGGACATCAAGCGCCTCACCATCTGGGGCAACCACTCGGCGACCCAGTACCCGGACATCTTCCACGCGGAGGTCGCCGGCAAGAACGCCGCCGAGGTCGTCAACGACGAGGCCTGGCTGGCCGACACCTTCATCCCGACCGTCGCCAAGCGCGGCGCCGCGATCATCGACGCCCGTGGCGCCTCCTCCGCCGCCTCGGCCGCGAACGCCGCCATCGACCACGTCCACACCTGGGTCAACGGCACCGCCGCGGGCAACTGGACCTCCATGGGCATCCCGTCGGACGGCTCGTACGGCGTCCCGGAGGGTCTCATCTCCTCCTTCCCCGTCACCTGCACGGACGGCACGTACGAGATCGTCCAGGGCCTGGAGATCAACGACTTCTCGCGCGGCCGGATCGACGCCTCGGTGAAGGAGCTCTCCGAGGAGCGCGACGCGGTCCGCGAGCTCGGCCTCATCTGAGTCCCGGCTCCACGCGCCCGGCGCCCCCGAACCGTACGACCGACCGTACGGCTCGGGGGCGCCGTTTCTCATGCTCCGGAACGGGCCCCGAGCCGGCCGTAGGCTGGGGTGGTTGAACACCGGAGGCATCGGCGGCATCGGAGGAATCGTGACCGGGACCGGGGACACGGCGGGCGGCATCCACGTCACCAACGCCGGGGGCAACGTCACCATCGGCGACCACAACACCGTCACCAGCACGGTGTACGGGGCCCCGGCGGCCCGTGACCCGCAGCAGGAGGAGCTCCTCCGGGCCATCCGCCGGCTCCGTGCCGACCTCGCCGGGGTCGTCCCCACGGAGCAGACGGCCGTCCTGGACGGCGAACTCTCCGACGCCGAGGACGAGATCGAGAGCACGGGCCGCGCGGACGCGAGCCGGCTCACCCGGGTGCGCCGCGCTCTCACGGACGCGGGCGCGGTGACCGGGATCCTCGCCTCGGGCGTGGCCGTCGGACAGGCGGCAGGCGCGCTGCTCGGCGGCTGAGACGCGCGGGGCGCCGCACGGCGCCGAGGTGAGCGAAGTGCCGGCGCTGCGGCCGGGACGGGGAGGTCTCAACCCCTCGCGTTCTCGCGGATCCCCGTCGCCAGTGCGGCCAGGTCGTCCCGCGCGCGCAGGAGCAGGCCGGGGCCGAAGGTGATCCGGGTCGCGCCGAGCCGGCCGAGTTCGGCGAAGGCCGGGCCGCCGTGCGGGGCGGCCAGTGCGTTGAGCGGGAGGCCGCCCAGGGCGGCGCGCAGGGCCGGGAGGTCCGCGGCCGGGGCGGCGATCGGGTAGACGCAGTCCGCCCCGGCCTCCGCGTAGAGCAGGGCGCGGGCGATCGCCGCCTCCAGCGGTCCGGACGTCCCGCGGATGTACGTGTCCACGCGCGCGTTGACGAAGAGTTCGGGTCCCGCTGCGGCCCGTACCTCCGCCAGCCACTCGGCGTGCGCCCGCGGGTCCTTGAGCTCACCGCTCGGCCCGGTGTCCTCCAGGTTCACGCCGACGGCCCCGGACTCCCGTACGCGTTCCACCAGTTCGGGTGCCGGCAGCCCGTAGCCGCCCTCCAGGTCCGCCGTCACGGGCACGGAGACGGCCCGGACGATCCGGGTCACGGCGGCGAACATCTCCGCCGCGGGGGTCGCCCCGTCCTCGTACCCGAGGGAGTCCGCGATCGCGGCGCTCGGCGTCGCGAGCGCCGGGAACCCGGCCGCCTCGAAGGCGCGGGCGCTGACCGCGTCCCACGGGCCGGGCAGCACCAGCGGATCGCCGGCCGCCCGGTCCCGGTGGAGGCCGCGCAGGACCTGTGCCGCCGAACCCCCGGGCCCGCTCCCGGTGGTGCTCACGCGCTGCGCGGGGTGTAGTGGCCGGGCGTCATCCGGGTGGTGACGGCGATCCGGTTCCACGCGTTGATCACGACGATCGCGCCGATGACACGGGCGAGCTCGGTCTCGTCGAAGTGCTTCGCGGCGCGCGCGTACACCTCGTCGGGGACGAAGCCGTCGGTGAGGACGGTGACGGACTCGGTCAGCGCGAGGGCGGCGAGTTCCCGCTCGGTGTAGAAGTGCCGGGACTCCTCCCAGGCGGAGAGCTGCACGATCCGCTCGACGGTCTCGCCCTCGGCCAGCGCGTCCTTGGAGTGCATGTCGATGCAGAAGGCGCAGTGGTTGATCTGCGAGGCCCGGATCTTGATCAGGTGGTACAGGGTCGGGTCGATGTCCTTCGCAGCCGCCGTCTCCAGGCGCAGCATCGCCCGGTAGAACTCGGGGACGCGCTCGGCGAGGGGGAGGCGCGGGGCGTGCTCGTGGGCGTACTCGGTCGGCGCTGTGATGTCGAGGGTGTTCGTGTGCGTGGTCATGTCTTCACCGTACGAGCGAGGTGGCTCAGGAGTATGGTCCATTCGTATGGCGAACGAGTGGGCCACTTTCGGGGCCGATCTCCATCTGGAACTGCGCGGTCCGCGGCTGCGGGCCGGGCTCATGGACGCGCTCCGCGAGGCGGTGCGCAGCGGGCGCCTGGAAGCGGGCAGCAGGCTGCCGTCCTCCCGGTCGCTCGCCGTGGACCTCGGCATGGCCCGCAACACCGTGGCCGACGCCTACGCCGAACTCGTCGCCGAGGGCTGGCTCACGGCCCGGCAGGGCTCCGGCACCCGGGTCGCCCGCCGTGCCGAGCCCCGCCGTGCCGAGCCCCGTCGGGCGGAGCATCGCCGTGCCGAGCCCCGTCACCCCGAGGCCCGACCCGCCACCGTCCCCGCCGCCTCTCCCGCGCGCGCCCTGCCCCGGCCCTCGACGCCCGCGCACAACCTGAAGGCCGGCACCCCCGACCTGGCGTCCTTCCCGCGCGCCGAGTGGCTCAAGGCGTACCGGCGGGCGCTCACCGCGGCCCCCAACGAGGCCTTCGGGTACGGCGATCCGCGCGGCCGGATCGAACTGCGTACCGTCCTCGCCGAGTACCTGGCCCGCGCGCGGGGCGTGTACGCCCGGCCCGAACGGATCGTCGTCTGCGCGGGATTCGTGCACGGTCTGATGCTGATCGGACAGGTGCTGCGGAGCCGGGGCGTCCGGGACGTCGCGATCGAGTCGTACGGGCTCGGCCTCCACGCGGGTCTCCTCACCGGCTCGGGCCTCGGCACCCCGGTCCTGCCCTTCGACGAACGCGGCACCCGTGTCGAGGAGTCCGGCCCCCTCGGCTCGGTCGGAGCCGTCCTGATGACGGCCGCCCACCAGTTCCCGCTGGGCGGCGCACTGCCCCCGGACCGGCGTGCCGAGGTCGTCGACTGGGCGCGGGCCTCGGGCGGCTTCGTCCTGGAGGACGACTACGACGGGGAGTTCCGGTACGACCGGCAGCCGGTGGGCGCCCTCCAGGGCCTCGATCCCGAGCGGGTCGTCTACCTCGGCACCGCGAGCAAGTCCCTCGCCCCGGGGCTGCGGCTCGCGTGGATGGTGCTGCCCGAGAGCCTGGTCGGCGAGGTGGTGGCGGCGAAGGGGGTCGTGGACTGGGTGTCCAGCGCGCCGGACCAGCTGGCGTTCGCGGAGTTCCTGAGTTCGGGGGCGTACGACCGGCACGTACGGGCGATGCGGCTGCGCTACCGGCGGCGCCGGGACCAGCTGGTGGCGGCCGTGGCCGCGCACTCGCCGGAGACGAGGGTCAGCGGGATCGCCGCCGGCCTCCACGCCGTCCTGGCCCTGCCGCCCGGCACGGAGCAGGACGTGCTGCGGGCCGCCGCCTGGAACGGCCTCGCGGTCCAGGGCGTGAACCAGTTCCGCCGCCCGACGGTGCCGGCGACCCTGGACGGCCTGGTCGTCGGCTACGCGACACCCCCGGACAGCGCCTGGCAGGGCGCACTCCAGGCCCTGTGCCGGGTGCTGCCCCAGGCGCCCGGGGGCGCCTAGGAGGCATCCCGGCCCGGACCCGCGCCCGGACCCGCGCCCGTACCGGAGCCCGGCCCTGAGGCCCCGCCCACCCTCGATCCCGCCGCCCCCGCCTCCGCCGTCCGCCCGCTCGCGTCCACCTCCGGCGGTTCGCCGAAGCGGGCCAGGGTCAGGGAGCCCGCCACGGCGATCGCGAAGCCGGTGACCGCGAGCCAGCCGAGGCCCTCCCGGGTGGTGTCACCGAGCCAGGCCACCCCGATGATCGCGGGGCCGACCGTCTCGCCGAGCACCGCGCCCGCCGTCGCCGTCGTCACCGAGCCGCGCTGGAGCGCCGAGGTCAGCAGCACGAACGCCGCCCCGCCGCCCACCAGGAGCGCGTACCAGACCGGATCGGCGAAATCGATGCCGTCGATCAGCCGGACCGCCACCTCCACCACCCCGAAGCCGAAGCCCGCCCCCAGGCCGAGGACGAGGGCGCGGGGCTTCGCCGGCAGCCGGCCGCCCACGACGCCGAGCAGCAGCACCCCGAAGGCGCTCGCGAGCAGCGCCCAGGGCAGCCACTCGGGGCCGTCCTGGTGGCCCTCCTTCCCGGAGGCGAGGGCCAGCAGCGCGAGTCCGGCGCAGACCACGCCCACCGCCGTCCACTCCACCCGGCTGAGCCGCACCCGCAGCACCCGGGAGGCGATGACCGCCGTGACCGCCAGACTCGCCGCGAGGGCCGCGCCGACCACGTAGATGGGCAGGGTCCGCAGGGCCACGATCTGGAGGCCGAAGCCGAGGCCGTCCATGCTGAGGCCGGCGATGTACCGCCACTGCCGCAGCGCCCGCCACATCAGCGCGATGTCGACTCCGCCACCGGTCCCCGGTGTCGTGGCGCGGGCCGCCATCGCCTGGAGAACGGAGGCCGCGCCGAAGCAGACGGACGAGGCGAGCGCACAAATCATCCCGAGTAGCACGAAATGACTCTAGGCGCTGCGGCTGGAATTGACCGGCCTACACTGTGCGGTCGCGACTGCGAAGGGGAGGGCCAGGGACATGCGGAGGCTGAGGTCGAGCACGGTGGTGCTCGGCGGGATGGGTGTGCTCGCGGCGACGATCACCGCGTGCGGCTCCGACCCGGACAAGCGGTGTGTGGACCCGGTGACCCGGGAGACGCTGCCCAGCTACGAGTGCGAGAGCGGCGGCGGCGACGACGACAACGGCGGCACCACCCACCGTGGCTCGTACTACTACGGCGGCTCCATACGTGACAACCGTGTCAGCGGCGGCAGCTTCGACAAGAAGGCCGTCGACACCGGCGGCTTCGGCTGCTCCGGTTCCGGCGGCGGCTGAGAGAGGTCCGGCACATGCGACGGCACACCATCGAGCCCCGGCCCGGCTGGCAGGAGACGGTGGAGGAGCAGGGGCTCGTCTACCCGCTGACCCGCTACCCGGACGGTTCGCTGCGTCCGTACTGGGACGAGAGCGCGTACTACTCGTTCAGCCTGCCCGAGGTCGAGGCCCTTGAGGAGGTCGTGGAGGAGCTGCACGCGATGTGCCTCGCGGCGGCCGCGCACATCGTCGAGCGGGACCGGTTCGCCGAGCTGGGGATCACCGATCCGAAGCTCGCCTCCCTGGTCGCGGAGTCCTGGCGACGGCGCGCCGAACTCCCCTCCCTCTACGGGCGGTTCGACCTGCGGTACGACGGCACCGGCCCGGCCAAGATGCTGGAGTACAACGCCGACACCCCCACCTCGCTCGTGGAGGCCGCGAGCCCGCAGTGGTTCTGGATGGAGGAACGGTTCCCCGGCGCCGACCAGTGGAACTCCCTCCACGAACGGCTCGTCGACGCGTGGCGGAAGCAGGCCCGTCTGCTGCCGCCCGGTCCCCTCCACTTCGTGCACTCGGACGGCGACGAGCTCGGCGAGGACCTGATGACGGTCGCGTATCTGCGCGAGACCGCCCAGCAGGCCGGGCTGGAGACCGAGGCGCTCTCCGTCGAACGGATCGGCTGGGACCGGCTCTCGCGCCGCTTCGTGGACGACCGGCTTCGGTTCATCCGCAGCTGCTTCAAGCTCTACCCGTGGGAGTGGCTGACCACCGACCGCTTCGGCCGGCACGTGCTGGACACCCTCGACAACGGCGGCGGCACCGGCACCACCTGCTGGATCGAGCCCGCCTGGAAGATGCTGCTCTCCAACAAGGCGCTCCTGGCGATCCTGTGGGAGCTGTACCCCGGCCACCCCAACCTGCTGCCCGCCTACCTCGACGGACCGCGGGAACTCGCCACGACCGCCGGCTGGGTCGCCAAGCCGCTGCTCGGCCGCGAGGGCGCGGGCGTCACCCTGCACGAGGCCGGTACGGAGCCGTTCGTACGGGACGGGGAGCCCTGCTGCTACCAGGAGCTGGCCCCGCTGCCCGACTTCGACGGCAACCGGGTGGTGCTCGGCGCGTGGGTCGTCGAGGACGAGGCCGCGGGACTCGGCATCCGGGAGTCGTCGAGCCTCGTCACCGACGAGTACGCCCGCTTCCTGCCGCACGTGATCCTGTAGAGGGCCCGCCCTCCGGCCGCCCCCGCTACTCGGGGAGGTACTCCCTGAGCGGCGCCGGCCTCAGCCCCGCGGCCTCGGCCGCCGCCAGGGCCCGCGTCAGATCCTGCTCCAGGGTCTCGTTGAAGTGCAGCAGGATGATGTCGCCGGCCCTGAGGGCCGGCGTCGGCGGGGTCCACTGGCCCCAGGTGGTGAGGTCGTACGTCCAGGTCACCAGCGCCTTCGCCCCGCAGGCGCGGGCGGTGGCCAGGGTGGTGGCGTCGTACACGCCGTACGGCGGGCGGAGCAGCCGCGGGCCGTCGCCGAACTGCGCGAGGTTCCGGTCGCGCGCCCCGCAGACCTCCGCCTTCTGGCCCGCGGCGTCGAGGGTGGTCAGGTCCGGGTGGTCGACCGTGTGGTTCTCGACGCGGGAGGGGCCCTGGTTCAGCAGGGTGTGGAAGTAACCGGAGTCGTACGAGTAGGCGCCGGGCAGCAGGAAGAGCGAGGCGGGCACCCGGCGGTCGAGCAGCAGCTTCGCCGCGGCGGGGTCGTGGAACCAGCCGTCGTCGATGGTGATGAAGACGACCGGGTCGGTGGTCTCGATGTGCGAGACCACCGGGACGGGCTCGGGCCAGGCCGCCCTCGGGGCGGCGTGCGCGGGTCCCGTGACCGCGCCGAGGAGCGCGAGGGGGACGACGGCGGCGAGCGCGGCACGCACGGCGTGACGCAGACGGGGTCTCGGCATGGCGGCATCATTGGCCTAGACCAACTGCCGTGTCAATGGTCCGAGTTGCCCCGGCCCGGCCCGTGGTCGCCGTCCCCTCGAACGGACGTCGTCACTCCTCCGACAGCACGCCCCTCAGCTGTTCGAGACCCCAGTCCAGGTCCTCCTTGGAGATGACCAGCGGCGGCGCGATCCGGATCGTCGAGCCGTGGGTGTCCTTCACCAGGACACCCCGCGCCATCAGCTTCTCGGAGATCTCCCGGCCCGTGCCGTGCGACGGCGCGATGTCCACCCCGGCCCAGAGCCCGCGACCGCGCACCGCCTCCACCGCCCCGCCGCCCACGAGCAGCCCCAGTTCCGCGTGCAGGTGCTCGCCCAGCTCCGTCGCCCGCTCCTGGTACTCGCCCGTCCGCAGCATCGCGATCACCTCAAGGGCCACCGCGCAGGCCAGCGGGTTCCCGCCGAACGTCGACCCGTGCTCACCCGGCCGGAACACCCCGAGCACATCCCGGTCGGCGACCACCGCCGACACCGGCACCACCCCGCCGCCCAGCGCCTTCCCGAGGATGTACACGTCCGGCACCACGTTCTCGTGCTCGCACGCGAACGTCCGGCCCGTCCGGCCCAGACCCGACTGGATCTCGTCCGCCATGAACAGCACGTTCCGACGGCGGGTCAGCTCCCGCACCCCCGCCAGATAGCCCGCCGGCGGGACCAGGACCCCCGCCTCGCCCTGGATCGGTTCGAGCAGTACCGCCACCGTGTTCTCGGTGACCGCCGCCTCCATCGCCGTCAGGTCCCCGTACGGCACGATCTCGAACCCCGGCGTGTACGGACCGAAGTGGTCCCGCGCCTCGTGGTCCGTGGAGAAGCTGACGATCGTCGTCGTCCTGCCGTGGAAGTTGTTCGCCGCCACCACGATCTTCGCGTGCCCGTCCGGCACGCCCTTCACCTCGTACCCCCACTTCCGGGCGGTCTTCACGGCCGTCTCGATCGCCTCCGCGCCGGTGTTCATCGGCAGCACCGCCTCCTTCCCGCACAGCTCGGCGAGCCGGGTGCAGAACTCGGCGAACCGGTCGTGGTGGAAGGCGCGCGACGTCAGCGTCACCCGCTCCAGCTGGGCCTTCGCCGCGTCGATCAGGCGCCGGTTGCCGTGCCCGAAGTTGAGCGCCGAGTAACCGGCGAGCATGTCGAGATAGCGGCGCCCCTCGACATCGGTCATCCAGGCGCCGTCCGCCGAAGCGACGACGACCGGCAGGGGGTGGTAGTTGTGAGCGCTGTGCGCCTCCGCCGAAGCGATCGCGTCTTCTGTGCTCGACACGGGATCTCCGTTCGTCCTGCGGCTCGGGGGGTGACCCCGACGAGGGGATGTGGCCCCTGTTTCTATCGTCGCTCGGATGCCGGACCGGGAAACCTCGCGCGCGGCGCGCCCTTCGCGGGTCTCCTGCCGGTCGGGCCCGGCTCACGGCCCGACCGGCAGGACGCCCGCTACTCTGAAGACACGCACGGCGACTGGCGCACGGGGAAGCGACCCCGGGGGAGCCGTGCGCGGCAGACCACACGAGACGCCGCCCGCCTGGGCGTCACGGGACCGAAGTCCCGCGTGGCGCCGCGCCTCTCACGCAGTGCCCGGGGACCAGCCGACGCCCGGAGGACTCCACCATGACCACGCCGCAGCAGCACCAGTACACGCACCCCGCGCTCGCCGCCGCCGACCCCGAGCTCGCCGCCCTCGTCGGTGCCGAGGAACGCCTCCAGGCCGCGACCCTGCGCCTCATCCCCAGCGAGAACTACGTCTCCGCCGCCGTCCTCGAAGCCTCCGGCACCGTCCTCCAGAACAAGTACAGCGAGGGCTACCCCGGCCGCCGCTACTACGAGGGCCAGCAGAACATCGACCAGGTCGAGACCCTCGCCGTCGAGCGCGCCAAGGCCGTCTTCGGCGTCGACCACGCCAACGTCCAGCCCTACTCCGGCTCCCCGGCCAACCTCGCCGTCTACCTCGCCTTCGCCGAGCCCGGCGACACGGTCATGGGCATGGCCCTGCCCATGGGCGGCCACCTCACCCACGGCTGGGGCGTCTCCGCCACCGGCAAGTGGTTCCGCGGCGTCCAGTACGGCGTCCGCCAGGACACGGGCCTCATCGACTTCGACGAGGTCCGCGAGCTCGCCCTCAAGGAACGCCCCAAGGTGATCTTCTGCGGTGGCACCGCGCTGCCCCGCACGATCGACTTCGCCGCCTTCGGCGAGATCGCCCGCGAGGCCGGTGCCGTGCTCGTCGCCGACGTCGCCCACATCGCCGGCCTGATCGCGGGCGGCGCCCACCCGTCCCCGGTCCCACACGTGGACGTCATCTCCACGACCACCCACAAGACCCTGCGCGGCCCGCGCGGCGCCATGCTGATGTCCCGCGAGGAGCACGCCAAGGCCCTCGACAAAGCCGTCTTCCCCGGCCTCCAGGGCGGCCCGCACAACCAGACCACCGCCGCCATCGCCGTCGCCCTCCGCGAGGCGTCCCTGCCCTCCTTCCGCGACTACGCCCACGCCGTCGTCGCCAACGCCAAGGCCCTCGCCGACGCACTCCTCGCCCGCGGCTTCGACCTCGTCTCCGGCGGCACCGACAACCACCTGATCCTGATGGACCTCACCCCCAAGCAGGTCCCGGGCAAGATCGCCGCGAAGGCCCTCGACCGGGCGGGCATCGTCGTCAACTACAACACCGTCCCCTACGACCCCCGGAAGCCGTTCGACCCCTCGGGCATCCGTATCGGCACCCCCTCCCTCACCTCCCGCGGACTCGCCACGGAACACATGGACCAGGTCGCCGAGTGGATCGACCGCGGTGTCGCGGCCGCGGGCGCGGGCGACGAGCAGGCCCTCGCCGCCGTCCGCGCGGAGGTCGCCGACCTGCTGACCGCCTTCCCGGCCCCGGGCCTCCCGGTCTGACCCCGGGGCGGGGCCCGGCCGTCAGCCGCCGACCGACTCCGCCGTCCGCCGAGCCTCCTCACGGTCCGGTATGCCCTCCAGACGGAAGGTGAGCGCGCCCCCGTTCCTCGTCCAGAGGAGCGTGGGGCCCGCCGTGCGGACCTCATGGGTCCAGGCGGTGCCCGTCCCGTCCGTCATCGGGAACGTCAGCAGATGCGGGGCCGCGAACCAGTACCCCTGCGCGCCGTCCGGGAGATCGACCCACTCCGGCTGTGTCCGCACCTGCTTGGCGAAGCCGATGTCCAGCCGGGCCGGGAACTCGTCCAGCCGGACCGTCCGCTCCCCGTCGTGCCAGCACAGACTGATCACCGCCCGGCCCCGCTCGGCCGACCCCGTCACCGCCATCGCGTCCGGCGCCCCGAGCGCCCTCGGTATCAGCGGCTCGAAGCCCGCGAGCCGCCCGGCCTCCGCCGGCGGCACGGGCTCCGGGCACCCCGGCACCGCGCCCCCGGCCGGGACGTGCCGCCCGTCCGGGTCGTACCGCACGGCGACCCCGCCGAAGCCGAACCACTCCGCCACCGCCGCCCGCACCGGCGGGGTGAGCACCAGGACGATCAGCACCCCGGTCAGGCCCGCCACCAGCGCCCGCCACCGTGCCCGCGCCCAGCCCCGTACCGACGCCCACCCGTCCCGTCGACGGCGGACCGGCACCGGCGTCGGCACCTGCTCGGCGAGGAGCTGGGCGAGCACGCGCTCGGCCATCGACTCCCCGTCCACGTCCGGCACCCGCAGCCGCCGTCCCAGCTCCCTCAGCTCGTCCGGCAGACCCTCGTCAGCCACGCCCCTCACCTCCCTCCGGTCCCTCCGTCAGGCTCTCCCCGAGCACCCGCCCCAGCTTCCTCAGCGCACGGTTCAGCCGGGACTTCACCGTCCCCCTCGGCCAGCCGAGCGCCTGCGCCGTCTCCGTCTCGTCCAGCTCCAGGAGATAGCGGTGGATCACCACCTGCCGGTGGTCCTCGCTCAGTCCGTCGAGCGCGTCCAGGAGCCTTCTGCTCCGCTCCCGCTCCACCGCCGCGACCGCCGGGTCGGCCGACTCCGGTATCCGCGGCTCGCCCCCGAGCAGGCCCGCCTCCCGGTCGGCGACGGCCCGCTGACGGCCCGCCGACCGCACTGTGTTCCTGGTCTCATTGACGACGATCCGCAGCAGCCACGGCCGGAACGCCGAGCCGTCCTTGAAACGCCCGAGCGAGCGGTACGCCTTGAAGAAGGCCTGCTGCACCACGTCCTCGGCCTCCGGGCCCGCGCCGCACGCCACCGCGGCTCTCAGCGCGACCGCCGTGTGGGCGCGGACCAGCGCCGCGTACGCCTCCGGCTCCCCGGCGCGGACCCGTGCGATCACCGCGGCCTCGTCGTCGACCAGGCCCCCCTCCCGCGTCCTCACACTCTTGATACACCGGCAGTCCGGGATCGGTTCCCACACCTGAGAGAATGATGTGCATGGCCTCTGACAGTCCCCGCGTGCTCTCCGGAATCCAGCCCACGGCAGGCTCGTTCCACCTCGGCAACTACCTCGGCGCCGTCCGCCAGTGGGTCGCCCTCCAGGAGACCCACGACGCCTTCTACATGGTCGTCGACCTGCACGCGATCACGGTCCCGCAGGACCCCGCCGAGCTGCGCGCCAACACCCGGCTCGCCGCGGCCCAGCTGCTCGCCGCCGGTCTCGACCCCGAGCGCTGCACCCTGTTCGTCCAGAGCCACGTCCCCGAGCACGCCCAGCTCGGCTGGGTCATGAACTGCCTCACCGGCTTCGGCGAGGCCTCCCGCATGACCCAGTTCAAGGACAAGTCCGCCAAGCAGGGCGCCGACCGCGCCACCGTCGGCCTCTTCACGTACCCGATCCTGCAGGTCGCGGACATCCTGCTCTACCAGGCCAACCAGGTCCCGGTCGGCGAGGACCAGCGCCAGCACATCGAGCTGACCCGTGACCTCGCGGAGCGCTTCAACGGCCGCTTCGGCGAGACGTTCACCATCCCGGCGCCGTACATCCTCAAGGAGACGGCGAAGATCTACGACCTCCAGGACCCGGCGATCAAGATGAGCAAGTCGGCGTCCACGCCGAAGGGCCTCATCAACCTCCTGGACGACCCGAAGACCACCGCGAAGAAGGTCAAGAGCGCGGTCACCGACACCGAGACGGTGATCCGTTTCGACCCGGAGAACAAGGCCGGCGTCTCCAACCTGCTCACCATCATGTCCACGCTCACCTCCACCTCCGTCGAGGACCTGGAGAAGAGCTACGAGGGCAAGATGTACGGCGCGCTGAAGACGGACCTCGCCGAGGTCATGGTGGACTTCGTCACGCCGTTCCGGACCCGCACCCAGGAATACCTGGACGACCCGGAGACGCTGGACTCTGTCCTGGCCAAGGGAGCCGAGAAGGCCCGCGCGGTCGCCGCCGAGACGCTGGCGCAGACGTACGAGCGCATCGGCTTCCTGCCGGCCAAGCACTGAGACCGAGGACCCTGGCCCAAAGGGCGGTGCAGGCCGCACACTGGCGGCTGCACCACCCGCACACAAGTCGACCGACGACGGAGGAGAACGACGTGGGGACCGTAACGCTCGGCGTTTCGATCGCGGTCCCGGAGCCCTACGGCAGCCTGCTCCAGGAGCGGCGCGCCGGCTTCGGGGACCCTGCCGCGTACGGCATTCCCACGCACGTCACCCTGGTCCCGCCGACGGAGGTCGCCGAGGAGCGGCTGCCGGAGATCGAGGCGCACCTCGCGGGTGTCGCCGCCGACCACCAGCCGTTCCCCGTGCGCCTCAAGGGCACCGGGACCTTCCGCCCGCTCTCCCCGGTCGTCTTCGTGAAGCTGAAGGAGGGCGTGCCGCTCTGCAACCGGCTCCAGCACCGGATCCGGGACGAGGCGGGCCCCCTCGCGCGCGAGCTCCAGTTCCCGTACCACCCGCACGTCACCGTGGCGCACGGCATCTCCGAGGAGGGGATGGACCGGGCGTTCGAGGAGCTCGCCGGGTACGAGGCGGCCTGGACCTGCCGCTCGTTCGCGCTGTACGAGCAGGGCTCGGACGGGGTCTGGCGGAAGCTGTACGACTACGAGTTCGGCAGCGGCCGCCCGATCTCGGCGGTCCCCGCGCAGGGCGGCAGCCCCGTGGACACACCGACGCCCACGGCCTAGAGCCGGACTCGGGTACGCCGTACCGGCGCACGGCCGTGCGCCGGTACTCGGCGTTCGGTACGTCACACCGGAAGGCGCCGGAACAGCGGCCTCGGCACGTGCCGTACCGCCGCCATCACCATCCGCAGCGCACCCGGCACCCACACCGTCTCCGAGCGCCGCCGCAGCCCCAGCTCGATCGCGCTCGCGACCGCCTCCGGCGTGGTCGCCAGCGGCGCCTCCGCGAGCCCGGCCGTCATCTTCGAGCGGACGAACCCGGGCCGCACGACCATGACGTGCACCCCGGTGCCGTGCAGCGCGTCCCCGAGGCCCTGGGCGAAGGCGTCGAGCCCCGCCTTGGACGAGCCGTAGATGAAGTCGGCGCGGCGGGCCCGCTCGCCCGCCACCGACGAGAGCACCACCAGCGAGCCGTGTCCCTGTGCCTGGAGCGAGGCGGCGCACACCAGGCCGGCCGAGACCGCTCCCGTGTAGTTGGTCTGCGCGACCCGGACGGCGGCGACCGGGTCGGACTCGTCGCGCGCCTGGTCGCCGAGGACCCCGAAGGCCATCAGCACCATGTCGATGGCACCCTCGGTGAAGATCTTCCCCAGCCGCTCCTCGTGCGACTCGGTGTCGAGCGCGTCGAAGGGGACGGTGTGCACGTCCGCGCCCAGGGCCCGCAGGGAGTCCGCCGCCGCGGCGAGCGCGGGGGAGGGGCGTCCGGCCAGCCAGATGGTCCGGGTGCGGCGGGCGATCAGCCGGCGTGCGGTGGCGAGCCCGATCTCGGAGGTGCCGCCGAGGACGAGCAGGGACTGCGGGGCGCCGAAGGCGTCCTTCATGGGGGCTCCTAGAGGTCGAGGCGGCGGGAGAGGTCCGAGGGGGAGGGGGACCGGACGGTCACGTAGCGGGTGCCGGGGGACCCGGTCCGGGCCGGTCATGCCGAGGACGGCGTCGGCGACCTCGGCGTGACCGCGGGGCCGCCGCACGCGCGCGGGGGTCGGTGCGGTGCGCCCCAGCCGGTGATCGCTTCGCGGTCGTCGTCCAGGACGTGGGTCTCGACAGCCATGAGGGTGACCGTATAGCCGCGTCTGTCGCTTATGCCGGTATTGCAGAGCGGTTCGTCGAAATGGGTGATCAAAGGAGTGTCGGAAAAGAATCCCGAAGCCCTCGACGGACGGCGCCGCACGGGGTGCCGCTCGCGGCGTGCGGGATGTCGCTCGCGGGTACGCGAGCCCCGGCGGGGGATTCTCGTACTGCGCTCTCCGCGCACCCGAACGGATCGAGGGGCAGACGTACGACATGGACTGGCTGACCAAGCTCCCCGTCATCGGCCCCTGGGCCGCCCGGCTCATGCGGACCCATGCCTGGCGCTCGTACGAGACCCTCGACGCGGCCCACTGGACCCGGCTCGCCGCCGCGATCACCTTCCTGTCCTTCCTCGCCCTCTTCCCGCTGATCACGGTCGCCGCGGCGGTCGGGGCCGCGCTCCTCAGCAAGGACCAGCTCGACAAGATCGAGGAGAAGATCAGCGACCAGGTGCCCGGCATCTCCGACCAGCTCAACATCAGCGGTCTGGTCGACAACGCCGGCACCGTCGGGCTCGTCGCCGGCGCGATCCTGCTGCTCACCGGCATCAGCTGGATCGGGGCCATGCGGGAGTGCCTGCGCGCCGTGTGGGGCCTCGACGACGTCGAGGGCAACCCGATCCTGCTCAAGGGCAAGGACGCGCTCATCCTCATCGGCCTCGGCGGCGTGGCCCTCGCCTCGCTCGCCGCGTCCTGGCTCGGCTCCACCGCCGTCGGCTGGAGTGCCGACCGGGTCGGGATCTCCAGCGAGGGGGCGGGCGGCTACCTCCTGCAGGCGGCCGCCGTCCTGGTCGCCGTCGTCGCCGACTTCCTGATCCTGCTGTACGTCCTGACGCTGCTGCCCGACGTGCACCCGCCGCGCCGCCGGCTCGTCGTGGCGGCGCTGATGGGCGCGGTCGGCTTCGAGCTGCTGAAGCTGCTGCTCGGCGGCTACATGAGGGGCGTCGCCTCGAAGTCGATGTACGGGGCGTTCGGCGTGCCGGTCGCCCTGCTGCTCTGGATCAACTTCACCGCGAAGCTGCTGCTGTTCTGCGCCGCGTGGACGGCCACGGGTTCCCGAGAGGAGTCCGCGGCCGACGACCGGTCCGAGTCGACTACGGATTCACATCCGGGTTCCGGCGGGAACGGCGACGACGTCCCGCCGCCCCGGCCAGCGGCCAGCGGCGGTTGACCAGGAAGACGGCACCGGCGAGGAGCACGAGGACCCCGCCGGCCACGCCGAGCGCGATCCCGATGCCACCGGACCGCTCGTCGGAGGCCGCCCGGACGGTGTCGTCCGGGGCGTTCTTGCCGGGCGCCGGGGCGGCACCGTCGTCCGGGGCGGTCGTCTCGGTACGGGCGGACAGCGGCGGCACCAGCTCGCCGACCGGGGTGACCTTCCCGGCCGCGGCGAAGCCCCAGTCGAGCAGCCGGGCGGTCTCGCGGTAGACCGCGTGCTGCTCCTTCGACGAGGGGTTCATCACGGTGACGAGCAGCACCTTGCCGTTGCGCTCCGCGACACCTGTGAAGGTGGCACCCGCGTGCGTGGTGTTGCCGTTCTTGACTCCGGCGATGCCCTGGTACGGGGCGACGCCGAGGTCACCGGTGAGCAGCCGGTTGGTGTTCTGGATCTCGAAGGTCTCGCGCTTCTTGCCCGGCTTCTGTTCGCCGGGGAAGGCGGCGCGGGGCGTGGCGGCGTACTCGCGGAAGGCCGGCTTCTGCATGCCGCTGCGGGCGATCAGTGTCAGGTCGTACGCGGAGGAGACCTGGCCGGGGGCGTCGTAGCCGTCCGGGGAGACCACGTGCGTGTCGAGCGCCTGGAGCTCGGCCGCGTGGTCGTTCATCTCCTTCACGGTCTGGCGCAGACCGCTGTTCATGCTGGTCAGGACGTGCACGGCGTCGTTGCCCGAGCGGAGGAAGACCCCGAGCCACAGGTCGTGGACGGTGTAGGTCTGCTTCTCCTTGATGCCGACCAGGCTGGAGCCGGCTCCTATCCCGGCCAGGTCGGCGTTGGTGACGAGGTGCTTGAGCCGGGCGTCGGGGAACTTCGGCAGCAGGGTGTCCGCGAAGAGCATCTTGAGGGTCGAGGCCGGGGCCAGCGGCCAGTGCGCGTTGTGCGCGGCGAGGATCTGGCCGCTCTCGGCGTCCGCGACGATCCAGGAGCGTCCGGACAGCTCCTTCGGCAGCACCGGGGCGCCGGGCCCCAGCTGCACCTGGGTACCGGGGTTGCCGAGCAGCGGTCCTCCGAGCGAGGACATCGCGTTCGGGGGCTTGGGCTGCTTGTCCTTCTCGTCCTGTGTGTCCGCGTGCGCGGGCACGGCGACGACGAGTGGCAGGAACACAGCAGCAGTGACCGCCCAAGCGGTCTTCTTCGAAGCAGACACGGTCGTGAACGTACAGGTACGGAACAAGGATCCGAACCCCGGCTGGCGGTTCGGCCGGGCTCGTCCACCCGTCCGCGGGGCCAGTGGGACGGACGGTGATACTGGGGTCATGAAGTTCAGCCGTCGCGTCTCCTGGTTCCTGCTCGCGTTCGGGGTGTGGAGCTGGTTCATCTGGATCACTTTCGTCAAGAACCTGTGGAACGACGGGAGCGGCCTCGCGTTCGACGAGGCCGGTGACCCGACGGCCTACTTCTGGGTTCATCTGCTGCTTGCCGTCACGTCCTTTGTCCTGGGGACGGTGATCGGAGTGCTCGGGTTGCGTGGGGTGCGCGCCGCGCGCCGCGACATCGGTTAGAACCGCGCGAGCGGTAGAAGAGGGGTTCCGGGGCGTGGTCGTCTTCCTGCTGGTTCTGATCGTGGTGCTCGCGCTGCTCGGCGCCGTGCACTGGTACGTGTGGCGGCGCCTCGTGCGTGACGTCACGACGCGGGGGAGCCTGCCGCGCCGCCTGGGCACGGCCGCCGTCGTGGTACTGCCGCTGCTGTCGTTCGCGGCCCTCTCCTCGTCCCGCGCCGGCGCCCCGTTCGTGCTCCAGCAGGTGGTCGCCTGGCCCGGCTTCCTGTGGCTCGCGCTGCTGCTGTACGTGACCCTCGCCCTGGCCGCCGGCGAGGCGGTCAGGCCCCTCCTGCTCCGCCGGCTCGACCGCCGCGCGCGGGCCGAGGCACCCGCGGCGGCGCCGGTGGCGGCGCCCGTACCGGTGCCGGTCCCGGAACACGCGCCCGCCGCCCCCGAGGAGCCGGCCGACGCGACCCCGCAGTCCGCGCCCACGACCCCCGCCGAGGTCTCCCGGCGGCTCTTCGTCTCCCGGGTCGTCGGCGGTGCCGCGGCCGCCGCCGCCGTCGGGACCGTCGGCTACGGCACGTACGGCGTGCTGCGCGGCCCCAAGGTCAAGCGGGTCACCGTCCCGCTCGCCAAGATCCCGCGCGCGGCCCACGGCTACCGCATCGCCGTCGTCTCCGACATCCACCTCGGGCCGATCCTCGGCCGCGCCCACACCCAGCGCATCGTCGACACGATCAACGCCACCCAGCCCGATCTGATCGCGGTCGTCGGCGACCTCGTCGACGGCACCGTCGAGAACCTCGGCTCCGCCGCCGAGCCCCTCGCGCGGCTCCGTGCCCGCCACGGCTCCTTCTTCGTGACCGGCAACCACGAGTACTTCTCGGGCGCGGACGCCTGGGTCGACCACGTCCGCGAGCTCGGGCTGCGCCCGCTGCGCAACGAGCGGGTGGAGGTCGCGGCCGGCTTCGACCTCGCCGGCGTCGACGACATCGCGGGCGAGAGCGAGGGACAGGGCCCGGACTTCGGACGGGCGCTCGGCGACCGCGACCGGGCCCGCGCCGCGGTGCTCCTCGCGCACCAGCCGATCGTCGTCCACGACGCCGTCCGTCACGGCGTGGACCTCCAGCTCTCCGGCCACACCCACGGCGGTCAGCTCTGGCCCGGCAACTACCTCGCCGAACTGGCCAATCCGACCGTCGCCGGGCTCGAACGGTACGGAGACACCCAGCTGTACGTCTCGCGTGGCGCGGGCGCCTGGGGTCCGCCGGTCCGGGTCGGGGCGCCCTCGGACATCACCCTCGTCGAACTCGCTTCGAAACAGGCGTAATCGGGGCGAGGTCACTCCGCGCACCGAGCCCGATACGTGCTGCTCATCGACTTAAATTCGCATTTCCCGGACATATGCCTGTGGTGTGAAAGTTTTCTCTTCCACTTGTGAAATACGTGTGATGGGATGACGCCATCGCGACGTTTCCGGGGGCCGTCGCAGCTGGGGTGGACGAATAAAGGAAGCACGGCAATGCGGTCGACGGTCCGTCTGCGGATCCTCATCACTTGTGGAGTACTGGTGGCCGCCGGAGTGGGGGGCTGGCAACTCCTGCCCTCCGACGGCGGCCGGACCGATCCGATCAGCGTCGGCACAACCGACGAGGTCACTTCACTGGACCCGGCCGGCGCGTACGACGCCGGTTCCTGGGCCATGTACAGCAACGTCTTCCAGTCGTTGCTGACGTTCAAGCCGGGGTTCACGACCCCCGTTCCCGACGCGGCGGAGAGCTGCAAGTTCGAGGGCTCGAAGCTCACGACCTATCAGTGCACCCTCCGCGACGACCTCTCGTTCGCCAACGGGCGCAAGATCACGGCCGAGGACGTCAAGTACTCGTTCGAGCGGATGCTGCGGATCAAGACGGACGTCGGTCCGCAGCCCCTCTTCCCGACCCTGAAGAGCGTCTCGGCCCAGGGCCGTCAGGTCACCTTCCATCTGAGCAGCCGGGACGCGACGTTCCCGCTGAAGGTGGCCACGGGCGCGGGTTCGATCGTCGACAAGGACCGCTACCCGGCGAACACGCTGCGCGCGGACTCGGCGGTCGACGGCTCGGGGCCGTACGTCCTCAAGGAGTACAAGCCGGGCGAGTCCGCGCTCCTGGAGCCGAACCCGAACTACCACGGCGCCATCACCAAGGGCGGCGGCCCGGTGCTCGTGAAGTACTACGGCCAGTCCGCCGACCTCGCCGACGCCTGGAAGGCGAAGCAGGTCGAGGTGACGCACCGGCAGCTGCCGCCGGAGTTCATCTCGGCCCTGCAGCCCGAGGACGGGACCCGGGTCACCGAGGCGGAGAGCGCCGAGATCCGCAACCTCAACTTCAACGTGCGGCCCGGCTCGCCCATGGCCGGCAAGGCCGTCCGGCAGGCCGTCGCCGCGGTCCTCGACCGCCCGGCGATCACCACCGGCGCCTACAAGGGCACGGTCGAGCCGTTGTACTCGCTCATCCCGCAGGGCTTCGTCGGGCACAGCACCGCGTTCTACGACGTCACTCCGGCGCCCGACGCCAAGAAGGCGAAGAAGATCCTGAAGGACGCCGGCATCAAGACCCCGGTGAAGTTCACCTTCGGCTACCGCGCGGACGCCACGTACGGCGCCGAGACCGCCGAGATCAAGCGCCAGCTGGAGGAGACCGGCCTCTTCGAGGTCGAGACCGTCGAGGTCAAGTGGACGGAGTTCCAGAAGCAGTACGCGAAGGGAACCTTCGACGCGTACACCGTCGGCTGGCTGCCGGACTTCCCCGACTCCGACAGCTTCACCGCGCCGCTCGTCGGCACCGCGAACACCCTGCACAACGGGTTCTCCAGCAAGCGGATCGACGAACTGATCTCCTCGACACAGCAGTTCAGCGACCGCTCCCGGGCGACCTCCGACTTCAAGGCGATCCAGAGCGAGGTCGCGTCCGACGTGCCGCTCGTCCCGCTGTGGCAGAAGAAGGACTACGTCCTCGCCACCGAGGCGGTCACCGGCTCCCAGTACCTGACGGACGGTACGGGCATCTGGCGCCTGTGGGAGCTCCGCTGGATCTAGGTCCCGGCCGCGACCCTGGATCCAGGTGCCGGGTCCGCGACCCCGGATCCAGGTCCCGGGTCTACGACTCCGGTGTCCCGTCCGGCTCCGGCGGCTTCGGACTCGCCCTCTTCTTGGGCTTTCCCGAGGCCGCCATTCCGGCTGCGGTGGGCATGAAGTCGGAGAGCAGCTCGTGCGTCTCCTTGACCAGCGGGCGCAGGATCCGGAAGCGGGAGAGCGAGATCGCGCGGGCGGTGACCGGCGCGAGCCGCTCGACCAGCCGGCGGCTGTTGGCCGCGCCCTCGGAGCGGTCGTACACCCAGAAGAGGACCAGACCCATCTGCTGGAGCCACAGCAACTGCGGGAGAGCTTCCCTGAGTTCCGGGTCGACCTTCACGGAGGCGCCGGAGATGACCCGCCGGTGGACCTCGATCGCGGCCTCGCGCGGGCCCTCCGACTCGGGCGAGAAGGGGCTGAGCGGGCTGTCCGGGTCGGCGGCGTTCTTGAAGAACTGCGACGCGAACTCGTGGTACGGCTCCGCGATGTCGAGCCAGCCGAGGTAGACCCCCCGGATCCGGGCCGTGAGGTCCTTCTCGCCACCGGTCAGGATGGGCTCGACGGCGGTCTGGTGCTCCTCGGCGATCCGGTCGTAGAAGCCCTGGACGAGGTGTTCCTTGGACGAGAAGTAGTAGTACGCGTTCCCCACGGAGACCCCGGCCTCCTGGGCGATGGCCCGCATCGTCGTCTTGTCGTAACCGCGCTCCTTGAACAGCCGGAGCGCGGTTTCGAGGATGAGCGTGCGGGTCTGCTCGCTCTTCGGGGCCTTCTTGTCTTCCTTCACGTCCGTCACACGGACGAGCCTAGCCGGGCGGACCGGGCACTTCGCAGCGCCCGTCCTCGCAGTGCCCGGCCTCGGACGGCCCGGCTTCGTGGTCCGGCCCCTTGAGGGCCTCGCGCCACTTCGCCGCCCCCAGGACGGTCATCCGGGCGAAGGGCAGGCCGGCCGGGGTGGCCAGCCAGTGGGCCTTGGCCCGGTGGTCGGCGAGCGCCCAGAGGCAGACGATCCAGGCGGAGGTCTCCCGGTAGACCTGGCCCCGGTCCCCGACCACGGTGATCTCCCGCAGGGTCGCGGTGTGGTCGAGCTCCGGGAAGCGGCGCCGGGCCTCCTGCGACCCGGCCGGTACGAGGTCGAGCGGGACGAGCTGCCGCTGGCGCAACAGCCAGTGCCTGAGGTGCACACAGAGAGGGCAGTCCGCGTCGTACAGCACGGTCAGACGTCCCACGGGGGTCGGCACGGCGGCGCCCCTCTCAGTGCTGGGGCGCGGGCGGGGTCCAGGGGCCGCCCTTGGGGGTCGCGGTCCAGCCCTGCGGCCCGACCGGCGGTACCTGCTCGCGCTCCATGACCCCGCGGCGCCGGATCTTGTTGAGGACGTAGACGTTCCCGAGGTGCATGACGCCGAGGACGAGCAGGACGACCCCGAGCTTCACGGAGAGGGCCTCGAAGAGCGCGCGGGCGTCGAGGACGGCTTCGTCCTGGCTCAGGTAGAGGGCGACGAAGCCGAAGTTGACGAGGTAGAAGCCGACCACCAGGAGGTGGTTGACGGCCTCGGCGAGCTTTTCGTTCCCGTGCAGGACGTCCGCGAGGAAGATCCTTCCGTTACGGCTGAGTGTGCGGGCGACCCAGATGGTCAGGGCCACGCTGATCAGCAGGTAGACGATGTACGCGACGACAGTGAGGTCCATGCCCCACCCTCCCTTGAACACGTTCAAAAGCTGTTGGTCATGACTGTAGACCTCTCTTTGAACGTGTTCAAGTCGTGTGCGGGGACGTATGGAAACCCACTCGCCACACGCCGGACCCGACGCCTAGGGTCAGCCGGATGACGCTCTCTCATGACCTGGCGGGCCAGGGCCCCTCGACCGTTCTCCTGCTGCACTCCGGGGTCTGCGACCGCCGGATGTGGGACGGCCAGTTCCACGCCCTCGCGGAGGCCGGCCACCGGGTCGTCCGCTGCGACCTCCGCGGCTTCGGCGACACCCCCGTCGACGCCGCGCACACCCACGCCGACGACGTGCGCGAGCTCCTCGACCACCTCGGCGTCGAGCGGGCGGCCGTCGTCGGTTCCTCCTTCGGCGGCCGGGTCGCCCTGGAACTCGCCGTCCGCCACCCCGCGCACGTGTCCGCCCTCGCCCTGCTCGCCTCCGGCATCCCCGGCTTCACGCCCGGCGACGAGCTGCGCGCCTGGGGCGGCCGCGAGGACGAGCTGCTCGAAGCGGGCGACCTCGACGCGGCCGTCGAGCTCAACGTCGACACCTGGCTCGGCCCCGAGGCCGGCCCCGAGGTCCGCGCGCTCGTCCGGGAGATGCAGCGGCACGCCTTCGAGGTCCAGCTCGCCGTCCCCGAGGAGTTCCACCCGGTCACGCCCGAGGTCACCGCCGACGACCTCGCCGGGATCGAGGTCCCCGCCCTCGTCGCCGTGGGCGCCCACGACCTCCCCGACTTCCGGGCGGTCGCCGACGACCTCACCCGCCTCCTGCCCGGCGCCCGCCGTGTCGACCTGGACTGGGCCGGGCACCTCCCCGCCCTGGAGCGCCCGGACGAGACGGCCCGGCTGCTCGCCGCCTTCCTGGCGGAGGCGGGACGCTAGCCCCCCGCTGTCAGCGACCGGCCGGGGCCGCCACGGCTTCGAGGGCCCTGGCGATCTCCTTGGCCAGGGCGCGGTTGCGGACCGTCCCCGCCAGCCTGCCGAGCCGTCGCGCGGCCTCCTCGCGCCGGCCGCCCTCACAGGCGCCGAGCACGGCGACGGCGGCGGTGGCGAGGGGCCGGCTGCGACAGGCGGTGCCCGAGCCTCCCGCGCCCGTCCCCGCGTGCAGCGCGACCGCACCCACGAGCGGGACGACCCAGTCGGCGTCGATGTCGAGTGCCGACCAGAGCAGCCCGCGGGCCAGGGACGTGTTGGTGTCCCCGGCGACGTCCCGTCTGACCATGACCAGCGGGGCGAGGTCGCTCACACGGTGCTCGGGCTGCGCGGCGACGCCCTCCAGGAGCCGCCGCACCAGCTCCTCCCCGCGCCCCGCCCCCGCGAGCAGGGCCGCCGCGCGCCGCCGCCACGCGCGCGTGGGGCGCGTTCTGTCCAGGAGTGCGCAGTGTCCGAGGAGAAGGGCCGCGCCGGGACCCGTGAGCAGGTCGCCGTGGGCGGCGCGCATCGCCGGGCCGTACGCGTCGAGCCCGTCGAGGAGATGGTGGGGGAGCCTGCCGGGCACGATCGCCGGCTCCCGCCGCAGCAGCGCGTCCATCCGGTCCCGCAGCGCCGCGAGTTCGTCGCCCCGCCCGAGGGACGGCGAGTCGGCCGACCGGCGCAGTGAGCCGACCCGTGCCCGGTCGAACTCCTCGGCCTGCTCTGCCGCCGCGAGGGCGACCGGCACCAAGGCCAGAAAGGCGCCCTGGAGTTCGTGCGGCGCGACCAGGGCGTCCTTCCCGACGAGCCGCGCCAGCAGGACGTCCGACTCCGCCGTCGTCCAGCCCAGCTCCCGCCCGGACAGCTCCGCGAGGGCCGCGACCGCCTCGTGCTCCGCGCCCCGGCAGACCCGCAGATGGAGCGCGAGCGCGGTCTCCCGGCGCTTCCGCGCGTCCGGGGCGCTGCCCGGTCCCGTGTTCCCCATGCGTACGACGCTAGAGGACGCCGCTGCCGCGGGCGCTGCCACCGTCCCCGCCGGGGCTCAGCGGAAGCGCCGCACCCCCGGCACGAGCGCCGTCGCGGCGCAGCAGCCGCCCACGGCGACGGCCGCGACGAGCAGCGGCACCTCCGGCCCCCAGGCCGAGGCCGCGAGCGGCGCCAGCGCGTACCCCAGGGGCATCGCGGCCAGCGAGAGCAGCCAGTCGTACGAGGTGACCCGGGCCAGCGCGTGGGCGGGTACGGCCCGCTGGACGGCGGTCTCCCAGACGGGGGAGAGGAAGCCGAGGCCCGCCTGTGCGATCCCGTAGGCCGCGATCGTCAGCGGCGCGGGCGCGGCGACCGCGAGCAGGACCAGCGGCAGCGCGTACGTGGCGAGCCCGAGGTTCGCCGTGAGGACCGGGCGCCGGGGCGTGACCCGGTCGGCGAGCAGCGCACCGAGGAGGAAGCCGACGGCGCCGACCTGGAGCAGTACGACCCAGGTGGTGCCGCCGCCGAGCCGCTGCACGGCGATGGCGGGTCCGAGGGTCATCAGGACGGCCGCGGCGCCGTTCCAGGCGCTGTGGCCGATCAGGCTGGTCCAGTACCAGTCGCGGGACCTTACCTCCTGCCAGCCCTCCGCCAGGTCGGCGCGGAGCGAGCGGCGCGGGATCGGTACCCGCTTCACCTTCACGGCCGTCAGCATGAGCGCGCTGACGGCGAAGGTCGCCGCGTCGAGGACGAACGCCCAGCCGGGGCCCACGGTCAGGACGAGGGTGCCGGCGAGTGCGGGGCCGCCGAGCCGGCTGGCGCTCTTGGCGACGCTCATCGCGGCGTTGGCCCGGTGCAGCGACTCGGCCGCCACCGTCCCCTTCACCAGCGGCGCGTTGGTCGGCATGGCGAAGGCCCCGGCCGCGCCGCCGAGCGCCTCGGCGACCGCCAGGACGGCCAGGCTGGGCGTACCGCCGAGGAGTTGGACCCCGACGACCAGCTGGGTGCCGCAGCGTAGGAGATCCGTGGTGAGCGCGACGGTACGGGCGTCGAACCGGTCGCCGACCACCCCGCCGAGCGGCAGCAGGAGCAGTTTGGGCACCATCGCGCAGCCGAGGACCAGGGCCAGGGCCGAGGTGGATCCGGTGGCTTCCAGGACGGCGAGGGCGAGGGCGGCGGGGATGGCGGCGTCGCCCAGGAGGGAGAGGAACCGGCCGGTGAAGAGCAGCCGGAAGGAGCGGGTGCGCAGGGGGTGCGGGACGGGCGGCGGCGCCGTGGTGGTGGCAGCGGTCATGACCCAAGATTATTTCGGTACCGAATAATTCGTCAACGAAATACTTCTCGGGTGGGTTCCCGCCCGCCGACGTACGATCACCCCATGGCGCAACCCGAGGAACGGCGTACTCCGAGCGAACCGCGGACCCCCAGCGAGCCGAGTGCCGCGCGTGAGCCGAGTGCTGCCCATGAGGCGAGTGCCGCGCGTGACTGGACCGACGAGCACGTCGCCCGCTGGCAGCCCGTCCTGCCCGACCTCGACCCCGTCGTCGAAGGCGCCGTCACCCGGATGAAGAAGCTCTCCGTCCACCTCCGCCGGGTCAGGGAGCAGTCCCTCGTCGACTTCGACCTGGAGCGCCACGAGTTCGACACCCTGCACAAGATCGCCGGCCGGGGCGGCAGCGCCGCGCCCTCCGAGCTCGCCCAGGACCTCGACCTGGCCCCCGCCTCCGTCTCCGGCCGCCTCGACGCCCTGGAGAAGCGCGGTTTCGTCCGCCGTACCCAGTCCACCACCGACCGCCGCCGGGTCGTCGTCGAACTCACCGAAGCCGGCCGTGAGACCTGGCTCGGCGCCATGGACGTCCTCGGCCACGAGGAGTACCGCCTGCTCGGCGTCCTCTCCCCGCAGGAGCGCGTCCTCCTCAACGCCATGCTCCGGCGCGTCATGGTCGAGGCGGAGTCGACGGAGCCGACCCGCCACTGGTAGCCCCCAGGCCCCCGTCGGGGACGGTCCCGGACACGAAGAAAGGGCGCCCGCGGGCGCCCCCTCATCGAGGACGAACGCTCACATGCTGAGCGAACGCGCGTAGTTGAGCTGGCCCATCACCCAGTGGATGGTGTCCGGTCCGCGCGCCGGGATCATCGTCGCGTGGTGCTTGCCGCCGCTGGTCACCGTGACCTGGATGAAGCCGGTGGTCGTCTTCTCCTTCATCAGGAGGAACAGCAGGCCCAGCAGGCAGAAGATGAAGAAGATGACCGCGAGCACGATCGCGACGGTGGGCATCTTCTCCTCGGTCCGCGACATGTCCATCGCGTTCCACACCGAGCCCTTGAGCGGCATCGCGCCGGCCGGCGTGATGATCTGGTCGCCCACCACGGTGATGTCACCGAGGCTCAGCAGCGGCGTGCCGCCGCCCTGCGGCACGCCGGGCACCTGCTGCGGCGGCACCGGCACCCCGCCCGGCAGGGTCGGCTGGTACGCCGGAGGGTGCGGGTACCCGTAGGCGGGCTGGCCCGGCTGCTGCTGCCCGGGGCCCCACTCGTACTCCTCCGACCGGTAAGGGTTCGGCTCGCTCATCAGTCCCCGTCCTTCGCAAAGAAAAAGCCCGCTCCTGCACGCCGCAGCGTACAGAAGCGGGCCGGAACACCGAACCATGAGCCGGGAAACCCGGCCCCCGGAAACCAGTGATCAGAAGCGACGCGTGATCAGCGCGCGCTTCACTTCCTGGATCGCCTTGGTGACCTCGATGCCACGCGGGCAGGCGTCCGTGCAGTTGAACGTCGTGCGGCAACGCCACACGCCGTCCTTGTCGTTCAGGATCTCCAGGCGCTGCTCGCCGGCCTCGTCACGCGAGTCGAAGATGAAGCGGTGCGCGTTGACGATCGCGGCCGGACCGAAGTACTGGCCGTCGTTCCAGAAGACCGGGCAGGACGACGTGCACGCGGCGCACAGGATGCACTTGGTGGTGTCGTCGAAGCGCTCGCGGTCCTCGGCGGACTGCAGACGCTCGCGCGTCGGCTCGTTGCCCTTGGTGACCAGGAACGGCATGACGTCCCGGTACGCCTGGAAGAACGGCTCCATGTCGACCACGAGGTCCTTGAGGACCGTGAGGCCCTTGATGGCCTCGACCGTGATCGGCTTCTCGGGGTTGATGTCCTTGATCAGCGTCTTGCAGGCGAGCCTGTTCTTGCCGTTGATCCGCATCGCGTCCGAGCCGCAGATGCCGTGCGCGCACGAGCGACGGAAGGTCAGCGTGCCGTCGACGTCCCACTTGATCTTGTGGAGGGCGTCGAGCACACGCTCCTTCGGGTCGATCTCGATCTGGAAGTCCTCCCAGACCGACGCGTCCGACACCTCGGGGTTGAAGCGGCGGATCCGCATCGTGACCGTGATGTACGGGGAGGCGGCGGACTCCGCCTCGACCTTGTCCAGTACGGGGGTAGCCATCAGTACTTACGCTCCATCGGCTGGTAGCGGGTCTGGACGACCGGCTTGTAGTCGAGACGGACGGTCTCGGAGCCGTCCTCGCCGACCTCGCGGTACGCCATGGTGTGGCGCATGAAGTTGACGTCGTCGCGGTTCGGGTAGTCCTCGCGGTAGTGACCGCCGCGGGACTCCTTGCGCGCCAGGGCCGAGACGGCCATGACCTCGGCCAGTTCGAGCAGGTTGCCCAGCTCGATGGCCTCCAGGAGGTCCGTGTTGAAGCGCTTGCCCTTGTCCTGGATGGACACGTTCTCGTAGCGCTCGCGCAGCTCGGCGATCTTCTCGACGGCCGTCTTGATGGTCTGCTCCGTACGGAACACCATCACGTTGGCGTCCATCGTCTCCTGGAGCTCACGACGGATGTCGGCCACCCGCTCGTTGCCCGTGGAGTTGCGCAGCTTCTCGATCTGCGCGACGACCAGCGACTCCGGGTTCTCCGGAAGCTCGACGAAGTCGTGCTTGGCGGAGTACTCGGCGGCGGCGATGCCGGACCGCTTGCCGAAGACGTTGATGTCGAGCAGCGAGTTGGTGCCCAGACGGTTGGCGCCGTGCACGGAGACACAGGCGACCTCGCCGGCCGCGTACAGGCCCGGGACGACGGTGGTGTTGTCCGCGAGGACCTCACCCTCGACGTTGGTCGGGATGCCGCCCATGGCGTAGTGCGCGGTGGGCTGGATCGGGATCGGGTCCGTGTACGGCTCGATGCCGAGGTACGTACGGGCGAACTCGGTGATGTCCGGGAGCTTGGCGTCGAGCTGCTCCGGCGGAAGGTGCGTCAGGTCCAGGTAGACGTGGTCGCCCTCGGGACCGCAGCCGCGGCCCTCGCGGATCTCCGTGTAGATGGAGCGGGAGACGACGTCACGGGACGCGAGGTCCTTCATGACCGGCGCGTACTTCTCCATGAAGCGCTCGCCGTCCTTGTTGCGGAGGATGCCGCCCTCACCGCGGGCGCCCTCCGTCAGCAGGATGCCCATGCGCCAGATGCCCGTCGGGTGGAACTGGAAGAACTCCATGTCCTCCAGCGGCAGACCGCGCCGGTAGCAGGCCGCCTGGCCGTCACCCGTCAGCGTGTGCGCGTTGGAGGTCACCTTGAAGAACTTGCCCGTGCCGCCGGAGGCGTAGATCACGGCCTTGGCCTGGAAGATGTGGATCTCGCCGGTGGCCAGCTCGTACGCGACCACACCGGCGGACTTCTTGACGCCGTCGACCTCGGTGATCAGCTGGTCCAGGACGTAGAACTCGTTGAAGAACTCCACGCCCTCCTTGACGCAGTTCTGGTACAGCGTCTGGAGGATCATGTGGCCGGTGCGGTCCGCGGCGTAGCAGGACCGGCGGACCGGGGCCTCGCCGTGGTTGCGGGAGTGACCGCCGAAGCGGCGCTGGTCGATGGTGCCGTTCGGGGTCCGGTTGAACGGCAGGCCCATCTTCTCCAGGTCGAGGACGGCGTCGATGGCCTCCTTCGCCAGGATCTCGGCGGCGTCCTGGTCGACCAGGTAGTCACCGCCCTTGACCGTGTCGAAGGTGTGCCACTCCCAGTTGTCCTCCTCCACGTTCGCCAGCGCGGCGGCCATGCCGCCCTGCGCGGCGCCCGTGTGGGACCGGGTGGGGTAGAGCTTCGTCAGCACGGCGGTGCGGCTGCGCTTCGTCGACTCGATGGCGGCGCGCATGCCGGCGCCACCGGCGCCGACGATGACGGTGTCGTACTTGTGGATCTTCATGACGTGGATTACCTCAGCCCCGTGCCTAGCGGATGTTCGGGTCGAAGGTGAAGATCACCAGCGTGCCCAGAAGGATGGTGAACACCGTGGCGGTGTACAGCAGGCCCTTGAGCCACAGGCGCGTGTTGGCCCGCTCCGCGTAGTCGTTGATGACGGTACGGAGGCCGTTGGCGCCGTGCAGCATGGCGAGCCAGAGCATCAGCAGGTCCCAGACCTGCCAGAACGGGGACGCCCAGCGGCCGGCCACGAAGGCGAAGCCGATCTTGGAGACGCCGCCGTCCAGGAAGAGCTGGATCAGCAGGTGGCCGAGGACCAGGACGACGAGGACCACGCCCGAGAGGCGCATGAAGAGCCACGCGGCCATCTCGAAGTTGCCGCGGGTCGCGCGCGGGGTCTTGCCCGTGCGCTTGCGGGGGGCCTCGATGTACGGCGCGGGGTTGTCCACGTCGTAGTGGGCGCCGCCCTCGACGGGACCGATCGCGGTGGAGGTGGTGTCAGCAGACATATCTGGCGTCAGCTCCCGAACAGTTCACGTGCGGCGTGGCCGAGGACGGGGTACAGCGAGCCCGCCATCAGCACGACCCAGATGCCCACGACGGTCCAGAGCATCTGCTTCTGGTAGCGCGGGCCCTTGGACCAGAAGTCCACGGCGATGACACGGAGACCGTTCAGCGCGTGGAAGAGGATGGCAGCGACGAGGCCGTACTCGAGGAGAGCGACGATCGGCGTCTTGTAGGTCGCGACGACCTCGTCGTACGCCTCGGGAGAGACGCGGACGAGAGCGGTGTCCAGCACGTGTACGAACAGGAAGAAGAAGATGAGGACGCCGGTGACTCGATGAGCCACCCAGCTCCACATTCCTTCCCGGCCGCGGTACAGCGTTCCAGCCGGCACGGAAAAACCCTCCGGGAGCGGGGATCAGGGTCGGCCGGCTTCTCTGTCGGTCTGACCCGGCCGGGTACGGTCCACCGGCCCCGGTCATCGTAGCGACGACTTGTCGGTTCGCTCGCGCGGGGTCCATCGGTGTGATCAAACAGGCACGGACGGACTATCGCACAGGCCGGAATCGCCGCATTCCGGACGGATTCACGGCCCGGAGTGTCGCGGTGTGAGGGCTTCCGCGAGTCGGAATGCCAGCCGGGCGCGGGCGAGCCGCCTCAGTTCGTCGGCGGCGACCACGCGTTCCTCCTCCGGTTCGTTGCCGAGACGTGACCGAATGCCTGCCAATACCTGGTCGAGACGCTCTCCGGGCCGCACTCCGTCGAGGCTGATCACGAACGCGTGTCCGAAGCTGCTCTCGTACGCGGCGTGGGCGGCCCGCAGCGCGGTCCGCGCGGCCGGCGGGGCGTCGGGGTGCGGCAGGGCCGAGGACTCGGCGGCAAGGGCCTCGTCGAGGTCGGCGCGGCTCAGGTCGTACCCGGCCTCGTCGGCGGCGGCGAGCAGCGCGTCGACGGTGGGGTACGGACGGTGCGCCGCCACCCGTTCGGCCCAGCGGAGGCTGTGGCAGCACGACAGGAGCAGGGCCTCGGCCTCGGCGGGCGAGGCGGCGTTGAAGCCCGCGAGGCCGCGGAGGGAGGGCCCCTGGTTCTGGGCGGGTATGGCAGGCGTGTCCGTGGAGCCCGGCTTGCGGCAGGGGACGTGGGTGTCGCTGGTCAGCGTGGGCTCCGGTACTCCGGGACGGGTGGGGCGATCCGCGCGTGGGACGGGCGCGATGGGGTGGGTGTGACGCAACGTTACCGACGGGACGGGGGAAGTGTCCGACGGATGCGCGAATTTCACCCGGAAGGGAGAGTTTCGGAACAGGTGATGGACGCATGCGTTCCGGTCGCGTCGTCGTCGTGTCCCCCGATTGGCCGGACCGCCCGCCGTACGGGAGGATTCCGAATGATGCGGTACTCCATACGAGGGCCCCACAAGGGCCCGGCACTCCTGGCGACGGCGGTGGCACTGGCCACCGTGGCGGCCTGCTCCGGCGGATCACCTTCCGGCTCGGGCACGTCCTCCGCCCCTTCCGGCACGGCCTCCGGCACGTCCGCCGGCGTGGCGCCCACCAGCGCGCCGCCCAGCCCGACGCCCACCCCGACCCGGACCTACCCGCTCTCCACCGCGCCCCGCACGGTCCCCGCGGTCCGCGACCACGAGGCCGCCCGCGGACCCGGCTGGAAGCCCGCGGCCCCCGCCGGGGTCGTCGTCGCGGCGAACAGCACGGGCCTCGCCGACGAGGGGAGGCTCCTCGCCGGGGAGCTCGGCATCCCGTACCGCGGCACCGTCGCCGCCGGGCCCGGGGACGTCGAGCTGGCGCTCGGCGGGACCGGAGCCCGCGAGTCGTACACCCTGACCGTCCGTGACAACCGGGTCCGGATCACCGGCCCCGACGAGGCCGGGGTCTTCTACGGCACCCGCACCCTCAAGCAGTCGGTGAAGGGCACCGGCGCGATGCCCGAGGGCGTCGTCACCGACGCGCCCGCGAAGCCCCAGCGGGGGCTGAACGTCGACATCGCCCGCAAGTACTTCGGCGCCGGCTGGATCGAGGACCGGCTCCGCGAGATGGCCGACCTCAAGCTCAACCAGTTCGGTCTGCACTTCTCCGACGACCAGGGCTTCCGGATCGCCTCGGACTCCCACCCCGAGATCGTCTCCGCCCAGCACCTCACCAAGGCCGAGGTGCGCCGGATCCTCGCCCTCGCGCAGAGCCTGCACATCACCGTCGTGCCCGAGATCGACTCGCCCGGACACCTCGGCGCCGTCCTGCGCGCCCACCCGGACCTCCAGCTGCGCAACGTCCAGGGGACCCCGCGGCAGGGCGCCATCGACATCTCCAAGCCGGCCTCGGCGCGGATCGTCGACGATCTGCTGCGCGAGTACTCCGCGCTCTTCCCCGGCGGCTGGTTCCACGTCGGCGCCGACGAGTACCAGGCGCTGACCGTCCGCAGCCCCTCCGCCTCGTACCCGCAGCTGGCCACGGCGGCCCGGCAGAAGTACGGGCCCCAGGCCGGCGTCCAGGACCTCGCGGAGGGCTGGCTGAACGACCGCGCCGCCGTCGTCCGCGAGGCCGGGAAGACGGCCAAGGCCTGGAACGACGGCTTCTTCCGCGGCGGCGTCGTCACCGCCGACAAGCGCATCGAGGTCGAGTACTGGACCGGCAAGGAGATCGGCGCGCGTCCGCCCGCCGAGTACCTGGCCGAGGGCCGCAAGGTCGTGAACCTCAACGACGAGTACCTGTACTACGTCCTCGGCGAGCCCAACCAGTTCACGTACCCCACGGGCCGCCGCATCTACGAGCAGTGGACCCCCCTGGTCCTGCGCGGCACGACCCCGGTCGCCGCCCGGTACGCCCCCCAGATCCTGGGCGCCCGGCTCGCGGTCTGGTGCGACCTGTCGGCGGCCCAGACCCAGACCCAGGTGGCGAACGGCATCCGCATGCCCCTGAATGCCCTCGCCCAGAAGGTCTGGGACGCCAAGACACCGACCCTGACGTGGGAACAGTTCAGGACGCTGGCGACGCAGGTACGCGGCTGACCTGCTGCTTTTCTGTGGACGCATGGCCTCCGGGTCGCGTACGTTCCCCCGGCGGCGGCCACCGGGCCGCCGCACGTTCCTTGGGGGGAACCACGTGCTCACGCTCCAGAATCCGAACGGCCTCTCGCGCGCCGTCGTGGCCCTGCTCGCGGGAAACATCGTCTTCGACGTCCCGCTCGCGCTGATCGACATCCGCAGCCTCGCGGCCGGAGACACGGACCTCTCCGACCCG
This sequence comes from Streptomyces flavochromogenes, assembly GCF_000717595.1. Taxonomy (GTDB): domain Bacteria; phylum Actinomycetota; class Actinomycetes; order Streptomycetales; family Streptomycetaceae; genus Streptomyces; species Streptomyces flavochromogenes. Next base: position 52,651 of record NZ_JNZO01000012.1, on the reverse strand, counting down.
GCCGTCATCGGATCGGTCGACCTGAACGAGGCCTACGTCGTGTCGTTCCTGGTGTACCTGGCGACCGTGGTCGTCTTCATCGTCTGGTTCCACCGGCTGAGGACGAACGCCGAGGTCTGGGCCGCGGACCTGCAGAGCAGGAAGCCGGGCTGGGCCATCGGCGGCTGGTTCGTCCCGATCGGCAACTGGTGGATTCCCCGGGGAATCGCCGCCGACATCTGGCGGGCCAGCCGCACGGAGCCGTACGCCGCCGACGGCAAGGGGGAGCTGACACTGCTCAACGGCTGGTGGGTGTGCTTCATCGGCGGTTCCATGGCGGACTGGATCTCCATGCAGCTGTACAAGCGGGCCGAGACCGTCGAGGCCTACGACACCGCGACCGTCTGGTCCCTCGCGGGCTACGCCCTCGGCATCGTCGCCGCCGTCCTCGCGATCCTCTTCGTGCGCCGTCTGACCTCTATGCAGCACACCAAGGCCACTGGCATGATTCCGGCCGCGCAGTGACGAAAAAGCGCCGTATGGCGCAGTAGGGGAAGTACTGCGTCCGCATCGGGTGGCAAGGAGGCGTCCATGACGTCGGCGACGGGCCGGAGCCTGCTGGAACTGATCGACGGGGCCGACGAGCGAGGACTGGCCGCGGCCGGTCTCGCCTGCCTCGACCGCTGCCTCCCGCTGCTCCCCGGTGACCGGGGTGACGCCCTGCGCCCCGTGTGGGCCGCCGTCGCGCGCGGCGACGGCGAGGCCTGGGGCGAGGCCGTCGCGAAGGCCCGGGTCGAGCTGGACGTCGAGCTCGGCGGCGAGCCGGGCGCCGACGGCGCGGACGCCGGGGCCGTACGCGGCATGCTCGCCTTCGCCCCGGCGACCTGGACGGCCGACGCCCTGCGCGCCTGGGCCGCCGCATGCTCCGTCACCGCCCTCGCCCTGCACGGGCGGTACGACGCCGCCGACGTGCCCGACGGACTCGTCGAGCGCTGCCGGGCCGGCGACGCGGACGGCGCGGGCCCGCTGCTCGCGGGAGAGCTCCGCCGCCAGCAGGCCGTCCTCGACTCCGCCGCACACGGCCCGACCGGCCTGCGCCGGGCCCGTGAACTCTCCGTCGAGGGCGGCCGGGTGCTGCGCGCGGTCGTCTCCCGCCGGGCCCGCACCGCCTGAGGCGCTCCCAGGAGGCCGCCTCCGGAGCCCGGATCGTCGCCGAGGCGATCGTCTCGGCGACCTGCCGCTCGGGCCTTCTTCGCCGCCGCGTCGTACGGGACGACCGCGGGCGTCTCGGCTGCTGCCGGCGGCAGGGTCGCCGTGACGGCCTCCCGCAGCCGCTCCGGTGTCACGCCCTGCGAGGCGATCCAGAACCCCGCGAGCCCTCGGGCACGGCCGGCAGGCCGAGCGCCACGTGGCCGGGGGCGATCTCGTCGTTCCCGAGCTCTTCGCCTCGTTGCGGGAGGAGTCAGTGACCGGTTGACGCCCTGGGGGAGAGGTGGCGGGACGAGGAGGAAGAAGGGAGACGGCCGGGGTCGCCACCCCCCACAGGAGAGACCCCGGCCGTCGTCCACGGAGCCGCAGCACGGCTCCGTACTCCATTCAGCGCCGGGAGTGCGGTTTGTGTCACACCGCGACCGCGCCGGAGGCATCCCGCGCACCGCCGCCCGAAGGTTGCAGGTTGTACAAAGAGCCCGGACCGCGTGGACGCGACGCCGTGACACGACGTAGCGTGCAGATGCGCGAGGCAGCGTGGCGGTGGTGACCAGCCGCGATGAAGCGACGACGCGACCGACGAACAGGGTTTGGGGAGTGCTGGGGGACGACGCGGAGCTGACGGCCGCGGTGCTCGCTGCGCAGGACGGGGACGAGAACGCGTTCCGTACTGTGTATCGCGCCGTGCATCCACGGTTGCTCGGCTACATACGCACACTGGTCGGCGACACCGAGGCGGAGGACGTCGCCTCGGAGGCCTGGCTCCAGATAGCCCGCGACCTCGACCGCTTCGACGGCGACGCGGACCGCTTCCGCGGCTGGGCGGCCCGGATCGCCCGCAACCGCGCCCTCGACCACGTCCGCATGCGTGGCAGGCGCCCCGCCGTCGGCGCCGACGAGACCGAGCTGACCGACAAGCCCGCCGCGTCCGACACCGCGGGCGAAGCCCTGGAGGCACTGGCCACCGGCCACACCATGCAGCTGATCGCCCAGCTTCCGCAGGACCAGGCCGAGGCCGTCGTCCTGCGCGTCGTCGTCGGCCTCGACGCCAAGACCGCTGCCGACACCCTGGGGAAACGCCCCGGAGCCGTCCGCACGGCGGCCCACCGCGGCCTCAAGAAGCTGGCCGAACTCCTCGGTGTCGACGGCGAGACCGCCGGACCCGACGGCGCCGGCGAGGCCGTCGTCCCGCTGGACGGTGTGCCTCCGCAACGCGGGCGCGTGCCGGGGCCCGTGGCCCCGGGCGGTGTGACGCAATCGCGTCCGCGTACGCAGAAGGACATGTGATGGCCGACGAGCGGTACCAGTGGCTCGACCAGGAGGCCGCGGAGCGGCTGCTCCGCGGCGAGCCGGTCGATGCCGTCGACGACCACGCGCGTTCCCGGGCCGAGCGCCTGGCCGAAGCCCTCGACGCGGCCCGCACCCCGGCCGTCCCCCCGGCCGCGCGCACCGAACTGCCGGGCGAGGCCGCCGCGCTCGCCGCCTTCCGCAAGGCGCACGCCGAGCGCGCCGCCGCCCCTGCCGCGGCGGCCGCCGTGAGCCGCACCGAACAGGCCGAACTCGGCCGGGTGCGGCTCGCCCCCGTGCCCGCCCCCCGCCCCCGCTGGGGACGCTCGTTCCGGTACGGACTCGCCGCCGCGGTCGCCGCCGTCACCGTCGGAGGGGTCGCCGTCGCCGCGGGAACGGGTGTGCTGCCCCTGGTGGGTCCCGCGCCCGCCAGCTCCGTCACGGCGGGGGAGAACGCCGACCCGCTCGTCTCGGAGGACCCCGGCATACGCAAGGACCCCGAGGCGCCCCCGACGGAACCGGACGACGGCGGTGACCGCACACCCGGCGCGTCCCCCTCGGCCGGCATCGGCACCACCCCGCCGTCCACCGGAGCCCCCGACGGGCACGGGACGGGCACTCAGGGCCCGGGCAGCCAGGAGCCGGGCACGGGCACACCGGGCTCCGGCACGGCCACCGACCCGGGCGGACCGGGCAGGGAGTCCGGCGGTACGGACGGCGCCACGGGCGGCGACCCGAGCACCGCCACGGCCCGGGAGAAGATCCTCAAGGCCTGCCGGGAGTTCCGCTCGGGAAAGCTCGATGCCACCGGCCGCAAGGGGCTCACGAGCGTCCTGCGCGACGGCGAGACCCTGCGCCGCTACTGCGACCGGATCCTCGGCGGCGCCACGACCGCGCCCGAGGACGACGGCAGCGGCAAGGACGGCTCGAAGGACGAGTCCGATGACGACCCCAAGGGTGACGGGACCGGCGACGGACGGAACGGCGGCCGTGACGGCTGGAGCGGCGACAGCGGCCCGGACCGCCGCGACACGGCCCGGTCCTCGGCCCCCGACGCCGCCGGGCTCACCGCCGTACTGCCCCTCGGGATCGGCGTCGACGCGCGCGTTCCGCTCCCGGTGTAACACTTCCGGACCGGTCGGCGCAGTACTGAGTGAGCCGACTGGTCATCGGCCGCGCAGTGAGCCGGGGTTCCCCCCGTACCTACGGCTCCGCGCACATGGCGCGGGTGGGACACGTTCCCCCGGTCCCACCCGCGCCCTCTCTTCCCCTCCCGGATCACCGGTGGAGGGGGTCCCCGGTCACCAGTGGACGACGACCTTGTCGCCGACCTTCACCTGGTCGAAGAGGGCCGTGAGCTTGGCCCGGTCCCGGACGTTGACGCAGCCGTGCGAGGCCCCGTTGTAGCCGCGCGCCGCGAAGTCCGACGAGTAGTGCACCGCCTGGCCGCGGCTGAAGTACATCGAGAGCGGCATCGGCGTGTGGTAGAGCCGCGACCAGTCCTGCCGGACCTTGCGCTCCACGGTGAAGGTGCCCTCGCGGGTCGGGGTGTTCTCCGAGCCGAAGCGGACGTCCATCGACGAGACGACCTTGCCGTCGATCATCCAGGCGAGGGTCCGGCTCTCCTTGCTGATGCACAGCACCCGGCCGGTCATGCACCGCGCGTCGGGGGTGTCCAGCTGGTTGGTCGTCGACGGCTTCAGCTCGTCCGCGGTCGGCTTCCGGCTCGCTCCGAGCAGCCGCTGCCAGGTCGCCTCGTCGACGGAACCCGTCCGGGGCAGACCCTGCTTCTTCTGGAAGGCCTTCACCGAGCCGGCCGTCATCGTCCCGTAGAAACCGGTGGGCGCCCGGTCGAAGTACCCGAGCTGCCGCAGCCGCGCCTGGAGCTCACGGACCTGCTCGGTCTCGTCCCCGTCGTCCATCAGGGCCTTGGGCTTCGCCGTCCCGGAAGGCGTCCCTGAGGGCGTCCCTGAGGGCGTCTCCGTGGGCGCGTCGGTGGGCGTCGCAGCGGTGTCCGAGGGGGACGGGGGCTTGCCGTCGTCCGTGGGGGCGTCGGTCGGCGCGGAGGCCGAGGACGCCGGTGCGTTCGACGGGCTCCCGGAGCCGCCTCCGGAGCCGGCCGCCTGGGCCGTACAACCGGCGGCGAGGGCCACCGAGGCCGCTGCCAGAACCACTCTGCGTATGACGGAAGAAGACCGCTTCATTTCTGCCCCCCGGGACGATTCGTATGTACCTAGGGATGCTTCCCGCGCGTGTGTGGTTGCGCGCGCAGGTCACGATCCGCGCATGCTGTGAGCAGGGGGCCATCTCACCGGGAGGCACAGCCAATGGCGCGCGAGTCGGAGTCGGGACTGCCCATCGATCCGGTCTACGGACCGGAGGCGCTGGAGGGCTGGGATCCGGCGGAGAGGCTGGGCGAGCCGGGCGCGTACCCCTTCACCCGCGGGGTGTACCCGTCGATGTACACCGGCCGGCCGTGGACGATGCGCCAATACGCGGGCTTCGGCACCGCGGTGGAGTCCAACGCCCGGTACAGGCAGCTGATCGCCAACGGCACCATGGGCCTCTCCGTCGCCTTCGACCTGCCGACGCAGATGGGCCACGACTCGGACGCGCCGATCGCCTCGGGCGAGGTCGGCAAGGTCGGGGTGGCGATCGACTCGGTCGAGGACATGCGGATCCTGTTCGACGGCATCCCGCTGGACAAGGTCTCCACGTCGATGACGATCAACGCCCCCGCCGCCCTCCTGCTGCTGATGTACCAGCTGGTCGGCGAGGAGCAGGGGGTCCCGGCGGACCGGCTGACCGGCACGATCCAGAACGACGTCCTGAAGGAGTACATCGCCCGCGGCACCTACATCTTCCCGCCCAAGCCCTCCCTCCGGCTGATCGCGGACATCTTCAAGTACTGCCGGGCGGAGATCCCGAAGTGGAACACGATCTCGATCTCCGGCTATCACATGGCGGAGGCGGGTGCCTCGCCCGCGCAGGAGATCGCGTTCACCCTGGCCGACGGCATCGCGTACGTGCGGACCGCCGTCGCGGCGGGGATGGACGTCGACGACTTCGCCCCCCGGCTCTCCTTCTTCTTCGTGGCCCGTACGACGCTCCTCGAGGAGGTCGCGAAGTTCCGGGCTGCCCGCAGGATCTGGGCACGGGTCATGAGGGACGAGTTCGGCGCGAAGAACCCCAAGTCGCTGATGCTCCGCTTCCACACCCAGACCGCGGGGGTGCAGCTGACCGCCCAGCAGCCCGAGGTCAACCTCGTCCGCGTCGCCGTGCAGGGCCTCGCCGCCGTGCTCGGCGGGACGCAGTCGCTGCACACCAACTCCTTCGACGAGGCGATCGCCCTGCCGACGGACAAGTCCGCCCGCCTGGCCCTGCGCACCCAGCAGGTCCTGGCGTACGAGACGGACGTGACCGCGACCGTGGACCCGTTCGCCGGCTCGTACGTCGTGGAGAGCATGACCGACGACGTCGAGGCGGCCGCCCTGGAGCTGATGGGCCGGGTCGAGGAGATGGGCGGCGCGGTGAGCGCCATCGAGCGCGGCTTCCAGAAGGGCGAGATCGAGCGCTCGGCGTACAGGATCGCGCAGGAGACCGACAGCGGCGAACGGGTCGTCGTCGGCGTCAACCGGTACACGGTCGACGTCGAGGAGCCGTACGAGCCACTGCGCGTCGACCCGGCGATCGAGGCCCAGCAGGCCGAGCGGCTCGCCGCCCTGCGCGCCGGGCGCGACCGGGCGGCGGTGGAGGCGGCCCTCGCGGAGCTGAGGAAGGCGGCCGGGGGCACGGACAACGTCCTCTACCCGATGAAGGACGCCCTCAGGGCCCGCGCCACCGTCGGCGAGGTCTGCGACGCGCTGCGCGAGGTCTGGGGCACGTACGTCCCGACCGACGCATTCTGATCCGCCGCGTTCCGATCTTCCGCGATACGAAACACACAGGCGGAGTGTCGTACTGACATGCGACACTCCGCTTCATGCTGGGTGTCACCGATCTTCCGACCTATCTCGTGGGTCTCGTCCTCATCATCCTCCTGCCGGGGCCGAACTCGCTGTACGTGCTGTCCGTCGCCGCCCGCAAGGGCACCAGGACCGGATACAAGGCCGCCGCCGGCGTCTTCACCGGCGACGCCGTCCTGATGACGCTGGCCGCGCTCGGCGCGGCCTCCCTCCTCCAGACCACCCCCCTGCTCTTCATGATCGTGAAGTACGCGGGCGCGGGCTATCTGGCCTGGATGGCGTACGGGATGCTGCGCTCGGCCCGGGAGATGTGGCGCTCGCGCGGCCAGGTGGCGGAGACGGCGGCCGACGGGGCCGAGGAGACGCAGGCCGGTCCGGGGGAGAACCCGTACCGCAGGGCGCTCGTCATCAGCCTCTTCAACCCGAAGGCGATCCTCTTCCTCATCTCCTTCTTCGTGCAGTTCGTGGACCCGGCGTACGCCTACCCGGCCCTCTCCTTCCTGGTGCTCGGCACCCTCCTCGAGATCGGCAGCTTCCTCTACCTGACGATGCTGATATTCGGCGGCACCCGGCTCGCCGCCGCGTTCCGCCGCCGCCGGCGGCTCTCCGCGGGAGCCACCTCCGCCGCCGGAGCCCTCTTCCTCGGCTTCGCCGCGAAGCTCTCCCTCAGCAGCGCCGCTTGACCCTCACACCGTGTGAGGGCGTTCCGTAGGGGGCGTCATGTTCACCATCGGAGACTTCGCCCGGCACGGGCGGGTGTCGGTCCGGATGCTGCGCCACTACGACGCCATCGGGCTGCTGCGCCCGGCCCGGGTCGACCCGCACACGGGCTACCGCTTCTACACGGCGGACCAGCTCGCCCTGCTCAACCGTGTCATCGCGCTCAAGGACCTCGGTTTCACCCTCGAACAGGTGGGGGCGATCCTCGACGAGAAGTTCGACGCGGACGAGCTGCGGGGCATGCTGCGTCTGCGCCAGGCCGAGCTGGAAGCGGCCATGGCGGAGGCGCGGGCACGGCTCGCCCAGGTCGGCGCGCGGCTCCGGGCCATCGAGAGCGAGGGACGCATGTCCACTCAGGACGTCGTCGTCAAGAAGATCCCCGCCGTCCGGATCGCCGAGCTGAGCGCGGTGGCCGCGAGCTTCGGCCCGCAGCACATCAGCCCGGTCATCGGGCCCCTGTACGACGAGCTGTGCGGCCGTCTGGAGGCCGCCGGCCTCACCGGATTCGGTCCCGGGATCGCGTACTACGAGGACGCGGGCAAGGGCGACGGATCGGTTCTCGTGCACGCCGGCATGACCGTCCCGGAGGGCACGGCCGTGGAGGGCGTCGAGGTGCACGTGCTGCGCGGCATCGAAGAGGCGGCGACCGTCGTCCACCGGGGCTCGATGGACACCATCCTGCCGACCGCGCAGACCCTGGCCCGCTGGATCGAGGCCAACGGGTACGAGACGCGGCACTACGCGCGCGAGCTGTACCTGGAGTGCCCCGAGGACCGCTCCCAGTGGGTGACGGAGATCCAGGAGGAGATCGTCCGCGCCTGACGCCGGACCCCCCTCCGCGTTCGTGCCCGCGGGCCCGGGCCCCCCGCACGGGGCCCGGGCCCGCCGGCTCGTGGCGCGGCGGCCTCCGCCGCGGAAGCCGCCGCGTGGCCGTTACCTCTTCAGCGCCTTGCGCAGTCGCAGCGCGCGCCGCGCCAGGCGGCGGACCCTCGGGTGCCGGGGGAGCGGGATGCCGCCGGGCAGGTTCAGGACGGTGAGGCGGCGGCGGGTGAAGTGGTGCCGGGTGCGCTCGGCGAACGGCCCCGAAAGGTGCCGTACCGCCGACTCCCGCAGCTCCGGCCGGATCTTCGGCTGCATGGCGAAGCCGACCGCCGCGACGAGGTCGTTCAGCCGGCCCGTCGCGATCGTGCCGTCGTCCTCGGCGCCGCAGTCCGCACCGTCGTCATCGCCGGCCTCCAGGGGCGGCACGACGGCGTCCACGACGGTGAGCGGGATGCGGTTGCTGTTCTGGAACGGGCTGAGCCGCTCGAGGAGGCCGCGCGTCCCGACCCGGGCGACCGGCAGTCCGTAGAAGGTCCGCGCGGTGAGCAGGGCCGTGGAGAAGCAGCCGACGACGAGGACGGGCCGCAGCTCGCGGTAGAGCACCTCGGCGAGCACCGGCCGGTCCTCGACGGTCAGCTCGGCGCCGAGCGCCGCAGCCTCCCGGGCCAGCGCCTTCGACCAGGTGTCGGGGGCCGTCGGGTGCGGCTTGAAGACGAGCCGCCGGTGGCCCCGGGCGACCGCGCCCCGGACCATGCGCAGGTGCAGCGCCTCCTCCTCGGCGACGGTCAGCAGGTCGAGCGCCGCCAGGTACTGGCCGAGGAGCAGCACGGGCCCGTCCTCGGATGCGGCCGTGGCGGCGGGCCCGGCCAGTTCGGCGACGCACGTGAGGAACGCCTCCGTCGGGACGGCCTCCGGCACCGCCCCGAACTCGCCGAGCAGCAGCGGCGCGAGGCCGGGCACGAGGTCCAGGTGGAGCAGCCGGTCGACCCGCCCGCCGATCAGCGGATCGATCTTGTTGCGGGTCGGCCCGTAGCTCATCAGACCGTCCGCGTAGACGGTGATGGGCGCGTCGGGCAGCAGCTGGGCGATGGCCAGCGCGGGTGTCACCTGGATCGATTCCAGGGCGAGTTCGACGCGGTCGTCGCCGAGGTCCCAGATCCTGCGCAGATGGCGCTGGAGGAGCGGCAGGTCGCTCGCCCGGGGGGTCCAGCCGCCCGGGTGGAGCGGGGAGATCGTCTCGTTCCACGACAGGACGGAGTCGAAGCGGCCACGGAGCCGCTCGAAGCCCTCGGCCCGGTCGAGGGGCGGGGTCGTCTCCGGCACGGCCGCGTTGTTGGTGACGAGGAGGATGCGGCGGTCGGCGGGGCCGAAGCCGCCGCTGTCCAGGGCGGCGGCGATCGTCGCCGCGCCGTAGAGGGTGGAGGCGCAGAAGATCTGGGTGGTCCTGCGGGTGCTCACGCGGCCACCTCCGCGGGGGCCGGGCCGGCACCGGTGCCCGGGCCCGCGCCCGGTGTCGGCGGTGGTGAGGGCCGGCGCCGCCGCAGTCTGCGCAGCATGGTCGCGCGGTCCCCGCCCATCGCGGTGAGGGCCTCGTCGAGGACGTCCTGCGGCATGCGCCGCAGCGCGCCCGCGCTCATCGCCTTCAGCTGACGGGCGACCTCCGGCTCGAAGCGTTCGATCGATCCGATGTGATGGGAAATCACCGCGCAATAGGTGCGCACGGCCTTCGGGAGAAGGAGTTCGGCGTCCGTGTCCTTTGCGGTCTCCTCGATCACCTGGTCGAAAGCGCGGATGAAATCCAATTGCCGTATGTCGCCGATCTGGGTGAGTGAGGTCGCCACTCCGCGCCGGTAGAAGACGCCGAGTTCTCCGATCGCGGCGAAGGTTTTAGCCTCGCGGTGCAGTCGCCAGATCCACGGCCGGTCCTCGGCGGTCCGCAGTCCGTGCGTGAAGTGCAGCAGGCCGCGGTCGAGGAGCCGTCGGTGGTAGACCCCCGCCCAGGCGTACGGGTAGTCGACCGAGGTCGTCCGGTGTGAGGGCAGGATCGCGTCCCGCGGGTCCAGGACCTCGCCGCGCCGGGGGACCGGAGCGCGGCGGATGCCGCGGTTCCTGCCGGTGACGGAGACGTGGTCGGTGCGCAGGAAGTCGCAGCCGAGGCCCTCGGCTGCGGAGACCAGGCGGGAGTAGTAGCCGGGGGCGAGCCAGTCGTCCCCGTCGAGGAAGGTGAGGTACTCGCCGCGAGCGGCGTCGAGACCGGTGTTCCGGGCGGTGGCGAGGCCCCCGTTGTGCTCGTGCCTGATCAGGACGGCACCCGGGATCTCGCGCGCGGCCCGCTCGAGGATCTCCGGGGTCCCGTCCGACGAGCAGTCGTCGACAAGCAGGAACTCGAAGTCCTCCCGGGCGTTGGCCCGCAGGCTCGTGAGGGTGTCGGGGGCGTATGTCTGCACGTTGAAGAACGGCACGACGACGGAGAGCTTGACCACGCGGTTGACGCTAGGTGCCGTCCCGGCATTCCCACCGACCGTCGGGCATCTCTTCGGTGAACACGAAGCGGCGGGCCGATTAACCGCCTTTACCGGCAGGGAAAATCAGCCCTGATACGTCCGGTTCACGACCCACTTCAGCGGGAGGAGAGGCTCTGTTCACCGTTTGTTGTGTCTCAGTTGGGCCGAAAAGCGGAATGCCCTTCTAGCGTCCTCGGCGTGCCAGCAAGTACCAGAGAAGCGGTACGGGTCGCCGTACTCGCCGATTCCGACACCCGGTGGAAATGGGGCGCCCTCACGGCGCGCCGCATCACCACGGCGACCGCCGAACCCACCGGATTCGTCCTGCGCGGACGGGCAACCCCCACCGAACGCCAGCTCGCCGAGACCGGGGTGTCCACCACCACCCCGCGCGAGGTGACCGGTGCGGAGTTCCTGCGCGCGGTACGGGACGCGGAGACGCGCGGCGAGGGATACGACGTCGTCGTCCTCGCTCTCGTCGGCGGCACCGTGCGGGCCGTCCTGCAGGGTCTCGCCGACCTGGCACTCGAACGGCGTCCCGTGGTCGTCACCGGCTATGTCGGCGTCGTCTACGAGAAGCTGACCGACGGTCTGCTGCTGCGCCACGGCGCCGACGTCGTCCTCGCCAACTCCCGTCACGACGCGGAGCGTTTCCGCGCCGTGTACGAAGGAGTGGGCGCCGGGGCCGACTCGGTCGTCGAGGCGGCACTGCCCTTCCTGGGCGGCGCCCCGCACACCCCGGAAGCCGGCCGCGACACCCTGGTGTTCGCCGCCCAGCCGTCCGTGCCGGTCACCCGGACCGAACGCGCCTACGTACTGCGGCGGCTGATCGAGCACGCCCGGCTCCACCCGGGCCGCGAGGTGCTCCTCAAGCTTCGCTCCAAGCCGGGCGAACACACCACGCACCTGGAGGAGTACCCGTTCCAGAAGCTGGTCCGCGAGCTCGACCCGCCGGCCAACTTCACGCTCGTGTACGGGCACATGGGCGAGGTCCTCGACCGTACCGACCTGCTGGTGACCGTCTCCTCGACGGCCGCCCTCGAAGCCCTCCACCGGCGCATCCCCACCGCGATCCTCACCGACCTCGGGGTCCGCGAGGCGCTCGGCAACCACCACTTCGTCGGCTCCGGTCTGCTCGCCTCCTTCGACCGGCTCGACAAGGGGCTCGCCCCGACGCCGGACGACACCTGGCTCGCCCGGCAGGGCGTCGCCTCCGACAGGCCGTACGACGCGGCCTTCGACGCGGCCCGCGACCGGGTCACCGAGCTCCTGGCACTCCCGGCGCTCCCCCCGATCACCCCCTACTACACAACGGAGACGGCGCCCGGCTACCTGCCCGGGATCCTCGCTCGCCACCGCCTGGACGTCACTGCCCCGGAGCCCCGCGAAAGCGGCCTCCGCAGGGTCGTCCGGGAGGCCGCGCGGGGCGCGTACCGCCACGGTGTGCAGCGCGTCGCGCCCGTCATCCGCCGTCTGGGAGAACTCTGATGACCACCACCGTGCTCGCCGTGATCCCCGCGAGGGGCGGTTCGAAGGGCGTGCCCGCCAAGAATCTCGCCCCGGTGGCCGGAGTACCCCTGGTCGCCCGCGCCGTCCGGGCCTGCCTCGGCGCCCGTCCCGTCACCCACGTGGTGGTCTCCACCGACGACGCCGGCATCGCGGCCGCCGCCCGCACCGCGGGGGCCGAGGCGGTGCAGCGCCCCGCCGAGATCGCCGGCGACACCGCCACCAGCGAGGCCGCGGTCCTGCACGCCATGGACGCCTTCGAGACCGCCCACGGGCGCCCGGCCGACGTGGTCCTCCTCGTCCAGTGCACCAGCCCGTTCCTCAGCTCCGCGGAGGTCGCCGAGACCGTCGAGCGCATCACCTCCGGTGCCGCCGACACGGCCTTCACCGCCGCCCCGTCGCACGGCTTCCTCTGGCGCGTGCCCACCGACGGCTCGGAGGACGGTGCCACCGGCGTCAACCACGACAAGGCGCACCGTCCCCGCCGCCAGGACCGGGAGCCCGAGTACCTGGAGACCGGCGCCGTCTACGCGATGGACGCGGCCGGCTTCCGCAGCCACAAGCACCGCTTCTTCGGCCGTACCGCACTCGTCGTCACCGACCCCGCCCGGGTCCTGGAGATCGACGACCCGCACGACCTGGCCCGCGCCCGCGCCCTCGCCCCGCTCCTCGACACCCCGGCCACCCCCGGCTTCGCGGACGTCGACGCCGTCGTCCTCGACTTCGACGGCACGCAGACCGACGACCGGGTCCACCTGGACGCCGAGGGACGCGAGTTCGTCTCCGCGCACCGCGGCGACGGCCTCGGCATCGCCGCCCTGCGCCGCGCCGGACTGCCCGTCCTCATCCTCTCCACCGAGCAGAACGCCGTCGTCGCCGCCCGCGCCCGCAAGCTCAAGATCCCCGTCCTGCACGGCATCGACCGCAAGGACCGGGCCCTCAAGGAGTGGTGCGAGGCCGAGGGCATCGACCCGCAGCGCGTGCTCTACGCCGGAAACGACGTCAACGACCTTCCCTGCTTCCACCTCGTCGGCTGGCCCGTCGCGGTGAGCAGCGCCCACGACTCCGTACGGGCCGCTGCCCGCGCGGTCACCGTCACCCCGGGCGGCTCGGGGGCGATCCGCGAGATCGCCGCCTGGCTCCTCGGCCCCGAGCTCGACACCCCCAACTCCTAAGGACCGGCACCATGAACACCCGTATCCGCACCCTCGGCGACAAGACCGCAGGACCGGGCCACTCCGTCTACATCACCGGCGAGATCGGCATCAACCACAACGGCGACCTCGACAACGCGTTCGCGCTGATCGACGTGGCCGCCGAAGCCGGCTGCGACGCGGTCAAGTTCCAGAAGCGCACCCCCGAGATCTGCACCCCGCGCGACCAGTGGGACATCGAGCGGGACACCCCCTGGGGCCGGATGACGTACATCGACTACCGTCACCGCGTCGAGTTCGACGAGACCCAGTACCGCGCCATCGACGAGCACTGCAAGAAGCGCGGCATCGACTGGTTCGCCTCCCCGTGGGACACCGAGGCCGTCGCCTTCCTGGAGAAGTTCGACGTCCCGGCCCACAAGGTCGCCTCGGCCTCCCTCACCGACGACGAGCTGCTGCGCTCGCTGCGCGCCACCGGCCGCACGGTCATCCTCTCCACCGGCATGTCGACGCCGGCGCAGATCCGTCACGCCGTCGAGGTCCTCGGGAGCGCGAACATCCTGCTCTGCCACGCCACCTCGACCTACCCGGCCAAGGCCGAGGAGCTCAACCTGCGCGTCATCCAGACGCTGCAGGAGGAGTACCCGAACGTCCCGATCGGCTACTCCGGCCACGAGACGGGCCTCCAGACCACGCTGGCCGCCGTCGCCCTCGGCGCCACCTTCGTCGAGCGTCACATCACCCTCGACCGCGCCATGTGGGGCTCCGACCAGGCCGCCTCCGTCGAGCCCCAGGGCCTGCAGCGCCTGGTCCGCGACATCCGCACGATCGAGGCCGCCCTCGGTGACGGCGTCAAGAAGGTCTACGAGTCGGAGCTCGGCCCGATGAAGAAGCTCCGCCGGGTCCAGGGCCTCGTCGCCGCATGACCGGGCAGCTGGCGTTCGTCGAGAGCCCGGTCCAGCTCCTCAACGTCCTGGAATGGGCGCACACCCGGGCTCCCGCCACGGGTGCGCCCTCCGCGGCACCCGCCGGCACGCACGGCACGGCGGACGCCGTGCCCGCCGGCGCGGGCACCGCGGCGCCCGGCTCCGCGGACGCCGGTGCGTCCGCGGGGGCGCCCCGCTCGACGGACGCCGCCCAGGGTGCGGCACGGCCCGCACCCGCCCTGACGGTCGTCGTCCTCTCGCCGACCGACCCCATGTCGCGGGGCCAGCTGCGCCGGATGGCCCAGCTGGCCCGCGACGAGGGCCTCACCGTGCACTGGCAGGAGGCCCGCGGTGGCCGGGGCGCGCTCGTCCGCACGCTGCGGGAGCTCGCCCGGCCGCTGCGCTCCGCGGAGCGGGTGATCATCGGGGATCCGTTCTCCCGGTACGTCCAGCTCCTCCTCACCCTCTTCGCCCCCCGGCACCTGACCGTCGTCGACGACGGCACCGCCACCATGGAGTACGCCGCCCAGATCGGCCGCGGTGAGCGCCTGGTGCGCTGGCACCGCAGGAGCAGCGGCCTCGACCCGCGCGAGCTGGTGCTCGCCCCGGTGACCCTGCTCGCCAAGAAGCGCCTCGCCCCGACCTCCGGCCGTTCGGTCGAGATCTTCACCTCGCTGCCCGTCGAGGTCCCCGAGGGCGTCACGGTCAGCGAGAACTCCTACGCCTGGACCCGGGCCCGCTTCGGCCCGCCGCTGCTCACGGGCGGCGCGGACCTGGTGGGGACCTCGCTGGTGGAGACGGGGGTGGTGGACGCCGGTCACTACGACCGGGTGGTGGCGGAACTCGCCCGCACCCACGGCGCCACCCGCTATTTCGCGCACCGCAGGGAGAGCGCCGAGAAGCTGCACCGGATCGCGGTCGAGACGGGCCTCCAGGTGGTCCGTCCGGAGCTGCCCCTGGAGCTGATCGCCCGCCGTGGCCCCATCGGGCGTACGGTCGTCAGTTTTCCGTCCACGGTCGTGCACACCCTGCCGCTGGCCCTGGCCGGCACCGGGGTGAAGGTCGCGGTCTGCGAGATCTCGTCCGAGTGGCTGAGGGCCACCGCCTCCCCGCGGGCCCGGGGTTTCCTGTCCGGGGTGACGGGGACGGCGGCCCACGAGGTCGACCGGCTCACCTCGCGGGCGGCGACCCCGGCCGATCGGCTCGAATTCGGCTGAGCGTACCCATATGGAACGGGCTTCATGCCTGCCGAACCGAGATTCTTTCCCCTAACGGGCTGAACTTTTTGTGATCAACGGGCAGTTGACCTCTCCGGAGGCCTACCCTTCAAAGGGTGAACCAGTTGAAGTCCCGTGAGCCAGGCTCCGTCACCCTGCCCGGAACGCTGTCCGAACCCCTGCGCGTCGAACTGATCGCCTTCCGCAGGGACTTGCACATGCACCCGGAGCTCGGGAACCAGGAGTTCCGTACGACCGCCGCGCTCAAGGCCCGCCTGGAGGCGGCCGGCCTCGCGCCGAAGGTCCTGCCGGGCGGCACCGGGCTCATCTGTGACATCGGCACCCCGGATCCCGCGCGGCCGATGCTCGCGATCCGCGCCGACCTCGACGCGCTGCCCATCCCCGACGTCAAGACCGTCGCCTACCACTCCACGGTGGCCAACCGCGCCCACGCCTGCGGACACGACGTCCACACCACGACCGTCCTCGGTGCCGGACTCGTCCTCGCCGAGCTCGACCGGCAGGGCCTCCTCCCGGCGGCCGTGCGGCTGCTCTTCCAGCCCGCCGAGGAGGTGCTCCCCGGCGGCGCCGCCGATGCCATCGAGGCCGGCGTCCTGGACGGGGTCGGCCGGATCATCGCGGTGCACTGCGACCCCAGGGTGGACGCGGGGAAGATCGGGCTCCGCCCCGGCCCCATCACCTCCGCCTGCGACCGTCTGGAGGTCACCCTCGACGGGCCCGGCGGTCACACCGCCCGTCCGCACCTCACGACCGACCTCGTCACCGCCGCCGCCCGGGTCGCCGTCGACGTCCCCGCCGTCCTGTCCCGCCGCGTGGACGCCCGCTCGGGGCTCTCGGTCACCTGGGGCCGTATCGAGTCCGGCCACGCCTGCAACGTCATCCCGCAGCACGCCGAGCTCTCCGGCACCGTCCGCTGCCTCGACCTGCCCACCTGGCGGGAGGCGCCCGACCTGGTGCACGCGGCCATCGACGAGATCGCGACCCTGCACCGGGCCAAGTCGACCGTCACCTACGTGCGCGGTGTCCCCCCGGTCGTCAACGACCCGGCCGTCACCGAGCTGCTCCAGGCCGCGATGACCGCCCGCCGCGGACCGTACGCGATCGAGGACACCGAGCAGAGCCTCGGCGGCGAGGACTTCTCCTGGTACCTGGAGCACGTGCCCGGCGCCATGGCCCGCCTCGGCGTCCGTACCCCCGGCGACACCCGTGTCCGCGACCTCCACGCCGGCGACTTCGACGTGGACGAGAGCTGCATCGAGGCAGCGGTGGAGCTCTTCACGGCGGCGGCGCTGCTCGACGCGGCACCAAAGCGCTGATTTCAGGCCAAACGGCGGCCCTGATTCCGGCCGGACGGTCCTTCATCCGTCCGGCCGACCGCCGTCCCCCCTTCGGTCCAACGCCCCGGCGTGGCGCCCCCGGACCCCCTTCCCGCCGCCCGGACCCGGAGATATAACCGGCGGTACCGGGCCGAACGCCCCCGGTCGCCTCGACTGGCCGGTTCGCGACGATCCGATAACGACTCATGAACGGGTCTTTAACTGACATCTACGCGCGTTACGATCGCCGCGAAACCAGCGCCGGAAGAGGCGCTTTCGGTCAGTCTTGAAGGGACCCTCCTCTTGCGCCGGATCACCAGGATCACGACCGTGGGCATCGCCTCCGCGGCGCTCGCCCTCTCCGCCACCGCGTGTGGCAAGTCTTCGACGGACTCCGGCTCCAGCCCGAGCTCCAGCGCGAAGGCGACGAAGGCTGCCATCGCGTACGACATCGGCGGCCGTGGCGACCAGTCGTTCAACGACGCCGCCTACGCGGGCCTCAAGAAGGCCGAGGACGAGCTCGGCGTCAAGGGCGCCGAGGCCGAGCCCTCCGAGGGTGAGGGCGACGCCGACAAGGTGCAGCGCCTGACCGCTCTCGCCCGCGCCGGGAACAACCCGGTCATCGGCGTCGGCTTCGCCTACGCCCCGGCCATCGAGAAGGTCGCCAAGGCCTACCCGAAGACCACCTTCGGCCTCATCGACGACACGTCGAAGACCGGCCCGAACATCGCCAACCTCGTCTTCAACGAGGAGCAGGGCTCCTACCTGGCCGGCGTCGCCGCCGCCAAGGTCTCCAAGACCGGCACGGTCGGCTTCATCGGCGGTGTCGAGGTTCCGCTGATCAAGAAGTTCGAGGCGGGCTTCGCCCAGGGCGTCAAGGACACCAACCCCAACGCGAAGGTGCTCGTCCAGTACCTGACCCAGCCGCCGAACTTCGACGGTTTCTCGAAGCCCGACCTCGGCAAGGCCGCCGCGCAGGGTCAGATCGACAAGGGCGCCGACGTGATCTACGCCGCCGCCGGTCTGGCCGGCTCCGGCGCGATCGAGGCCGCCTCGACCGCCGGCAAGTGGGCGATCGGTGTCGACTCCGACCAGTACAACCAGGCGGGTCTGGCCTCGTACAAGGACCACATCCTGACCTCGGTCACCAAGGACGTCTCGGACTCCGTCTTCAACGTGATCAAGTCGGTCCAGGACGGCAAGCCGCAGTCCGGTGAGGTCCGCTACGGCCTCGCCACGGACGGTGTCGGCCTGGCCGACTCCAACCCGGCGTACGTGAAGATGACCGATGTCACCGCCGCCGTGGCGAAGGCGAAGAAGGACATCGTCGACGGCAAGATCACGGTCAAGACCGCTCCGTAAGGACAAGCAGGTCAATGACCTGAGCCCGCGGGCCCGGATCGGTGGCACTCGCCATCGCACCGGGCCCCGGGCCCATTCCCGTACGGGTTTTCATTTTTCGGCAGCGCTACGCGTGTAGATGTCTCCCTGGCACGATAACTTCGCCCCGCCCTGCCCTCCCCGCTCCCACTCCTTCCGGCCAAGGAGAGTGCGTCATCAACGCGTCCAGCCCCCCTGCCGTAGAACTGCACGGCATCACCAAGCGATTCCCCGGCGTCGTCGCCAACAAGGACATCGCCATCACGGTCCGAAAGGGCACCGTGCACGCCCTCATCGGCGAGAACGGCGCCGGCAAGTCGACCCTCATGAAGATCCTCTACGGCATGCAGAAGCCGGACGAGGGCACCATCGCCGTCGACGGCGAGCAGGTCACCTTCTCCAGCCCCGGTGACGCCATCGCGCGCGGCATCGGCATGGTGCACCAGCACTTCATGCTCGCCGACAACCTCACCGTCCTGGAGAACGTCGTCCTCGGCGGCGAGAAGCTCTACGGCATCGGCGCCAAGGCGCGGAAGAAGATCCTCGAGATCTCCGACGCGTACGGCCTCGGGGTCCGCCCCGACGCACTGGTCGAGGACCTCGGCGTCGCCGACCGGCAGCGCGTGGAGATCCTCAAGGTCCTCTTCCGCGGCGCCAAGATCCTCATCCTCGACGAGCCGACCGCCGTGCTCGTCCCGCAGGAGGTCGACGCGCTCTTCGACAACCTGCGCGAGCTCAAGGCCGAGGGTCTGACCGTCATCTTCATCTCGCACAAGCTGGGCGAGGTCCTGAAGGTCGCGGACGACATCACGGTCATCCGCCGGGGCACCACGGTCGGCACCGCCGACCCGAAGACCGCCACCACCAAGCAGCTCGCCGAGCTGATGGTCGGCAGCGAGCTGCCCTCCCCGGAGACCCGTGAGTCCACGGTCACCGAGGTCCCGATGCTCACGGTCGAGAACCTGACGCTGAGCGAGAGCGGAGTCGCGGCCGCGCCGCTGACCACCGCCGCCCCGGCCGACCCGTCGAGCGCGGCGACCGTCCACGAGGAGGCCGTGGGCGGCCGCAAGCTCCTGGACGACATCTCCCTCACGATCCACAAGGGCGAGATCCTCGGGATCGCCGGTGTCGAGGGCAACGGCCAGACCGAGCTCATCGAGGCCCTCATGGGCATGTCCACCCCCGACGCGGGCGTCATCTCGCTCGACGGCCAGGACATCTCCAAGGTCTCCGTGCGCAAGCGCCGCGAGGGCGGCATCGGCTACATCCCCGAGGACCGGCACCGCCACGGCCTGCTTCTGGAGGCCCCCCTCTGGGAGAACCGCATCCTCGGCCACGTCACCGAGGCGCCCAACTCCAAGCGCGGCGTCCTCGACCCGAAGGCGGCCCGCAAGGACACCGAGCGGATCGTGCGCGAGTACGACGTGCGCACCCCCGGCATCGACGTCACCGCGGCCTCCCTCTCCGGCGGCAACCAGCAGAAGCTGATCGTCGGCCGCGAGATGAGCCACAGCCCCAAGTTCCTGATCGCCGCCCACCCCACCCGCGGTGTGGACGTCGGCGCGCAGGCGCAGATCTGGGACGCGATCCGGGACGCGCGCCGCGAGGGCCTGGCGGTGCTGCTGATCTCCGCCGACCTCGACGAGCTGATCGGTCTCTCCGACACCCTCCGGGTCATGTACCGCGGCAAGCTCGTCGCGGACGCCGACCCCGCCACCATCACGCCCGAGCAGCTCGGCTCCGCCATGACCGGCGCGGCAAGCGGCCAGCTCGAAGGCGACGCAGAGCAGCCCGAAGACGGTGACGCCCGATGATGAAGATCGACAAGGACAAGCTGATCCTGGGCGCGGCGGGACCGGTGCTCGCCCTGGTCTCCTCGTTCGTGCTCACCGTGCTGGTGCTGCTCGCGACGGGCCTCGACCCGATCGAGCCGATCCGGCTGATGATCGACAACGCCGGCTTCGCCGACATCCAGGTCCTGATCATCAATCAGACCGGGATCTACTATCTGGCAGCCCTGGCCGTGGCCATCGGCTTCCGGATGAACCTCTTCAACATCGGCGTCGACGGCCAGTACCGGCTCGCGGCGATGGTCTCGGCCCTCGTCGGTGCCTCGATCGAGCTGCCCGGCCCGCTGCACATCCTGGTGATCGTGATCGTCGCGATGCTCACCGGCGCCTTCTGGGCCGGCATCGCCGGCATCCTGAAGACCACCCGCGGTGTCTCGGAGGTCGTCTCGACGATCATGCTGAACGCCATCGCGACCTCGCTGGTGGCCTGGCTGATCCTGCCGAAGAACTTCGGCGTCCAGCCCGAGGGCTCGAACAACCTCACCACCGGTGAGATCTCCGAGTCCGGCTGGTTCCCCGGCATCGACATGGGCGAGGGCAACGGAGTCATCTACGGCTTCACGTTCGTCGCGCTCGCCCTGGGCGTCGTCTACTGGTTCGTCCTCAACCGCACCCGGTTCGGCTTCGACCTGCGCGCCACCGGCGCCAGCGAGTCCGCCGCCCAGGCCAGCGGCGTCGACGCCAAGAAGATGGTCCTCACCGCGATGCTGCTCTCGGGCGCGCTGGCCGGTCTCTCCGGCATGCCGACGCTGCTCGGCGAGTCCCACACGTACAGCCTCGACTTCCCCGTCGGCGTCGGCTTCACCGCCATCACCATCGCCCTGCTCGGCCGGAACCACCCGGTCGGCATCCTCTTCGCGGCCCTGCTCTTCGCGTTCCTGGACAAGGCGTCCAGCAACCTCGACGTGTACGGGTACCCGAAGGAGATCACCAAGATCATGCAGGGCATCATCGTGATCGCGGTCGTCGTCTCCTACGAGCTCGTCCGCCGTTACGGCCTCCGCCGCCAGCAGCAGAAGGTCGGCGAGGAACTCGCCGCCGGCGGCGCCATCAAGACCGACAAGGAGGTCTCGGCATGAGCACCGGCACTGTCACCAAGCCGAGCGCCGCGCCCAAGGGCGGCGGACGCCGCAAGCTCACCCTGCCGTGGATCATGCTGATCGTCGCGGCCGGTCTCCTGCTCTTCTCCCTCGTCCGGGCCGTCTCCGGGGCCAACGACCTCACCTCGGTGGGTCAGGTCTCGGGCGCGCTCAAGCTCGCCGTGCCGATCGGCCTCGCCGGTCTCGGCGGTCTGTGGGCCGAGCGCGCGGGCGTCGTCAACATCGGCCTCGAAGGCATGATGGTGCTCGGCACCTGGTTCGGCGCCTGGGCCGGATACCAGTGGGGCCCCTGGGTGGGTGTCCTCGTCGGTCTCCTCGGCGGCGCACTCGGCGGTCTGCTGCACGCGATCATCACCGTCACGTTCAACGTGAACCACATCGTCTCCGGTGTGGCGATCAACATCCTCGCGGTCGGCTTCACCCAGTACCTGTCGAACTTCACGTTCGCCGAGGCCGAGGGCGGCTCCTCCAAGCAGTCCCCCCGCGTCGACCAGATCTACGAGATCACGGTGCCGGGTCTCTCGGAGTGGCTGACCGATCTCCAGGGCAAGCACTGGTTCTTCATCTCGGACCTGGCGGGCATCCTCGGTGGCCTGGTCACCAACCTGTCGCTGCTGACGCTCGTCGCCCTGCTGCTGGTCCCGGCCACCTGGTGGCTGCTGTGGCGCACGGCCTTCGGTCTGCGCCTGCGCTCCTGCGGTGAGAACCCGGTCGCCGCCGAGTCCCTCGGCGTGAACGTCTACAAGTACAAGTACATCGCCGTCACCGCCTCCGGCGCCCTCGCCGGTCTCGGTGGCGCGTTCCTCGCGATCGTCTCCACCGGCATCTACCAGGAAGGCCAGACCGGCGGCCGCGGCTACATCGGTCTCGCCGCGATGATCTTCGGCAACTGGATGCCCGGCGGCATGGCGCTCGGCGCCGGCCTCTTCGGCTTCACCGACAGCCTCAAGCTGCGCGGCGGCGCCGAGAACGTCCACGCGCTGCTCCTGCTCGTCGCCCTCCTCCTGGTGATCGCCGCCCTGTGGCAGCTGTACAAGAAGAAGTACGTCGCCGGAGCGCTCTCCGCGTTCTTCGGCGTCGGCTTCTTCCTCTGGTACGTGCTGACCGACGAGGTCCCGAGCCAGTTCGTCGACGCGGCCCCGTACATCACCACGCTGCTCGTGCTCGCCCTGTCGGCGCAGCGCCTGCGGATGCCGAAGGCGGACGGCCTGCCGTACCGCAAGGGCCAGGGCAAGTGACGACCGCCCTCTCCGAGGCCGACTGGGAGGCCCTGCGGGTCACGGCGCGCGAGGCCATGGCCCGTGCGTACGCCCCGTACTCGGGCTTCCCGGTCGGTGCGGCGGCCCGCGTCGAGGACGGGCGGACGGTCTCCGGCTGCAACGTGGAGAACGCCTCGTACGGCCTCAGCCTGTGCGCCGAGTGCGGGCTCGTCTCGGAACTGCAGGCGACCGGCGGCGGGCGCCTCACGCACTTCGTGTGCGTGGACGGCCACGGCGAGTGCCTGGTGCCGTGCGGCCGCTGCCGGCAGCTGCTGTACGAGTTCGGGGGCCCCGAGCTCGTACTGGAGACGCCTGCCGGGTTCCTGACGCTCGCCGAGATGCTGCCGCAGGCATTCGGCCCGGACCACCTCGCGAAGTAAACCTCGGAGCGGCCCTTCCGGCACGATGGGAAGGGCCGCTCCTCCTTTCCCCCTCTATGCGCGTAGAAAGAGGCACCACCATGGACGTCATCTCCGTCATCCGCACGAAGCGGGACAAGGGCGAGCTGAGCCCGGAGCAGATCGACTGGGTCATCGACGCCTACACCCGCGGTGCGGTCGCCGACGAGCAGATGTCCGCCCTGGCCATGGCCATCCTGCTGAACGGCATGAACCGCGCGGAGATCGCCCGCTGGACGGCGGCGATGATCGCGAGCGGCGAGCGCATGGAGTTCTCCTCCCTCTCGCGCCCGACCGCCGACAAGCACTCCACCGGCGGCGTCGGCGACAAGATCACCCTCCCGCTCGCCCCGCTCGTCGCCGCCTGCGGCGCGGCCGTCCCGCAGCTCTCCGGCCGCGGCCTCGGACACACCGGTGGCACGCTCGACAAGCTGGAGTCCATCCCGGGCTGGCGCGCGCTGCTCTCCAACGAGGAGATGCTGCACGTCCTCGACACCACCGGCGCGGTCATCTGCGCGGCCGGCGACGGCCTGGCCCCGGCGGACAAGAAGCTGTACGCGCTGCGCGACGTCACCGGCACCGTGGAGGCGATCCCCCTCATCGCCTCCTCGATCATGTCGAAGAAGATCGCCGAGGGCACCGGCTCCCTCGTCCTCGACGTCAAGGTCGGCACCGGCGCCTTCATGAAGAACATCGAGGACGCCCGTGAGCTGGCCTCCACGATGGTCGGCCTCGGCACCGACAGCGGCGTGAAGACGGTCGCGCTGCTCACCGACATGTCCACCCCGCTCGGCCTCACCGCCGGCAACGCCCTGGAGGTCCGCGAGTCGGTCGAGGTCCTCGCCGGCGGCGGCCCTGCGGACGTCGTCGAGCTGACGATCGCGCTGGCCCGCGAGATGCTCGAAGCGGCCGGCATCAAGGACGCCGACCCGGCGAAGGCACTGGCCGACGGCTCGGCGATGGACCACTGGCGCCGGATGATCGCGGCCCAGGGCGGCGACCCGGACGCGGCCCTCCCGGTCGCCCGCGAGCAGCACGTCGTCACGGCCCCGTCCTCCGGCGTCCTGACCCGCCTCGACGCCTACGACATCGGCATCGCCGCCTGGCGCCTGGGTGCGGGCCGGGCCCGCAAGGAGGACCCGGTGCAGGCCGGCGCGGGCGTCGAGATCCACGCCAAGCCGGGCGACACGGTCACGGCGGGCCAGCCGCTCGTCACCCTCCACACGGACACCCCGGAGAAGTTCGACTACGCCCTGGGCTCCCTCGACGGCGCCTGGGACATCGCCCCCGCGGGCACGGCCTTCACCCCGAACCCGATCGTCCTGGACCGCATCGCGTAAGGCCAGGCCCTCGGCGTGTGCCCCTGACGCGTTCAGGCGAACGGGACCGGTGGACCCCCACCGGTCCCGTTCGGCGTGCCGGGAGCGCCGACCTACCGGCCCAGCAGTCCCGGCAGTTCCCGCATGTCGTCGAAGACCACCGTGCGCGGGCCCGTCAGGCGGTCCGGTGCGGTCAGGCCGCCGGTGTAGCCGAAGGCGCGCATACCGGCCGCCCGGGCCGCCCGGACGCCGTACGGGCTGTCCTCGACCACCGCGCAGCGCTCCGGCGGGGCGCCCATCACGGCGGCCGCGTGGAGGAAGAGGTCCGGGGCCGGCTTGCCGCGGGCGACGTCGCGGGCGCTGAACATGCGGCCCTCGAAGCGGTCCAGGAGGCCCGCGCGCCCGAGGTTCTTCCGGATGGAGGCGTGGCTGCCGTTGGAGGCGAGGCAGTAGGGGACGGCCAGCGCGTCCAGCACGTCCGTGACGCCCTCCACGGCCGTCAGTTCCGCGTCCAGGGCGTCCTCGTACCGCTGCTTGAAGGGGGTCTGCCAGTCGGGCTCCAGCGGGCGGCCCCGGCGCTCCTCCACGATCGCGGTGAGCATGTCGTGCGAGGAGCCGACGAAGTACTCGACCATCTCCGCCTCGGTGAACTCCGCTCCGAGGGTCGCGAACACCTCCCGGTCCACGCGGCAGTAGATGCGCTCGCTGTCCACCAGGACGCCGTCGCAGTCGAAGATCACCAGTTCGGCGGGCTCAAGAGTCATGATCCAGACCCTACGGGCGAAGTGATCGCCGATGAGTTCTGGTCCGAGAGCCGGTCTCAAGCCGTGTGGACACCAGTCGACCGCTCGTCGTGACCCTGACCGCCCGCCCCACCGGGGACGAGGTGGCACGTCTCTGTGCCGAGCTCGGGGCCGCGCCACCCGGGGACGTGGTCTGCGAGGTCGGCGCGCTCGCGGCCGCCGACCTCGCCGCCGTCGACGCCCTCGCCCGGCTGAAACTCGCCGCAGGGCGCAGCGGGCACCGGATCCGGTTCCACGGAGCGGGGCCCGACCTGCGGGCCCTGCTCCTGCTCACCGGTCTCGGTGGGACTCTGGGCCTCTAGGCCTCCAGCCGGGCCGGCAGGTCGAAGAGCGGGAACCAGCGCTCGGTGTCCAGGAAGAAGTCCATCCCGGCGACCTTGCCGTCGCGGAGCTCCAGGACGATGAGCGCCCATGGGCTGAAACCGCCCGTCGACGGGTCGGGGTGGTACTGGGCGAAGGCCGGGGAGCCGTTCGCCACGGTCGGCACCAGCTTCGAGCCGGCGCACACCTCGCCGACGCCCAGCATCCAGCCGACGATGTCGTCGTGCCCCTGGAGCCAGAGGTCGTACGGCGGCATGGACATGGTCGCGTCCTCGTGGAGGAGCGCGGTCAGCGCCTTCATGTCGTATCCCTCGAAAGCGGCGACGTAGCGCTCAAGGAGCGCCTTCTGCTCCTCGTCGAGGGGGTTCGCGGTGTCGGAGGCGGCCGGCGCCTGCTCGGCCAGCGTCGCGCGGGCCCGCTGGAGGGCGCTGTTGACCGAGGCGACGGAGGTGTCGAGGAGTTCGGCGACCTCGCTCGCCTTCCAGGCGAGCACCTCGCGCAGGATGAGCACCGCCCGCTGCTTGGGCGGCAGATGCTGGAGCGCGGCCACGAACGCGAGCCGTACGGTCTCCCGGGAGACGGCCGTCTCCGCCGGGTCGGCGACCGAGGGCAGCACCCGCCCGTCGGGAACGGGCTCCAGCCAGGTGATCTCCGGCTGCTTGACGAGCTGCGCCTGCGCGACCGGCGTCGGCGAGGTCAGGTCCATCGGCCGTGCCCTCCGGTTGCCCGCGTTCAGCGCGTCCAGACAGACGTTGGTGGCGATCCGGTAGAGCCAGGACCGCAGCGAGGAGCGCCCCTCGAAGGAGTCGATGGCCTTCCAGGCCCGCACCATGGTGTCCTGCACCGCGTCCTCCGCCTCGAAGGAGGATCCGAGCATCCGATAGCAGTAACCGGTCAGCTCCCGGCGGTACATGTCGAGTTGGTCGGTCGTCGCGGTCGCGGCGTCGCTCATCGGGTCCACACCCCACTCACCCCTCACCGGCACCCGTTCGGTGCCGGTGAGAGGGAAGCTACCGCAGTGGACTGACAGCCGGGGTCAGGTTCCCGGCTTGCGTCCGTAGACGAAGACGTCGTCGCCGTTCCGGAGCAGGTTCCAGTACACCTTGGCGTCCCTCGACGTCATGTTGACGCAGCCGCCCGAACCCGGCGGGTTCCACATGGACTTGGTCGTCGAGTGGAAGGCCTGCCCGCCGTCGAAGAACTGCGAGTACGGCATGGAGACGTGGTAGAGCGTCGACCAGTGGTTGATGCTCCGCCAGTAGATCTTCTTCGCGCCCGTACGGGTCTCGGTGCCGTCCTTGCCCGTACGGACCGGCACGGGACCGTACTTGAGGCGCGCGCCGTCCTGGATCCAGGTCAGCTGGCGGGTCAGGTCGACGCAGGCGATCCGGCCCTTGTTGGTCGGACACTTGCGGTCCTTGTTGGGGTTGGTCCCCGCCGCCCTCTGCTGGAGCATCGTGTTCATCGTGCGCCAGGTGATCGTCCCCGCGTACCCGGCGGCCGGGGTGATCCCGTGCTTGGCCTGGAACGCCTGGATGGCCTTGCAGTCGGCGAGCGACTGGCGCCCGTCGACCGGGCGGCCGAGGAACTTCTCCACCTGCTTCTGGTACGGGCCCGTCGTCACGTTGCAGGACGCCGCCTGAGCCGGAGCCGCACCGAGCGCGATCGTCATCGGCAGCACCAGCGAGGTGAGGCCTGCCGCGATGCCGGCTCTTCTGGCTATTCGGCCCGTGATTCTCTTCATGATCGTCAACTCCCCCTTGAGTCCTGTCTCTCAGGACGTCCGGGGGAGCGACTCAGTTGCAGCGGATTCGGCCGGAAATCAGCAGGACGCCGCGAGCCGCCCCTGCCGTGCCTCCACGCGCGCGCTGTGGCTGCCGTACAGCGTCACCGAGACGACACCGAGGACCGCGACGAGACCGATCAGGACCGTGCCCGCCCACCCGCCCGCGTGGAACGCGATCGCGCCGAGCGTGCCGCCGACGCTGCTGCCCAGGTAGTACGCGGACTGGTAGAGCGCCGAGGCCTGCGCGCGGCCCGTCGTGGCCGTACGGCTCACCGAGGAGGAGGCGACCGCGTGGCCCGCGAAGAACCCGGCCGTGATCAGGACGAGGCCCGCGAGGACCGCCGGCAGCGCGTCGGAGAGCGAGAGCAGCAGGCCCGCGGCGGTGGTGGACACCGCCAGGTAGAGCGCCCCGCGCCGGCCGAGCCGGCCGACGAGCCGGCCCGCGGCGGCGGAGGAGACCGTGCCGACCAGGTAGATCAGGAAGATCGAGCCGATCACGCCCTGCGGCAGCGAGAACGGGGCCTCGACCAGGCGGTAGCCGATCACGGTGTACACCGCGCCGAACACCGTCATGAAGAGGGCGCCGATCGCGTAGAGACGCATCAGCAGCGGGTCCGCGAGGTGCGTCCGCACGGTCCGGGCGAGCGCCTTCGGGTTGAGCGTGCCGGGTGTGAAGTGCCGTGCCTTCGGCAGCAGCGCCCGGAAGGCCAGTACGCACAGCAGGGAGGTCAGGCCGACGGCGGCCAGACCCGCCCGCCAGCCCCACATCTGGGCCACCCAGCCGGTCACCAGACGGCCGCTCATGCCGCCGATCGAGTTGCCCGCCACGAACAGGCCGATCGCGGCGATCAGCGCCTTGGGGCGGACCTCCTCGGCGAGGAAGGCCATCGCGGAGGCCGGCAGCCCGGCGAGCGCGGCGCCCTGGATCGCGCGGAGGGCGATCAGGGACTCCAGGTTCGGGGCGAGCGGCACGAGGAGCGCGATGCCGACCGCGACCGACAGGGAGGCGATCATCATCGTGCGCCGGCCGAAGCGTTCCGAGAGGGCGCTGAGCGGGAGGACACACAGGGCGAGGGCGCCGGTCGCGGCCGAGACCGTCCAGGAGGCGGCGGAGGCGGTGGCGCCGAACTCGGCCGAGATGGCCGGGAGGAGGGCCTGCGTGGAGTAGAGGAGCGCGAAGGCGGCGAGGCCGGCGGCGAAGAGCGCGAGGCTCATGCGGCGGTAACCGGAGGTGCCGGGGGCGAGGCGGGTGTCGGCAGGGGCGGGGCGGGTGGCGGCGGACGCGTGGGTGGCGGCCGCCTTGGTACTGGCGGAAGGCATGTCTCGAACGTAGGACGCCCTGCTTCATGCGTCCAATGCACGGAACTGCTGTAATCGTTCCCATGGTGCATGAGTACAGGTCACAGCTTCGCCTGTCACCGAACAGTAACGAAGAAGACATGGGACTGCTGCTCGCGCCGCGGCTCGCGTACTTCGCCGCGGTCGCCCGGCACGAGCATGTGACCAGGGCCGCGGTCGAGATGGGCGTCCCGCAGTCCACCCTCTCCCGCGCCATGGTCCGGCTCGAACAGGACCTCGGCGTCACGCTCTTCGCCCGTCGCGGCCGCACGGTCTCCCTCACCCCCGCCGGGCGCCGCTTCCTCGCCGCGGCCGAGCGGGCCCTCGCCGAGGTCGAGCGGGCCGCCGACACCGTACGGGCCGACGCCGACCCCACCGCGGGCCGCGTCGCCTTCGGCTTCCTCCACACGATGGGCTCCGAGACCGTTCCCGGTCTCATCCGCGCCTTCCGTGTCGACCACCCGGGGATCCGCTTCACCCTCGTCCAGAACTACGGCGAGGCCATGATCGAACGGCTCCGGGCCGGCGACCTCGACCTCTGTCTGACCTCGCCGGTGCCGGACGCCCCCGACCTGGTCGCCCGGCGCCTCGACGAGCAGCGGCTCCGGCTCGTCGTCCCCGACGACCACCGGCTGGCCGGCCGCAAACGCGTCCGCCTCGCCGAGGCCGCCGACGAGACCTTCGTGACCCTCGAACCGGGATACGGGCTCCGCCGCATCACCGACGACCTCTGCGCGGACGCCGGCTTCAAGCCCCGGATCGCCTTCGAGGGCGAGGAGGCCGAGACCCTGCGCGGCCTGGTCGCCGCCGGCCTCGGCGTCGCCCTGCTGCCCCCGCCGGCCGTGCCGCGCCCCGGCGTCGTCGAACTCACCGTCACCGCCCCGCGCGCGGTCCGCGAGATCGGCGTCGCGTGGCTGGACGGCCACCCGGACACGGCCCCCGTGGCCGCCTTCAAGAAGTTCCTGCTCGGCAGGCGCGGCCACCTGCTCCCGAAGGAGCCCGCGGCGCCCCTCCTCCCGGCGGAGGCCGACGCGCGGGAGTCCTCACCTCCGGAGTGAGCCCCCGAAGCCCGCCGCGAGCGGCATCCGCAGGCCCAGCGGCGGGGGAGCGGCCATCGCGTCGGCCACCGGACGGGCGACCGGCCGGGCGAAGAGCGCACCGAGGACGAAGTCGGCGGCGAGGGCCCGCACCTCGTCCGCGTACTGCCGCAGCGCGTGACCGTCCGAGTGCACCTCGAACCGGCAGGTGTCTCGGTTCGCCTTCTTCGCCCTCTCGGCGTACCGGAACGACAACTCCGGGTCCGTACGCGCGTCGTTCGTGCCGTGCACGAGCAGCACCCGGCGGCCCACCAGCTGCCGTACGGCCTCCGGCTCCGCCGCCACGTCGTCCTCCGGCAGCCATGGGGCGAGCGCGAGGACCGCGCCGACCGCGGCGTGCCCGGCGGCCCGCAGCGCCGCCCTGCCGCCGAGGCCGTGGCCGATGAGGCAGACCGGGACGTCGCCGTAGCGCCGTACGGCCTCCGCGACGGCCCACGAGGCGTCCGCCGCGAGGTTCGCGTCGGCGCCGTTCCAGCCGCGCCCCCGGTAGCGCACCACATGGGCGACGAGCCCCTCGGACCGGCCCGCCCGGACGAGTCGGCGTCCGAGCGGCAGCATCGCCGCGTGCGCCGGCATGGAGGCGCCCCGCCCCGACACCGGCTCGCCGTCCGGGAGGAGCAGCACCACGCCGCCCACCGCCGCCGACGTGCGGGAACCTCCAACAGGCCGACCGAGCCGGGGTCTCCGGGCGTCGGGCGGCCCCACGAGTGCGAAGTGCGCCATGACAGAACAGTCTCAGAAGGAGAGGTGTACGCCAGTGGTACGCGCGGTCTCTGTTACGTATCGTCCGGCGGGGCACCTCGCCCGGCCGGATGTCAGTACGTGACGGTGATGCGCCGCGCCGGACCGTCGACGCGGATCAGGCCACCGCACGGGAGCACCAGTTGCGGGTCGGTGTGTCCGAAGTCGACGTCGAAGACCGCCGTCGTCTCGGGCGCGTACTCGCCCAACGCCCGCAGCACGGCCTCGCGTTGGGCCTTCCGGTACGCGGCTCGGGCCGGTGCGTCCAGCGGCTGCTCGAAGCTCCAGCTCTTGGCCCGGGCCACCAGGACGGCCGGAAACTGCCGCAGCAGCCCGCGCTCTCCCATGTTCCGCAGGATCCGGTACACCTCACCGGCGCCCGGCATCTCCTCGGAGGTCTCCAGGAAGAGCACCTGCCCGGCGTACTCCTCGACCGGCCGGATCTCCCGGTCCGCCATCAGCATCCAGGCCAGGATCTCCAGGCAGCCGCCCCAGCCGGTCCCGGTGACGACCCGGTCGGCGTTGTGCCAGAACCAGCCCTCGGCAGGCTCCATCAACGGTTCGCTCGCGAAGGTCTCCGGCGTCTCCCACGGCCTGTTGATGTCGCCGACGGCCGCCGACGGCGACAGCTCGTACGGGCCGGAGCCGAGCAGAGCGGCCCGCAGCGAGTCCGTCGTCCGCGGGTGGAGCGCCCCGGGCCGGCCGAGCTCCACCATCACCGAGCCGCCGTGATAGCTCACGATGCCGAGGTTGCGCAGGAAGAGCAGGAGGTTGGTGTTGTCGCTGTACCCGAAGAACGGCTTGGGGTGGGCGCGGATCAGCTCCCGGTCCAGATGGGGAAGCACGGTGATCTGGTCCTCGCCGCCGATGCTCGCGATGACGGCCTTGATCTCCGGGTCGGCGAACGCGGCGTTCAGGTCGGCGGCGCGCTCCCGGGGCGTCGAGCCCCAGCGGCGGGTGGTCGGGTACTCGACCGGGATCAGGCCGAACTCGTCCCGCAGCCGGTCGAGACCCAGCTCGTAGGGCAGCGGGAGGAGCCCCGGCAGGCCGCTCGACGGAGAGACGATCGCGACCTTGTCGCCGGGTCGCGGCTTGGGCGGGTGAACGGGGGTCGACATGCGGCTACGCCCTCTCGAAGCAGTGGATGGTGTCGACGACGGCGAAGCCCTTCCGCCCGTACCAGCGGTGCGGCCACGCCGCCTCGTTCGCGGTCAGGAAGCGGAGGTCGCAGCCCGCCTCGGCCGCCAGGTGCAGCGCCGTGTCGAGGACCCGTCCGGCGTGGCCCTGCCCGAGGTGCGCCTCGGCGGTGACGAGGTCCTCGATTCCGGCGATGCCGGCCGCCGGGTCGAGATACAGGTCGACCCACGATGCCACCTCGCCGTCCTGGGTGTGCACGGCGAGGAACCGTACGTCCTCGGCGGCCCCGAGCCGGGCGGCTCGTCGCTCCACCAGGTGGTGGACCTCCTCGTCGGACACCCCCGGCAGGAACCGGCGCCAGGCCTCCGAGGCCGGCGCGCGCAGCTCGTCGAGACCCACGCTCCGGGCCCCGCCGTGCGCCGGGACCGGGCCGGTGTGGCGCATGAGGTACGTGGCCGCATGGGCGTATCCGGCCCGTTCCAGCGGGCCCCGGCAGGCGGCCGCGACCTCGTCGTCGATGACGTACACGAGCCGGTGCGGGAGATGGCCGAGAAGCTCCTCGGCCCGCGCGGGCAGCGCCTCGGGGTCGGTCGAGCCGTCGACCAGCAGGTGGTTGTTGCCCCGGGAGTGCGTGTACCGGTCGTCGAGTGCGGCGAAGCCACCGGGGAAGTCGACGACGCGGTTCGCCTGACGACGGTGGAAGTCGGACAGGAAGCCGTGGATGCGCGGCAGTTCGGAGTCGGTCGGTCGAGAGGTCATTCCGGCAGCCTAGGAGCCGCCCGGTCGACGTGCCGGGTGGTTTTCGCCCGCGAGGGCACAGCGGTGCACTCGCGGGAGAGTCCGTCGTCTTTGTCCGGGCCGGCGGCCCGCGTGGCGGGGGGAACGGCCGCCGCACGGGCCGCCGGTCGACTTCAGCGGCGGTCGCGTGCCCCGCTGTTCACGCCCGTCGGTGGCCGGGCGAGTGCTTCCGGGCGGGTGTTACCGGGTGGGCTTGGCCAGAGCGGTCTTGCCGGTGGCGCCCTTGGTGCTGGTGGTGGCAGGCGTGGTGGTGGCACCCTTGGCGGCGGTGGTCGCACCGGTGGCGGTGCGGCCGAGGAGCCCGGTCGGACCGACGAGCCCGGTCGGGCCGAGGAGCCCCGACGGGCCGAGGAGCCCGGTCGGGCCGAGGAGCCCGTTCTCGCCGCTGAGAGAGATGTCCCCCAGGAGCTCCGGAGCGTAGTTCACCTCCTGGGAGCAGGAGCCGAACGTGCTGTTCTGGCAGCTGTGGTCGAGGCTCTGGTTCGACTGGTCGGTGTCGGCCTGCGAGGTGCCCATCATGCCGAGCGACAGGGCGCCCGCCGAGAGTGCGACGAGCAGTCCACGGATGTAGCGCATGCCACGCCCTTTCCTGGTCCGGCGGGTATCGGCTCCCGCCGTGATCGACTCACGTAACCGCGAGCCGGCCGGACCCGGCGCACCCGGAGAAGCCGGTGTCGTCTCAACAGGCCAATAAGTCGTATACGCGAAGGTCTGAACGCGGGGGTCCGAACGCGGGCTCCGCCTCCTCGGCGTGCCGGTGACGCGGCATCAGAGCACGTGCGGGTGGGGGAGATCGGACGCGGACCCCGCGCCACGGGGCGCGCTCTACGCGCGTAGGGGCTAGCATGCGGAAATGACGAGCCAGACTGCCAGCGTCCCCTCCGCGGACCAGATCCGCCGTGCCCCGAAGGTGCTGCTCCACGACCACCTCGACGGCGGACTGCGCCCCGGCACGATCATCGAACTCGCCCGGGAGCAGGGCTATCGGCAGCTCCCCGAGACGGAGCCCGACAAGCTCGGCATCTGGTTCCGCGAAGCCGCCGACTCCGGGTCCCTCGAGCGGTACCTGGAGACCTTCGCGCACACCTGCGCCGTCATGCAGACGCGCGACGCCCTCTTCCGTGTCGCCGCCGAGTGCGCGGTCGACCTCGCCGAGGACGGTGTCGTGTACGCGGAGGTGCGCTACGCGCCCGAGCAGCACCTGGAGGCCGGCCTCACCCTGGAGGAGGTCGTCGAGGCCGTCAACGAGGGCTTCCGCGAGGGCGAACGACAGGCCAGGGCCAACGGGCACCGCATCCGGGTCGGCGCCCTGCTCACCGCGATGCGGCACGCCGCCCGCGCGCTGGAGATCGCCGAGCTCGCCAACCGCTACCGCGACACCGGCGTCGTCGGCTTCGACATCGCGGGCGCCGAGGCCGGCTACCCGCCCACCCGCCACCTCGACGCCTTCGAGTACCTCAAGCGGGAGAACAACCACTTCACGATCCACGCGGGCGAGGCCTTCGGGCTGCCCTCGATCTGGCAGGCGCTCCAGTGGTGCGGCGCCGACCGGCTCGGGCACGGCGTCCGGATCATCGACGACATCGAGGTCGCCGACGACGGTTCGGTGACCCTCGGCCGGCTCGCCGCCTATGTCCGTGACAAGCGGATCCCGCTGGAGATGTGCCCCTCCTCCAACCTCCAGACCGGCGCCGCGGCCTCCTTCGCCGAGCACCCCATCGGTCTGCTCCGCAAGCTGCACTTCCGGGCCACGGTCAACACCGACAACCGGCTCATGAGCGGGACCAGCATGAGCCGTGAATTCGAGCTGCTGACCGAAGCATTCGATTACACGCTCGACGACATGCAGTGGTTCACGGTCAATGCGATGAAATCAGCGTTCATTCCTTTCGATGAACGCCTGGCCATGATCAACGAGGTCATCAAGCCCGGATATGCCGAGCTGAAGTCCGAATGGCTGTTCCAGCAGACCGCCACGACCAGCGACTCTTCCCGTACGGCGGGCTGAACGGCACCCCGTCAAGGGGGACAGGGCGGCCGGGAAAAGCACGACACCCGGCCGCTTTCCGGTGTTTGCGGACGGGTCGATCACTGGTTAGGTTGCAGAGCCGCTCTGCATTCCAACAGGATTTCCCCGCCCGGCTTTCCCGGAAGCCCCCGGATTCCACAAGGAAGATTTTCAGATGAAGCAGTCTGCCGCCAAGAAGCTCGGTGTCGCCGCTCTCGGTGCCGCTTTCGCCGCTGCCGCCGCCGGCACGGCCTCCGCCGCCCCGGTCGCGCCCGCCACCCCCGACGCGCTCGGCCTGGTGACCCAGACCGTGCCGCTGGGTGACGACCTCACCAAGCTCCCCGACGGCGCGGCCGAGTCCCTCGGTGCCGGCCAGGGCGCCCTCGGCCAGGGTCTCGACCAGGGCGTGAAGACCCTCCCGGCCGCCGCCGGACAGGCCACCCAGAGCCTCCCGCTCGACGCCGCCGCCGGTGGCCTCGGCGCCACCCCGCTGGGCGGCCTCCTCGGCGGCCTGCCGCTGCAGGGCCTGCCGCTCGGCTGACCCCGGGGCCGTACACGGCTCTCCGTACGCCGAAGGGGCGCGCACCCGGTCTCCCGGGCACGCGCCCCTTCGGCGTACGTGCGTCACCAGGCCGTGGTGGCCTTCCGCTCGTCCGGCATGAAGATCCACAGGCCGATGTAGATCAGGAACTGCGGGCCGGGCAGCAGGCACGAGACCAGGAAGATCAGACGCATCGTGTTCGCGGAGATGCCGAAGCGCCGGGCCAGGCCCGCGCACACTCCGCCGATCACGCGTCCGTCACGGGGGCGGGTCAGTGCGGCCATGGTGGGCTCCTTCGGAGTCGGTCCGGGAGCCGCTCCGTCGGGCTCCCGATGACTCCATGGTGCCGCCGGAGGGCCGTCCGGGGCGTCGGTCTACCGGGCGATCGGGACCCTGGGAATCGTCGGGGTCGCACCCTGAGACCCCTCGTTCCGCAGCAGGGCGGAACCCCGACCCGGCCTGCTCCCCGCGGAGGAGTCCGTCCGCCCCTCGTCCGACCTGCGGCGCAGCCAGGTGCGGCCGGCCGGGACGAAGAGGAGATGCGCGAGCGCGACCCCGGCGGTGTTCAGGAGGACCGAGTCCACGTCCACGACCTGACCGGGCACCGCGGTCTGCAGGAGCTCCACGGCGAGGGACACCAGCGCGCCGGCGGCGGTCGTACGGGTGAGGGAGGCCCACCCGGAGACATGGAGCCGCCCGTCGGCCATCGGGAGCAGGATCCCGAGCGGGGCGAGGAGCAGCAGCCCCTCGCCGATCAGCCGGGCGGCCTCGGCGGTGCCGAGGGCGAGGTCGGCGCGGAGGCCGTCGAAGGGGACGACGTTCGGCGCGGTCACCCAGGCGACGTCCCGTGGACGCAGGCCGACCCAGGCGACGAGCAGCAGATGCGCGAGGACGAGGGCGAACCCTGCCACGCGGACGACCACGGCGGCACTGCCGCCCGAACCTTGACGCTGCACGCCCCCCAAGACGCCCCGAACGGCGACATCGGTTCCGCCGAACCACACGGGACCCCGAGCGTGGCCGATCGCCCCGCCGGTCGTCACCCACCCGCACGTGCCACGCCCGCACCCCGGTCACCCGCCACGGGGCTGCGCCCGCCACCACCGCCACCTCCGTGCGGGCTGCGCCCGCCACCACCGCCCTCCCATGGGAGCGGCGGGGCGTCAGGGAGTTGTCGGGGCTGTGGGCGGGGTGGATTCCGGGCGTTCGCGGAGTTCGGTCGTGCAGCGGTAGCGCTTCGGGGCGTACGCGCCCGGGCCGCCGAGCAGGACCGTCTGCTCCCCCGCCCCCGCAGAGCTCGCCGCGAAGGTACAGACCAGCTGCGAAAGGGCCGTCGGCGCCAGGTCCTCCGGCTGACGGCTGAGCCTCAGCGTGCCCGCCGGGTCGCCCTTGTAGCCGCCGTTCACCACCAGCGGGCCGCGGACCGCCGTCGTGAACCCGGCCCGCTGCTCGCTCTCCGAGGGCTCGGCCATCAGCTGCGAGAGCAGCCCCGACGCCGTGCGCACCGGGTCGCCGCCCGCCTTCTCCTCCGGCAGCGAGCGTCGGTCGACCGCCTCCAGCTGTGAGCCGCAGACCAGGAACACCCGGACCGGCAGGCCCTGCACCGCCGAGCCCGTCGTCCCCTCCTGCGTCATGCTGCACGGGACCCGGGACGGGGCCGCGCCGGCGTCCACCGGAACCGATGTCGTCCTGATCCCGCAGCCGGTGGCCAGCGCGGTGAGCGCGACGAGCCCGGCCACCACGGCCGTACGCCCCACAGTGCGGCGTCTCACGCTTCCTCCACCTCGCCCTGGCTGCTGCGGGTCTGCACCTCGCGGGTGATCCCCGACGCGTCGAGCGGCAGCCGCAGCACGAACACCGCGCCGTCCACCGCACCGTCCTCGCCGACAGAGTTGGCGGCGGTGATCGAACCGCCGTGGATCAGCGCGTTCTCCATGGCGATCGACAGGCCGAGACCGCTTCCTTCAGACCGCGGCCGGGACGCGCTCGCCTTGTAGAAGCGGTCGAAGACGTGCGGCAGCACCTCTTCGGGGATGCCGGGGCCGTGGTCCCGTACCGCGATGACCAATTCGTCGTCCTCGGTGCGCACCGAGACCCGGACCGGGGAACCGCCGTGCTTCAGCGCGTTCCCGATCAGGTTCGCCAGGATCACGTCGAGCCGGCGCGGATCGAGCGGCGCCACGATGCCGCGCTCGGCGTCGAGGTCGACCGCGTCGAGCCACGCGCGCGCGTCGATGCACGCGGTGATCTGGTCGGCGATGTCCACCTCGTCGAGGACGAGCCGGGCGGTGCCCGCGTCGAAGCGGGTCACTTCCATGAGGTTCTCGACCAGGTCGTTGAGCCTCCGGGTCTCGCTGACCACCAGGGCGACCGCGGGGGCGATCATGGGGTCGAGGGAGTCCTGCTCGTCCTCCAGAACCTCCGTGACGGCGGTGAGTGCGGTCAGCGGGGTCCGCAGCTCGTGCGACATGTCGGCGACGAACCGCCGGGAGGACTCCTCGCGGGCGCTCATGTCCGCGACCTTCTTCTGCAGGGACTCGGCCGCGCTGTTGAACGTCCTGGTGAGATCGGCCAGTTCGTCGGCGCCGGTGACCCGGAGCCGGGTGTCGAGCTTGCCCTCGCCGAGCTGCTTGGCCGCCTCGCCGAGCCGGTGCACCGGACGCAGCACGGTCGTCGCCGCGACCTGCGCGAGCAGCACGGATCCGGCCACCGCGAGCGCGGTCGCGATTCCGAGCGACCAGGCCAGCGAGTTCAGGTCGGCCTTCTCCGCGGCCAGCGACTTGAACATGTAGCCGGCGGGCCCGCCGCCGTCGATCCGCGTCCCGCCGACCAGGTACGGCGTCCCGTTCCGCTCCGTACGCTGCCAGAACAGGTGGTACGGGTACGGGTTGGCCTCGGTCACCGGGCGCTCGGTGTCCACGGCCTCGCGCAGCGAGCGCGGCACGTCGGCCAGGGTGAAGTCGTCCGGGTCCGAGGCGCCGACGATCGGCTTGCCGGCGTCCCGCTCGCCGAGCAGCAGTACCTGGTAGTTGGCGCTGCCCGTCGCCATCAGTTCGGCCGTCCGCCGCAGATCCTCCTGCGTGGGCCTCAGCGGCAGCGTCGCCGCCCGGTTCTGCATCTCCTGCCGGAAGTCGTTGAGCGCCCCGTCCTGGGTACGCGTCAGCACCGCCTCGCGGTTCAGCCAGTACGCGATGCCGGAGGCGGCGACGGCCGCGGTGAGCGCGACCAGGGCGAAGACGACGACAAGACGCAGCCGCAGGCTGGAGAGACGCAGCCGCGTGACGATCCCCTTGCTCACGCAGGAACGTCCAGCCGGTAGCCGACCCCGCGCACGGTGCGGATGAGCGTCGGCGAGGACGGGACGTCCTCCACCTTGGCGCGCAGCCGCTGCACGCAGGCGTCGACGAGCCGCGAGTCGCCCAGGTAGTCGTGCTCCCACACGAGCCGCAGCAACTGCTGCCGGGAGAGCGCCTGTCCGGGCCGGCGGCTCAGCTCCAGGAGCAGCCGCAGCTCGGTCGGGGTGAGCTGGAGGTCCTCGCCGTTCTTGGTGACCGTCATCGCCGAGCGGTCGATCACCAGTGAGCCGTAGGTCGCCGAGTCCGTCGACTCCCGCTCACCGCGCCGCAGTACGGCCCGGATCCGGGCGTCGAGGACGCGGCCCTGCACCGGCTTGACGACATAGTCGTCGGCTCCGGACTCCAGGCCCACGACCACGTCGATGTCGTCGCTGCGCGCGGTCAGCAGGATGATCGGCAACTGGTCCGTGCGGCGGATGCGCCGGCAGACCTCGAAGCCGTCGATGCCGGGCAGCATGACGTCGAGCACGACCAGGTCCGGCCGCTGCTCGCGCAACAGCTGGAGGCCGTCCTCACCGGTCGCGGCAGTGGCCACCCGGTGGCCCTGCCGCGACAGGGAGAGTTCGAGGGCCGTGCGGATGGCGTCGTCGTCCTCGATCAGCAACAGAAAAGGCACGGGCAACATTCTGTCGCATTCGGCCGTCCGAGTTCGACCGCTGGGAGGCGCGCTTCTGACCCGGGCCCTGTGACACGCCTGTGACAGTCGGCGGACAACGCCATGAAGTCCGATGGGCAAGCTTCTTGGCACACGGACCGAAACACACTCCAACCGACGGGGGGCGCCGGATGAACGCACTGCACAGCACCACCTCAAGCGCAGTAGTCACGCGTCTCCACGACGTCGTACGGAGCACGGAGAAGTCCGGCGCGGTGAACGGGCGGGGGTGCGTTCGCAGCGTCGGGCGTCAGCGCAAGGCGCCGTACATGGTGGCCATTGCTGACGGGGGAGCGGCGTACGGGGAGGTCACGGGGGAGCGCAACTGTTCGGAAGCCGAGTTCACGGCTTACGTCCAGGAGCGTCGTGCCTCCCTGTACGCCACCGCCTACCACCTCACCGGTGACCGGTTCGAGGCCGAGGACCTGCTCCAGAGCGCGCTGTTCTCCACGTACCGCGCCTGGGAGCGGATCAGTGACAAGGCCGCGGTCGGCGGGTACCTCCGCCGCACCATGACCAATCTGCACATCAGCGCCTGGCGCCGGCGCAAGCTCAACGAGTACCCGACCGAGGAGCTCCCGGAGACGGTGGGCGAGACGGACGCGATGCGCGGCACGGAGCTGCGCGCGGTGCTGTGGCAGGCGCTGGCCCGGCTGCCCGAGCTCCAGCGGACGATGCTGGTGCTGCGCTACTACGAGGGCCGTACCGATCCGGAGATCGCGGAGATCCTGGACATCAGTGTCGGCACGGTGAAGTCGAGCATCTGGCGGTCGCTGCGGCGACTGCGCGAGGACGAGGTGCTCAGCTTCGGCCGTGACGAGGAGGAGTCCTTCGGCGAGCTGGTGGCCTGAAGGCTGGGGGGAAAGACCCACGGGGGCTACGGGGGAAACGAAGCCGTCGGGGGAGCACGGGGGAACCGTACGGGGGTACGGGGAATGGCGACGCGGGTCGTACGGGCTGGGGGGCTCGTACGACCCGCGTCGTGTTTTCTGCTGTCAGCTCGCCGCGGGCGTCTTGTGGCGGCCCGCTGCCGCAGCTGCCAGGCGGCCCAGGGCCTCCGGCTTGGCGCAGGGGTGGGCGCCCAGTTCCGACTGGCGGGCGACGATCGCACGCTCCGCCCGCATCAGACGCCAGCCGCGGCGCAGCAGGAACGGGACCGACTTGCGGCCCTCGCGCAGGTCGCGGGCGAGCCGGCGGCGGAAGGTCGTCGAGGGGCGGCCGCGCAGGCAGAGCGCGTCGGCGAGGACGTCGAGCTCACGGCAGCGGGCCACGATCTCGGCCGCGAAGATCCCCTCCGCCACGAACAGCGGCGTCCGCCCGATGTCCAGCCGCTCGCGGTCCACCCGCGAGCTGGTGGCGAGGTCGTACACGGGGACGTCGGTCCGCCCCGTACGGCACAGTTCGACGATGGCGGCGACGGCCGTGTCCGCGTCCCAGGACCCCGGGGAGTCCCAGTCGATGTCCGAGCTGCCCTCGACAAGAGGGAGGGTCGGGTCGTCGGCCTCCTTGTAGAAGTCGTCGAGGCGCAGGACCGGGAGACCGGTGACGGCGGCGAGGGACGACTTGCCGGAGCCTGAGGGGCCCGCGAGCAGGACGACACGGGTCGGGATCGGTTGGGAACTCACGGGACACCAGTGTGAAGCATTCCCCCGTGCAGGGGACCCCCGAGGAAGCCCGTTGGTATCGAGCATCACACCTCAACTACTGTCGGTGTCCGATCGATTACCCGTGGAATGCTCGGAAGGATCACCATGGCGCGTCACGCAGAACCCCGGAGCCCCCGTCGCAGCGCCCTGCTCGCGGCAGGCCTCACCGTCACGGCGGCGGGCGCGGCGGTGCTCGGCGCCGGCGCGTCGGCGCAGGCCGTGGCCCCGGTGCCGCTGCCCGTCGACTCGCTGACCAGGACGGACGCCACCGCGGCCGGTGCGGGTGCGCTGTCCGGTGTCACCCACGGGATCGGCCCGCTGACCCGGCTCCAGCTCGACCCGCTGGCCAACACCGGCGTCGACCCGCTCGACAACGGCCTCGGCACCCAGGTCGCCGACTTCAAGCCGGTGGGCACCAACCTGGTGACCGACCACGTCACGAAGGGCGGGGCAGTGGCCGATCTGCCGGTGGCCGGTCCTCTGACGCGGGGGCTTCTTCCGTAACGGAGCCGGTCTCGGGCCGCAGCGGCGCGTCCCGTACGAGCCAGGCCGCGGCGAAGGCCAGGGCGGCGAGCAGCGCCGTGCCGAGCAGCACCCCGTGCACCCCGCTCGTCACCGCCGCCCCCAGGCCCTCCCGTACCGGCTCCGGCAGGCGCAGGGCCTGCGCCGGGGTCAGGTGGGTGTCGGCCCCGCCGAGACGCGCGGTGAACACCGCGCCGAGGACGGCCACGCCGAGCGAGCCGCCGAGCGTCCGCACGAGTGTGACGGTGCCGCTCGCCGCGCCCATGTCGCGCGGCTCGGCGCCGTACATCGTGACGAGCAGCGTGGCCTGCATGAGGAAGCCCATGCCCGCGCCGACGACCACGGTGAGCCCGGAGGCGACGGCGACGGGGGTGTCCACGTCGAGGAGCAGCAGGACGAGTGCGCCCGCCGTCATCAGCGCACCTCCGAGGATCGGGTACATGCGGTAGCGGCCGGTACGGGCGATGATCCGGCCCGAGGCCAGCTGTGCGGCGACCATGGCGAGCATCAGCGGGAGCAGCAGCAGTCCGCTCGCCGTGGACGACTGTCCGCGGGCGAACTGCAGGTACTGCGGGAGATAGTTCAGGGCGGCGATCATGCCCGCGCCGACCAGGAAGCTCAGGATCTGCGCCAGGGTGAAGTTGCGTGTGCGGAAGAGCCGGGGCGGGATCACGGGCTCCTCGGCCCGCCGCTCGACCCTGACGAACCAGGCGAGCGCCACGACCGCGATCGTGCCCAGGGCCAGGATCCGGGGCGAGGTCCAGGCGTGGGCGGTGCCGGCCCAGCCGGCGAGCAGGGTCAGCGCCAGGACCCCGGCGGTCAGCAGCAGGGCTCCCGCCCAGTCGACGCGGGCCCGGACCCGCGGGGTCCGTACGCGCAGGCTGAGCGAGACGATCAGCAGGGCGGCGAGGCCGACGGGCAGGTTGACGTAGAAGGCCCAGCGCCAGTTCAGATGGTCGGTGAGGAGGCCGCCGACGAGCGGGCCGCCGGCGAAGGCCACCGGCAGCATCGCCCCGGTGACGGCCTGGACCCGGGCGCTGTCCTTCGGTGCGACCAGGGTGCCGATGAGGGCGAAGGCGCCGACCATCAGGCCTCCGGCGCCGACGCCCTGGAGGGCGCGGAAGGCGATGAGCTGCCCCATGCTCTGCGCGAGGCCGGAGAGGACCGACCCGGCGAGGAAGACACCGACGGCGGAGAGGTAGCCGCCCTTGCGGCCGTAGAGGTCGCCGAGCTTGCCCCAGAGCGGGGTGGCGACGGCGGCGGTGAGGAGATAGGCGGTGACGACCCAGGGCAGCCGTTCGAGGCCGCCGAGTTCGCCCGCGATGGTCGGGAGCGCGGTGCCGACGATCGTGCCGTCGAGCGTCGCGAGGACGATGCCGAGCATGAGCCCGGTGACGCCCAGGTAGGGGATGCGCCTCTCTTGAGGGGGCGTCACGGCTCAGGCCGCGTAGGGCTTGTGGGCGCGGGCGGCGCGCAGTGCCTCGCCCCACCAGACGAGTTGGTCGAGCATCGCCTTCGCCGCGGTGTCGGCGGCGGGGTCAACGGCCCGGCCGCTCTCGTCGAACTTCCCCCAGACGCCCTGGAGTCCGACCGTCTCGCGGATGGTGACGGCGTGCAGCTCGGCGAAGACGCCGCGCAGGTGTTCGACGGCGCGCAGTCCGGCGGAGAAGCCGCCGTAGGCGACGAAGCCGACGGGCTTGGCCTGCCATTCCCTGCCGTGCCAGTCGATCGCGTTCTTCAGGGAGGCCGGGTAGCTGTGGTTGTACTCGGGGGTCACCACGACGAAGGCGTCGGCGGCGGCCAGACGCGGTGACACGGCGGCGAGCAGGGCGCGGTCCTCGGCGTGCTCGGGGGCCTGGCCGAGGTGCGGGAAGACGGTCGGCAGCGGGGTCTCGGCCAGGTCGATCAGGTCGGCGGTCAGATCGGGGCGTTCGGCGGCGTGGGTGAGCAGCCAGTTCGCGACGACGGGGCCGAGGCGGCCGTCGCGGGTCGAGCCCTGGATCACGGCGATGTGGAGCGGAGCGGTCACGGGTCCCCCTGGACGGTGATGTGCGCGACGGGATGTGTACGGCGTATACCGATCGGTGTACAACGTACACGCCGATGTGTACGGCGTCCACAACGCATACGCTGTACGCGAGAGAAGGAGGTCCGAGTGGCGAAGAAGGACGAGACGGACGAGGTCTCGCTGTGGGAGCGCCTGGAGCGGCCCGCGGCGGCACCGCGGGCGTCCCTCAGCGCGGGGAGGATCGCCGACGTCGCGATCGGCATCGCGGACCGCGAGGGTTTCGCCGCCGTGACGATGCGGAAGGTCGCCACCGAACTGGGCGTCGCGCCCATGGCCGCCTACCGGCACGTCAACGGCAAGGACGAGCTGTGGGCGCTCATGATCGACCGGGTGTCCGGCGAGCTGGCGCCGGTGGACGAGATCTCGGGCTGGCGGGAGACGCTCCGCGCGTACGCGCTGCGCACCCGGGAGATGATGCTGCGCCACCCCTGGCTGGCCCACATGCCGGCGCCGCTCTTCGCGCTCACCCCGACCCGGATGGCGGCGGCCGAGCACCAGCTGGCCTCGCTCGACGGGCTCGGGCTCGACGCCGACACGATGATGGCCGCGTTCCGGGCGGTCAACGCGTACGTCCACGGGGCCACCCAGTCCGAGGCCGCGCTGCGCCGGTACATGGAGGAACAGGGCTGGCAGAGCGCCGACGAGACGCGGCGGGGACTCGCCCCGCAGATGTCGTACCTGATGGAGACCGGGCGCTACCCGACCTACCGGCGCTACACCCGGGGCGCGGCGCGCAAGGACGACGCGGCCTGGCAGTTCGAGACGGGACTCGACTGCGTGCTCGACGGCGTGGCGGGGCTCGTGGAACGCGGCCGGGCATGACGAAAGGCCCCCGGGATCACCCCGGGGGCCTGCCGGACCGAACTAGTACGAGGAGCCGCTCGCGCCCAGCGAACCCGTCGGGTGCCAGACCGTCTTCGTCTCCAGGAACGCCGTCATGCGGTCCGTGCCCGGGGACTCCGCGAAGTCCTCCGTGCGCGGGCGCAGGACGCGCTTCAGGTTGTCCGCCGCCGCGATCTCCAGGTCGCGGGCCAGGTCGCCCTCGGTCGCGCCCGTCAGGTCGATCGCGTTGACGTCCTGGTGGGCCGCCAGGTGCGGGC
The DNA here is from genome assembly GCF_000717595.1 of Streptomyces flavochromogenes. GTDB lineage: Bacteria > Actinomycetota > Actinomycetes > Streptomycetales > Streptomycetaceae > Streptomyces > Streptomyces flavochromogenes. The sequence continues at coordinate 8,802 of NZ_JNZO01000012.1, read as the reverse complement.
CCATCTCCGCGGCCTTGCCCGAGAGGATGTTGACGACACCGCCCGGCAGGTCGGAGGTGGCGAGCACCTCGCCCAGGGAGAGGGCCGGGAGCGGGGACTTCTCCGAGGCGATGACGACCGCCGTGTTGCCCGTGGCGATCACCGGGGCGATCACCGAGACCAGGCCGAGGAACGACGAGTCCTGCGGGGCCACGACCGTGACGACACCGGTCGGCTCGGGCGTGGAGAGGTTGAAGTACGGACCCGCGACCGGATTCGCACCGCCCACGACCTGGGCGATCTTGTCCGTCCAGCCCGCGTACCAGACCCAGCGGTCGATCGCCGCGTCGACGACCACGGCGGCCTTCGACTTCGACAGGCCCTCCGCGTCCGCGACCTCGCGGACGAACTGGTCCCGGCGGCCCTCCAGCATCTCGGCGACGCGGTAGAGGATCTGACCGCGGTTGTACGCGGTCGCGCCCGCCCAGCCGCCGAACGCCTTGCGGGCGGCGACGACCGCGTCACGGGCGTCCTTGCGGGAGGAGAGAGGAGCGTTCGCCAGCCACTTGCCCTTGGAGTCCGACACCTCGTACACCCGGCCGCTCTCGGAGCGGGGGAACTTGCCCCCGACGTACAGCTTGTAGGTCTTGAAGACGTTCAGGCGCGTCTGCTGCTCAGACATCGAGGTAGGCCTCCAGACCGTGACGGCCACCCTCGCGGCCGAAGCCCGACTCCTTGTATCCGCCGAACGGCGAGGTCGGGTCGAACTTGTTGAACGTGTTGGCCCAGACGACGCCGGCGCGGAGCTTGTTGGCGACCGCCAGGATGCGGGAGCCCTTCTCCGACCAGATGCCGGCGGAGAGGCCGTACTGGCTGTTGTTGGCCTTCGCGACGGCCTCGTCGGGCGTACGGAAGGTCAGCACCGACAGGACCGGGCCGAAGATCTCGTCGCGGGCCACGGTGTGCGCCTGCGTGACGTTCGTGAAGAGCGTCGGGGCGAACCAGTAACCGGCCTCGGGGATGTCGCAGGCGGCGGTCCAGCGCTCGGCGCCCTCCGCCTCGCCCTGCTCCACCAGCGAGGTGATCCGCGCCAGCTGCTCCGAGGAGTTGATGGCGCCGATGTCGGTGTTCTTGTCCAGCGGGTCGCCGAGGCGGAGGGTGCTCAGACGGCGCTTCAGGCTGTCGAGCAGCTCGTCCTGGATCGACTCCTGGACGAGGAGGCGCGAGCCCGCGCAGCAGACCTGGCCCTGGTTGAAGAAGATGCCGTTGACGATTCCCTCGACGGCCTGGTCGATGGGGGCGTCGTCGAAGACGATGTTGGCGCCCTTGCCGCCCAGCTCCAGGGTGACCTTCTTGTCGGTACCGGCGATCGACCGCGCGATGGCCTTGCCGACGGCCGTCGAACCGGTGAAGGCGACCTTGTTCACGTCCGGGTGCGCGACCAGTGCGGCGCCCGTCTCCCCGTACCCGGGAAGGATGTTGACGACGCCCTTCGGCAGCCCGGCCTGGCGGCAGATGTCCGCGAAGAACAGGGCGGTCAGCGGGGTCGTCTCGGCCGGCTTCAGGACGACCGTGTTGCCGGTCGCGAGCGCCGGGGCGATCTTCCACGCCAGCATGAGCAGCGGGAAGTTCCACGGGATGACCTGGCCGGCCACGCCCAGCGGCTTCGGGTTCGCCCCGTAGCCCGCGTGGTCGAGCTTGTCGGCCCAGCCCGCGTAGTAGAAGAAGTGCGCGGCGACCAGCGGGAGGTCCGCGTCGCGCGTCTCCTTGATCGGCTTGCCGTTGTCCAGCGTCTCCAGGACGGCCAGCTCACGGCTGCGCTCCTGGATGATCCGGGCGATGCGGAACAGGTACTTGGCGCGCTCGGAGCCGGGCAGTGCCGACCACTTCTCGAACGCCTTCCGGGCCGCCTTCACCGCACGGTCGACGTCCTCGGTGCCCGCCTGGGCGATCTCCGAGAGGACCTCCTCGGTGGCGGGGGAGACGGTCTTGAAGACCTTGCCGTCGGCCGCCTCGACGAACTCGCCGTCGATGAAGAGGCCGTAGTTGGGGGCGATGTCGACGACGGACCGGGACTCGGGCGCCGGTGCGTACTCGAATGCAGATGCCATGTTGATCAGTCCACCGTCACGTAATCGGGGCCGGAGTAACGGCCGGTCGCCAGCTTCTGGCGCTGCATCAGCAGGTCGTTGAGCAGGCTGGAGGCGCCGAAGCGGAACCAGTGGTTGTCCAGCCAGTCCTCACCCACGGTCTCGTTGACGAGAACCAGGAACTTGATCGCTTCCTTGGTGTTGCGGATGCCGCCGGCCGGCTTCACGCCGATCTGCACGCCGGTCTGGGCGCGGAAGTCGCGCACGGCCTCCAGCATGAGCAGGGTGTTGGCCGGGGTGGCGTTGACCGCGACCTTGCCGGTCGAGGTCTTGATGAAGTCCGCGCCGGCCATCATGCCGAGCCAGGAGGCACGGCGGATGTTGTCGTACGTGGACAGCTCGCCGGTCTCGAAGATCACCTTGAGGCGGGCGCGGTCGCCGCACTCCGCCTTGATCGCGGCGATCTGCTCGAAGACCTGGAGGTAGTGGCCGGCGAGGAAGGCGCCACGGTCGATGACCATGTCGATCTCGTCGGCGCCCGCGGCGATGGCGTCCGCCGTGTCGGCGAGCTTCACGGGGAGCGCGGCGCGGCCGGCCGGGAAGGCCGTGGCGACCGAGGCGACCTTGACGCCGGAGCCCGCGAGGGCGGCCTTGGCGGTGGCCACCATGTCCGGATAGACACAGACGGCGGCGGTCGTCGGGGTCGTGCGGTCGGTCGGATCGGGACGGACGGCCTTGGCGGCGAGCGCCCGGACCTTGCCCGGGGTGTCCGCGCCTTCGAGCGTCGTCAGGTCGATCATGGAAATGGCCAGGTCGATGGCGTACGCCTTGGACGTGGTCTTGATCGAGCGGGTGCCGAGGGACGCGGCGCGCGCCTCCAGGCCGACGGCGTCGACGCCGGGCAGCCCGTGGAGGAAGCGGCGCAGCGCACCGTCGGACGCGGTCACGTCGGCGAATGCGGATGCTGCGGATGCAGTGGTGGGCATGGTCACCAGTCGAGCATATCTACGCGCGTAGCGACCTGTACAGGGGACGGGCTTCGCAGAGCCCGAGGTCACAGGCGGCCGGTCGGCGTGGTGCCCCGCTCCGGGCCGTGGTGACGGGGCCGGTGACTCCTGTCACAGGCCCGTGACATGGAGTGGACAACTCCCGAATGCAAGATCCATAGATTCTTCCTCAGCAGCCGGCCAGACCTCGCCGAACCCCCGAACGGACTGAGAAAAAGCGGCATGCGACTCACTCGTCCACCTGCCTGATTCTCCAGGAGTCGTTATGCGCACCGCCCTTCGCACCGCCGTCACCACCGCCCTCGTCGCGGGTGTCGCCCTCACCCCCGCCGTGGCGGCGGGCACCGCCTTCGCCGCCGACGGACCGGTCACCGCCGCGCCGGCGGCCACCTCGCCGGCGAAGTCCGGCGTGAGGTCCGCCGACGTCAAGCCGTCCGACGAGGTTCCGGCCGAGGCCGGCACGGACGCCCCGGACGCGGTGGGCACCGGGAAGGACGCGCAGGGCGCGAAGACCCCGGAGGCCGGGAACACCACGAAGACCCCGGAGGCCGGGGCCACCGAGGCTTCCGCGAAGGGCGCCCTCGTCCGTACCGAGACCCTCATGACCGGCACCGTCGCCAAGATCTACAAGGTCAAGGAGCAGAACCACCGCGCCGAGCTGTTCCGCGAGGGCCACCCGGTCGGCGTCCTGGAGGCGATCACCCGCTCCGCCGCCGGCCAGGACAACGGCGAGTTCTTCGTCCTCAACCCGGACGGCACCACCCACAACTGGACCGGCAACATCGCCGGCCCCAAGCCCGGCTCCTACCGGCTCGCCGACGGGACCGTCCTCCAGCTCGCCAGCAAGGACGGCCGCTTCGGCCTCCAGCTGATCGAGAACGGCAAGGGGCGCGGCTACACCTACGTGACCGGCGGCCGCTCCGTCTGGACTTTCGGCAGGGCCGTCGTCGTCCTGGAGCAGGACGGCCAGTTCGCCGCGTACATCCCCGGTTCGTCGAAGCAGGGCGCCCCGCAGCCGGTCGCCACGGGCGGCGGGCAGACCAAGCCGTCCACCGAGCCCACCACCGGCGGGTCCGCCGTCGTCCTCGGCGCATGCACGGTCAGCCGGACGGTCGCCATCGGCGCGGGCACGAAGGCCGAGCTGTTCATGACCCGCCAGGGTCCGCTGGCCGAGTTCAGCACCGCCGACGACAACGGCCAGGACCAGGTCTTCGCGATGGTCGACCGGGCGCACCCGTCGCTGCCGAAGAGCGTCGGCATCGTCGGCCGGATCATCGACCCGCAGAGCGCCACGCCGTCGCTCTACACCCAGGTCGAGGGCGGCCCGGATGCCAAGGGCGCCACCCACGCCTTCCCGAAGCTGCCGAAGGGCTGCACCTTCGAGACGGCCCCGGGCGCCACGACGAACGGCACCGGCACCGGGATCACCACCAACACCGGTCAGACCTCCGTCATCCCCAAGGGCGCGGTCGCCGCGGGTGCCGAGCTCGGCACCGAGGACGGCAGCAACGCCCTGCTCGCGGCCGGTGCCGGGGCCTCGCTCGCGGCCGCCGGTCTGGGCTTCGTGGTCCTGCGCCGCCGGTCCGCCGCCCGCGTCTGACCCGGACTCGGCGCCACCCGCCGCGCACCCACCGCACCCCGCACCACCCGCACCACCCCGACTCCCTGCCCCTTGACCCGAGCGGGAGCGACACCCCACCCCCCGGCCGGTCGCCGCGTCCTGCGGCGGCCGGCCGGACCCCGTCCGTCGCCCGCCGTCCACGTCTGCCCGGAGCCCGCCCGTGAACCGCCGCCGTCACTCCGCCCGTATCGCCCCCGTCCTCCTGTGCGCCGTCATCGCCGCGCTCACCGGCTGTTCGGCCGGGGACGGGCAGCAGGCCGCCACCCCGCCCGCGCGGATCTCCGAGGCCACCGCCGCCCCCACGCCGACCGCGAGCTCCGCTCCCGTCCGCCCGCTCGCCCGTTCCCTGCCCGTGCGGGTCCGGATCCCCGCCGCCGGGGTGGACACCGGTCCCACCGGGCCCGTTCTGGAGCTCGGGCTCGCCGCCGACGGCACCGTCGAGGTGCCCTCGGTCGCGGACGCCGACCGGATCGGCTGGTACGACAAGGGCGTCACGCCCGGGCAGACCGGCCCCGCCGTCCTCATCGGGCACTTCGACACCGCCCGCGGCCCCGCCGTACTGAAGAACGTCTCCGAGGTCGCGGTCGGCGACGAGATCACCGTGACCCGGGCCGACGGCACCACCGCGGTCTTCCGGGTCAGGGAGCTGGAGCAGGTCGACAAGGACGCCTTCCCGACGGCCAAGGTGTACGGCGACACCGACCGTCCCGAGCTGCGCCTCATCACCTGCGGCGGCGAGCTGGTCGACGGCCACCGCCCCGACAACATCATTCTGTACGCGGATCTCGTGGCCACGCGGGCCGCCTGAGCCCCCACCACCCCACTGAGGCACAATCGGCCCCATGACGACCCCCGAGCCGACCCCCGAGCCCAGCCACGAGCCGAGCCGCGAGTCGACCCCCGAGCAGCCGGCCGCCGGGAAGAAGCCCGCGGGGCGGAAGCCCGCCGGGCAGAAGTCCGCAGGGCGGCAGTCCACCGGTCAGGAGTCCCCCGACCGGGTCTTCCGGTCGCCGCTCGGGATCGCGAGCGGGGTGTTCCTGCTGATCCTCGCGGCCCTGTTCGCCGGTGACGTGCTGTTCCGTGGCGAGGGCCGGTCGCCCTGGCTCGCGCTCGCGGGCCTCCTCCTCGCCGTGCCGCTGATCGTCGCCTTCACCATCCGGCCCGCCGTCTACGCCGACGACGACCGGCTCCGGATCCGCAACCCGTTCCGGTCGATCACGCTGCCCTGGTCGACGGTCGCCGACATCCGCGCCGGCTACTCCAGCGAGGTCTTCACCCAGGACGGCGCCAAGTACCAGCTGTGGGCCATCCCCGTCTCGCTGCGCCAGCGCAAGAAGGCGGCTCGCCGCGCCTCCCGCGCCTCCCAGGACGACCCGCACGGCCGTACCTCGGTCACCGCCGACGTACGGGACAGCGCGTCGCGCACCGCGCCCACCGACCAGACCGTCGCCGATCTGCGCGAGCTCGCCGAGCGCCGCGCCGGCACTCCGGGCGCGCGGGGCGAGGTGCGGGTGCGCTGGGCGTACGAGATCGTCGGCCCCGCGGCGGCCGGGCTGCTGCTCCTGGTGATCCTTCTCGCGACGGGCTGAGCCTTCGCGGAATCGCCACGTCCGCAGCCGGTGCGGGGCGCTGATCCGGTCAGACCGTCCTGGTCACCCTGGGGCGTGGCCAAGGACACCGGTGTGTCCGGAACGCGCTGTCCGGTCGACATGGGCGCCGACGGTCGCCACGGATGGCGACTCGTCGCGCAGAACGGGAGGGTCGTCGCGCGTTCAGGGCTCTGTTACGACGACCACGCCCGGTGCCGGGAGGGCTTCACGGCCCTCTGCGCCGGGCACGCGGACATGGCCGGCGGTGTGCAGCACACGGTCGGCGGCAACGGCTGGGTGTGGTTGCTGCGCGACGCCGAGGGACGTACCACCGCCCTCTCGGGACGCTCCTACGAGCGCCGTTCCACCTGCCGTACCGCCTATGCCCGGTCCCGTGCGCTGATCGCCGCCGAGGGGTCCAGATGGGCCTCGACCGCCCTACGGTGAACGGAAGTTGCCCCGCGCACGCCCCTCGTTCACATCGCGGGGAACACATGTCCACCGGGCGGGACTTACGTCCTTCCCGTGACGACCGAGACCCTCTCCGACTCCTGCGCCTTCTTCCTCGCCGAGCAGGGCACCCCCGGCGTGATCGTCGAGCAGGGGCCCACCGGGACCGTGTCCGACTCCCCGGACGACCCGCGCACCGCCGACCACGTCAACGGCCGCTTCGGCTGACGGGCGGGGAGGGCACGCCCCGGGCGTACGCCCCCGGCGTGCGGGAGCCGTCTGACGTCACCTGCCGCACAGGGTTCACCCGGACGGCCGAGGGGCCGGTACGGAGACTCCGTACCGGCCCCTCGGCCATGGCCCTCGCGGCGGATCAGAGTCCGGCCGAGGCCGACAGGTCCCGCTTGATCGCCACCAGCACCTCGTGGGCCGTCGCCCGCGCCGGGGCGAGGTCGACCGCCGCGGCGACCGGCACCACGACCTCCAGGTAGCACTTGAGCTTGGGCTCCGTGCCGCTCGGGCGGACGATCACCCGGGCCTTGTAGTCGCCCTCCAGGTGGTAGCGCAGCCCGTCCGTCGGGGGCAGCGACTCCGTGCCCTTCGTCAGGTCCTCCGCCGACACGACCGTCAGACCGGCGAGCGAGACCGGCGGCCGCTCACGCAGCGCCGCCATGGCGTTCGCGATGACGCTCAGGTCCTCGACCCGCACCGACAGCTGGTCCGTGGCGTGCAGCCCGTGCGCGATCGCCAGGTCGTCGAGCAGGTCGGTCAGCGTCCGGCCCTGCTCCTTGAGGACCGACGCCAGCTCGGTCACGAGCAGCGCCGCCGTGATGCCGTCCTTGTCGCGGACGCCCTCAGGGTCGACGCAGTAGCCGAGCGCCTCCTCGTAGCCGTACCGCAGGCCGTCGACGCGGGCGATCCACTTGAAGCCGGTCAGCGTCTCCTCGTAGCCGACGCCCGCGGCCTCCGCGATCCGGCCGAGCAGCGAGGACGACACGATCGACTCGGCGAACACGCCCGTCGCGCCCTTGTGCACCAGGTGCGCGGCGAGCAGCGCGCCCACCTCGTCGCCGCGGAGCATCCGCCAGCCGCCCACGACGGCCGCGTCGGGCACGGCGACGGCGCAGCGGTCGGCGTCCGGGTCGTTGGCGATGATCAGGTCGGGGTCCACGGCCCGGGCCGCCTCGAAGGCGAGGTCCATGGCACCCGGCTCCTCCGGGTTCGGGAACGCGACCGTCGGGAACGCCGGGTCCGGTTCGGCCTGCGCCGCGACGAGCGCGGGCGGCGGGAAGCCGGCCCGGGCGAACGCTGCCGTCAGGACGTCCTTGCCGACGCCGTGCATGGCCGTGTAGACGGTCCGCGCGGTGCGGGGGGACCCGGAGGTCAGGACGGCGTCCGTACGCTCCAGGTAGGCGTTCAGGACCTCGTCGCCGAGGGTCTCCCAGCCGGCCTCCGGTCGGGGTACGTCGTGCAGCGAGCGGATCGCGTCGATCTCGGCGGCGATCTCCGCGTCGGCGGGCGGCACGATCTGCGAGCCGTCGCCCAGGTAGACCTTGTAGCCGTTGTCGCGCGGCGGGTTGTGGCTCGCGGTCACCTCGACACCGGCGACGGCACCCAGATGCCTTATGGCGTACGCGAGGACGGGCGTCGGCAGCGGGCGGGGGAGGAGCGCGGCGCGCAGCCCGGCGCCGGTCATCACGGCGGCGGTGTCGCGCGCGAAGTCGGCCGACTTGTAGCGGGCGTCGTAGCCGATGACGACGAGACCGCCCTCCTGCCCCTTCGCCCTGAGGTACGCGGCGAGGCCGGCGGCGGCGCGGATGACGACCGAGCGGTTCATCCGCATGGGCCCGGCGCCCAGCTCACCGCGGAGCCCGGCGGTGCCGAACTGCAGCGTGCCGGCGAAACGGGCGGCGAGCTCGTCGCTCGCGCCGCGGTCGAGGAGCGCGGCGAGCTCCTCCCGGGTCTCCGGGTCGGGGTCCTCGGCGAGCCATGCCTGGGCCTGGGCGAGGAGATCGTCCTGCGTCACGGTGTGCCTTTCGGGGAGTCGGCGGGGGTGGGTGCGGGTG
>NZ_JNZO01000011.1 GCF_000717595.1 Streptomyces flavochromogenes | reverse complement strand
TGCGTTTCCGACTCTATCAGATCTTTCCGACCCGATTTCCTCGGCGCTTTCCGGTCCCATTCGCTTTCGCTCCGGGCCCTTCCTGCGTTTCCGACTCTATCAGATCCTTTCGGTGTCTGATCCCCAGTCAGCGGGGTTTGTCTTTCCGGCTGTTGGGCCGTTCCGACGTCTCAAACTCTAGCGGATTTCCCCGGCGGCTCATAATCGAGTCTTTCGAAATGAATTTCGGCATGCCGAAATTCTTCCCGGTGGGGAGTTCGTGCTGAGTAGAGGTGCCGCTATCAGCGGCGGAGTGGTCGTCGAAGAACCGTTCCGGCTCTGTGACAACTCGGAGAACACTACGCATCCGGCAGGGGAGTGTCAAGCCCTGTCAAGCGAGTTCAGTCGAGGTCCGTCAGGCGGCCGCCGGCGTCGGGCTGCGTGAGCTCCACGCGGCGCAGGAGCCGGATGAGGATCTCGCCGAGGACGCCCCGCTCGTCCGAGGTGAGGTCCTGGAGGAGCTCTTCCTCGAAGTCCGTGGCCATGCGCATCGCCTCCAGCCACTTCGAGCGGCCCTCGTCGGTGAGCTCGACGATCACGCGGACGCGGTTGTTCTCGTCGCGGTCGCGGGTGACCAGGCCTTCTCCCGCCATGCGGTCGATGCGGTGGGTCATCGCGGCCGGGGTGAGGCCCAGTCTCTTGGCGAGCTCGCCCGGGCCGAGCCGGTAGGGCTCGCCGGCGAGGACCAGGGTCTTGAGGACCTCCCACTCGGCGTTGCTGATGCCGAGGTCGGCGAGCTGGCGTCCGTACGCCACGTTCATCCGTCGGTTCAGCCGGCCGAGGGCGGAGACGACCTTCTCGACCTGGGGGTCGAGGTCGCGGAACTCGCGCTGATAGGCGGCGATCTGTTCGTCGAGGCTCGGCTCCTGCGGAGCCTGCGGGCCGGACCGCTCGGGGTTGTCGGACATGAAGGCGAGTATCCCACGGGTCTCGTTGGCGTTGAAGTCCTTCGGTGTGTACTGTTAAGCCTCGAACTTTAGCGTTGAAGTCTTCAAGGTTCAGGGGTACACCTCTGAACCTGCGACCGAAGTGGGTGAGTGTGACCGAGGCGAGGGGCGCAGCGATGCGCCGTATTCAGGCAGGCAGCGCGCTGAGCGCGTTCGGACTCGGCTTCACCGTGCCGTACCTCTATGTGTACGTGGCGCAGGTGCGGGATCTGGGCGCGGCCACGGCGGGCATCGTCCTGGCCGTCTTCGCCATGGCCGCACTGGTGGTGCTGCCGTTCAGCGGGCGGGCCATCGACCGGCGCGGGCCCGTGCCGGTCCTGCTGGTCGCCTCCGTCGTCGCCGCCGTGGGTGCGGTGGCGATGGGCTTCGCCTCCAGCGTGCCCGCGGCCGTGGGGGCCGCGGCGCTGCTCGGGGCCGGCACGGCCGTGCTCCAGCCGGCTCTCGCCACGATGATCGTCTGGTGCTCGACGCCCGTCGGGCGCACCCGGGCGTTCGCGATGCAGTTCTTCCTGCAGAACCTGGGTCTCGGTGTCGGTGGCCTGATCGGCGGCCTGCTGGTCGACACGAGCCGTCCGGGCAGCTTCATCCTGCTGTTCTCGATCGAGGCGGCGATGTTCCTCGTCCTGGCGGCGATCGTCGGCACCGTGCGGATGCCCGGCTCTCCCGCGTTCCAGGGCGCCCGTCCCTCCGGGGGCGGCAAGGGCGGCGGCGTCCGCGCGCTGCTCGGGCACAAGGCCATGGTGCAGCTGTGCGTCCTGGGCTTCGTCCTCTTCTTCGCCTGTTACGGACAGTTCGAGTCGGGTCTCGCCGCGTACGGCACCGAGGCCGCCGGCATCCAGCCCTCGACGCTCGGTATCGCGCTGGCCGCGAACACCGCGGTGATCGTGGCCGCGCAGTTCCTGGTGCTGAAGTTCGTCGAGCGCCGCAAGCGGACCCGGGTGATCGCGGCCGTCGGTCTGATCTGGACCGTGGCCTGGCTGATCGCCGGGTACGCGGGCCTCGGGCACGGCAGCCAGGCCATGGCGACGGCTGCCTTCGTCTCCACGTACGCCCTGTTCGGGCTCGGTGAGGCGATGCTGTCGCCGACCGTGGCGCCGCTGGTCGCCGACCTGGCGCCGGAGTCGATGGTCGGGCAGTACAACTCGGCCTTCGCGCTGGTCAAGCAGCTGGCGCTGGCCGTCGGGCCGGCCGTCGGCGGGCCCATGGGAGCCGCGCTGCACGGTCCGTACATCGTGACGTTCGTGCTCTTCTCGCTCGGCATCACGTTCCTCGCAGTGCGGCTGGGCAGGCAGCTGACCCCGGAGCAGAACCAGCCGTCGCTCGCCGTGAAGCCGTCCCGGGTGGTGGCGCAGCACGTGCCCGAGAAGGAGACCGCCGCCGCCTGACCTAGTGGTCGGGCAGGGCGAACTCGCACCAGACCGCCTTGCCGCCGCCCGGTGTGCGGCGGCTCCCCCAGGACGAGGCGATCGTCGCGATGATCGAGATTCCGCGACCCGCCTCGTCCTCCGATTCCGCCCTGCGGCGGCGCGGCAGATGGTCGTCCCCGTCCGTCACCTCGATGATCAGGCGGCGGTCGGTGCGGCGCAGGCGCAGCCGCATGGGCGGGGTGCCGTGCTGGAGGGAGTTCGCCACCAGTTCGCTGGTGGCGAGGACGCCCAGGTCGCGCAGTTCGACCGGGAAGCGCCAGGACGACAGGACCCCGGAGGCGAAGGCACGCGCGCGGGGAGCGGCCTCCACGCCGCCGAGGAGTTCCAGGGCCGCGTTGTGGAAGAGCTCCGCGTCCGCCCCCTTGCGGGACGGGTGCTGGACGACCAGGACGGCCACGTCGTCGTCGTGCTCCGCGGTGACGCCCAGGGAGCGGAGCAGCCGGTCGCAGACGACCTGCGGGGTGCCGCTGGCGCCGGAGAGCGCGCGGGCCAGGGCGGCGACGCCCTCGTCGATGTCCTCGCGGCGCCGCTCGACCAGACCGTCGGTGTAGAGGACGGCCGTCGAGCCGGGCGGCAGGGCGATGGAGCCGGAGGCGTGCAGCCAGCCGCCCGTGCCGAGCGGCGGGCCCGTCGGATCCTCGGCGCGCCGGACGCTGCCGTCCTCGTCCCGGACGAGGATCGGGAGGTGGCCCGCGGAGGCGTAGACGAGCTTCCCCTCGCTGGGGTCGTGGATCGCGTACACACAGGTGGCGATCTGGCTGGCGTCGATCTCGGCGGCGAGGCCGTCGAGGAGCTGGAGCACCTCGTGCGGGGGCAGGTCCAGGCGCGCGTAGGCCCGGACGGCGGTGCGGAGCTGGCCCATGACGGCGGCGGCGCGCACCCCCCGGCCCATCACGTCGCCGATGACGAGCGCGGTGCGGCCGGCACCGAGGGTGATCACGTCGTACCAGTCGCCGCCGACGGCCGCGTCGGTGCCGCCCGGCTGGTAGGTGGCGGCGATCCGCAGGTCGTCGGGCTGCTCCAGGTCCTGTGGGAGGAGCGAGCGCTGGAGGGTGACGGCGGTCTCGCGGTGGCGGCGCTCGCTGGCCCGCAGCCGCTCGGCGGCCTCCGCGTGGTCGGTGACGTCCGCGGCGTGGACGAGGACGCCGCCACCTTCGAGGTGCGCGCTGTCCACGGGCAGGCACGTCACCGTGTACGAGCCGCCGTCCTGGGTGCGGCGGGACTTGACCGTGCGCGGCTTGCCGCTGCGCAGCACCTGGTCCATGAGGGGCAGCAGGCCGAGCTCCTCCGCCTCCGGGCAGGTGTCGGCGACGGGCACGCCCGCGGGGCGGGGGCCGAAGGCGGCGGCATAGGCGTCGTTGACGTACGCGATGCGGTGCTCCGGGCCGTACGCCAGGGCGACCAGGCCGGGGAGCCGGCCCAGGAGTTCCCGTACGGAGAAGTCCTCCAGGGCGGGTACGTCGACGGGCTCGCCGGTCGCGGCGGCCGCGTGGGCGAGGTGCTCCAGCTGCTGCGCGTACTCACCGCGGGCGGCGGGCACGGAGCCTTCGGTCCCCCGCGCCGCGCGGCGCTGTGTACCGGGGAGCCGGGCGCTCCAACGGGTGAAGTTCACGGATCTCTATGCCTCGTGGTGTCGGTGCCGTGCAGAGTCACGCTGTGCAGGTGTGAGTCCACCTATGGTCACACGTCCAGTGTGGACGAGTGCACTGACAGTGATGTCAGGACGACGGCTTGTCGCCGTGGTCGGGTGGCGGAGCGGCGGCGAGTTCGAATTCGGCGCGGGGGTGTTCCAGCGACCCGAGGGAGACGATCTCCCGTTTGAACAGGCCGGACAGGGTCCATTCGGCGAGGACCCGGGCCTTGCGGTTGAAGGTGGGCACCCGGCTCAGGTGGTAGGCGCGGTGCATGAACCAGGCCGGATATCCCTTGAGTTTCCGTCCGTAGACGTGGGCGACGCCCTGGTGGAGGCCCAGGGACGCGACGGAGCCGACGTACGCGTGCGCGTACTCCTTGAGCGGCCGGCCGCGCAGGGAGGCCGCGATGTTCTCGGCGAGGACCCTTGCCTGACGGACGGCGTGCTGGGCGTTGGGCGCGCACTCCTTGCCGGGTTCCTTCGAGGTCACGTCGGGGACGGCGGCGGCGTCGCCGGCGGCCCAGGCGTGGGCGACGCCCTCGACGGCGAGCCCGGCCGTGCAGCGGAGCCGTCCGCGCTCGTTCAGCGGCAGGTCGGTCGCGGCGAGGACGGGGGCGGGCTTCACGCCCGCGGTCCAGACGACGGTGCGGGTGGGCAGCCGGGTGCCGTCGCTGAGCACCGCGACCCGGTCCTCGCAGGATTCGAGGCGGGTCTCCAGGCGTACGTCGATGTTCCGGCCGCGCAGCTCGCGGATGGCGTACCTGCCCATCTCCTCGCCCACCTCGGGCAGGATCCGGTCGGAGGCCTCGACGAGGACCCAGCGCAGGTCCTCCGGCTTGAGGTTGTGGTAGTAGCGCGCTGTGTAGCGGGCCATGTCCTCCAGCTCGGCGAGCGCCTCCACGCCCGCGTAGCCCCCGCCGACGAAGACGAAGGTCAGGGCGGCGTCGCGGATCGCGGGGTCACGGGTGGAGGAGGCGATGTCCATCTGCTCGATGACGTGGTTGCGCAGGCCGATGGCCTCCTCCACGGTCTTGAAGCCGATGCCGTGGTCAGCGAGGCCGGGGACCGGAAGGGTGCGGGAGACGGATCCCGGCGCGATGACCAGTTCGTCGTACGTGAGGTCGACCGCGCCGGTGCCCTCCTCGGCGGTCGCGAGGGTGGAGAGGGTCGCGGTCCGCTTGGCGTGGTCGACGGAGAGGACCTCGCCGATGACGATCCGGCAGCGGTCGAGGACCCGGCGGAGCGGTACGACGACATGCCGCGGGGAGATCGATCCGGCGGCGGCCTCGGGGAGGAAGGGCTGGTACGTCATGTAGGGCTCGGGGGTGACCACCACGATCTCGGCGTCGCCGGCTCTCAGCTCGGCCCTGAGCTGCCGCTGGAGGCGCAGCGCGGTGTACATGCCGACGTAGCCACCGCCGACCACGAGAATGCGCGCAGGTTCGGTCACTGTCCCATGACGCACCGCCGTCCGTGGTTTGTCCACAGCCCCGGCAAATTGTGTGACCGGAGGGGTACGGAGGCGCGGGGTGGCGCACAAGAGGGGTACGGGCTCAACGGCGCAGGTCAGGACAGCCGCGCCGGGTTCGTCGGAGGGTCGGAATCGGGAGTGTTCCGGTCCTTGCTCCGATCGGGGGGCGCACCGTACGGAACTCCCCCTTCTGAATTGACCCGGACTCAACTATGTTCGTACTTCATCGGGGTGTCGGACGGGAGCGCGTGGACCGAAGCGCTCGTCCACCGGAGGCCCCGTTTCAGGGCGGGGAGTCTCCGGGGGGAGACATCATGAGCGGGGGAACGCTTATGCATATTCAGGATTCACGATGGCAGACGGGCGCCGGGACGGCGACCGTGGACGACGGCCCGCACGCGGGCGTCGCCGGCTCCGAGCGCAACGGCGCACCGGTGTCGGGCAGGTCCGCGCCGCTGCGGGTGGACGCCCAGCGCAATCTGGAGCATGTCCTGCGCGCGGCGCGCGAGGTGTTCGGCGAGCTCGGGTACGGGGCTCCGATGGAGGACGTGGCACGCCGCGCCCGCGTCGGTGTCGGCACCGTCTACCGCCGCTTCCCGAGCAAGGACGTGCTGGTCAGGCGGATAGCCGAGGAGGAGACCTCCCGGCTGACCGAGCAGGCGCGCGCCGCGCTCGGCCAGGAGGACGAGCCGTGGTCGGCGCTCTCCCGGTTCCTGCGGACCTCGGTGGCCTCGGGCGCGGGCCGGCTCCTTCCGCCGCAGGTGCTGCGGGTGGGCGTCGACGACGTCACGGTGCTGCCGATCGGCGGTGACTCCCACGCCGCGGACGACACGGCGCGGGTGCCGCACCAGCGGGGTGTCGGCGAGCAGACCGACGCGCGCCTGGTCGCGCCGCGGGCCGTACCGGCCGAGGAGAAGGACGACGCGGGCGCCGCGGAGCTCCTCGAGGTGGTGGGCCGGCTGGTCGACCGGGCGCGTGAGGCGGGTGAGCTGCGGACCGACGTGACCGTGGCCGATGTCCTCCTGGTCATCGCCACGGCCGCTCCGGCGCTGCCGGACGCGGTGCAGCAGGCGGCGGCCTCGACGCGTCTCCTCGACATCCTGCTCGAGGGGCTGCGCTCCCGGTAGGAACCGGCTGCCCGCGCACCGGCGCGGGCGGAGTCTTCGTGGTCCGGGCGGATCAACGAGCATGACACGAACGTGTGAGCGGTTACGCCCGGATACACGAAGTCGCCCCGGACGAGTGGTAAGTGGACGGGCCGCTTCGGCGTGCCCACGCCCTGTGGCAGGCTTGGCCGGTGTTCGGGTCCGAGCGTGCGTACGGGGGCTTCCGCGATGAGCGGTGACAGTCGGGACGAGCCGCTGGGCGGCCCCGCCGAGGCGGGCGGCCTGCCCTCCCGGCAGGTGCCGAGCCAGGGTGGGCCGGGAGGCCTCTCCGGCGCGGCGGACACGGCCGGGGCCGGTTCCGTGGGCGCGGGTTCGACGGGTGCGGGTTCGGCCGGTGCAGGTTCGGCCCACGCCGTGGGCGCCGTCGAGCCGTTCGACCCGAGCGTGCCGCAGCAGCGCGAGGGCAAGGCCTCCGGGTGGGGCACCGGTTCCGGAACGGGCGCCGGGTTCGACACGGCGCGGGCCGGTACCGCCGTCGAGGACGACCACGAGCACGACACCGTCCTCCCGCCGCCCGTCGAACTGCCGCCCTCCGACTCCGAGCTCGTCCAGCTCATGCGCGACGGCGACGACTCCGCGTACGAGGAACTCTTCCGCAGACACTCCGACGCCGTGCGCCGGTACGCCAGGACCTGCTGCCGGGACGCCCACACCGCCGACGACCTGACCGCCGAGGTCTTCGCCCGCACCCTCCAGGCGGTCCGTGGCGGAGCCGGGCCCGAACAGGCCGTACGCGCCTATCTGATGACCACCGTCCGACGCGTCGCCGCGAACTGGACGAAGACACAGAAGCGGGAACACCTCGTCGAGGACTTCGCGGTGTTCGCGGCCGAGGCCGCCCGCTCCTCCGAGGTCTCCGACCAGAATGCGTCCTTCGGGGCGGGGCTCGACCTCGGCGCCGACGTCCTGGCCATGCACGAGGCCGAGCAGTCGCTCGCCATGCAGGCCTTCCGCTCGCTGCCCGAGCGCTGGCAGGCCGTGCTGTGGCACACCACCGTCGAGGAGGAGTCCCCCAGCGAGGTCGCACCCCTCTTCGGCCTGACCGCCAACGCCACGGCCGTACTCGCCAGCCGCGCCCGCGAAGGCCTCAAGCAGGCCTACCTCCAGGCCCACGTCAGCCAGTCCCTGACGGCCGGCGGCGACTGCGCCCGGTACGCCGACCGGCTCGGCGCCTACGCGCGCGGCGGCCTGCGGATGCGCGCCGAACGCGGACTGCGCAAGCACCTGGAGGAGTGCGCCAAGTGCCGTCTCGCCGCCGGTGAGCTGGCCCATGTCAACGCCGGGATCCCCGCGCTGCTCCCGGTCGCCGTCATCGGCTGGTTCGCCGCCGGGTACTCGCTCAAGGCGGCCGGTGTCGTCGCCGGTGGCGCCGTCGGCGCGGGCGCGGCCGGTGCGGCGGCCGCCGCCACCGGGTCCTCCGGCGGTGCCTCCGGCGCCGCCGCCGCAGAGGGACTCGGCGCGCCCGCGAAGGCCGGTCTCGCGGCGGCCGTGGCCGTCGCCGCGGCCGCCGGGCTCGTCTGGGCCATGGCCGGGGATCCGCAGCCCGTGGCCGCGCCCAGACCCACCCAGCCCGTCGTCACCCCCGTCGTGCCGGCAGAGCCCGCGCCGCCGCCGAAGCCGACGCCGAAGCCCGTACCGCCGCCCCCGCCCGTGACGTCCGAGCCGCCGGCGCCCACGCCGACGCCGACACCCACGCCTCCTCCCGCCAAGCCCACGCCGAAGCCGGCGCCCGCGAAGCCGTCACCGAAGCCGACGCCGCCGAAGCCCGGTCCCAAGCCGACGCCCACGCCGACGCCCAGTGCCGAGAAGCCCTCGCCGAAGCCGACGCCTCCGCCCGCCCCGCCGAGGGTCTACCAGGTCAACGAGCTGGACTACGGGATCTTCGGCGACGGCACCAAGCCCGAGGTCGCCCTCTCCGACAGCAGCTGGATGTGGCAGCGCGACGACCTGTCCATCGGCGGCACCCCGTACGCGCACGGGGTGAGCGTCCACGCGCCCTCGTCCCTGCTGATCGACCTCAACCGGCAGTGCACGCGTTACGACGCGATCGTCGGCGTCGACGACCTGAGCGCGCTGCTGGGCGTCGGCGGCGTCCGGTTCTCCGTGTACGGGGACGAGGAGCGGCTCTGGCGCTCCGACGTGGTCCGGGCCGGCGACCCGCCGGTCCCGGTGCACGTCGACATCTCCGGACGCCGCACGATCCGGCTGGTGGTGGAGGAGCACACGCCGTTCGGGCGGGCCGCCGTCGCCGACTGGGCGCAGTCGGCGATCAGCTGCTCCTGACGCTCCCGAAGGTCCCGGGTTCGTCCGGTCCGGGCCTCGTGGCGACGGTCTCCGCGAGGGCCAGTACCTCGTCGACGCCGAGGCCCTCCCCCGCCGCCCGGGCGGCGGCGACGCCCGACGGGCCGAGCGCCGCGAGCGCCCGGTCGGTCACCGCCTGAAGGTCCCGCAGGCCGGGGACCGAGCGGGGCAGCCCGGCGCGCCAGCCCTCCACGGCCGCCATGACCGTGACCGCCAAGGTGGTCTCACCCGCCGAGGACAGGACCACCGCGAGCCCCTCCCCCAGGCCCGAGGTGACGAAGTCCGCGCACTGCGCGTCCCGCGCACCGCGCAGCGCTTCAGTGGCCGTGGCGACGGCGGACGCCCGCCCCTCGCCCGCCTCGACGCGCGCGGACAAGCCCACGAGAACCGCCTCGAAATGTGGTGGGGGCGCCCCGGTCGCGACCGTGCGGCCCGCCTCCTCCAGCTGGGCGCGGGCCTCCGCGACCTCACCGCGGTACAGGGCGAGGGCGGCCCGCAGGAAGCAGACGAACACGCCGGTGTCCCGCACGCCGTAGCGCTCCGCCTCCCGGGAGGCCTCGTCGAGACCCTTCTCCGCGGCCTCCATGTCCCCCGTCTGGTAAGCGAGTTCGGCCAGCCGGGCGAGGAGGAACGGGGACTCGGCGTGCGCGCCGACCTCACGGGCGAGCCGGAGGGCCTCCTCGTACGCCTCCCCGGCCTCCTCGCTGCGGCCGCGCAGCATGTGGGCCTCGCCCACCGCGCTCGCGATCTGGGCGCCCATCCAGCGGTCGCCGACGCTCCGGGCGAGGAGGCGGAGCTCGGCCAGGTCCTCGTCGATGCCGGGCATGCCGCCGGGCATGTCGACGACCATGTGCGTACGGAACATGAGGCTGACGCCGACCTCCCAGTCGCCGCCGTGACGGCGGCAGTTGGCGACGGCCTCGTCGAGGAGGGCGCGGACCACGGCGGGTTCCTCGGTGAGGTACGCGGTGAACGGCCAGAGCAGGCCGGGGAACCGGGCGCCCTCCGGGCCGGGCGGCTCGCCGAACGCCGACCGTACGCGGCGGGCGAGCGCGATCGCCTCCGGTTCCTGGAAGTCACCCAGCGTGCGGCTCTCGACCTCCAGGAAGAACTGCAGCATGCGCAGACGCATACGGGGCCAGTAGCGGGGGTCGTCGGGGTCGGTCGGGTCGTCGCCGAGTGCCACCGTACGGTCGACCCAGGTCGCGCCCTCGGGGCGGTAGTTGCGCAGCCACCAGAACCAGCCCATGGCGAAGACCAGGCGGTGGGCGGCGGCCTCGTCGGGCGGGGGTGCCCCCTGCTCGGGCGAGGCCGAGAGCTTGGGGGAGGTGCCGACGGCGCGGTGCAGGGCGGCGCGGATGTTGTCCAGGTCGCGCTCGATCCGCTCGATCCACGGGAGCTGCTCGGCCGAGCGGAGTCTGGGCTCGGCCGTCTCGGCGAGCGCCGTGAAGTGGGCGGTGTGGGCGGCCTCGGCGGCGGCGAGGACCGCGGGGGTCTCGGCGGCGCGCTCGGCCGCGTACTCGTGGATGGTCTCCAGGAGCCGGTAGCGCATCTCGCCGCCCTCGACAGGGGTGGCGACGACGAGGGACTTGTCGACCAGGGCGCCGAGCGGGTCCGCCGCGCGCGGGGAGAGGGCCTCCGCGGCGGCGAGGTCCCAGCCGCCGGCGAAGACCGAGACCTGGCGGAGCAGGGTGCGCTCCTCGGGGTCGAGCAGGTCCCAGGACCAGTCGACGACCGCGCGGAGGGTCTGCTGGCGGGGCAGGGCCGTGCGGGAGCCGGAGGTGAGGAGACGGAAGCGGTCGTCGAGGCGGTCGGCGATCTGGCGCGGGGTGAGCAGCCGGAGGCGGGCGGCGGCCAGTTCGATGGCGAGGGGCAGGCCGTCGAGGCGGCGGCAGATCTCGTCGACGGCCGCGCGGCCGCCCTGGGTGAGGTCGACGTCGGGGCGTACGGCGCGGGCGCGCTCGGCGAACAGGCGGTGCGCGGGGTCCGGCGGCAGGGGCTCCAGGGGGCGGACCGACTCTCCCGGGACGCCGAGGGGTTCGCGGCTGGTGGCGAGGATGCGGAGCTGCGGGCAGTCGGTGAGGAGGGTCTCGGCGAGGGCGGCGGCCGCGTCGATCACGTGCTCGCAGTTGTCGAGGACGAGGAGGAAGGGGCGGCGGGCGAGGTGCTCGACGAGATGGGCCGTGGGGTCGTCCTGGAGGGTCACGCCCTCACGGGTGATCAGGTGGACCTCGCGGAGCCGGAGCGCGGAGAGGACGGCGCCGGGGACGGCCTCGGGGTCGTCGAGCGGGGCGAGTTCGGCGATCCAGGCGGCGGGGAAGTGACCGTCGAGGCCGTCTGAGGCGTCAGGGGCGCCGGCCGGGGCGAGGACCCTCAGAGCGGCCTCTTCGGCGAGCCGTGTCTTGCCGGAGCCGCCCGGGCCGGTGAGCGTGACGAGCCGGAAGCGGTCCAGATCGGCGTGGATCGCGGCCAGCTCGGGCTCCCGGCCGACGAAGGAGGTGAGGCGGGGGCGGATGTTGCCGGGGGTGGCGGTGAGGGGGCGCGGGTGGTCCGGTGCGGGCGGCTCGGGGCGGGGCTCCCGCGCGGTACCGGGACTCTGGCGCGGGTCCGGCGGCGTCGGCCGGAGGGGGGCGGGCGGGGGCGGCCCCCAGTCGCCGCCGGTGCGGGGAGGGCCCGGGGGCGCCGTGAGGAGTTCCCGGTGGAGGGCGGCGAGCTCGGGTCCGGGATCGGCGCCCAGGGCGTCCGCGAGGGTACGGCGGGCCGACTCGAAGGCGGCGAGGGCGTCGGCGTGCCGGCCCTCGGCCCGCAGGGCGCGGATGAGCTGGGCGTGGAAGGCCTCGTCGTACGGGTACGTGGTGGTCAGCCCGGTCAGCTCCGGTACGAGTCCGTCGGTGGCGCCCCGCCGGAGATCGGCCTCGACGCGCTGCCGCAGCGCCGCGAGCCGCTGTGCCTCAAGGCGGACGCCGGCCGGGTCGGACAGGTCGGCGAGGGCGGGCCCCCGGAAGAGAGCGAGGGCCGGGCGGAGGACGGCCGCGGCCTGCTCCGGGTCGCCGGCGTCGAGGTGGGCGCCCGCGTCCTTGACCCGGCGCTCGAAGACGTACAGGTCGATGTCCTCGGGGGCGGCGACGAGCCGGTAGCCGGGGCCGGGGGTGGAGGCCACGGCGTCGCTGCCGATGATCCGGCGGAGGCGGCCGACGAGGGCCTGGAGGGCGGCGGGGGCGTCCTGCGGCGGGGAGTCCCCGTACACGTCGTCGGCGAGTTCGGTGACGGACGCGGCGCGTCCGCCGCGCAGCGCGAGCGCGGCGAGGAGCGCGCGCAGCCGGGCGCCGCCGAGGGGGAGGGGGGTGCCGCGGGGGCCGAGGGCCTCGGTGGTGCCGAGGATGAGATACCGCACCGGCTCATTGTGTCCGGTGGCACTGACGTACGCCTCGGGGTTTACCCGGGGGTGATCCTGGGGTCGCGGCGGTCGGAACTCCGCGGTGTCCAGGGTGAAGCCGAGCGGGGCGTGGAGCGGGACCTGTGTCCCCAGCTTGTGGACGGACTTGAGAGCGAAGTCGTCACGGGAGGGCTCGGTGCGCACGACGGCCTCGCCGGTCCCGCGGTCGGTCAGCGGGTGGAGTCGGTGCGCACGACCGCCTCGCCGGTCCCGCGGTCGATCGGCAGGTGGAGGGGGATGTCCGCGCGGGCATGGGCCCGGATCTTCTGACGCGGTCGCGGCCCGCGGTGGGCGGGGGCCGGGTCACGGTCCTGGGAGCGTCCACTCGAACGGGCGTGCGGGGGCGTTCCGCTGTGGAGACGGCCCTCACGCCGAGAGCGATCGCGAGGCGGGGATCAGCGGGCCCTGGACCGCGCGGGGCGGGCGGGGAGACGTCGTGTCCGTCCAGCAGGAGCCCCTGCGGGACATGAGGCGGCGGAGCCAGAGTTCGGTGGAGACGAGGTCGGCGAGGCCGTCGAGAGGGACGGGTGCGCCGTCGGCCGCCGCACGGAGGGCCTCGCGGACCACGCGTGCCTCGATCAGGCCCGCGTCGGCGAGCAGCGGGGCGTCGAAGAGAGCGATCAGGTGCGGGAGGGCCGCGCGCAGGCCCGCGCGCGTGGCGCCGGCCGGGACCGCCGGGTGGGGGGCGCCCCAGCCCGGGGGGAGGTCGTGGATGCCGGCGCCGGACAGGACCGTGCGCAGGACGCCCGCGCGGGCGTCCGGCTGGACCCGGAGCGACTCCGGGAGGGTGCGGCAGGCCCGTACGACCTGGTTGTCGAGGAAGGGGGCGTGCAGGCGCTGGCCGCGGATCTCCGCGGCCTGTTCCAGGACCCGGTGGTCGGCCGCCGCACGTGCGAGCGCGGCACGCGCGCGTGCTTCGCCCGGGCGCTGGACGGAGGTCGGCAGGGTCGCCGCCCGGTTCAGACGAACCGATACTTCAGCCAGCGCCTCCCCCGTCAGCCAGCGTGCCGCGGGCCCCGGCCGGGACCAGGTGAGCGCCGAGAGGGACGCCTCCAGGGGGCCGAAGCCGTCCGGAGCCGTGCGGTTCGCCTCCAGGACCCGCTGGGCGGCCGCCTCCAGACCCGTCCGGTACGGGGTCCGGGCCAGCTTCCGCGCCGCCCGGTACACCGTCAGCGGCACCAGGAGCGAGCCCGCCGATGTCCCCGAGGCCTTCGCGAGCGCCGTCACCGGACGCACGAGCGAGCGGCGCCTGCGGTCCATCAGGAGGTCCGCGAGGCGCGCCGGGTGGGCGTCCAGGACCTGCTTGGCGCCCATCCCGGTGAAGTGGTCGGCACTGCCGCCCGCGAGCCGTCTCCGGTGCCGTTCGGCCGTCACGAGGGAAGGCCCCGGCTCGTCCGTGAGCGGCCCGTCCAGGGCGGCGTACGGGAGCGCCTCCTCGCCGCCCGCGACGACCACGTGGTGCAGGCGCGGGTCGGCCGCTATCGTCCCGGCCCGCTTCAGCTCGTCCTCCCGGTCGGAACCCGCGCGCGTGGCCAGGTCGTTGAAGGTGACGGCGAGCAGCCGCTCCCCCGCGCCGGTGCCCTGCCCGGTGATCGTGCCGGGGACCCCGGGGAGGCCCGCCGCGAGCAGCGCGAGCGTGCCGGAGGCGCTGCCGCCCGACAGGTCGGCGCCGATGCCGGGCGCCGGGCCCGCGCCCCGGGCCGCGCGCCGGTCGGCCGGCCCCATGCCGGGCACCGGGCCCGGGTCGGGCAGCGGCGCCTCGGGGGCGTGCCGCGGGGCGGTGAGCCGCGCGCGCACGGCTTCGATCAGGGCGTCCTTGACCCCCTCGACGGCCTGCCGGGGGTCGGCCTCGGCCGCCGCGACCGCGAGCGAGGCGACCTGCTCGTACCCCGCGATCTCGCGCGAGCCCTCCCGCAGGATCAGCGCGTGGCCGGGGGGAACCCGCCGGACCCCTTCGTACGGGGTGGAGTCGCGCAGCGCCTCCGGGGTCTCCGGGCAGGCGAGCAGCGCCGCGAGATGGCCGATGTCGAGCTGGGCCTCGACCAGGTCGGCGAGCGGGAGGGCGGCGGTGGCGAAGGCGGTGCCGCCGGCCCACGCGGTGTGGAAGACGGGCCGGGCACCCGCGAGATCACCGGTGACGGTGACCCGGCGGCCGGCCTTGACGACCGCGGTGTAGCTGCCGGGCCATGCCGTGAGGTGCCGCAACGCGCCCCCGCGCGCGGTGAGCAGGCCGATCCGCAGTTCCTCGTCGCTCGCGGCGCAACAGCCGAGGACGGCGAGACGGGTGTGGTCGTCGACGGCCACGACCCGCACCTCGTCGGGGCGCCAGTCGCCGACCGCCCACAGCGGATCGGGGTCGCCCCAGAGGAGTTGTGCGCCGACCGGTTGCACCGTGCGCCCCTCGGTGGCTGCCGCGTGGCCGTAGCCGGAGCCGTGGCCGGCGCCTGATCCCGAACCGGATCCCGAGACGTACCCGGCACCCGGGCCGGAGCCGTATCCGCCGCCGTACGAGCCGCTCACCGAGCCCGCCCGGGCCGCGGCCGTCGTTGCGAAGCCCGCGGCGACACTGCTCCAGCCCACCAGCCATCGCATCGGCGCCTCCACATCCGTTTCGGTGGGAGACATGCTGCCACGACAACGGCGCACGGGGCGGAGTCCGGGTGCACGCACGCGAAAGCCGAATGCGCCCCTGGCATGGGCCAGTTGAACACCGGCGTCATTCGGCCAAATATCGCCCCTCCGCGGTGGGGCGAGAAGCGTCCGGGGCACCTGCCCACGCACACCGCTTCACACCGGCCACCGGCAGCCCGGGAGGCGCTCCCGCCTCCCGGCGCCGTCCGCCGCCCGCGGGGAATGGGGCGGCGGTATCCCCCAGCCCACTGGTCCGGGACACCTTCCCGGCCGAGCGGGCCGACCCACGCGCTACTCATGGAAGCGCTCCCCCGGCCATGCCGAGAGAGCGCACGGCCGGGCGCACGGCCACACGGCGGGAGCACGAGGCGGTCCGCCCGGCCCGGCTGTCGGCCTTTCACACAACAATCTCGCCATACGGAACACCGCCCCTTAACGGTAGGGATGCGGCGAACTACGCTGTGTTTACGAATGCCGCACGCCTATGCCCGGCGTCGTGGCGGCCGTCTGGGTTGTCGAGGGGTGGCGTCATGTCCAGGGAGCAACGCGGGCCGAACGAAAAGCTCGGCACGGTTCTCGCCCTCGCGGGAATCAGCAACGCCGGGCTGGCCCGGCGCGTCAACGACCTCGGTGCGCAACGGGGCCTGACGCTTCGATACGACAAGACCTCGGTCGCCCGGTGGGTGTCGAAGGGCATGGTGCCGCAGGGCGCCGCGCCGCACCTGATCGCCGCCGCGATCGGGCAGAAGCTCGGCCGGCCCGTGCCGCTGCACGAGATCGGGCTCGCCGACGCCGACCCCGCGCCCGAGGTGGGCCTCGCGTTCCCGCGCGACGTGGGCGAGGCGGTGCGCTCCGCGACCGACCTGTACCGGCTCGATCTCGCCGGGCGGCGGGCCGGCGGTGGCGGGATCTGGCAGTCGCTCGCCGGCTCCTTCGCGGTGAGCGCGTACGCGACGCCCGCGTCCCGCTGGCTGATAACCCCGGCCGACCCGTCGGTGGAGCGCGAGGCGCCGCGCCCGCCGGGGGCCGGAATCACGGGCGGGGGCGGGGGCGCCACGGGCGGCGCGGCGACCGCCTCGGCCGCCACCGAGCACGTGCGCGTGGGGCACAGCGACGTCGCCAAACTCCGCGAGGCCGCCGAGGACGCGCGCCGCTGGGACTCCAAGTACGGCGGCGGGGACTGGCGTTCGTCCATGGTCCCCGAGTGCTTACGCGTGGACGCGGCCCCGCTGCTGCTCGCCTCGTACTCCGACGAGGTCGGCCGAGCCCTCTTCGGCGCGACCGCCGAGCTCACCCGGCTCGCCGGCTGGATGGCCTTCGACACCGGGCAGCAGGAGGCCGCCCAGCGCTACTACATCCAGGCACTGCGGCTCGCCCGCGCCGCCGCCGACGTACCCCTCGGGGGCTACGTCCTCGCCTCGATGTCCCTCCAGGCCACCTACCGGGGCTTCGCCGACGAGGGCGTCGACCTCGCCCAGGCCGCGCTCGAGCGGAACCGGGGCCTTGCCACCGCCCGCACCATGTCCTTCTTCCGGCTCGTCGAGGCACGCGCGCACGCGAAGGCCGGTGACGGGGTCGCCGCGGCTGCGGCGCTCAAGTCCGCCGAGGGCTGGCTGGAGCGCTCCCGCGAAGGCGACGGCGACCCGACGTGGCTGGGCTTCTACTCGTACGACCGGTTCTGCGCCGACGCCGCCGAGTGCTACAGCGACCTGAAGGCGCCGCGCGAGGTGCGACGCTTCACCGAGCAGGCGCTCTCGCGGCCGACGGAGGAGTTCGTCCGCTCGCACGGGCTGCGCCTCGTGGTCTCCGCCGTCGCCGAGCTGGAGTCGGGCAACCTGGACGCGGCCTGCGCGGCGGGCACGCGCGCGGTGGAGGTGGCGGGGCGGATCTCGTCGGCGCGGACGACGGAGTACGTACGGGATCTGCTGCACCGGCTGGAGCCGTACGGGGACGAGCCCCGGGTCATGGAACTGCGGGAGCGGGCCAGGCCGCTGCTCGTCGCACCGGCGTGAGGGGCGGGGGCGCCGCTCGTCGCCCCCGACGCGAGGGGCGCGAACCGCTTCGGCATGCCCTGCGTCGGGGTGACCTGCGTCTCGTGCCGTCGCGCGAGGTTTCACGGGATTGTCAGTGGGCCAGTGCACTATCGGGGGTGGGAGGTGGCGCTGGTGTTTGACTGTGACGTGCTGGTGATCGGCGGCGGGATCGTCGGTCTGTCGACGGCGTACGCCCTGACGCGCGCCGCTCCCGGCACCCGGGTCACGGTCCTGGAGAAGGAGCACGCGCTCGCGAGCCACCAGACCGGGCGCAACAGCGGGGTGATCCACAGCGGGATCTACTACCGGCCGGGGTCACTCAAGGCCCGGTTCGCGGTCGAGGGCGCGGCCGAAATGGTCAAGTTCTGCGCAGAGTGGGACATTCCGTACGAGGTGACGGGCAAGCTCGTCGTCGCCACCGCGCGCGAGGAGCTGCCCCGGCTGCACGCGCTCGTCCAGCGCGGCAGGGAGAACGGCATCCCGGTGCGCGAGCTCGGGCCCGCCCAGATCAGCGAGTACGAGCCCCGGGTGCGGGGCCTGGCCGCGATCCACGTCGGCACGACCGGCATCTGCGACTACGGGGCGGTGTCCCGGCGGCTCGCCGAGTCCTCCCGGGCCCGGATCCTGTACGGCGCGGAGGTCACCGTCATCGACCGGCGGTCCTGGGGGGTCGCCGTCCGGACGGCGGACGGCCGGGTGGTGCGGGCACGGGTCCTGGTCAACTGCGCGGGGCTGCACTGCGACCGGATCGCGCGGCTCGCGGGCGACGATCCAGGCATGCGGATCGTGCCCTTCCGGGGCGAGTACTACGAGCTCCGGGACCCCTCGCTCGTGCGCGGTCTCGTCTATCCGGTGCCGGACCCGGCCTTCCCCTTCCTCGGGGTGCATCTGACGCGTGGCATCGACGGCGGCGTCCACATCGGGCCGAACGCGGTCCCGGCGCTCGCCCGGGAGGGGTACGGCTGGTCCGTCGTCCGCCCGCGCGAGCTGGCCGGCACGCTCGCGTGGCCCGGGTCGTGGGCGATCGCCCGGGCGCACTGGCGGTACGGCGCCGGTGAGCTGCGGCGGTCGGTGTCGAAGCGGGCGTTCACGGAGGCGGTGCGGCGGCTGCTGCCGGTGGTGTCGGAGTCCGACCTTCGGCGGGCGGACGCGGGAGTGCGGGCGCAGGCGGTGCTGCGGGACGGGACGCTGGTCGACGACTTCCTGATCCGCGAGGCGCCGCGGACGGTCCACGTCCTGAACGCGCCTTCGCCCGCGGCGACGGCGTCGCTGCCGATCGGGCGGGAGGTGGCGGGGAGGGCGCTGGCCCGGCTGTAGCCCATCGCCCGGGGCGCGGGGTTCGCCGTAGAATCGGGGCATTGTGTCTGAGCAGCCAGAGAACATCGCGCGCCCCCTCGCCGACCCCGCCGAGTCCGTACGGCCCGTCTCGCAGCGGGGCAGTCAGCGGTTCGCGCCCGGTGAGGGCCCCCTGCCCGATCCCGCCGGGTCTCATCACGAGCGGCGGATCCGCAGCTTCCAGCCGCGGCGCAGTCGCGTCACCGCCGGTCAGGCCGAGGCCCTGCTGAAGCGATGGCCCGACTGGGGTCTCGACATCGACGGCAAGCAGGTCATCGACCTCGGCGAGATGTTCGACGGGCTCCCCGTCGTCCTCGAGATCGGCTTCGGCATGGGCGAGGCGACCGCGCAGATGGCCGCCGCCGACCCCGGCACCGGCATCCTCGCCGTCGACGTCCACACCCCCGGCCAGGGCAACCTCCTCGGCCTCGCCGACCGGAACGGCCTGACCAACGTCCGGGTCGCCAACGGCGACGCGATCATCCTGCTCCGCGAGATGCTCGACAAGGACTCCCTCGACGGCTGCCGCGTCTACTTCCCGGACCCGTGGCCCAAGGCCCGCCACCACAAGCGGCGCCTCATCCAGCCCGAGTTCCTCAGCCTCCTCGCGACCCGGCTCAAGCCCGGCGGCGTGCTGCACTGCGCCACCGACTGGGAGTCGTACGCCGAGCAGATGCTGGAGGTACTCTCCGCGCACCCCGACTTCGAGAACACCCAGGCCGACGGCGGTTTCTCGCCGCGGCCCGACTTCCGGCCGCTCACCCGCTTCGAGGGGCAGGGGCTCGACAAGGGCCACGTCGTGAACGATCTCCTCTTCCGGAGGAAGTGACCCCGGGAATCAAAGGGGCTTAACCCTTTTCCGGCTGTCGGTGGAGGTCGTTAGGGTCGCTCACGTGTCCTTCCCCGTCCCCACCGAAGCCGCCGCCGCTCCCGTCCCCCACCGGGACACCGAGGAGCCGGACTTCCCGGCCGCCGCAGACCGGTCCCAGTGGCGCTACCGGCCCCGCCGGGACTTCTGGCGCAGCCGGCTGGTCCGGGCCGTCGCCCTCGTCACCGTGCTCGCGATCTGCGCGCTGTTCATCCTCGGGCTGGTCCGGGAGCAGACCGGCACCGAGGGCTTCCTCGTCGGCCTGGGCCTCGCCGTGTTCCCCGTACCTTTGCTGATGGCGGCGTTCCGGTGGCTCGACCGGGTCGAGCCGGGTCCCTGGAAGAACCTGCTCTTCGCGTTCGCCTGGGGCGCCTTCGCCGCCGCGCTCGTCGCGATCCTGGCGAACTCCTTCGCGGTCCGCTGGATCGCGACGGCCACCGCCGATCCCACCTCGGCGGACACCCTCGGCGCGACCGTCGTCGCGCCCGTTGTGGAGGAGACCGCGAAGGCCGCTTCGATCCTGCTGCTCTTCCTCTTCCGCAGGAAGCACTTCGGCGGGCTCGTCGACGGGGTCGTGATCGCCGGGTTCACCGCGACCGGCTTCGCCTTCACCGAGAACATCCTCTACCTCGGCAACGCCTTCGGCGAGGACCAGGAGTTCGGCTCCACCGGCCTCGGCTCGGTGACCGCCGCGACCTTCTTCGTCCGGGTCGTCATGTCTCCGTTCGCGCATCCGCTCTTCACCGTGCTCACCGGCATAGGCTTCGGCTTCGCGGCCCTCGCGCCGCGCGGCAAGCGCCTGCGCCGGGTGCTGCTGCCGCTCGCCGGGCTGCTGCTGGCCATGGGCCTGCACGCCGCCTGGAACGGCTCGGCCACCTTCGGCGGCCCGCTGACCTTCTACGCGGTGTACGGGGCGCTGATGGTCCCGGCCTTCGGCCTGCTGACCTGGCTCGCGGTCTGGAGCCGGCAGCGCGAGCTGCGCACGATATCCGGCGAGCTCCCGGCGTACGCGGCGGCCGGCTGGCTCTCCCCCGCCGAGCCGCTCGCGCTCTCGTCGATGCGCGCCCGTCAGCTGGCCCGCGCGTTCGCCGCCCGTACGTACGGGCCGCCGGCCGCGCGGGCCGTGGGGGAGTACGAGTCCTTCGCGACGACCCTGGCGTTCCTCCGGGACCGGGCCCGGCGCGGCACGGCCGGACCCGACTTCCCGGCCAGGGAACAGGAGTTGCTGCACCATCTGTGGCAGCGCAGGGCGGTCGCCTCCCCCGCCCTCACGTACGCGGCGCGGGCGACGGGCCAGGTGTGGGCGCCGCCGCAGTACTTGGACTACGGCGGCTTCAACCCGTACCGCAGCTAGCCGGAGCCGGACCCCGTCGCGGTCAGATCCCCGAGGCGTCCGTCAGGAGGGCCAGCTCCGCGTCCGTGAGCGTGAGCTCCGCCGCCGCGACCAGCGCCGGGACCTGCTCGACCGTACGCGCCGAGGCGATGGGTGCCGCGACGGTCGGGCGGGAGGCGAGCCAGGCGAGGGCGACGGTGGCGAGTTCCGCGCCGTGCGCCTCGGCGACGGTGTCCAGCGCGGAGAGCACGGCCCGGCCCCGCTCGGTGTCCAGGTGCCCGCCGGCGCCGGCGGCGCGGGCGCTGTCGACGGTGGTCCCGGGGCGGTACTTGCCGGTGAGGAAGCCGGAGGCGAGGCCGTAGTACGGGACGGCGGAGAGCCCGGCCTTCCCGACGGTCTCCAGGAGCGGGCCCTCGTAGGTGTCGCGGGAGACCAGGTTGTAGTGCGGCTGGAGGGCCACGTACCGGGCGAGGCCCTCGGACTCGGCGAAGTCGAGGGAGGCGCGCAGTCGCTCCGGGGAGATGTTGGAGGCCGCGACGGCCCGCACGGTGCCGTCCTTCACGAGCTGGTCGAGGGCGGTGACGATCTCCTCGACGGGGACGGACTCGTCGTCGAAGTGCGTGTAGTACAGGTCGATGTAGTCGGTGCCGAGGCGGCGCAGCGACTCCTCCGCGGCCGCCTTGATGGTGGTGGCGGACAGTCCCTTGAAGTGGGGGTGGGCACCGACCTTGGTGGCGACCACGACATCGGCGCGGTTGCCGCGCGCGGCGAGCCAGCGGCCGATGACGGTCTCGGACTCGCCGCCCTCGTTGCCCTCGGCCCAGGCCGAGTAGACGTCGGCGGAGTCGACGAAGTTCCCGCCGGCGGCGGTGTAGGCGTCGAGGACGGCGAAGGACTGCGTCTCGTCGGCGGTCCAGCCGAAGACGTTGCCGCCCAGGGCGAGCGGGAAGACGTGAAGGTCGGAGCTGCCCAGCGGGCGGAGAGTCGTCATGGTCGAGACAACCGTCCGCGCCGCCGGGCCTATTCCGTCAGCTCACGGGGCGAGCCGGGATGTCAGAGGCTCAGGCCCTTGGAGCGCAGCCACTCCGCCGGGTCGAGGCCGGAGCCGCCGGGCGTGTGCACCTCCATGTGGAGGTGGGCGCCGGTGACGTTGCCGGTGGCGCCGACGCGGCCGATCGTCTCGCCGGTGCCCACGGTCTGGCCGGCGGAGACCGTCATGGAGGACATGTGGGCGTACCAGATCTCGGTGCCGTCCGAGAGTTCGAGGACGACGCGGTAGCCGTACGAGCCGGACCAGCCGGCCGACTTGACCGTGCCGCCGTGGACCGCCTTGAGCGGGGTGCCGGTGGGGGCGGCGAAGTCGAGGCCGGTGTGGTAGCCGGAGGACCACATCGAGCCGGACTGCATGTAGGTGGCGCTGAGGCTGTAGGAGGAGAGCGGCAGCGTGTAGCTCGCGGCGAGCTTGGCGAGGCGCTCGGCCTCGGCCGCCGCCTCGGCCTTCGCCTTGGCCTCGGCTTCCGCCTTCGCCTTGGCCTCCGCCTCGGCCTTGGCCTTCGCCTCGGCGGCCGCCTTCTCCGCCGCGTCGGCCTTGGCCGCGGCCTCCGCGGCGGCCTTCTCGGCCGCCGCCTTCTCCGCCGCGGCCTTGTCGGCGGCGTCGGCGGAGGCCTGCTGCTGCTCGGCCTGCTGGAGGATGCGGGCGCGCAGGGCCTCGCCCGCGTTGCCGGCACCGGACGCGGCCTCCGCGGCCGGACCGTCCTGGGTGGCCAGGCCGGCCTGCTGCATCCGGGTGTTCGTGGCCCGCTCGTCGTCGAGGGTGGCGTACGTGGCGCTGGTGAGCGGGTTCGGGTTGGCGCGGTCCGCGCTGACCGTCTCCTGGGTCTCCTCGGGGAGGAGGTCGCCGACACCGGGGAGGTCGTGGGCGTCCGGAAGGTTGAGGTCCGGAAGGTCCGGGAGCGATATGGCCACCGGGGGCTTCTCCTGCGCGGTGGCGAGGCCACCCGCACCGACGGCCGCGATCACACCGACACCGAGGACGGTGGAGGAACGGGCGAAGTTGGAGCGCTGCTTGACGACACGGTGGCGGCCGCCGGAGCGGCTCTCGGCGCGGAGGGATCCCTCGGTGGGGTTCCACTCGGTGTCCGGGGCGGCAGGACCCGCACCACCACCGAAGGCATCGAAGGGGGCTTCGGGTGCGGGAGTGTTGGACGCCACGGAGGCGCGCTCCTTTCCTTCCTTCTCGCCTACCGGGTTAGCTGACGGGTTCGGAGCAGGAAGGTCTCCTACGGGCACGGTCGCACAAGTGCGAAAGGCCCGATTCACCCCAAGTAGTGGTTCCCCGGTTCCTTTTCAGGATTCGGCGCGTGCGCACGGTGCCGCCTCTTGCGACGGCTGGGACGACCGCGCTGCGTTATCGAACGTTAATAGACGCGGGGTGTCGTTTCCAAGCTGTTCCTCTTGATCATTCATTGAATTGGGGGGGAATGGTCCGAGTTGACCCCCCTTCAGCAAGCAAGGCCAAACCCCTCGCGATCTGACGTTAAGTCAATTGTTATCGCAGTGACACCTCTCGACTACGGCCGGTGACCGGGACCGCCGCCGGGCGATCCGGTCCCGCCCTGCGGCACCACCGGCATCGTCCGGCGCCGCTCCGGCTGCCCCGTCGCCGGACGGCTCACCGCGAGCAGCGCCATGTCGTCGGTCGATCCGCCGCCGGTGTGCAGCCGTACGTCGTCCACGAGCGCGTCGAGCAGCTCCTCGGGCCCGGGGAAGATCCGCCCGGCGAGCCGTTCCCCCGGGTCGTAGAAGACGCCCTCGGCGTTCCGCGCCTCCGAGAGACCGTCGGTGTAGAAGAGCAGCGTCGCGCCCGGCGGGTACGGCCGCGCCTCGGCCCGGTCCGGCCACGCCGCCAGATCGCCCATGCCGAGCGGCAGCGCCGGCTCGCCCGGCTCCATCGTGTCCAGGCGCCCGTCCGCGTACAGCATCAGCGGAGGCGGGTGCCCGCGGTTGACGACCCGTACGAAACCGTCGAAGGCGCCGCCCCCGTCACCGCGCGGGATCTCGGCGAGCACCGCCGTGGTGAACCCCTCGAAGGCGTCGAGCCCGTGCCGGCGGGTGCCCTCCCGGGCGAGGGCCCGTTCGAGCCGCTGCGCCACGCCCTCCAGGGTGCGCTCCTGCTCGGCCGCCTCCCGGAACGCCCCGATGACGACGGCGACGGCCTCGACCGCGTCCATGCCCTTGCCGCGGACGTCGCCGACCACGAGCCGTACCCCGTAGGGGGTGTCCTGGACAGCGAACAGGTCGCCGCCGATGAACGCGTCCGCCTGCGCCGCCTCGTACCGCGCCGCGCACTGCAGCCCGCCGATCCGCTCGGCGGGCGTCGGCAGCACCGCCTTCTGCGCGGTCTCCGCGATGACCCGCGCCGAGGCGAGCCGCTCGCCGCTGCGGAGGACGACCCGGTTGATGAGCACGGCGAGCACGGCGACCGTGAGCACGGTCAGGAACTCGGTGAGCGACGGGATCTCGGTCGCGTTGCCGTTGTAGACGTGCAGCCCGACGGAGGCCAGGACGGCCGCGATCCCGGTGAGCAGCGTCGTGAGGGTGGAGAAGAACGGTGCCGCGATCAGCGGGGCGGCGGAGAACATGGGCGCCGCGCTGTACCTCGGCGGCGTCAGAACGTCGAAGAAGACACCGCCCACGATGATCAGCGGTGGCAGCGCCCGGAGGAACCTCCGGGCGCTGCCGTACGGGCGGCGGCTCGCGCCGCCCCGCCGCCCGCCGATCGCTCCTGGGGGGTGCCCCACCTGTGCTCTCCTGCCCGGTCCGTACCCGGCCGCGGCCCGTACCGCGCCCTCCCAGGGTGGCCGCCGCCGCCCGGGGCGGCGACTCCCACGGGGCCGACTGGCGTACGGGCCGGGAAGGGCCCGTCCACGCGCGCGTGGGGGCGGTGCGGCCCGGCCACGCGCGTACGGAGGGGCCGGCCCCGGCTCAGTCCCGCGGCGTCGCTCCCTCCGCCAGTCGCCCGCCCCTCGCCAGGAGGGCCATCGCCGCGGCGCACCCCAGCCCCACCGCACACAGCGCGAGCCACGGCACCGCCGACCACCCGGTCACGTCGAGCAGCGCGCCCGTCCCCAGGTTCCCGAGGGTGATCCCGATCCCGCACACCGTGTTGTAGAGCCCGTAGTGGGTGGCCACCCAACGCCCCCGGGACAGGGCGACGACGGTGTCCATCTCGTACGGATAGAGCACCGCGTTCGCGACGGCCAGGACCGCCGCACACAGCAGCAGCCCGATCAGGCCGCGGCCCAGGGCCGCCGGGAGCAGGAAGGCCCCGCCCATCAGGGCCAGCCCGAGGACCAGGCACCGCTCCCGGCTCAGCCGCCGGCACCAGGCGGTGATCCGCAGCTGCCCAGCGAGCGCGACCAGGGCGGAGACGACGAAGAGCGCCGTCGTGGACCCCGCGCCGCCGGCGGCGAGCGGCAGCGCCAGGTAGACCTGGAAGGACAGCACGTACGAGCCGGTCATCGCGAGGGAGAACAGCCAGAAGGTGCGGTGGGAGAGCACCGTGCGGAACTGCCCGCGCCCTCCCTCGTCCCGCTCCCGCCGCTCCCCCCGTGCGGGCATGTACCGGAGCTGTACGAGGGTCAGCCCGGCGAACAGCACCGCCGCCACCACGCACGTCAGCCGGAACGACACCCCCGTCAGGGCCACCCCGACGAGCGGCCCGAGCAGGATGCCCGCCTGGTAGTGGACGTTGAACAGCGCGAAGGCCTGGACCCGGCGCTCCTCCCCCGCCTCCGCCGCGAGGCAGGCCCGTACGGCGGGGTTGAACAGCGCCCCCGCGAGCCCGGTCGCGAGCGAGGCGGCGATCAGCACCGGGAGCGACTGCGCGAACGCGAGGGCCCCGAAGCCGGCCGTCCGCAGGGCGCAGCCCGCCACGATGAGCGGCTTGAAGCCGAACCGGTCGGCGAGCGCCCCGCCGACGAGGAACATGCCCTGCTGGGAGAGGTTCCGGGCGCCGAGCACGAGCCCGACCGCCCAGGCCGCCATGCCGAGCCCGTCCGCCAGGTGCGCGGCCAGGTACGGCATGAGCATGTAGAAGCCGAGGTTGATGGTGAGCTGGTTGAGGAAGAGGAGCCGGACGGCGGGTTCGAAGGTACGGATCTGCTTCCAGACGCCGCCCTCGGGCGGCGCTGTCGTCGTGGTCAACGCGCCGACCCCGTCCGGTCCATGACCCTGCGGGTCCAGCCGCTGACCGTGTCGGCGGAGACGTACCCCGCGGGATCCTCCCGTACGGGCCCGTCGAGGAGACCGTGGGCCGCGCAGAACTCGTCGTTGAAGACGGTGTCGAAGTACCGCTGAGGCCCGTCGGGGAAGACGGCCGCGATCCGTGTCCCGCGCGGCCGGGTCCTGGCCAGCCACGCGGCGACCAGCGCGACCGCTCCGACGCTCCAGCCGCCCGTGGCGAACTGACGCGAGGCCAGCCTGCGGGCCGCCCGTACCGCCTCGGCGGGGCCCACCCAGTGGATCTCGTCGAAGGCCCCGTGGTCCACGTTGCCCGGGTGGATGGAGGAGCCGAGGCCGCGCATCAGCCGCTCTCCGGCCGGCAGGCCGAAGACGGTGGAGCCGACGGAGTCCACGCCGACGAGTTCGAGCGCGGGGCTGCTGGTGGCGCGCAGGGCCCGGGAGATCCCGGCCGAGTGGCCGCCGGTGCCGACCGCGCAGACGAGGACGTCGATCCGGTCGAGCTGCCCGGACAGCTCGGCGGCGAGCCCCGCGTACGCGTCGGGGTTGTCGGGGTTCCCGTACTGGTCGGGCCACCAGGCCCCGTCGAGGCTCACGAGCAGCTCGGCGACCCGGTCCATCCGGGCCTGCTGCCAGCCGCCCCGGGGGCTCGGCTCCGTTACGACATGGACCCGGGCGCCGTGGGCGACGAGCATCCGCTCGACGATGGGTTCGAGGCCGGGGTCGGTGACGACGTGCACCGGATGACCGTGGAGGACCCCGGCGAGGGCGAGGCCGAGGCCGAGGGTCCCGGAGGTCGACTCGACGATCGGGGCGCCGGGCCGCAGCGCACCGCGCCGGCGGGCCTGTTCGACCATGTAGAGGGCGGCGCGGTCCTTGATGCCGCCGAAGTTGAAGCCTTCGAGCTTGGCCCAGTAGCCGTCGTCCGTGCGGAGGACGGGGGTGTTGCCGACGGTCTGCTCGGCGACGGGCGGCAGGCTGCCGGACAGCAGGTTGTTCACGGGTGGGACGTCCTTGGGGTGAGTACGCGGAAGGGGGCCTGGTCACGCGAGGGCGAGACCCGGCTCAGTTCCGGTCCACTCCGAGGGCGATCAACAGCCGGCCCGGCTCGGGGCCGGGTCCCGCCCTGCCCCGGACACAGCGCGCGCGGGGGTCGGTGCGGAGGTCGGCCGCGTACGGCAGGAGTACGGCTCCGCCGGCGTCGGGCGCGGCGAGGGGCGCGGCGGCGGTCTGCGTGGGGAGGTGGGCGTCGAAGGACCACGCCTCGCCGGACCGCTCGCAGCCGTGCGGCAGCGCGGGGGCCGAGGCGACGGCCGCGGAGCCCGAGGTCGGCAGCAGGTGCCCGTGCGAGCCGTGGCAGACGCTGACGAGGAGGGCGAGGAGCGCGAGCAGGACGAGGACGGCGGGCGCCCGCCGGCGTACGTCACTCACACGCTGGTCACTCATGGTGCGCGTGACACTACGGTGAGGCAGTGCGGGTGCACAAAGTGACAGGCGCGGTTTCGGCCACCGTTTACCTCCGGCGGCCGGGGCGTCCGGCAGCGACGGGACCTGCGGCGGCCGGGGCTTCCGGCGGCCGGGGCGTCCGGGCTACAGGTTCCGCTCCGCGTAGATCTCCATCGCGTCCCGGACGAGGACCGCGGTGCCCGCACGGTGCTTGTCGTAGTTCGCGGTGAAGCGCGGGTCGTCGACGTACATGCGACCGAGGCCGATCACGTACTCCTTCGTCGGCGTCGTGGTGGAGGAAAGCCACGCGACCTGGCGCCGCGCGATCTCCTGCACCGCGTCGCTGCCGGCGGCGAGTCCGTCCTGGAGCGCCTGCGCGAAGTCGCGGGCGATGCCGGCCTGCTCGTCCATGAACGCCTTCTTCTGAGCGTCGGTGAGCGAGCGCCACCACCGGTCGCTCTTCTCGTACGCGTCGCGGCCCCAGCGCTCGGTGACCTCCTCCTCGTACACCGTGTGGTCGAAACCGTCGAACACTTCGTCGGCCATGAGTTCTTCTCCGTTCTGGGTCTTGTGGAGAGTGGTCCGCACCGAGGCGATCTGCCGTCCGATGCGCTCACGCTCCTGCTCCAGGAGCGCGAGATGGGTGCGCAGGGCGGCGGACGTGTCCCGCTGCCCCGCGAGGACCTCGGCGATCGCGGGCAACGAGAGCCCCAGCTCGCGCAGCAGCAGAATCCGCTGCAGCCGGACGAGCGCCGCCTGGTCGTAGTACCGGTAACCGTTCGCGCCGATCCGGCTCGGCTCCAGCAGTCCGCGGTCCCCGTAGTGCCGGAGGGTGCGACTGGTGGTGCCGGCCTTCTTGGCGATCTCTGGCCTTCGTTGCTACTGAGTAGCGGGGACAGGATTTGAACCTGCGACCTCTGGGTTATGAGCCCAGCGAGCTACCGAGCTGCTCCACCCCGCGTCGGTAGACCTGACTCTACGGCATGACCGGGGCGATCCGGAAATCGATTTCCGTCAGCAGCCGCAGTCGTCCGAGTCCACCGGCGCCGTGAGCGGGTCCGCGGCCTTCTCCGCGGGCCCTTCCCAGGTCTCGTACGCGAAGCCCTCGCGCACCCAGTACTCGAAGCCTCCGAGCATCTCCTTCACCTGGAATCCCAGCTCCGCGAGGGCCAGCGCGGCGCGCGTGGCGCCGTTGCAGCCGGGGCCCCAGCAGTACGTGACGACCGGCACGGACCGGTCGAGCAGCCGCTCGGCCTGCTCGGGGATGAGCGCGGTCGGCAGATGGACGGCGCCGGGGACGTGCCCCTGGTCCCAGGAGGCGGTCGAACGGGAGTCGATCACCACGAAGCCCGGGTCGGTGCCGTCGGCGGCCGAGGCGGCCAGCACGGAGGCCACGTCGGAGACATCGGCGTGGAAGGCCAGACTCGCGGAGAAGTACGCGGCAGCGGCGGCGGGAGAGGCCGGCGGGGTGCGGAGTACGGCGTTGACCTGCGAAGTTGTCGTCGTCATGAGGATCAATCTACGGATGATGATCATCGCGCTGAAGGGATGATCCACGGCCCTCCGGGGCATCGACCGGTGAATCCCCGGCGTTCACAGCGAGGCGGCGTGGATCTCACGTACCGGAATCGCCGGGACCGGCGATACCCCTTCAGACGGAGCGTGACAGACGGCGTCACATCGACGAGGTTTGATCCGTCATGACGACATGACGGGACGCGAACGGGGAGATCGACGAGTGGACCGGAACCGCGACAACCACACCGACGGCAAGGACCTGCTGGCCCGCCGCTTCGAGGCCGACCGGGGGCATCTGCGGGCGGTGGCGTACCGGATGCTGGGCTCGCTCAGCGAGGCCGAGGACGCCGTCCAGGAGGCCTGGTTCAAGCTCAACCGCAGCGACGTCGGCGCGGTGGAGAACCTCAGCGGCTGGCTGACCACCGTCGTCGGCCGCGTCTGCCTCGACATGCTGCGCTCGCGCGGCTCGCGACGCGAGGACCCGCTGGAGTACTACGTCCCCGACCCGGTCGTCCGGGTCGCCGACACCACGGACCCGGAGCACGCGGCCGAGGTCACCGAATCCGTCGGCCTCGCGCTCCTCGTCGTCCTGGAGACCCTGGGCCCGGCCGAGCGGCTCGCGTTCGTCCTGCACGACATGTTCGCCGTCTCCTTCGACGAGATCGCGCGGATCGTGGACCGCACCCCGGCCGCCACCCGCCAGCTCGCCAGCCGCGCCCGCCGCCGGGTGCAGGACGCCACCCCCGCTCCCGGGCCCGACGCGCGCCGGCAGCGGGAGATCGCCGACGCCTTCCTCACCGCCTCGCAGGGCGGCGACTTCGAGGGGCTGCTCGCCGTCCTCGACCCGGACGTGGTGCTGCGCGCGGACGGCGGACGGACGCTCGCGGCCGTCTCCAAGGTCGTACGGGGCGCCGAGGCCGTCATCTCGCAGGCCCTCATGTACGCCAGGTTCCGGCAGGCCGCGCTGCCCGTCGTGGTCAACGGCGCGCCCGCGTTCGTCGCGGTCGTCGAGGGCCGTCCGACGGTCCTCATGTCGTTCACGATCGCCGGGGACCGGATCGTCGAGCTCCAGATCCTGGCGGACCCGGAGCGGCTCGCCGCGCTCGACCTCTCGGAGGAGGACCTGGCCCGCGCGACGTTCTGAGACGCCCCGTCACTTCCCCCTGGCGGCCGTCAAGGAGGCCACGGCCGTCAGGGAGACGGCGGCGCTCGCGATGCCGAGGACGGCGCCCGCGGCGACGTCGCCCGGGTAGTGCACCCCGGTGTGGACACGGGAGTAGCCCACGGCCATCGCCAGGACCTGCAGGGGCACCGCGGCCGGCGGGAAGACGACCCCCACGGCGGTCGCGAAGGCCACCGCCGACGCGGTGTGCCCGGAGGGGAAGGAGGCCGAGTCCGGCATCGGCACATGGCGGCTCACCACCACCCGGGCCGCCTCCCGGTCCGGCCGCGGCCTGCGGACGAGGCGCTTGCCCAGCAGGTTGGCCGAGGCCGAGGCGACGGCCACGGCCCCGATGCCGGCCAGGGCCGCGCGGCGCGGCGCGCCGGGGACCAGGGCGAGCCCGGCCGCCACCGTGAACGAGATCTTGGAGTGGTTCGCCGCGCCCGACAGCCTGCGGAAGCCCGTGTCGAGAGTGGGCGTGGGGGTGGCTGCCACGGCGGCGTAGACGGCCCCGTCGATCGCGCGGAGGTCCCGGAAGACCGCCCGGACGGGGTTGGTGGTGGGGGTGGGGGTGGGGGTGGGGGTCATGAGCCGCTGCTCCTCGAAGTGGTCCGGAAGGCGATTTCGGTGATGCGCCGCCAGTCCAGGGGCGGCTGGGGCTCGATGACGCCGGGCCGGTGACGCGGCACGAGCACCCGGAGGGCGCCGGGGCGCAGGGTACAGACGACGGGGGTGGGGAGGGTCAGCGCCTCACCGTCGACGGCGACGGCGATGGTGCCGGGGGCGCCGGGGGCCCGGGCCGGCGCGGGGACGAAGGCCGAGGGGGGCACGGGCACGGGGGCCGCGGCCTTCCCCGTCACCTCGACCCGAGCGGCCGTCAGGACGTTCAGCCCGGTCGACTGGGTGCCCAGTACGGCCATCTCGGCGGCCTGCGCCGCCCCGTCGACCCGGACGGCGATCACCCCGAGCTCGCCGCCGTCCAGGCGCGGTCTCCGGGCGGCGACGGCGCTGAACGGATCGGGCGCGGCATACGCGTTGTTGCTGACGAGGAGGGCCTGCTGGGCGGGGAGCCGAAGGCCGTCGGCGGTCGCGTCAAGACGGTCGCCGCCACCGCCCTGGAGCAGATCGGGGAGGACGTCGACGGCGGTGCCGGCCTTCGCGTCGCGGTACTCGGGGAGCTGGACGACATCGGCGTACACACCGAACGAGACGGTGTTGACGAACGCCCGCCCGGACACGGAGCCGAGGTCGACACGGAGTTCCTCGCCGTCGACGAGGGCGTCCAGACAGGTCGCCGGGTCGGTGCGGTCGAGCCCCAGGTCGAGGGCGAAGTGGTTGCGGGTTCCGGCGGAGATGACGAGGAAGGGCAGGTCGTGCTCGGCGGCCACGGCGGCGACCAGCGCCTGCGTGCCGTCCCCGCCGGCCACCCCGAGCAGGTCGGCGCCGTCGGCGACGGCCTCACGGGCGAGCGCGGCGACATCGGTCTCGACGGACGGGTCGATGAGGACGACTCTCGCGCCCAGCTTCTCGGCCCGT
Source organism: Streptomyces flavochromogenes (assembly GCF_000717595.1). Lineage (GTDB taxonomy): Bacteria > Actinomycetota > Actinomycetes > Streptomycetales > Streptomycetaceae > Streptomyces > Streptomyces flavochromogenes. The sequence continues at coordinate 221,540 of NZ_JNZO01000011.1, read as the reverse complement.
TCGACGAGCCCGAAGCGGGCGACCTTCCCGCCCCCGGATTTCGGGTTCATGATCAGTACGGGCCGCTTCGGCCGGGACCGCCGCTTCGGCCGCGGGCGCGCCGGCGCGCCGCTCACGTCCCGGATGAGGCGCAGGGCGGCCCGCGCGCAGACCAGCGCCACGCTCCACGACGCGAGCGCCCCGAGCCCGGTCAGCCAGGGCCCCCAGGCGACGTACAGGACGAGGACGGCGAGCGGCGCGCCGACGGCCAGCAGGGCGCCGGACACCCGCAACGGCCCGCGGTGGGCGAGGAACCACCAGATGCCCACGGCCGAACAGACGAGCCCCACGAGCGCGGCCAGAAGGACAAGCAGCCCGGCGGCGCCGAGCCCCGTCAGCAGCAGCACGACCGCCGCCGCGGCGGCGCCGAGCGCCCACCGCGCCAGCGTCCGGGCCTGGCCCATCGGATCACCCGCTCCGTTCACCGTCACGGTCCCCACCTCCACGCTCAGCGTCCACGAACCAGATTCGCCCACGGTGCCGCACACCGCGTCCCGGATACGGAAGCGCCCCGACCGGTCGAAACCGGTCGGGGCGATTCTCGGCAGCTCGGAGACCGAAACCCCCGCCTGCCACACGTAGGCCGTGTGGGACTCGAACCCACAACCAACGGATTAAAAGTCCGCTGCTCTGCCAATTGAGCTAACGGCCCGTGGACAAGCACACCCGTGCAGCATAGCCCGAGAGATCCCCCGAACCGATCGGGTATACGCGGACGGCTCGGGACCCGTCCCCCGCGACATCGTGGAGGACGGGCCCGAGCCGCGCTCGGAGCACGCGTCAGGACAGCGTCTTGTACATCTGCCAGCCGCCGCCGATCTTCGCCCGGCCGGCGAACGCACCCGCACCGTTCCCCGCGTAACGCCAGAGCGTTCCGGTCGTGTCGCGGGCCACCAGGTCGGCCTTGCCGTCTCCGGTGAAGTCGCCCACGCCCACGAGGGAGTTGTAGGCCTGCCAACCGCCGCCGAGCTTCACGCGAGCGCCGAACGTGCCGTCGCCCTTGCCCTGGTAGCGCCAGAGCACACCGGCCGCGTCCCGGGCGAGCAGATCGCCGGCCTTGTCGCCGTTCAGGTCGCCGACGCCGACGACCGCGTTGTACGCCTGCCAGCCGCCACCGATCCTCGCGCGTGTCTTGAACGCGCCCTTGCCGTCGTCCTCGTACAGGAACAGCTCACCGCCGGGCGTACGCGCCAGCAGGTCCGTCCGGCCGTCACCGGTCAGGTCGCCCGGGGCGGTCAGGGCGTTGTAGGCGTTCCAGCCCGTGCCGATGGTGAGCTTCGGCCCGCCCGGCGCGAACGCCGTCCCGCAGCCGCCGTCATGACGCGTCAGCACCCCGGCGGCGTTCCGCACGAGCAGGTCGTTGCACCGGTCGCCCGACAGGTCGCCGAACGGAACGACCGTCGACGTCGCCGGCCATCCGGTCGCCGTGGCCCCGGTCCCGAGGCCACCCGCGCCCGAGCCCGTACGCACGGTCAGAGCACCGGCCGGAGTCAGCCCGAGCAGGTCGCCCCTGCCGTCACCGCTGTGGTCCCGCCACGTGGGGAGCGGCTTGACGGGCGCGGGGGCGGTGGTGGCCGCGCGCAGCTCGGTGGTCAGGTCGCCGCTGGACTGCTGCCAGACGGCGACGGGCCGGTCGGCGGCGTCGACGGTGACCAGACCCAGGGCGTAGCCGCTGGTGTTGGTCGAGAGCGGCGTCGGGGCCGCGGACCAGGCGCCGGCGACCCGCGAGGAGGTCATCAGCTTCCGGTCCGTGTTGCCCTGGGTCCACACGGCGTGGACGACGCCGTCGGGGCCCGCCGTCAGGTCGAACTGGTCGTCGGGCACGTATCCCGTGGAGATCGTCTTCAGTGCGGCCCAGGTGCCGGTGGCGGCAGATCGGGTGGTGGTCCGCGCGATGAAACCGCTGCCGTCGACGAAGGTGACACCGAGCAGGGTGACGTCGCCCTCGGGGCCGACCGCGATCTTGCGCCACGCACCGCCGTCGAAGCCGTTGGCCGGCGTCCCGGCGCTCCACGTCAGGCTGCCGGCCGGTCGCTGGGCGACCACGTCGGTACCGACGCCGGACTCCCGGGAGTCCTGCTCGTGCCAGACCAGCGCGGCGTGGCCGCCCCGGCCGACCGCCAGCTTCGGGTTGTGGGCGTACTTCCCGGGGGCGGAGACGGTGACCGGCTTGGTCCACGTGCCGCCCGCCGTCCGGTCGAGAACCTTGATCTCACCGGTCGCGGGACCGGCCTGGACGAAGGCCACGGTGGTCGTGCCGTCCGCCGAGTGGATCACCTCGGGCGCGGAGGAGAGCCCCGCGTCCGCCGTGGGCTCGTCGATCCGCACCGGCTCGGACCAGGCCTCGCCCGGGGCGGCGCGGACCGAGGAGTACAACCCGGCCTTCCCGGCCGAGACTCCCTGCCAGACGGCGACGAGCTCGCCCGACGGCGAACCGGACAGGCTCCCGCTGTGCACCCAGCCGGGGTCGGTCATGATGTCCGACACGTCGGACCACGTCGTGGCGCCGGCCGCGAGGGTGACCATCCGGAACGAGCCGCCGGGCTTCTCGTCACCCGGCCCACCGTCGTTCGGGTACTCCATCCAGGCCGCCGTGACGGACCCGTCCGCCGAGACGGTGAGCGCGGCGGAGCTGCGCCAGGTGGGGAGTGTGCGCAGGATTTGCTCCGCGCCCCAGACGGAACTGCCCGCCGGGCGCACCGACGCGATGAGTTCGTTCTTGCTGCGGTCCTCGGCGAGCCGGTACCAGAGGGCGACGACCGCCCCGTCCTTGGTCGTCTTGAGGTCCAGGAGACTGTGGAGGGCCGCGCCGTCCGACAGTGGCACGGACGCCGCCCACGGGTCGACCGACGCGGTGGCGGCGTCGGCCGTGACCGGCGCGGCAGTCGCCGTCGCGGCCAGCGGGCCGACGCCGGCGAGAAGGGTCGCGGCGGTGACGGCCGCGATGGAATGGCGTAGAAGAGCGCTACGAGGCACTCGGGTCCTCCCCTGAGGATCAATGTAGAGGCATGGGGAAGACGGTGGCGCTCGTGCTGAACAGTAGGTTCGCGGCCCCCCGGCCGCACCGCCCCCATGCGAGTGGGCCGATGCTAACAGCCGCCCCCTGCCTGTCGAAAGCGATTTCGAACTCGTTCAAAGCAGCAGGGCCCGTACGTCACCGAAGTGTCGTACGGGCCCTGCTCAGCTTGCTACGTGGGGTCAGCCGTTGCGCTTCCAGCGCGGCTTGTCGTCGCGGCGGCCGAAGGAGCCACCGGTCGAGCCGGTCGAGCCGGTGCCGCGGTGGTCGTCACGACGGCCGTACGGACGGTCGCCGCCACCCGGGCGGAAGCCGCCGGCGGGGCGGTCGTCGCGACGGTCGCGGTTGAACGGACGGTCGCTGCCGCGGTGGCCGCCGGCCGGACGGTCGTCACGGCGCTCGAAGGAGCGGCCGCCGCGGTCGTCGCGGTTGAAGCCACCCGACGGACGCTCGTCACGACGGAAACCGCTCGAAAGAACGGCCGCCGCGGTCGTCGCGGTTGAAGCCACCCGACGGACGCTCGTCACGACGGAAACCACCCGACGGACGGTCGTTGTCGCGGCGGAAGCCACCACGGTCACCGCCGCGGTCGCCACCACGGAAGCCACCACGGTCACCGCGGTCGTCGCGGTTGAAGCCGCCACGGTCACGACGCTCGTAGTTGCCCCGCTCGTCGCGGGCCGGGCGCTCCTCGCGGCGCTGCTCCTCGGCGCGGGCGGCACGCTCGGCCTCGACGGCGGCGGCAGCGACCTCGGCCTCGGCGGCCTCGGTCACCTCGGCGACAGCGGCCTCGGGGTCCTCGCCACGCTCGCGGGCGGCGCGGGCCACCAGGCGGTCGGCCTCCTCGCGGAGCTCGACGGCGCGGCGCTGCAGGCGCTCCAGCTGCTTGGTCAGGTCGACGACCTCACGCTCGGCCTGCTTGGCCGAGTTGTTCGCCGAGTCGGCCTGGACCTCGGTCAGCGAACGGGCGCCGGTGATCTCGGCGACCTCGGGGTCGAACGCGCCGGCACCACCGACGATGTGGCGCGAGGCGTCGACGCCCGCGTCCTCCATCAGACGGAAGATCTGACGGCGCTGGTGCGGCAGGGCCAGGGAGACCACGACGCCGGAGCGGCCGGCACGGGCGGTACGGCCCGAGCGGTGCAGGTAGTCCTTGTGGTCGCCGGCCGGGTCCACGTTGAGGACCAGGTCGATGCCGTCGACGTGGATGCCTCGGGCGGCGACGTCGGTCGCGACGAGCGCGTTGACGTAGCCGTCCTTGAAGTCGGCCAGGGTCCGCGTACGGGCGCCCTGGGTCATGCCGCCGTGCAGCGCGTCGGCCTTCACACCGGCGTCGCGCAGCTGCTCCGCGATGCGGTCCGCGCCGAGCTGGGTACGGACGAAGATGATCGTGCGGCCCTTGCGGGCGGCGATGGCGGCGGTGACCGGCGCCTTGTCCTTCGGCTTCACGACGAGGACGTGGTGGGTCATGGTCGTGACGTTGCCCTGGGCGCTGTCGACCTCGTGCGTGACGGGGTCGGTCAGGTAGCGCTTGACCAGGGTGCCGATCTCGTTCTCCATGGTGGCGGAGAAGAGCATGCGCTGGCCGCCGCCGGGGATCTGGTCGAGCAGCTCGGTGACCTCGGGGAGGAACCCCAGGTCGGCCATCTGGTCGGCCTCGTCGAGGACGGCGATCTTGACGGCTTCGAGGGAGCAGGCGCCGCGGTTGATGATGTCGCGGAGACGGCCCGGGGTGGCGACGAGGACGTCGACGCCGCGCTCCAGGGCGTAGATCTGGTTGCCCATGGAGGTACCGCCGCAGACGACCTTCATCTTGAGGCCGAGCACGTCGCCGTAGGGCTGGAGGGCGTCCGCGACCTGCATCGCGAGCTCACGGGTCGGCGTGAGGATGATGCCGCGGGGCTTCTTCTTGTCGGTGTGGCCGCCGGCCAGACCGGCCAGGAGCGGCAGACCGAAGGAGAGGGTCTTTCCGGAGCCGGTACGGCCACGGCCCAGGATGTCCTTGCCGGCCAGGGCGTCCGGGATGGTCGCCGCCTGGATCGGGAAGGGGGTGGTGACACCGTTCTGCGCGAGCTTGCGCACGACGCCGTCCGGCAGACCGAGGTCGCCGAAGGTGATCGTGGGCTCGGCGGGCTCGTCGAGCGAGTCGTCCGCGTCGGTGTCGATGTCGAGGGCCTCGACGGCCTCGACGATGTCGTCGGCGTCGATCTCGACGATCGAAGTGATCTCCGCGGCCTCTACGGCCTCGACGATCTCGTCGTTCTCGGGCATGACGGCGTGATCAGAACTGAAAATGGACATGCGAAATGCGAAACCTTCCGGAGTCTCGGCACGCGCCCGTCAACTCCGTGATTTCGCAAACGACCGCCTCAATGCGGTCAGCCACGGCTAGGGAGAGTACGCGCCACACGGCGCTCTTCTGTGTCGGCGCCGGGCAATGGGATCAAACGATCTACCACCATACGCACCCTCCCCCACCTATGGCAAATCGGACTCCCTCACACCGGTCCGACCTGCGGAGACGCCACCGGCTCCGGGGGCGCGCCAGGCCCGTCCGCCGCGCGCATCGCACCCATCTGGGTGTCGGCTCCGGGCGACGGCGGATCGGTCGGATGGGAGGTCGGCTCCGGCGTCGGCTCGGGAGTGGGCTCCGTGGTCGGCTCGGGCGTCGGCTCAGGGGTCGGCTCCGCGGTCGGCTCCGGTGTGGGCGTGCCCCCGCCGCCCGGACCGCCGGAGCCGCCGCCGTTCGCCCCGCCGCCATTGCCGCCGCCCCCGTTCCCGCCCCCACTGCCGCCGTTCCCGGCGGAACCGCCCGAGCCGCCGCCCGGGCCGTCCTGACCGCCCGTCGGCTGCGGTTCAGACGGGCCGCCGGGGCCGCCCGGACCCTCCACGGGCAGCACCGCGCCCGGGGAGGGCTTCGCCGTGCCCGAGGGGGAGCCGCTCGGCACCGGGGACTCCGTACCGGAGCCGGTCACGTCGGGGCCTCCGGCGCCCGGCCGGCCGTTCCACGAACCCGCGTCACCGCCGGACTCCCCGGCCGCACCGCCCCCGGAATCGGTCGCCACGCCCCGCTTCCCGCCGGACGCGCCGGGCGCCGGCTTCGCCCCCTCGTCACTCACACTCATACAGCCGCTCAGACCGGCACAGGCCGCGACGGCCAGCGCGGCGGCGGCCCATCTGGCACGGGTGGGCAAATGGCGCACGGGGGCACCTCCAGGACACGACAGGCAGGAACGGAACGCGTTGCCCTGCCCAACTCCCCCGGCGCCACAAGGGACACGCCCGAGAGGGCCCGGGCGTATGCCCGGGGCCCACTCAGCCGTAGCCCAGCGCGTGCAGCCGCTCGTCGTCGATGCCGAAGTGGTGGGCGATCTCGTGCACCACCGTGATCTCGGTCTCCGCGACCACGTCCTCGCGCGACTCGCACATCCGCAGCGTCGGCCCCCGGTAGATCGTGATCCGGTCCGGCAGCACACCGGCGTACCACTCACCGCGCTCGGTCAGCGGCGTCCCCTCGTAGAGCCCGAGCAGCTCGGGATCGTCCGCGGCGGGCTCGTCCTCCACGAACACCGCGACGTTGTCCATCAGCCGCGTCAGCTCCGGCGGAATGCGGTCCAGGGCCTCGGCGACCAGCTCTTCGAACTCCTCGCGCGTCATCTCCAGCACGCGCCCATTGTCCCCCCGCCGGAAACCGTTTTGGCGATAGCGCCCGGCATCCCATATGCTTCTCACGTCCCCGACGCGCTGCGAAGCGCCCAGGTGAGCCTCTAGCCCTCATCGTCTAGTGGCCCAGGACGCCGCCCTTTCAAGGCGGTAGCACGGGTTCGAATCCCGTTGGGGGCACGCAGTACCGTGTGCGAGACTAGTGATCGCGCACAAGCTTGGCTCTGTGGAGCAGTTGGTTAGCTCGCCACCCTGTCAAGGTGGAGGTCGCGGGTTCAAGTCCCGTCAGAGTCGCTGAAGCTGGAAACAGCTTCGTGGCTGGGTAGCTCAGTTGGTACGAGCGATCGCCTGAAAAGCGATAGGTCGCCGGTTCGACCCCGGCCCCAGCCACAAACAGAAGGCCCCGTTCGAAAGAACGGGGCCTTCGTCGTATGTCTGCACGCGGAGATGCGTACGGGGAGGAGGCCGGCGCCCCCTCCCCGTACCGTCAGACCTCCTCGCGTTCCCCCGAACGGCTCCCCCGCCTCGCCCGCAGCGCGAGCACGAGCGCCACCACGGCCACCACCGCGAGGAGCAGCGCCCAGTCCGGGACCGCCCGGCCGAGCGAGGCCACCCGCTGCTCCACCGCGAACGAGTCGTCCACCGACAGCAGGCCCGGCAGCGCGGTCGTCCCGTCGAAGACCAGGAAGAGCGTCCCGAGGGCCACGAAGAACAGGCCCGAGAGCAGCGACGTCGAGTGGAGCATGAGGGGCCCCACCCGCAGCGGCCGGCCGCGCAGCCAGGACCGGCGGCCCAGGTCGTACCGCTCCCAGAGCAGCGCGAGCACGAACAGCGGAACGGCCATGCCGAGCGCGTACACGGCGAGGAGCAGTCCCCCGTACGCCGGGCTGCCACTCAGCGCCGCGACCGTCAGGACGCTGCCCAGGATCGGGCCCGCGCAGAAGCCCGCGAGGCCGTAGACCAGGCCCAGGGCGTAGACGGAGAGCGCCGACGTGGGCCGGATCCGGCCGCTCGCCTCGGCGATCCGCCGGGAGGCGAAGCCCAGGCCGAGGATCTGCAGGACACCGAGGCCGATGATCAGCCAGCCGCCGGCGGTGACGAGCAGGTCCCGGTGGCCGTAGAAGAGCCGGCCCGCGAAGGAGCCGGCCGCGCCGAGCGGGACGAGGGTGGTCGCCAGGCCCGCGTAGAGGATGCCGGTCCTGGCGACCAGCTTCGCGCGCGTGTCGATCGAATACGCGAAGAAGGCCGGCAGGAGCAGGGCGCTGCACGGGCTGAGCAGCGCGAGCAGCCCGCCGAGGAAGGCGGCGAAGTAGCCGATGCCGGAGGTCACCGCGCGGAGTCCGAGCCCGGCTTCGTGGCGCCGCCGGTCGGCTCGGCCGTCTTCGCCGCCCTGGCCGCCTCGGCCGCCGCCTCGATCGTCTCCGTGAACGTCTCCAGCGGCTGCGCGCCGGCGATCGGCCGGCCGTTGATCAGGAAGGAGGGGGTGGAGGTGGCGCCGAGGGAGTAGCCCTGCTCCTGGTCCGCGCTCACGGCCGCGCGGGCCGCCGCCCCCTCGCTGTCCTTCGCGAACCGGGCCGCGTCGGGGACGCCCGCCTCTTTCGCCAGGGCCGCGATCCGGTCCTTGCCGAAGCCCTTCTCCTTGGCGCCCTCCGCGTAGGCGGCCTTGTGGAACTCCCAGAACCGGCCCTGCTGCCCTGCGGCCCAGGACGCGCGGGCGACCGCCTCCGACTCCTCGCCGAAGATCGGGAAGTTCCGCCACTCGATGCGCAGGGTGCCGTTGTCGACGTACTTCTCGACCAGGACCGGCTCGGTGTCCCGGGCGAACTTCCCGCAGTAGCCGCACTTGAAGTCGGCGTACTCGATGAGCACGACGGGCGCGTCGGCGCGGCCGAGGGCGAGCTTGTCGGAGGCGTCGCGGCGGGCGTACGCCTCCAGTTCGGCGTAGACGCCGGCCGAGGGGTCGGCGGAGACCTCGGCGACGGAGGAGGAACCCGCGGCGCCGGGGGACGCGGGCCGGGTGGCGGTGTACGAGACGACGCCGAGCAGGACGGCGGCGACGGCCACCCCGGAGACGATGGCGATCGGCTTGGACCTGGACATGCGGAAGCGCTCCTGAGGAGAGAGACAGGGGGAAGAGAACGGCGGAGGACGGCCGTCCGTCTAGACCCTCAGGACCGACAGCTCCACGGGAGACAGAGGTACGCGCGCGGGTGGCTCCCGTCCCGCCGACACGCCCCGGCCGGCCGGATCCTGTTCCCGGGCGCCGCACGGCGTCCGGTCGGCGGCCAGGGCCGGCAGCAGCTCCGCGAAGGCATGCGCGCGCGGTGGTACGACGGGACCGGCGGCCCCCTCGTCGACGGGATGGCCCGGGTCGCAGCCGGGTACGGCGGCGCCCAGGACGACCGGGGCCGTCCCCGCGGGCGTGGCCGTCGTCGCACCGCACACCAGGAGTCCGAGGACCAGCGCCACGAGCGCGGCGAACGCCGCCGGCACACGGGTGGTGCGGAACATGCGAAACCTCTCCGGTCCGGTCGACGTGCCCGAAATAGTACGCACCCCACCACCCCGCACCCGGAAGCCACCCGTCACCGGGAAGCCGCGCGCGGGGCACCAGGGACGCCACTCGTAAATCGGTTCGCCGCTTCTCGGCCGCAGGTGCGATCCTGGATTCCGTATGTCTACTTCCTTCGCCGCCCTCCAGTCCGTCCTGGCCGAGGTCTCGCTGCGGGACTCCCACCGGCTCGGCCGCCGTCTCGAAGGCGCCCGCCGCATCCGCAAGCCCGAGGCCCGCGCGGCCGTCCTGGACGAGATCGCCGTCGAGGCGGCCAAGGCCAAGGAGCGCGTCGACGGGCGCGCCTCCCGCGTGCCCGCGGTCACGTATCCCGAACAGCTGCCCGTCTCGCAGAAGAAGGACGAGATCCTGGAGGCGATACGCGACCACCAGGTCGTGATCGTCGCCGGTGAGACGGGTTCGGGAAAGACCACCCAGATCCCGAAGATCTGCCTGGAGCTCGGCCGGGGCGTCCGGGGCATGATCGGGCACACCCAGCCCCGCCGGATCGCCGCCCGCACGGTCGCCGAGCGGGTCGCCGAGGAGCTGAAGACCCCGCTCGGCGAAGCCGTCGGCTGGAAGGTCCGCTTCACCGACCAGGTGAACCCCGACGCGACCTTCGTGAAGCTGATGACGGACGGCATCCTGCTCGCCGAGATCCAGACGGACCGCGAGCTGCGCGCCTACGACACGATCATCATCGACGAGGCCCACGAGCGGTCCCTCAACATCGACTTCCTGCTCGGCTATCTGGCCCAGCTGCTCCCGAAGCGCCCCGACCTCAAGGTCGTGATCACCTCGGCGACCATCGACCCGGAGCGCTTCTCCCGCCACTTCGGCGAGGCCCCGATCGTCGAGGTCTCCGGCCGTACGTACCCGGTCGAGGTCCGCTACCGGCCCCTCCTCGAAGAGGAGTCCGAGGAGAGCGACCGGGACCAGATCACCGCGATCTGCGAGGCCGTCGACGAGCTCCAGTCCGAGGGCCCCGGCGACGTCCTGGTCTTCCTCTCGGGTGAGCGCGAGATCCGTGACACCGCGGACGCGCTGCTCAAGCGGCAGCTGCGCAACACCGAGGTCCTTCCGCTCTACGCCCGGCTGAGCCACGCCGAGCAGCACCGGGTCTTCCAGGCGCACTCCGGCCGCCGCATCGTCCTCGCGACGAACGTCGCCGAGACGTCCCTGACCGTCCCCGGCATCAAGTACGTGATCGATCCGGGCACCGCCCGCATCTCCCGCTACTCGCACCGCACCAAGGTGCAGCGGCTGCCGATCGAGCCGGTCAGCCAGGCCAGCGCCAACCAGCGCAAGGGCCGCTGCGGCCGTACCTCCGACGGCATCTGCATCCGGCTGTACTCGGAGGACGACTTCCTCACGCGGCCGGAGTTCACGGACGCCGAGATCCTCCGTACGAACCTCGCCTCCGTCATCCTCCAGATGACCGCGGCCGGTCTCGGCGACATCGAGAAGTTCCCCTTCATCGACCCGCCGGACCACCGCAACATCCGGGACGGCGTGCAGCTCCTCCAGGAGCTGGGCGCGATCGACCCGGCGGAGAAGGATCCGAAGAAGCGGCTCACCCAGCAGGGGCGGAAGCTCGCCCAGCTGCCCGTCGACCCGCGGCTCGCCCGGATGGTCCTGGAGGCCGACAAGAACGGCTGTGTCCGCGAGGTCATGGTGATCGCGGCCGCCCTCTCCATCCAGGACCCGCGCGAGCGGCCGGCGGAGAAGCAGACGCAGGCCGACCAGCAGCACGCCCGGTTCAAGGACGAGACGAGCGACTTCCTCGCCTTCCTGAACCTGTGGCGGTACGTCCGTGAGCAGCAGAAGGAGCGCGGTTCCAGCTCCTTCCGCCGGATGTGCAAGCAGGAGTACCTGAACTTCCTGCGCATCCGCGAGTGGCAGGACATCTACGCGCAGCTGCGGACGGTGGCGAAGCAGCTGGGCATCCATGTGAACGAGGAGGACGCGCCGGAGCAGTCCGTCCACATCTCGCTCCTCGCCGGTCTGCTCTCGCACATCGGCATGAAGGACGTGAAGGACGGCGCGAAGAACGACTACCTGGGCGCCCGCAGCGCCAAGTTCGCGATCTTCCCCGGTTCCGCGCTCTTCAAGAAGCCCCCGCGCTTCGTCATGTCCGCCGAGCTGGTCGAGACCTCGCGCCTCTGGGCCCGGGTCAACGCGCGCGTGGAGCCCGAGTGGATCGAGCCGCTCGCCCAGCACCTGGTGAAGAAGACGTACAGCGAGCCGCACTGGGAGAAGGACCAGGCGGCCGTGATGGCCTTCGAGAAGGTGACGCTGTACGGCGTCCCGATCATCGCCGACCGCAAGGTCAACTACGGGCGGATCGACCCCGAGGTCTCCCGCGACCTGTTCATCAGGAACGCGCTGGTCGAGGGCGACTGGCGCACCCACCACAAGTTCTTCGCGGACAACCGCAAGCTCCTCACCGAGGTCGAGGAGCTGGAGCACCGCGCGCGGCGCCGGGACATCCTGGTCGACGACGAGACGCTGTTCGACTTCTACGACAAGCGCGTCCCCGAACACGTGGTGTCCGGGGCCCACTTCGACTCCTGGTGGAAGCACAAGCGCCATGACGAGCCGGAGTTCCTGGACTTCGAGCGCGAGATGCTCATCAACGAGAAGGCCGCCGGGGTCACCAAGGACGACTATCCGGACTCCTGGCGGCAGGGTCCGCTGAAGTTCCGGGTGACGTACCAGTTCGAGCCCGGCGCGGACGCCGACGGTGTGACCGTCCACGTCCCGCTCCAGGTCCTGAACCAGGTGACGGACGACGGCTTCGAGTGGCAGATCCCCGGTCTCCGGGCCGAGGTCGTCACCGAGCTGATCCGCTCCCTGCCGAAGCCGATCCGCCGCCACTACGTGCCCGCGCCGAACTTCGCTTCCCGCTTCCTCGACGCGGTCGTGCCCGTGCAGGAGCCGCTGGCGGGGGCGCTCGCCCGCGAGCTCCAGCGGATGGTAGGCGTGCCGGTGACGGCCGACGACTTCGACTGGGCCAAGGTCCCCGAGCACCTCAAGGTGACGTTCCGGATCGTCGACGAGCGGCGCAGGAAGCTCGCCGAGGACAAGGATCTGGAGACGCTGCGGCTGCGGCTGCGCCCGAAGGCCCGCAAGGCCCTCTCACAGGCCGCCGCGGCGGCGACCGGGGGTCCGGACGGCTCCGGGCCCTCCCTGGAGCGCACGGGGCTCACGGACTGGACGATCGGGACGCTCACGAGGGTCTTCGAGACCAAGCGGGGCGGGCAGCCGGTCAAGGCGTACCCGGCGCTCGTGGACGAGGGCGCGACCGTCGCCGTACGGCTCTTCGACACGGAGGCCGAGCAGGAGCGGGCGATGTGGCGGGGCACCCGGAAGCTGATCATGCTGAACATTCCGGTGAACCCGGCGAAGTTCGCCTCGGACAAGCTGACCAACCAGCAGAAGCTGGCCCTGTCGTCGAACCCGCACGGCTCGATCCAGGCGCTCTTCGACGACTGCGCGACCGCAGCGGCCGACCGGTTGATCACCGACCACGGCGGTCCGGCCTGGGACGAGGAGTCGTTCCGGAAGCTGTTCGACAAGGTCCGCGCGGACCTGGTGGACACGACCGTACGGACGGTGGGCCAGGTCCAGCAGATCCTGGCGGCCTGGCAGGCGTGCGAGCGCCGGCTGAAGTCGACGAACAGCCTGGCGCTGATCAACAACCTGACCGACGTGCGCGCCCAGCTGGCCTGGCTGATGCCGGCGGGCTTCGTCACCCGTACGGGCCTGAAGCGGCTCCCGGACCTGATGCGCTATCTGGTGGCGGTGGACCGGCGGCTCCAGCAGATGCCGACCGGGGTCCAGCGGGACACCACCCGGATGGAGAAGGTCCAGGAGATGCAGGACGAGTACGCCTGGCTGCTCGAGCAGCTCCCCAAGGGCCGCCCGGTGCCTTCCGAGGTCACCGACATCCGCTGGATGATCGAGGAGCTGCGGGTGAGCTACTTCGCGCACGCGCTGGGCACGGCGTACCCGATCTCGGACAAGCGGATCGTGAAGGCGATCGACGCGGCGGCCCCGTAGCGGAGCGTCGCCGTCGGTGCGTTCGACCGGACCGCTGACCTGCTGTACAGTGTTCCTCGCAGCCACTTACGAGGGGCTGACAGCAAGGACCTGTGGAGCAGTTGGTTAGCTCGCCACCCTGTCAAGGTGGAGGTCGCGGGTTCAAGTCCCGTCAGGTTCGCCTTGAGGAAGGGCCCGCATCGTGAGATGCGGGCCCTTCTTTGTGTTCCCGTGTCTTGACGGGGCCACAGGCCCGCCGGTACCCCGGACATCAGGGATTCGGGGGCCCACACCGGAGGTGGCGCGCATGGCCGCGGCGTCCGCAGCACGGCACGAGACGAGAGCACTGCTGCGCGCCCATCTGGCGGCCGCGTCCCGGTACGGACACCTCACCCGCCACTGCGTGGTCTGCCATCGCCTCCTGCGGCTCTCCATGGACCTTCCGGAGCCCGAGGGGCCGGACGAAGGACCGGAACCGGAGCCCGAGCAGCCCGACGAAGGACCGGAAGGACCGGAAGGGCCGGACGGGGCCGAGAGGCCGGGGGAAGAGCCCGAGCGGCCGGCGGACGGCAGCGGGGACGAAAGTCCCACCGACCCATGACCAACGGCGGGTTGAGGCCGTTCCGCGAAGTGGGAGGCTGTTCCTTGGCAAGAGTTCGCCAGTGTGACGGGAGTCACTGAGGCAGTTTCAGAAACCGCTTCACTTACACCCTCCCTACACCAGCCCGATTTAATATGTGCAATTGCACCACCCTCCGAAGAGTGGCGCCGGACACAAAAGAAGATCGCGCTAGACCCGGCGGAGTCCAGCGCGATCGTTGACGAAGGCCTGTTGGGGCAGGAATCCGTCGGCAGAGCTAGGTGTGGGCGACCGGATTGGGGGATCCGGACAGGCCCGGTGTTACGGGGTACTGCTGGGTACTACGGGGTGTTTGCGCGACCTCAGGCCTCGCTGCGCTGCTGCGGAATACCCGCCAGCAGAGCGCGGACCTCGGCCTCGCGGTACCGGCGATGCCCACCCAGGGTGCGGATGGACGTGAGCTTCCCGGCCTTCGCCCAACGGGTCACCGTCTTCGGGTCCACGCGGAACATCGTGGCAACCTCGGCAGGGGTCAGCAGCGGCTCGGCATCAGGGGTGCGAGCGGTCATGAGCGGCCTCCTCGGGAGAACCGAACCATCTCGGTTCTTTCCTCTAAATTCTGCACCTTGACCCGCGTTGCCCGAAATGGCAGAAGCGGGCCGAGTCGGTTATAGGACGAACGGCTTGTCCTCGGCACTACAACTACACCATCCGTCCAGCCACGTCGGCCAAACCGATGGAATTGCCCTCGCAGGTGTTCATCAGCGGCGGAAGTCGATGGACCATGCCATAACGGACAGTCACGCCACTGTGACGATCAGTCACAGAGCGATCAGGAGTCCTCAGACCCCCCATAGAGTGCAATGCTGAGCGTTCCGCCCATAGATGGACGGAAGGAACCCTCCCCGGACTCCTTGTCCTATTTTGGCACGAGGGTGGGTGATCGACGCAAGGGTGCGTTACGTGCTGTCCGTCACGCTTGAGCCAAAGGCCCGGATCGGGACCAACGTCCCCGCCCAGCGGGTGCCGAAAGGCCCGACACCACCCGGCATTCAAAACCGGGCAGGCGGTATCCGGACAACCCTGAAGATCATTTACACCCGTCGGACATGTCTTGTCGATACCGACCTGACGAAGATGCCCGACTGATGTCAATTCGCGAAGCGAAGATCCCTGACCGCCCGCCAGCGCTCCGCGAGCCGCCCGTACGCGTCGCTCGCCCGCTCACCGTCGCCGGCCCGCAGCGCCGCGATCCCCTCCGCCAGCTGCGCCGCCGACCGGTCCGCCGCCAGCCACTCCTCCGGGAGCGCGTGCACCAGACCGCCGAAGTCCAGCTCCACGAGCGCCCGCGGATGGAACTCCTCCAGCCAGCGCCCCACCTCGATCAGGCCCTCGGTCATCGGACCGTCGTCGATCGACTCCCGCATCGCCCGCAGCGCCCGCGCGAGACGGCGGCGCGCCTGCGCCATCGTCGTCCGGTAGCGCAGCACCGGAGCCTTCCCCGCACCGTCCGCGCCCGCACCGGCCGCACCCGGGCCGCCCGCGCCCGCACCGGCCGCACCCGACGGGCCGTCCGCGCCCGCGGCGGACGGCCGCTCCCCCGGCTCGTACTCCCGGTCCTCGTCCCCGAAGAGCGCGAACCAGCGCAGCGGCACCTGCCAGACCGCCGTACGGATCCACGGACGCGCGTCCGGGTTCCTGCTCAGCCAGCGCTCGTAGTCGCTCTCCACCTGGACGCGCACGACCGGCGGCAGCATCGCGTCGAGCACCGGCTCCGGGAACTGGCCGGACAGCTCCTGGAGCGCCAGCCACCCCCGCAGCCGGGTCCGCCACGGACAGATCACCACCACCCCGTCCAGATGGGCGACGAAGGCCTCCCCGCTCTCGTGGACCGGCACCGGGACCGGCGGTGTGGGCAGCAGGTCGGCCAGCGAGCGCCGCAGCTCCTCCTGCGCCCCCGGGGTGCGCGGCAGGCGGGAGTACCGGGCCCAGTGGGTCCGCTCCGGCTCGGGGAAAGCGGCCAGCGGCTCGTACACCCGCAGATAGGACGCGTAGGGGATGAGGACCGAGGAAGCGACCGACATGTCGCGAATCCTTCCACGGAGGTACTCCGGGAGGGGGTGATCCTGAGCACTGCTGCCGATCTACGCCCAGGTAGGACTTACTCTCTTGCCGAACTGGTCCTCCCCCACCCCTAGGGAGGTCCGCAACCGCCGCTTCGTACTTGGGAGTCACCACCGTGACCGATGTGACCGGCGTTCCTGCTGATGTACTGCACACCTTGTTCCACTCGGAGCAGGGTGGCCACGAGCAAGTCGTGCTCTGCCAGGACCGCGCCACCGGCCTCAAGGCCGTCATCGCCCTCCACTCCACCGCCCTGGGCCCCGCCCTCGGCGGCACCCGCTTCTACCCGTACGCCACCGAGGCCGCGGCGATCGCCGACGCCCTCAACCTGGCCCGCGGCATGTCGTACAAGAACGCCATGGCCGGTCTCGACCACGGTGGCGGCAAGGCCGTCATCATCGGCGACCCGGAGAAGATCAAGACGGAGGAGCTCCTCCTCGCCTACGGGCGCTTCGTCGCCTCCCTCGGCGGCCGGTACGTCACGGCCTGCGACGTCGGCACCTACGTCGCCGACATGGACGTCGTCGCCCGCGAGAACAAGTGGACGACCGGACGCTCCCCCGAGAACGGCGGCGCCGGCGACTCCTCCGTCCTCACCGCCTTCGGTGTCTTCCAGGGCATGCGCGCCTCCGCGCAGACCCTCTGGGGCGACCCGACCCTGCGCGGCCGCAAGGTCGGCGTCGCGGGCGTCGGCAAGGTCGGCCACTACCTCGTCGAGCACCTCCTGGAGGACGGCGCCGAGGTCGTGATCACCGATGTGCGCGAGGAGTCGGTGCGCCGGATCACCGACAAGCACCCGCAGGTCACCGTCGTCGCCGACACCGAGGCGCTGATCCGCGTCGAGGGTCTCGACATCTACGCGCCCTGCGCGCTCGGCGGCGCCCTGAACGAGGAGACCGTCCCGTTCATCACCGCGAGCATCGTCTGCGGCGCGGCCAACAACCAGCTCGCCCACCCGGGCATCGAGAAGGACCTCGTGGAGCGCGGGATCCTCTACGCGCCCGACTACGTGGTCAACGCCGGTGGCGTGATCCAGGTCGCCGACGAGCTGCACGGTTTCGACTTCGACCGCTGCAAGGCGAAGGCGACGAAGATCTTCGACACCACGCTCGAAATCTTCGCACGTGCGAAGGCCGATGGGATTCCGCCGGCCGCGGCGTCCGACCGGATCGCCGAGCAGCGCATGGCGGACGCGCGACGCGCCTGAGCCGCACCGGGACCGACCCGTCGCCGGGGTGACCCTGAGGAGTCCGTGGGAGGGCCACGGAGCGACCACGGGGAGACTTCGCTCACGCCCCTCGGCGGGTCGGCCCTCAAGAAGAGGTTAAAATCGCGATTGACCAGCGAGGAAAGGGCACCTCGATGGTTCTGTACCGGGGTATGTGATGCGCGCGGCGTACCGTAGACCCGCGGAAACAGGTACCGTTGAAGCCCTACGGACCGGTCTCTCTGTCGAGAGTCCGTTCCGAATCATGAACGCGTGTCAAGACTCTGGGGCCACCGAGCCCCGTCACCGAGGGGGTCGAGCCATGGGGCGCGGCCGGGCAAAGGCCAAGCAGACCAAGGTCGCCCGCCAGCTGAAGTACAGCAGCGGCGGGACAGACTTGACGCGTCTGGCCAATGAGCTGGGCGCTTCGACTTCGAACCAGCCGCCGAATGGCGAGCCGTTCGAGGACGACGACGAGGAAGACGACCCGTACGCCCAGTACGCGGATCTCTATAACGAGGACGACGAGGACGAGGACGACGAGTCCGGTCCGAGCGCGTCCCCGCGTCGCGCTTGACCTTCTGAATCGCATCACAGAAACCCGGTCCGGGATCACCCGGCCGGGTTTCTGTGCTGTCCGCGTCCGGGCGGCGCCGGGGCTCGTACGACACGACCGAAGTCGTTCGGCACGACCCGCCCGACGCGCTGGTTGCGACGCGAACGGGGCGCCCCTCAGGAGCGCCCCGTCACCTCGTACCCGTGAGAACTACTTCGCGTAGTCCCCGACCAGCTCCGCGCCCGTGGTGTGCGCGCCGCGCTCGGTGATCTCGCCCGCGACCCAGGACTCGACGCCCCGGTCCGCCAGCGTCGTCAGGGCCGCGTCCACGGACTCGGCCGGCACGACCGCCATCATGCCGACACCCATGTTCAGGGTCTTCTCCAGCTCCAGGCGCTCCACCTGACCGGCCTTGCCGACCAGGTCGAAGATCGCGCCCGGCGCCCAGGTCGAACGGTCGACCGTGGCGTGCAGGCCGTCCGGGATCACCCGGGCCAGATTCGCCGCCAGACCGCCGCCCGTGATGTGGCTGAACGCGTGGACGTCCGTGGTCCGGGTGAGGGCCAGGCAGTCGAGCGAGTAGATCTTCGTGGGCTCCAGGAGCTCCTCGCCCAGCGTGCGGCCCAGCTCGTCGACCCGCTGGTCGAGGGTCATGCCCGCGCGGTCGAAGACCACGTGCCGGACGAGCGAGTACCCGTTGGAGTGAAGACCCGAGGAGGCCATGGCGATGACCGCGTCCCCCGTACGGATGCGATCGGGGCCGAGCAGCCGGTCGTGCTCCACGACACCCGTGCCCGCGCCGGCGACGTCGAAGTCGTCCGGGCCGAGGAGGCCCGGGTGCTCCGCCGTCTCGCCGCCGACCAGCGCGCAGCCGGCCAGGACACAGCCCTCGGCGATGCCCTTGACGATGGCGGCGACCCGCTCCGGGTGGACCTTGCCGACACAGATGTAGTCGGTCATGAAGAGCGGCTCGGCGCCGCAGACGACGATGTCGTCCATGACCATCGCGACCAGGTCGTGGCCGATCGTGTCGTACACGCCCATCTGGCGGGCGATGTCGACCTTCGTCCCGACGCCGTCGGTGGCGGAGGCGAGCAGCGGACGCTCGTAGCGCTTGAGGGCGGAGGCGTCGAAGAGGCCGGCGAAGCCGCCGAGGCCACCGAGGACCTCGGGGCGCTGCGTCTTCTTCACCCACTCCTTCATGAGCTCGACAGCGCGGTCACCCGCTTCGATGTCGACGCCCGCGGACGCGTAGCTGGCACCGGTGGTCTCAGGCATGGCTGGGAACTTTCGTGTCGTACTGCGGTTGCAGCGGGGTCTTACGGGCGACCGTGCTCACGGACGGCGGAGCGCGTCGGAGGCCGCCGTGGCGGCGGGACCCGCGGCCAGTTCGGTCTCCAGGAGCTGCTTGCCGAGCAGCTCGGGGTCCGGCAGCTCCATCGGGTACTCGCCGTCGAAGCAGGCACGGCAGAGGTTCGGCTTCTGGATCGTGGTCGCCTCGATCATCCCGTCGATCGAGATGTACGAGAGCGAGTCCGCGCCCAGCGACTTGCCGATCTCCTCGATCGACATGCCGTTGGCGATCAGCTCCGCGCGGGTGGCGAAGTCGATGCCGAAGAAGCAGGGCCACTTCACCGGCGGCGAGGAGATCCGGATGTGGATCTCGGCCGCGCCGGCCTCGCGGAGCATCTTGACGAGGGCGCGCTGGGTGTTGCCGCGGACGATCGAGTCGTCGACGACCACCAGGCGCTTGCCCTTGATGACGTCCTTGAGCGGGTTCAGCTTCAGCCGGATGCCGAGCTGGCGGATGGTCTGCGAGGGCTGGATGAAGGTGCGCCCGACGTAGGCGTTCTTCACCAGGCCCGCGCCGAACGGGATGCCCGAGGCCTCGGCGTAGCCGATCGCGGCCGGGGTGCCGGACTCCGGCGTCGCTATCACCAGGTCGGCCTCGACGGGCGCCTCCTTCGCCAGGCGGCGGCCCATCTCCACGCGGGAGAGGTACACGTTCCGGCCGGCGATGTCGGTGTCCGGGCGAGCCAGGTACACGTACTCGAAGACACAGCCCTTGGGCTTCGCTTCCGCGAATCGCGAGGTACGGATGCCGTTCTCGTCGATCGCGATCATCTCGCCCGGCTCGACCTCGCGAACGTAGCTGGCGCCACAGATGTCGAGGGCGGCGGACTCGGACGCGACCACCCAGCCGCGCTCCAGGCGGCCGAGGACCAGCGGGCGGATGCCCTGCGGGTCACGGGCCGCGTAGAGCGTGTGCTCGTCCATGAAGACGAGGGAGAAGGCGCCCCGGACATCGGGAAGGACCTTGGCGGCACCTTCCTCGATGGTGAGCGGCTTGCCCTCGTCGTCGACCTGGGCGGCGAGGAGCGCCGTGAGCAGGTCGGTGTCGTTGGTGGCCGCGACGCGGGTGCTGCGGCCTTCCTTCTTGGGCAGGTCGGCGACCATTTCGGCGAGCTGCGCCGTGTTCACCAGGTTGCCGTTGTGGCCGAGCGCGATCGAGCCGTGGGCGGTTGCCCTGAACGTCGGCTGCGCGTTCTCCCACACGGAGGCCCCGGTGGTCGAGTAGCGGGCGTGACCGACCGCGATATGACCTTGGAGGGAACCGAGAGAGGTCTCGTCGAAGACCTGGGACACGAGGCCCATGTCCTTGAAGACGAGGATCTGGGAGCCGTTGCTGACCGCGATTCCCGCGGATTCCTGGCCCCGATGCTGGAGGGCGTAGAGCCCGAAGTACGTGAGCTTTGCGACCTCTTCACCCGGAGCCCAGACACCGAAGACGCCACAAGCGTCCTGGGGGCCTTTCTCACCGGGAAGCAGGTCGTGATTGAGTCGACCGTCACCACGTGGCACGTTTCCGAGTGTAGACGGGCTCGACCACTGGTCCGAATTGAGGAAATGCGGGGTCCGCCCTGCTCGTACGATCGCACGAAATGATCATCTCCGGCTTGGAGGGGGCTACGAGGCAGGCACGGTAAGGGATTCTCGCCCCCGAACCCCTCCGAGCGGACGCTCGTACCAGGACGCAAGCCCCGTCGCGATGTGACGGAGGGCACCCCGGACGGGCTCGTTCACCGGGACGCCGAGGGCTCTTGGCCGCCCGTTCCGCCTGCTCCTTCGGAGGTTCCGCCAGTCGTCGCGGTGTCCGCCGTCGCCCCCAGGCCCTCGCCCTCGGCATTGGTGAGGGTCAGCGTCCGGTGGTCCAGGCGATAGGTGAGCCGGCCGTCGAGGAGCTCGTACAGCTTGGTCTCCAGCTGCATCTGCGGGCCGGTGCACATCATCCGGGTGGTCGCCGCCGGACCCTCGACAGTGAGCGTCTTCCCCTCGACGCGGGCGGTCGCGGCGAAGTTGTTGCAGCCCAGGTTTCCGCTGACCCGGCCGTCCGCGCCGAGGACGAGGCGGGCCTTGTCGCCGCTGCCGGCGGGCAGCGAGGACGCAGTGTCCCCCGAGATCAGCCCGTCGATCTTCCACGTGGTGCCGCGCAGCGGGAGGTCCGCCTCCGCGGTCAGCTCCAGTCCGTTGCGGCCGTCCGGGGACGTCAGGGTGAGGGCCTCGCCCTCCTGCTTCCCCTTGAGCGGGCCGGTGAAGGCCTTGACCAGCTCCGTCTCGAAGCGCTGCCGGTCCTCGGGGCAGCCCATCTCGGTGATCTCCTGCGGGGAGACGGTCAGGGTGTCCCCCTTCACGGCGACGGTCGCTCCGAAGGTGTTGCAGCCGCTGTTGCCTCGGGCGCGGCCGTCCGCGCCGAACTCGACGCGGGCGCCGTCCGGGGCGGCGGACCTGCGGCCGTCGACCGTGACGGCACCGATCGTCCAGTGGGTGCCGGCGACGGGCAGGTCGGGGGAGACGGTGTCGGAGCCGGAGCCCGCTCCCGTGCTGCCTCCCTCCGTGCCGCAGGCGGCGAGGAGGAGGGCCAGGGCGGCGGCGGATGCGGCGGATGCGAGGGTGCGCTGCGTCTGCGTCTGCATGGCGGTGGGACGGTCCGGGGCGGAAGTCGGTTCCGCGGCCGGTTTCCGCCGGGGCCGGGCCCGTACGGGAATCTCAGCCCATCAGGGGCAGGAGGTCCTTCAGGTCGGCCCGCTCGCCGCTGGCGCCGACCCGGGCCTCGTCCCGCTCCGTCACCCACTCCGCCCGCCCGGTCGCGAGGCGGATCCAGGTCAGCGGGTCGGTCTCGACCACGTTGGGCGGGGTGCCCCGGGTGTGCCGGGGGCCCTCCACGCACTGCACCACCGCGTACGGCGGGATCCGCACCTCGACCGCCCCGCCCGGGGCCTTCGCCGCGAGGGCGTCGGCGAGCAACCGGGTGCAGGCGGCGAGGGCCTGCCGGTCGTAGGGGACGCCTGCGCCGGTCGCGGCGTTGAGGTCGTCCGTGTGGACGACGAGCTCGACGGTCCGGGTGACGAGGAACTCGCCGACGGTCATCGCACCGAAACGGGTCGGGACCAGCCGCTCGTCGGAGACGCCCGCGAGCGCCGCCTCGTACCGCGCCGCCGTCTCCGCGAACAGCGCCGGCAGGTCGGCCGTGTCGATCGCCCGGGTGTCCTCGTCGATGCTCGCCGCCTCCGTCGCCGTGGCCAGGGGCCAGTCGAGCAGAGCGAGTTCCCGTCGGGCCGGCTCGGGCTCCCCGAGCTTCCGGGCCGTCGATGCGAGCACCATCGTCAGATGCGCGGCCAGGTCCCGTACCGTCCACTCCCCCAGCCGGGTCGGCCCGTCGAGCTGCTCGGGCGTGAGCGCCACGACCGCCTGCCGCACGTGGGCGAACTGGGCGAGCACGGCGGCCCTGGTCTTGGCGGAGTCGTAGCGGCGGGTGCGCTTCTTGGCCGGTGGCATGGGGGCGAGGGTAGTCGGAGACTGGAGGGGGGAGGGCTTCCGGCAGCGCACCTGTTCGACCGAGAGGGGTCGATGAGCGATGGCTGAGCACCCTGACGCCGCCCTGGTCCGCCGGGGCTTCGACGCGTGGACCAAAGGAGACATGGAGGCCGTCGGTGAGCTGATGACGGCGGACTGTACGCACCACTCGCCCGGAGAGAGCCAGATATCCGGGCACATCAAGGGCCGGGACAACGTCCTCGACATGTACCGCAAGATGTTCGAACTCACCCGCGGCGAGATGCGGGTCGAACTGCAGAGCGTCTCCGTCGACGGCCGCGGCCATGCCGTGGCGGCGAACCGGTTCTTCGCCACCCGCGAGGACAAGGGCATGGGCATCGAGATGAACGGCGCTCTCGTCTTCACCATCATCGGCGGCAAGATCTCCGACATCGACGAGTGCGTCGAGGACATCGACGTCGCCGACTCCTTCTGGGGTCAGGCCGAGTAGACCGCGTCGCGGGGCACCTCGAACGTCTCGCCGTTCTTCGGTACGCCGACACCGCGCCAGGTGAACGGCACTCCGCTCGCCGTGTCCGGGTCGGGGCCGTCCATCAGCTGGAAGTGCACGTGCGGCTCGGTGGAGTTGCCCGAGTTCCCGCACCGGGCCAGTTCCCGGCCGGCCGTCGTGGTGTCGGTCACGGCCGGGCCGCGGTGAGGACCACCAGGAGCGGGACGACCCGGGCTCCCGGGACCTCGTAGCGGCCGCGTCCGACGGTCCTGAGCCAGCCGGCGCCGGTCAGCTGGCGCAGGTGGTGGTAGATCTGGCCGGTCGTGCCGGTCTCTTCCAGCTCGGCCAGTTCGGCGGCGGTGCGCCGGCCGCCGAGGATCTCCCGCAGCAGGCGGAGCCGTACGGGATGTCCGAGCGCGGCGAACGACTCGGCGGCGTCCGCCCAGTCTTCCTCGAACAGCTGCCCGGTGAAGGCGCCGAGCTGCCACTCGTACCGCTCCTGGGTCGGCAGCCTGACCGATCCCGTGAAGACGACCGCGCCGTCCTCGCCCCGGTCCCCCGTGTCCGCCGCGAGCTGCGCCTTGAGGCTTTCGAGCGCCCAGAGCGGGCTGCCGGTGACCTCGGGCGCGGGGCGCTCCGCACTGTCGGCCGCGCTTTCGGCCGCGCTCTCCAGTGCCGCGATACGCCGTTCCAGCGCGGCGACCCGCTCGTCCAGCTCCATACCATCGAGATTACGTACTTACGTAATCTCCTGCAGGAGAGAAACGCGAAAGCCCCCGCCCGGACCTTGCGGTCCGGACGGGGGCCTCCCCGGTGCTTCGGATCAGGCCAGCAGGCCCGGAATCGTCGCCTCGTGCGCCGTGCGCAGCTCCGTCAGGGAGAGCGCGAACTCGCCCTGGACGTCGACCGCGTCTCCGTCGACGACACCGATCCGCGCCGCCGGCAGACCCCGCGCACCGCACATGTCGGTGAAGCGGAGCTCCTCGCTGCGCGGAACGGCCACCACCGCACGGCCGGCCGACTCGCTGAAGAGGAACGTGAACGCGTCCAGGCCCTCCGGAACGACCAGGCGCGCGCCGTGTCCACCGCGGAGGCAGGACTCGACGACCGCCTGGACCAGACCGCCGTCGGACAGGTCGTGCGCGGCGTCGATCATGCCGTCGCGCGAGGCCGAGATCAGGATCTCGCCGAGCAGCTTCTCCCGGTCGAGGTCCACGGCCGGCGGCAGACCGCCGAGGTGCTTGTGGATGACCTCGGACCAGGCCGAGCCGCCGAACTCCTCGCGCGTGTCGCCGAGCAGGTAGAGGAGCTGGCCCTCTTCCGCGAAGGCGATCGGCGTACGGCGGTTGACGTCGTCGATCACACCGAGGACGGCCACGACCGGCGTCGGGTGGATCGCGACCTCACCGGTCTGGTTGTAGAGCGAGACGTTGCCGCCGGTCACCGGGGTGCCGAGCTGGAGGCAGCCGTCCGCGAGACCACGGGTGGCCTCGGCGAACTGCCACATCACGGCCGGGTCCTCGGGCGAACCGAAGTTCAGGCAGTCCGAGATGGCCAGCGGCTTCGCACCGGAGGCGGCGACGTTGCGGTACGCCTCCGCCAGCGCGAGCTGCGCACCCGTGTACGGGTCGAGCTTGGCGTACCGGCCGTTGCCGTCCGTCGCCATGGCCACGCCGAGGTTGGTCTCCTCGTCGATACGGACCATGCCCGCGTCCTCGGGCTGCGCCAGGACCGTGTTGCCCTGCACGAACCGGTCGTACTGGTCCGTGATCCAGGACTTCGACGCCTGGTTCGGGGAGGAGACCAGCTTCAGGACCTGGTCCTTCAGCTCCTCGCCCGACTGCGGCCGGGGCAGCTTGCCGGCGTCGTCGGCCTGGAGCGCGTCCTGCCACTCCGGGCGGGCGTACGGCCGGTGGTAGGTCGGACCCTCGTGGGCGACGGAGCGCGGCGGCACGTCGACGATCTGCTCGCCGTGCCAGAAGATCTCCAGACGCTCGCCCTCGGTCACCTCACCGATGACGACCGCGATGACGTCCCACTTCTCGCAGATCTCCAGGAAGCGGTCGACGTGCTCGGGCTCGACGATCGCGCACATGCGCTCCTGCGACTCGCTCATGAGGATTTCCTCGGGCGAGAGGGTCGCGTCGCGCAGGTGGACCCGGTCGAGCTCTACGCGCATGCCGCCGGAACCGGCGGAGGCCAGCTCGGACGTGGCACAGGAGAGCCCGGCGCCGCCGAGGTCCTGGATGCCCGCGACCAGCTTCTCCTTGAAGATCTCCAGGGTGCACTCGATGAGGAGCTTCTCCTGGAAGGGGTCGCCGACCTGGACGGCGGGGCGCTTGGTCGGCTTGGTGTCGTCGAAGGTCTCGGACGCGAGGACCGAGACGCCGCCGATGCCGTCGCCGCCGGTGCGGGCGCCGTAGAGGATCACCTTGTTGCCGGGGCCGGAGGCCTTGGCGAGGTGGATGTCCTCGTGCTTCATGACGCCGATGCAGCCGGCGTTGACCAGCGGGTTGCCCTGGTAGCACTCGTCGAACACGACCTCGCCGCCGATGTTCGGCAGGCCGAGGCAGTTGCCGTAGCCGCCGATGCCGGCGACGACGCCGGGCAGCACGCGCTTGGTGTCGGGGTGGTCGGCCGCGCCGAAGCGCAGCGGGTCGACGACCGCGACCGGGCGGGCACCCATGGCGAGGATGTCGCGGACGATGCCGCCGATGCCGGTGGCCGCGCCCTGGTAGGGCTCGATGTACGAGGGGTGGTTGTGCGACTCGACCTTGAAGGTGACCGCGTACCCCTGGCCGACGTCGACGACGCCGGCGTTCTCACCGATGCCGACGAGCATGGCGTCGTTCTCGGGGACCTTCTCGCCGAACTGCTTCAGGTGGACCTTGCTGCTCTTGTAGGAGCAGTGCTCGGACCACATGACGGAGTACATGGCGAGCTCGGCGCCGGTGGGACGGCGGCCCAGGATCTCGCGGATGCGCGCGTACTCGTCCTCCTTGAGGCCGAGCTCCTTCCAGGGCTGCTCGCTGTCCGGCGTCTCGCTCGCGTGCTTGACGGTGTCGAGGCTCATCAGGCGTTGACCAGCTTCTTGAGGATCGAGGTGAAGAAACCGAGGCCGTCCGTCTTGCCGGTGCCGACGAGCGGCTCGACGGCGTGCTCGGGGTGCGGCATGAGGCCGACCACGTTGCCCGCGGCGTTGGTGATGCCCGCGATGTCACGCAGCGAGCCGTTGGGGTTGACGTCGAGGTAGCGGAAGGCGACCCGCCCCTCGGCCTCCAGCTCGTCGAGCACCCGCTCGTCGGCGACGTACCGGCCGTCCATGTTCTTGAGCGGGACCTCGATCTCCTGGCCCTCGGTGTAGTCCGAGGTCCAGGCGGTCTCCGCGTTCTCCACCCGCAGCTTCTGGTCGCGGCAGATGAAGTGGAGGTGGTTGTTGCGCAGCATCGCGCCCGGCAGCAGATGGGCCTCGGTGAGGATCTGGAAGCCGTTGCAGATACCGAGGACGGGCATGCCCGCCTTCGCCTGCTCGATGATCGTCTCCATCACCGGCGAGAAGCGGGAGATGGCCCCGGCCCGCAGGTAGTCGCCGTAGGAGAAACCGCCGGCCAGGACCACGGCGTCGACCTGCTTGAGGTCCTTGTCGCGGTGCCAGAGCGATACGGGTTCGGCGCCCGCGAGGCGGGCGGCACGCAGCGCGTCCTGGTCGTCGAGCGTTCCGGGGAACGTGACGACGCCGATGCGTGCGGTCACGACTCCACCTTCACGATGAAGTCTTCGATCACAGTGTTGGCAAGGAAGGTTTCGGCCATCTCATGGATGCGGGCGAGGGCGGCGTCGTCGACCGGTCCCTCCACCTCCAGCTCGAAACGCTTCCCCTGACGGACGTCGGCGATTCCGGCGAATCCCAGGCGGGGCAGTGCACGCTGCACCGCCTGCCCCTGAGGGTCGAGGATCTCCGGCTTGAGCATGACGTCGACTACGACGCGTGCCACTGGCACTCCCGGTGGTGTGTTGCGTGGGCGGTTCCCTCAGCGTACCTGTCTCCAAATTCTACGCGGGTAGAGATCTGAAGGATCCTACAAAAGCCAGGCCACGGCGCCACCCCACCAGGGATCACAGCCCACACCCCCGCCCGAGCACACCCGCGCAAAATTCGAGTGAAATATTGCGGACCTCATTGCACCGGGACACGCTGAAACAATTGCCAGGGCTTCACAATGCGACGCCCATCGCTGTACAAAGGAATCGAGAAGAAATCAGCATTGTCGCGGCACAGCCGTACGGTCGGCATCGCCGCACGTCAGAGGCGTCACAAGCGCCCCCTCTGCGGCGCCGGCCGCAGGAAAGGACCGATATCCGTGGCTCAGCGTGTGGTGGTCACAATCTCCGACGACATGGACGGCGGAGAAGCGGCTGAAACGGTCGCGTTCGGCCTCGACGGGAAGATGTACGAGATCGACCTGAATGCTGCCAATGCAAAGAAACTCCGCAAGGCGCTCGCCCCGTACCTCGCCGCAGGACGCAAGTTGCCGGCGAAGGCCGTGACCGGCCGGAGCGCCTCCCTGGAGTCGTACACCCACACCTCCCTCGCCCCCGACCCGGCGGCGGTCCGCGCCTGGGCGCAGTCCAACAAGATGGAGGTGCCCGCCCGGGGCCGCATCCCGAAGCGGGTCTACGAGGCCTTCCGCGCCGCGAGTTGAGCGGGCCGGCCCCCCGGCCGCCGACGCGGCGGGCGAGCCGATTTGCATTGCACCCCCCATGATCCGCTAAAGTCTGGAACACGCCGAGGGGCGAGGCCGCAAAGCCCCACCTCACGCAGCGTGCGGGTGTAGTTCAGTAGCAGAACATCCCCCTTCCAGGGGGAAGGCGCAGTGTGCAATTCCTGTCACCCGCTCTGCATCGCAAGACCGAGCACTCCGGTGCATCAGGTAGAGTGGTGCTCGCACCGCCCAGTGAGAGCTGAGCGGCAGCAATGCGGACGTGGCTCAGTTGGTAGAGCATCACCTTGCCAAGGTGAGGGTCGCGAGTTCGAATCTCGTCGTCCGCTCCAGATCGAAGGCCCCGGTTCTCTGGAACCGGGGCCTTCGGCGTTTCCCCAGGAACTCCAGGAGCCCCACAGCTCCAGGAGCTCCGCCTCCTCCCGACTCCCGCCACCCCCATGACATGTGTCAGAAGCGGGTGGTGACAGCGCGCACTGCCGGACGGCCCGCGCCGCCGGGAGCCTGGACACAAGACCCGCGCGAGCCCTGCGGTCTCCGCGACGCCCGCGACCCCCGCGATCGTGGCGGAAGGCCTCCGCCGCGGCCACTCCGGCGACTTCGAGGCCGTCCGCGGCATCTCCTTTCACCGTCCAGTGCGGCGAGATCCGCCCTCCTCGGCACCGACGGCGCCGGGAAGACCTCCACCGTCGAACTCCTCGAACTCCTCGCCGTCCCGAGTGCCGGCACCGCCCGCGTCCTCGGCCACGACCCGTACCGCCCCCGGGCCGCCGTCCGCCCCCGGATCGGCGTGATGCTCCAGGAGGGCGGCTTCACCCTCCGAACCGACCGTGGCCGAAACCGTAGGGATGTGGGCAGGCTGCACCACCCACCCCCGCCCCGCCCTGGACCTCGTCGGGCAGGTCGAGGCCCGGGCATCTGATCCGTGGGCGGTCGCCCCGCTGCTCGGCCCCGAGGACGATCTCGCCGTCGCCGAGGCCGCGACCGGGCCCGAGGCGCTCGCCATGGCCCGCGCCCATCGCCCCGACGTCACCGTGCTCGATCTGCAGATGCCGGGCGCGGACAGTGTGAGGGTCGCCACAGTCCTGCGCGGCGAACCGCCCTGCTGCCGCACCATGATCGTGACCGGGCACGGCCGTCCCTGGCGCCTCGGGCGGGCCCTCTCGGACGGCGTCCGCGACTTCGTCCCGAAGACCGTCAGTGCCCAGCGACTCGCCGAGATCACCCGCACCATGGATGCCGAAATCCGTTACGCGGGCGTGGAGTTGGCGGCCGACGCCATCGCCGCCAGGGACTCCCCACTGACCGCCCGCGAGGCCGGGATACTCGAATTCCCCCCGCCGGGGCACCCGTCGGGGAGATCGCCCGACGCGCCTCGCTCTCCCCCGGAACCGTCCGCAACCACCTCTCCTCGGCGGCCGCGAGGCTCGGTGCCGAGAACCGGCATGCGGCAGTGCGTCTCGCACAGGCGAAAGGATGGGTATAGTTGGCTTCGCGCTACGGCGCATGCGGACGTGGCTCAGTTGGTAGAGCATCACCTTGCCAAGGTGAGGGTCGCGAGTTCGAATCTCGTCGTCCGCTCCATGAAGAAGCCCCCGGTCGAATCGACCGGGGGCTTTCTCGTATCCCGTGTCTCGCGGCCTGTGTCCCCGGCACGAGTGCCGGGGGACACAGGCCGGGGAACTCAGAAGCTGTCGGACCAGGACTTGCCGGTCAGCAGCTCGTACGCCTCCAGGTACTTGGCGCGCGTGGCGTCCACGATCTCCTGCGGGAGCGGCGGCGGGGGCTGCTCGCTCTTGCGGTCCCAGCCGGAGGCCGGGGAGGTCAGCCAGTTCCGGACGAACTGCTTGTCGTACGAGGGCTGGGCGCGGCCCGGCTCCCACTGGTCGGCCGGCCAGAAGCGCGAGGAGTCCGGGGTCAGGACCTCGTCGCCGAGGACGAGCGTCTCCCCGTCGAAACCGAACTCGAACTTGGTGTCCGCGAGGATGATCCCGCGCTCACGGGCGATGTCCCGGGCCCTGCCGTACACGGCGAGGGTCGTCCGGCGCAGCAGCGCGGCCGTCTCGGCGCCGACCTGCCGGGCGACCTCCTCGTACGACACGTTCTCGTCATGGTCGCCGACCGCGGCCTTGGTGGCCGGAGTGAAGATCGGGGCGGGCAGCTCGGAGCCGTCGCCGAGGCCCTCGGGGAGCGCGAGGCCGCAGACCGTGCGGGACTCGTCGTACTCGAGGAGGCCGGAGCCGGTGAGATAGCCGCGGGCCACGCACTCGACCGGCACCATGTTCAGCGACTTGCAGACCGTGGTGCGGCCCGCCCAGTCGGCGGGGGCGCCGGCCGGCAGCTCGGTCGAGATCACGTGGTGCGGGACCAGGTCGGAGAGCCGGTCGAACCACCACAGGGAGAGCTGGGTGAGGACCCGGCCCTTGTCGGGGATCTCGGTGGGCAGCACCCAGTCGTACGCGGACATGCGGTCGCTCGCCACCATCACGAGGTCCCCGTCCTCGTTCCGGTACAGGTCGCGCACCTTGCCCGTGTGGAGATGGGTGAGGCCCGGGACCTGAACGGGCTCGGGCTTTTCTACGAATCCGGACACGGTTCCTCCGCGTAGGTTGATCCAGGAGCGTGTCCGATTCTCTCGCACATCCGGGCGGCCCCCGCCGCCAGGCACTGTGACCCCCCGCTCAGTCCCTCTTGCAGATCCGGTCGAGGAGGTTCGCGGTGGCGCGCTGGACCCGGGCGTCGACGTGGCCCGGCCGGTCGAGCGACGGCGACCAGGCGAAGGTCCCGGAAGCGAACACCCAGGCACCCGAAGGCGCCCGGTAGAGACTCGTCTCCTGGTGCCGGAGCGCCCCCTCACCGTCGCGGTAGGGCGAGTGGGCGAGCAGGATGCGGCCCTGGTGCTCGGGGAGCGCCGTCCGCGGGAAGTAGCGGTCGGCCTCGCCCGCGACCAGGCCGGGGAGCTCGTCGCCGTCACCGGCGCCGGTGGCCTCCCAGAGCCAGTGCTCGGCGTTCCGTACGACCAGCGGGTGCGGTTCGGGCACCCGGCCCGCGTACTGGATGCCGAGGAGCTGCTGCTCGGGCCGGTCGACCTCGCGCCAGAGCGCGGGCCGGCCGGGGCCGCGGCGCTTGCGGCAGGTGAGGAGCCGGTCCGGCACCCCGGACGGCGAAGGACCCAACTCCACCTGCCAGTACATGGTGTTGGCGGAGAGGAAGACCAGGGACGTGCCCTGGTCGCGGGCGAGCTCGACGGTCTTGCGCATCGGCACCGACCAGTACTCGTCGTGGCCGGGGAAGACCAGGCCCCGGTAGCGGCTCGGGTCGACCCGGCCCGCGTGCAGATCGCGGGTCTCGGCGTACGCCAGGTCGTATCCGTACCGCTCGGCCCAGCGGATGAAGTCGTAGGCGTGCCCGACGTGGAGCGGCAGCCCCGCACCCGCGTACGGGCGGTCGAAGGAGACGGTGACGGCCGCGTCCTGCTCGCCGAGCAGCCGGCCCTCCTCGTCCCAGGCGTGGTAAAGGCTGGCGCCGGTGCGGCCGTCCTCCGGATAGAGGTTGTACGCCTGCCAGGTCACGTCCGGTAGGACGAGGAGGAGATCGGCCGGGTGGTTGTCGCGGACCGTGAAGGGAATGTGCGAGCGGTGGCCGTCGACGGTGGTGAGGACCGCGACGTACGCCCCGATCGACCAATAGCTGGGGACCTGCAGCCGCCAGGACTGCCACCAGTGGTGGCAGGAGACCGTGCGGTCGGCGGTCAGCGGGGCAGGCTGGACGATCCCGGAGAGCCGGGGACTCGTGGTGATCTTCGCGGCGCCGTCGCCGCCGTAGTGACCGATCCGGTAGACGTCGACCGAGAACTGCTGCGGCGGGTCCACCGTGATGTGGAAGTCGATCGACTCGCCCGGTGCCACGGCTCCGTCGGAGGCGAAACCCTTGATCTGACGCCGGACGTCGTCGGCCGTGCGCGGGCCGCCGCTGCCGCCCCGGGCCAGGATCTCGTCCGCGTACCAGGGGACCATCTGACCGGTGTCGTCGAAGTAGTTCTCGGAGCCGCGCAGCCAGGGCAAGGGGCCCTGGCCGAAGGGATCGGTGACGGCGTGCGCGAGCGCACCCGACTCCCACCGTCTGATCTGATCCGCCCCCATGCTGCGCCCCTCCCTCGACTCCCCCGGATCGGCTGGTCAGTGCCTGTCTGCTTCTGCCGGCTCGTGTCGGCCCGTGCCCCTGGTTCGGGCTTCTGGATCGTGCCTCTGTCAGTGGCGGTCTCCAGCACATCACATAACGCACGCACTCCGTCACCGTTCGTCGTGAATTGACGAGAGTGGAAGGCGGGGCTCCGAAAGAAGTGATCTCCAGGGCCTCTCCGGACGGCCCGCCAGTCGGGTCCCGGGACGCTTGCGGGACGGCTCCCTGGCGGCTTGCGGGTCGACCCCGGACGGCCGGCGGGACGGCTCCATGGCGGGCCGGCCCCTTCCGGGCTTTCCCGGAGGCCTCAGACCAGGCGTACGGGCTTCTCGGGGCGCACCCCCGTACGAGCCAGCCAGACCCGCAGCGGCTCCGGGTCGCCGTCCTCGACGAGCGCGAGGACACGGGGGCCGAGGTCCGTCGCCCGCTCGCCGCCGACGAGGAGCGCGGGACCGTCGAGCCAGTCGAGGCCGGGGGTGGCCTCGGCGGTGTCCACGGCCGCACAGCAGACCATCGCTGTGACGTGGTCGGCGAGCAGGTCGCGCCCGGAGCGGGGCGGCTGGAGCGGGAACAGCGGCAGCGGGCCGTCCGGGCCGCTGACGACCAAGGGGTGTGTGGGGCCGGAGTGCCGGTCGTCCTTCTCGGCGCTGCGGGCCTCCGCCTCCGCGGTCAGAGCGGTGGCGGCCACGCGGGCCTCCCGGGCTGCCTCCTCGCGCGCGAGGAGCGCGCTGAGGGCGCCGGCGAGCGCCTCGGCGGCGGGGTTGACGGGCTCTTCGTCTTCCTCGGTGTCGAGGTCGGTGTCGGCGTTGGCATCCGTCGCCGTCGCGGTGTCGGTGGCGGCGTCGGTCGCGGTGGAGGTGGCGGCGTCTGTGAGGTGGGCGTCGTCCACCGGGAACGAGTGCTCC
Organism: Streptomyces flavochromogenes; assembly: GCF_000717595.1. Taxonomy (GTDB): domain Bacteria; phylum Actinomycetota; class Actinomycetes; order Streptomycetales; family Streptomycetaceae; genus Streptomyces; species Streptomyces flavochromogenes. The sequence continues at coordinate 188,629 of NZ_JNZO01000011.1, read as the reverse complement.
TGGGGCGCGGCCTCAAGGGCTGCCCCGTCGGCGGCGGCGTCGGCGGCATCCGTGTCGGTGGGCTTCCCCGGCTCCGTGGAGAGGTGGGCGATCACCCGGGTCAGGGTCGGGCCGTCGGCGACGCCCTCGCTTCCCCCGCCCCCTGCCCCGGAATCCGCCAGGCCGAGGCCGTCGAGGACCCGGTGCAGCCGGGCCGCGTCGGTGCGCCACTTCCTGTCGACGACCTCCTCCGGGTACTGGCTCCACTCCACCGGGGACCAGTCCGGCCCGGGTTCGGCCGGGCCGCCGTGGAAGAGACGGGCGGCGAGCAGCGAGGTGGCCTCGTCGACCGCGCCCGGCTCCTCCAGGAGGTCGCAGGCGGGGCGCTCGCCGAGCCGGGAGGAGAAGCCGTCCGCGAGCCGGTCGCGGCGGGAGAGCTCGGTCAGGGCGGAGACCACGCCGGCGTCGAGCTTGGCGGGCCAGCGGCCCATCCGCCAGGCAGGCAGCGCGACCCGGGTCAGGAGCCGGTCCCAGCCCGCGTACGCCAGGCCGACCTGCTCCTGGGCGACGATCCGTACGCCGTAGTCCACGGCCTGGGCGCGCTCGGAGCCGGCGACGGCGACCCCGCGCTCCATCTCCGCGGCGTGCCCGCGGCAGGCGCGGAGGAGGACGCGGGCAACCTGCCCGACGGCGCCCGCGCCGAGTCGGCGGACCGGGTCGAGACCGGGGGTCCCGGGCACGGCCACGGCGGCGTCCAGGCCCCGGACGAAGCGGCGGGCCGCGGCTATGTCGGGCTGTGAGGCGGGGCCCGTACCGGCGACGACCGGGGCGAGGACCGCCCGCAGCTCGCCGACGCGCATCCACCACAGGAAGGGCGAACCTATGACGAGGACGGGGGCGCCGTCGCCCTCCCCCTCGCCGCCCGAGGTGCGCAGCGCGCGGTGGGCCCGGTGGGTGCGGTCCTCCAGCCAGCTGTCGCAGTCCGGGGTCAGGGCTATCGCGGCGGGCGCCGGGACGTCGAGCCGGTCGGCCAGGTCCCGGACGAGCCGGTAGAGGTCGGGGGCGGCGGTCTCGGCGAGCTCCACCGTCGGTGTGGCGGCCGGACGTGCCCGGGCGACGACGAGGGCGACGGCGGTGGAGGCGAGGAGGACGAGGACCGCCAGGACGGTCACCGCCCAGCGGGCCGCGTCCCAGCCGGAGCCGGTGAAGTGGCCGGTGACCCCGCCCGCGTAGAGGACGACGGCCACGGCGGCGGGCAGGACCGCGAGGCCCAGCGCCCTGCCGCGGACCCGGAGGACGGCGAGGGCCCGGGAGCGCGCGGCGCGCGCTCCCCACTCCTCGCCGACAACGGAACCGGTACCGGACACGCCGTACATCACCCCCTCCTGCCCACGTCGGGACTGCCTGTGGCGGTGTTGCTCACTCCCCCACTGTGGCACCCGCCACCGACATCGCAATGCCGGTGGGCCAAGTGCCGGAACGCCTTCGCCGCACCCTAGTTGGGGCTTCGGCAGACGTCATCCGGATGGCCCAGCCGTCACTCGAAGGTATGGCTTTGGGCAAAGGTGATGGATTTCGCGCGACCGTACGATCCACCGCACGGCCGCGCGAGAAATCGGCGGCCCTGTCAGGCCTCGGCGGCCTTCCGCGCGATGTCCGTGCGGTACTGCGAGCCGTCAAGGCGGATGCGGCCGACCGCCGCGTAGGCACGCTCGCGGGCCTGAGCCAGGTCCGTTCCGGTCGCGGTGACCGAAAGGACGCGGCCGCCCGCGCTGACGATCGCGTCGCCGTCCCGCTTCGTCCCGGCGTGCAGGACGTACGCGAGCGGGGCGTCCTGCTCGGCGACCTCGTCGAGGCCCTCGATCGGGTCGCCCGTACGCGGGGTCTCCGGGTAGTTGTGCGAGGCGACGACCACGGTGACCGCGGCGTCGTCGCTCCAGCTCAGCGGCGCCTGGTCCTCCAGGGTGCCGTTGGCGGCGTTCAGCAGGACGCCGGCCAGCGGGGTGCGGAGCCGGGCCAGGACGACCTGGGTCTCGGGGTCGCCGAAACGGGCGTTGAACTCGATGACCCGGACGCCGCGGCCGGTGATCGCCAGACCCGCGTACAGCAGGCCGGAGAACGGCGTGCCGCGGCGGCGCAGCTCGTCGACCGTCGGCTGAAGGACGGTCGCGAGGACCTCCTCGACCAGCTTCGGGTCCGCCCAGGGCAGCGGCGAGTATGCGCCCATGCCGCCGGTGTTCGGGCCCTCGTCGTCGTCGAGCGCGCGCTTGAAGTCCTGCGCGGGCTGGAGCGGGAGGACGGTGGTGCCGTCGGTGATGGCGAAGAGGGAGACCTCGGGGCCGTCGAGGAACTCCTCGATGACCACCCGGTCGCACGCGAGCGCGTGGGCCCGTGCCTGCGCGAGGTCGTCGGTGACGACGACGCCCTTGCCTGCGGCGAGGCCGTCGTCCTTCACGACGTACGGAGCGCCGAAGGCGTCGAGCGCCTCGTCGACCTCCTCGGGAGTCGTGCAGACGTAGCTGCGGGCGGTGGGCACCCCGGCGCCTGCCATGACGTCCTTGGCGAACGCCTTGGAGCCCTCCAGCTCCGCCGCTTCTCGCGACGGGCCGAAGACGGGGATGCCGGCCGCGCGGACGGCGTCGGCGACACCGGCGACGAGCGGAGCCTCCGGGCCGACGACGACCAGGCCGGCGCCGAGCTCGGTGGCGAGGCGCGCGACGGCGTCGCCGTCCAGCTGGTCGACGGGGTGCAGCTCGGCGACCTCAGCGATTCCGGCGTTGCCGGGCGCGCAGTGCAGAGCGGTGACGTCGGGATCGAGGGAGAGAGAGCGGCACAGGGCGTGTTCGCGGGCGCCGCCGCCGATGACGAGGACCTTCACGCCGCTCAGAGTAGCCCGACGACCGGGATGCCCCTTGTGCGGGCCACTGAACGAGACGCCCCTACTCGTTCGTGTATTCCTCCACAACCGTGGCTCCGAGCTCGCGCACGATCAGGTCGTGCCCGGAGAGCGCGGAGTCGACGAGGTCCGGATCGTCCTCCTCCGGCACGTCGTCCTCGGGCGCCACGGGCTGCGGCGCGGGCGGCGTGTACGCGGGCGCGGGGGCGGGCGGCGCGGCCTGCTGGAAGGAGGAGGGCGCGGGAGCGGACGCGGGTGCGGAGTGCGTCTGCGGCTGTACGGGGGCTGGCGCCGGCCCCTGCTGGAAGGACGGCGCGGGGGCGGGTGCCTGCGGGCGGCTGAAGCCTCCCGTTCCGCCCGATCCGCCGAAGCCGGTCGCGGCGGGCGGCGGCGAGGCGCCGCCCGAGGGGTCGATGATCGCCTCGATCTTCCAGTTCACGTTGAACTGCTCGGCGAGAGCCTGCTTCAGGACGTCCTCGCTGCCGCTGCTCGCGAAGTTGTCGCGGGCTCCGGCGTTGAGGAAGCCGAGCTGGAGGGTCGTGCCGTCGAAGCCCGCGATCTGCGCGTTCTGGCTGAGCAGGATCCAGGTGAAGCGGCGCCGGTTCTTCACGGCGTCGAGGATCTGCGGCCAGAGGTTGCGCACCTGGGCGGTGTCACCGCCGCCGCCCGAGGCGGCGGGAGCCGGCTCGGAGGCCTGCGGCGCGGGCTGTGCGTGGACGGGAGCGGGAGCGGCCGGCGCCGGCGAGGCGGGCACGGAAGCACCGGGCCAGGCGCCGGGGGCGCCGCCGCCTGGGGTGGCGGCCCCGGGCCACGCACCGGGGCGGGGTGCGGAGGGCTGTGCCTGCACCGGCTCGGGTGCGGCCACCGGTGCCGGTGCGGCCTGCGGCGGAGCCTGTACGGGCATGGGCGCCGGGGCGGGGGCCGGTGGGGGCGGGGCCATCGGCGTGTGCGCGTCGGGCCCGGGGACGTACCCCATGGCGGGCGCGGCCGCCCCGGGCGTGAAGACGGGCGCGGGCCCGGTGGCCGCACCACGCTCCAGCCGGTCGAGGCGCGCCTGCACGGAGCGCTCGTCGTCGAAGGCGGCGGGCAGCAGCACACGCGCGCAGATCAGCTCCAGCTGGAGCCGGGGCGAGGTGGCGCCCCGCATCTCGGTCAGACCGGTGTTGACCAGGTCGGCGGCCCGGCTGAGCTCGGCGGCACCGAACACGGACGCCTGCGCCTGCATGCGCTCGATCACATCGGCCGGGGCGTCGATGAGCCCCTTGTCGGCGGCGTCGGGCACGGCGGCCAGGATCACCAGGTCGCGCAGCCGCTCCAGGAGGTCGGCGACGAAGCGGCGCGGGTCGTTGCCGCCCTCGATGACCGTGTCGACGACCTCGAACGCGGCGGCGCCGTCACCGGCGGCGAAGGCCTCCACGACCGCGTCGAGCAGCGAGCCGTCCGTGTAGCCGAGGAGGGAGGTGGCCATGGTGTACGTCACACCGTCGTCGGCGGCTCCGGCGAGGAGCTGGTCCATGACGGACATCGAGTCACGCACGGAACCGGCGCCCGCGCGCACGACGAGCGGCAGCACGCCGTCCTCGACGGGGATGCCCTCGCGCCCGCAGACGTCGCGCAGGTACTCCCGCAGGGTGCCGGGCGGGACGAGCCGGAAGGGGTAGTGGTGGGTCCGGGACCGGATCGTCCCGATCACCTTCTCGGGCTCGGTCGTGGCGAAGATGAACTTGAGGTGCTCCGGCGGCTCCTCGACCACCTTCAGCAGGGCGTTGAAGCCCGCCGGGGTGACCATGTGGGCCTCGTCGATGATGTAGATCTTGTACCGGCTCGACGCGGGCCCGAAGAAGGCCTTCTCGCGCAGGTCACGGGCATCGTCCACACCACCGTGCGAGGCGGCGTCGATCTCGATGACGTCGATCGACCCCGGCCCGTTCCGCGCGAGGTCACGGCAGGACTGGCACTCGCCGCAGGGCGTGGGCGTCGGCCCCTGCTCGCAGTTCAGACACCGCGCGAGAATGCGCGCACTGGTCGTCTTGCCACAGCCGCGGGGCCCGCTGAACAGGTACGCGTGATTGACCCGGTTGTTCCGCAGGGCCTGCTGCAACGGGTCGGTGACATGCTCCTGCCCGATGACCTCGGCGAAGGACTCGGGGCGATAGCGGCGGTAGAGCGCGAGAGACGACACATGTACGAGGTTATAGGCGCCCACCGACAACCCGGGAAAAACCCGCCACCGGCCACCGCCTCGGGCGCCACCACCGGTCACCGCCTCGGCGGCCGCCCGGGTACGGCCGCGGCCGCTGCGCCGGTCTTCGCCGCGCTCAGGCCCCGGCATCCACCGCCCTGGCCGTTGCGCAGGTCTTCGCCGCCTCGGTGATTGCCGCGTCCACTGCCCCGGCGTCCGCAGCCCGGCCTTCGCCGCCGCGGCTTTCGTTCTGCACGGGAACGCAAGCGCCCCCCACGCACCTGCCAGAGCCGACCTACCCTTGCTGCCTTCCGGCCCTGGGGGAGTTCAGTCAGATAGCACCGCGTGAGGGGCTTCGCCCAGAGTACCCGATGGCGAACCCCCCGAAGCCCCGCGCCCCCTCGCTCCCCGGCGGGACACCTCAGGGGACACGCACCGGGCACCTCACCGGACACCCACCGGGCACCTCACCGGACACCACCGGACACCTCACCGGGCACCCCACCGGTCTCCCCGCCGAAAACATCGGCGGAGACATCGCCCGAGACGTCGCCCGAGACATCGGCGGACATGCCCCGGACGCGTCGCCGGCCCCCTCACCACCCCCCACCAGGATCGAGTTCGCGAGCACCCTCTTCGGTCATGTAATGTTCGCGGCGGAGGATTCGCCTAGAGGCCTAGGGCGCACGCTTGGAAAGCGTGTTGGGGGCAACCCCTCACGAGTTCGAATCTCGTATCCTCCGCCAGTGCCTCACCGGGCACGATGTCGAAGGCCCCGCTGCTTGCAGCGGGGCCTTCGACGTTGTCCGGGGCGGTCAGCTCTCCCCGGCGGAGAGGCCGGCTCCGAGGAGATCGAAGACGTACGTCGCCTCCGGGGCCACGACAGCCGCGATCCGGGCGTTGGGCTCCCCGGCGAGGGTGAGCTCCTGGATGCGCTGGAACAGCAGCCGGTGGGCGGCGCCCAGGAGCGCCGCTGCGGCCCGGGGGGCGACGGCCGGGTCCTGGGCGGGGGCGACAGCCGCCAGAGCCTGCGCGAGGGCCTCCTCGCGCAGGTCGTGAAGTTCGCGCAGGCGGGCGCTCAGGGTGGGACTCTCGGCGATCATGCGGGCGAACTCCGGGCCGGCGAAGCCGGCGACGGGGTCGCACGTCTCGACCGCGGCGATGAACTCGCGGCGCAGCGCGGCGAGCGGCGACTCGCCCTCGGCCCGGTCGGCGACCGCGCGGGCCAGGGTCGCGGTGAACGCCTCGTGGTGGTCGAGGGCCAGGTCCTCCTTCCGCGGGAAGTAGTTGGTGACCGTCTTCTTGGCGACGCGGGCCGCCGTGGCGATCTCTGTGATGGTCGTCTGCTCGAAGCCCTGCTCCATGAAGAGGCGGGTGGCGTGGTCGGAGATCAGCTGCCTGGTCTCCTGCTTCTTGGACTCGCGGAGTCCCATGCTCTCGGTACCCATGAGCGAATCTTACATGCGACGTAAAAATATCCTTGACGTACTCGCGCAGCCGTGCGTAAAGTTACGTCCGTCGCAAAAATCGCCCGGTAGAACCGAAGAGCCCAAGGGAAGAGGCCGCGTATGCCGAAGCAGGACCCCGCCCCGTTCAGCACTGCGTCCAGCACCGCGTTCAACACCGCGGTCAGCCCCGCGTTCAGCACCGCGTCCATCGGAGCCGCCGAGCGCGGCGCCGCCCAGGACACCGGGCCGGCGCCCGCCACCCGGCGCCCCCCGCTCCGCGAGCTGCCGCGCACGGACCGCAACGGGACCCGTCACCGGTTCCAGGCACCGCGCCGCACGTACTGACGCCGGACGGCCCGGCTGCACCCCCGCGCGTCTGCACGCCGGCACACCTGCCGACCCGCTCACCTGCCCACCCGACCCGCTTCCCGAGGAGCCACCGTGAACGTCTCCACCTCCACCCTCTCCCTCACCGTCGCCGACGTGGACGCCTCCCGGGACTTCCTCACCACCCACCTCGGCTACCAGGTGGCCATGGCCGCCGACGGCTTCGCCTCGCTGACCCGCGAGGACACCGCCGTCGACATCGTGCTGCTGCGCCGGGGCACCGAGGTCCTGCCGCCCGAGCAGCGGGACCAGCAGGCGGCGGGCCTGATCCTGGCGTTCACCGTCGGCGACCTCGCGGCGGAAGAGGCCCGACTGCGGGCCGAGGGCGCGCCCATCACCATGCCGCTGCGCGAAGAGCCCTGGGGTGAGCGGCTGTTCCAGCTGACCGACCCCAACGGCATCGTGATCCAGCTGGTCGAGTGAGTCACGCCCTCCGCCGACCCCCGATGACCGGCCTCGCCGCGCCGAGCCGGGGCGGCGCCGAACTCGGCGCCTGGGCGGTGGAGATGGCCGTCTGCGCGGCCGCACCGAGGAGGGCGCGGCCGGCCCGACCGTGACCCTGCCGCCGGACCGGCGGGCCGGGCCCACGCGCCCGAGGCGGCGGAGGCGCATGGCACGATGCGGGCGGGCGGGTACCTGGGGCGCGTGAGGCGCGCCTCCTCCGTGAATGCCGGTGGGCCGGGACGCGTCGGCGTCCCGGCCCACCGGCATTCGTGCGTGCCTTCGCGTCCCTACACGGGGCAGGGGCGGTATTCGAGGCTGAGTTCGCGGTCGACGGCGTAGCTGGTACGCATCGACGCGTCGATCACCTGCTGCCAGGAGCCGTACTTGACGTACAGCTGGTCCGCGGTCGGACCGAGCGGGTTGCCGTACTTGGCGATGTTCCGCTGTTCGAGGATCCGCACCTCCTCCGGGGTCATGCCGGCGCGGGTGATCTCCTTGGCCTGGTTCCGCATGTCGACCAGCTCACGGGCGATCTCCTCGTCCGTGGCACCCGCCTCACGCATGGCGGCCTCCGTGCGGTGCATGTCCTCGAGAAGCCCGTGGTACTGCATCCGGGTCCGCTGGGCCTCGACCTTCTGATCCATCGGCAGCACGCGGATCCGGCACACGACGGGGTCGCTGCTGGGACAGGGATCGTCGGCGGCCACGGGCCGGGCGAGCGGGGCGGTGATGACCGACCCACACGCCTCGACGGCCCCGGCACCGACGGAACCGGCGGTCCCGAGGAGGGCGACGGCGGCGACGACGGGGAGGAGGGCGCGGCGGAGCGTGAAGGAAGGGGAGGAGGAAAGGCGCATGCGCGCATCTTTGGGGCTGCCGGCGCGCGCCTTCACGGAGGCGCACCGGTGATCACTCCTACGGGGTGCAGGTGGGCCGGGAGGGGTCCTGCGTCCCCCGGGGCGGCTTCATTCACTGGATCGGGGGGTGATGGGAGGGAGGGACGTTACTGCGACCACCGGTGTGTAGTGATGCCGATACTTTCTGTGATGACCAGTCGGCTCGACCAAACAGGGGTTATCGATGAGGAAGTTGGCTACGGCGGTGGTGGCTGCGGGGCTGTTCTTTGGGGGGATGGGGGTGGCGGTGGCGAGTTCGCCTCACAAGTTGGTCATGCGGACGCCAGGCGTTGCGTTCGTCGGCACGTACGCCTGGCAGCCAACAACCAAGGTGCCGAGCGGCCTTCACGTGAAGGGCGAGCTGCGCGACGAGAACGACGGCGATGGCCACAACGTCTACCTCCGCGTCAAGGTCGAGGAATACCCGTGGGGTGACCTGAAGGGTGTCCAGCGGGCTGACATGAAGGTCGACAAGGTCTTCACCGACGGCGCCGTTCTGAAGACCAAAGAAGTGCGCATGCAAGTTTGCCTCGACCGGGGCTCCTTGCGCCCTGACTACTGCTCTCGGGAACGGCTGTTCTCGCGGAGGTAGTCAACGGTTCCGGGGGCCGCGGACCACGCGGCCCCCTCATCCTCATGGAGCGCACCACGATGGAAACCATCCTCCGCGCCGAGGGCGTGGATCTCTTCTACGGCACTGAGCAGGCCGTCAATAGCGCAGATTTCGTGCTCAAGCGCGGCGAGGTGGCCGCCATCATGGGCAGCAGCGGGTCGGGGAAATCGTCGCTGCTGTATTGCCTCGCGGGAGTTCTGCCACCGACCAACGGCACCGTGACCTTCGACGGGATCCCGCTCTCGAGCCTGCCTGATGGTGAGCTGAGCGCCCTGCGTCGCACCCGTCTCGGGTTCGTCTTTCAGTACGGGGAGCTGTTGCCCGAACTGACCGTCGAGGAGAACGCAGCCCTTCCCCTTCGGCTTGCCGGCATCAGCAAGGTTCATGCCCACGCCGTCGCCGCGCAGGTGCTCGGGCGGCTCGGGATGGGTGATCTGCTGAGGCGCAGAACCTCGAAGTTGTCCGGGGGCCAGAGTCAGCGCGTTGCGGTCGCACGCGCTCTGGTCCACCGGCCTGACGTGGTGTTCGCTGACGAGCCGACCGGCGCGCTCGACAGTGCCAACGCATCAGCTGTGTTGGCAGAGTTCCTTCAGCTGGCACGCAGGCAGAAGACGGCCGTGGTGATTGTCACGCACGATGCCGACGTCGCCGCGCGGGCCGATACGCAGTACACGATGTCGGATGGTGTTCTGGCCCAGCGGGTGGCGGTGTGAACGCGTTCGTCCTCGGATTGCGCCTGTTATGGGGAAGCGGACGTCGGGGAAAGGTTCGCTTCCTCCTGATGGCGCTGGGCTCGGCGCTTGGAGTGGCGTGCCTTGCCGCAGTCCTCACCATTCCATCGATCCTCGCCGCTCATGACGCGCGCACGGCTGCCCGCGAGCCACGACCAGGCACAAGTAACGTCCTCTATCAGGAACTTCGCGAGCCGTACGGGTCACAGCCACTCCATAGAGTCTTTGTCGCACGAACAAGACCTGGGCCGACCCCCGTACCCCCGGGAATCGGCAAACTTCCCGGTGCAGGTGAGGCGATTGTTTCGCCGAAGCTGGGTGAGATCCTGGCCGCCAATCCACAAGCTGCAGGCCTTGTTCCAGGCCGGGTGACGGGCACCATCACGCCAAGTGGGTTGGGCGATAACAACGATCTCTACGCCTATGTTGGAACCACCCCAGCCGAGCTGACCGAAGCGGAAGAGTTGGGTGGCTTCGGAATCGGACGGTCCTGGCGGCAGATCGTCGAACCATCAACCCTCAACATTCTGCGCTTCACCCTCGGGTGCATCGTGCTGCTCCCGCTCGTCATCTTCCTCTCCGTCTGCGCCCGGCTCTCTGGAGAATCGCGTGCCCGGCGGCTCGCCGCCCTCCGGCTCGTCGGCCTCAGCATGAAGGACACCCTGCGGGTCAACGCCGGGGAGAGCGTCGCCGCCGCATCGGTCGGGACCGTGATCGGAGTTGTGGGGTATCTCGGAGTCAACGAGCTGATGGCTCGAGTAGGACTGCCAGGCTTGCACTGGTATCCCGCGGATGGCCGACCCTCCGGGCCGACCCTTGCCATGTGTCTGCTGGGATGCCCGGCGCTCGCATGGTTCGTAGGACAGTTCAGTGCACGGCGGGCTGCCATGTCGCCCATCAGCGTGCGCCGCACCGGGGACCGCAAGCCTCCCAGGAAGTTCGGGACGCTGCTTCTGGTTCCAGGGCTGGGCATCATCGGTGGGTACTGCGTGCTCAGCATCATGGGGCGGGACCCATCCGGGGGATCGGCCAGTTCTCTGCTGGTGCCTGGCGCCGTTTTGTTGACTGGTGCCGGGCTCGTCTTCGGGCTGGCACCAATCACAGCGTGGCTGGCGCGGCGACTAGCTGGGGCGACGAAGTCGCTCCCAGTGGCCTTGGCAATGCGGCGGACCGAGGTCGACCCTGGGTCCACGCTGAGAGTCGCCACCGGGCTGGTGCTTCTGGTGTTCGGTGCCTCTCTGACCCAGGGCGTGCTCATTGAACTGAACCAGGTGAGTCGCCCGACTGCTCCTCTTCAGGAGTACAGCATCCGTTTGGACCAACTCGATCCGGCGCAACGAAAGGCGCTGGCCAGCGTGCCGGGTGTGCGGACGCAGGTGGTCTCGTACAGCTCCTGGGATCCGTTGGACGGCACCGACGTGCCGCGTGCCGACCTCGTAATCTCCACCTGCGCACAGCTCGCCGTGTCCACGGAGCGGGCCACGGGATGTGTGGACAACAAGGTCATGGCGCTACGGGACCAACGCGCGCCGCTCAGACACGACCCGAAGGCCGGAGAGCGGTACCCCTTCGTACTCAAGAACGGCCAGAAAGGCGTGCTCACAGTGCCTCGCGAGCAGGTTGACGTGCGTCCCTGGGACCTGTCCGTCTTCGACTCAGGCACCCTCCTCGTCCCCCCTTCCCTACTCCCCTCCAACCTCGCCGACTCCGCCGGCACCCTCACCCTCGTCAGTGACTCCGACCCCGCCACCATCCGGTCCGTTCTCGACGGCATCGGGGCCGTCGCGCCCACCTCCCCCGTCGAGCCCGTCGGGATCGTCATCGACTCGCTCGCTCAGCTCGCCGTCATTCGGAGTCTGCTTGCCGTCGGGATGGTGCTCGGGCTTGTCATCGGGGTGGCCGCGTTCGTGGTGTCCGTGGCCGATCGGGCCATGGAGCGGCGGGCGCAGGTGACCGCCTTGGCGCTTTTGGGGGCTCGGGCCGGGACGTTGCGGGGGGTGCAGGTCCTGCAGGTGTCGTTGCCGCTTGTCGTGGGGCTGGGGGGTGCCATCGTTGCCGGGTGGCTTGCCGAGTCCAGTTATCTGATCACCGGGGGTGGCGCCGTGCACTGGGACTGGGAGGGGTTGCCCCTGCTGTTCGCGTGTGCGCTGGGCGTGCTGCTCGTCGCCGCGCTCGCCTCCGTGCCCATGGTGCGGCGGCACATCGACCCCGAGCACATTCGGCGGGATTGATCTTGCGGCTCCGATGAGTTTTCGGTGGAGTGGGGGTCCTAGTGGATGTCATCACCCACCGACCCTGGAGACTCCCGTGGCCGAGAACGTCGTCAAAGGGCCCGCCAGTTACTTCCCCTCCATCGAGAAGAAGTACGGCCGGCCCGTCTCCGAGTGGCAGGACCTCATCCGTTCCTCGCCGCTCACCAAGCACATGGAGCTCGTCTCCTGGCTGAAGGCCGAGCACGGGCTGGGCCACGGGCACGCCAACGCGCTCGTGGCCCACACCCTTGCCGAGGGGAAGTAGCCCGGCGTCACGCCGCCAGTTCGTGGGCCGTGCGGGCGTTCACCCTCGCCGTCAGCGCCGCCGTCGCCACCGCCGCGGCGGTGCCCGCCGCCAGGGCCGTCCACCACAGCACCGCCGGGCCCAGCGTCGTGTACGCGGCCACCCCCAGCGTGAGTGCCGCGAAGCGCGCCAGCCCCCACGTCCAGCTGAAGGCGCCCTGGTAGCGGCCGCGTGCGTGGGCCGGGGCCAGGTTGGCGACCACGCCCGCGGCGATGCCCGCCACCACCACCTCGCCCAGGGACCAGACGACGACCGACACCGTGTAGCCCGCGACCCCGTCCGCGAGTCCGGTCAGCGCCACTCCTCCCGCGATCAGCGTGCTGCCCGCGCCCTGCACCACCAGCTGCGGGAACCTGGCCAGCCTCGCCGTCACGAACGGCTGCAGCGCCACCACCAGGATCGCGTTGACCGCCGCCATCGCCCCGTACACCGCCGGCGACAGGCCGCTGTCGTGGACCGCGAGCGGCAGGGCCACCTCGGTCAGCGAGTACACGAAGAGCTGCACTCCGAAGAGGGGGAGCAGGAGCAGGGCCAGGCGGTCTCTGAGCACGACTCCGTAGCCGATGCCGTCCTTCCTCTCCTGGGACGTCTCCCGGGGCTTCTCCCCCTTCGGGTCCTTCAGGCGGACCGCCACCACCAGCGCGTACGCCAGCATCGATCCCGCGTCCACCACGAACAGCAGCCAGTAGCCCCGTGCCGCCAGGTAGCCGCCGAGGACTCCCGCCACCGCCGTGCCGATGTTCACTCCCCAGCCGAACAGGGCGTACGCGCGTCGGCGTCGCTCGCTGTCCACGGCGTCCGCGAGGAGCGCGTAGGCCGCCGGTGAGACCGTGCTGCCCGCCGCGCTGATCAGCAGCGCCGCCGCCGCCATCGTCCACACGCCGGGGGCCAGGAACAGTGCGCCCTGCGCCGCCGACGCTCCGATCAGGCCGATCAGCATCGTCGGGCGGCGGCCGATCCGGTCGGCCAGGATGCCGCCCACGGCCGGGCCCAGGAGGTTGCCCGCGCCCAGGGCTCCCAGGACGTACGAGGTCTCCGTGCCCGTCACTCCGCGCGCGGCCAGGAAGAAGACCAGGAAGGGCGTCACGAGGTAGCCGAGCCTGTTGACGATCGTTCCGGCGAAGATCGTCCATACGACGGGTGGCAGTCCTCGGAAGGAGGACGGGACGAGGGACGACGCAGTGGGAGTAGGCATGCGTCGAGACTGCCCCCGTGGTGCCTCCGCCTCCATTGATTAAGCTCTGCCCGAATCCATCCAGCTCTTCCCAGCCGCGCTTGTGGACCCTAGGACGTGGATCCCTTGGAATCCGGGCTCAGTTTCTCCGCCGCCGACCTCGCCCAGACCCGTTTCGCCGTCTCCCCCATGTGGGAGGTCGTCACCAGCTACCGCGTCCTCGTCGGCCGGCCGGACTCCGGTCCCCACCGGCGCTGGGTCGCCCAGGTCCGGCCCCGGATCGTGCGGGCCGGGCTCGACCGCGGGTGGCTCGCCGCGCTCGTCCCCGCCCAGGGCTACCTCGCCGACTTCCTCAACCCGACCCCCGCCGGCCCCTTCCCCACGCTCGGCACCGAGCTCGACGCCGTTCTCCGCACGCCCGGCGGGCAGGTTCGGGACGATCTTCGTACGCTGACGGGAGGCGAGCACCTCGACCGGCTGCGGCTGCTGCACGACGATCCTCCCGCTGTTCTCCGCAAGGTCGTCGACGAGATCGAGGCCTACTGGGAGCTCGCCCTCGCCCCCTACTGGGCCCGGATCCAGCACGTCCTGGAGGCCGATGTCTTCCATCGGGCCCGTCAGGTCGCCGAGCACGGTTCGGCGCGGGTGCTGAGCGAGCTCCACGAGACGGTGCGGTGGGACGACGGCACCCTGCGGCTCGTACGGCGGCACTGCGCGCTCAGCCGCGACCAGGCCGGGTCCGGGCTGCTGCTCGTCCCCTCCGTGTTCGCCTGGCCCCGGGTCCTCACCCGGTCCGTTCCGCCCGATCCGCCTCAACTGGCCTACCCGGCTCGGGGCTTCGGCGCCGTATGGGAGCCGCGTACCGCCGATTCCACCGAGGCCGTCGCCGCCGTCCTCGGGCGCTCCCGCACCCTGCTCCTCACCGAGCTCGACACCCCCGCGTCGACCACCCAGCTCGCCGCCCACTGCGGCCTGTCCGCCGCCGGCGTCTCCCAGCACCTGATCGCCCTGCGCAACGCCGGCCTCGTCACCGCCCACCGCAGCGGACGCTCCGTCCTCTACGCACGTACCGCCGTCGCCGATCAGCTCCTCAACCCGTAGGGGATCATGGACGGATGACATCTTCCTCCAGTCCCTCCTGGTCAGAGCGGTTCGTGATCCGCGACGGCGTGCGGCTCTCCTGTCGTGACTGGGGCGGCTCCGGGGCCGATGTCCTCCTCCTCCACGGGCTCGCCGGGCACGCCGGCGAGTGGGACGACACGGCCCGGCTGCTCCGGGACTCCGGCCATCGCGTCGTCGCCCTCGACCAGCGCGGGCACGGCGGCAGCGATCGGAACCCTTCGGACGGGGACGTCTCGCGGGCCGCGTACGTCGCCGACGCCGTCGCCGTCATCGATCGACTCGGCCTCGATCGGCCCGTGTTGATCGGACAGTCGTTGGGCGGGAGCACCGCTCTTCTCACCGCCGCCGCCCACCCCGGCCTGCCGCGCGCCCTCGTCCTCGTCGAGGCCGGGCCCGGCGGGGCGAACCCCGGCGTGCAGGAACAGATCGGCGGCTGGCTGCGGGCCTGGCCGGTGCCGTTCCCCTCCCGGGCGGCGGCCGTCTCGTACCTCGGCGGTGGCACGGACGCCGTGGGTGAGGGCTGGGCGAGCGGGCTCGAGGAGCGGGCCGACGGGCTGTGGCCGCGCTTCGACCCCGAGGTCATGGTCCGGTCCCTCGACGAGAGCGCCACCCGCGCCTTCTGGGACGAGTGGGCCGCCGTCACCTGCCCCACCCTCGTGGTCCTCGGTCAGGGCGAACACGGCGGGATCATCGGCGGCGAGGAGTACGCCGGCATGGCCCTCCGCCGGCCCGCGCTGCACGGCACCAGCATCCCCGGCACAGGCCACGACGTGCATCTGGAGCGGCCCGGGGTCCTCCACCGGCTGATCGTCGACTTCCTCGCGGACGGCGACTCCGCGTCCTCCCCGGCGGCCGGGCCCGGGACGGCCTAGGGCGGGCCCAGGGCGGCCCACGGCGGCCCACGGCGGCCCAAAGCAGTGCCCAGTACGGCCCCGGCGGCGGAACGGTGAGGCTCGGGCAGGACGACCCAGGCCGGGCAGGACCGTTCAGGTCCGGCCCGGACAGCCCGGGTCGGACAGGGGCGGCCCCGGAGCGCCGCGCGCAGGCCCTTGCCTTGGAGTGCACTCGAATTCCTAGAGTGCGCGCATGCGCTATCGGGTACTCGGCGGGACCGGGTTCGAAGTAAGTACGTACTGCCTCGGCACGATGATGTTCGGGGCCGTCGGCAATCCTGACCACGCGGATTCCGTACGCGTCATCCATGCCGCCCTCGACCGGGGCATCAACTTCGTGGACACCGCGGACATGTACTCCTCCGGCGAGTCCGAGGAGATCGTCGGCAAGGCGCTGCGCAACTCCAGCCGGCGTGACGCGACCGTCCTCGCCACCAAGGTGTACTTCCCCGTCGGCGGCGAGGGCCCCAACCGGGGCGGTCTCTCCCGTCGTTGGATCACCCGGGCCGTCGAGAACAGCCTCAAGCGGCTCGGCACCGACTGGATCGACCTCTACCAGGTCCACCGGCCCGACCACCGCACGGACATCGAGGAGACCCTCGACGTCCTCGGCGACCTCGTCGGCCAGGGCAAGATCCGGGCGTTCGGCTGCTCCACCTTCCCCGCCGAGGAGATCGTCGAGGCCCACGCCGTCGCCGAACGGCGCGGTCTGCGCCGCTTCCGCTCCGAGCAGCCGCCCTACTCGCTGCTCGCGCGGGGCGTCGAGGCCTCCGTCCTGCCCGTCGCCCAGCGGTACGGGATGGGCGTCCTGACCTGGGCTCCGCTCGCCTCCGGCTTCCTCACCGGCGCGTACCGCAAGGGCCGGCCGGTCGACCTCACCCGCGGGCGCGCCGCGCTCACCCCGCACCGCTTCGACCCGGCGCTCCCCGCCAACGCCGCCAAGCTCGACGCCGTCGAGGAGTTCATCCTCCTCGCCGACGAGATCGGCTGCTCCCTGCCCGAGCTCGCCCTCGCCTTCGCCGCCGCGCACCCGGCCGTGACGTCCGTCATCATCGGGCCGCGGACCATGGACCAGCTGGAGGGGCTGCTGAAGGGCGCGCCCGTCCTCCTCACGGACGAGGTCCTGGACCGGATCGACGCGATCGTGCCGCCGGGCACGAACCTCTACCGCGCGGACGGTGCCTGGCAGCCGCCCTTCCTCACGCAGCCCGCGCTGCGGCGGCGGCCGCTGGAGGAGCGGGCGGCCGGGTAGGGCGCCTGATCCCGTGGCGACGGATGCCCCGCGGTGAGGGATGCCCCGTGGTGACGGATGCCCCGTGGTGACGACTGCCCCTGCATGACGGCTGATCCCGTCGTGACGGCTGATCCCGCGGGCCTGCCGCTCCTCGCTGTGGCCGCCGGTTCGGCGGGACCCGTCACCCCTTCGTGAACTGCTCCGTGCCCACCACCCGGAGCAGCGCGAGCCGCTCCCCCGCGTCCGTGCCCGGCGGCGGGGTGAACAGGACGAGCCGCTGCTCGCCCTCCGGGGCGAGCAGCACCTGGCAGTCCAGGTCCACCGGGCCGATCACCGGGTGCGTGACCCGCATCCGGTTGTGCCGGCGGACCGCCACCTCGTGACTCCTCGTCCACGGCACCGGCTCCGGTGGAGCCGTCGTCAACTGGGGTCAGACCGCGCCCCGTTTCGCCACCGGCCGTACGGTCGTCACCCTGGACCTGTCCGGTGCGGACCGGACCGTCGACGACGGTGGTCCGCTGACCGTCGAGTCGCTCGCCGCGCAGGTGATCGCCGTGATCGAGGACGCGGGCACCGGGCCCGTCGACCTGCTCGGGTTCTCCATGGGCTCCCCGGTCGCGGCGGCCGTCGCCGCCCTCCGCCCCGACCTGGTGCACCGGCTCGTCCTGGTCGCGGGATGGGCGTACACCGCGGGGGACGAGTACCTGCGGAACCTGTTCACGCTGTGGCAGCGGCTCGGGGATGTCGACCCGGCCGGCTTCGGGCGGAGCGTGACGATGACCGGGTTCAGCCGCGGGTTCCTCAACTCCGTCGGCCGCGAGGGCGTCGAGGCGCTCATCCCGAACATGCCGCCCACCCCGGGCACCCTGCGGCACGTGGCGCTCGACCTGGAGGTCGACATCCGGGCGCTGCTGCCGCGGATCACGGCGCCGACGCTGGTCGTGGGGTGCGCGCAGGACGCCACCGTCCCGGTGGAGAACAGCCTGGAGCTGCACGCGGCGATCGGCGGCAGCGCGTACGCGGAGATCGACGCCGGTCATGTCGTCTTCTTCGAGAAGGAGGACGAGTTCGTGGAGACCGTGACGGATTTCCTCGTTCCGGTCCATGCCTGAGGCCATGCTTGGCCGCATGGGTGACACGAGGACGAGGACGATCGACGCCGCCGAGCGCAGGGCGCGGCTCGGGGTGCGGCACCGGCTTGCCGGGAGCGCGCGAGCCGGGTCGGCGGAGGAGGTCGCGGGGGCGCTCGTCGCCCTGCACGGGACCGACCCGGCGAGTGTGTTCCTCGCCGTGGGGGCGCGGCTGGCGGGGAACGACGGGCCCGTGGCGGATGTCGAGCGGGCGTTGTACGAGGACCGGTCGCTGGTCCGGATGCACAGCATGCGGCACACGGTCTTCGTCCTCCCCGCCGCGCTCGCCCCCGCCGTCCAGGCCTCGACGACCGATCCGGCCGCCGCCCGCGAACGCGCCACGCTGATCAGGCACTTGGCGGCCGGCAGCGACTTCGACGCCGCGTGGCTGGCGGAGACCGAGCGGCTCGTCCTCGCCGAACTGGCCGTGCGGGGCGAGGCGACGGGCGCCGAACTGGGCGGAGCCGTACCGGCGTTGAGATCGACGTATCTGTACGGGAAGGGCACTCGGCAGGAGGGCGTCCAGTCCGTCGCGAGCCGGGTGCTGCGGTTGCTCGGCATGGAGGGACGGATCGTACGGGGCCGGCCCCAGGGCACATGGACGTCCAGCCGGTTCCGTTGGGCGCGGCCCGCCGGGCCCGGTGCCGGGCCGCCTTCCCCGCTCGATCCGGCCGCGGCGCGCGCCGAGCTGATGCTGCGGTGGCTCCGGGCCTGCGGGCCCGCCACCGAGGCGGATCTGAAGTGGTGGACGGGGTGGAAGGTGACGGATGTGCGCGGGGCGCTCGCCGCGGTCGGCGCGCTGCCGGTGACCCTCGACGAGGGGACCGGTTTCGTCCTGCCGGACGACCTCGACCCCGTGACGGAGCGGGCGACGGAGACCGGGCCGTGGGCGGCACTGCTGCCCGCGCTCGATCCCACGGCGATGGGCTGGCAGGCCCGGGACTGGTACCTGGACCCGGAACACCGGGCGGCGCTGTACGACCGCAGCGGGAACATCGGGCCGACGGTGTGGTGGGACGGCCGGATCGTCGGCGGGTGGGCCCAGCGCCCGGACGGCGAGATCGTCCACCGGCTGCTCACGGACGTGGGCGCGGCGGCCGGGCACGCGATCGGCGCGGAGGCGGAGAGGCTCGCGGGGTGGGTCGGAGACGTACGGGTGACTCCCCGGTTCCGTACGCCGCTGGAGCGGGAGTTGGGCGCCTGACCTCCGCCCTCGCCGCCCTCGCCCTCACTCACTTGCGCAGGTACAGACCCGGGACGCCCAGTTCCGAGAGACCGTCCAGGACCAGGTCCACGCCGACGGCCGCGAGCAGCAGGCCGAGCAGGCGGCCGAGGAGCTCGATCGTGGCGTGGTGGGTGCGGCGCAGGACGCGGGCGAGCAGCAGGACGCAGATCAGGTCGAGCGCGATGACCGACACGTACGCGCCGACGACGGTCGAGCGCCAGCTGAAGGAGTCGCGGGCGGCCGCCTCGATGAGCACGGCGGTCATGGCGAGCGGGCTCACCACGTACGGCATGAGCAGCTCGCGCACGCCGCTGACCAGGTCGGGGGCGTCCTGGTGGGCGGTGTTGGAGCCGAGGTGGAGACCGAGGACGAGCCCGACGGCGTAGATGAAGAAGATGACGCCGCCCGCGAGCTGGAGGGCCGCGGTGCTGATGTGGAAGACGTTCAGCAGCCAGGGGGCGGTGATGCCCATGACCAGGCCGACGAGGACGGCCGCGCCGGAGGAGAGGAGGGCGATGGTCCGCATCTGGCTCACGGGGTGGACCTGGGCGAGGCCGGCGAAGGCGAGGAGGACCTTCGGGGGGCCGACGACGGAGAAGAAGGTGATGAAGGCGGCGGAGTAGCTGAAGGCGTTCACACCGGAATCATGGTGCGGGCGGGTGATTTCTCCGGTTTTTCCGGCCGGTGCCCGCGCGGTGTCGAGAACCGGTCCCCCGCTCCGACTGTCCTGCGAGAGGCAGTACGCCCAGGAAGCCGAAAGCGATGAGTGAGGAGGACGTCATGAAGTACCTGGTGATGGTGGAGGGCGCGCAGGCGGACTACGAGGCCATGGTGGGCCGCCCCGGCGAGGACAGCCCCGCCTGGAACAAGTCCGACCTCAAGGCGATGTTCGAGCACATGAACGCCATCAACGAGGAGCTGACGGCGAAGGGCGAGATGCTCGACGCCCAGGGCCTCGCGGCCCCGTCCACGGCCCGGTTCGTGACGGTGGACGGCGACGGCAGGCCGGTCGTCACGGACGGCCCCTACGCGGAGACCAAGGAGGTCATCGCGGGCTTCTGGCTCCTCGACTGCGCCTCCCTGGAGCGCGTGACGGAGATCGCCGCCCAGGTCGCCCGCTGTCCGCAGCCGGCCGGCGCGCCGGCGTACCCGGTGGTCATCCGCCCGGTCGACGAGACGGGCCCGACCCAGGACTGACGGCGCGAGCAGCCCGCTCGCTCGCACCCGGCGCTGTCCGTGCCGGGTGCGAGGATCGGCCGCGTGGATACCGGATCGCTCGCTCTTCGACAGTTCACGACCCCGGAGGCCGTCTCCCCGGAGTTGCGGGACGAACTCCTCGACTGCTGGATCGAGGTGACCAACGCGGGTGGCGCGGCCGGCTTCCCCTACCCGCCGATCGACGCGGACCTGGCAGGGCCCGCGGTCGACTTCCTCGTCGCGGGCCTCGATCCCGGGTCGAGCCGCCTTCTGGTCGCGTCGGTCGACGACCGCCTCGTCGGATGGCTGAACGTCCGTCGCGACGACTTCCGGCTCGTCGCGCACTGGGGGACGCTCCACCACGTCCAGACCCGGACGGGACTGCGGGGGCGGGGGATCGGGGCCGCCCTCATGCGCCGCGTACGGGAGATCGCCCGCGACGAGATGGGACTGGAGCAGCTCCGTCTGGCCGCGCGCGGTGGCGCCGGCCTGGAGACGTTCTACGGGCGGCTCGGGTGGCGGGAGGTCGGGCGCTGGCCCGGGGCGCTCCGGCTGGCGCCCGGGGACGACCGGGACGAGGTCCTGATGATCCTGGCCCCGCTCTGAATGCGCGCCCTCTGCATGCGCGGCCTCTGAAGCCGCGCCCTGAATTCGCGCCCGTTCCGGCCTCGGACGGCCCTGGGTCAGTGCATTCCGTGCGGTCCGCCCGTCATGTGCGGGCGGCCCCTCGGGACGAGGAGCGGGGACGCCAGTGCCGCGGCCGCCGCCGTGAGGGTGCAGAGGGTGTAGGCGGCGGTCAGGCCGGCCGGGGTGGGGGTCGGGGTGGTCAGGGCGAGGGTGGAGACGAGCGCGACGCCGATGGAGCCGCCCAGTTCGTGGAAGGTGTTCACGATGCCGGAGGCGAGGCCCGCCTCGTGTGGGGCGATCAGGCCCAGGGCCGTCGTCGTCGCCGTGACGAAGACCGCGCCGAGGCCGAGCGACGCCGTCGCGAGGGACGGGAGGAGCGTGGTCCACGGGCCGGACGCCGGGTCGAAGAAGACCAGTGGGAGGCAGCCGAGGGCCGCGACCGTCAGGCCTCCCGTCGCGCAGGCGCGCGGGCCTGCCGTGCTCAGCAGCCGGGCCCGGGCCCGGCGCCGCACCCTCGTCCACGCCCGCATCCTGACGCAGGTGTCATCCTTGGTCTTCGACGGAACCCCGCGCGGGGAGTAAATTACCCCCTGGGGTATCTAAGAGGAGTAGCTGTGGAACTGGATCTCGCTGGTGCGGAGCTGAAGTCGGTACTGAACCGGCTCCGCCGGGCCCAGGGCCAGATCTCCGGCGTGATCCGGATGATCGAGGAAGGCCGCGACTGCGAGGAGGTCGTGACCCAGCTGGCCGCCGCCTCCCGGGCCCTCGACCGGGCCGGGTTCGCGATCATCGCGACCGGCCTCCAGCAGTGTCTGACCGACGTCGAGGACGCCCGCCGCAACGGTGAGGACCGTGACGCGATGCGCGCCCGGCTGGAGAAGCTCTTCCTGTCGCTGGCGTGACCACGCCCTTCGACGCGCGGAGGGTGTGACCTCCGCCCTTCGGCACGAAGGACAAAGGACGTACCCCCGGGGGGGATCCCCCGGGGGGATCCCCCGGGGGTACGTCCTTTGTGCCGCCTGCGCGGCGGCCGGTCGGCGCGATCAGACGGTCGCGAGGCCCTTCAGACGCTTCGCGATCGTCGTCAGACGCCGGCCCTGGTAGCGGGCGGCCGCGAGGACCGGCTCCTCCGGGGCGCCGTTCGCCCCCGGGTGGGCGGTGCCGTACGGGTTGCCGCCGGCCGCGTACACCGCCGGGTCCGTGAATCCGGGCGAGACGATGACCGAGCCCCAGTGGTGGAAGGTGTTGTAGAGCGCGAGCAGCGTCGACTCGTTGCCGCCGTGCAGGTTGTGCGCGCTCGTGAAGGCGGTCGCGGGCTTGTCCGCCATGACGCCCTGCTGCCAGAGGCCGCCCGAGGTGTCGATGTACTGCTTCAGCTGCGCGGCCACGTTGCCGAACCGGGTCGGAGAACCGAGCGCGTACGCGTCCGCCCACTCCAGGTCGTCGAGGGTGGCGACCTCCACGTCACCGGTGGCGTCCACGTGGGCGCGCCAGGCCGGGTTCGAGTCGATGGCGGCGGCCGGGGCGAGCTCGGGCACCCGGCGCAGCCGCACCTCGGCGCCCGCCTTCTCGGCGCCCTCGGCAACGGCCTGGGCGAGCTGGTGCACGGCACCCGTGGCCGAGTAGTAGATGACGGCGACCTTCACGGACATGGCGATCTCCTCAAGCGGATCAGTTTCCGTTTCAATGCCGGGAGCCTAAACGGATTGCTATCCGTTTTGCAAGGGGAACAGGTATGCTCACAGCGAGGGCTACCGGAGCGGGGAGACGGGGCGCGAAAGATCGAAACAGCGCGACACAGCGCGCAACAGGGCGCACGGGCGGCGCACCAGAACAGGAGTCGGCAGATGAGCACCGAGATTCCGCAGGCCGGAGGCGCGGCGGCACCCCTGCTCGGCCTCCTCCCCACCGTCGGGACCCCCGCGCCCGAGCGCGCCGACGCCGCCCGCAACCGGCGCAAGATCCTCGACGCCGCCGCCCGGATCGTCAGCGAGGACGGCCCCGAGGCCGTCACCATGAACCAGGTCGCCCACGCCAGCGGCATAGGCGTCGGCACGGTCTACCGCCGCTTCGGCGACGTCTCCCAGCTCCTGTGGGCGCTCCTCGACGACCGGGAGCGCCAGTTCCAGGAGGCGTACATGAGCGGCCCGCCGCCGCTCGGGCCCGGCGCCCCGGCCGACGCACGGCTCGACGCCTTCCTCGACGCGCTCGTCGACCGGGTCGGCGAGCAGCGCGAGATCCTGCTCGCCGCGCACTCCGCCGCGCCCCGCGCCCGCTATCACAGCGGCGCGTACCGCGTGATGCACACGCATGTGGCCCTGCTCATCGGACGGCTGAGGCCGGGCTCCGACAGCACGCTCCTCGCACACCTGCTGCTCGCGCCGTTCTCGCCGGACGTCGTGCACCATCTGACGGTCGAACAGGAACTGTCGGCGGACCGCCTCAAGGCGGGTGTACGGGAGCTGCTCCGGCTCCGGGCCTGAGCTCCGGATCAGCGGGCCCCGGCCGCCGCCCCGTGGCAGCGGCCGGCCGGATCGGTCAGCTCCCGCCCAGTGCCGCGAGCCCGTCCAGCACCCTCTCCAGCCCGAAGCGGTACGCGTGTTCCGCGTCGTACAGGCCGTCGTAGGCGATCGCCGACGCCTCCCCCACCCGGCTCGCCAACGGGAACCGCGACTCGTCCAGCGCCCGCGCCAGCAAAGGCTCGTGGGCGTCCCACCACTCCCCGTCCGACATCGCGCTCTCCCGCGCCACGGCCCGCGCGTCCAGCTCCGCCCGGGCGCCGGACTGGACGAAGCCGAGAACGTAGGTCAGCGCCGAGTCCCGGGCCACGTCGTCGAGACCCAGGCCCTCGAAGGCGCCGAGCTCGTACTCGTACTTGGTCATCACACCGGGCCCCAACGGAGCGCGCACGATCCGGAGTTCGACCAGCCACGGATGACCCAGGTGCAGCGCCCGGTTCGCGTCCGCGACCGCCGTGACACGGGACCGCCAGGACTCCTCCGGGCGGAACGGCGGCCGGTGCATGCGCAGGAAGACGGCGTCCAGCATGAGGTCGAGGAGCTCGGCCTTGCCGGGGACGTACGTGTAGAGCGTCATCGGGGTCACACCGAGGTGCTGGGCCACCGCCCGCATGGTCAGCGCGTCGAGCCCGCCGGCGTCCGCGAGGGCGAGGGCCGCGTCGACGACCGCGTCGACGGTGAGGCCCTGCCTGGGGCCGCGGCGCCCCGCCGGGGCGGCCGAGCCGTCGCGCCACAGGAGCTCCAGGGTGCGCGCCGGGTCGCCCGCACCGCTGCTGCTCTTCCCCTTCGCTCCCGACATACCGCTTCCGCCCTTCCTTGTCTTCTGCGCATTGTCGCAGGTCAGAGTCATTTTCGCTTACTTTGTACGTTGTATAGAGTACGCTTCCCCAGCACACAGGACGACCACCGGAGGGCGCACGCATGAACCACCCCGTCGCAGCGGACAGCCACCACGTCATCCAGGTCCGCGGGGCCAGGGAGAACAACCTCAGGAACGTCGACGTCGACCTCCCCAAGCGCCGCCTCACCGTCTTCACCGGAGTCTCCGGCTCCGGGAAGTCCTCGCTCGTCTTCGGCACCATCGCCGCCGAGTCGCAGCGCCTGATCAACGAGACCTACAGCGCCTTCCTGCAGTCCTTCATGCCGTCGCTCGCCCGCCCCGACGTCGACGGACTGCACAACCTGAGCGCCGCGATCGTCGTCGACCAGGAGCGGATGGGCGCCAACTCCCGCTCCACCGTGGGCACCGCCACCGACGCGTACACGATGCTGCGGATCGTCTTCAGCCGCCTCGGCACCCCGCACGTCGGCACCTCCGGCGCCTTCAGCTTCAACCTGCCCGAGGGTATGTGCCCGCGCTGCGAGGGCACCGGACAGATCTCCGACATCGACGTCGACGAGCTCGTCGACCGCACCAAGTCCCTCAACGAGGGCGCCATCACCGTGCCCGGCTACGCCGTCGACTCCTGGATGTGGCAGATCATGGCCCA
This sequence comes from Streptomyces flavochromogenes, assembly GCF_000717595.1. GTDB lineage: Bacteria > Actinomycetota > Actinomycetes > Streptomycetales > Streptomycetaceae > Streptomyces > Streptomyces flavochromogenes. The sequence goes on along the minus strand of NZ_JNZO01000011.1, from coordinate 163,886 downwards.
CTCCGGTTTCTACGACCCCGACAAGAAGCTCGCCGACTTCACCGAGCAGGAGTGGGAGGACTTCCTCCACAAGCCGTCCTGCAAGGTGAAGGTCGGCACCAACAACTTCACCTACGAGGGCCTCGTGGTGAAGCTCCAGCGGACCGTCCTCTCCAAGGACCGGGAGGCCATGCAGGCCCACATCCGCGCCTTCGTCGACCGGGCCGTCGGCTTCCGGACCTGCCCCGAGTGCGAGGGCGCCCGGCTCACCCGGGCCGCGCTGTCCTCCCGTATCGACGGGGTCAACATCGCCGAGTGCTCGGCGATGCAGATCAGCGACCTCGCCGCGTTCGTCCGCCGCATCGAGGACCCGTCCGTCGCCCCGCTCCTCGCCGGCCTGCGCGAGCTCCTCGACTCGCTCGTCGAGATCGGCCTCGGCTACCTCTCCCTCGACCGCTCCTCCGGCACGCTCTCCGGCGGCGAGGCGCAGCGCGTGAAGATGGTCCGCCACCTCGGCTCCCCGCTCACCGACGTCACGTACGTCTTCGACGAGCCGACCACCGGACTGCACCCGCACGACGTACGCCGCATGAACGACCTGCTCCTGCGGCTCCGCGACAAGGGCAACACCGTCCTCGTCGTCGAGCACAAGCCCGAGGTCATCGAGATCGCCGACCACGTCGTCGACCTCGGCCCGCGGGCCGGCACCGCGGGCGGCGAGATCTGCTACAGCGGGAACGTTCCCGGACTGCGCACCTCCGGCACCCTCACCGGGAACCACCTCGCGCACCGGGCGAAGCTCCGTGCGGAGGTACGGGTCCCCTCCGGCGCGCTGAGCATCACCGGCGCCACGCAGCACAACCTCAAGGACGTGAGCGTCGAGATCCCCGCCGGGGTCCTGACCGTCGTCACGGGCGTCGCGGGCTCCGGCAAGTCCTCCCTCATCCACGGCAACCTGCCGGGCCGCGAGGGCGTCGTCGTCGCCGACCAGTCCCCCATCCGGGGCTCACGCCGCTCGAACCCGGCGACCTACACCGGGCTCCTCGGCCCGATCCGTACGGCCTTCGCCAAGGCCAACGGCGTCAAGCCGGCCCTCTTCAGCGCCAACTCCGAGGGCGCCTGCCCGCGCTGCAACGGCCTCGGACTCGTCTACACCGACCTCGCCATCGCGGCGGGCGTCGCATCGGTCTGCGAGGAGTGCGAGGGGAAGAGGTTCACGCCCGAGGTCCTCACGTACCGGCTGGACGGGAAGAACATCCACGAGGTCCTGTCGCTCTCGATCGAGGAGGCGTACGACTTCTTCACCGCCAAGAGCCAGGCCCGCACGATCCTCGGCCGCCTCAAGGACGTCGGCCTCGGGTACCTGCGGCTCGGGCAGCCGCTCAACACGCTCTCGGGCGGTGAGCGGCAGCGTCTGAAGCTGGCGATCCACATGGCGGAGAAGGGCGCGGTCTACGTCCTCGACGAGCCCACCACCGGGCTCCACCTGGCCGACGTCGACAAACTGCTCGCTCTTCTCGACCGGCTCGTCGAGGCCGGCAACACGGTCGTCGTCATCGAACACCACCAGGCGGTGATGGCCCACGCCGACTGGCTGATCGACCTGGGGCCGGGGGCGGGGCACGACGGGGGGCGGATCGTCTTCGAGGGGACGCCGGCGGAACTGGTGGAGAAGGGCGACACGCTGACGGCGCGACACCTCCGGGAGTACGTAGGCGGCTGACCCCACCCACCCGGGCTACGCCCGCCGCCACCTGCCGTATGGGCGGTGTGTCGTCCGCGCGGGCTGCCGCCGCCGCGCACGCGCCACCCCGGCCCATGCGGGCTGCGCCCGCCACCCTCGGTGCCTTCGTGGGGACGGTGCCCACCACCCACAGCCGTGCGGGCCATCGCCCCACGGGGCGGCGCCCACCCGCATGGGCCCCACCCGCCGTGTGGGGGCGGTGCCCACCCGCACGGCTGCGTCCGCCTCCCACCCACCGCCAGACTCCGTCCAGGGGCCCAGCCCCAGCGGAACAGATGCCCACGACGCGGGTGGCAGGGCGCGGCCCGCGGCAGGGCGGTGGGGGGGGTGGGGGCGTCCGCGTTGTGGAATCCGGTGGACCCCGGGGCGCGGCGGCGCGCAGCATTCCGCCATGACCAGGCCATCCAAGACCTTCCTCATCCTGCACGGTTTCCAGAACCGGCGGCCCCCCGAGCACTGGCAGCACCGGCTCGCCGAGCAGTTGCGGGCGCGCGGGCACGGCGTGCGCTATCCGCAGTTGCCCGACCCCGAGGCCCCCGTGCTCGGCGACTGGCTCGCCGCGCTGGACGAGCACGGTGCGCGGCCCGCGCAGGGCGAGTTCGTCGTCCTCGCGCACAGCCTGTCCGTGCTGCTGTGGCTGCGGGCGGGCGGCCGCCGGCCGGTCGCCGACCGGGTACTGCTCGTCGCCCCGCCCTCGCCGCCCGTCACCGCCTCGATCCCCGAGATCGCCGCGTTCGCCGACGGGCTCGACCTGACGGAGGCGGGGCTCGACGCGCGTCTCGTGTACGGCGACGGCGACCCCTACTGCCCCGAGGGCGCCGACCTGCACTACGGCCTTCCGCTCGGCCTCGACATGGACCACGTGCCGGGCGGCGAGCACCTCAATCCCGACTCCGGGTACGGGGATTGGCCGTCGCTCCTGGAGTGGTGCGAGGATCCGGCGGTGCGGCTCAGGGGTCACTAGGCTCGGTCGGATGTACTCCGACAGCACCGCACCGTACGACCAGGGCCTGCTCGACGTGGGGGACGGCAACCACGTCCACTGGGAGGTCTCCGGGAACCCGGAGGGCCGCCCGGCGCTCGTCGTCCACGGCGGGCCCGGTTCCGGGTCCTCGCCGCACAACCGCCGCTTCTTCGACCCGGCGGCGTACCGCCTGGTCCTCTTCGACCAGCGCGGCTGCGGCCGGTCCACCCCGCACGCGAGCGACCCGGCCGCCGACATGGCCGTGAACACCACCGCGCATCTGGTCGCCGACATGGAGCGGCTGCGTGAGCATCTGGGGATCGACCGCTGGCTGCTGTACGGCGGCTCCTGGGGTTCCACGCTGATCCTGGCGTACGCGGAGGCGTACCCGGAGCGGGTGACGGAGATCGTGATCGCGGCCGTGACGACCACCCGCCGTTCCGAGACGGCCTGGCTGTACGAGGGGGTGGGGCGGTTCTTCCCGGAGGCCCACGAGCGCTTCCGGGCGGGGGCCGAGGGGGCCGCGGACCTCGTCGGCGCCTATGCCGCCCTCATGGACCACCCCGACCGGGCCGTACGGGAGAGGGCCGCCGCCGACTGGTGCGCCTGGGAGGACGCGGTCCTGTCGATGGAGGGCCAGGGCACCCCGTACACCGACCGGGTGGACGACACCCGGCTCGGCTTCGTCCGGATCTGCTCGCACTACTTCGCGCACGGCGCCTGGCTGGAGGAGGGCGCCCTGATCCGTGACGCCCACCGGCTCGCGGGCATCCCCGGCGTCCTGATCCACGGCCGGCTCGACATGGGCGGGCCGCTCGGCACCGCCTGGGAGCTCTCCCGGGCCTGGCCGGACGCCGAGCTGCACGTCGTCGAGACCGCCGGCCACCTGGGCGGGAAGGAGACCGGGGAGCTGATCCTCGCCGCGCTCGACCGCTTCGCGACGGGGGCCCCCGCCCGGGGGAGGCCCTGAGCCCGGGGGAGGGTGAGTCCACCGGGCGATCACCACGGCCGGGCGGGATGATCGGAACATGAGTCCCGTGTCCAAGAGCCCTGCCGTCCCCACGCACCCGAAGAACCCGGAGATCCATCTGGCCCAGCAGGCGGAGGCCGACGCGCTGCTCGGCCGGTCGCCGCTGGCCGCGCTCGTCGGCATGCTGCTCGACCAGCAGGTGCCCATGGAGTGGGCCTTCTCCGGGCCGTACACCATCGCCCAGCGGCTCGGCGCGGACGATCTCGACGCGCACGAGATCGCCGCCCGGGACCCGGAGGAGTTCGCCGCGCTGCTGTCCGAGAAGCCCGCCGTGCACCGCTACCCCGGGTCGATGGCCCAGCGCGTACAGCAACTGTGCGCGTTCCTCGTCGAGGAGTACGGGGGCGATGCCGAGGCCGTCTGGGCGGACGCCGCGACCGGTAGGGAGCTGCTCGGGCGTCTCCAGGCGCTGCCCGGCTTCGGCAAGCAGAAGGCGCAGATCTTCCTGGCGCTGCTCGGCAAGCAGTACGGGGTGCGGCCGACGGGCTGGCGGGAGGCGGCGGGGCCGTACGGCGAGCAGGGCTCGTACCGCTCGGCCGCCGACATCACGGGCCCGGATTCGCTGGTGAAGGTACGGGCGCACAAGCAGGAGATGAAGGCGGCGGCGAAAGCGGCGAAAGCCGCCAAGGAGTCCAAATCCGATGGGAATTGAAAATTCCAGATTTCAATCCTGCTCTATGTGACAGGAATTGTGGAGAAGGTGTTCACAGGACGCCCTGCAGATCGCTAACTTCCCCTCAACCTCGTCCGTAACGGGAAGGACTTCTGTGAACGCTACCCAGCGCCGGGCCGCGGCCGTTCTGGCCGCCGCCGCCCTCGCCACCCCGCTGGTCCTCGCCTCCCCCGCCACCGCGGTGAAGGACCCCGCGGCCGCACCCGCCCGCGATGCCGCCAGGCTGGCGAAGAAGCTGGTCCGCGAAACCACTGGCCAGGACGCCTACAAGCACCTGCAGAAGTTCCAGGCGATAGCCGACTCGGCCGGCGGTCACCGCGCGGCCGGCACGCTCGGGCACGACGCCTCGGCCGCGTACGTGTACCAGCAGCTCAAGAAGGCCGGCTACGACGTCTCGTACGAGCAGTTCGACTTCATCTACACCCAGACGCTCGCCGAGAAGGTCTCCGTGGAGGCGCCCGCGCCGCGCGCCCTGGAGATCCACGCCATGACGTACACCAAGTCCACCCCGGTCGGCGGCATCAAGGCCGACCTGGCCGCCGTGCCCGTCGACGCCGACGGCACCACCGGCTGCCAGCCGGGCGACTACGCCGCCGGCGCCTTCACCGGCAAGGTCGCGCTCATCAAGCGCGGCGGTTGCTCCTTCGCGATCAAGCAGGAGCAGGCCGCGGCGGCCGGCGCCGCCGGCGCGATCATCTACAACAACATCGAGGGCATCCTCTCCGGCACCCTCGGCGAGCCGGCCGCGGGCAAGATCCCGACCGGTGGCATCAGCCTCGCCGAGGGCGAGAAGCTCGCCGGCGACCTCGCCAAGGGCGCCGTCAAGCTCTCCTTCGAGATCCGCCAGCTCCAGGAGAAGCGCGTCACCAACAACGTCATCGCGGAGACCAAGGGCGGCAACGCCGCCAACACCGTGATGCTCGGCTCGCACCTCGACTCCGTCACCGCGGGCCCCGGCATCAACGACAACGGCTCCGGCTCCGCCGGTCTCCTCCAGACCGCCCTGGAGCTCGCCAAGTCGAAGGACAAGGTCCGCAACAAGGTCCGCTTCGCCTGGTGGTCCGCGGAGGAGAACGGCCTCCTCGGCTCCGACCACTACGTCAAGAACCTGACCGCGCTCGACAAGAGCGAGATCAAGCTCTACCTCAACTTCGACATGATCGCCTCGCCGAACTACGGCCTGTTCGTCTACGACGGCGACAACTCGGACAACGTGGGCGAGGGCGCCGGCCCCGCGGGCTCCGCCCAGCTCGAGCGCGACATCACCGACTTCATGGGCTCGCGCGGCCTTCCGCACGAGGGCACCGACTTCTCCGGCCGCTCCGACTACGGCCCGTTCATCAAGGTCGGCATCCCCTCCGGCGGCACCTTCACCGGCGCCGAGGGCATCAAGACCGCCGCCCAGGCCGCCAAGTTCGGCGGCACGGCGGGTGTCGCGTACGACGTGAACTACCACGCCAAGGGCGACGACCTGAAGAACGTCAACATGAAGGCCTTCGACGCCAACATCAAGGTCATCGCCAACGCCGTGGGCACCTACGCCCACGACATCTCCTCGCTGCGCAAGCCGGTCGTCTCCACCCCGACCACGGGCGGCGAGAGCAGCGGCGGCGGCCTGCACAGCGACCACCACGAGGTCACCGAGTAGTCCGGTAGGTCCCGCTACCTCTTGCGGCGGGCGGTGCCGAAGATCGAGCGGCTGATCTCCCGGCCCAGCTGGGTGCCGATCGAGCGCGCCAGGGACTTGAACACCCCACTGCCCACCACCTGTTCGGCGAGGGAGGGCTCCGGCTTCGGAGCCCTCCCTCCGCCCTGCCTCCCCGCCTTGCCCTCCTTCTCCGCCTCCTTGGCGGCCGCCGCGTCGAGTGCCGCGGCCTCCGCCGCCTGCTGCTCGGCCGTCAGACGCTCGTACGCCGACTCGCGGTCCACCGCCTCCGCGTACCGCCCGTAGAGCGGCGAGCCCTTCACCGCCGCGTCCAGGGCCGCCGCGTCGACCGGGCCCATCAGCGACTCCGGCGCCCGCAGCCTGGTCGCCGCGACCGGGGTCGGGGCGCCCTTCTCGCTCAGTACGGTGATCACCGCCTCGCCCGTGCCGAGGCCCGTGAGGACCTCCTCCAGGTCGTACGGCGACTTGGGGAACGTCCGTACCGTCGCCTTCAGGGCCTTCGCGTCGTCCGGGGTGAAGGCGCGCAGCGCGTGCTGCACCCGGTTGCCGAGCTGCGCGAGCACGTCCGAGGGCACGTCCTTCGGCGTCTGCGTCACGAAGAACACGCCGATCCCCTTCGAGCGGATCAGCCGCACGGTCTGGGTGATCGACGCCAGGAACGCCTTCGACGCACCGCTGAACAGCAGATGCGCCTCGTCGAAGAAGAAGACCAGCTTCGGCTTCTCCGGATCGCCGACCTCCGGCAGGTCGTTGAAGAGATCCGCCAGCATCCACATCAGGAAGGTCGAGAAGAGCTGCGGCTTGTCCTGCACGGCAGGCAGCTCCAGGACCGAGACGATCCCGCGCCCGTCCGCAGCCGTCCGCAGGAACGCAGCCGTGTCGAACTCCGGCTCCCCGAAGAAGCCGCCCGCGCCCTGCTGCTCGAAGGCCGTGATCGACCGCAGGATCACCCCGGCCGTCACCGTGGACAGCCCGCCGATCCCCTTGAGCTCGGCCTTCCCGGTGTCCGAGACCAGGAACGCCACCACCGCCCGGAGATCCTTGAGGTCCACCAGCTCCAGGCCCTTGGCGTCGGCGTAGTGGAAGATCAGGCCCAGCGACTGCTCCTGCGTCTGGTTGAGCTGGAGCACCTTCGACAGCAGTACGGGGCCGAAACCTGTCACCGTGGCGCGCACGGGGATGCCGGGACCGGTCCCGCCGAGCCCGTAGAACTCGCAGGGGAAGCCCGTCGCCCGCCACTCCTGGCCGACCTGGGCGGCCCGCTCCCGGACCTTCTCGCCGTCCTCGCCGGGGGCGGAGACGCCGGAGACGTCGCCCTTGATGTCGGCGAGGAAGACCGGCACGCCGTTCGCCGAGAGCTGCTCGGCGATCAGCTGGAGCGTCTTCGTCTTGCCGGTGCCGGTCGCGCCGGCGACCAGTCCGTGCCGGTTGAGCACGGGCAGCGGGATGCGGATCGGCGCGTCCGGGTGACATGCGCCGTCCCAGAGCAGTGCCCCCAGATCGAGTGCCGCGCCCTCGAAGGCGTACCCGGCGGCGATCTCGGCGGCAGGGCCGCCCAGCGCGGCCGGTGGCTGCTCGCTCGCGCTCATCACGGCACCCCGATTCCGGTTTGTCACGGTTCGCACCAGCATCCCACTGCCCGTGCATGGCTGCGCCGGGAGCCGCTCGCCCGGTAGGCTTTCCGTGTGATCTTCAAGCGCATCGGAAACGGAAAGCCGTATCCCGACCACGGCCGGGAAAGCACCCGGCAGTGGGCGGACGTCGCCCCGCGCCCGGTCCGTCTCGATCAGCTGGTCACCACCAAGGGCCAGCTGGACCTGGAGACGCTGCTCGCCGAGGACTCCACGTTCTACGGCGACCTCTTCGCGCACGTCGTGAAGTGGCAGGGCGATCTCTACCTCGAGGACGGACTGCACCGCGCCGTCCGCGCGGCGCTCCAGCAGCGCCAGGTGCTGCACGCCCGCGTCCTGGAAATGGACTGAGACGGCGCCGACCGGCCCGTACTCGCTGACCCTTTCGGGGTCAGTTCGCCCCCATCCGGACGCGATCACATGATCATCAAGTAGGCATCGCCGACGGGCGGCATTACGCTGCGTTCATGAGCATGCTCACTCCCCCCGGAATGGGCGGAAAGTACCGCATCACGGGGGACGTCTACCCGCGCATGCGCCGCCCCCACCGCCGGCGCAGGATCATCCTCGCGTCCGCCGCCGCCGTCGTCGTGCTCGGCGCGGCCGGCTGGGGCACGCTCCAGCTCGTCGACGTCTTCTCCGGCGACGAGGGCACCAGGGCGACGGCCGGAAAACAGGCGGACTGCAAGCCCGCCCCCGGGGCGACGACCGCACCCGCGGCCGCCCTCCCCAAGCCCGCCCAGATCACGGTCAACGTCTACAACGCGACCCCGCGCAGCGGGCTCGCCAAGACGACCGCGGACGAGCTCAAGAAGCGCGGCTTCAAGATCGGCAAGGTGGGCAACGCGCCCGCCGCCTACGACAAGAAGGTCCCCGGCTCCGGCCTGCTCCTCGGCGCCACGACCGCCGCCAAGGGCGTCTTCCCCGTCCTCGGCACCCAGCTCGCGGGCGCCACGACGAAGACGGACACCCGGGGCACGGCGGACGTGGACCTGATCATCGGGACAGCCTTCAAGAACCTGGCCCCGAAAAAGACGGCGGACGCGGCCCTGGTCGCCCTGACCAAGCCCGCGCCCGTACCGACCGGAAAGTGCTGACGCACCGCCGAGGAGCCGGAGGCTGCTCGGCGGAGCCGACAGCCTGCTGCTCACCGGGGCGGAAGCCCCTGCTCGCTATTCGGCGGAGCCGTACATGCGGTCGCCCGCGTCGCCCAGGCCCGGAACGATGTAGCCGTTCTCGTTGAGACGTTCGTCGACCGAGGCCGTCACGACGGTGACGGGGGTGCCCGCCAGCTCGCGCTCCATGACCTCGACGCCCTCCGGGGCGGCGAGGAGCACGACGGCGGTCACGTCGTCGGCGCCGCGCTTGATGAGCTCCTGGATGGCCGCGACGAGCGTGCCGCCGGTCGCCAGCATCGGGTCCAGGACGTACACCTGGCGGCCCGAGAGGTCCTCCGGCATCCGCGTGGCGTAGGTCGACGCCTCCAGCGTCTCCTCGTTGCGGATCATGCCGAGGAAGCCGACCTCGGCGGTCGGGAGCAGCCGGACCATGCCGTCGAGCATGCCGAGACCGGCGCGCAGGATCGGGACCACCAGCGGACGCGGGTACGACAGCTTCACGCCGGTCGTGGGCGTGACGGGGGTCTCGATGTCGACCTGCTCGGTCCGGACGTCCCTGGTGGCCTCGTAGGCGAGCAGGGTGACCAGCTCGTCGGCGAGCCGACGGAAGGTCGCGGAATCCGTGCGCTTGTCGCGCAGCGTGGTGAGCTTGTGGGCGACCAGCGGGTGATCGACGACGTGGAGACGCATGACTCAACAGTAGCCCGCCGCGCACTGGCGTCGACCCACGCCACTGGGGGAAGGTGGGTGGCACGGGGACCCAGCGATGGGGTTGGAGTGGCCGATGCCGCACCTGGAAGAACCGGCCGACGGCGCCGCCGAGGGGGCGGCCCGGACACCGGCACCGGAGACGGACGCGGAGCGCCGCAGGCGCCGCGCCCAGTTCCTCCGTGAACTCGGCGAGGCGAAAGCGCTGCGCGAACGCGTCCAGCCGCGACGCGCGCGGGCGGCCCGGATGCGCCAGGCCATGCGCATGCGCACCTTCCGCTGGTGAGGAGCCCGCCGGGAGTCCGCCGGAAGCCCGCCCAGGGGCACGCGACGCCTGCCCGGCCCCCGCCCGGGCCACCGACCGCTCCGTCCCCGGCCGCGCCCCGTCCCGCCCCCCTGTGCGCCCCCTGTGTGCGCCGGGGTCGCACGCCCGCCCGATCGCGGGGTCGTTCAGACTGATGCACGACGCAAGAGCCGAAGACCTCTCCTGTGGGCGCCGTATCTGTCACGATGCCGATTGGGCGGGGCATCAGGAGCGCGCCGCCGGATCGTCACACCTCTGATCAGTGGGAGAGAGTCAGGTGTACTTCGCCGCACTGCTCGCGCGCACCGAAGACGGGTGGGAAGCGAGCGACACGGAGCTCGACGACGTGGAGACCCTGTCGGATCTGACCGAGCTCGCCCGCGAGGCCTCGGACGACGACACGGTGATCGTCTTCATCGAGCAGGAGGACGCGTGGTTCGGGATCGTACGGATCGAGGGTGAGGAAGACCCTCGCATCTACGTCTCGGACGGCGCCGCCGCCGCCCGTTCCTCGTACGGGGAGATCCTCACCCGGGAGATCCTCGGCGACGACCTGGACGACATCGTCGACGAGCTCGAATCGCTGGACCTGGACGGTACGGAGGACGGGGAGCCGCTCGACGGCGACGCGGACGACGACGAGGAGACGAGCGTCGCGGCCGAGGCCGTGCCGGCCGCTCCGGTCGGCGACCGGCTGATCCTGGCCGACCTCGGCATGTCCCCGGCGGATCTGCTGGCGCTCGAAAGCGACGCGCTCGCGGAGATCGCGGACGCGCTGGGTGCCGCCGAGGTCCTGGAGGCCGTCCGCTAGTGGCACGCGCTGTACCTGCCGTACCTGTGCACGACCCCGTTCGGGACCCTTGGCGGGACGCCATGCGCGTCGCCCTCGCCGAGGCCGACGCGGCCGTGCCGGCCGGTGACGTACCGGTCGGCGCGGTCGTGCTCGGTCCCGGCGGCGCCGTGCTCGCCCGCGGGCACAACGAGCGGGAGGCGACCGGGGACCCCACCGCGCACGCCGAGGTGATCGCCCTGCGCCGGGCGGCCGCGGCGACCGGGGAATGGCGGCTCACGGGCTGCACGCTGGTCGTGACCCTGGAGCCGTGCGTGATGTGCGCGGGGGCACTCGTCCAGTCGCGGGTCGATCGGGTGGTGTTCGGCGCGCCGGACGAGAAGGCTGGCGCGGCGGGTTCGCTCTGGGACCTCGTACGGGACCGTCGGCTCAACCACCGGCCCGAGGTGATCCAGGGCGTGCTCGGCGAGGAGTGCGCGGAGCAGCTCACGGCCTTCTTCCGCACCCGCTGACCTGCCACGGGATACGGATTTCATCGCAGCGCGAGTTTCGGCTAAGCTCTCTCTCGGTAGCGTGTCCGAGCGGCCGAAGGAGCTCGCCTCGAAAGCGAGTGTGGCGCAAGTCACCGAGGGTTCAAATCCCTCCGCTACCGCCAGCAGGAACCCCTCCGATCCGTGGAAACGGATCGGAGGGGTTCTTCTTTTCGGGGCCCTGGCCCTCCGTCAGCCGGGGGCGCCCGGGTGGGCCGGAGTCAGTCGGAGGAGAGCAGGGCCATGATCCGGTCGTAGGCGGTGCTGTTCGACAGCAGGATGAATCCCGCGAGGGCGATGAGCCAGGCCGTGTTCTCCCGGGCGTTGTCCCTGAGCCAGATGTCGATCCTGCGCAGCGGCCGGTGGACCGCGCTCTTCGAGACCAGCCGGGCCAGGGCCACGAGCACGGCCGGGGCGACCATCACCAGGCAGTAGACCGCCAGGACGGCCGCCTGGGACGGCCAGGGCAGCGCCGAATCGCCCAGGATTCCGATGGCCGCCAAGTAGGGGAACATCGTGGCCGCTTCGAGGACGACGGCCAGGGTGGAGACGGTGATCAGGCCCTTCGCCGTCGAGGACCGGCCCACCGCCTGTTCCCGCCAGCGGACGAGCCGGCCGGAGCCGGGCCTCTCCCGGCGCAGCAGTCCGTACCAGGCGGCGAGGAGGAGCAGGGCGCCGCCCGCCACGCCCATCGCCGTGTCGCCGGCCGGCGATTCCAGCGCGCTCTTCAGGTCCTCGCGTACCGCCGCGAGGGTGCTCAGGAGCACCAGGCCGAGCACGAGGTAGCCCAGTGAGACGAGGGCGAGGTAGCCGAAGACGCGGCCGATCCGCAGCCCCGACGGCATGAGCAGGAACCAGACGGGGATGGCGATCGTGGACACGCCGAGGGTGTCGAGCAGGGCCAGGGGCAGGACCTGGCCCAGGACGTCGCCCACTACCGGACTCCGGGGAGCCACGCGTCGCGGCGCCCCTCCGCGAAGGCGATGCTCGTGAGCACCCCGGCGCTGCCGGTCCGCAGATCGCCGGAGAGCTTGTAGTTGCGCGTGCCGGGATAGTGCAGCCGGCCTTCCGCCGGGCGGATCTCGTGCAGGCCGAGCTGGTTCATGTGGCGCTCGACGAACGACCGGGCCGGCTGCTCGTGTCCGTCGCGGGCGAGCGAGGCCAGGCCCGCGATGAACCCGGACCGGCCGCGGAAGAGCCCGCTCTGGACCATCAACTCGGGGCCGTTGGCCCGCACCAGGTCGGGGATGCCCGCGTCGGCGGGGGCCCAGCCCTCGTGCCGGGCGAACTCCGAGAGGACCAGCGCCGTGCCGAGCGAGCCGACCTCGACGTAGCCGAGGCTCCGGCGTTCGGCCTCGTTGAACTGGAGGGAGCCGTCCGCGCAGCGCACGTAGCCGGTCAGCTCGAACTCCAGCAGTTCGCGTGCCAGGTCCACCGCCGCGGCGTCGTCCACGAGCAGTCCGTAGCGGTGGACGGCGAGCCCGATGCCCGCGACACCGTGCAGGAGCCCGAAGTGGGCGACGTCGGGCGTCTCGCTCGCCTTGAGCCGGGCGAGGAAGCGCCGGGCGCGGTCGGCGAGTTCCCCGCCGAGCTTCTCGGCCGTGGCCGCCGCGACGAACGGATCGGACGCGGCCGCCATCTCGGCGGTGGCCAGGAAGACGCCTCCGAGGCCGCTGAACAGGCTGAGCCCGGCACTGTGGTGGTCCTTCGCCAGGGCGGCGTCCACGAGGCCACGGGCGTGCTCGGGGCGGCCGTGCCGCCAGAGGGCGTATCCGGCGCCGAGTTCACTGTCGTACAGGCCGGATTCGAGCCGGACGGCGGACGACTCCCGGCCGCGGACGGCGATCCAGTCGACGATCCGCTCCACCAGCTCCGGCGCGTCGACGCCCCGGGTCCCGAGGAGCGACCACAGCACGCCGGAGGCGCCCGTGGCGAGGCACACCGGGGAGAGGGTGAAGCCCGAGAAGTCGTTGCGGAAGAGCCGGTCCGTGCGGTCCGGGGTCATGGTGTCCGCGAGACCGGCGACGATCTGCGCGGCCCACTCCTCGAAGCCGAGCGCGTCGTCGAGATGGCTGGACGCCGCACGGAGGGCGGTCCGGGCCTCGGCGGGGGCGGACGGGGCCGCGGTGGTCACGGGTGCGGGCGAGACCGCGGCGGGGACGGGTGCGGCCGCGGTGGCGACGGGGGCGCAGAGGCGCAGGATCCGCTCGGCCCACTCCGCCGGCAGGCCGTAGCGCTCGACGCTGGTGGCCACCAGGAGGGGGAGCTTCGCCGCGTCCATCCGTACGAGATGGGTGAGCGGCAGGTAGCAGGACAGCTCCAGCATGCCGAGGGCGTACTCGTCCGCCGCCCGCCCGGTGCGGGTGTAGTCGTTGAACCCGGGTGCGCCGGGGAAGGGACGCGGGGCGTCCTCCTCGATGCACGCCTCCAGGTCGATGAACCTGACCTCCAGGTCCGGGGTCACGATGACGTTGCCCGGATGCACGTCCCCGAAGACGTGGCCCCGCTCCCACAGCGCCGACAGGAAGGCGCGGACCTGGGGAAGGATGCTGTCGAGCTGCTCGCGGTACTCCTGGATGTCCGCCGCGGTGGGCGGCGTCATCGGGTCGGGGCGCAGCAGATAGGGCTGCTTGGCGGCGCACCACTCCAGGAGCGTGGTGCCGCGGACGTACTCCATCACCGTGAACAGGTGACCCTGCCAGGTGAACTGCTCGTGGGCGGCGGGCACGGCCGGCAGGTCGGCGAACCTGCGCAGGGCGGCGTACTCCTGGCGGGCCCGCTCGACGGCGTCGCCGCCGATCAGGTCGTAGCCCGCCATCGGGCGCGCTTCCTTCAGGACGACCTGGCCGCCGGTCTCCTTGTGCGTCGCGAGGTACACGCCACCGCTGTTGGAGAAGTGCAGCGTCTTGTCGATCCGGTACGGGGGCACGGGGCCGTCCGGCGCGGACGCCGGGGCGGTGAAGGCCTCGGGCACGCTCACGAACGACGGGGCGCGGAAGGGCACGGCCCTGCGGTCCGGGACGAGGCGGCCTTCCGGGTCTTCGAGCGCGAAGGTGACCTTGCCGTCGGCGTTGCGGCAGTAGCGGCGGGTGTAGGCCCCGTACCGGACGTGGACCACGCCCTCGTCGAGGCGCAGGTCGGACAGGACCCGCGGGCCCTGCCAGGGCTCCAGAAGGTCCGTCAGCTCGGCGGCCAGGGCGACGGACTGCTCCTCGTCGGCCGGGTAGAGGACGACGCCCTTCCCGCTGACCGGGCGCGGCGCGTACTTGGCGTTGATCAGCCACGCGTACTCGTGGCGCGCGAGGAACTTGAAGGGGACACCGCGCTCGTAACAGAAGGCGGAGACGACGTCGACGAGGGGGGCGAAGGTCTCCGGCGTCACCGCCACATGGATCTTCCAGCCCTGGCCGCGCACGGGATCGGGGCCGGGGCGGCAGACCGTCCAGATCCCGTGCTGGGCGTAGTGCCAGCCCTCGGTGTGGGGGACGGCGGTCAGGCCGCTGCGTATCCGGTCGAACCGCGGGTCCCGCGGGTCGGCCTTCCAGCGGCCGATGTCGTCGTACGCGTCGGGGTCGGCGAACGTGTAATAGAAGTAGTCCATGTGCTCGGCCTCTTGTTGAGCGTCGCTGTCTGAACGGCCCGGCCACCGGGGGGTCTCGGGCGGGGTGTCAGGCGGATACGGGTACCGGTGCGGTCACGGTGGTGTCCGCCGCCGGCGCGGGGGCGTCGTCCGGTGCCTGGGCCTCGCCCGGCGCGGAGGCCGGGTCCGATGCCGGCGCGGGGGCCCCGCCCGGCGCGGGCGCCCGGCGTGCCGCCTCGAACGCCGCGATCACGTCCCACAGGGGCGCGGTCACGTCCGTCTCGGCGCCGGTCGAACGGCTCGTCCCCTTACGGGGCTCGACGACGTGGTAGTTCGGTACGGAGCCCAGTCTGCGGAACACGTCGGCGACCAGCGGATTGTCGGCCACCCCGGGCGGAAACGTGGGGGCGAGCACGACCGGCGCCGCCGTGCCGAGCGCGGCCAGGTGGAACGGCGAGGTGCCGGAGGCAGCGGCCAGGGCCGAGGTGAAGGCGACGGAGGCCGGGAACACCAGGAGGCCGTCGTAGTCGGCGGCGATGCGCGTGTGGACCGGTCGCAGGCCGTCCGCCGTGTCCCAGGTGTTGCCGACCACCGGGGAACCGGTGATCGCGGCGAGCGCCGGGGCGCTCACGAACTTCCTGGCCGAGTCGGTCAGCCCAATCGTCACCTCGTAGTGGGGACGGTTGGACGAAAGCCAGTTGAGCCAGAAGGGCAGGTGCGCCGTGGACAGCGTGCCCGTGGCCACGAGGAACAGTTTCGCCCGCTTCGACCGGGCCTCTTCGCTCTTGTCGAATCCGATGGTGCCGAACTCCGGCATCGCTTGGTCACTCCCCGTTCGTGTCACTGTCCCCGCGGGAGCTAGAGGTCCGGGTAGTCGCGGTACTTCCGCGCCTCACGCTCCACCTCCTGGTCGAACTCCCGCACCATCTCCCGGTCCTGGTCGCGCTCACGGTCCCTGCCGCGGCTCCCGCGCCGGTCCTCGTCCCTGTCGCGGTTCCGCGAACCGAGGCCGAGGTCGTCGCGCAGCTCCTCGACGAAACCCTTCGGCTTGCGGCGTCGCGTGCTCTCCAGGAGTTCGATTCCGCCGATGACGACAAGGGCGATTCCCAGCGGGCGGCCCTTGAACCAGCCGAATTCGAGATCCGGGAAGAAGAGGGCGAGCACTCCGCCTGCGACGATTGCCGCGAGGCCGAAAATTCGCTTCATACCTGTGAGCCTCCTGGGGTATGTCTGCGCTCGGTAAAGAAACTGTCAACTCGCCTCCACGGTACGCCATATGGCGGGCTCGACACCACAAGCCGATGGCCGAATTGCGGAGACCAGGCCGAAAACCGACTGCCTGAGCAGGCCGATGTCCTCGGAGACCAGGAAATGACCGCCGGGCAGGATCGTCACCTCGACGTCGTCGCCGAGCTCCGACCACCGGCGTACGGCCTCGACCGGGACCAGCGGATCCCGGTCTCCGCCGAAGACCCGGACCGGCACGGACAACGGGGCGCCCTGCGGCTCGAAACGGAACTCGGCGCACATACGGGCGTCCTCGCGGAGCCGCCCGAGGTAGGGCGCCACCCATTCGGGATGCTCGACGGCCCACTCCGGGATGCTCCCGATCTCGTGCAGATATCGCACGAGCCTCCGGTCGTCCTCATATCCTTCGGTGAAATTCTGCCAAGGACGGTGCGGCGCCCCGAAACTGGCCACGGCAAGTGCCTTCGGCAGCGGCCCGCCGCATTCCCCGAAATACCGGGTGACGAGATAGGCGAGAAGTCCGCCCATGCTCTTCCCGAAGAGCACGAAATCCTCGTCGCCGACCTCTTCGCGGACCAGATCCGCGAGGACCGGGACCAGCGCTCCGATCTGCCGGCGCGGAGCCACCGCCGGGCCCGTCGACGCGGCCGCCGCCGGCACCTCCGGAAGGGCGATCGCGACGACCTCGATCCCCGGCGGCGCGTACAACTCCCACGGGCGGAAGACCGAGGGGCTGCCCCCCGCGTGGTGCAGACACACCAGCTTCGTCATCGCGTACCGCTCCCGTCGTCCTCGATGAGTTCCCCCAGATGCCCGGCGAGCGCCGCGACCGTCGGGTGGTCGTACACGGCCGACTGCCCCAGACGGCACCCCAGGGCGCGCTGCAGGTTCCGTCTGAGCTCGATCGCCGTCAGCGAGTCCAGGCCGCGGGCGAAGACGTCCAGGTCGTCCGTCTCCCCCGCGTCGGGGTCCGTCTCACCGAGCACCCGGGCCACCTGCTCCCTGACCCGGGCCAGCAGCAGTTCCCCGCGCACCCCGGAGGACGCCGCGTCGAACGCCGCCCGGAACCCGCCGCTCTCCGAGGGACCCCGCCCGGCACCCGGCATCGCCGCCAGGAGACCGCGCAGCGCCGGTGCGTCGCGGTCGGCGAACCGCGTCCAGTCCACGGGCAGCACCGCGAGGGCGCCGTCGTCGGGCCGCGCGGTCAACAGACCGAGCAGCGCGGCGAGTCCGTCCGCGAGCGGGATGACCCCCTCGCCCCGGGACACCAGCTTCGCGTTGACACCGGCCCGCGCGCTCATGCCCGTCTCCGACCACGAGCCCCACTGCACGGACAGGGCAGGCAGACCGAGTCCGCGCCGGTGCGAGGCGAGGCCGTCGAGGAAGGCGTTGGCCGCCGCGTACGTCGTCTGCCCCGGGGTGCCGAGGAGTCCCGACACCGAGGAGAACAGGACGAAGAAGTCCAGCGGCAGCTCGCGGGTGAGCTCGTGCAGGTTCCACGCGCCCCGCGCCTTGGGGGCCATGACCCGCCCGAGCCGCTCCGGCGACTGGAGCAGCAGCACCCCGTCGTCGAGCACTCCGGCCAGGTGCAGCACGCCCGCGAGCCGCGGCTGCTCCGGACCGTCGGGCGGCGGCGCCAGGGCCCGGGCGAGCTGCTCCGCGTCGGCGACGTCCGCCGTGACCACGCGGACGTCACAGCCCTCGGTACGCAGGGCCTCGATGTCCCGCAGGGCCGCGTCGCCCGGCGGCGTACGGCCCAGCAGGACGAGGTGCCGGGCACCCGAGGCGCTCAGCGTCCGGGCTGCCGCCAGACCGAGACCGCCGAGGCCGCCGGTGACCAGGTACGTGGCGTCGGGGCGCAGCACGGAACCCGGCTGCGGATCCGGCTCCGGCCGCGCGGGGGCGGCGCCGCGTGCGAGGGCCTCGACGTGCCGGCGGTGGCCCTCGTAGCCGACCCGGTGGTGCTCGGGCTGGTCCCGCGCGGCACAGACCTGGGCGAGTTCGGCGTACAGCAGCGCGGCCCTCGCCTCGACGGGCGTCGCCGGGTCGAGGTCGACCAGGAGGTGGCGTACGTCGGGGTGTTCGGCCGCCGCCGACCTGCCGAGGCCCCATGCCGCCGCCCCGGCGGGCGCGGTCACGGACCGGCCGCCCACGGGCCGGGCGCCCTGGGTCGCCAGGCACCAGCGCGGGGTGCCCTCGGTACGGGCGGCGAGGCGCTGGACGAGCCGGAGCATCAGGGCGCTCTCCGCCTCGGCGTCCGCCGCGGCGTCCCGGGCCCCGGGGCCGGCGGCGCGATCGGGACCGGCGTCGGCACGGGCGGCGCGATCGGGACCGGCGTCGGGACCGGCGGCGCGATCGGGACCGGCGTCGGGACCGGCGGCGCGATCGGGACCGGACACGCGACCGGTCCCGGACCCCCGCCCGGTGTGCGGTCCGGACGGCCCGCACAGAACCACCAGGTCGTACTCCTCGGGCGCGGTGCTCCCCGCCGCCTCACCGGTCAGCACCTCGCACGCGACCCCGTGGAGGCGGGCGAAGTCGCCGAGAGCGGCGCCCAGCGGGTCGTCCGACACGACGAGCCAGCGCCCCGCCGACGGGGCCGGCGCGGGCAGCCGGGTCGGAGTCCAGCGGGTCTCGTACAACCAGTCCCGCCAGGGCTCACGGGCCGCGGGGATCATCGTCTCGCGCGCCGCGCGCTTGAGCAGGACCCCGTCCAGGGCGAGGAGGAGCGTGCCGTCCGCGGCCCACAGGTCGATGTCGGCCCGCAGGGTCTCCGGGTCGTCCTGATCCGTGGGCCGGATCCGGGCGTGGCACCAGGCCTCGTCGCCCGCGGCATGCCCCTCGATCCGGATGCGGTCCACGCCGAGCGGGACGTACGTCCGCCGGCCCAGCTTCTCCGGGTACGTGACGGTCAGCGCGAGGAAACACGCCTCCAGGAGCACGGGGTGCACCCGGTGGCGGTCCGTCTCCGGCCGCAGGGCGGGCCCGAGCGCGATGTGGGACAGCGCCTCGGAGCCCCGGTGCCACAGCCGGTCGGTCACCCGGAAGAGCGGACCGAGGTCGATGTCCCGCTCCCGCTCCCGCTGGTAGATCTCCTCGGGAGGCAGCGGATGGTCCGCGAACCGCGTCCGCAGCGCGTCGAGGGCACCGGCCGCCGGCAGCGGCACGAAGGACGCCTCGGCGGCGCCGGACTCCAGTTGCCCCGAGGCGTGCAGCGTCCACTCCTCGGGCTGCTCCGGACCGCTGCCGGAGTCGGCCGGCAGGAGGGTCGAGTGGACCTCGAAGGTGTACGTGCCGTCCCCCTCGGGCGCCAGGACGACCTGCATCCGCCGCAGCGTGGTCTCGTCGGGGAACACCAGGGCCCGGTGGATGTGGAAGTCCCGCACCCGGGCGGGGACCGGTCCGAAGGCCTCGCGGGCCGCCGCGCAGGCGAGTTCCTGGAAGGCGACGCCGGGCATGACCACGGAGCCGAACACCCGGTGGTCCCGCAGCCAGGACACGGTGCCCACCCCGACCGTCGAGGTGAACCGCACACCGCCGCCGCCCGCGAGGCCGAGCCGCGCGCCGAGGAAGTCCGCGCCGGCCCCGACCGGCTCGCCCGTCCGCCCTGGCTCGCCCGTCCGCTCCGAGGCGTCGATCCAGTGCCGCTCACGCTGCCAGGGGTACGTCGGCAGGGCCACGCGCCGCCGGTCGCGGCCGCCGAGGACCGCGTCCCAGTCGGGGTCGACGCCCGCCTCGTACAGCGCGCCAAGGGCGCCGAGGAGATGCTCGTGACCGCCGTCGGCCCGCATGCTGGGGACGAGCGCCGCGTCGCCCTCGTCGAAGAGGTCCTCGACGAGCTGGAGCAGCGTCGGCTTGGGCGAGATCTCCAGCAGCACGCGGGCGCCGGCCGACCGCAGGGCGGTCGCCGCGTCGTGGAAGCGCACCGGCCGGGTGATCTGCTCGACCCAGTACCGCCAGTCGGCCATCTCCCTGCCGATGGGCGCGCCCGTGACGGTGGAGATGATCTCGACGCGCGGCTCCCGGTAGCGCACCGAGCGGGCGACCGCCTCGAACTCGGCCAGCATCGGCCGCATGAGCGGCGAGTGCGAGGCGATGGAGATGTCCAGCCTCCTGTGCCGCACACCGCGCTCGGCGAGTACGGCGCAGGCGGCGTCGATCTCGTCGACCCGGCCCGACATGACGGTGGAGCGGGGCCCGTTGACCACGGCGACGGCACTGTGGGGGCCGAGCAGCCCGGCCACCGAGGCCTCGTCGAGCGCGACGGCGACCATGGCGCCGGACTCCGGCAGGGCCTGCATGAGCCGCCCCCGGGCATGGACCAGGGTCAGGGCGTCCTCCAGGGAGAGGACCCCGGCGAGGCACGCGGCGGCGTACTCGCCGTGGCTGTGCCCGAGCAGGACGTCGGGCCGTACTCCCCAGGAGTGCCAGAGCCGCGCGAGCGCGTACTCGAACGCGAAGAGGGCCGGCTGGGCGTAGCGCGTCTCCCCGAGCGGGGAGGGCTCGCCGTCCGCCGCGAACACGACGGACAGCAGCGGATGTTCGAGGCGGTCGCGGAGCAGCGCGTCGCAGCGGTCCAGGGCCTCCCGGAACACCGGCTCGCGGTCGTACAGCTCGCGGCCCATGCCCGCGTACTGGGGCCCCTGCCCCGGGAAGAGGAGGGCGAGACGGCCCGGCGGGACGGTGATCCCGCCGGGACGCGCACAGAGCCGTGCGGCGGCGTCGGCAGGGGACCGCGCGACCACCGCACGGCGGTAGGGGAAGTGCCTGCGGCCCGTGGCCGCGGTGAAGGCGACGTCCGCGAGGGAGAGGTCGCGGGGGGCCGCGCCCAGGTGGGCGGCGTACCGGTCGGACAGCTGCGCGAGCGCCCGTTCGCCGCGCGCGCTCAGCACGAGCAGCCGGGCCTCGGCGGCATCGGTGTCGGTGGCCGCGGCATCACCGCCGAGCGGAACGGACTCACTCGCCGGAATGCTCTCCGGGGCCTGCTGGACGACGACATGGGCGTTGGTGCCGCCCACGCCGAGCGAGGTGACACCCGCGGTGCGCGGGGCGCCGTCCGTCTCCCAGACGGTGGTCCCGGTGCTCACCCGGAACGGGGACCGGTCGAAGTCGATCTCGGAGTTGGGCGCGCGGTAGTGCAGGCTCGGGACGAGGACGCCGTCCCGTACGCACAGGGCGGCCTTGATGAGCCCGGCCACCCCGGCGGCCTCGTCCAGGTGCCCGATGTTGGTCTTGACCGAGCCGACGGCGACGGCACCGTCGCCCGCTCCCGCCCCGAACACACTGGTGAGCGAGGCGAGTTCGACGGGGTCGCCCAGGGCCGTACCGGTGCCGTGGGCCTCGACGTAACCCACCTCCGAGGGCTTCACGCCCGCGCGGGAGAGCGCGGTGCGGACCACGTCGGCCTGACCGGTGACGCTCGGGGCGGTGAAGCTGATCTTCTCGCTGCCGTCGTTGTTGACGGCGGAGCCCTTGATGACGGCGATCACCCGGTCGCCGTCGGCACGGGCACGGGCGAGGCGCTTGAGGACGACGATTCCACAGCCGTTGCCGAACAGGGTGCCGGTGGCCTCGGCGTCGAAGGTCCGGGTGTGGCCGTCGGCGGACATGATCATGCCCTCCTCGTGGACGTACCCGGCGTCCTGCGGAACGACCACGTGCACGCCGCCCGCGAGCGCCATGTCGCTGTCGCCGTCGATCAGGCTCTGGCACGCCAGGTGGACCGCGACCAGGGAGGTCGAGCAGGCCGACTGCACGCCCACGCTGGGGCCGCGCAGGTTCAGGGCGTACGACACCCGGGTGGCGAGGTAGTTGCCGTCGTTGCCGAGCTTCAGCTGGAACTGCTCCAGATCGGATTCGGTGAGGGCCTTGCCCTGCCCGTAACCGAAGTGCGGAGCGAGGTTGTTGAGGAGGTACGTGCTCATGCCGGCGCCCGCGAAGACGCCGACGCGGTCCGCCGAGGCGCCGCCCGGCGGGTGTCCTGCGGACTCCATCGCCTCCCAGGCGCACTCCAGGAAGAGGCGCTGCTGCGGGTCGAGGAGCTCCGCCTCCTTCCGGCTCAGCTGGAAGAACTCGGCGTCGAACAGGTCGATGTCCGGCAGGACCGCGCCGGCCGCGACGAAGTCCGGATGGCCGGCGATGCCGGGGTCCCGCTGGCCCGCGCCGCCGCCGGGCAGCGGTCCCGCGGACTCGACGCCGTGGCGGAGGTTGTGCCAGAAGGTCTCCACGTCCGGCGCGCCGGGGAAGCGGCCCGCCATGCCGATGACGGCGATGTCCTCGGTGGTCTCCTGCTCGACGGACGGGAGGTGCGCGTCCCCGGTGGTCCCGGCGGCCGCCGCGGCCCCGTCCAGCCGGGCGGCGTGCGCCCGGATCGTCGGGTACTGGAGCAGGTCCACCATGGGGACGTCACGGCCGAGCCGGCGGGCCAGTTCGGCCCGTACCCGGACGAGGAGCAGGGAGGTGCCCCCCAGGTCGAAGAAGCGGTCGTCGACGGAGATGTCGGCCAGCCTCAGCACGGACCTCCACACCTCCGCGAGGACCTGTTCGGTGGTGCTCCGGGGTGCGACGACCTCCTCCCCCGCGAGCCGCTCGAAGACCTCGGGCGGGGTCAGCCGGGCCCGGTCGGTCTTGCCGCTCGCGGTCAGCGGCATCCCGGGCAGCAGCACGTAGGCCTCGGGCATCATCGCCCGCGGCAGCTTCGGCGCGAGGAAGGCGTCGAGGAGCCGAGGCGCCCCGTCACCGGGCAGGGCGGGCGCGGGGACGACATGGGCGACGAGCCGGGTGTGGCCGTCGATCTCGTGCGCGAGCACGGCGGCGTCCCGCACGCCCGGGTGCTCCAGGAGCAGGGCCTCGATCTCCCCCGCCTCGATCCGCACCCCGGCGACCTTGATCTGGGTGTCGATCCTGCCGCGGAGTTCGATCACGCCGTCCTGCCCGATCCGGGCCAGGTCGCCGGTCCGGTAGAGCCGACCGCCGCCGGCCGGGTCGTCGAGGAACCTGCGCGCCGTCAGGTCGGGCCGGCCGATGTAGCCGGGGGACACGCCGGCGCCCAGGACGCACAGCTCGCCCTCCTCGCCCGCGGGCACCTCGGCGAGACCCTCGTCGAGGATCCGGACCCGTACGCCGTCGATCGGGCGTCCGACCGGAGCGACGGCGGGCCAGGTGTCGGGGTCGCCGTCCAGGGTGTGCGCGGTGGCGTCCTGGAACTCGGTCGCGCCGTAGTGGTTGTGCAGCAGGGCGCCGGTGCGGCGGAACAGCTCGCGGATGTGCGGGGTCGTCCGCAGCTGCTGGCCGGTGGTGACGACCTCGCGCAGCGCCGGGAGCGCCTCGTCCTCCCCGGCGGCGGCCTGGGCCAGCTGGTCGAGCAGCGGCACCGGGAGGAAGAGGCGCTCGACGCGCCGCTCCCCCAGGTGGGCCAGGAGCGCGAACGGGTTGCGCCGCACCTCGTCGTCCGCGAACACGAGGGTGCCGCCGAAGGCGAGGGTGGAGAAGATCTCGTGGAACGAGAAGTCGAAGCTGAGCGAGCACACCTGGGCCGTGCGGCTGCCGCAGCTTCCCGGCCGTGCCCGGTCGTGCCACTCCAGCAGGTTCACCAGGGCGCCGTGTGTCATCAGCGCGCCCTTGGGGGCGCCGGTGGAGCCGGAGGTGAAGAGGGCGTACGCGATGTCCTCGGCGGTGAGGTCGGGCGCGGCGGCCGTCGCGGGGACCGCCGTCGCATCGGGGGCGGTGGCGGGCGCGGGCGGGGCCGCCCCGGCGAGCGGGCGGCAGTCCTCGTCGAACCGGAGCGCCGGTACGGAGGGACCGCCGGCCGCCGCCGCGTCGTCGGTGATCACCAGGGCGACGCCCGCCGTGCGGATCACGTGCCCGACCCGTTCCACCGGGTCGGCGACGTCGATCGGGACGTACGCCGCCCCGGCGCGCAGGACGCCCAGCATGGCCGCCACCGCCCGGGGCGAGCGGGCCAGGCGGACGCCGACGAAGTCACCCCTCCCCACGCCCGCGCGGCCGAGGGCGTCGGCCACCCGCAGGGTCATGGCGTCCAGCTCGCGGTAGGTCACCCGCCGGTCGCCGTGCTCCATCGCGACGGTGGCGGCCGCCGGGCCGTCGGCGTGGCGGCGTACCAGCGCGTCGACGGTGGCCGGCGGGAGTGCGGAGGAGTGGCTGGGCATCAGACCGCCGGTCGGGACGAGAGGGAGGGGAAGTAGTCCTCGCGCGTGCCGTCCCGGCGGATGTCCCAGGTGGCGCAGTGGAGGGATCCGCCGTACTCGAAGACGTCACGGAAGGGGACGGTGAGCACCTCGAAGCCGAGCGAGTACATGAGGTCCTGGAGCGGCTTCTCCTGCTCCTCGCAGATCACCGTGTCCGGGGAGACGCTGAGGACGTTCATGGAGAGCCACTTGGAGGACTGGCAGTACGGCGGCATGTCGTCGTTGGTGAGCACCGGCTCGGGAGCGTCGACCAGCTTCCAGTCGTTCTCGGTGAACATGCGCCGCTCGGCGTCGCGGATCGGCCGGTCGGGGTTGGTCAGGATGAGCCCCGGGCGCAGCGGCACGAAGGTGCAGTCGATGTGCGAGGGGAAGTAGTCGAGCGGGAAGTGCACCGGGTGGACACGGAACCCCTTGGGTTCGAGGGTCCGCTTGAGCCAGCGGATGCCGGCCCGGTTGGTGGTCATCGACTCCTGCACGAGGATGTCGCGGCCGAAGCGGCTCATGTCGGCGGCGTCGAAGACCACCTCGTCCTGCGTGACGCAGAACTCGGAGTCGTGCATCCGGGCGTGCCGCTCTTCGAGGGGCCATTCCCAGAAGTCCTGCCGGTACATGGAGTCGGCCATGGTGGGCTTGGGCGCCACGGTCCAGCCGACCCGCTGGTCCGCCTCCCAGTAGCCGTACACCAGCTTCCGGTAGGGCTCGTACTCGAAGTAGCGCGCCCGGCGGGACATGGTGGCTTCGAGGATCTCGTTCCCCAGCGTGATCATCACGTCGCGCGGGCACACCGCGCAGTACTGGTTCTCGACCTCGAAGCCGGGGGTCCGCAGCGACCGGGAGAAGTCGTACGGCTCCGGACGCCGTACGGTCACGCCCTGGCCGGCGAGGACCGCTGCCAGGCCCTCCAGCTGCTCGTCGGCGCGGTGGACGGCCTCGTCGGACTTGGGGCCGGTCGGGAAGGGCAGGTCGCCGGGTCCGCGCACCTGCGGACGGTTTCCGGGTTCGGTGGGCTCGAAGCAGGCTCCCGTGGCGGAGCCGACCACGACCTCCCGCAGGGTGTCCCACTCGTTCCAGGAGTTCACCACGGGCATCGTCACGCTGTCTTCGGTCACTGCGTGTTCCTTGTCATCCTGCGATCGTCAAGAGTCGGTGGTCTGCCCGGCCGGCCGTCATTGCCCGGACGCGGGGGACGTAGACCGATTTCGCCGGGCCGACGAGGTCCACGGCGGTCACGGAGTCGACGGCGCACAGTCCGTCGACGAGCCGGGGCAGGCTCGCCGTGTCGAACCACTGCTCCGTGAGCATCCGCCGGTACGCCTCCGGGGTGTCGTCCACCCGCTTCCCGGTGAGCGGCGAGACGACCGCCGCCGTCGCAGGGCGGAAGTCGGCGCCCGCCAGGAGCTCCGCGAACACGTCCGGTCCGGGGAGCGCCCACGGGCAGTGCTCGGCCCGGTCGATGCGGTCGAGCACGGCGGTGCCGAGGGCACCGAGGCGGCGGGTGAGGGCCGCCGCGTCGTCGCCCCGGAAGGCGAGGGCGATCAGGCCGGCTCCGAGGTCGACGGAGAGCCAGGGCTTGTCGTCCGCGGTCGCGAGGACCTCCACGAGCCGTTCCGCGTCGCCCTCCGAGGAGGGCAGCAGGGCGAGGGTGATGCCGTTGGGGCGTGCCGCCTTCGCCGCGATCTGCGTCTCGTTGATGTCCCGGATCAGCCGGAAACAGGTCTCCTCGGTGATCACCCCGGCGGCGAGCAGGCTGGGGATGCAGCCGGCGCTCATGCCGCCGTACGCGGCCCATCGCCGCCCCTCGGCCGCGACGCGGCGCAACAGGGCGACGGCGAGCAGTGATTCGTGCACGGTCGAGGACAACTGCGCGTGCCCGTCGGTGACATCGAGGTCGCGTGCCGCGAACCCGCTCGTCCCCTCGGCCAGTTCGAGCAGTGTGTCCCTGGTCTCCAGTACGGCGGTCAGCTCGCCCCGCGTCAGCGGCACCAGGCCGGGGAAGACGAGGGCACGGTCACTCGACACGGCCGAGACCGCCCGTCACCGGTTCGATGCCGCACTCCGGGTCCAGCTGCATCGACTTCACCACGAAGGCCGAGGGCTCCAGGACGATGTGGGTGTCGAGCTCCAGGCTCTCGACGTACCGCAGGATCCCCTGCCAGTCGAGGATGGTGGTGTACTGCTCGACCGCCAGCTTCGCGATCGCCTCGCCGCTCGTGTAGGGGCGGGCGTCGTGGCTGATCAGCGGGATGTCGAGGTTCCGGCACGGGTCGGCGAAGCGCCACTCGTCGGCGAAGGTCTTGCCGACCCCGGCCATCAGGTCGCAGTGCCCCGGGTAGCTGTGCGGGATCGCCTTGTAGAGGGCGCCCGCCTTCATGAGGGCCGGCTTCATGGCGTCCAGGTCCGCGAGGCGGCACGCCGCCAGGAACTGGTTGCTGGAGACGTGTCCGGACAGGTGCAGGAGGTGGTCGGTGCCGTGGGCGCGCAGCTCACGGAAGACGGCCTCGTGGTCGCCGACGTAGAAGAAGACGCTGACGTAGTCGGTTCCCCCGAACACGTCGATCTCGATGGCGGCCATGGTGTGCGACATCCGCACCATGTCCTCCAGGGAGACCCAGCCGACGGCGGCGGCGGCGCTGATGAAGCCCAGGCTCATGCCGGTCACGCAGACCGGCTGCACGTCCCGCCGGCGCAGGTCCTGCTGGTATCCGGCGACGCCCATGAGGTTGATGAGCGGGCGGCGGAAGCGCCCGTCGTTCAGCTGCTCCTCGTCGCCGTTGCGGAGCACGTCCCGGAAGTCGATCGACAGGGTGTCGCTGGCCAGGTCGAGCATCAGCTGCATCTGCCGGGACTCCAGGCAGCGCTGCCGGATGTCCGCGTCGAGGTAGACCTGCGACGGGAAGACGTAGATGGCGGAGTCGGTCACAGCGACGCTCCCTCGTCGACGACGACGACCTCGCCGTTCACGGCGGCGAAGTCCGGGCCGGTGATCCGGCGGATGACCGCGGCGACCTTCTCCGGAGGCATCAGCTTCTCCTCGAAGTCCGGCCCCATGACCTCGGCCACGACCTCGCGCGGCACGGTGTCGAGAAGCCTGGTGTCGCGGATCGGGCCGGGCGAGACGGTGGTGAAGCGCACCCCGAGGCGGCCCCACTCGCGGGCGAAGCCGCGCGTCATCATCTCGATGGCGGCCTTGCTCGTGATGTAGCCGATCGCCCCGGTGATGTAGCGCCGGGTGAGGATCGAGGACACGTTGACGACGCTGCCGCCGCCCGTCGCAGCAAGGGTCTGCGCGCTGATGGCGTTGATCTGGTACGTGCCGAAGACGTTGGCGTCGATGACCGTCTTGAAGGCCTCGGCGTTGGAGATGGTGGCCACGGCGGCCTCGTTGGTGACGGCGCAGTTCACCACGACGTCGCAGGGAGAGGCCTCCAGGAGGAGTTCCCGGATGCGCGCGCCGCCGATGTCGTCCGTGGGCAGCGACAGCTGGCGGATCTCCGCGGTCCCGGCGGCCTCCACGACGGCGGCGGCCGCCTTCTCCGCCTCCTCACGGCGCCCGTGATAGGTGAGGAAGACCTTCTGCGCCAAGGGCGCGAACTGCCGCGCCACCTCCTGGCCGAGGCCGCTCGTGCCGCCGATGACCACGACGTTGCGGTACTCCGTCGTCCGTTCGTCACTCATGCTTTGTTCTCCTCGGAAGATCCGGGATCGGCCGCCGCGCGCCCCACCAGGCCCTCGGTGAGCGTCCGGACGCGGTCCCTGTCGACGCGCCGTCCCACGCGCGGCTGGTAGTGCGGATAGGGACGGCGGTACTCCTCGCGGGTCAGGGAGGACTTCACCGCCGGAAGCGTGCCGTTAGGTGTCTGGAAGTAGTCCTCGCAGACCGCCTCCAGGGACAGTCCGTCGGTCAGCACCAGCTGGAGCGTCGTGTTGTTGTGCAGACCGGTGGTGAACTCGACGCGGCGGCAGTTCAGCACCTCGAAGAGGTAGTCGACGAGGAGCATCGCGGCCTCGATGCCGATGCCCGTGTGCCACAGCCGCTCGTCGCCCGTGGCGCCGCCGACCTCGTAGACGCCCTCGCCGAGACGCCAGTAGTGCGCCACTCCGACGGGGGTGCCCTGCCGGTCGGTGATCAGGGCCGCCCTGCGGTCGTCGCCCTCCAGCGTCTCGTACCGGGAGCGGCGTACCAGCCGGCTCGACGTGCCCCGCAGCAGGGTTTCGCAGTCGGTGCCGCTCAGCCATCTCGCCACCGAATCAAGGGAGTCGGGGGTGAGCGGCACCAGTTCGCAGAGAAGGCCCTTCACCGTCGTGCCTAGGCGGGCTGCAGCTGGTCGTGGATGCTGCGCAGCGAGCTCACGTTCTCGACCTTGAGGTCGTAGACCGCGTCGCCGAAGACCGGCAGCAGCGCGGAGGCGAACCTCAGGGTGTCCATCGACTCCAGGCCGTAGCGGCTGTCGCGGCCGAAGACCACGTCGTCGTCGCCCGGGGCCTCACCGCCCGTGCGCTCGCCGAAGAGACCGAGGAAGATCTCGCGCAGTTGGTCCATGGGTCATGCCTCCACTCGAATGTCACGGGGCAGCCGGAAGCAGAGGGAACCCCAGAGGAACCCGGCTCCGATGGCCCCCATCGCGATGACGTCGCCCGCCTTCGCCCGGCCGTCCTCGGCGAGGCGCCACAGAGCGGTCAGCGGTGACGCGCCACCGGTGTTGCCAAGGGTGTCGACCGTGATGGCGACCTTGGCCATGTCGATTCCGGCCGAGCCGGCGATGTGCTCGATGAGCCGCAGATTGGCCTGGTGCAGGGCGAAGCCGGCGACGTCGTCGACCTCGACCCCGGCCGCGTCGAGCGCTGCGGCGAGCGACTTGGGAACCCGGGTGGTGGCCTCCTGCCACACCGTGGGTCCGTCCATGGTGAGGTAGGGCCCGATCTCCGGATCCCCCTCGGTCTTCGGCCCGTTGAGCAGGGCGGTGGCCGCCAGGGCGACCTTCGGCGAGGGCGCGTTCCCCAGGTCGTAGCTGAGGAGGCCGACGTCACCGGGTGTCTTGGTGAGGACCATGGCCCCGGCCGCGTCGCCGAAGAAGATGCGCACCAGGCGGTCGTCCGGGTCGGTGACGCGCGAAGGACCCTCGGCGCACACGACGAGGGCGTTGCGCACGTCCGGCTCCTGCAGCAGGCAGGACGCGGTGTAGACCGCGTAGACGACGGAGGCGCAGGCGTGCTGGGTGATGTCGATGATGCGCGGGGTCTCGATGCCGAGCCGCTCGGCGAGCAGGACGCCGAGGGACGGCATTGTCCACTCGGGGCTGCTGCAGGTCACGAGCAGGACATCGATGTCACGCATGGTCAGTCCGGCCTGCCGGACGGCCTTGCGCGCGCTCTCCTCGACCAGGTCGGTGATGGACTCTCCGTCGGAGAGGAACCGCCGCTCCCGGATGCCGGTCTTGCGCTCGATCCACTCGGGCGAGGTCTTCAGCGTCGCGCAGAGCTCTTCGTTGGTGACGACCCGCTCCGGCAGGGCGATGCCGACGCTGAGCGGACTGACCGGGGTGAGTTGCCATCGGGGCACGCGGCCTCCTTCAGTACGGAACGGGTCGGAAACAGGGACGGGCGGCGGGCCGGCCGCTCCGCGTCGCACGCGCAACAGCCGACCCGCTCGCCCGGGCATCAGCAGCCCTCGCTGGAGCCGCTGGCGGGGAGCTCGACGCCGTCGGCGACGATCTCGGTGCCCTGCAGGTCGATCACGTTGGTGAGATCCATGACTGTTCCTCCTTTCCGGGTATCGAATTTCATGGGATACATCGCCCCGAAGAACGATGAGCTCGGATGGACGCGAGATCCGGGGTCACGCACTCCACGACGTGCCGTCGTGGGCGGCCTTCAGATCTTCAAGCGTCTTCTTGCGCAGCGAGGTCAGGAGTGCGGCCCGACTTTCCGGAAGCCGCTCCCCGCGCTGTGCGAATTCAGTGACATCTGCCCGGCAGATTATGCCGGGCCAGAACTCGCCGTCAATGAAGAACCGGTCCCTCAACACACCTTCGACAATGAATCCGGAATACTCGGTGAGATATTCGAGAAGCACTTCGTTGTAGGTGGCGACGAGGAGTTCGACCCGCTTCACCTCGGCGGCCCGCAGCAGCGCGGACAGGGCCGCCCGGATGGCCTCGTCGGCCGTCCCCGGCGTCCAGTCCCCGTCGGAGCAGGAGGTCAGGACCAGTCGGTGGTACCCCGGCGTCTGACCGGCGGACCAGCTGACCGCACCGATGACCCGCTCGTCACGGCGGACCAGGAGATGCGACCTGTGATCGTCCTCGACGATCCGCCGGCGCATCGCCGCGGTGCGCCACACCGGGCCCTCGGTGGAGACATAGGAGAAAGGGGCGGCGAGCACTCCGTCGAGCAATTTCTCTTCATTCTCGGTGAGGACCGGAATGAATTCAAGCGACGTACCTGCCCTGCCGTCCATTCTCCCCCGATTCCCCGATTCCCCCGGATTCCCCTGTTTCTCCGGGGCTTCCCTGCGGCGATGACCAAAACTTAGAACCGCCGGTAATCGGTGTCAACGCGGGACCGCCGCACACGGAATTCCGTGGTGGAAATACGGGCGGTGGTGGGCCCGGCCGGTGGCGTCAGGACGCGTCCCGCACTCCACGGCGCTGTTCCAGGGCGGCGGCGAACGCCGTCCACGCCTCGGCGTTGTTCCGGATCAGCTCCGCCACGGTGCCGGCCCAGTGCGGCGGCACGTGATTGACGATGCGTTCCAGGCTGGCCTGTTCCACGGAGCTCAGGTTGAGCAGCCGCAGCAGCTCGCGGCCGGCGTCGTTGAACCTGATCGACGGGTCGTTGCGCAGGCTCTCCAGCGTCGCCTGCCGGTCGAAACTCCGCGACACGAAGCGGGCGGGGACAGGACGCCCCCTGGCCCGGTCGCTCTCGGCGGGGGGCCTGGGAGCCCCGGGGAAGCCGGGAAACCCCGAGGCCCGGGAGGTCCCGGAGGGCTGAGAGGGCCCGGAGGCTCCTGGGGGCTGCGAGGACCCGGAGGCTCCTGAGGCCGCCGCCGGGGACGAGGGGGCCGCGGGGACCGTGGGGGACTCCCCCGGCCGGATGCCGCTCCGCTGCCGCGGCACCACCTCCTCACCGGCGAGCAGCCGGTCCCGTACATCCCGCACGGTCGAGGGCGCGACTCCGGCGAGCCTCGCCACCTCGCGCAGCGAGAGATTCGGCTGCTCGGTGAGGACCCGTCCGGCCTTGAGCCGGCCGGAGGCACTGTTCACGGGCCGTTCCCGCCCGTCGCTCCCCGTGCGGCTGTCCAAGTGTTCGATCTGGACGGTCGCCCGCTTGCGGAGGTTCCCCACGGTCGAGGGGGACAGCCCCGTGGTGCGGGCTACGCGGCGGTCGGACCACGCCGGATGGGTCATGAGGATGCGCGTGGCCGCCGCTGTGCGGTCCCCGAGGGACAGCGGCAGACCGTGCGAGGAGTTGAGCTCGACGGCGAGGACGAACGCGTCCTCGTCCGTGCCGTCGAATAACCGCGCCTCGATCGTGTCGTGCCCGAGCTGCCGGGCCGCCTTGACACGGTGGACGCCGTCGATGACGCGCAGGGTGTCACGCTGGACGATGATCGGCGGAGGCGCCGTACCCGATTCGGCCAGCAGCCTCACGTGGCCGACATCCAGTCCCGCGCGGCGCGGCGAATGCGCGATGTCCAGCGAGGCGATAGGAACCTTTTCGGCCGTCCTGCCGACTCTGTCGAGTAGGTCCGTGCGACACGACGCGGCTCCGTCCATGGTGCTTCCCCCTGACAAGTACCTAACTTCTGGTCTCAACCATTCTTTGCGGCGTGTCAGGAAGGTCAAGGGGAAGCAAACAGGTCCGGCCAAAGCCTTCCGGAACCTTCACGCCGTGGCCGGAAATCGTCCGGAGTCCTGAATCCGCCGGAGAATCATCCGGTTTCGGTTCCGAACACCCCTGAAGGCACACCGAAGTTGCCCGGAAGTCGCCCGCATTCGTGCGACTCTCCCGGGGCGCCATGCTCTACGGCCTTTCTCCTCCGGCGCCGGACACGACGGTCACCGCGGTCAGGAGAATCCCGGCGCGAAGTTGCCAGGTCCCGTCGAAGCCACGCTCCGCGCCGTGACCTCGGACGGTGGGGAGGGCGCGGAAGGTTCCGTCGCCCGGAGAAAAGGTGATCTCGGCGTCGGCGAAGCCGAGCCGGCGGTCGGTCATCGGGTTCCACGCCTTGTAGACGCTCTCCTTGGCACTGAACAGCAGGCGTTCCCAGTGCACTTCCGCTCCGTCCGCGGCCGTGGCCGGGTCCGCCGTGATTTCGGCGAGATGACGGCGCTCGGCCGGGAGGGAGATCAGCGGAAGCATCGCCGCGTCGGCGAGCGGAAGGTTGGGCTCAGCGTCAAGGCCGAGTCCCGTGACCGGCCCCGCCGTTGCCACGGCAGCCGCCCGGTAGCCCTCGCAGTGGGTGATGCTGCCCAGGACACCGGCAGGCCAGAGCGGGGCGCCCGACGGCCCGCGCGGAACCGGCACCGCGGGACGGCCGAGGCGGCGCAGGGCCTCGCGCGCGCAGATCCGGGCGGTGGTGAACTCCCGCCTGCGGCGGTCGACGGCCCGGTCCACGAGCCGGCGCTCCTCGGGGAAGAGGCCGTCGGGGAGGCGACCGTCGGGGATGTCGTGGAACCGTTCGACCAGGATCACGGAGGCCGGAAACAGTGCCTCGGCCCCTCTCGTCACGTCGTTCCGGCCCTGCTCCGATTCCCGCGCGTCGTACTCCGTCATGTCCCCGAGTATTCCCGGAAGCCGGGTTTCAGGAAGGTCGACAGGGGCCGCCCGGAGTGTGCTTGACACGCCCAAAGGGTCGAAGCAGAGTGATCGGCGTCGGTTACTCGGCAGTGTGCCGAGGGCGAACCGCGGGGCGGTCCGAACGGTAGACACCACCCACTTTTGTCGTGTGCACGCGAAAAAGCGCGGGAATCGCTTCGCTCGCACGGGCCTCACCGAAGACGTGCGCACCCGCGGGTCATCCGTTCCCTTCACACGAGGCGTGCCGAAGCCGGCGCGTACGAGAACCGGAACCGGCCCGGCGGGAAATTGGGCACGCCGGAGTGAACGCCGCGGTGAACGCCGCAGTGAACAATGCCGAATTCACCGGGAGGGTATGGCGATGGCAGCAGTGCTCATGGGCCTCGGGGGATACCTCCCGCCGAATGTGGTGTCCAACGAGGACCTCTCGGCGACCCTCGACACCTCCGACGAGTGGATCAGCAGCAGGACCGGCATCAGGCAGAGGCACCGGGTCACCGACGGGCTCTCGACCCGGGACCTGGCGATCGAGGCGGGGGCCAGGGCGCTGAAGTCCGCCGGACACCCGGCCGTCGGCGCGGTCGTCGTGGCGACCACCTCGCCGGACCGGCTCTGCCCGGCGGTGGCACCCGAGGTCGCCGACCGGCTGGGGCTCGGCACGGTGGCAGCGTTCGACCTGACCTCCGCGTGCAGCGGCTTCGTCTACGGACTCGCCACCGCCGCGGGCCTGATCGCCACCGGGGCGGCCGACACGGTGCTGTTCATCGGGGCCGAGGCGTTCACCACCCTCGTGAACCCGGCCGACCGGGCCACCGCCCCCATCTTCGGCGACGGAGCGGGAGCCGTGGTCCTGCGCCGCGGCGATGCGGCGGAACCGGGCGCCCTCGGCCCCTTCGACCTCGGCAGCGACGGGGCGCGAGCCGACCTGCTGGCGATCCCGGCGGGCGGCTCGCGGCAGCGGTCCGCCGACGGCGGGCCCGGCCAGGACACGGTGGCCACCGAGGACTGGTACCTGCGGATGCTGGGCCGTCCCCTCTACACGCAGGCCGTCGAGCGCATGACCGGCTCGGCGACGGCCGCCCTCGGAAAGGCCGGCTGGGGTGTGGGCGACGTGGACTGGTTCGTCGGTCATCAGGCCAACGTCCGCATCCTGCGGGCCGTCGCCGAGGAACTCGGGCTGCCCGAGGAGCGGATGGCCGTGAACATCGACCGCGTGGGCAACACGCTCGCCGCCTCCATCCCTCTCCTGCTCAACGACCTCGCGGCCGACGGCACCCTGCGGCCCGGCGCGCGCGTCCTCGTGTCGGCCTTCGGCGCCGGGCTTTCCTGGGGCTCGACGGTCCTGGAGTGGCCGGACCTGTCCGTCGAAAGTCTTCGCTGAACACACACGACCGCACCCGTCACGACGCCGGTCACGACGCCGGTCATCGCGTCGGTCACGACACCGACTCCGCCGCCCACCGCACACACAACCACCGTACAGACAAAGGGAGAAGAGATGAGCAGCAGCATGCACGACTCCGTGGCCGAGGTCATGGCCAACCGCTTCGGCATGGACCGGGACATCGTTGTCGCCGACGCGACGTTCGACGACCTGGGCCTGGACTCGCTCTCGCAGATCGAGCTGGCCACCGCGCTGACCAAGCAGCTCGGTGTCGAGCTCGACGACGACGAGATGGCCGAGCTCTCGACGGTCGGCGAGATCGTGGCCCTCCTGGAGAGCAAGGGCGCCGTCGCCCGATGAGCGGCTTCCCGGCGCTCGTCACGGGAGCGGGGCTCGTCACCCCGGCCGGAGTCGGCGTGAAGGCGAACTGGGACACCGTGCTGGCGGGCCGGCCGACGGCCGCCCACCTGCCGGAGCTCGACGGCCTTCCCGTCACGATGGCCTGTCAGGTGCCCGACTTCTCCCCGCGGGAGCTGGGGCACGGCTCCTGGCAGTGGGACCGCTTCACCCAGTTCGCCGTCGTCGCCGCGCGCGAGGCCCTTGAGCAGGCCGGGCTGACTCCGGGCGGGTGGGCGGACTCCTCCCGGGTGGCGGTGATCATCGGCTCCGGGGCGGGCGGCACGGCCACCCTGGAGGCCCAGCACCGGATCCTCCTGGAGGAGGGTCCCTCTTCGGTGTCCCCCCTGACCCTGCCGATGGGTCTGGTCAACATGGCGGCAGGCCAGGTCGCGATCGACATCTCGGCCAACGGCCCCTGCCTCGCCCCGTGTACGGCCTGCGCGGCCGGCGCGAGCGCGCTCGGCATCGGCCGGGAGCTCCTGCGGCAGGGTGTCGTGGACGTCGTCGTCGCGGGCGGCGCCGAGGCACCGATCACCCCGCTGTACGTCTCCTCCTTCGCCCGGATGCGCGCCCTGTCCCGGCGCTCGGACGATCCGGCGACGGCCTCCCGTCCGTTCGACGCGGGACGGGACGGTTTCGTCCTGGGCGAGGGCGCCGGGGTCCTGGTCCTCGAGACCGAGGAGCACGCGGCCGCCCGCGGCGCCCGCCCGCTGGCCCGGCTGACCGGGTACGGCGCCTCGTCGGACGCGCACCACGTCACGTCGCCGCACCCGGAAGGGCGCGGCGCCGAACTGGCGATGCGGGCGGCGCTCGACGATGCCGGCCTGACCCCCGGCGACGTGGACTACGTCAACGCCCACGGGACCTCGACCCCGCTCAACGACGTGACCGAGGCCGGGGTCGTCAGCCGTCTGCTGGGCGACGGGGTGGCGGTGAGCTCCACCAAGGGGGTGACCGGTCACCCGCTCGGTGCGGCCGGCGCCGTCGAGGCGGCGTACTGCGTGCTCGCGATCCGCGACGGGCTGATCCCGCCGACGGCGGGGCTCGTCGATCCGGACCCCCGGATCGCGGTCGATCTCGTACGCGGCACTGCCCGCACGGGGCCCGTCCGCGCGGCCCTGAGCAACTCGTTCGGGTTCGGCGGCCAGAACGCCACGCTCGTCTTCACGGCCTGACCGGAGGAGGAATCCATGGGGACCGCGACGCAGACCGAGCCCCGGCACGGCACCCGGGGTGGGACCGTCGGCGCCACCACGCTGTCCGGCCTCCTCTTCGACGGGGAGTACGAGGAGACGCACCGCGACATCCGCGCGGTGCTCTTCGACCCGGCGTTCGACCCCCGTGAGGGTCTGACCTCGGTGGAGGCCGGGAAGCTGACGTACACGCGCTCGCGCGTGCTGCACCGGGATCTGGAGCGGCCCCGGGACATGCTGCGCCGCCCGCGCCGGCTGTTCGCCCTGGCGGAGTGGGCGCCCCTCCTGGACCCCGCGGTCTTCTCGGTGCTCCTCGTGCACCACAACCTCGCCCTCGGCACGGTCCTCGACCTCGGCGCGGGCCGGGACGACATCGAGGACCACGTGGAGGAGCTCGACCGGCTCGACTCCTTCGGTCCCTACATGGCGACCGAGCTGGGGTACGGGAACAACGTCGCGGCCCTGCGTACGGAGGCGGTGTACGACCCGGAGACGGAGTCGTTCGTCCTCGACACCCCGGACGCGGGCGCGCAGAAGTTCATGTCCGCGACCGGCTTCACGGACCTGCCGAAGCTCGCGGTGGTCCTGGCCCGCCTCAAGGCCGACGGCAGGAACCACGGGGTCCACGCGTTCCTCGTGCGGATCAGCGACGGCACCGGGCCGGCCGAAGGGGTGCACATCACGCCCGCTCCCGAGCAGCCCGTCCAGGGAGTGGACCACGCGCTCACCCGGTTCGACCGGGTCGTCGTCCCGCGCCGCAACCTTCTGTACGGCGAGAAGGGCGGGTTCTCCCCCGACGGATCGTTCCTGCCCGGCGGCGGGAACCTGCGCCGGCGCTTCCTCCACACGATGAGCCGCATCCAGCCGGGCCGGCTGTGCGTGGCGAGCGCCGCCGTCGGGGCCGGGAAGGCGAGCGTCTACACGGCCCTGCGGTACGCGGAGACCCGGCTGACCAACGGCCCCGGGCGGGGCAGCGTGCCCGTACTGGACTACCGGAGCCACCAGCGGGACCTCTTCCCCGCGCTGGCGAAGGTGTACGCGATGAATCTGCTCCTGAACCACGCGAAGCGGGAGTTCGAGGCGCACCCCGGCCCGGCGTCGGACGAGCTGAACCATCTGATCTCCCTCACGAAGGCGCTCTCCACCTGGGAGATGAGCGAGGTCGCCGGGATCTGCCGCGAGCGCTGCGGAGCACAGGGCGGGTTCCGGGTGAACCGGATCGCCGAGTACGGCTCGCTGCTGCACGGGCTCGTCACCGCCGAGGGCGACAACCAGGTGCTCCTCGCGACGACGGCCGGCCAGCTGCTCACCGGGGAGGACCGCCCTCTCGCGGCCGGGCCCGCGAAGGCGGCGGACGACGTCGAGGACCCCCGCGTCCAGCTGGCGCTGCTGCGCCGGCGTGAGGACTCCCTGCACCGGAAGGCGCGGGCGGACATGGCGGCGTCGGAGGGCACGTACTTCGACGCCTGGAACGGTGCCGTGAACACCGCCCTCGACATGGCCCGTACCCGCGGGGTCCGCCTCGCCCTGGAGCAGCTCGCCGCGGCGGTCCCCGCCCTGGCCGACGAGCGGGACCGGACGGCCCTGGGACTGCTCGCCTCGCTGTACGGACTCGTCGAGATCCGCCGGGACGCCGGCTGGTACCTGGCCGGGGGCCTGGTGACCGGGGCAGCGGTCGAAGGGCTGTCCGCGGCCGTGGACGGGCTCTGCGAGCGGCTCCGGCCGCACGCGCGACGTCTGACCGAGGCGTTCCGGCTCACCCCGGAGCTGCTCCGCGCGCCCCTCGCGTACGACGACCCCGAAGCCGCGTTCCTGCTCCGGACCGGCGCGAGCGGCCCCACCGGCCGGTCCGGCGCGGCCGGCCCCGCGACGACGCCCCCTCCGCGTACACCCGGGAAGTGACGATGACACGGCACACGTACCCCTGCCCGGTCCGCTGGTCGGACATGGACGCCTACGGAGTGGTGAACAACGTCTCCCTGCTGCGCTGTCTGGAGGAGGCCCGGGTCGACTTCATCTTCCGCCTGGCGCCGACCCGTGGCGACGCCTTCTTCCGCGGCGGTTCGGTGGTCGTGGAGCACCGGATCCGCTATCTGAACCAGCTGGTGCACCGGCACGAGCCCGTCGACATCGAGATGTGGGTCTCCGGCCTCACGTCGGCGACGGTCACCGTCGACTATCTGATCAAGGACGGCGAGAAGGTCTACGCGAGCGCGTCGACGGTCATGGCTGCGTTCGACTACGGGAAGGGCCGTCCCCGCCGGATCAGCGAGGCCGAGCACGCCTTCTTCGAGAAGTACCTCGGGGAACCGGGCCGGGCGAGTCTGGCCCCGAGCCCGGTCTGATCGACAGGACACCCCCAGGACGGGGGGAGCGGC
Source organism: Streptomyces flavochromogenes (assembly GCF_000717595.1). Lineage (GTDB taxonomy): Bacteria > Actinomycetota > Actinomycetes > Streptomycetales > Streptomycetaceae > Streptomyces > Streptomyces flavochromogenes. The sequence goes on along the minus strand of NZ_JNZO01000011.1, from coordinate 125,561 downwards.
ATCGGGGGGACAAGCCGCTCCCCCCGATGAGAACCGGTCCTACCGGCCCGCGCCGCAGTCAGGGGGAAGCTCGCGGCGCGGACCCCGCAGTGCGGGCCGGTTCCAGGAGCCCTTCCGATTCCTGCCAGATCCTCCGGGCTCGCCCTCCATCCTGCTCCGCCGTCACCCTTCCGGGGGGCGGCGAAAGGCCTCGATCGCCGGGCCCTTGGTCCATAAGGCCTCGGTTAGAGTGGCGCGGTCGTACGGCGGGGGAACAGGGGAGAGCTGGCAATGGCGCAAGCGAAGAAGGTCGCGCTCTACGCGGTCTCGGTCTTTGTGCTGTACACGATCATCACGTCCCCTGCCCGGGCCGCCGATCTCGTACAGGTAGGGTTCGAGGGCATTTCCAGCGCCGCCCAGGGTGTCGGCGAGTTCATGACCGAACTCATCAACTAGGAGCCCTTCGTGATCCGCCATCTGGTCCTCTTCAAGCTCAACGACGGTGTCGCCCGCGACGAGCCGCGTGTCGTCGCCGGTGTCGAGGCGTTCCGTGCCCTGGGCGACCAGATCCCGGAACTGCGCTTCTGGGAGTGCGACTGGAACATCACGGACCGGCCGATCGCGTACGACTTCGCCATCAACTCGGCCGTCGAGGACACCGACGCGCTCCAGCGCTACCTGGACCACCCCGCGCACCAGGCGGGTGTCGCCCAGTGGCGCGAGTTCTCCACCTGGGTGATCGCGGACTACGCGTTCTAGGCCTCGGCCGACACCAGGCCCCCCGCCGTCGAGGTGGGGGGCTTTTCCGTGCGTGATTCCATGCGTGACCTCCCCTTTTTCCGTCACTATGCCCTCAACACGTCACTATGCGGTGCTTGCACACAGTGGACATGTCTTGTGATGCTATGACCGCTTTTGACGGATGAGTTGACCGTAGTTGACCCAGTCGACCAGCAAGACCAGCCAAAGGGGTGGCGTGAACGTGCCGGCCAGTACAGCGCCTCAGGTCCCGCCCCAGCACGAGGCAGGCGGCGCGGAGACCCCCCGCCCCCGCCCCCAGAGCACCCGCGGCGCCGACACCCGCGCCCTCACCCAGGTGCTCTTCGGGCAGCTAAAGAACCTGGAGCCGGGCACTCCGGAGCACCACCGGGTGCGTGGGGCCCTCATCGAGGCCAACCTGCCGCTCGTCCGGTACGCGGCGGCCCGCTTCCGCTCCCGCAACGAGCCGATGGAGGACGTCGTCCAGGTCGGCACCATCGGCCTCATCAACGCCATCGACCGCTTCGACCCCGACCGCGGTGTCCAGTTCCCGACGTTCGCCATGCCGACCGTCGTCGGCGAGATCAAGCGGTACTTCCGCGACAACGTCCGCACCGTGCACGTGCCCCGCCGCCTGCACGAGCTCTGGGTCCAGGTGAACGGCGCCACCGAGGACCTCACGACCGCCCACGGCCGCTCCCCCACGACCGCCGAGATCGCCGAGCGGCTGCGGATCGGCGAGGACGAGGTGCTCGCCTGCATCGAGGCCGGACGCTCGTACCACGCGACCTCCCTGGAGGCCGCACAGGAGGGCGACGGGCTGCCCGGGCTGCTCGACCGGCTCGGCTACGAGGACCCCGCGCTGGCCGGCGTCGAGCACCGCGACCTCGTCCGGCACCTGCTCGTCCAACTGCCCGAGCGGGAGCAGCGGATTCTGATGCTGCGTTACTACAGCAATCTGACGCAGTCCCAGATCAGCCAGGAACTCGGCGTCTCCCAGATGCATGTGTCAAGGCTCCTCGCCCGCAGCTTCGCGCGTTTGAGATCCGCAAACAGAATCGAGGCGTAGCTGAATCGGGTAGACCGGTTCGGAGCAGTTCTGCGGCGCACCAAATGCCGTACACCCCTTGTTTCCTGCGGATATGCACCCTCGGCTTGTCGACAAGTCACTACAGCGTGTTGCCGACATGTGACATTCTGCTGGAACCGAGTTTGCCGCAGCCCCGCCGCCGGTATTCAGGTGGTGGCTGCGTTCCTCAGATGGTCGCGGCCACCGCGACCGTCCGCGACCTCAAGGGGGTGGCATGTCCACAGAACTGGGCAGCTCGAAGGTGCTCACGCTCACGCCCGTTCCCGTGCCCACGCAGACGACGGCGCCGACCGCGACCGACAGCGCGGAGGCCACGCCTCCGCCGATGGTCGTCACGTCGGGAGCCCTCGACACCCGCACCCTCTCGCGCTCCCTCTTCCTGAGGCTGCGCGCCCTCGACACCGAGGGCGCCGCCGCGGACAGCCCGGAGCGGACCTACGTCCGCGACACCCTCATCGAGCTCAACCTCCCCCTCGTGCGGTACGCGGCGGCCCGCTTCCGCTCCCGCAACGAGCCGATGGAGGACATCGTCCAGGTCGGCACCATCGGCCTCATCAAGGCGATCGACCGCTTCGACTGCGAGCGGGGCGTGGAGTTCCCGACGTTCGCGATGCCGACGGTCGTCGGTGAGATCAAGCGCTTCTTCCGTGACACCTCCTGGTCGGTCCGCGTCCCGCGCCGGCTCCAGGAGCTGCGCCTCGCCCTCACCAAGGCCAGCGACGAGCTCGCGCAGAAGCTCGACCGCTCTCCCACCGTGCCCGAACTCGCCGCTGTGCTGGGGGTGTCGGAGGAGGACGTCGTCGACGGCCTGGCCGTGGGCAACGCGTACACCGCCTCCTCGCTCGACTCCCCCTCGCCCGAGGACGACGGCGGCGAGGGCTCCCTCGCCGACCGCCTCGGCTACGAGGACACGGCGCTCGAAGGCGTCGAGTACCGCGAGTCGCTCAAGCCGCTGCTCGCCAAACTCCCGCCCAGGGAGCGGCAGATCATCATGCTGCGCTTCTTCGCCAACATGACCCAGTCGCAGATCGGCGAGGAGGTCGGCATCTCCCAGATGCACGTCTCCCGGCTGCTGACCCGCACCCTCGCCCAGCTGCGCGAGGGCCTCATCGCCGACTGAGTTCCGCGAAGGGCTCCCTTGTTGACGGATCGTCAGACAGACTGGCGGTCATGAGGCGAAGGAAGCCCGGACTCGTGGCGGTGGCGCTCTGCCTCGGCGGGGCGCTGACCGCCTGTGGCGGCGGAGGAGACGGCGAGGGGTACGCGGCGGTGGGCGCCGGCCCCTCCCCGGGAGCGGCGGGCACCCCCTCGGGAGCGGTCACCCTGGTACCCCTGGACGGCCCCACGACGAGCGGGGACACGTCCAGCACGTTCTCCCCGTCACCGGAACCGGGCACGGACGCGGGCGGCGCGGCCCCTCCACCGCCGGTGGACGGCACCACGACGCCCCCGGGCACATCCGGATCCTCCGGCACCGGATCGAGTACGGGGTCGGGTACGGGCTCCGGCACGGCCCCGACGACCACACCGGGCAGCGGCTCGGGCTCCGGTACGGGCTCCGGCTCCGGCTCCGGCTCCGGCTCCGGCGGTACGGGATCGCACCCCGGCACCGGCGCCCCTCCCCGTACGCCCTCCGCGCCGCCCGCCAAGCCCGCGCCGGGCACCACCGCCCCGGCACCCCCCTCGACCCCGGCGCCCACGCCGACGCCCGCCCCCGGGCCCGCCGTGCTCACCGTCTCCGCGCCCGTCCTCGCCGACGGCGACCGGCGCTGGTGCGAGAAGGTGACGGTCACCTTCCGGAACAGCGGGGGAACGGCCGCCCGTTCGGGCACGGTCACCTTCGCCACCCACGTCATCGGGGCCCTCGGCGTCGACTGGGCGACGCTCACGTCCACGGGGCCCTTGCCGGCGCCGATCGCCGCGGGGGCGGCGCGGACGGAGACGTACACCGTGTGCGTGGACTCCTGGCGGGTGCCGCTCGGGATGCGGATCGACACCCGGAAGGTCTCCGCTACCTGGCAGTGACCGGGAAGCTCACCCCGGTCAGGCGCTCCGAGAGTTCCCACAGCGCGCGCCCCGTCCCGGGGTCGGCCGCCGCGGTGGAGAGGTGCACACGGGTGGGCGCTCCGCGCAGCTCACCCACGCCGTCGGGTCCGATGAACTCCCCTCCCCCCAGGCCGGGCTCGGTCGCCGCGTACAGCTGCGGCAGCGCTCCCCGCTCGGGGCGCTGGGCGAGCAGCGGGTTGCCGATCCGGCCGAAGGCCAGCTTGACGAGGCCGGACGCGTCCCGGGTCTGGAGCCGGGTCGCCGTGTAGCCGGGGTGGGCGAGGACGCTCCGGACCGGGCTGCCGGACGCACTCAGGCGCCGGTGCAGTTCCTGCCCGAAGACGGCGTTGGCGAACTTCGACTGGTTGTAGAAGGTCATGGGCGCGTAGCCGCGCTCACCGGTGAGGTCGTCGAGGCGGAGGCTGCCCTGGCGGTGGTTGATCGAGCTGACGGTGACCACCCGGGGGTCCCGCCCGGCGGCGAGCATGCCGAGCAGCAGTCCGGTGAGCGCGAAGTGGCCGAGGTGGTTGACGGCGAACTGGACCTCGTGGCCCTGGGGGCTCAGGGTGCGGGGCGGCGCCATCACCCCCGCGTTGTTGACGAGGACGTCCAGGCGCGGGTGCTCCTCGCGCAGCCGGCCGGCGAAGGTGCGCGCCGAGTCGAGGTCGGCGAGGTCGAGCGGGCGTACGGCGAGCAGGCCCGGCGCGATCCCGGCCGCGACGAGCTCGTCGACGGCCCGGCGGCCCTTCTCCTCGTCCCGTACGGCGAGGATCACGCGGCCGCCCCGGCGGGCGAGCTCCCGGGTGGTGGCGAGGCCGAGGCCGCTGTTGGCCCCGGTGACGACGAAGAGCCGCCCGGTCTGGTCCGGGATCCGGTCGGCGGTCCAGCGCTGCTTCTTGGTCATACGGCACACGCTGCCGCTTGTGTCACTGAGTGTCAAGCATGGAATTGAGTGACATAGAAGCGTCTCCGCGCCATCAAAGGCACCACGGTACGATTCGACCGTGAGCACCCGCCCCGAAGCAGGTCCCGACCTCGGCCAAGCCCCCGACCCGGGTCCCGTCCGAACCCCCGGCCCCGGCCCCGCCCCCGTCAGCCTCGCCCAGCGCAAGCGTCAGCTCGTCGCGACCGAGCTCACCGAGGCGGCCCTCCAGCTGCTCGCCCTCAGGGGCTTCGACGCGGTCACCGTCGACGAGATCGCGACCACCGCCGGGGTCTCCAAGCGGACCTTCTTCCGGTACTTCGCGTCCAAGGAGGACGTGGTCGTCCAGTTCCTGGCCGGCATGGGCGCCGACATGCGCACGGACCTCGCCGCCCGGCCCGCCGGGGAACGCCCCTCCGAGGCGCTCCTGCACGCCGTCTCCGTACCCCTGACGATCTGCGGCGACCACGCCGACCGGGCCCTGCCCGTGGTCCGGCTGATCCTGCGCACCCCCGCCCTGCTCGCCCGCTTCCTGGAGCACCAGGCGCGATGGCGGGAGGACCTGACGCAGGAGCTGGCGGCCCGCCTGGGCCGCGACGCCCGGGCCGACCTCTACCCCCGGCTGGCCGCGGGCATGGCGCTCGCCGCCTTCGACGCCGTACTGCACCGGTGGAGCGAGGGCGAGGAGGCGGGCGGTTCCGCGGACCCGGGCGCCCTGATCGGAGAGGCCTTCGCGGTGCTCGCGCCCGCCCTGGACTCCGTCACCCCCTGAGCGCCCGCGCCGAAGCACGGGCCCCGAGCGCACGAAAAGAAAGGTGGGCCGGGTCCGCGTGACGCGGATCCGGCCCACCCGGGGGCTCGGTGAAGGAGAGGTCGGTCAGCCCAGGGCCAGCCAGGCGACGGCCGCCAGGACGACGATCACCGCGACCACGCCGACGATCAGGCCGACCTTGGGGCCGCCCGACGCGGCCGCGACCTGCGGCTGCCGCTGCTGCGGGGCGCCCTCGTCGACGAAGGCGCGGAACATCTGCGTGTTGCCGGCGGGGTCGTAACCCTCGGGGCCCTGCGGGGGCTGGCCCTGGCCGTACGGTGCTTGGGGGTTGTGTGCCATGGGTCAGGACCCTAGCGAAGTACGGCTGAGGGGCCCAAGCCCCGTACCCCCACCTCTGTGGAACCGTCCGCGACCCACACCTCCGCTCCACCTTTGCCTATTCTTTAGCGCCGTTTGACCGATTTAGTTTGCCTGGAGCAACCATCGATCTCTATGGTTGCCCTAAGCAACAACATCTGGGGAGTGCCCGATGGACGACTCGATGGACAGCTCGATGGACCGGGGCAATCGCTACGAGAACCTCGCCCGCCAGGTGAGCGCCATCGGAGCGGTGAAGCGCGGCCTCGGGAGGGTTCTGCCCGCCGAGTGCCCCAGCGGATCCGCCATCGTCCTCGCCCTGCTCAACCACCACGGCGACATGCGAATGGGCCGGGTGGCCGAACTGATGGCCGTCGACATGTCGGTCAGCAGCCGTCACGTGGCCCACACCGTGGACCGCGGCTGGGTCGAGCGCCTGCCCGACCCGGCGGACCGGCGTTCCCGGATCCTGCACCTGACCCGGGCGGGCGAAGACATGCTCGCCGTCCTCGACCGACGGCTGACCGACATGCTCGCCCGCACCCTCGCGGAGTGGTCCGACGACGACGTCGAACTGCTCACCACCCTGCTCGCCCGCCTCCGCGATTCCTTCGGGGACTGCCGGGCCCACCACGCTTGAGAACGAAGGAACTTGATGGCTACGACCACCACACCAGAGACCGGTGTGAGCGGCGGGAGCGCCAAGCAGGGGGACACCGCCTCCGGCGGCGCCCCGATGACGCACAAGCAGATCATGGAGGCGCTGTCCGGGCTGCTGCTCGGCATGTTCGTCGCCATCCTGTCCTCGACGATCGTCTCCAACGCCCTCCCCCAGATCATCACCGACCTCGGGGGCGGCCAGTCCGCCTACACCTGGGTGGTCACCGCCGCACTCCTTTCGATGACCGCGACCACCCCGCTCTGGGGCAAGCTCGCCGACCTCTTCTCCAAGAAGCTGCTCGTCCAGATAGCCCTGGTCATCTATGTGGCGGGCTCGGTCGTCGCCGGCCTCTCGCAGAGCACCGGCATGCTCATCGCCTGCCGTGTCGTGCAGGGCATCGGCGTCGGCGGTCTGACCGCCCTCTCGCAGATCATCCTGGCCGCGATGATCGCCCCGCGTGAGCGCGGCCGGTACAGCGGCTACCTCGGCGCGACCTTCGCCGTCGCCACCGTCGGCGGCCCGCTGCTCGGCGGTGTCATCACCGACACCGACTGGCTCGGCTGGCGCTGGTGCTTCTACGTGGGCGTGCCCTTCGCGATCATCGCGCTGATCGTCCTGCAGAAGACCCTCAAGCTCCCCGTCGTGAAGCGCAAGGTCAAGGTCGACTGGGCCGGCGCGTTCTTCATCAGCGCCGCGGTCTCCCTGCTGCTCATCTGGGTCACCTTCGCGGGCGACAAGTACGACTGGATGTCGTGGCAGACGGCCGTGATGGTGCTCGGCGCGATCGCGCTCGGCGGGATCTTCCTGCTCGTCGAGTCGAAGGCGAGCGAGCCGATCATCCCGCTCCGCCTCTTCCGCAACCGCACGATCACCCTCGCCTCGCTCGCCTCGCTCTTCGTGGGTGTCGCGATGTTCGCCGGCACGGTCTTCTTCAGCCAGTACTTCCAGCTGGCGCGGAACGAGTCGCCGACGATGTCCGGCGTCCTCACCATCCCGATGATCGCGGGCCTGTTCGTCTCCTCCACCGTCTCGGGTCTGATCATCACCAAGACCGGCCGGTGGAAGGCGTGGCTGGTCAGCGGCGGCGCCCTCGCCGCGGGCGGTCTCGGCCTGCTCGGCACGATCCGCTACGACACGGAGTACTGGCACATCGCGCTGTTCATGGCGGTCCTCGGCCTCGGCCTCGGCATGATGATGCAGAACCTGGTGCTCTGCACGCAGAACCAGGTGGCCCCCGCCGACCTCGGCGCCGCTTCCTCCGTCGTCACCTTCTTCCGCTCCCTGGGCGGTGCGATCGGTGTCTCGGCGCTCGGCGCGGTCATGGCCCACCGGGTCACGGACTACGTCAAGGAGGGCCTGACCGAGCTCGGCCCGAAGGCCGCGGCGGCCCTGGGCCAGGGCGGCTCGGGCGGCGGGATCCCCGACATGGACAAGCTGCCGGCCCCGATCCGCACGGTCATGGAGAGCGCCTACGGGCACGGCGTCGGCGACGTCTTCCTCTACTCGGCGCCGTTCGCGCTGCTGGCCTTCGTGGTGACGCTCTTCATCAAGGAAGTCGCCCTGAAGAGCAGCTCGGTGAAGGGCGACGAGAAGCCGGTGGCCGCGGAGGCCTAGAAAGACTCCCGGCCGCGCTTCGAGCGGAGGCGCGGCCGGGTCGAGTACGGAGCGGCGGGCAGGGGACGGCCCGCCGCTCCGTCGTGTCCGTGGTGTCCGTCGCTCCTTCAGGTGCCGGTCCCGGCGGCCGATTCCCGGGCCACCATCACCTCGATGCCGGCGACCAGGACGTCGAGGGCGTAGTCGAAGTCGCGGTCCCAGATCTCGGTGACGCTGCCGTGCGAGGCCCGCTCGTCGAGGAGGTCCGTCATCGGTTCGAGCGCCTCCATGAACTGCGGATCGTCCCGGAAGGCCTTGATCGACTCGCCGTAGAACTCGTTCTGCGACATTCCGGCCTGGGCCGCCCGGCTCTCGAACTGCGACTGGATCGTCCCGTAGCCGTAGACGAACTGGAAGACCGCCGACATGGCGCTCGGCTGGCGGTCCATCGGCAGCCCGGTGTCCCTGATGGTCTCCTGGATCTTGCCGCCCACGGCGATCGCGTGCGGTCCGATGTTCAGGTAGTACCCGGCGCAGGGCGACATCCAGGGGTGCCGGACCAGCATCCGGCGGTAGTCCAGGGCAAGCACCCGCATCCGGTCCCGCCAGTCCCCCGCGGCGTCGACCGCGGCGAGGTCGATCTCGCCGTACACCGTGTCGACGGCGTACTCGATGATGTCGTCCTTGGTGTCCACGTACCAGTACAGGGACATCGCGGTGACGTTCAGCTCGGCCGCCAGCTTGCGCATCGACAGCTTGGCCAGGCCTTCCTCGTCGAGCATCCGGATCGCGGCGGCGACGATCCGGTCCCGGTCGAGACCGGCCGGACCGCCGCCGCTCCGTGACGTCCGGGTCTCCAGCCAGACGCTGGAACGCGCCGGGTTCTTGGCCCGGTCGGCTGCCTTGACCATCGCGTTCCTCCGTCTGTCAGTTCTCCGTGACCATGCTAGGCAGCGATCGACTGCTCGGGTGTCAGCCTCTTCTCCGTCCGCTCGGCCCGCCGGAGCAGGGCCGCCGCCACCAGACCGCCGGCGAAGACGGCGATCGCGCCGACCAGCTGGCTGGTCTGGAGGCCGGAGGCGAAGGCGTCCGAGATCTCCCGCCGCTCGGCCTCGCCGCCGGCGGCCGCCAGGGCGGCCGGGAGGGAGGTCGCGGTGACGGCGACGAGCGCGGCGAAGCGGGCGTTGAGCACGGCGCCGAGGACGGCGACACCGAGGCCGTTGCCGAACTCGGCGAGGGTGCCGTTGATCCCGGCGCCCACGCCCGCCTTCTCCGGCGGGATCGAGCTCATGATCGCGTTGGCCATGGCCGGCGAGGAGACGGCGATGCCTCCGCCCATCAGGACGAGGCCGAGCAGCATGCCCGCGTAGCTTCCGTCGGTGCCGCCGCCGAGCAGCGAGATCGAGGTCAGACCACCGGCGACCAGGCTCATGCCGAGGACGACGGTGGGCGGGGTGCCCAGCTTCATGACGATCTTCGGGCCGATGCCGGTCAGGTTGAGACCGACGATCGTCAGCGCGAGCGGCGCCATCCGCAGACCGGCCTCCAGCGGCTCGTAGCCGAGCACGAACTGCAGGTGCTGGGTGAGCAGGAAGAGCGAGCCGCCCATGCCGAAGACGACCAGGATCGAGCCGCCGATGGCGCCGATGAACTTCTGGTTCCGGAAGAAGTGCATGTCGAGCATCGGGTACGGGGTGTGCAGCTCCCACAGCGCGAACGCGCCGAGACCGAGCAGCCCGATCGCGGCCGGGACCAGCACCTGGGCGGAGACCCAGCCGTGCTCGGGGCCGCTGATGATCGCGTACACGACGGCGGTCATGCCGATGGTGGAGAGCAGCGCGCCGAGCAGGTCGGGACGCTCACCCTGCGGGTTCTTGGACTCCGGGACGAGCTTCAGGACGGCGACCAGGGCCACGACCGCGACCGGGATGTTGATCAGGAAGATCATTCCCCACCAGAAGTGGTTGAGGATCACGCCGCCGATCAGCGGTCCGCCGGCGAAGCCGAGGGAGGCGACGGTGGACCAGAGCGCGATGGCCTTCACCCGCTCCGAGTCGTCGAAGATCTGCATGACGACGGCGAGGGTGGTGGTCATGAGCAGCGCGCCGCCGACGCCCATGCCCGCGCGGGCGGCGATCAGCTGCGTGGTCGAGTCGGCGAGTCCGGCGGCGAGAGAGCCGATGCCGAAGAGCGCGAGTCCGATCGCGAGCAGCTTCTTGCGTCCGTAGCGGTCGGCGGCGTTGCCCGCGCTGAGCAGCAGGCCGGACTGGACGAGCGAGTACGCGTTGATCATCCACTGGATGTCGGTGGTCGTCGCGTGGAGTTCGGAGGTCAGCGACGGGATGGCGACGCTGAGCACGGTGTTGTCGAGCAGCACGGTGAGCTGGGCGAGGCAGATGACGCCGAGGATCAGCCAGCGCTGAGGGTGACCGCCGGTGGCGGTCGGTTCGGTCGCGGCGGTCGTCGCCGTCATGGGCAGGGCTCCTTGTACGGTGTACGGGACTAGGTCTCGTACACCGTACAAGGACTCTTCTACGCTGTATAGCGCTTATTCACTTCCTGGCGGTCAGGTCGTAGAAGGTGGCGTTGCCGACCGTGAGCTTCTCGAAGGTCTCCGCGACCCAGGTGGAGATCTCCGAGTCGCCACCGGGTCCGCCGCCGCCGCCCATGCGGCCCCCGCCGTCCTCGCCGGTGCCCCCGCTCTCGCCGCTTCCGATGAAGTAGTGGATCTTCCCGTCGGCGACGTACTGCTGGAACTGCGCGAGCGTGGGGGACGGGTCGCTGCCGTTGAAGCCGCCGATCGCCATGACCGGCTTCTCGGTGGCGAGCTGGTAGCTGGCCGCGTTCTGGGCACCGACCGCGGCGGCGACCCACGTGTAGGAGTCGGCGTCCTTGAGGAGCGCGTCCTTCGCCTCCGTACCGACGCCGGCGCCGTTGAGCAGACCGCCCATGCCGCCGCCACCGCCTCCCGGGCCCCCGCCGCGGGTCATGCCCTGGAGCGGGGTGCCGCCGGGCATCTGGCCCTGGGGCTGTCCCTGGCCGTTGGGCATCGGACCGCCGCCCTGGCCGGCCTGACCGCCCTGGCCACCACCGGGACCTCCGGGCAGCTGACCACCCTGGCCACCGTCGGCACCTCCCGGCATCCGACCGCCCTGGCCACCGCCGGGGAAGCCCCCGCCCTCGAACAACCGCATGCCGCCACCGCCGCCGGGGCCCCGGCCGCCCATCGCGCCGCCCGCCGGGCCCGCCGTGACGATCGAGCCCTGGTGTCCGGCGTCCACCGTCGCCAGGGTGTACGCGAGCGGACCCGCGAGTCCCGCCGCCAGGCCGAGGCCCGCGACCCCGAGGCCGAGGCGCCGGTCCGCCCGGCCCACGCACAGCAGCCCCAGCGCGGCCACCGCGCCCGCGACCAGGACCGTCCAGCGCAGCCACGGCAGCCAGTCCGGCGTCCGTCCGAGCAGGGTCCAGCCCCACCAGGCGGTCACCGCCACCGTCACCGCGAGGGCCGCCGAGGCGAGCAGCCGGGTGCGCTCCTCCCAGAGCACGGCCGCGCCCATGCCGACGAGCGCCGCGAGGTACGGGGCCAGGGCCACCGTGTAGTACTCGTGGAAGATGCCGGCCATGAAGCTGAACACGGCCAGCGTGATCAGCAGCGACCCGCCCCACACCAGGAACGCCGCGCGTGCCGTGTCCGTCCTGGGCGCCCGCCAGGTGACGACCAGCCCCGCGACGAGCAGGATCAGCGCGGCCGGCAGAAGCCAGGAGATCTGGCCGCCGACGGAGTCGTTGAACATCCGGAGGACGCCGGTCTCACCCCAGCGGCCGCCTCCCATGCCACCGCCGCCTCCGCCGACGCTGCCGGTCTCGTTGCCGTTGATGCGGCCGAGGCCGTTGTAGCCGAAGGTCAGCTCCAGGAAGCTGTTGTTCTGCGAGCCTCCGACGTACGGGCGGGAGGAGGCCGGCCACAGCTCGACCAGGGCCACCCACCAGCCCGCCGACACCAGCATCGCGAGCCCCGCGAGGGCGAGACGACCGATCCGGCGCCCGATACCGCCCGGCGCGCACACGCCGTAGACGAGCGCCAGCGGCGGCAGGATCAGGAAGGCCTGGAGGGTCTTCGCCAGGAACGCGAACCCGAAGGCCACCCCGGCCCACACGAGCCACTTCGCCGCACCCCGGTCCTGTTCGAGGGCGCGCAGCACGCAGTACACGGCCACCGTCATGAGCAGGGCGAGCAGCGCGTCCGGGTTGTTGAAGCGGAACATCAGCGCCGCCACGGGCGTGAGCGCCAGGACGACACCCGCGATCAGGCCGGCACCCGCGCCGAACCGGCGTCGTACGGCCGCGTAGAGCACCGCGACGGTCGCCACGCCCATGAGGACCTCGGGCACGAGGATCTGCCAGGAGCCGAGGCCGAAGAGGCGGACGGAGAGTGCCATCGGCCAGAGGGCGGCCGGCGGCTTGTCGACGGTGATGGCGTTGGCCGCGTCGAGGGAACCGAAGAAGAAGGCCTTCCAGCTCTCGCCGCCCGCCTGCACCGCGGCGGAGTAGAAGGAGTTGGCGTAGCCGGAGGCGCTCAGGTTCCACAGGTAGAGCGCGGCGGTGACGGCGAGCAGGCCGAGGAACGCGGGCCGGACCCAGCGGGCGTCCTCTGCGCGTCCGTGCCACAGCCGGGTGAGCGGGCCACCGCGGGCCGGTGCGGCATGCGCCGCGCCGGCCGACGCGGCCGGGGAGATCTCCGGGAAGGTCGAAGTCATCGGTCGTTCCTTGAGGTGGGCCGCTCGGGGAAGACCCAGAGCCGGAAGAGGAGGAAGCGCAGGACGGTCGCGGCGAGATTGGCGACGACCAGGACGGCGAGTTCGGTGGAGTGCGCCGGATCGCCGGTCGCCGCGCCGAGGGCGGCGAGCGAACCGCTGGTCAGGGCCAGGCCGATGGCGAAGACCACGAGCCCCTGCGCCTGATGGCGGACGGCCCGGTCACGGCCCCGTACCCCGAAGGTCAGCCGCCGGTTGGCCGCCGTGTTGGCGACGGCGGAGACGAGGAGCGCGGCGGCGTTGGCGATCTGCGGGCCCACGCCGAGCCGGAAGAGCGAGTACAGGGCGATGTAGAAGAGCGTCGACAGGACCCCGACCACGCAGAAGCCGACCAGCTGCCGGGCGAGTCCGCCCGGCACACCGGTGAGTTCACGGTCCCGGGGGTCGTCCCCGAAGGGCCTGGCCAGCCGGTCGAGCGGCAGCGAACCCGTCGCGAGGGCGCGGCCCACCCGCCAGACGCCCTTCAGGTCGTCGGTGGCCGTGCTCACGATGTGCACGGTCGAGTCGGGGTCGTCGACCCAGTCGACGGGCACCTCGTGGATGCGCAGCCCGGCCCGCTCGGCGAGGACCAGCAGCTCGGTGTCGAAGAACCAGCCGGTGTCCTCCACCATCGGGAGCAGCCGCTGGGCGACATCGCGCCGGATCGCCTTGAACCCGCACTGCGCGTCGGAGAACCGGGCGGCGAGCGAGCCGCGCAGGATCAGGTTGTACGCGCGTGAGATGAACTCCCGCTTCGGGCCGCGCACCACACGCGAGGAGCGTGCGAGACGGGAGCCGATCGCCAGGTCGGAGTGGCCGGAGATGAGCGGCGCGACCAGCGGGAGCAGGGCGTTCAGATCGGTGGACAGGTCCACGTCCATATAGGCGAGGACGGGCGCGTCCGAGCCCGACCACACCGTCCGCAGCGCCCGGCCGCGCCCCTTCTGCTCCAGCCGTACCGAGCGCACCTCGGGCACCTCGGAGGCGAGACCGGCGGCGACCTCGGGGGTGGTGTCGGTGGAGGCGTTGTCGGCGACGGTGATGCGGAAGCCGTACGGGAAGGTCCGGAGGAGGTGTTCGTGGAGCCGGCGGACGCACGGCTCCAGGTCCTTCTCCTCGTTGTAGACGGGAATCACCACGTCCAGGACGGGGCGTCCCGCGATGTTCACCGGCAGGTGTTCCCGGGCGGGGAGGGCCCCGGACGTGGGCCCCGCGATCGTTGGGGTTCGCATGCCACCGACATTCGCCGGGGCCGCTGTCACGGCTGTGTGATGAGCCTGTGGCCTGCCTGTGAGTGGGCTTCCGCCCGGGAAGCGGCGGGCAGCCGGACGGTGAAGACGGTCCGGCCCGGGACGCTCTCGACGCCCACGTCGCCTCCGTGCGCACCCACGACGGCCCTGACGATGGCGAGCCCGAGGCCGGTGGATCCGGCGTTGCGGGAGCGGGAGGCGTCGCCGCGCGCGAACCGCTCGAAGACGGCGGGCAGGAGCGCGGCCGGGATGCCGGGCCCGTCGTCCTCGATCCGGACGACCACCGCGCCGGGTTCGGTCAGGACCCGCGCGGTGACCTTGGTCCCGGGCGGGGTGTGCGTGCGGGCGTTGGCGAGGAGGTTGACGAGGACCTGCTGGAGCCGGGCGCCGTCCGCCCGTACGGGACTGCCGCCGTCCTCGGGCAGTTCGAGGCACCAGTGGTGGTCGGGCCCGGCGGCGCGGGCGTCGCTCACGGCGTCCACGACCAGCGGGACGAGGTCGGTGGGCTCGTACGAGAGGGGGCGTCCGGCGTCGAGCCGGGCGAGCAGCAGCAGGTCCTCCACGAGGCCCGTCATACGCGTCGCCTCGGACTCGATGCGGCCGAGGGCGTGCCGGGTGTCGGGCCCGCACTCCTCGCCCCCGCGCCGGGTCAGCTCCGCGTATCCCCGGATCGAGGCGAGCGGGGTGCGGAGTTCGTGGCTGGCGTCGGCGACGAACTGCCGGACGCGGGTCTCGCTCTGCTGGCGGGCGTCGAGCGCCGAGTGGACGTGGTCGAGCATCCGGTTGAGGGCGGCGCCGACCTGGCCGACCTCGGTCCGCGGATCGGCCTCCGCGTCGGGGACCCGCTGGTGGAGCGCCACCTCTCCGCTGTGCAGGGGGAGCTGGGCGACCTGGCCGGCGGTCGCGGCGACCCGGCGCAGCGGCCGCAGGGCGACTCGGACGAGCACGGTGCCGGCGAGCGAGGCGGCGAAGAGCCCGGCGCCGGTGACGCTCAGCTCGACGAGGATCAGGGTGGAGAGGGCCTTGTCGACGGAGGCCAGCGGGATGCCGGTGAGGAAGGTGCCGTTGCTCCCGGAGGCGTACTCGACCCGGTACGAGCCGAGGCCGCCGGGCAGTTCGACGGTGTGCGGATCACCGTCGCGCGGGACGGCCGTCAGGGCGGCCCGCTGGGCCTCGTCGAGCGTCTTGATCCGGAAGTCCCGCCCGTACCCCCCGCCGTCCTCGGCCTCCGCCGAGTACCCGGCCGCGGTCACCACGCCGTCCGTGAGTTCCGCGCCCAGGGTGCCGGTCGGAATGCTGGGCCCCACGACGAACCCGAGCGGGTCCTTCCCGCCCCGATCCGGCAGGGGCCCGACGGCCATCCCGGGCGGCGGGCCGGCTGCCCGGTTGGAGACGGCCCGGACCTCCTTGTCCGCCTGGTCGTACAGATACGAGCGGAACGCGATCGTCGTGACCGTGCCGATGACGGCCGCGACGACCGCGATCAGCGCGACCGCCGAGACGACGAGACGGGTCCGCAGCGACCACGGCCCCCGTGTCCGCGGAGGCCGTGGCCGCTGCCCTGCACCTCGGAGCACGAGCCTCTACTCCCCCGGCTTGATGAGATAGCCGGCCCCGCGCCGGGTGTGGATCATCGGGGTGCGCCCCGCGTCGATCTTCCGCCGCAGGTACGAGATGTAGAGCTCGACGACATTGGCCTGGCCGCCGAAGTCGTACGACCAGACCCGGTCGAGGATCTGCGCCTTGCTGAGCACCCGCCGCGGATTGCGCATCAGATAGCGCAGCAGCTCGAACTCGGTCGCCGTGAGGTGGATGGAGACCCCGCCCCGGGTGACCTCGTGGCTGTCCTCGTCGAGGGTGAGGTCTCCGACGGCGAGCAGCGACTCGCTGCGCGAGAGAGCCGCCCCCGACCTGCGGATGAGCCCGCGCAGCCGGGCCACGACCTCCTCCAGGCTGAACGGCTTGGTGACGTAGTCGTCTCCGCCGGCCGTGAGTCCGGCGATCCGGTCCTCGACGGCGTCCTTCGCCGTCAGGAACAGCACCGGTACGTCGGGCAGTTCGCGCCGGATCCGGCCGAGCAGGCTCAGCCCGTCGACGTCGGGAAGCATGATGTCGAGGATGACGGCGTCGGGCCGGAACTCACGCGCGGAACGCAGGGCTGCTGCCCCGTCCCCGGCACTGCGCACCTGCCAGCCCTCGTAGCGCAGGGCCATGGAGAGCAGTTCGGCGAGCGAGGCCTCGTCGTCGACGACGAGAACACGGACGGCGGTGCCGTCGGCACGGAGCATGTCGGCGCGGGTGCCGGTACGGCGTGTGGTGACGGTCATGGAACCCACGCTGTCGGCCGCCGCTGAGAGGCCCCTTGCCCTTTCCTGTGAATTCCCTGAGAAAGGGCCGGCGAGGCCCTCAGCGTTTCACGTGAAACAACGCGGCGCCGTTCTCGTACAGGACCCCCCGGAGCCAGTCGTCCCCGAGCCCGAGGCGTTCGAGGGCGTGGAGCTGGTGGGCGTACGGATACGGGATGTTCGGGAAGTCCGAGCCGAGGAGGATCCGGTCGCCGACGTCCACGAGCCGCTTGAGCTCCGCCCGGGGGAAGGGCGCGAGCCGCTCGCTGAAGTCGGTGAAGGCCATGGTGGTATCGAGGTGGACGCCCTCGTACCGCTGGACGAGATCGAGGAAGTCGCCGTACTCGGGCATCCCCATATGGGCGACGATCACACGAAGCCCGGGGTGGCGGGCGAGCAGCCGCCCCATGGGCTCGGGTCCGGTGAACCTGCCCGGGGTGGGACCGGAGCCACAGTGCACCACCACGGGGGTACCGGAGTCGGCGAGTGCTCCCCACGCCCCGTCCAGCCGCGGGTCCGTCGGATCGAAGCCGCCGACCTGGAGGTGCACCTTGAAGACCCGGGCCCCCGCGTCGAGCGCCTCACGGACGTACGTCTCGACGCCCGGCTCGGGGAAGAAGGTCGCGGTGTGCAGACAGTCGGGGGTGCGGGAGGCGAAGTCGGCGGCCCAGGAGTTGAGCCAGGCGGCCATGCCGGGCTTGTGCGGATAGAGCATCGCGGTGAACGCGACCGCCCCGAAGCCCCGCAGAAGGGCGAGACGGCGCTCCTCCTCCTCGCGGTAGGTGATGGGCCACTCCATGCCGGTCAGCGGACCGACGGCGTCGAAGTAGGCCCAGACCTTGTCGAGGACGTTCTGCGGCATGAAGTGGGTATGCACGTCGACGAGCCCGGGAATCCCGAGCCGCTCGACGAGCGCCCGAATGCCGTCGCTCTCGCGAGCCTCGCCGCTCAGGTCACTTCCGCCGCTCTGGTCACGTCCGCCGCTCGCGCCGTTGTCGCTACTCACGCTCAAAGCTGTAACTCCGCTCGACCTTGCCGATATGGACGCTGTAGCTGTCGTACCAGTGCTCCCGCCCGTGCGCCTTGGCGGCCCGGTGCTCGGAGTGCACACGCCAGGCGTCGAGCGACTCCAGGTCACGGAAGTAGGCGACGGTGATGCCGATGCCGCCGGGAGTCCGGGCGGACTCGTGGCCGAGGAAGCCGGGCATCTCCCTGGCGAGTTCGTCCATCCGGGCGGCCGTCTCGGCGTAGCCCTCGGGGGCGTCGGGCCGGACCGAAGTGAACACAGCGGTGTAGTAGGGCGGTTCGATGTCCGCCACCAGCTTGGGGGTCATGTGATCACCCTCGCCGGGCCGGGGCGGGACTGTCCACGGCGCCCGGGCAAAGGGATCCAAGACTTTACTCAGGGCCCGCAGGCCCTCAGAAGAGCTCCCCCTGGCTGCTCGGGTCGACGGCGGACACCGCTTCCGAGACCGGCACGGAGAAGGCGCCGCCGTCCCCGGCTCCCTGGAGCACCCAGCCGCCCATCAGCCGGGTGTCGAGGGCGAGACAGCGCCCGCCGGGGTCGAGCAGGTGCAGATCGGGCCCGGCCGCGGCGAGCAGCCGCCCGCTGACGACGCCCCCGTCGACCAGCTCGGTGACCGTGCCCGCGAACGGCGGCAGCCCGTCGAGACCGAAGGCGCCGGCGTGGTCGCGCGCGGCGAACTCCAGCGGCTCCAGGGTCTCCGTCCAGCCGCCGACCTCCCGCGCCCGCCCGTACAGCTCCCGGACCTCCACAGCCCGGTCAGGGGCGGTCGGCAGGGTGTGCCGGGCGACGCGCTTGCGCTCGTACGCCACCCGGTCGGGAACCCCGAGGGCCTGCCGCAGCACCTCCTCGGTCCGCCGGGCGGCCATCAGCGGCCCTCGCCCGAGCCAGCTGAACGTGACGGCGCCCTGTTCGAGCAGCCTGGCCTCGCCCCGGGCCTCGGCGGTGATCCCGACCTTGGTCATCCCGGGCCCGAACCAGGCCAGGTACACGCGGTACGGCTGCGGATCGTCCAGGAAGGTGTCGGCGGCGACGGAGTGGGCCCGGTCGAGCCGCGCGCACTCCGCGCACCGCCCTCCGGTGGCCCGGCCGGGAACGACGGCCTCCAGCGGACAGGGATTCCCCCGGGCCCCCGGGCACCGCCGCTCCCCGACGGCCCGGAAGGCGAGCTCCTGCCCGTACGCGAGGGCGCTGACCCTCCCGCCCCGCCACCGCAGCCCGGGCACGCCTCCGCCCCAGGTGATCCCCCGACACCGCCACTCCACGCTCGTGCCTCCCTATGCTCCCCGGATGTCCAGTCTCCGCCACATCCGCTTCCAGTCCCCGGCCCCGGGACCCCGGGGCAACCACCCCGGGGTCTTCGGCCTGACCAACCTGCTGGCCCGGGAGGGCAGGCTGTCCTCCGGGGAGTGGGCGATCTGGCGCTCCTCGAACGACTGGTACGACGCCCACTTCCCCAACCCGACCACGGTCGACCCGACGGTCTACGACCCGGAGCTGAACCCGGGCGCGGCCGCCTGGTTCCGCCCGACGGCCACCGAGGCACTGGCCCGGGTCGCCCCGTACCTGCGCATCCTGCGTGACCACGGGGTGCCCTGCGTCCGCCTGGAGTCGGCTGCCCCCGGCCGGGTCGTCTACACGGACGCGTACCAGGTCGTCGTCGTGCCGCCTCAGGGCAGGACGTAGATCCGCGCCCCGTCGGCGTCCGGCCCGCCGACCTCCCGCATGCACCCGCGCTCGATCAGGAGACGCACGCAGTCCCGGACGCGCTCGCCGGAGAGCCCGGTGCGCCGGGTGACGTCCTGGGCCCGGTAGCGGACGCCGCCACGGATCAGGGCGGGGGCGAGAAAGCTCGCGACCGTGCGCACGTCCCCGGTGATGGCCCAGGACTCGACCAACTGCTGCGGGGTGAGCGCGACGGCGGCGCCGACGCGCTGGCGGGGCACGGAGAGCCGTTCAAGGGAGTCGGCGACCCTTGAGAGACTCTGCCGGGCCTCGCGGAGCAGCTCCGCGTACTCGGTGTGCTCGGCGTACGCGACGGCCCGCTCGTCGAACTGCCCGTCGAGCCGTACGAGGACGTCGACGAGCTCCGGCGGCAGCACGAACCCGCTGTGTGCGGGGGAGGGTTCGAGCCCGTACCCCCCGTACCGCTGGACCGCCGCTATGACCTCGGCCGTCCACGCCCGGAACGGCCCGGCCTCCGGTCTCCGGCAGGCCCCGACGAGCTGGACGAGCCCCTGCAGGCTCACCATCCGCGTCGTCGCCCTGATCCCGCACCGGCCGGAGAACTCCTCGCCCCCGGCGAGCTCCCGCGCGGACGCCAGGTACGTCCCGGGCAGCGCCACCGTCCGCAACGCCTCCCGGGTCCCCCGGTACCCCAGCCGCTTCGCCACGTCCACGACGGGGAACCAGTGGGTCCCGTCGTACGCGGTCAGCCTCCGCAGGGGCGCGCCGGTGGCGGCGTACACCAAGTCATCGATGTCGATCGCGTCCATCGATCATCACCTCCGTCTCGCAAGCTAGGACGAAGGCATATTCAACTGACATGCAAATAAGACAGGTTCACCCAAAAGGGGGGAGATTCCCGGGTATACCCCCGGAAATCCCTCCCCCACACCTACGGGCGTCCGCCGCCTAGCGGGCGACGAACTGCGTGAGGATCGCCTGCACCTCGTAGATGTCGACACCCTTGGTGAAGGTCTTCTGGACCGGAAGCTGGCTGCCCGAGATCCAGATCTTCAGCTCGGCGTCCAGGTCGAAGGTGCCGGCGGTCTCGACCGCGAAGTGCGTGATGCTCTTGTACGGGATCGAGTGGTACTCGACCTTCTTGCCGGTGATGCCCTGCTTGTCGACCAGCACGAGCCGCCGGTCGGTGAAGAAGATGGTGTCGCGAATCAGCAGGTAGGCGGCGTGCACCTGCTCCCCCTGCCCGAGCAGCCGCGCGTAGTCCTGCTGCGCCTGCGCCGGATCTATCGCGTGCGCGTTCCCGAAGAGCGCCATGCCCCAACCCCCACATTCGAAGAGAAAAGAACGATCATCCGACCCTAACCCTCAAACCCCCCATCCCCGAAGGCTTGGGGGGCCGGGGACCGGCGATCGGCGGGTTGTCCGACGCGACGGGCGGCGCCGGCTGAACCGCCCACAATGGCTGTGAGGTACAGGAGAGACCCCGGGGATCATCCCGGGGTCTCTTCTCCATCCGCTCGCCTAGACCGACGAGGCGGCGACGGTCAACGCGTAGTCCACACCGGTCGAGAAGTCGCCCGACCGACCACGGATCTTCAGCGAGTGCGTCCCGGAAGCAAGGGGCGGCAGCTGCACCCACAAGCCGCACCCTGTAGCTGTGAAGCGCCCTTCCTCCCCGGTGAGCGGGTTGCCTTCAGCTCCTTGCACCATGATCAAGTCGGCTTTGTGAGTCTCCGGCTCGACCACCTTGCCGTCGAGGAGCACGGTTCCCCGCGCGCTGCCCATGAAGGCCTCGCAGTTCTCAGGGTCTCCGAAGGTGTTGACGACAGGCGCAGCAATCGGACGACCGCTGGGAACCTCGCACGTGCGCTCGGCCTGACCGCCGAAGGTTCCGGCCAGGAACCACACATCGTGCGGTTGATTGCGTCCGCACGCGCTCCCGTCCGTGTCAGCGACAGGGTTGGTCGCGTCGGGCTCCGAGGCCGCCCATGTCCACCATCGGCCTTGCAGCTCCGCGGAAGGGAGGCGCACGGCCTCGTTCGCCGGAACGGCACTCGGCGCAGCGGTGCGGGCCGGCGCCACCGGGGCCGCGCCCTCCGGCCCCGCGGCCGCCTGGGCCCCACACCCCGCCAAGGCCGCCATCACTACAGCGGTCAGGCCCGCCACTCCAGCTTTGAACCTCATCTGCCCCTCCCGATCGGACGCGCCGTCGTGTCCCCCACCCGACGCGACATGAGCGGCCACGCTGTCGGCGGGGTAGTACCGGACTGCCACTGAGCCGGTGCCGACTTCACTGCTGTACGCCCCGGAAACGCAAGAGGCCCGGACTCTCGTCCGGGCCTCTTGCCTGTGTGCACTCGGCAGGATTCGAACCTGCAACCTTCTGATCCGTAGTCAGATGCTCTATCCGTTAAGCTACGAGTGCTTGTTCTTTTGTCTTGCCTCCGCTCCCCGGTCTTTCGACCCGCTCGCGGCGACAGACAGAACATTACATGACTGCCGCCGCCATGTGAAATCCATTGGCCTCACCCCTTGTGACCTGCGGAAACTCCGCACGGGCCCGCACGTGCGGCCGAATGGCGGGGGTGGTCGGGGCGGCGCACCGTCGGCCGGAAACGGCCGAAGCCCCGGCCTGTGGGGCCGGGGCTTCGGTAGGGGCGGAGGCGGAGGGATTTGAACCCTCGATGGGCTTTAAGACCCAAACCGCATTAGCAGTGCGGCGCCATAGACCGGACTAGGCGACGCCTCCATGCACCTCGCGCGTAAGCGAGTGGTGCGTGCAGATGATGACACAGGCGAACCGGCTGTCACCAATCGATTCTCACCGTACTAGCCCTCCGGGGTCGAGGGCAAAGCCCGGCGACCCCGACGTGGCGCCCTCCGAAGCCACCGGACCCACCCGCAGCGACCCCTCCGTCGCACCCGCGCCCGCCCGGCGCACCCCGCTTGCGCAACGCCCCGGCGCCCGGAGCGTTAGACGGGGCGGGGCACGTCGTGCGCCCACGCCCCGTACACCGACGCCTCCCGCTGCCCCGCTCCTGGAGATCCGCATGCTGCGCCGCCTCGTCCTCGCGTCCCTCGCCACCGCCGCCGGTACCGCGGGGCTCGGTCCGCTTCCGCCGCTGCCCCTGCTCTCGCCGCCCGAGAGCTTGACCGTGACCGTCTCCGAGAGCGGGCACCCGGACGCCGACGGCACCTTCGAGCTGAGGTGCGACGACCGCGCCGGCGGAAACCACCCGGCGCGCGACAACGCCTGCGAGCGCCTTGAGCAGCTCGCGAAGGAGGGCGGTAACCCGTTCGAGCCCGTGCCCGCGGACCGGTTCTGCACGCAGGTGTACGGCGGTCCGGCGCTCGCCCACATCACCGGCACCTGGCAGGGCCGCACGGTCGACGCCCGTTTCTCGCGTGCCAACGGCTGTGAGATCAACCGCTGGGAGAATCTGGAGCCGGTCCTTCCTCTTGTCCGGGGATGAGACAGGATGGGACGGGATGAGACCGGGATGAGACCGGGGTCACCCCCGGAGGCTCCCTTAGACTCCCTTCCGTGACAGGGTGCGGCCCGAGGGGCAAGATGGGGCCGGCCGGCCGATAGGGCATGCACGTTGCAGTGCGTCAGGGAGGAACGTCGTCGTGAGCAGCAGGCCATCCCGGGGCGCTGCTCGCCTCGCAGCCATACTCGACGCCCTCCCCGACGGCCTCGTGCTCGTCAACTGCAACGGCACGGTCGTCAACGCCAACACCATCGCCCTCGGCATGTTCGAGACCCCGGGCACCGCACTCGTGGGCCGCGGTCTGCTCGATCTCCTGCCCGGCTTCGACTCCCGGCTCATCCCCGGTTCCATGCGCCGCCCCGAGGGCACCGACGAGCGCGGCCGCACCAAGCCGACCCGGATGATCGCCCGCCGCACCGACGGCGGCGAATTCGCCGTCGAGGTGACCAGCGCCAGCCTGGAGGACGGCCGGGAGGCCTACGACTCGTACGGCGGCTACACCGGCGACGAGCTGCTCATGCTGGTCGTCCGGGACCTCACCGGCACCCTCGACACCGAGGCCGAACTCGCCCGCTCGCAGCGGCAGACCGAGATGATCCTGCGCGCCGCGGCCGAGGGCGTCGTCGGCACGGACACCGACGGTCGCGTCGTCCTCGTCAACCCGGCCGCCGCCCAGATACTCGGCTACCGCGCCGGCGAACTCGGCGGCCAGGAGCTGCACCCGCTGATCCTCGCCAAGCGCTCCGACGGCGAGCCCTTCCCGTACGAGGAATCGCCGCTCGCCGACACCCTCAAGTCCGGCCGCAAGCACCGCGTCCGCGGGCAGGTCCTCTGGGCGAAGAAGGGCGACCGCGTGCCGGTCGACCTGACGACCGCCCCGGTCCGCGACGGCGACCAGCTCGTCGGCGCCGTCATGACCTTCACCGACCGCAGGCCGTACGAGCAGCTCGTCGAGGAACACGCCGCCGAGATCAAGGACCTCACCGAGCGGAACGCCGCCGAACTCGCCGACCGCGCCGAGCGGAACGCCGCCGACCGGGAGGCGCAGCAGGAGCGGTACGCCTCCCTGGCCGCCCGGCACGAGCAGCTCACGGCCGTCCTCGCCGAGTCCCTGCGCGGCCCCCTCCAGGAGCTGCGCACCCAGCTGGGCACCCTCGCCGCGGACGACGCCGGACAGCTCTGGCCCGAGGCCAACCAGGTCCTGCACCACCTCGCCGCCGGGTACGCCCGCATGACGGCGCTCGTCGACAACGTCCTGGGCTACCAGCGCCTGGACGCGGGCGAGGAGGCGCTGGACAAGCGCGTCGCGCTCCTCGACGGGGTCGTGACGGCGGGCATCGACGGGGCTGTCGACCTGATCGGGCCCGGTCGCGCCCAGTTCGCCGTGCACGCGCCGCCGATCGAGGCCGAGGTCGACGCGACCCGGCTCGCGACCGCGCTCGCGCACCTCGTCGCGGACGTCGCCGGCGTCGACGCGACCGGCAGGAACCGCGCCGCCGCCCAGGGCTCCGGGCCGGCCGACTCCACGATCGTCGTCGCGGCCGCACAGCGCGGTGATGTCGTACGGATCGAGGTCCGCGGGCCGTACGCGGGCGGCGACCCGGTCCACGGGCCGGTCGTACGCGGCATCGTGGCGGCGCACGGCGGTGTCGTGCAGACCCACGAGGTGCCGGGGACGAGCGGCGGCGCGTACGTGCTCGAAGTCCCGCTCGGTACGGGGCGGGGCACGGTCCCCGTGACGGAGACGGGTCCTGAGGGGGCGGCGGGCGGCGCGCCCGCACGGGGACCGGCCGTCGGTCAGGTCGGTGGACCCGTCGGTGGGCCGACCGGTGGCCCCGTCGTCGGTGGTCGGGAGGCGCTCGCGCTGCCCGCGCAGGCCTCCGCGCCCGTCTCGGCTCCCTCCGGTTCCTCCGGTTCTTCCGGTTCCTCCGGTTCCGGCGTCGCTCCTTCCGCTCCTCTCGCGCTCTCCGCCGACCCGTCGGAGGCCTCCGGCGGGGGACGGCGGCGCGCCCGGCGTGCCTCCACGGACGCCTTCCTGGAGAGCTCGGTCGCCCCTGAGGGCGGTGCCGAGCCCAGTGGCCGTCGTCGCGCCCGTACGGGAGAGGCTGCCGGCGGACCCGCCGAACTGATCCCGGCCCAGCAGAACTCGGGCGTGGAACAGGCCGTTGCCGCCACCGGTTCGCCCCAGGGCGCCGCCGTCGTCGAGCCGACCGGGCGTCGGCGCGGCCGACCCGCCGAGGGCTCCGTCGTGACCGCCGCCGAGGGCGCGCAGGGACGGGCCGCGCTCGGCACCGCCGTGCCGCCTCAGGGTGTCTCCGTCGAACCCTCGGGGACCCCGTCGGCTCCCGCACTCGCTCGCGCCCTGCCGGCCGTGCCCTCCGCCGAGGTCCCGCCCGAGGCGCAGCCGAGCGGGCGCCGCCGGCGTGCGCTCGCCGCCGCGCAGGAGCGGGCGGCGGCGGCCGAGGCCGGGCCCAGGACGCCGTTCGCGCTTCCGCCCGCCGATGCGGACCGTCCCTCCGAGCCGGGTCCGGCGCCGTTCGCGGGACCGGGTGCCTCCGCCCCCGTCGCCGGGCCGCTGCCGGTCTCCGACGAGGGGCAGCACGAAGCCGTACGGGGCGTCCCCGGCGCCGGTCACGCGCCTCCCCAGGCCCATCCGCACGCACAGCCGCCGGTTGCCGAGCCGACCGGGCGTCGCCGGGCCGTCATGCCCCCGCCCCCGGAGCCGGAGTCGCTGCCGTCTCTGCCGCAGGCCCAGACCTCTGCTCAGCCCCCGGCTCAGACGGCTTCCATCCCGCAGGCCGAGCCCCGGAACAGCACCGGTTCCGGATCCGGGACCGGGTCGTCCGGCACCCCGTCGTCCGGCACCGGCACCGGTTCCGTACCGCTGCCGCCCGAGCTGCCCATGCCGAAGGACTCGACCCAGGGGCGGGCGTTCAGCGTGCGCACCCTCGGGCAGGGCGTTCCCTTCGTCCCGCCGCCCGCCCAGGCGAACCCGGCGCCCCCCGCCGTCCCTCCCGTCCCGGCGGCCCCCGGCACGCCCTCCAACGGCGCCGGTGGCTCCGGCGGCTCCAACGGCTCCGGTCGGCGGCGCAGGCTCGCCACCCCGCCGGAGGCCGACCCGCCGGCCGCGGCCGCGCTCCCCGTACCGGCCCACGGCGAGGCCAGGCCGCACCCGCAGGCGGACTCCCCGTCGCAGGCGCCGTCCCGCGCGCCCGAAGGCCGCGCGTACGCCATAGGAGCACCCGCCGAGGGCTCCGACGAGGGTCCCGAGCCGCTCGACGGCCCCGGTGGCGCCATCGAGGTCGCCAACCGGCCCGCACCGCGCCCCGTCGACGACGAACTCCCCCCGGAGCCCCTCGACAACCCGCGCCGGCTGCTCGTCTGGCCCGCCCCCGACGTCTCCACCCAGCAGGCCCTGAGCGACCGGGGCTACCGGCCGGTGATCGTGCACTCCCGCGAGGAGGTCGACGCCCAGATCGCCGCCTTCCCGGCCGCGCTCTTCGTCGACCCGCTGACCGGGCCCATCACCCGTACCGCTCTCCAGTCGCTGCGCCAGGCGGCCGTCGCCGCCGAGGTCCCCGTACTCCTCGCCGCCGGGCTCGGACAGGCGACCCGGGAAGCCGCGTACGGCGCGGATCCGGCCGTACTCCTCAAGGCGCTCGCCCCGCGCGACAGCGAGCAGCACCCGTCCCGCGTCCTCCTGATCGAGGAGAACGAGGACATCGCGGAGGCGCTCGCGGCCACTCTGGAGCGGCGCGGGATGCAGGTCGCGCGGGCGGCCACGGACACCGAGGCGGTCACGCTCGCCACCCAGACGCGGCCGAACCTGGTGGTGATGGACCTGATGCAGGTGCGCCGCCGCCGGGCCGGGATCATCGACTGGCTGCGGGCGAACGGGCAGCTCAACCGCACCCCGCTCGTCGTCTACACCTCGGCCGACCTCGCCGAGGAGGAGCTGCCGAAGCTGTCATCCGGCGAGACGGTCCTCTTCCTCGCCGAGCGCGCGAACAGCGCCGAGGTCCAGGCCCGGATCGTCGACCTGCTCGCGAAGATCGGCACCAACTAGCCGGGCACGGACACGGGTTACGGGTACGAGCTACGAGGACCGCGACACGGGTGCGGGGAGGGCTTCGCCGCCGAAGCCCTCCCCGCACCCGTATCCGTATCCGTATCCGGAATACGTGACTAGAGCTCCGTCACGTCCAGCTCGCCCTCCGCGTACTGCCTGCGGATGACCTTCTTGTCGAACTTGCCGACGCTCGTCTTCGGCACCGCCGGCACGATCGCCCAGCGCTCCGGGAGCTGCCACTTGGCGATGCCGCCCTCGTCGGCGAGGAAGGCCTTCAGCGTCTCGTAGTCCGCCGTGGCACCGTCCTTGAGGACGACGGTCGCCAGCGGGCGCTCACCCCACTTCTCGTCCGGCACGGCGACGACGGCGGCCTCGGCGACCTCCGGGTGCGCCATGATCGCGTTCTCCAGCTCGACGCTGGAGATCCACTCGCCGCCGGACTTGATGACGTCCTTGGCGCGGTCGGTGAGGGTGAGGAAGCCGTCGGGGCTGATCACACCGACGTCACCGGTCTTGAGCCAGCCGTCCTCGCTGAACTTGTCCGCCGGGCGGATGGCCTCGCCGTCGATGCCGCCGAAGTACGAGCCCGCGATCCAGGTGCCGCGCACCTCGAGTTCGCCGGCGGACTCGCCGTCCCAGGGCAGGTGTTCGCCGGCCGGACCGACCAGGCGGGCTTCGACGCCGGCCGGGAAGCGGCCCTGCGTGATGCGGTACGGCCACTCCTCCTCGGCGGTGAGGCCGTGCGGCGGGTGGGCCATCGTGCCCAGGGGGGAGGTCTCGGTCATGCCCCAGGCGTGACAGAGGCGGACACCGAGGCGGTCGTACGCCTCCATGAGCGCCGGCGGACAGGCCGCGCCGCCGATGGTGACCTGGGACATCGAGGAGAGGTCCCGGGGGTTGGCGGTGACCTCGGCGAGCAGGCCCTGCCAGATGGTCGGGACGGCGGCCGCGTGGGTCGGCTTCTCGCGCTCGATCATGTCGGCGAGCGGGGCCGGCTGGAGGAAACGGTCCGGCATGAGCATGTTGATGCCGGTCATGAAGGTGGCGTGCGGGAGGCCCCAGGCGTTGACGTGGAACTGCGGGACGACGACCAGGGTCGTGTCCTTGGCGGTGAGGCCCATCGACTCGGCCATGTTCACCTGCATCGAGTGCAGGTAGATCGAACGGTGCGAGTAGACGACGCCCTTGGGGTCGCCGGTGGTGCCGGAGGTGTAGCACATGGCGGCGGCCGAACGCTCGTCCAGCTCGGGCCAGTCGTACGTGGTCGGACGGCCCGCGATCAGCTCCTCGTAGTCGTGCACGCGGGGGGCCACGCCGTCCAGGACGGAACGGTCGCCGGGGCCCGCGACCACGATGTGCTCGATCGTGGGCAGGTGCGGCAGCAGCGGGGCGAGGAGGGGGAGCAGGGAGCCGTTCACGAGGACGACCCGGTCGGCGGCGTGGTTGACGATCCACACCAGCTGCTCGGGGGGAAGACGGAGGTTGAGGGTGTGCAGGACCGCACCCATGGAGGGAATCGCGAAGTACGCCTCGACGTGCTCCGAGTTGTTCCACATGAGGGTCGCGACCCTCTGATCGCCGGTGACCCCGAGTTCGTCGCGCAGGGCGTTGGCCAGCTGGTGCGCGCGTGCTCCGGCCTCCGCGAACGTGCGGCGCTGCGGCTCGGGCTCGCCCGTCCAGGTGGTGATGATCGACTTCCCGTGAATCGTCATTCCGTGCTTGAGAATGCGGCTCACGGTCAGCTGTACGTCCTGCATGGTGCTGTACACGGGGCGTCCTCCCGGTGGGCGCTACGTGGCAGAAAGGGTGTGGCGATTCTGCGCACGTACCGCTCGGTATGTCACTACCCGAGAGTACGGAAAATGCCAGTGATCACTGGCACGAGCGTTCCGCTGTACCGATTTCGTCGGAATTCCACTGTCTCCTGCTCGCCTCATCCGTGCCTTCTGCGCACCGCCTACCGGACGGGGGTCAGTTCCGGGTCCTCGCGGAGCTTGCCGAGCGCCCTCGACACCGCGCTCTTCACGGTGCCGACGGACACTCCCAGGATCTCGGCGGTCTGCGCCTCGCTCAGGTCCTCGTAGTACCTGAGAACCACCATCTGACGCTGACGCTCGGGAAGCTTCAGCACCGCGCGCCACATCGCGTCGTGCAGCACCTGCCGCTCGGCCGGGTCCGGCTCGGGGACACCGGAGGGCTCCGGCAGCTCGTCGCAGGCGAACTCGTCGACCTTGCGCTTCCGCCACTGCGACGTGCGGGTGTTCAGCAGCGCGCGGCGGACGTAACCGTCCAGCGCACGGTGGTCCTCGATGCGCTCCCAGGCGACGAACGTCTTGGCCAGCGCGGTCTGCAGCAGGTCCTCGGCGTCGCAGGGGTTGGCGGTCAGGGAGCGCGCGGTGCGCAGGAGCACGGGCCCACGCGCCCGTACGTACGACGAGAAGGTCGAGTACGACGCGTACTGCGAGGCACCGGCGCAGACGGGGCCAGAGGGTGGCGGAGTCATGACTCCACGCTATGAGCGGAGGGAGCCCCGCGGATCGGCCCCAGGTCCCGACCCGCAGTCCGCCTCAGGTTGTAGGGGTGGGGACGGCCCGACCTCCTCTGGGTGGAGAGCCCTCGGGTCCTCCTCAGGGTCGGAGGGCGGGGGGCGCCGCGTCCCCCGCCCGGCCGGAAGCCCCGCCCCGGTCGGGAGCGCCGGCCGCGCCGGGAACCCCGCCGGAGCCGGAAACCCCGGCCGTGCGGGTGGCCGTCGGCATGACACGGGCGACGGGCGCGTCCATCGCGTTCCGGTCGATGGCGAGGCGCCGGCCGCCGTACGCCTCGGTGACATCGCCCGCGTACTGGTGGATCCGGGCATGCGGTGTCCAGGCGTCCGGGTGCAGCACCGACTCGGTGTACAGCGCGGGCCGCCCCAGCCAGCGCGCGAACCACATCACGGCCGGCAGGTCCTTCGTCCCCGCCCGCCGCGCCGCCTCGATGTCCCGCACCCCGGTGTCCGCGCTGCTGTAGTACCCGGGCACGTAGCCGAGGCGACTCACCTCCCGGTTCCAGGCGCGGACGAAGGAGAGGGTGGTCGCGGCGCAGCCCGCGTCATCCGGCTGGTACGCCTCGATGTCGAGGTAGAGCGGACTGCTCGCGTCCAGCCCCAGAGCCTGCGCGGCCCGCACCGCCTCGGCCCCCTCGCGGGTGCCCTGGCTCCCGGGGTTGCTGCCGATGGCGAACGGCCGCTTGGCGACGGCGGTCACACACGGCGCCTGCGACCCGACGAACAGCGGCAGCACACGCCAGCCCATGGCATCGACGGAGGCGACCCAGGCGGGGCTCAGCTCCCGCTGGGTGGGGCAGCCGCGCCCCCGTCCGCCGAAGTAGATCCCGACGGCCCCGTACGGAGAGCTCCGCCACGCCTTCATCACCGCGAGGGACGGCGCCTCACAGGTGTCGAAGGCGCGCCCGACGTAGTGCACGAGGTCGGCGGCATCGGCCGCATCGGCAGGGCTGCCGGGAGCGGGGGCCGGGGCGCCGGGAGCGGGGGCGCGGACGAGGGGACCGGCGGCGGGGGCAGGGCCCGCTGCCGGGGCGCGGTCGGGGGCGACGGGCCGTGCGGGGGCGACGGCCGGCGCCGCCCCGGCCAGCGCCGCCACGACGGCCGCGACCATGATCCGCGCCCGCGCCCGGCGCCAGGTACGGGCCGAGGGTGCGCGTGCGGGAGCGGACGGGGGAGTGGCGGCGGATGCGCGTGCGGAAGTGGGCTCCGGTCGTGATGCGTGTGTGCTCATGGCGCGAGTGAAGAACCGACCGCCCCGCGCGGCCACCGCAGGGGCCGTCGCCTCAGCCGTCCGTGCCCAGGATCAACCCGGACGTGGGAACCCCCGTCCCCGCCGTGACCAAGGTCCGCTCCGCCCCGGGTATCTGGTTCACGGAGGTCCCGCGCAGCTGTCGTACCGCCTCGGCTATGCCGTTCATGCCGTGCAGATAGGCCTCGCCGAGCTGGCCCCCGTGCGTGTTCAGCGGGAGCGCGTCCGCCGCGACGAAATCGGCCGCCTCCCCCGGCCGGCAGAAGCCGAACTCCTCCAGCTGCATCAGCACGAAGGGGGTGAAGTGGTCGTAGAGAATGCCCACGTCGATCTCGCCCGGTGCGAGGCCGGAGGTCCGCCAGAGCTGCCGGGCCACCACCCCCATCTCCGGAAGCCCCGTCAGCTCGTCCCGGTAGAAGCTGGTCATCGCCTCCTGCTTCCGGCCGGCGCCCTGCGCCGCCGCCAGGATCACGGCCGGCGGACGCCGCAGGTCACGGGCGCGCTCGACGGAGGTGACGACGATCGCCTGGCCGCCGTCGGTCTCCTGGCAGCAGTCGAGGAGCCGGAGTGGTTCGACGATCCAGCGCGAGGCGGCGTGGTCGGCGAGGGTGATCGGCTTCCCGTGGAAGTACGCGGCGGGGTTGCGGGCGGCGTGGCGCCGGTCGGTGACGGCGACATGGCCGAAGGCGTCCGGGGTCAATCCGTAGGTGTGCAGATACCGCTGGGCGATCATCGCGACCCAGGAGGCCGGGGTGAGCAGCCCGAAGGGCAGCTGCCAGCCGAGTGCGACGCCCTCGGCGGAGGGCTCGCGCTGCTGGACTCCGGAGCCGAAGCGCCGCCCGGAGCGCTCGTTGAACGCCCGGTAGCAGACGACGACCTCCGCGACCCCCGTGGCGACGGCGAGCGCGGCCTGCTGCACGGTGGCGCAGGCCGCCCCGCCGCCGTAGTGCACGCGGGAGAAGAAGGACAGCTCGCCGATGCCGGACGCCTGGGCGACGGTGATCTCGGGGTTGGTGTCCATGGTGAAGGTGACCATGCCGTCGACGTCGGCGGGGGCGAGCCCGGCGTCGTCGAGGGCCGCGCGCACCGCCTCGACGGCGAGCGACAGTTCGCTGCGGCCCGAGTCCTTGGAGAACGCGGTGGCTCCGATGCCCGCCACGGCCGCCCGGCCGCCGAGCCCGTCCCTGGTGCGGAGGCTCATCGCGGCACCTCCACGGTGACCGTCCCCGTGACGTGGTGACCGAGCCCGTTCGCACCGACGACCCGGACGTGTGCGATGTCCCCGTCGACCTCGGTGACCGTGCCGGTCAGCACCATGGTGTCGCCGGGGTGGTTGGGGGCGCCGAGCCGGATGGCGACCCTGCGGAGGACGGCGCGGGGGCCGAAGTGGTCGGTGATGTACCGCCCGACGAGGCCGTTGGTCGTGAGGATGTTCATGAAGATGTCCGGGGAGCCCTTCTCCCGGGCCAGTTCGGCGTCGTGGTGCACGTCCTGGTAGTCGCGGGAGGCGACGGCCCCGGCGACGATCAGGGTGCGGGTGATCGGGATCGTCAGCGGCGGCAGCTCGTCCCCCGGCTTGACGAAGCTCTCCGTGCCGGGCTTCATGACAGATCTCCTTCAGCGAGCAGATCGCCGAGTTCGGCGAGGAGTTCGGTGCCGCAGCCGAGATGGGCGTCGAGCTGCCTGCCCCACAGGAAGTGCCGGTGCACGGGGTGGTCGAGGTCCGCGCCCATGCCCCCGTGCAGATGCTGCCCGGCGTGCACGACCCGCTTCCCCGCCTCGGAGGCCCACCAGGCGGCGGTCAGGGCCGCCCCGCGGGCTTCCAGCCCCTCGTCGTGGCGCCAGGCGGCCTCGTAGGCGGTGACCCGGATGGTCTCGGTGTCCATATGGGCGTCGGCGGCCCGTAGTTGCACGCCCTGGTGGGTGGAGAGCGGGCGGCCGAACTGCTCCCGTACGCAGGTGTACTCCACGGCCCTGGCGAGCGACCCGGCGCAGACCCCTGCCTGCAGACCGGCGAAGGCGACCCGGGCGGCGGCGAGCACGTCCGCGTAGGCGGCGCCCTCCCCGAGCCGCTCCCCCGCCGCTCCGTCGAGGACGAGCCGACCGGCGGACCAGGGTGCGGTGAGCTCGACGGGGTCGACGCCCGCCGCGTCCTCGGTGCGGACCAGCCAGAGGGCACGGTGCGCGTCGGGGACGAGGACATGGGTGGCGTCCCTGAGCCACGGCACCCAGTCCACGGCCCCGCTGAGCCGCCCCTCGCGCGAGGTGACCGACCCGGACGCCGGGAAGGCCCCCGTCACCACCGTCGTGCCGTCGCGGAGGCCGGGCAGGAGCCGGGCGCGCTGCTCGTCCGTGCCGTGCCGGGCGACGGCGAGGATCCCGTACACACAGGTCGCGGCGAACGGCACCTGGGCCGTCACGCGTCCCTGCTCCTCCAGGAGGAGGACCAGGCCGAGCAGGCCGGTCTCCTCGACGGAGCCGGGCAGCCCGGCGGCGCAGAGGGCCTTCCAGAGCTCGGCGTCGCTGCCGGTGCCGACCGCCCTGAGCCGCTCATGGGTGGCGAGGTCGGCGAAGATCCGGGCGGCCAGCTCGCGGGCCGCCTCCTGCTCCTCGGTGGGGGTGAAGTCCATGTCAGTCCTCCCCTCCCGCGCGGAAGACGGGAAGCTCCAGCTCCTCGTCGACGCGCAGGAACTCCAGCCGCACCGGCATCCCGATCCGCACC
Source organism: Streptomyces flavochromogenes (assembly GCF_000717595.1). GTDB lineage: Bacteria > Actinomycetota > Actinomycetes > Streptomycetales > Streptomycetaceae > Streptomyces > Streptomyces flavochromogenes. Next base: position 92,208 of record NZ_JNZO01000011.1, on the reverse strand, counting down.
TTGTCGTACGGCACCCCCACCACGTTGCTGATCATCCGTACGCCCTCGGCGAGTTCGACCAGACCGACCGCGTACGGCGGGTCGAAGGCCGGGAAGGACGGGTGGTGCATCACCACGTACGAGTAGACCGTCCCGGAGCCGCTCGCCTCGACGGTGTCCCACTCCGGCGAGCCGCAGTCGGCGCACCCCGGCAGCCAGGGGAACCGGAGGGCGGCGCAGTCGCCGCAGCGCTGGATGAGCAGCCGGTGCGCGGCCACGCCTTCCCAGAATCCGGCGTTGTCCCGGTTGACGACGGGCCGGGGCCGCCGGGCTTCCGGCTGTTTCGCCTCGCTCCCGGTGGGGGGCTCCGGCCTCCGCGGTCGTGCGGCGGGCGCGTACTTGAGGATCCGGAAGCGGTGGGTGCCGGCCGGCTGCCCGCCGGCGCGGACGTCGGTCCGGGTGGTGACGAAGTGCCCCGACCCGAGCTTGGTGGTCTTGAGCTCCGACACGGACTCGATGACGGTGTCGAAGGCGATCTCGTCGCCGGGCCGCAGCGGCCGCAGGTACTCCTGCTCGCAGTCGGTCGCGACCACCGACGTGTATCCGGCCCCGTCGAGGAGGGCGAACAGTTCCTCGTGGGCGGAGGAGCGGTCCGTGTGCCCCGAGAGGCCGCCCATCGTCCAGGCCTGGAGCATCGTGGGCGGAGCGACGGCGTCGGGCCCCCGGTAGGCGGGGTGGCCGTCCCCCATCGCCTCGCACCAGTGCCGGATCATGGGCAGGTTGACCGGGTCCTTGCCGACGCCGGACGTCGCGGCGGCCCGCCCCGCGAACCCCGCCAGCCGCTCGTACAGCCCGTCCGGTGACGGCTCAGGCCCGTCCTGGCTCCGTGTGAAGGTCATCGCCGGCCCCTCCCCTTCATGCCGAGCCGCATCCTCGCGACGATCTCGCGCTGCACCTCGCTCACCCCTCCCCCGAAGGTGTTGATCTGCGCGGCCCGGTTCATGCGCTCCAGCTCACCGCCGTCGACCTCCCCCGGCGATCCCGCTCGCACCGTCCCCGGCCCACCCGCGATCTCCTGACATATTCGATACACCTCCACCGCGGATTCGGTTCCCACGAACTTCACGCCGCTCGCATCCCCCGGGGCCAGTCGACCGGCCCCCACATCTCCCACCAAACGCCAGTTCAGCAGGCGTGTCGCGGCCAGCCGGGCATGCGCTTCGGCGGCTCGGATCCGAACCCATGGCTCGTCAATGCGGCGCCTGCCCGTCACCGGATCGGGGGTGAGGGCCCGGTCGAGCACGGCGGCGAAGAAGTCCTCCGCCTGCATGCCGATCGCGGCGAGCGCGACCCGCTCGTGGTTGAGCTGGTTGGTGATGAGCCCCCAGCCCCCGTGCTCGGGCCCGACGAGGTTCCCGGCGGGGACCCGTATCCCGTCGTAGTAGGTGGCCGTGGTCGTCAGCCCGCCCACGGTCGCGATCGGGGTAAAGGAGAAGCCGGGGGCGTCGGTGGGGACGAGGACGATCGAGATGCCCTTGTGCGGGGGCGCGTCGGGATCGGTGCGGCAGGCCAGCCAGATCCAGTCGGCGTTCTGGGCGTTGGAGGTGAAGATCTTCTGGCCGTCGATCAGCCAGGACCCGCCCTCGCGGACCGCGCGCGTCCGGAGGGAGGCGAGGTCCGTGCCGGCCTCGGGCTCGCTGTACCCGATGGCGAAGACGGTCTCGCCGCGCAGGATCCGGGGCAGGAAGGAGGCCTTCTGCTCCTCGGTCCCGTAGGCCATGAGGGTGGGACCGACGGTGTTGAGCGTGACCATCGAGACGGGGGCGCCCGCACGGTACGCCTCGTCGAAGAAGACGAACTGCTCGTCGGGACCTCGGCCCTGCCCGCCGTACTCCTCGGGCCAGCCGAGACCGAGGAGCCCGTCGGCGCCGATCCGGCGGAGCAGCCGGCGCTGGGCTTCGGTGTCGGTGGCGGGGGGCGGACCTTCGGGCATCAGGTCCCGGAAGTACGCGCGGAGTTCGGCGCGCAGCCGTAGCTGCCGCTCGGTCGGGGCGAGGTGCACGGCGACGGCCTCCCGTGGGACGACTGAGGTTTCTGACTGTCCGTCAGATTCAGGACCCCTGTCAAGGTCGACGACCGACCGCGCCCGCCCGGGGGCACACGCGGGACGGCCCGCACGCCGGTACCGAAGTACCGGCGCACAGGCCGTCGTTCACACCGCGGTCACGCCCCCCGTCGGGCCGGCTGTCGTCCCGGGACGGTCACCACCAGGGGAGGAAGTTGACCACCGCGTTGTTCTGGGCGATGTGGGTGAAGGCGGAGCCGTTCACGCTGGCCGTGTTGTTCTGGTTGGAGGCACCGGAACCGGTCGCCACCTGCTGCGTCGTGGTCGAGTTGCCGAAGTTGCCCCCGCCCACGCCGCTGCCGGTGATCGTGGCGACGCTCGTGTTCGATCCGTCGTCCGCGAACCCGCCGTTGTCGGCCTGGGCCACCCCGGTGAAGAGCGCGGCGGCGAGGGGCAGGGCGGCGGCGGCGGCGAGGATGCGGGCGGTACGGATGCTTGCCATGTCTGTTCCTCCGGGAACTGAAAGCTGGTGCTGTTGCACGGAACTGCTCTGAAGTGCTCTGAAGTACGGCTATTTCCAAGGCAGTTGGCCGACCGCCCCGGTCGTTGGTGATCGACGTCGCGACTCCAGAGTTGCCCACCGAATCCCCGGCGAACCACCCCGGAGCGCCCGATTCCCCCGCAAGCGTGAGGAGAAGCAGATAAACCCGGCGGCTTCGAGCAAAGGCCCAGCTCACCCGGGCAAAAGGCATTCAGGACAGCGGTGGCCCGTGCGCCGCACGGGAGGAAGCGTTCCGGCAGATTTTCCGCCAATCTCCCCGCCGGAAGATCACGACGGCGCGCCCCCGGTACACGGAGACCGAACGCACGGGCAGAAGGAAAGGAAAGGTTCGACCTACGGAACGTCCCGCTCCCCCGCGGCCGCCTCGAAGGCCGCATAGGCCGGGGCGTCGAAGAGCACGAAGCGGACCTCCTCCACGTCGGTGGGGGTGGCCCGTACCGTGCGCACGGCGATCCTGGCCCCGTCGTCGATCGGCCAGCCGTAGATCCCGGTGGAGATGGCGGGGAACGCGACCGTGCGGTCACCCAACTCGTCCGCGATCCGCAGGGATGCGCGGTAGCAGGAGGCCAGCAGCTCAGACCGGTCCTCCTCGCGCGACCAGACCGGTCCGACCGTGTGGATCACATGCCGGGCCGGCAACCGCCCCGCGGTGGTCGCCACGGCCTGCCCGGTGGCCAGCCCCTTGCCGTAGTGCGAGCGGCGCAGGTCCTGACAGGCGGCGAGGATCTCGGGGCCGCCCTTGCGGTGAATGGCACCGTCGACTCCGCCGCCGCCGAGCAGCGACGAGTTCGCGGCATTCACGATCGCGTCGGCGGCCTCGGCGGTGATGTCCCCCTGCACGAGCACGATCCGCACCACGACACCACTCCTTCGTCCAGTCCCCCACCGTTCCGACGCCCCATGAAACCCGAAGAGCCGACCCCGCCGCATCCCGGAAGGGGCGCCCCGGACGTGGATCCGGGGCGCCCCTGACGGTCGCTTCGTGCCTCGCGCTACTGCTGGGGCGGGGGCGGGGGCTGATGCGGAGAGTCCGGCCGCTGACCCGTCTGTCCCAGTTGCTCCTTGAGCTTCTCCTGGGCGGTGTCGACCTGGCCGCTGTACTTGCTCTGCGTCTTCCCGTCGACGTAGTCGCCGGCCTTGTCGACGCCCTTGGAGGCCTGTTCCTCGTGGCCCTTCAGCATTCCCTTGAGCTTGTCGAACACAGACATCCTGGCCCTCCTAGCCGCTGTTCCAGCCCCTCCAGCATCACGGCACCACCCGGGTCCCGCATCCGCAGAGGCACCCCGGGCGGACCCCGGAAGGACCCGAGGGGCTCAAGAAGCGCGCCCGAAGAGTCCCGGCCCGCCGGAATCCCGCGCCCCCACACACGACGAAGGGGCGCCCCGATATCCGGAGCACCCCTTCCGACCAGCGCGTTCGCCGATCCACTGCGGTGGGTGTGGGATTTGAACCCACGGTGACATCGCTGCCACGACGGTTTTCAAGACCGTTCCCTTAGGCCGCTCGGGCAACCCACCCCGCGCCGGCGGTGTGTCCACCTGCGGCGCGGGGGACAGCCTAGCCGGTCAGCTGTCGCCGGTGCGTTCGCCGAGGGTGACCGTGGCCGTGGAGGTCTTGCCGTCCCGCTCGTAGGTGACCTTGACCTGGTCGCCCGGCTTGTGGGTCCAGATCTCACTGATGAGGGAGGGACCGCTGTCGATCTGGTGGTCGTCGAAGCCCGTGATCACGTCACCGGGCTTCAGGCCCGCCTTCGCCGCCGGACCGTCGGGAGTCACCGATGGGGTGCCGCCCGAGCCCTGGGAGGCGATCGTCGCGCCCTCGCCCTGCTCCTGCATGTTCACCGTCGCGCCGATCACCGGGTACACCGGCTTGCCCGTCCTGATCAGCTGCTGCGCCACGTTCTTCGCCTGGTTCACCGGGATCGCGAAGCCGAGGCCGATCGAACCCGCCTGGGACTGGCCGAAGCCGCTACCGGTGGACTGGATGGCCGAGTTGATGCCGATCACCGCGCCGCTCGCGTCGAGCAGCGGCCCGCCCGAGTTGCCCGGGTTGATCGACGCGTCCGTCTGCAGCGCGCTCATGTACGAGTTGCTGCCGCCCGAACCGTCGCCCGACGCGACCGGACGGTTCTTGGCGCTGATGATGCCCGTCGTCACCGTGTTCGACAGACCGAAGGGCGCGCCGATCGCGATCGTCGAGTCGCCGACCGCCACCTTGTCGGAGTCGCCCAGCGGCAGCGGCTGCAGCCCCTTCGGCGCGTTCGTGAGCTTCAGTACGGCCACGTCGTAGCCCTCGGCCCGGCCGACGACCTCCGCGTCGTACGACTTGCCGTCCGGGAACGTCACGGAGAGCGTGCCGCCGTCCGCCGCCGACGCCACCACGTGGTTGTTGGTGACGATGTGGCCCTCCTGGTCGTACACGAAGCCCGTGCCCGTGCCGCCCTCGGCCTGCGAACCTCCCGACTTCGCCTGGATGGTGACCACGCTCGGCAGCGCCTTCGCGGCGACCGCCGCGACCGTCCCGGGGTCGCGCTTGAACGACGCCGGGGCCTCGCCCGAGGAGACCGTCGTGGAGCTGACGTCGTCGTCACCGCGCTGGGCGGCCCAGTAGCCGATGCCACCACCGATGCCGCCCGCGACGAGCGCCGCGACCAGGACCGCCGCCACCAGGCCGCCGCCCCGTCGCCGCGGGGCCGCGGGAGCGGGCGGGAGCGGGGCGCCCCAGGCGGGCACGGTCGGCGGGGGCGGCGGCCAGCCGGCCCCGGCGGCGGCCGGGGTGGGAGTGGCCGCCGTCGGCTCCGGCGCGGAGGCGGGTGCCGGGGTCTGGGCCGGTGCCGGGGTCGAGGTAGGGGCCGGGGCAGGGGTCGGTTCCGGGACCGCGTTCTGCGCGACCGTCGGGGCCTCCGTCGGCGCGGGAGCCGGCGTCGACACCGAGGGAGTGGCCGGAGGCGTCGGAGTCGTCGGAGGGGTGGACGGAGTGGACGGGGCAGCCGGGTGGTCCGCCGGTACCGCCGTGCCCTCGTTCTCGGTGCTCACAGCTCGCTCTCCTCGTTGACTGCGCGGGGTGGGGTGGGTGGTACCTACGGGTCACCTACTGCGTCCAGGGTGTTGCACCAGCTTTTCCCACAGGACGTCAGGCCGCTGTAAGGCGGAGCTGTGCATTCACCCCCCTACCTTTATATACGGACAGAATGGACACCTTCCGGTGTGCCCGCGCCGCCCCGCCAATGGCACCATGACGCCGTGACTCACGCACGGCAGCACCCGAACAGCGTCCCCCTCCAGGTCGTCGCCCACCGTGGAGCCTCCGAAGACGCACCGGAACACACTCTGGCCGCCTATGTGAAGGCCATCGAGGACGGCGCCGACGCCCTGGAGTGCGACGTCAGGCTCACCGCCGACGGCCATCTCGTCTGCGTCCACGACCGCCGCGTCGACCGCACCTCGAACGGCCGCGGCGCCGTCTCGGCCCTGGAACTCGCCGATCTCGCCGCCCTCGACTTCGGCACCTGGAAGGGCCGCGACGACTCCCGCGAGAGTCCCGACTGGGGCGACCCCGGGTACACCTCCGTCCTCACCCTGGAGCGGCTCCTGGAGCTGGTCTCCGACGCCGGGCGCCAGGTCGAGCTGGCCATCGAGACCAAGCACCCCACCCGCTGGGCCGGCCAGGTCGAGGAGCGGCTGCTCCAGCTCCTGAAGCGTTTCGGCCTGGACGCGCCCGCGTCCCCCGACGAGTCCCCGGTACGCGTCATGAGCTTCTCGGCCCGCTCCCTGCACCGGATCGCCGCCGCGTCGCCGACGCTCCCCACCGTCTCCCTCGCCCAGTTCGTCTCGCCGCGACTGCGTGACGGACGGCTCCCCGCGGGCGCGCGCATCGCCGGGCCGTCGATCCGGATCGTCCGCCACCACCCGGCCGTGATCCTGCGGCTCCAGAAGGCCGGGCACCAGGTCCATGTCTGGACCGTGGACGAGGCCGAGGACGTCGAGCTCTGCGAGCGCCTCGGGGTGGACGCGATCATCACCAACCGCCCCAAGCAGGTGCTCTCCCAGCTGCGTCGCGACTGATGTCTCCGGCGGCCGACGCGTTCCCGCGACGGGCACGTTTCCCGCGTTTCGCCCTTTCTCGCCTTCCCGGCCTCCCCTTCAGCACCCTCTTCCCCTTGCGCCACAAGGCTTCACAGGGCTTACAGGGAGTGCACCGGCGCGTTCCACGCGTACGCGATCGTCACGAGTGCCTCATCGCACACTGATTGGCCGGTTTCCGGTCCAGGCCATTGGGGCATCCACACCGTGGCGTGGGGCAAAGGAGGTCTCGGGGGTGGCGTTGGTGGTGGCACAGGAGGTGCCCACGTCGTCGAGCATGGCCGTACCCCATGGCCCTGCGGGCGTGGGTGAGGCGAGACACCGGATGCGGGACGAGCTGTACCGCAGCGGGGTGTCCGAATCGGTCGTCGACGACGCGGTGCTGATCCTTTCCGAGTTGCTCAGCAATGCCTGCCGGTACGGCAGGCCGCTGGGGCAGGCGGATCGAGGCGACGGGGATGTACGGGCGGCCTGGCGGGTGGACCCGGCGGGCGGCCTCAGAGTCGAGGTCACGGACGGAGGCGGTCCGACCCGGCCCGTTCCGGCGACGCCGTCGGTCACCGCACGGGGCGGCCGCGGGCTGAACATCATCAGCGCGCTGGCGCAGGACTGGGGTGTGCGGGACAGCGCGACCGGCGAGGTCACGGTCTGGGTGGTGGTGACCGCGGGACACCGCCGCGAGGACTTCGCGTCCCGTGTCGGCGGCGGCTCCCGCTTCGACATCCTGGACGCGTACGACGACCTGGACTGACGTCGTACGAGGATCCCGGCGCCGTACGACCTGGAGCGACGCCGTACGAGCATCCCGGCGCCGCACCGTGGTCGGCGGTCTCCGCACGGGGCGATCCCGACCGCGCACGGCGCCCCGCGGCCGCCCCCTCACGGGGGGGGGCAACGGCCCGCCTGAAGGGCGTCGGTGCGCGGTGCGGCTAGGCTCGCGCCCGGAACAAGCACCGCACCGCCGCGATCGGGAGAAAGCCACACCATGGCCAAGAAGCGCCCCCAGACGAAGGCCGGCAAGACCGGTCAGGCACAGGTCACGAACGGGGAGATCCCGGTCGTCGGGGCGCGCGAGCCGTGCCCGTGCGGTTCGGGCCGCCGCTACAAGGCGTGTCACGGCCGGGCCGCCGCGCACGCCGTGACCGAACTCGTCCAGCGCCCCTTCGAGGGCCTGGCCGGCGAGTGCGACTGGGTCGCGCTGCGCGAGCTGGTGCCCGCCGCCACCGTGCCGCTCACCCTCAAGGGCGGGCTCCCGGAGGGCGTTCCCTCCGTGACGCTCGCGACCGTGCTGCCGATGGCGTGGCCGGCGCTCCGCCGCGACGACGGCTCCGTCCTGCTCGCCCTGCAGAACGACTCCACCTCCGGCGACCTCGCCCGCGACCTCGCCGACACCCTCCAGCGCGCCCTGGAGACCGAGCCGGGCACCCCGGTCCCGCCGCGCCGCGTACCGGCCGAGGGCCCGCGCCTGCAGGATCTGCTCGACGCGGACGCCGCGTTCGCCCCTGAGGTCCACTCGGGCTTCGAGTTCTGGATCCCGCAGTCCGCGGACGGCGCCGACCCGGAGGTCGCCGCCTCCCTGGAGCGGGCCAACGCGGCCGCGATCCCCACCGTGAAGCTGGCGAGCGTCGACTCGGCCTACTGGTGCGAGACCCCGGACAAGAACCACCTGCGCTGGGTCATGCCGTACCCGGAGGAGAAGCTCCTCGACGCGCTCGCCCGTCTCCAGGCCGCCGGCGGTACCTCCATCGGCGCGGACACCCGCCTCGTCGGTTCGTTCCGCGCGCACGGACTGATGGTGCCGGTCTGGGATCTTCCGACCTCGATGACGGCGGAGGAGTGCGAGAAGCCGGCCGCCGAGTTCGCCGAGCGGCTGACCGAAGCGCTCGCCTCGGACGCTCCGCTCACCGCGGAGGAGCGGCGCGCGCGTGGCGGTCTCACGAACCGTCAGGTGACTCTCAGCTGATACCCCGCGTGGTATCGGTGACTGACAGACCGACCAGTCGGTGACTTCCGCCACAACCCGGTCTGCGGACGGGTAAATCCCTGTCCGAATAACCGAGATCGAATTTGCGAACAGCAGATCTCTTGTTACCGTTCTGGAAGCCCGGTCGCTGGTGCATCCCCCGTCGCCAGCGATCGGGCCTTTCCATGTCCGCCTCCGGCAGGTCCGAGGCGTCGACGCTCAACTTCCTTCGCTGTCCGCCGTGTTGCTGCCCGCCCGCAGCAGCAGCGGGGTGTTGTCCCCTTCGCCGGTTCCTGCGAATTCCGCTACCGCCGTATAGGCCGTGGCCACCCCCTTGCCCCGCTCCCTGGGCGTTTCACAGGTTCCCGGTTCGTCCTGCGCGGCGACCGGGCAACGGACCTGAACGGTCCGCCCACCGGGCGCCATGAGGGTCAGAAACGCGTCGAGATTCTGGCCGGTCGCGTTCCGGTAGTACGTACGCCCCCACGTGTCGGGTCCCTCCGCCAGGACGCAGGTCTGCGCCTCGACCCCCTCGGGAGAGGCGAGTTCCGGCCCACAGTTCGTGACCCGCTCCGGAGGCGCCGGAGCGGCCGGGACACTACGGGGAGTGACGGGGGCGCCGGGTGGGACGGGGGTGGAGGGGTCGGCTGCGGACTCCGCACGGCGGCCCAGGCCCAGCCCGTTCAGCAGGTCCCCGGGCTTCGCGTCGGCGTCGGCGGCGTCGGCCGCACGCGCCGGTCGTGCGGACCCACCCGCCACGGGCTCGCCCGTCGGCCCGGCCATCGCGACCAGCGGCAGCAGCACGGCGACCGTGACGGCGGCCCCGAGTCCGACCACACGGAGGTTCACCGGACCCATGCGCCCCACCTGCTCCTGCTCGGCTGGAGATCTTGAACGGTGGGGTGAACATAGCGGCGGCCGACGGGCGCACGGTCGGCCGCGCGCCCGTTTCCCGTACAAGTCGGACCAGTACGCACCCGTTCGGGTGAAGGATGTCCCGCCGCGCTGCCGCCGGTGCCGCCATCGGTACGGGTACCGGTGTCGCCGCCGGCGCCGATGCCTGCGCCCCGCCGGCGCCGGCCCGGCGCCGATGCTGCGCCGGTGTCGCCCGCCAGGGCCGAGAGGGCGCCTTTTCCGTACGCCAGCCGGCCCCCCGCTCTCAGTACGCCAGCCGGCTCCCGCCGCCCGGCGTGCTCGTGCTCGCTTCCACCAGGGCGTCGACCACCGCCTCCACGTCCGGCAGCCACGGCCGGGCCGAGCCCGCGAGAGGGGCCCGCTCCCACCGGACCTGCCCGGTCCCGGCGACCGAGGGCGGAAGGAGTAGATAGCCGCCCTCTCCATGGAAGCGCAGCGAGCTGGGGACGCTGTCCTTCGCGTACAGCAGCTCGCCGAGCCGTTCGAGGCCGTACGGGGCCACGAGGATCGACCATCGCGTCGGGGTCGCGACCACCGGGCCGAGCCGCATGCCCATGGCGTCGAGCGCGGCGAGCGCCCGCGCTCCCGCGACCGCGGGCAGACTGACCGCGCAGGGCGCGCCGCCTCCCGTGGCGAGCACCACCGGGGCGTCCGGGCGCCGGGTCCACCACCAGCGGATCATCCGCTCGTCGGTGGTGGCCGCGAGCAGCCCGGGGTCGTAGGGGTGTGCGCCGGGCACCACGCACTCGGGGTCGGGGCAGGAGCAGGCGGCTCCCGCGGACGTGCGGGTCGTCGCTCTCAGGCCCGCTCCCGGCAGAACGGGCCAGTCCCATTCGACGGCGAAGGTGACCGCCGCGTCGAGCCGGGCGGTCCTCGCCTTGCGCCGGAACCGGAGCCTGCGTCGCCTTCCGAGGATCTCGCGCATGAGCGCTCGTTCCTTTCCGTTGAACGCCGAATCCACATCACACCATGTGCAGGACACTTCACCGTGCGTATCAGCGCGTACCGGGTCGGCGGGACGGTGGCCCCTGTCGGAGCGGGGCCGGCCCGGGCCGGAACCAGGTGGAACCCACGTGGAAACCAGATGGAGCGGGTCAGTACCAGGTGGAGCCAGGTCAGAACGAGGTGGAGCCGGGTCAGCACCAGGGGCGGGTCAGAACACGTTCCCCGCCACTCGGTGACGGGCTGCGGCCTGCGGCATGTAAGACGCCGGGGTCCCGCGTCGCGTTCCGGGGCAGCTTCAACTGCCCCTGCCTGTCACCGATTACGTACCCAGCACGCTCGGAATGACGCGCTTTCAAACGACGCCAGTCGACCGCAAAAGGTGCACACCGAGGACAATTTTCGGCCAACTTCGCCAGTACTTCAACCCTCTCGCACGACCTCACGGACACCACAAGTCCCGTGGGGACAATGCTGGACATCGTTCCTCTTGTGCGTGTACATGTGGATGCATCGAGCGGCTCAGAATGACATGGGGGTTTGCGATGCTATGGCGTCAAACGCACCGGTCGGAAAGCCGACTGACATGAGCGCCCCACAGATGCCGAAAGTGGCCGGAATCGATTCAACGGTTCCCGGGCCCCCGCACACTACGGCGCCCCTCCCCGGGGTCCCCGCGGCGGCAGCACCCTCCGAACCGGTCTCCCCACCGGGAGCGCTGATCCAGGACCGGCTGGCCTCCTGGGTCTCCGACCTCACCACCCTCCACGAACTCACCGAGCGCCTCATCAGGACCGCCTCCCTCGACGAGGCCCTCCGGGAGGTCCTCGGCGCCGGCGCCGCCCTCGTCGGGGCCCGCCGCGGCATGGCCGTCCTCGAACCGGCCGACGGGCTCGGCCCCGCCTCCACCATCGGCCTCGGCCTCGCCCACTCGGACCTCGGCACGATCGAGACCGTCCCGCGCGGCACCAGCAGCTACGGCCGCCTCCTCGACGGCCTCCCCGATCCGGTCCACCCCGAGCGGGTCCCCGATCCGATCGCCATCCGCGACGTCCGCACCGAGGAGGGCCTCGACCCGCGCCACCGCGAGGTCGCCGCCCGCCTCGGCTACGCCGCCAGCTACGCCCTCCCCCTCGCCACCGAGGAGGCCGGACGGCTCGGTGCCGCCGTCTGGCTCTACGACGAGCCCGCCGAACCCACCGACCGCCAGCGCCACCTCATCGGGCTCTACGGCCGTTTCGCCACCGAGCACCTCGCCCGCCTCCTCCAGGTCGAACGCGCCCGCGTGCAGGTCGCCACCATCGCCGAGGAGCTGCTCCCCAGCCGTCTCCCCCGCGTCCCCGGCGTCCAGCTGGCCGCCCGCCACCGCACCGGCCCCCGGGGCGGCGGCGACTGGTACGACGCGCTGCCGCTGCCCGAGGGCGCCCTCGGCCTCGCCGTCGGCTCGGTCTCCGGCACCGGACCCAGCGCACTCGCGGCCATGGGGCGGCTGCGCGCCTCCCTGCGCGCGTACGCGGTGATGGAGGGCGAGGACCCCGTCGCCGTCCTCTCCGACCTGGAGCTCCTGCTCCGGCTCACCGAACCGGCCCGCTCGGCGACCGCGCTCTTCGCGTACGCCGAACCGGCGCAGCGCCGGATCGTCCTCGCGGGCGCCGGGCACGCGCCGCCGCTGGTCATCGGGGATCGGCGCACCGAGTTCGTCGAGACCTCGCTCTCGGCCCCGCTCGGGATGCTGTCCTGCTGGGAGGCGCCGAGCGTGGAGCTGTCCCCCGAGCCCGGAGAAACGGTGCTTCTCTACACCGACGGGCTGCTGCGCCGTACCGGCGACGCCATGGACCGGGCTTTCGCGCGGCTCCACGCGGCGGCGTCGAGCGTGCCGAAGGCGGACCGGGGCGACCCGGGCGCCGTCGCCGACCACGTCCTGCGGACCATGCTGCCCGAGGGTCTCGACACCGCCGTGGACGGGGAGGACGTGGTCCTGCTCGCCGCCCGCTTCGACTGAGCGGCACGGGGCGGCCGCCCGCGTGGGTACACGTAAGCGGAGCGTGACATTCCGGTAATGGGTCTTCCGGCCCTGGGCCCCCTTCCGTACGACCGTACGATGGTGGGGGTTCAGTGTCGTACCAAGAGGAGGCAGACCCGTGGCCGAGGAGCTCACGCCGGAGACCCCGGAAGAGACTGAGGAACAGGCGATCAAGCAGCGGAAGAACGGCCTGTACCCGGGCGTCTCCGACGAGCTGGCCGAGAACATGAAGTCCGGCTGGGCCGACACCGAGCTGCGCGGCCTGGAGCCGATCGCCCAGGCCGACAAGACCGCCGAGCGCCGCGCGGCGCTCTCCGCCCGCTTCCCGGGCGAGCGCCTGGTGATCCCGGCCGGCAGGCTGAAGACCCGGTCGAACGACACCGAGTACGCCTTCCGCGCCTCCACCGAGTACGCGTACCTCACCGGCGACCAGACCCAGGACGGCGTCCTCGTCCTGGAGCCGACGAAGAGCGGCCACGAGGCGACGATCTACCTGCTGCCGCGCTCCGACCGTGAGAACGGCGAGTTCTGGCTCGACGGCCAGGGCGAGCTGTGGGTCGGCCGCCGCCACTCCCTCACCGAGGCCGAGCAGCTCCTCGGCGTCCCCGCGAAGGACGTCCGCGAGCTGGCCGAGGCGCTGCGCGAGGCCACCGGCCCCGTCCGCAACGTGCGCGGCCACGACGCCGGCATCGAGGCCGCGCTGACCGACAAGGTCACCGCCGAGCGCGACGAGGAACTCCGCGTCTACCTCTCCGAGGCCCGTCTCATCAAGGACTCCTTCGAGATCGCCGAGCTGGAGAAGGCCTGCGCCTCCACCGCCCGCGGCTTCGAGGACGTCGTCAAGGTCCTCGACAAGGCCGAGGCCACCAGCGAGCGCTACATCGAGGGAACCTTCTTCCTCCGCGCCCGCGTCGAGGGGAACGACATCGGCTACGGCTCCATCTGCGCCGCCGGCCCGCACGCCACCACCCTGCACTGGGTGCGCAACGACGGCGACGTCCGCTCCGGCGACCTGCTGCTGCTCGACGCCGGCGTGGAGACCACGGAGCTCTACACCGCGGACATCACCCGCACCCTGCCGATCAACGGCCGGTACACCGAGCTCCAGCGCAAGATCTACGACGCCGTGTACGAGGCGCAGGAGGCCGGCATCGCCGCGGTGAAGCCCGGCGCCGCCTACCGCGACTTCCACGACGCCGCGCAGCGCGTCCTCGCCGAGAAGCTCGTCGAGTGGGGCCTCGTCGAGGGCCCGGTCGAGCGCGTCCTGGAGCTCGGCCTCCAGCGCCGCTGGACCCTGCACGGCACCGGCCACATGCTCGGCATGGACGTCCACGACTGCGCCGCCGCGCGCACCGAGGCCTACGTCGACACGACCCTCGCGCCGGGCATGTGCCTGACCGTCGAGCCGGGTCTGTACTTCCAGGCCGACGACCTGACCGTGCCGGAGGAGTACCGCGGCATCGGCGTCCGGATCGAGGACGACATCCTCGTCACCGAGGACGGCAACCGGAACCTCTCGGACGCGCTGCCGCGCCACGCCGACGAGGTCGAGGCGTGGATGGCCGCGCTGAAGGGCTGACCTCCGCGTACGTTGGAACCGAAGGGCCCTCGCCGACCGACCGGCGGGGGCCCTTCCCCGTGCTCCCGTGCTCACGCCATGAGCAGGGAAGGGCTGTCCTTCCACTTCAGGATCTTGTCGAAGCTGACCACCGCACCGCCCCGGCCCGACCGGTTGCCGAACTGCACATGGTCCGCGAGCTCCTCGATGAGACGCAGCCCCCGGCCGTGCTCGGCGTCCGACGGCGCGGCGGGCAGCTCGGCGCCGGGGAAACCCGGGCCCGAGTCCGCCACCTCGATACGGCAGGTCTCGCCGTCCAGGTACGCCGTCACCCGATAGGCCCTGCCGGCCGCACCCGACGCGTCGGACCCGTCGCCACCGTGCTCGACCGCGTTCGCGCACGCCTCGGTCAGCGCGACCGACAGTTCGTACGACACGTCGGGATCGACACCCGCCGTCTCCATCGTGCCCAGCAGAAGCCTTCGGGCGAGCGGCACGCTCGCGGCTTCGCGCCGCAGATGGAGTGACCACCAGATGCTCATACTCCAGCCTCCCGGCAGCGGCTCGACATACCGATACCTATTGCCGGACAGAACCCTTCGTAAGCGCACGGACGCGTCAAGAGCGCTCGATCGGCGGATGCATCGGGCCAGTGCGCCGGTGTATGTCACCCCGAAGACCCGCAAGAGCCCCAAGAACGACCTTCTGGACCTGCCTCATACCGGTGGGGCCCGTGGTGCGATGATGGGCCCGCCATGAATGCCCCCGCGCTCGCTCCACGGCTGCTGAGGGCCGCGGTGTTCACCGCGGTCTGCGTCGTGCTGTCCGCGCTCGGGCACGCCATCGCCGCCTGTGCGGGCATCGCCCTGTGGACGCTGCTCGCCGGATTCCTCGGCGTCTTCGGCATCACCGTCCTCTTCACCGGACGGGAACGCTCGCTCGGCTTCGTCGTCGGCGCCCTCGCCGGCGGACAGCTCGGGCTGCACGTCCTCTTCGGTCTCGGCCAGCGCCGGCTCGGCCTGAGCCAGCAGGCCGACGACGCCCTCGTACGAATGGCGGCACGGCTCGTCTGCGGCGCGGGGCCCTCGTCCCTCACCTCCGCCGACGCCACCAGGATCATCCGCGACGCCGGGCTCGACCCGGCCACCGCGCAGTCCGGTGCCCACCACCTCGGACACACGGCCGCCGCGGCGACCGCGCCCGCCGGTGAGCTGCTGCCCGGTCTGCCCATGCTCCTCGGCCACCTGCTGGCCGCCGTGGCCACGGGCTGGCTGCTGCGCCGCGGCGACCGGGCCCTCGGCCGTCTCGTCGAACTCTCCGAGCAGGGGGCGACGGAGCTCGCCGAATGCGCCCTCGTCCGCTCGCTGCGGGCCGCGCTCCGGCTCGTTCGGGCGCTGCTCAACGGCCTCGCGGCGACGCCCGGCACCGGGCCTCGCCGGACGGTCCGTGCGGCCTTCGACTCCTCGCCACCGCCGGTGGCCGAGGCACTCGAGGACACGCTGATCAGGCGGGGCCCGCCGGCCGTCGACTGCGTTCTCGCAGCCTGACGCGGACCGCTCACAGGGAGCGGGGCCGTGCTCGTCCGCACGCCGCTCCAGGGTCTGTCCCGCGGCGCGCCGGACTCCCTCGCCTTCCTCCGAGCTGGAGTGTCTTCTGCCATGACCGTTTCCCGTGTCTCCTCCCGCGTCTCCGCCACCCGGGTCGCCCTCGCCGGTGGCATCGCCCTCTCCTCCGTCGTCCTGCTGTCCGGCACGGCGTTCGCGCACGTGAGCGTTCAGCCGCAGGGCCAGGCCACCAAGGGCGGCTACGCGACCGTCAACATCAAGGTCCCGAACGAGCGCGACAACGCCTCCACCGTGAAGGTCGAGGTCAATTTCCCGCTCGACCACCCGCTCGCCTCCGTCATGCCGCAGCCCATCCCCGGCTGGAAGGCCGAGGTGACCAAGAGCAAGCTCAGCAAGCCGCTGGAGCTGCACGGCAAGACCATCAACGAGGCCGTCTCCAAGGTGACGTGGACCGCCGACGGCTCGAAGATCGGCCCCGGCCAGTTCCAGCAGTTCCCGCTCTCCCTCGGCCAGCTGCCCGAGGACGCCGACCAGCTGGTCCTCAAGGCGATCCAGACGTACGACAACAAGGAGGTCGTGCGCTGGATCGAGGAGCAGAAGGAGGGCGCGGAGGAGCCGCAGAACCCCGCCCCCGTCCTGAAGCTCTCCGCCGCCTCCGGCGACCACCACGGTGGCGCCGCCCCGTCCGCCTCTGCCTCGGCTCCGGCCGCGGCGGACGAGAAGGCCGGGCACGACGACAAGGCCGACGCGAAGAAGGAGACGGCCGCCGCCGACTCCTCCGACACCACGGCCCGGATCCTCGGCGTCATCGGCATCCTCGTCGGCATCGCCGGCGTCGCGTTCGGTGTCCTCGCCGGCCGCCGCCGCTCGGCCTGACGGCCGCCCTCATCCAGAGAACCCGGAAAGAAGCGGAAAGAAACAGCATGTCCGCAGAGAAGACCCCCTCTCAGAAGCCCGAGGACGGCCCCGCCCGTCCCGGGCGCCACACCCCGTTGATCGTCGCCGCGATCGCGATCGTCGCCGCGATCGGCATCACCGCGGCCGTCGGCCTCGGCGGCAACGACGACAAGTCCTCCGCCGACGGCTCCGGCTCGGTCGCCGTGGTCTCCGGCGGCGACGACTCCACCAAGGCCGCGACCGTCCTCGACCGGCCGTTCACCAAGCCCGGGCTCGTCCTCACCGACACCAAGGGCCAGAAGTACGACCTGCGGGAGCGGACCAAGGGCAAGCCGACGCTCATCTACTTCGGCTACACGCACTGCCCCGACGTCTGCCCCATGACGATGAGCAACATCGCCATCGCCAAGAAGCAGCTCCCCAAGGCCGACCAGGACAAGCTCCAGGTCGTCTTCGTCACCACCGACCCCGAGCGGGACACCTCGGCCGAGCTCGCCAAGTGGCTGCCCGCCGCGGGCGACCCCTCCTTCACCGGTCTCACCGGTTCGTTCTCCACCATCCAGGCGGGGGCGCGGCAGATCGGCATCGGCATCGACCCGCCGAAGAAGGAGAACGGCAAGGTCGTCTCCATGCACGGAGCGCAGGTGATCGCCTTCTCGCCGACGACCGACCAGGGCTATGTCCTGTACGGCGAGGACACGAGCGTCGACGACTACGCCAAGGATCTGCCGAAGCTCATCAAGGGGGAGAACCCGTGAACCGCCGCACCACCACCCTGTCCGCCTCCGTGGCGCTCGCCGCCGCGCTCGCGCTGACCGGGTGTTCGTCCTCGTCCGAAGCGTCCGAGGACGGGAAGCCCGACCTGAAGGTCAGCGGCGCGTTCATGCCGCAGCCGGTGATGGACATGGCCGGCGGCTTCCTCACCATCAAGAACGACAGCGGCACCGCGGACAAGCTCACCTCGGTCACCAGCTCCCTCTCGGACGACGTCACGATCCACGAGACGAAGAACCAGAAGATGGAGGAGGTGAAGTCCTTCGACATCCCCGCGAACGGGGAGCTGAAGCTCGCCCGCGGTGGCAACCACATCATGTTCATGGAACTGAAGAAGCAGCCCAAGCAGGGCGAGAAGGTCAGCATCGAGCTCCACTTCGAGAAGTCCGACCCGATCAAGGTCGACCTTCCCGTCGAAGCCGCCAACCACAACCCGCAGCAGCACTGAGCGCGTTGACGGAGTTCTCACAGAACTGACGGAGAGAACCGGAAGATGACAACCACCGCCCCGCGCCTCGGTACCGCCCTGGCCCGGCTGCTGATCCTCGCGGCCGCGCTGCTCGGCACGCTGCTCGCCGGTGCCGCCCCCGCGTCCGCGCACGCGGCGCTGACCGGAAGCGATCCGAAGGACGGGGCGGTGGTCGCCGCCGCTCCCAAGGAGGTCAACCTCACCTTCTCCGAACAGGTCGCCATGAGCGCCGACTCGATCCGGGTCCTCGACCCGGCGGGCCGGCGGGCCGACACCGGCGAGATACTCGACCTCTGCAGCGGCTCGATCGTCCGCTACGGGGTGGCGCTCCGGTCCGGGCTGCCCGACGGCACGTACACCGTGGCCTGGCAGACCGTCTCGGCCGACAGCCACCCCATCGCGGGCGCCTTCACCTTCTCCATCGGCGCCCCCTCCGCGACGTCCGTCGCCCTGCCCGACCGGACGGCCGGCGGCGGCATCGTCGGCACTCTCTACGGCATCGCGCGCTACGTCTCGTACGCCGGGTTCGCCGTCCTCGTCGGCGGCGGCGCCTTCGTCCTGGCCTGCTGGCCGCGCGGCGCGAGCGTCCGCCCCGTCCAGCAGACCGTGGTCCGGGGCTGGCTGGCCCTCACCGGCGCCACCCTGGCCATGCTGCTCCTGCGCAACCCGTACACCGGCTCCGGTGAACTCTCCGACGCCTTCGACCTGGCGGGTCTGAAGGCCGTCCTGGAGACGAAGACCGGCGCCGCGCTCACCTCCCGGCTGCTGCTGCTCGGCGCGGCCGCGCTCTTCGTGGCCGTCCTCTTCGGCGCCTACGCCCGGCGGACCGACCCGAAGGAGAAGAAGGACCTCGCGTTCGGACTCGGCGTCGGCGGCACCGTCGTGGCCGCGGGGATCGCCGGCACCTGGGCGCTGGCGGAGCACGCCTCGACCGGTATCCAGCCCGGGATCGCCATGCCCGTCGACATCCTGCACCTGCTGGCCGTCGCCACCTGGCTCGGCGGTCTCACGGTGCTGCTCGTCTCCCTCTACAAGGCGCCGTCCGTCGACCGCTCGGCGATCGAACGCTTCTCCAAGGTGGCCTTCGGCTCCGTGGCCGTCCTCGCGGCCACCGGCCTCTACCAGTCCTGGCGCCAGGTGGGCTCCTGGTCCGCGCTGACCGGGACCCGCTACGGGCAACTGCTGCTCGTCAAGATCGGCCTGATGTGCGTCCTCATCGGCATCGCCTGGATCTCGCGCCGCTGGACCCAGCGCCTCGCCGCCCCTGAGCCGGCGGAGGAAGCCGAGCAGACGGCGGCCGAGCAGACGGAGGCCGCGGTGGAGGCCGGGGAAACCGAAGAGGCCCACGAGGCTGAAGGCACCGGCACGGCTCAAGGCGCCGTCGACGCCGGCGCGGGGGCGGCGGCCGAGACCGAGGCCACGGGGACCGCCGAGACCGACGATCCCGAGCGGGCCGCTCAGCTCGCCCGACAGCGGGCCGCCGTCGCCACCGCGCGGCGCAAGCGGGAGCGGGACGCCGACCCCGAGAGGGCCGGTCTGCGCCGCTCGGTGCTGACCGAGGCCGCCGTCGCCGTCGTGCTCCTCGCCGTCACCACCGTCCTCACCTCGACCGAGCCCGGCCGCACCGAGGAGGAGGCGGGGCGGGGCGGCACCGCCGCTTCCGGCCCGGCCGCCGTGCCCGACCGGCCCGTCGACATCCGGCTGCCCTTCGACACCGGCGGCATCGAGGGCAAGGGTGTCGTCAGGCTCAGCCTCGACCCGGGCCGCACCGGCGCCAACGCACTCCACCTCTTCGTCGAACGCCCCAACGGCAAGCCGCTGGACGTCCCCGAGATCAAGGTCGCCCTCACCCTGGAGGCGAAGGACGTCGGCCCGCTGCCCGTCGCCCCGGACCGGATCCAGACCGGACACTGGAGCGCGAGCGGCGTCCAGATCCCGATGCCCGGCGAGTGGCGGATCCAGGTGACCGTCCGTACCTCCGAGATCGACCAGACCACCATCGAGAAGAACGTGAAGATCGGCTGACCCGTGACCGAGAACGACAATCCTGAGATCTCCCGGCGGCGCCTCCTCGGCACCGTCGGCGCGGCGGGCGCGGCCGGGCTCGTCATCGGCGCGGCCGGTGGCGTCGGGGTCGCCGCGGCCGGGTCGGGCGACGACACCGCCGGGACCGGAGCCGGTGGCGCTCCGGCGCTGACGTCCGTCGGTGCGACCGAGGTGATGTTTCACGGGAAACATCAGGCCGGTATCACCACGCCCCTGCAGTCCCGCGGTCATCTGATCGCCTTCGACCTCGCCCCCGGCGCCGGTCGCAAGGAGTCGGCAGCGCTGCTGCGCCGCTGGTCGGTGACGGCGAAGGCCCTGATGGCGGGCAAGGCCCCGGCCGGGGACACCGGAGTGGCGCTCGACGCGGGCCCCTCCTCCCTCACGGTCACCTTCGGCTTCGGCCGTACCTTCTTCGACCGGACCGGGCTCACCGCCCGTCGCCCCTCCGCGCTCGACCCGCTGCCCGCCTTCTCGGCCGACGCCCTGGACGCGCGGCGCTCGGAGGGCGATCTGTGGGTGCAGATCGGCGCCGACGACGCGCTCGTCGCCTTCCACGCGCTGCGGGCCCTCCAGAAGGACGCGGGCGACGCGGCCCGGGTGCGCTGGCAGATGAACGGCTTCAACCGCTCGGCCGGTGCCACCGCGAAGCCGATGACGGCCCGCAACCTGATGGGTCAGATCGACGGCACGGGCAATCCGAAGGTCACCGATCCCGACTTCGACCGGCGGATCTTCGTCCCGGCGGGCACCGGGGGCGCGACGGAGTGGATGGCGGGCGGCTCGTACGCGGTGGTGCGCCGGATCCGGATGCTGCTCGACGACTGGGAGAAGCTGCCGCTCGACCGGCAGGAGAAGGTGATCGGGCGGCGGAAGTCCGACGGGGCCCCGCTCAGCGGCGGCAGCGAGACCACCGAGCTCGACCTGGACAAGCGCGGTCCGGACGGAACGACGGTCATCCCGGACAACGCCCACTCCCGTATCTCCGCCCCCGAACAGAACGGCGGGGCGGCGATGCTGCGCAGGCCGTTCTCCTTCCACGACGGGATCGCCGCCGACGGGACGCCGGACGCCGGTCTCCTCTTCGTCTGCTGGCAGGCCGACCCGCTGAGGGGCTTCGTGCCCGTGCAGCGCAAGCTCGACCGGGGCGACGCGCTGTCCGCGTTCATCCGGCACGAGGCGAGCGGCCTCTTCGCGGTCCCGGGCGGTCCCGCCGAGGGCGAGTACGTGGGACAGCGGCTCCTGGAGTCCTGACCGGCCGGGTCGGCCGCCGGCGGACACACGTGTCCCGTCGGGCGGGCGGCCCGGGGCTCCGGGGCCCATTAGGGTGACGGTATGTCCGCCAACCGGTACACGTATCTCGGCCCCGAGGGCACCTTCACGGAGGCCGCGCTGCGGACGCTGCCCGAGGCCGCGACGAGGGAACTCGTCCCCATGGTCTCGGTCCCGGCCGCGCTCGACGCCGTACGGAACGGGGAGGCCGCCGCCGCTCTCGTACCGATCGAGAACTCGGTCGAGGGCGGGGTGACCGCGACCCTCGACGAGCTGGCCTCCGGCGAGCCGCTGATGATCTACCGCGAGGTGCTCCTGCCGATCGCCTTCGCGCTGCTCGTGCGGCCGGGGACCAAGTTGTCGGACATCAAGACCGTGACGGGCCACCCGGTGGCCCAGCCGCAGGTCCGGAACTGGCTGCGGGCGCATCTTCCCGAAGCCCTGTGGGAGTCCGCCGCGTCCAACGCGGACGGGGCCCGGCTGGTGCAGGAGGGCCGCTTCGACGCCGCCTTCGCGGGGGAGTTCGCGGCGGTGACGTACGGCCTCGAGGCGCTGGTCACCGAGATCCACGACGCGGAGAACGCCGAGACGCGGTTCGTCCTGGTGGGCAGGCCGGCCCGGCCGGCCGCGCCGACCGGCGCGGACAAGACCTCGGTGGTGCTGTGGCTGGGTGACGATCATCCGGGTGCCCTCCTCGAACTGCTCCAGGAATTCGCGGTGCGCGGGGTGAACCTGATGCTGATCCAGTCCCGGCCCACGGGGGCGGGGATCGGGAACTACTGCTTCGCCGTGGACGCCGAGGGCCATATCTCGGACCGGCGGGTGGGCGAGGCGCTGATGGGGCTCAAGCGGATGTGCCCCAAGGTGCGCTTCCTCGGCTCGTACCCGAGGGCGGGCGTCGCGGTCGAGGACGTGGCAGCGCTGCGGCGCGGCACCTCGGACGGGGAGTTCATGGCGGCCTCCGACTGGTTGGCGAGGGCCCAGGACGGTCGGGCCTGACCCGATACTGACCGAACGCTCCCGGTGACGGGAGCGTTCGTCCACAGGTGCGAACCACTAGTCCTACCTGCATATTTTTCAGTTACCCACAGCGGTTATCCACAGGCTCCTCGTTCGACCTGGGGACAAGTCGACAGCTCACCCCGACAAGGTCGACAAATCGCCCTAGCCACTCCTCGACCCGCCTCGACTGTCCACAGCACGGGGAAGACGCCCTCGTCAGCACAGTTCGCTCGACCAACTCTTTGGGGCGAGCAATTCCCACCCAAATGAGTGCCTCAATGGTGTTTGATCACGGAATTCCCAGGGGCGGGGCAGGAAATCCACGCGATCTTCCCCGTAGTCCACAGATCTTCCGCACAGCCTGTGGATAACTGAATGCGGAGCCCGGCTCCCGGCATTCTCACGGGTATCAATGCGGGCATAACGTCACGCGTGACAACACGCGTGACGTTATCCGGTGGGGGCGGGCGAACGCGCACCGGTAGCCTGGTGGGGTGATTGACCTTCGCCTGCTCCGTGAGGACCCCGACCGTGTTCGCGCCTCCCAGCGCGCCCGTGGAGAGGACGTCGCGCTCGTCGACGCCCTGCTCTCCGCCGATGAGCGGCGCAGGTCGTCCGGCGTCCGCTTCGACGAGCTCCGATCCGAGCAGAAGGCGCTCGGCAAGCTGATCCCCAGGGCCACCCCGGAGGAGCGCGCCGAGCTCCTCCAGAAGGCCGAACAGCTCAAGACCGACGTCAAGGCCGCCGAGGCCGAGCAGAACGAGGCCGACGAGACGGCCAAGCAGCTGCTGCTCCAGCTCGGGAACATCGTCCACACCGACGTCCCGGTCGGCGGCGAGGAGGACTTCGTCGTCCTCGAGACGCACGGCACCATCCGCGACTTCGCGGCCGAGGGCTTCGAGCCCAAGGACCACCTGGAGCTCGGCGAGGCGCTCGGCGCCATCGACGTCGAGCGGGGTGCCAAGGTCTCCGGCTCGCGCTTCTACTACCTGACCGGCGTGGGCGCCCTCCTGGAGCTCGCCCTGGTCAACGCGGCGATCGCGCAGGCCACCGAGGCCGGCTTCATCCCCATGCTGACCCCGGCGCTGGTCCGTCCGCGCGCCATGGAGGGCACCGGCTTCCTCGGCCAGGCCGCGGAGAACGTGTACCACCTGGAGAAGGACGACTACTACCTCGTCGGCACGTCCGAGGTGCCCCTCGCGGCGTACCACATGGACGAGATCATCGACGCGGACAAGCTGCCCCTGCGGTACGCGGGCTTCTCGCCCTGCTTCCGCCGCGAGGCCGGCACGTACGGCAAGGACACCCGCGGCATCTTCCGCGTCCACCAGTTCGACAAGGTCGAGATGTTCTCGTACGTCGCGCCGGAGGACGCCGAGGCCGAGCACCAGCGGCTCCTGGAGTGGGAGAAGCAGTGGCTGACCGGTCTGGAGCTGCCGTTCCAGGTCATCGACGTCGCCACCGGTGACCTCGGCGCCTCCGCCTCCCGCAAGTTCGACTGCGAGGCGTGGATCCCGACCCAGGGCAAGTACCGCGAGCTGACCTCCGCCTCCAACTGCAACAGCTTCCAGGCCCGCCGTCTCTCCGTCCGCATGCGCGACGAGCAGGGCGGCAAGAAGACCGTGCAGCCGCTCGCCACCCTGAACGGCACGCTCTGCGCCGTACCGCGGACGATCGTGGCGATCCTGGAGAACCACCAGCTGCCCGACGGTTCCGTGCGCGTCCCGGAGATGCTGCGGCCCTACCTCGGTGGCCGTGAGGTCCTGGAGCCGATCGCCAAGTGAGCTCCTTCCCCTACCGCCTGGTCGCGACGGATCTCGACGGCACGCTGCTGCGCGCCGACGAGTCCGTCTCGGCCCGCACGCGGGACGCGCTCGCCGCCGTCACGGAGGCGGGCGCCGCGCACATCGTCGTCACCGGCCGGGCGGTGCCCTGGACCCGGCACATCCTGGACGACCTCGGCTACGAGGGCATCGCGGTGTGCGGGCAGGGCGCGCAGGTCTACCACGCGGGTGAGCACCGGCTGCTCACCTCGCTGACCCTGGACCGGCAGCTCGCGGGGCTCGCCCTCTCGAAGATAGAGGCGGAGGTCGGCCCGCTGGCGCTGGCCGCGAGTCGCGACGGCCTGGAGGGCGAGGTCCTGATGGGCCCCGGCTACCGGGTGCACCCGGGACCGCTGCCGTACGTGCCGTACGAGGATCCGGCGGAGCTGTGGGCGGCGCCGCTGACCAAGCTCTACCTCCAGCACCCGACGCTGTCGGACGACGAGCTGACCGTCGCCGCCCGTGCGACGGTCGGCGGTCTCGTCGACGTCGTCATGGCGGGGCCCGGTGTGGTGGAGATCCTGCCGCTCGGTCTGAGCAAGGCGACCGGTCTCTCCCTGGCGGCGCGCCGGCTGGGTGTGAAGGCGGCGGAGACGATCGCGTTCGGCGACATGCCCAACGACATCCCGATGTTCGGCTGGGCGGCGCACGGCGTGGCCATGGGCAACGCGCACGTCGAACTGCGCGCGGTGGCTGACGAGGTCACCACCTCGAACGAGGAGGACGGCATCGCCGTCGTCCTGGAGCGGCTGCTGTCGGTCTGACCGGCCGCGGGGAAAAGAAAAGGGGCGGCCCGCGTGGACCAGGTCCACGCGCTCGAAGCGGCCGCCCCTTCTTTTCGGGGGAACCCCCGTGTCCCCCGTACAACTAGTGTGCGCCGGGCCCCTGTTCGGGGGCGAATGGTTTTCCGCGGGTGAGCGGGTAGCAGGCGAGGCCGATGGCCAGCGAGATCGCATGCCCGAGATCGGTGTACGTGCGGTCGGCGAGCAGCGGTACGACGAAGAAGGCCACCACTGCCGCGAGGTAGAGCCAGCGCCAGGGGCGGGCGAGCCGGTACGTGAGGATGCCCGCCGAGGCGGCGAGGCCGTAGCTGACCCCGATGTCGACGACATGCGCCATGCTGCGCGGCACGTCGTGGAGGCGGATGGCCACCAGGACGACCTGCTGGCTGATCAGCGTGGCCGCGATATGGGCCGTGGCGACGACGAAGAGCCATTTCGCCGTACCGAGCCACCGCTCCACGGGCGCGTGGATCACCTCGAACAGCGCCGCGTACAGCAGCAGGTCGGCCGGGTCCTCGATCCAGAACGCGCTGCCGAGCAGGGCCCTCAGCGGATGGTGGGACAGCTGGTGGAGATTGCTGCTGTTGCGGTGCAGCAGATAGCTATCGAGGCCTTGGGGGGACAGCGCGATGACGAGGCTGGTGATCGCGATGACCGCGAGCCAGAGATGCGTACCGGGTGACGAACGCACCCACGACCTGAGCGGTCGGGACGGTTCGCCACCCGGGAGGTTCTCGGGAGGCACGTGTCCGTGCCTATCACCCCGAACCGGTGGAAACCTCAGAAATTGATCATGTGTCCGGCAATGCCGTGGATCGCTTCCTTCACGGCCTCGCCCAGCGTCGGGTGCGCGTGGACGTTCCGCGCGACCTCGTGGACGGTGAGGTCCCACTGCTGCGCCAGGGTCAGCTCGGGGAGCAGCTCGGTGACGTCGGGGCCGATCAGGTGGGCGCCGATGATCTCGCCGTGCGTCCCGTCCGCGATGATCTTGACGAAACCGGTGGCGTCGCCGAGGCCATGCGCCTTGCCGTTCGCCACGAACGGGAACTTGGCGACCTTGACGTCGTAGCCCTTCTCGCGGGCCTGCGCCTCGGTCCAGCCGAAGCTGGCGATCTGCGGCTGGCAGTAGGTCGCGCGCGGGATCATCGGGTAGTCGAGCTCCATGGTCTCCGCGTCCCCGATGGTCTCCGCGGCGATGACACCCATGGCCTCGGCGGTGTGCGCGAGCATCAGCTTCGCGGTGACGTCGCCGATGGCGTAGATGTGCGGCACGGAGGTGCGGCATCGGCCGTCGACGTCGATCGCACCGCGCTCGGTGAGGGCGACGCCGGTGGCCTCCAGGCCGTAGCCGGTGACGTTCGGGGCGAAGCCGATGGCCTGGAGGACCTTGTCGGCCTCCAGGACCTTCTGGACGCCGTCCTTGCCGGTGACGGTGACGCGGACCTGCGGGCCGGACTCGTCGATGGCCTCGACGCGGGTCGAGGTCAGGACGTCGATGCCGAGCTTGCGGTACTGCTTCGCCAGCTCCTTGGAGACCTCTTCGTCCTCCAGCGGCGCGATCCGGTCGAGGAACTCGACGATCGTGACCTTGGTGCCGTAGTTGTTGAGGACGTACGCGAACTCGATGCCGATCGCGCCGGCGCCGGCGATGATGATCGACTGCGGGGCGTCCTCGGCGAGGATCTGCTCCTCGTACGAGACGACGCGCTCGCTGCGGGCGGTGCCCGGGAGCAGTCGCGGGGTGGCGCCGGTGGCGATGATGCAGTTGTCGAACTGGATCGTCTCCGAGGTGCCGTCGGACTTGGCGACCTGAAGGGTGTTCGCGTCGAGGAAGGTTCCCCGGCCGCTGAACTCGGTGATCCCGTTCTTCTTCATGAGGAAGTGGACGCCCTTGACGCGGCCGTCCGCGACCGAGCGGCTGCGGCGGAACGCCTCGGTGTAGTCGAAGGAGACGGTGCCGTCCACCTTGATGCCGAAGGTCTTGGCCTCATGGTTGAAGATGTGGGCCAGTTCGGCGTTGCGCAGCAGTGCCTTGGTGGGGATGCAGCCGACGTTCAGGCAGACACCGCCCCAGTACTTCTCCTCGACGACCGCGACCCGCTTGCCCAGCTGGGCGGCGCGGATGGCGGCGACGTAGCCGCCGGGGCCAGCTCCGAGTACGACGACGTCGAAGCGGTCTGACATGACTGACTCCCGAGGGTGGTGAGGGTGTTCGGTCCGCGTACGGGCCCACAGTAGTCCGGTGTCCCGCCCACGGTCAGTTGTAGGATGACCGGGCAACCGGGCAAATGGAAGGTCGGAACGGCATGGCACTCAGGGCGACGGGGCGGACCTCGCTGGTGGACTCCGTGGTGGACCAGCTGCGGACGCAGCTCGCGGACGGAGAGTGGGCGGTCGGCGACCGCATCCCCACCGAGCACGAGCTCGCCCAGCAGCTCGGTGTGGGCCGCAACACCGTCCGCGAGGCGGTCAGGGTCCTGGTCCACGCGGGCCTGCTCGAATCCCGCCAGGGCAACGGCACCTTCGTCAGGTCGACCGCCGATCCGGCGGCCGTGCTGCGCGGGGTGCGGCACGCGGGCGCGGCCGACGTCCTGGAACTCCGGGTCGCCCTGGAGGCCGAGGCGGCGCGGCTCGCGGCGGCCCGGCGGGACACCCACGACCTGCTGCGGCTCCGGGCGGCCCTCACCACACTGCGCGAGGAGGGCGACCGGAACGCGGACGCCGACCTCGCCTTCCACCTCGCGGTCGTCGGCGCCACCCACAACGCGGCCTTCGTCGAGGTGTACCGCTTCTTCTCCGCCCAGGTGCACGAGGTGCTCGTCGAGGCCCTCGGCGACCGGGAGATGCCGCCCGTCGACATCGACGCCCACGAGGCCCTGGTCGCGGCGATCGAGGCGGGCGACCCGGAGGCGGCGGAGCGCCAGGCCCGCGAACTGCTGCGGGTCCCGATGGAGACGGTCGCGGCACTGACGGAGAACTCCCGATGAGCGCGGAGACCCGTACGGAGGGTTCCGCCGCCCCCTCCCCCGTACCGCCCCCCGTCCTCGTCGACGCCGAGGCCGGAGTCCCGGCGTCGGCCGCAGGGGCTGCGGCGCGGCGGGCGCTGCTCGCGCATCCGGCGCTGCTGCTGGCCGGAATCGTGCTGGCCTCGCTGAACATGCGGGCCGCGCTCGCGAGCGTGGCGCCGCTGGTCGGCGAGATATCCGGGGCCTTCGGACTCTCCTCCACGGCGAGTTCGCTCGTGACGTCGGTGCCGGTGCTGTTCCTCGGCGTCGGCGCGCTGGTGGCGCCCTGGCTGGGGCGCCGCTTCGGCGCCGAACGCGTGCTGCTCGGGGCCCTGCTGCTGCTCGCCGTGGGCATCCTCGCGCGCGTGCTGCCCTCCGTGTACGCCCTGTACGGCGGCGGCATCCTCGTCGGCACCGCGATCGCCCTGCTCAACGTGCTGATGCCCGGCCTGATCAAGCGTGACTTTCCGGACCGGGCCGCGGCGATGACCTCGGTCTACACGGGCGCGATGATCGCCGGTGCGACGGTCGCGGCGGCGGCCGCTGTGCCGCTGGAGAAGGCGCTCGGCGGTGGCTGGGAGGGCTCGCTGGGCTTCTGGTCCCTGCTCGCCGTGGTCGCCGCGGTCGCCTGGCTGCCCCAGGTCCTGATCGCCCGGGGCCGCACCGGCCACGCGGTACGGGCCGTCCCGGCCGCCGGCGCCCGCCCGGTGAGCGTCTGGCGCTCGGCGCTCGCCTGGCAGGTCACGCTGTTCATGGGCCTGCAGTCGCTGTGGTCGTACGTGCTGATCGCCTGGATGCCGACGATCTTCACCGACCACGGGATGAGCCGCTCCACGGCCGGCGTCGTCTTCGCCTTCAACAACCTGATCCAGGTCGCGGGCGCCTTCGTGGTACCGCTGCTCGCCGGCCGGATGCGGAGCCAGCGTCCGCTGATCGTCCTGGTCACCACGCTGGTCGCGGCCGGTTACGCCGGTCTGATGGTGGCGCCGGTGGAGGGTGCCTGGCTCTGGTCGGCGGTGCTCGGGGTCGGCCAGGGCGGGGCGGTCGGTCTCGCCCTGACCCTGATCGTGCTGCGCTCCGGGGACGCGGTGACCGCGGCCCGGCTGTCCGGGATGGCCCAGACGGTCGGCTATCTGCTCGCCGCCGCGGGCCCGCTCGCGGCCGGCGCCCTGCACCAGGCCACCGGCTCCTGGACGCTGCCGATCTGTGTGGTCCTCGGCGTCTGCGCGGCGGCCCTCACCGTGGGGCTCTTCGCCGCACGGGATCGGACGGTGTGAGGGGAGGGGGGTTGCGGTGCGGCTCCGGGGTGGGGCTCCCGGGGTGGGGCGCCCGGCCTCGGAGCCGTACCGCTTCCGTGTCCGCTTCTACTCTTCGCCCGCCAGCTTCAGCGTGCGGAGTTTGAAGCCGGCGAACCAGGTCGCCACGATCGTGACCGCGGAGAGGAGCACGACCGCCGTGGTGAGACTGACCTCCGAGGTGATCAGGCCGTCACCGGTGACCTTCTCGGCGAGGGCGAGCGCCCACTGCTGGACGCTCAGGGTGCGCGCCCCCTCGATCAGGGAACCGAACAGGGCCTCCCACACCAGGGCGTAGACCAGGCCGATGACCACCGCGTGGCGGCTGATCGTGCCCAGCAGCAGGAACAGCGCGCTGTACGCGATGGAGGCCACGAGCGCCGCCACCGTGTACGCCACGGCGACCTGCTGGCCGTTGCCGTTGAGGATGAAGCCGGCGATGAACGTCGGTACCGCCGAGAAGACCATCGTCACCGCGATGGCGACGATCAGCTTCGTGAAGATGATCGAGGGCCGCTTCACCGGCTTGGACAGCAGATAGACGATCGAGCCGTCGTCGATCTCGGGTCCGATCGCGCCCGTACCGGCGATCACACCGATCAGCGGGACCATCGTGGCCAGCGCGAAGCCGCCGAGGACATCGGCCGCGACCTGGTCGTCCGCACCGTTGAAGGCGCGCACCGCCGCGGCGATGAGCAGCAGCATGCCGGGCAGCAGGAAGAGGATCAGGGCCCGGCGGCGGCCGAGGAGGGCCCGGTAGGTGAGCCGGGCGACTGTGGGGTTGTACATCGGTCAGGCTCCTTTCAGGCCGCGACGAGGTATGAGAAGACCGATTCGAGGGACTCGTCCGAGGGCGAGACCGTCAGCAGACGGATCCCCCCCTCGCGCGCGACCTTCGGCAGCAGCTCGGTGAACCGTCCGAAGTCCACCGCCTGGATGCGCAGTCCGCCCTCCACGTGGTCGACCTCGATGCCGGCCGTGGACGGGTCGGCGATCAGCGCCGCGGCGAGTGCCCGGTCGTCGCTGGAGCGGACCAGGTAGCGGTGCGGCCGGTCCGTCATCAGCCGGCGGATCTTCCGGAAGTCGCCGGAGGCCGCGTGGCGCCCGGCCACGATCACCTCGATGTGGGAGGCGAGCTGCTCGACCTCCTCCAGGATGTGCGAGGAGAACAGCACCGTGCGGCCGTCCGCGCCCATCTGCCGCAGCAGGTCCATCAGCTGCATGCGCTGGCGCGGGTCCATGCCGTTGAACGGCTCGTCGAGCAGCAGCACCGACGGGTTGTGCACGAGGGCCGAGGCCATCTTCACGCGCTGCCGCATGCCCTTGCTGTACGTGGAGATCTTGCGGTCCTGCGCGTACTCCATCTCGACCGTGGCCAGGGCCTGCTGGGCCTCCTTGGCGCCGAGGCCCTGCAGTTCCGCGTTCGCCACGACGAACTCGCGGCCGGTGAGGAAGTCGTACATCGCCTCCCGCTCGGGCACGACGCCGATCTCGCGGTAGACCGACTCGTTCCCCCAGATCGTCTGCCCGTCGAGGGTGACGCTCCCGGTGGAGGGGTCGAGGAAGCCGCCCATCATGTTGATCAGGGTGGACTTTCCCGCGCCGTTCGGCCCGAGGAGGCCGGTGACACCCGGGCCCACGGTCATCGTGACGTCGTTCACGGCCACGACGTTTCCGAACCAGCGGGAGACGTGGTCGATGGAGAGGATGCTCATGGGCGCTGCCCATTCCTTAGAAGGGTGGTGGCGGGCGACGGGAGGGCTGTCACAGCCCGACCTTTCGGTAGCGGCGCATCAGGATGCCGTACGAGCCGGCGACGAGCGCGAGGACGACCAGCAGATAGACCGCGCCGACACCGGCGCCCGGTCCCTCGCCTCCGGGGAAGGAGGAGGGCGCGCCCAGGAAGGCGGTCTGCACGCCGTCGATGAGCGTGATCGGCGAGAACAGGCCGAGCCAGGAGATGGCGCCGAGGTTGTCCGTGCCGTACGCGATGCCCTGGAGCGTCGAGACCGCCCCGTACGAGATCGTCAGCGCACCGATCACGGCGGCGACACCGAAGCCGCGACGCGGCGTGAGCGCCGCCATGACCAGCCCGACGCCGCCGAACAGCAGCGAGAGCAGGGCCACGGAGACCAGTCCCTGGCCGAACATCTGCGTCTGGGTGCCGAAGTCCATCTTGGCCAGCAGGGAGCCGACCCAGAGGATCACGAGGGGAACCGCCGTCAGCAGGAAGAGCGCCGAGGCCATCGCGCCGAACTTGGCGAGCACGTAGTCCGCGCGCTCGATCGGCCGGGAGAAGTACAGCGGCACGGTCCGGAACCGGAGGTCGCGGGAGACCGACTGCGGCGCCTGGGAAGCCAGGTAGATGCCGATGACGACCTGGAGGAAGATCGCGTACTGCGTGTACTCGATCGACAGCTTGGACTGCTTGGTGACGACCGCGACCGCGACGATGATCAGCGCGGGTACGCACATCACACCTGAGAGCAGCATCGGCAGCACCTTCGACTTGGCGCTGCGGCCCAGGCCGTACGCGCCGCGCAGGGACTGCGAGAACAGCGACCTGCGCGCGTACGCCCGGCCGAGTCGCGGGCCGTCGTAGGAGCGGTAGCCGATGTTGTGGATGCGGGTCGTGTCGGGAGCGGCCTGGGAGGGCTGCGGGATCTGGGTGCTCATCGGGCCGGCACCTCCTCGTGCTGGGACGCCTCGGGGCGGAAGACCTCGGCGATGTGGTGGCGGCGCTGCTCCATGCGGACGAGACCGAGGCCGAGGTCGGCGACGGTGTCCCGAACGAGGTCGTACGTCTCCTCGCCCGCGGCCTCCAGGAGAAGGATGTGGCCGGCGCCGGGCAGGCCCTCCTCCACGCCCGCGTGGAGCGTGACGCCCGCGGCGGTGAGAGCGGCGCGGAGGGCCGCCGTGCCGTCGGTGTGGACGTCGGAGTCGGTGACCTCGACGGCGAGCGTCGTCGTCGTCCGGGTGAAGTCGCTGGTGGAGCTGGAACGGAGGAGGCTGC
Source organism: Streptomyces flavochromogenes (assembly GCF_000717595.1). Taxonomy (GTDB): domain Bacteria; phylum Actinomycetota; class Actinomycetes; order Streptomycetales; family Streptomycetaceae; genus Streptomyces; species Streptomyces flavochromogenes. The sequence continues at coordinate 60,179 of NZ_JNZO01000011.1, read as the reverse complement.
CGCCGTCGATGACGACGACGTGGTCACAGGTCCGCTCCAGCTCGCCGAGGAGGTGCGAGGTGACGAGGACGGAGATGCCGAAGTCGGTCCAGACCCGGCGGATGAGTCCCAGCATCTCGTCCCGGCCGACCGGGTCCAGACCGTTCGTCGGCTCGTCCAGGAGGACCAGCTTCGGGTCGTGGACCAGGGCCTGGGCGAGCTTCACGCGCTGCTTCATGCCGGTCGAGTAGCCGCCCATCGGGCGGTACCGCTCCTCGTACAGACCGACGTGCCGCAGGGTGTCCGCGGTCCGCTCACGGGCGGCGGTCGCGGGCAGCCCGGACATCCGCGCCATGTGGACGACGAACTCGGTGGCCGAGACGTCCGGCGGGAGGCAGTCGTGCTCGGGCATGTAGCCCACGCGCTCACGGATCTCCGCGCCGTGCGTGCGGACGTCCATGCCGAGGACCTGGGCGGTGCCCTCCGTGGCGGGGGAGAGTCCGAGCAGGATTTTGATCATGGTGGACTTGCCGGCTCCGTTGGCACCCACGAGTCCGGTCACACCGGGTCCGATGTCCAGGGAGAGCCGGTCAAGAGCGGTCACCCGGGGGAACCGCTTGCTGAGGCTTTCGGTCGCGATCACAGTCACGCCTTCGACGGTAGTGGCCTGCGCCACAGCGGTCGTCAGCCCAACGGCTCGATCCTTGTCCGACCAGAGGAGTACAAGCCAGTAGGGGAGCTCGCGACGAAAGTCTTTTTCCACAGGCTCGTGGCCGCTCACGGCGCGCGCGGGACGACCGCTTTTCCACAGGGCGCCGTCCGACCTCTTGACGCAGCCGCCGAGCATTGTCACATTCATCGGTGTCAAGTTACGGACGCGTAGCGCAGTCGGGCGCTCACACGGGACGGCGGGTGGCATGGCCTCAGCGATGACAGGCGAACTCTCCGCGGAGCTGCGGGGGTTCAGGGAAGTACAGCGGCTCTCCTACGAGTGCGCGGAGGCCGTCGCGGCTCAGCTCAAGCCGGGGGTGACCGAGCGCCAGGCCGCGCGGATGCAGCGCGAGTGGCTGTACGACCGGGGGGTGCGGGACTGGTTCCACCGGCCGTTCGCCTGGTTCGGGGACCGCACCGCCTTCGTCGACTTCAGGATCCCGCTGCAGTTCTTCCCGACGAACCGGCGTCTCGAGGCGGGGATGCCGTTCATCCTCGACATGGCCCCGGTGTTCAAGGGCTACACGGCCGACATCGGCTACAGCGGCTGCCTGGGCCTCAACCCCCTGCACGACAAACTGCTCGCCGATCTCCAGGACCACCGCGAGCTGATCCTGCGCGAGGTGCGCGAGCGCCGCACGCTCCGCGAGATCTACCAGGACGTGGACCGGCTCATGGTCCGCCAGGGCTACGCGAACCGGCACCGGGCCTATCCCTTCGGCGTCATCGCCCACAAGATCGACCGGGTGAAGGAGCGCCGCTGGTCGCCGACCGTCTTCGGTTTCGGCACCCAGGCGCTCAAGGGCCTCGCCGGCGATGCCCTGCACGGGCACCGGGACGGCTGGTCGCCGCTCTGGTCGCCGTACACGTTCTCCGACCACCCGCCGCAGCCCGGCCTGTGGGCGGTCGAACCGCACCTCGGATTCCGGGGGACGGGCGCGAAGTTCGAGGAGATCCTGGTCGTCACCGACTCCAGGGACCCCGAGCAGAGCGCGTTCTGGCTGGACGACGATCTGCCGCACGTGCGGCGCTGGAACGAAGGGGCGGTCTGATGGCGGGGTTCGACGAAGCGCGGGAGCGCTGGGTCCGTACGGGCGGGATCGAGCTGTGTGTCGCCGAGCTCGGCGAAGAGGGCCGGCCCACCGTGCTGCTCGTGCACGGCTACCCGGACTCCAAGGAGGTGTGGACGGAGGTCGCCACCCGGCTCGCCGAGGACTTCCACGTCGTCCTCTACGACATCCGCGGCCACGGCCGCTCGACCGCGCCGGCACCGCTGCGCGGCGGCTTCACCCTGGAGAAGCTGACGGACGACTTCCTCGCCGTCGCCGACGCCGTCAGCCCCGACCGGCCGGTACACCTCGTCGGCCACGACTGGGGCTCGGTGCAGTCCTGGGAGTTCGTGACCGTCCCGCGCACCGAGGGCCGGATCGCCTCCTTCACCTCCATGTCGGGGCCCTCACTCGACCACTTCGGGCACTGGATCAAGCGGCGGATGACCCGGCCCACCCCGCGCCGGGTCGGCCAGCTCCTCGGCCAGGGCGCCAAGTCCTGGTACGTGTACATGCTGCACACGCCCGTGCTGCCGGAGCTCGCCTGGCGCGGCCCGCTCGGAAAGCGCTGGCCGAAGATCCTGGAGCGCGTCGAGAAGGTCCCCGCCGGTGACTACCCGACGCCCTCGCTGCCGAGCGACGCGGCGCACGGTGCCTGGCTCTACCGGGACAACGTCCGGGCGCGTCTCGGCAGGCCGCGCCCCGACGCGTACGCTCACGCACCCGTGCAGCTGATCACGCCGACCGGCGACGCCTTCCTCTCCGAGCGGCTCTACGACGACCTGGCCGACTGGGTGCCGGACCTGACCCGGCGCACGCTGCCGGCGAAGCACTGGGTGCCGCGCACCCGGCCCGACCAGCTGTCCGCCTGGATCGGCGAGTTCGTCCGGACCCACGAGGAACCGGCGACCAGGGCGCCCGCGCCGGTCGCGGCGGCGGTGGCGAAGAGCGGTGTCGAGCCGGCCTACACCGAGCGGTTCGGCGGCCAGCTGGTCCTGGTGACCGGGGCGGCCAGCGGCATCGGACGGGCCACCGCCTTCGCGTTCGCGGAGGCCGGCGCCCGCGTCGTCGCCGTCGACCGGGACAGTGAGGGCGCGGTCCGCACGGCCGAGATGGCCCGGCTGATCGGCGCCCCGGAGGCCTGGGGCGAGACCGTCGACGTCGCCGACGAACAGGCGATGGAGAAGCTCGCCGCCAAGGTGGCGAGCGAGTACGGAGTCGTCGACGTCCTCGTCAACAACGCGGGCATCGGGCTCACCGGCTCCTTCTTCGACACGACCAGCGAGGAGTGGAAGCGGGTTCTCGACGTCAACCTGTGGGGCGTGATCCACGGATCCCGGGTCTTCGGCGCACAGATGACGGCGCGCGGCCAGGGCGGCCACATCGTCAACACCGCGTCCGCCGCGGCGTTCCAGCCCTCCCGAGCCCTGCCGGCGTACAGCACGTCGAAGGCGGCGGTGCTGATGCTCAGCGAGTGCCTGCGCGCCGAGCTGGCCGACCAGGGCATCGGGGTGTCCGCGATATGCCCCGGCATCGTCAACACCAACATCACGGCGACCGCGCGGTTCGCGGGAGTCACCGACGAGGCGGAGGAGAAGCGGCGCCAGCGGAAGGCGTCCCGGCTGTACGGCCTGCGGAACTTCCCGCCCGAGAAGGTCGCGGACGCGATCCTGGGGGCGGTCCTGCACAACCGCGCGGTCGTCCCGGTGACACCAGAGGCGCGGGGCGCGCACTTCCTGTCCCGGTTCAGCCCGGGGACACTGCGGGCGTTCGCGCGGTGGCAGCCGCCGGCCTAGGAGGTGTCCTGATCGACAAGGCGCCCCCTAGGGCGGGTGGGCGCGGCGGTCGTACGATCGGTCCCCTGCAGGAGGGGCCCCGCGGCGGCGGGGTGGAGCGAGCGGTCGGTGGGAGCGGGTTTGTCCGAGCAGTCAGCACAGCCGGAGTACAGGATCGAGGATCTCGCCCATCACAGCGGGGCCACGGTCCGGACGATCCGCGCCTACCAGGACCGCGGGCTCTTGCCCCGCCCGGAGCGGCGGGGCAGGTCGAACGTGTACGGGGACGCGCACCTCGCGCGGCTCCGGCAGATCGCCGACCTCCTCGACCGGGGCTACACCCTGGCCTCGATCAAGGAGCTCCTGGAGGCCTGGGACACCGGCCGGGGGCTCGGCGGGGTGCTCGGTCTGGTCGCGGAGGTGCACGGCCCGTGGACGGACGAGGAGGCGGACCGGATCTCCCGTGCGGAGCTCGATGCCCGCTTCGGCGGCACGCCGGACGAGGCGGCCATTCTGGAGGCCGTCGAGCTCGGCGTACTGGAGCCGCTTCCGGACCGGGAGACGGAGGAGTACCTCGTACCGAGCCCACAAGAGCTCGCCGTGGCCGCCGAGTTGTACGCGGCGGGGGTTCCGCTCGCGGCAATCACCGGACACCTGCGAGAACTTCGGGACCAGGTGGAGCACATAGCTTCCCGTTTCCTGGAGTTCACGACCGAGCACGTCTTCGCGCGCTATCTGGAGCACCGGCCGCCCACGGACGCGGACGCGCACGAGGCGGCGACGATGGTCCGGCGCCTCCGGCCGCTCGCCCAGCAGACGGTGGACGCCGAACTGGCGCGGGCGATGCGACTGTTGGCCACGAGGCATCTGGAGTTCCATCTATCCCCGCACGCGCCTCCGGCGAAGGACGACGAGTCCCGGTCCGTGGCGCTACCCGCCGGGACGGTGCGGGCCGTTCAGAGTCTGGTGGGGCCGGAAGGGGTCGCCGCTTTCGTCGCGGCCGCTGCCGAACGAGAGGTCCACAAAAGAACATTGGACGCACTCACCTCAAGTCACCACATTGGTGGTGAATTTACTCAATCCACCTGAAAAGCAAGGTGCGTTGTCCACAGAATCGTCAACTAGCCTGTGGATAACTTACTTTGACTGTGGATCAAACCTGTGTGCCAAAATCGATGGCCCGGCGATCCGAGCTCCGTCATCCTGACGGAATGACCCGACAACAGCCCCCGCCACAACCGCCGGACGAACGCCGCACGGTGAGAATCTCGAAGTACCTCTCCAAGCATCTGCGCCACCAGCCCGAGCGCATCGGCCTCGTCCTCGATCCGCAGGGCTGGACGGAGATCGACGCGCTGCTCGAAGCGCTCGCCCGGAACAACTTCCCGATCACTCGCGCGGAACTCGACCACGTCGTCGCGACCAACGACAAGAAGCGCTTCGCCGTCGAAGGCACCCGCATGCGCGCCAGCCAGGGCCACACCGTCGAGGTGGACCTCGACCTGCCGCCCGCTGAACCGCCCGCGTACCTCTACCACGGTACGGTCGCCGCGGCGCTTCCCGCGATCCGGGCGGAGGGGCTGCGCCCCATGGCCCGGCACCACGTCCACCTCTCCCCCGACCGGGAGACCGCGACCCGGGTCGGCGCACGCCGCGGCCGGCCGGTCGTGATCGCCGTCGACGCCGGCGCCATGCACCGGGCCGGACACGTCTTCCGCGTCAGCGCCAACGGGGTCTGGCTCGCGGACGCCGTCCCGCCGCAGTTCCTCCGCTTTCCCGGCTGAGACCGGCCTGTGGGCGGAGACCGCTCCGAGGCGGAGACCGGTCGGAGGCGGAGACCGGTCCGTGGCGAAGGCAGGTCGGTGGCACAGACCGATCCGCTGCCGGGATCGATCCGCTGCTGAGACCGCCCCTCTCCGGCCCACTGAGGCATGATCGTTCCCATGGCTCACCCACACCTGCCCAGCACCGAAGCAGCCGTCGTCGCGATCCGCGAGCTGGCCCAGGAGTTCAACCTGGAGATGACGGTGACCGACGACATCGGCGCGGACCGGACGTCCCGGCGTACGTCGTCCGGCGCGTTCGCCGTCCTCGACAGCGACGGTTCGCTGCCGCACGAGGCCTACGTCGAACTGGGCGGCTCGCCCTCCGTCACCGTCCAGATCTTCCCCGAGGACGACGCCCGGATCATTGTCGACGGCATCGAGTTCGCGGACGTCCCCCGCGACTCCGTCCCCGCCTTCGTCCGCGCGGTCCACGGCGGCATCGCCCACGTGAAGGGACGTTTCTTTCCGCCCGGCTGGTGGCTGGTCGTTCCGCTGCCCGGAGACGAGACGTACAAGGAGCTCGTCCCCGGCGCCTCGCTCACCCCCTGGATGAACCGCAACGTCCGCTGATTCTCCCGCGCGTATCGTGGCAGTCATGCGCTTGAGTACGGTGATCCTCCCCATCCACCGATGGAGCGAGGGGCAGAAGACCTGGCAGCGGGCCGAAGAACTCGGCTTCCACGCCGCTTACACCTACGACCACCTGTCCTGGCGGACCTTCCGGGACGGCCCGTGGTTCGGGGCCCTGCCCACGCTCACGGCGGCGGCCACGGCCACCGAGCGGATCCGGCTCGGCACGCTCGTGACCTCGCCGAACTTCCGCCACCCGGTGACGCTCGCCAAGGAGCTGATGGCGCTCGACGACATCTCCGGCGGACGGATCACGCTCGGCATCGGCGCGGGCGGCAACGGCTTCGACGCCACCGCGCTGGGGCAGGAGCCGTGGACGCCGAAGGAGCGCGCCGACCGTTTCGCCGAGTTCGTGCCGCTGCTCGACCGGCTCCTCACCGAGGACGCGGTGACGCAGCGGGGCACCTTCTACTCGGCGGACGAGGCCCGGAACATCCCCGGCTGCGTCCAGCGCCCCCGCCTTCCGTTCGCGGTCGCGGCGACCGGTCCGCGCGGACTGAAGCTGGCGGCCCGGTACGGGCAGGCGTGGGTGACCACGGGTGACCCGAAGATCTTCGAGGAAGGCACCCCGGAGCAGTCGGTGGCGGCGCTGCGCGGCCAGATCGAGAAGCTCGGCAAGGCGTGCGCCGACACCGGACGCGAGGTGGCCGAGCTCGACAAGGTCCTGCTGACGGGCTTCACCCCGGACCGTGGCCGCCCGCTGGAGTCCGTGGACGCGTTCGTCGACTTCGCGGGGCGCCACCGCGAGCTGGGCTTCACCGAGATCGTGGCGGCCGACGCCTGCGAGCGGCCGCGAGGCGTTCGCGCGGCCGACGCCTGCGAGCGGCCGCGAGGCGTTCGCGCGGCCGACGCCTGCGAGCGGCCGCGAGGCGTTCGCGCGGCCGACGCCTGCGAGCCTTCGTCGAGGCGTTCGCCCGGTGGATCAGGCGATCCGCCGGGCGTGGCCCCGCCACAGGGCCAGCAGGACGGGGGAGCCGACCGGTTCCGGACTCGCCGCGCAGACGTCGAAATGACTGACCCGGCACGTGTCGGACGGCACGGCGGAACCCAGGTTGACCGCGGTTCCGTCCCCCGCGACCCGCCACCGTCTGCCCGCCGGGACGGCGGTGGTGGCCAGCTCCCCGGGCTCGATCATGATCCAGCGGCCCCGCACCGTCCGGTGCCAGACGGCCTGGCCCCCGCAGCGCCGGCAGGCGGAGGCGGCCGGCCCCGCCGCTCTCGGTACGGAAGGTGCGGACCCCCCGGACCGGGGCTCCGGCACACCGGCGGCGGCGCGCCGCACCTCCCGTATCGCCTCCCCGAAGCGGATGTCCCGTACGACGCCGCCGCCGCGCACCGCGAACGGCGCGGCGTCGACCAGACCCGCCAGGACGTCCCCCACCAGCACCGGGTCCCTGGCGGGATGCGCCGCGTCGGCTCCCTCGCATTGCGGGCAGAGGAGCATGCCGAGACTCGGGACCCACGTCCCGTACGGCGCACCGCAGGAGTCGCACTCGTCGTTTCTCCGGCCCGAGCCCATGCCCCACCCCTTGAGACGTCATCAGCTCTCAGGGATCTTCCCCGTCAGCCCGAAAACGAACGGACGTTTACGGCCACGTCGGGGCGTAAGCACCCGGCCGCCGGGGAAGGGCCTGCCCGAAAACCGCCACTCATATGTGCAGCTCCCCGCACGCCCGTGCGTTCGGTGCGGAAGAATGGTGCGGTGACCACTCCCCGTTCCCCGCGTACTCCCGCCCCGACGGTCCGACTGATCGCCACCGACCTCGACGGCACGCTCCTGCGCGACGACAAGTCCCTGTCCGAGCGCACGGTCGCCGCCCTCGCCGCCGCCGAGCGGGCCGGGATCGAGGTCTTCTTCGTCACCGGCCGCCCCGCCCGCTGGATGGACGTCGTCAGCGACCACGTCCACGGCCACGGCCTCGCGATCTGCGCCAACGGCGCCGCCGTCGTCGACCTCCACGCCGGCGGCACCTTCATCGAGGTGCGCCCGCTGGAGCGGTCGGCCGCCATGGACGTCGTCGTGGCCCTGCGCGCCGCCGCGCCCGGGAGCTCCTTCGCGGTCGAGCTCACCACCGGCATCCACTACGAGCCGCACTACCCGCCGTTCCACCTCGACCCCGGCGCGACCGTCGCCACCGCCGAGAAGCTCCTCTTCGAGGAGGCGCCCGGCGCCGCGGCCCCGGTCCTGAAGCTGCTCGCCAAGCACCCGGACCTCGACCCCGACGCGTTCCTGGCGCTGGCCAGGGAGGCCGCCGGAGACCGGGCCTCCTTCACCCGCTCGGGACCCTCCGCCCTCATCGAGATCAGCGGCCTCGGCGTCTCCAAGGCGTCCACCCTGGCCCGGTGCTGCGCCGAGCGCGGGATCACGGCCGACGAGGTCGCGGCCTTCGGCGACATGCCCAACGACATCGAGATGCTGAGCTGGGCGGGCCGTTCGTACGCGATGGGCCAGGCGCACCCCGATGTGATCGCCGCCGCCTCCGGCCGTACGGTCGGCAACAACGAGGACGGGGTGGCCGTCGTCGTCGAACAGCTGGTGGCCGAGGCGCTGCGCGCGGCCGGCACCACGGCACCGCAGGGCTGAGACCCACCCGCGGGGGGGCAGGCCTACAGCGGCGCCTCCCACACCACCGTCGTTCCGCCGCCGTCCTCCCCGATGCCCGGGCCGCACCAGCTCGCGCCGCCCAGCGACTCGGCCCGGCGTGCCAGGTTGCGCAGACCGCTGCGGCGCCCGCCCGCCGGGATGCCGATGCCGTCGTCGGCGACCTCGAGCCGTACCCCGGCGGAGCCGTCGGGCAGGGTGACGCCGGCGTCGACGACCACCTCGATCCGGCTCGCCTCGGCATGCCGGAAGGCGTTGGACAGCGCCTCGCGCAGCGCGGCGATGAGGTTCTTGCCGGTGAGTTCGCCGACCGTCGCGTCGATCGCGCCGAGGAAACGGTGCGCCGGCTTGAAGCCCAGCGGCACGGCCGCCATGTTGATCTCCCGCAGAACGCGCGTACGCAGCCCCGACGGGGCCTCGGCGGGTCCCTGCTGGAGCGCGAAGATCGCCGTACGGATCTCCTGGATGGTCACGTCCAGCTCGTCCACGGCCTTGCCGACGCCCTCGCGCACGGCCGGCACGATCGACCGGCGCTGGGCGCTCTCCAGCATCATGCCGGTGGCGAAGAGCCGCTGGATGACGAGATCGTGCAGGTCACGGGCGATCCGGTCGCGGTCCTCGTAGACGGCGAGGCGCTCCCGGTCCCGCTGCGCGTCGGCCATCATCAAGGCCAGCGCCGCCTGCGAGGCGAACTGGGTGGCGAGCGTCCGCTCCGTCTCGGTGAACTGGCGCCCGCCCCGCACCCGGGGCGTCGCGAGCGCGCCGAGCACCCGCCCGCCGCTCTGCAGCGGCAGCATCATGCTGGGCCCGTACGGGGCGGTCAGCCGGCTGATCATGCGCGGGTCCGTCGAGGCGTCCGCCACGAAGACCGCCTCGCCCTCCAGGAGCCGCCGCACCACGGCACTCTCGGGCGGGATCACCACGCCCAGCGATTTCGTGGGCCGGGGCGAGGAGACGGCGACGATCTCCAGGCCGCCGTCCTCGGCGGGCAGCATCACGATCCCCGCGTCGGCGTCGGCGAGGCGGCGGGCCTGCTCGGCGACGACCGTGAGGGCGTCGTCCGCGTCGCCGCCGGCGAGCAGCGCGGTGGTGACGGCGACGGAGCCGTCGATCCACCGTTCGCGCTGGCGGGCGGCCTCGTAGAGGCGGGCGTTGCCGATGGCGATGCCCGCCTCGGTGGCGAGCACCCGGACCATGTGGACGTCGTAGTCGTTGAACTCGCCGCCGCTGTGCTTCTCCGCGAGGTACAGATTGCCGAAGATCTCGCCCTGGACCCGGATGGGAACACCGAGAAAGGTCCGCATCGGCGGGTGTCCGGGAGGGAACCCCGCGGAGCGCGGATCGGCGGAGAGGTCGGCGAGGCGGATCGTCCGGGGGTCTCGGATGAGCGCGCCGAGCAGTCCTGCGTGGCCGTCGGGGCGGTGCCCGATCCGGCGGGCCACGTCCTCGCCGACGCCGAAGGTGACGAAGTCCGACAGGCCGTTGCCCTCCTCGTCGACGACGCCGATGGCGGCGTAGCGGGCGTCGGCGAGTTCGGCGGCGGTCTCGCAGATGCGGTCGAGGGTGGAGTGGAGTTCGAGCCCGGTGCCCACCGAGCGCATGGCTTCCAGGAGCTGAGGCACGCGGGCGGTGAGCTCCGTGGACAGCCCCTGGAGGCTGCGGGTGGCCTGGGTGGCGGCTTCCAGGGGGTCCGAGGCGTCGGACGCTGCGGCGGTCATGAGCTTGAGCCTAGTAAGTCCTATTTGGCGAGAAAAGTCAGCCAGTGCCTACGGCCGCGGCCCGCGGTACTCCCGGTCGCTCCCGGAGTTCGTCCCCGAGGCCGCGCCGACGGCCAACAGATCGGTCTCCCGCTCCTGTTCCAGCATCCGGCGCAGCGGTCCGTCCGCCTCGGCGAGCAGCGCGTACGGGCCGCGCTGCACGGTCCTTCCCTCGTCCAGGACGAGCACCTCGTCGACCGAGTCGAGTCCGTGCAGCCGGTGGGTGATGAGCACGGTCGTACGGCCTTCGGTGGCCCGGAGCAGATCGTCGGTGAGCGCGTCGGCGGTGGCCAGGTCCAGGTGCTCGGCCGGCTCGTCGAGGACGAGGACGGGGAAGTCGGCGAGGAGCGCGCGGGCGAGCGCCAGGCGCTGCCGCTGACCGCCGGACAGCCGGGAACCGTGCTCGCCCACGAGCGTGTCGAGCCCCTCCGGGAGGCCGTCGGCCCAGTCGAGCAGCCGGGCCCGGCGCAGCGCCTCGCGCAGTTCCTCGTCGCTCGCCCCGGTACGGGCGAGCCGCAGGTTCTCGCGGACGGAGCTGTCGAACAGGTGGGCGTCCTGGGCGCAGAGGCCGACGAGGCGCCGCACCGCGTCGCCGTCGAGCTCCCAGGCAGGCACCCCGCCGAGCCGGTACATGCCGTACTCCACGTCCAGGAACCGCAGCAGCACCTGGGCGAGCGTGGTCTTGCCGGAGCCCGAGGCACCGACGACGGCGACCCGGCGTCCGGCCTCCAGGGTGAGCCGGAAGTCGGCGAGCGCCTCCCGGTCCTGCCCGGCGTGCCGGGCGGAGAGCCCGGAGAGTTCCAGCGGGAACGGGCTCGCCGGGGGAGTCGCGGGCCGGTCCGGCTCGTGTACGGGGACGGGGGCGTCGAGCACCTCGAAGACCCGCTCGGCACTGTGCTTGACGCGCTGCCGGTACTGGACGGCGAGCGGCAGCCCGGTGACGGCCTCGAAGGCGGCGAGCGGCGTGAGGACGACCACCGCGAGGGCCACGCCGTCGAGCCGCCCGTCCGCCACGGCCCGGACGCCGACGACCGCGGCGGCGGCGACCGTCAGGCCGCAGACCAGGGCGGAGAGTCCGGCGCCGAGTGCGGCGGCCGCGGCCTGCCGGGAGGCGATGCCGGTGAGGGTACGGTCTGCGACCCGCGTCCGCTCGATCCGGTCCCGCAGGGCGCCGGCCACGGTCAGCTCGGCGCAGCCGCGCAGCAGATCGGCCACGGCGGTCGCCAGGGCGCCGCGCGCGGGGGCGAGCCGCCGTTCGGCCCGGCGGGCGAGCGCGCCGCTGACCGCCGGCACGAGGACACCCGCGACGAGCAGGCCCACGGCGAGGACGGCACCGGCCTCGGGCAGCAGCCAGGCGGTGAACCCGGCGGAGGCGACCCCCACGACGAGTGCGGCGCCCGCCGGGAGCAGCCAGCGGAGCCAGTAGTCCTGGAGTGCGTCGACGTCCTGGACGAGCCGGGAGAGCAGGTCCCCTCGCCGGGTGCGGCGCAGCCCGGCGGGCGCGATCCGCTCCAGGCGCCGGTAGACGGAGACCCGGAGCTCGGCGAGCATCCGGAGGACGGCGTCGTGCGAGACGAGCCGCTCGGCGTACCGGAAGACGGCCCGCCCGATGCCGAACGCACGCGTGGCGGTGACGGCCACCATCAGATAGAGCACGGGAGGCTGTTCGGAGGCACGCGAGATGAGCCATCCGGACACGGCCATGAGCCCCACGGCGGACCCGAGCGCCAGACTCCCGAGCAGCAGGGCAAGGCCCATGCGCCCCTTGAGCTCACCGGCCATGCCCCGCACTCGTGTGAGAACGGCCGTCGGACCTGTTGCGGGCGCATGCTCCGCCTGGGGCGGAACGGGTGGGCGCACCTCCGCAGCAGCGCTGCCCTCCGACTCCGCACCCGCACCACCGGCGCTCGCGCTTTCCGCGCCTGCACCCGCACTCGCACCCGCACCACCGGCACCGGCGCACGACGGCGCCGCGTCGACCCGCACCACCCGGTCCGCCACCGCGAGCAGCGCCGGCCGATGCGCCACCAGCAGCACCGTCCGCCCTGCCGCCAGTCGCCGCACCGCGTCGACGACCCCCGCCTCCGTCTCCCCGTCCAGCGCCGCCGTCGGCTCGTCGAGCAGCAGCACCGGCCGGTCGGCGAGGAATCCCCGCGCCAGCGCGAGCCGCTGCCGCTGCCCCGCCGAGAGTCCGGCCCCGTCCTCACCGAGCGCGGTGTCGAGCCCTTGCGGCAGACCCGAGACGAACCCGTCCGCCCCGGCGTCCCGCAGGGCCTCCCGTACGGCCTCGTCCGAGGCGTCCCGGCGGGCGAGCCGCACGTTCTCGGCGATGGTCCCCGCGAAGAGGTACGGCCGCTGCGGCACCCAGGCGATCCGCGACCGCCATGCCTCCAGGTCCAACGAGGCGAACGGCTCGCCCCCGACCCGTACGGAACCGCCCTCCTCCGGCACGGCGAACCCGAGGACGACATCGAGCAGCGTCGACTTCCCGGCGCCGCTCGGCCCGACCAGGGCCACCGTCTCCCCGGGCTCGACCGTCAGGGACATCGCGTCCAGCGAGGGCTCGGTGCGCCCGGCACGACGTACCGTCACGCCCTCCAGCTCCAGCCGTACGGACTCCGGCGCCGCGGTCCCGGACCCGTCGCGTACCGGCTCCTCCAGGACGTCGAAGATCTCCTCCGCCGCCGCGAGCCCCTCCGCCGCCGCGTGGAACTGCGCGCCGACCTGCCGCAGCGGCAGATACGCCTCGGGCGCCAGGATCAGGATGACGAGACCGGTGTACAGATCGAGCTCGCCGTGAACGAGCCGCATGCCGATGGTCACGGCGACGAGCGCGACCGACAGGGTCGCGAGGAGTTCCAGCGCGAAGGAGGAGAGGAAGGCGATCCGCAGCGTGCGCATCGTCGCCCGGCGGTACTCCGAGGTGATCGCGCGGATCGACTCGGCCTGGGCCTTCGCCCGGCCGAAGATCTTGAGGGTGGGAAGACCGGCCACCACGTCCAGGAAGTGCCCGGAGAGCCGGGAGAGCAGCTTCCACTGCCGGTCCATCCGGGCCTGGGTGTACCAGCCGATGAGGATCATGAAGACCGGGATGAGCGGCAGGGTGACGACGATGATCGCCGCCGAGACCCAGTCCTCGGTGACGATCCGGGCCAGCACGGCCACGGGCACGACGACCGCGAGCCCGAGCTGGGGCAGATAGCGGGCGAAGTAGTCGTCGAGTGCGTCCACACCACGCGTCGCGAGGGCGATCAGCGAGCCGGCCTTCTGGCCGCTGAGCCAGCCCGGCCCGAGGGCGGCCGCGCGGTCGAGGAGGCGGCCACGGAGTTCGGACTTGACCGCCGCGCTCGCCCGGTGGGCGGCGAGCTCGGTCAGCCAGGAGACCAGCCCCCGTGCCGCCGCGATGCCCGCGAGCAGCAGCAGGGGGGTGGTCAGGGCGGAAACCGGCTGGCCCTTCTGGAAGGACCCCACCACGATCTCGGCGATGAGCATCGCCTGGGCGACGACCAGCGCCGCCCCGACGAGGCCGAGCGCGACCACCGCGATCAGGAAGACACGGGTGGCCCTGGCGTACCGGAGCAGACGCGGATCGATCGGTTTCACGTGAAACATGCTCCCTGGAGAGGGCCGACTAGTGGGAGCCGGCGATGTGCTGCGTACCGATCCGCTTGCGGAACACCCAGTAGGTCCAGCTCTGGTAGAGCAGCACCAGCGGGGTCGCGATCGCCGCGCACCAGGTCATGATCTTGAGCGTGTACGGGCTCGACGACGCGTTCGTCACGGTAAGACTCCACTCCGGGTTGAGCGAAGACGGCATGACGTCCGGGAAGAGCGCGAGGAAGAGCATCGCCACGGCCGCTGTGATGGTGACGCCCGAGAGCGCGAACGACCAGCCCTCACGCCCCACCTTGATCGCGGCGATCGCTCCGACCAGGGCCACCACGGCGATCAGCATCGCCACGAGGCTCCAGGTGTCCCCGGTGTCGATCTGCGTCCAGATCAGGAAGCCGAGCGCGACCACCGCCGTCACCATGCCCAGCTTGAGCGCGAGCGCCCGTGCCCGGATCCGGATGTCGCCGACCGTCTTGAGCGAGACGAAGACCGCGCCGTGGAAGGTGAAGAGCGTCAACGTGACCAGACCGCCGAGGAGCGCGTACGGGTTGAGCAGATCCCAGAAGCTCCCGACGAACTCCATGTTCTCGTCGATCTTCACGCCCCGGACGATGTTGCCGAAGGCCACACCCCAGAGGAACGCGGGGATCAGCGAGGTCCAGAAGATGGCCTGCTCCCAGTTGCGCTGCCAGTTCTCCTCGGACCGCTTCGCCCGGTACTCGAAGGCGACGCCCCGGATGATCAGGCAGACCAGAATGATCAGCAGGGGCAGGTAGAAGCCCGAGAACAGCGTCGCGTACCACTCGGGGAACGCGGCGAAGGTCGCGCCGCCGGCGGTGAGCAGCCACACCTCGTTGCCGTCCCAGACGGGTCCGATGGTGTTGATGAGGACCCGCTTCTCGGCCCGGCCGCGGGCGAGCAGCTTGGTGAGGATCCCGACCCCGAAGTCGAAGCCCTCAAGGAAGAAGTAGCCGATCCAGAGGACGGCGATGAGTACGAACCAGACGTCGTGGAGTTCCATGCCTCGATCTCCTGAGCCTCAGTACGAGAAGGCCATGGGGCGGTCGGGGTCACGAGAGTCCCCGCCGATCTTGGTGGGCGGATTGAGGTCGTCCTCGGTGAGCTCCGGCGGGCCGGCCTTGATGTACTTCACGAGGAGCTTGACCTCGATCACGGCGAGCACGGCGTAGAGCGCGGTGAAGACGATCATCGAGGTGAGCACCTCGCCCGTCGTGGTGCCGGGGGAGACCGCGTCCCGGGTGCGGAGCACGCCGTAGACGACCCAGGGCTGACGGCCCATCTCGGTGAAGATCCAGCCCCAGGAGTTGGCGATCAGCGGGAACGCCATGGTCCAGAGGGCGACGATCCAGTACCACTTGCCCAGGCGGGGGCTGAGCGCCTTCCGCCTGAACAGGACCAGGTTCGGCACGTCGTCCTCACCGGTCCGCAGCCCCGGTGCCAGCATGAACTTCTTGCGCGTCAGCCAGAGACCGATCATGCCGATGGTCAGCGAGGCCATGCCGAAGCCGATCATCCAGCGGAAGCCCCAGTAGGCGACGGGGATGTTGGGCCGGTAGTCGCCGGGGCCGAACTTCTCCTGCTCGGCCTTGTTGATGTCGTTGATGCCCGGGACGTACGAGGTGAAGTCGTCGTTCGCCAGGAACGACAACAGGCCCGGGACCTCGATGGCCACCTTGTTGTGGCCCTTGTCGACATCGCCGTACGCGAAGATCGAGAACGGCGCGGGCGCCTCACCGTCCCAGAGCGCCTCGGCGGCGGCCATCTTCATGGGCTGCTGCTTGAACATGACCTTGCCGAGCAGGTCACCGCTGATGGCGGTGCCGAGGCCGGCGATGATCAGGGTGATCAGACCGAGCCGCAGCGAGGTCCGCATCACCGGAATGTGCTTCTTGCGCGCCAGGTGGAAGGCGGAGATGCCGACCATGAACGCGCCGCCGACCAGGAAGGCCGCCGTCATGGTGTGGAAGAACTGGGTGAGGGCGGTGTTCTGGGTGAGCACGTGCCAGAAGTCGGTGAGCTCGGCCCGGCCGCGCTCCTCGTTGATCCGGTAGCCCACCGGGTGCTGCATCCAGGAGTTCGCCGCGAGGATGAAGTACGCGGAGAGGATCGTGCCGATCGACACCATCCAGATGCAGGCGAGGTGGATCCGCTTGGGGAGCTTGTCCCAGCCGAAGATCCACAGACCGATGAAGGTCGACTCGAAGAAGAAGGCGATGAGCGCCTCGAAGGCGAGCGGGGCACCGAAGATGTCGCCCACGAAGCGCGAGTAGTCGGACCAGTTCATGCCGAACTGGAACTCCTGGACGATGCCGGTGACGACGCCCATGGCGATGTTGATCAGGAAGAGCTTGCCCCAGAACTTCGTCGCCCTGAGGTACTTCTCGTTCTCCGTGCGGACCCATGCGGTCTGGAGACCCGCGGTGAGGGCGGCGAGGGAGATCGTCAGGGGGACGAAGAGGAAGTGGTAGACGGTGGTGATGCCGAACTGCCAGCGCGCCAGGGTCTCTGGCGCCAGAGCGAGGTCCACGTCGTTTTCTCCTTACATCGCCGTGGTCACATCGGCAGTTTGCCCGGGTAATCCCACCGAATACGGGATGAACCAGGGCGCGCTTGTGAACGCGTTCACATTCACAAGCATTATTACTCATACGAAATCCGTACCTTCAGTCGGGGTCCCCCTGCCGAGGGCCACCTCTTCCCGGGACCTTCAACATATTGTTGAATCCGGGCCATGACCCTTCGGATACGCATCGTCTGGCCGGCCGGACACACCACGGCCACCCTTGAGGAAACCCCCACGAGCACGGCGCTCGCGGGGGCTCTCCCGATCTCCTCCACCGCCCGGACCTGGGGCGAGGAGGTCTACTTCGACACACCGGTCTCCGCCTCCGTCGACGACGGAGCGCGGCAGGTCGTCGCCGCCGGCACGGTGGCCTTCTGGACGGAGGGCGACGCGCTCGCCCTCCCCTACGGCCCCACCCCGATCTCGCGGGGCGAAGAGTGCCGGCTCGCCAGCCCCTGCAACGTCCTGGGCGCGCTCGACGGTGACCCCCGGATCCTGGCCACCGTGCGGGACGGCGACCCGATCCGGGTGGAGCTCGCCAACGGCTGACCGACGTCGACGGCCGGTCGGCTTCACGGCCGGTCGGCCAGTGCCGGTCGGCTTCGGTGGCCGATCGCCGTCACCGGCCGATCGCCGTCAGCGAGTGCTCAGCCCTCCTTGCGGAAGCCCTCCGCCGCCTTCAGGAACAGGTCGTTCGCCTCGCTCTCGCCGATCGTGACGCGCACTCCCTCGCCGGCGAACGGCCGCACCATCACCCCGTGCCGCTCGCACTCCGCCGCGAACTCCAGGGTCCGCTCGCCGAGCCGCAGCCAGACGAAGTTCGCCTGGGTGTCCGCCACGGTCCAGCCCTGCCCCACGAGACCCGCGTGGACCCGCTCGCGCTCGGCCACCAAGGAGCCGACCCGCCCGAGCAGTTCGTCCTCGGCCCGCAGCGAGGCCACCGCCGCGTCCTGCGCCAGCTGGCTCACGCCGAACGGCACGGCCGTCTTGCGCAGCGCCGCCGCCACCGGCTCGTGGGCGACCGCGAAGCCGACCCGGAGCCCCGCCAGGCCGTACGCCTTGGAGAAGGTCCGCAGCACGGCGACGTTCGGCCGGTCGCGGTAGAGCTCGATGCCGTCCGGGATGTCGGTGTCACGGACGAACTCGCGGTACGCCTCGTCGATCACGACCAGGACGTCGGAGGGCACCCGGTCGAGGAAGCGCTCCAGCTCAGCCCGGCGCACCGCGGTGCCCGTGGGGTTGTTGGGGTTGCAGACGAAAATCAGCCGGGTCCTGTCGGTGATCGCCGCGGCCATCGCGTCGAGGTCGTGCACCTCGCCCTCGGTCAGCGGCACCTGCACCGAGGTGGCCCCGCTGATCTGCGTGATGATCGGGTACGCCTCGAAGGAGCGCCAGGCGTAGATGACCTCGTCGCCGGGGCCTGAGGTGGCCTGGAGGAGCGACTGGGCGACGCCGACCGAGCCGGTGCCGGTGGCCAGGTGCGAGACGGGCACGCCGAAACGGTCCGCCAGCTCCTCCGTCAGCCCCGTGCAGGCCATGTCCGGGTAACGGTTGAAGTTCGCTGCGGCGGCCAGCGTGCTCTCCATGACCCCCGGCAGCGGCGGATACGGGTTCTCGTTGGAGGACAGCTTGAAGGCCACGGGACCGCCCGAGGCCGCCGGCCTTCCCGGCTTGTAGGTGGGGACGCCGTCCAGCTCGGCGCGCAGCTTCGGGCCCGTGCTCGTCCCGCTGGTCCCGCTGGTCTCGCTCACTCTGTGGCCTCCTCGACCGTCCGTACCGCCAATACTCCTCACCTTAAGAGGATTCCCCTCCGCTGCGAATGGGCTGTGGACAACAGGAGGGACACGCTGTGGACACGACCTCCGGGAACAGTGCCCGCACGGCCCGGAAGCGGCCTCCGCGGACAGCGCCCCGCACGGCCCGGAAGCGGCCCACGGCGCGGCGCCCGGGCGACCCCGGCGCGCCACCCGAGCGACCCGGCGGCCGGCCCCCGGCCCGCCACCCGCCACGCCACCCTGAACGGACCCCCCGATCCTTCCCGCGAGCCGTCTCCCGAACCGCCCCCAGGGCCGCCCCCGCCGCTGCGCCACACCGGGGGGAGCGCGCGTCCGGGTGGCGCGCGCCGGTGGCGGGCGCCGTAGCGCGCATCCCCCGTAGAGGTGAGTTGAGACCTCTTCGAGACCTCGCCCCCACGCCAGGCCTACGCCGTTCGGCAGCCACTGGTCCCATGGCAAAGGCCCTAACTACCTTGGATTCCTTGCTTCTTGACGCCTTTCGGCCATGCAGAAACGTGCCTGTCAACGCCTGCATATGCGACCGGCCCAACCGCCCCTCATCGCCCTACTATCGGCTCGCCATGACAGCAGCAGGGAAGCACCAGGTGAGCCGGGCACAGACCCGGGGAAGCCGGCAGGGCCGGGCAGGCATCCGGGACGTGGCCGCCGCCGCCGGGGTCTCCATCACGACTGTCTCCGACGCGCTCAACGGCAAGGGCCGACTCCCCGACGCCACCCGCCGTCACGTGCGCGAGGTCGCCGACCGGCTGGGCTACCGCCCGTCCGCGGCGGCCCGCACGCTCCGCACCGGGAAGTCGGGACTCATCGGCCTGACCGTGACCACGTACGGGGATGAACCTTTCACCTTCACCGAATTCGCGTACTTCGCGGAGATGGCCAGGGCAGCCACATCGGCGGCGCTCGCGCGGGGCTACGCCCTGGTCATCCTCCCCGCCACATCCCGCCATGACGTCTGGTCGAACGTCGCCCTCGACGGCACCGTCGTCATCGACCCCTCCGACCACGACCCGGTCGTCACCGAACTGGTCCGGCAGGGCCTGCCCGTCGTCTCCGACGGACGCCCCGCCGGCACCCTTCCGGTCACGGCCTGGGTCGACAACGACCACGAAGCCGCCGTCCTCGATCTGCTCGACCACCTCGCCGACGCCGGCGCCCGCCGCATCGGCCTCCTCACCGGAACCACCACCGACACCTACACCCGCCTGTCCACCACCGCGTACCTCAACTGGTGCGAGCGGGTGGGCCAGGACCCCGTCTACGAGGCCTATCCGGCGCACGACCCGTGCGCGGGCGCCGTCGCGGCCGACCGGCTGCTCGCCCGACCGGACCGGCCCGACGCCGTGTACGGCCTCTTCGATCCCAACGGAACCGACCTCCTCGCGGCCGCGCGCCGCTACGGGCTGCGCGTCCCGGACGATCTGCTGCTGGTCTGCTGCAGCGAGTCGACCGTCTACGCCACCACCGAACCGCCCATCACGACGCTCTCGCTCAAGCCGCGCCGGATCGGCACGGCCGTCGTCCAGCTCCTCATCGACGCCATCGAAGGGATCGACACCGACGGCCCGGTCGAGCGGGTGATACCGACCGAACTCATCGTCCGCACCTCCTCGCAGCGCCGTTCACCGCGCACCACCGTCAGCCCGCCGCGCTCACCCGCGAAGGACTGACACCCCGCCAACCGGCTCCACCGCATCCGCCGTCCCCCGCCCCTGCCCGTGGGCCGGGGCGGCGAAACCGGCCACCCAACCGGCCTCAACCCTGGACTGGACCTTCTCAATTCGGGCGAAACAACCGGTGAACCCGGAGTGGACCCGGATTCACCACCCCTGGTGCGTCACACAGGAGGAAGCTCATTCCTATGATGGGCGCACGACATCGCGGACCACCCCGACCAGGCCGGTCCGCGATGTGCAGGGCATCGCGACCGTGGTGGAGGGGTCCATGACTCAGGGGGCCGGGCAGGAGCCCGTGGTGCGCACGGCGACATTGCGCGACTTCCGCGTACCGCCGTACGCCCGCGTGCCCGTACAGGGCCATGCCACCGATCCGACGACCACGGAACCTCTGCCGGTGCCGCCACCGGCCGAACCCGCTCCCCCGGAGCACGGACCCGTGGCCGCACCCGCCGTACCCACGGCCGGTCCTCCGCCCGCGCCCGCGCCCGCCGAGCCGACCCTGCATCTGGGACGTCGTACCGCTCCCGCATACGCCCCGAGCGGCTCGTCCATCGTCTCCGTCGCCACCGGCCACCCCGGGAACGCCTTCCCCGAGGGCGGAATGCCCGAGGGCTACACCCCGACCGAGCGCGACCTCCCGGTCATCAACCGCGGGGACACCGTCCAGGTCCCGGTCCCCACCGAGCCCGCGCCCGCCGCCGAACCCGCCCCCGCGAGCGGCGAGGGTCCCGGTCCGCTCTACGTCGTCGGCGACGTCCACGGCTATCTCGACGAGCTCGTCGAAGCCCTCCGCGCGCAGCGGCTCATCGACGAGAACGGCAGCTGGGCCGCGGGCAACGCCCGCCTCTGGTTCCTCGGCGACTTCACCGACCGCGGCCCCGACGGCATCGGCGTCATCGACCTCGTCATGCGCCTCTCCGCCGAGGCCGCCGCCGCCGGCGGCTACTGCAAGGCCCTCATGGGCAACCACGAGCTGCTGCTCATCGGTGCCAAGCGCTTCGGCGACACCCCGGTGAACTCCGGCGCGGGCACCGCCACCTTCCAGGCCGCCTGGCTGCTCAACGGCGGCCAGAAGCACGACATGGACCGGCTCCAGGACGTCCATCTGCAGTGGATGTCCCGGCTCGACGCCGTGGTGCGGGAGGACGACCACCTCCTCCTGCACTCCGACACCACCGCGTACCTCGACTACGGCCAGACCATCGAGGACGTCAACGACACGGTCCACGAGATCCTCAACCGGAACGACGCCGACGAGGTCTGGGACGTCTTCCGCAAGTTCACCAAGCGCTTCGCGTTCCGCGACGAGGGCGGCCCGCAGGCCGTTCAGGAGCTGCTCTCGACCTACGGCGGCTCCCGGATCGTGCACGGCCACAGCCCCATCCCGTACCTCACCGGTCAGGTCGGCACGGAGGACGGCGAGGGCAGTTCGGGCCCGCTCGTCGACGGACCGCACGTGTACGCGGACGGTCTGGCGATCGCGATGGACGGCGGAGTGACCATGGCCGGAAAGCTACTGGTCGTCCAACTCCCCCTGAACGGCTGACGCATAACCCTCCGCATCCGGGGAAGTCGAATTCCGGAAACACCCTGTCAGCGTGTGGCACCACCGCAATACCATCGGGTCCATCCGTAGCAGGCTCTCCTCCGTTTCCGCCCAACCGACCGTTTCCCACGGCTGATCCGGGCTTACGGAGCATCGGGGGATGCACATGAACGTGGCTCCGCACCTGCTGACCGAGGACCGCGCCGAGTACGAGCGGGTCCTCGACGACGCACTGAGCACCGCCCACGCACGTCCGGATCTCGCCGGAGCGGGAACCCGGCTCTCGCTCGCCCAGCTGCGCTCCCTGACCCTGAACGCGACGACTCTGGTCACCAGCGCCGCGGCGAGCGAGTACGACCACTTCGTGAAGGTCCGCGAGCAGCACCGCGCGGCCCTCGGGACCAGGACACCGGCGTCCCCGGACCGCCCGGGCCCCGGCCCCGGTGTCGTCGCGATCCTCACCGTCATGGTGCCCGTCCTCGCGGGCGCGGCCGCCGTCATCTTCCTGCTGGTCGGCGCGGCCCTGCACGCCGTCGCCCCCACCGTGGCGTTCGGGGCGACGCTGCTCACGGCCGGCCTGGTCTTCGGCGCGGTGGCGGCCGCGGGACTGCTCGGCGCGGCCGCCGGTCTCCTGGTGACGGCCCTGCGCAACAGCCCGGCCGAGGTGAGCAGGGGCGGTCCGCCCCCTGCCGCACCGGACGACGAACTGTCCCGCGCCCGGGAGGCCTGGCGCCGCGCCCTCCTCGAGCGGGGCATCCTGCCCTTCCTCCGCGACGTCCTCGCCGCCACCACCCCACCCGCCGGCCCACCCGGCACCTGACACACCACCGGCCCGCGACTCCCCCGGGGTCGCGGGCCGGCACGGTCTCCGGGCGGGGGTCAGTCCGCCAGCGGCAGGTAGACGCGGTTGCCGGTCGCCGCGAACTCGGCCGACTTCGCGGCCATGCCCGCCTCGATCTCGTCCGCCTTCAGGTCGCCGCCGTGCTCACGCCGGATGTCCTGCGAGATCTTCATCGAGCAGAACTTGGGACCGCACATCGAGCAGAAGTGCGCGGTCTTCGCGGGCTCCGCCGGCAGCGTCTCGTCGTGGAACTCACGCGCGGTGTCCGGGTCGAGTGCCAGGTTGAACTGGTCCTCCCAGCGGAACTCGAAGCGGGCGTCCGACAGCGCGTCGTCCCACTCCTGCGCCCCCGGGTGCCCCTTGGCGAGGTCGGCCGCGTGCGCCGCGATCTTGTACGTGATGACACCGGTCTTCACGTCGTCGCGGTTGGGCAGGCCGAGGTGCTCCTTGGGCGTGACGTAGCAGAGCATCGCCGTGCCCCACCAGGCGATCATCGCCGCGCCGATGCCGGAGGTGATGTGGTCGTACGCGGGCGCGACGTCCGTGGTCAGCGGGCCGAGCGTGTAGAACGGCGCCTCCTCGCAGATCTCCTGCTGGAGGTCGATGTTCTCCTTGATCTTGTGCATCGGGACGTGCCCGGGGCCCTCGATCATCGTCTGCACGTTGTGCCGCTTGGCGATCGTGTTCAGCTCGCCGAGCGTGCGCAGCTCCGCGAACTGCGCCTCGTCGTTGGCGTCCGCGATCGAGCCGGGGCGCAGCCCGTCGCCCAGCGAGTACGTGACGTCGTACGTCGCGAGGATGTCGCAGAGCTCCTCGAAGTTCGTGTAGAGGAAGTTCTCCTTGTGGTGCGCGAGACACCAGGCGGCCATGATCGAGCCGCCGCGCGAGACGATGCCGGTCTTGCGGCGCGCGGTGAGCGGTACGTACGGCAGGAGTACGCCGGCGTGCACCGTCATGTAGTCCACGCCCTGCTCGGCCTGCTCGATGACCGTGTCCTTGTAGATCTCCCAGGTCAGGTCCTCGGCACGGCCGTCGACCTTCTCCAGCGCCTGGTAGAGCGGCACGGTGCCGATGGGCACGGGGGAGTTCCGCAGCACCCACTCGCGGGTGGTGTGGATGTTGCGGCCGGTGGAGAGGTCCATGACCGTGTCGGCGCCCCACTTGGTCGCCCAGGTCATCTTCTCCACCTCCTCCTCGATGGAGGAGGTGACGGCGGAGTTGCCGATGTTGGCGTTGACCTTCACCAGGAACCGCTTGCCGATGATCATCGGCTCGATCTCCGGGTGGTTGACGTTCGCCGGGAGCACCGCGCGGCCCGCCGCGATCTCCTCCCGTACGACCTCGGGGGAGACGTTCTCCCGGATCGCCACGTACTCCATCTCCGGGGTGATCTCCCCCCGGCGGGCATACGCGAGCTGGGTCACGGCCTGGCCGTCGCGGCCGCGGCGCGGCAGGCGCGGGCGGCCGGGGAAGACGGCGTCGAGGTTCTTCAGCCCCCCGCCGCGCGGCGAGGTGTGCTTGATGCCGTCGTCCTCGGGGCGGGCCGGGCGGCCCGCGTACTCCTCGGTGTCGCCGCGCGCGATGATCCAGTTCTCGCGCAGCGGCGGAAGGCCCCGCCGTACGTCGGTGTCGACGGTGGGGTCGGTGTACGGGCCGGACGTGTCGTACAGCGTGACGTCCTTGCCGTTGGTGAGGTGCACCTGACGGACCGGCACCCTGAGGTCGGGGCGCGAGCCCTGGACGTACCCCTTGTGCCAGCCCGGCGTGCGGGCGCCGTCGCCAGAGGTGTCGTCCTGCTCGGAGGCAGGCGTGCGTGCATCCTGAATGGTCATGAGACCGATCTCCCTACGCCGGCATTACCCGGTAACAGGTTCGGCGGTCGGCGCAGCCTCCTCCCGTACGTACATCAGTACGCGCGTACGGTGATCAGCGCCCTCTCAGCCCGGTGCTCCGAGCTCCCGCGTGTGCAAAGGTGCCACCACGCTAGCGTCATCCCTGGCGTGCTGAACAGTGGGCCCCCGTCGTTCTTGCGATGATCGGTCGGTGACTTCCCCCCAACAGACTCCCGAGCCGCACGGCCACGACCACGACCACAGCCCCCACGAGCATGCTCAGCCACACGGCTCTCACGGGCACGGTCCGGCGCACGGATCGCACGGGCAAGGTCCGGCACACGGATCCCACGGGCACAGCCACAGCCATGGGCCCGCCACCCCGGTGTCCCGGCATCTGCGCCGGGTCATCGCCGCGATCCTGGTCCCCTTCGCCACGGCGGTCGTGGTCGGACTCGCGGTCCTGTGGCCCGGCGGCACCCCGCCGCACGAGCGCACCGGCGTCGGCTTCGACCGGCAGACCGAGCAGGGCGAGGTCGTCGCCGTCCAGCAGGTGGACTGCGCCTCCGTGAACGCGGGGCAGGTCCCGCCGACCGGTGACACCTCGACACCGCAGGGACGCGAGGCGGTCAACGCGCAGCAGGGGGAGTGCGAGAAGGCGACGATCGAGGTCACCAGCGGTCCGGAGAAGGGGCGTACGTTCACCGAGATCGTGCAGCCGGACGCACCGCGCCAACTGGACGAGGGACAGGGTGTGGTGGTGGCCTACGCCCCCGACGCCCCGCGCGATCTGCAGTACTCGGTCACCGATGTGAACCGGAAGGTCCCGCTGGCGGTGCTCGCCGGGATCTTCGCCGTCGCGGTCGTGGCCGTCGGCCGGATGAAGGGCGTGATGGCCCTCATCGCGCTGGCCGTGAGCTTCCTGATCCTGACGTTCTTCATCCTGCCGGCGATCCTGGAGGGGTCGAATCCGCTGGTCGTGGCGGTGGTCGGATCGAGCGCCATCATGCTGATCGCGCTCTACATGTGCCACGGGCTCTCGGCCCGCACGTCGGTCGCGGTGCTCGGGACGCTGATCTCCCTGCTGCTGACCGGTCTGCTCGGCTCGGTGTTCATCGGCTGGGCCTCACTGAGCGGCAACACGGACGACAACACCGGCCTGATCCACGGCCTGTACCCGGAGATCGACATGTCCGGCCTGCTTCTGGCCGGGGTGATCATCGGTTCGCTCGGTGTGCTCGACGACGTCACGGTCACCCAGACGTCGGCGGTCTGGGAGCTGAACCAGGCCGATCCGGGCATGGGGCCACGCGCGCTGTACCGGGCCGGGATCCGGATCGGCCGCGACCACATCGCCTCGGTCGTGAACACTCTGATGCTCGCCTACGCGGGTGCCGCCCTCCCGCTGTTGCTGCTCTTCTCCATCGCGCAGAGCAGCATGGGGACGGTGGCCAACAGCGAGCTGGTCGCCGAGGAGATCGTCCGGACGCTCGTCGGGTCGATCGGCCTGGTCGCGGCCGTGCCGCTCACCACGGTGCTCGCGGCCCTGGTGGTCTCCGCCGACCGCACGGACGCCGGTGGCCGGCCGGGCACGGACATCCGGAAGCCCGCGGCGGTACGGGGCGGACGGCGCCGCCGCGCGAAGTGAGGTGTGCGCCGGTCGACGTGCGCCGAGCCGGTACGCGGGACGGGCGCCGGCTCAGGCGGCCGGGCCCGCGCTCTCCTCGGCCAGGATCCGGCCCAGGGCAGCCTCCAGGTTGTCCTCGAAGTCACCGAGCGTCCGCTCCTGCCCCAGCGGAACCAGTTTGTCCGTTCGGTCCAGGAAGGCGACCAACGGCGGTGCGCTCGCCCGGAACAGGGCACGATCCCCGCCGACCTGGAGCCGGATGGAGACGTCCGAGAGACCCTCGGGCTCCGTCGGGGCGATGTGCACATCGCCGTCCCCGCTCGGCCGGTTGATCCCGTCGAGCAGCAGCTCCCTGCCGAACGCCCAGGTCACAGGCGCGTCCCCGGGGAGGTGGAAGGTCATCCGCACCGCGTAGGGATCCCGGGTCTCGTATCGGAGTTCAACCGGGATCTTGAAGGAGAGCTCCTCGGAGACGAGGAAGCTCATCAGGACCTCGGCCTGAACCGACTCTCGCATCATGTACCCCGCAGTAGATGAAGCAGTTGTGTAAACACAGCTGCTGAAAGCTGTGACCGAAACGGCCAGGAATGATCCCCCGTGGCCCTCTTGACGCAATCGTGCTGTAAGCACTAGCAGATCACAAGGAGTGATTTTTCAGATACTGATAGAGAACGCGAGGGAACTGAAGAGCTTTCCGATCTCTGTGCGTAGTTGCTCGACTGCTGGGAGCAACCGTTCTTCCTGGTGAAGGGGGAGAGAAATGGCCATTGCGGCCGCCGTGGAGCCCGCAGTGATGGGGATTGCGGCACAGACCGTGCCGAGCGCATATTCCTGACGCTCTACCAGGGGCTCCATTCGCCCCAAACCGCCCAAACGCTCCAAAAGCACACGGCGGTTACGCACCGTGTACGGAGTGATGGCTTCCACCGGGTGGCGGTCGAGGTGGTCTTGACGAGATTTCAGATCGAGTTGACTCAACAGGCACTGCCCGATCGCATGGGCGTGCCCGGTCTCGCGAAAGTCGGCCCATTCCTCGACCGCGGGAGCGGATGGGGTGTCGGCGACAGCGACGAGCTCGATCTCCCCCTCGCGGTAGAGGGCGAAGTAGACCGGCACACCGATCGCGTCCCGCCAGCGGGCGAGGGAGTCTTCGATCTTGATGCGACGATTCTGCACATCTCCGCCGCCGGCCAGTCGGACCGCGGCGTCGCCAAGGACGAACACACCCTTCTCGCGGACCAGATAGCCCTCGTGCGTCAGGGTGCGGAGCAGGTGGTACGTGGTGGGCAGCGGAAGGCCCGTCTCACGGGCGAGTTGTTTGGCCGGGGCGCCTTCCGCGTGGGAGGACACAGCCTCCAGAAGTCTCAGTGCGCGCTGCACCGAGCCGATCAGGGTAGGCGCAGTCGTCTGCGTAGCCGTGGCCAAAGGTCACCCCCAGGCGTGACGACGGGTGCATCACACCCGCCCGCGGGGGCCGCCCCCGCGCGCCCGCCGGGCCTGGGAAACCGCTGGTCAGTACGGAGGTCTACGCCTGTAGTCCCCAACGCGGCGGAGGGATTCCACTCTAGTGGCAGCTCCTGGGCCCGCGCCCTGATTCGACCAGCGCGTTCCCCCGGCCGGGCTAATACCCTCCGTCGCCTTCATACCGATCGGTAGCCTGTGCTACCACTCCTCGCGGGACCGGTCCGAGGAGCTGAACTTCCGTACGACGTAGATCAGTCCGGCGACGAGGGCCACGAAGAGCAGCACCTTGAAGAGCAGCCCGATCACGAAAGCCAGGACGCTGGTGATCAGTCCGCCGAAGACGAGCAGTGCGAGCACGGGTATGGCGACCCACTTGACCCACCACGGCATCCCGGCGAGAACCTCCTGTACGGCCATCGTCCTCTCCCTCGCTCTCGAAGATCTGTTCCGCACACTCCGCGCCGAACACCCTCAAGGCTAGGTTCCGGACGAGGCGCACGGGGGCCCTGCGGCCCCCGCTCTCCCCTGATCCGCCCCCTAGGGGCTCCGCCCGCTCGACCCTCAGGCCTCCGGCGGGGAGAAGACCACCATCACCCGCAGGTCCTCGCTGATGTGGTGGAACTTGTGCTCCACTCCGGCCGGCACATAGACCACGCTGCCGCGCGCCACCTGGGTCGTCTCCGTCCCCACGGTGATCGCCGCCCGGCCGCTCACCACGAAATACACCTCGTCCTGACGGTGCGGCTGCTGCGGGTCGAGCTCCCCCGCGTCCAGCGCGTACAGGCCCACCGACATGTTCCGCTCCCGCAGGAACTGGAGATACGCGCCCTTGTTCGCGGCACGCTCCGCCTCCAGTTCATCCAGTCGGAATGCCTTCATCGCCTGTCAGCCCCTGCCGTCGGCCCGATCATGTCTGCCACGATCAGACACATGATGAATTTCGTAGTCAAGACACTCGCGAACGCGGGCGCCCTGGGAGTGGCCATCTGGCTGCTCCAGGACATCACCCTGACCGGTGAGAGCACCGGTAAGAAGGCCCTTACTCTCATTCTCGTCGCCCTGGTCTTCGGGCTCGTGAACTTCTTGGTCAAGCCGATCGTCAAACTGCTGACGCTCCCGCTCTTCATTCTGACGCTCGGCCTGATCACCCTGGTGGTCAACGCCCTGATGCTGCTCCTTACCTCCTGGCTGGCCGAGCAGTTCAACCTCAGCTTCCACGTGGAGGGCTTCTGGACCGCCGTCCTCGGCGGCCTGATCATCTCCGTCGTCTCCTGGGCGCTGAACGTCGTGCTCCCCGACGGCGACTGAGTGGAGACCATGACGTACCGCGTCTGCTTCGTCTGCACCGGCAACACCTGCCGCTCGCCTATGGCCGAGCACGTCTTCCGCAGACATGTGGAGGACGCCGGCCTCGGTGGGCTGGTGGCGGTCGAGAGCGCCGGCACCGGAGTCTGGCGCGAGGGCGAAGGCGCCAACCCGCGCACGGTCTCCGTACTGGAGGAGAACGGCTATGCCTCCACGCACACCGCCCGTCAGTTCCGGGCCTCCTGGTTCCCGCCCCTCGACCTGGTGATCGCGCTGGACGAAGGGCATCTGCGGGAGCTCCACCGGCTCGCCCGCACGCCCGAGGACGCGGCCCGGACACGGCTGCTGCGCTCCTTCGACCCGGCCGCCGGGGACGCGCTCGACGTCCCCGACCCGTACTCCGGAGACCGTGAGGACTACGAGAAGTGTCTTGAGATGGTGGAGGCCGCGAGCGGGGGACTGCTCGCGGCCGTACGCCGTGAACTGGAGGAACGGACACCGTGACCGACAAGCACTACGGCGACGGCACACGCGCGGTCCGGGCAGGGCTGCCCGAAGCCGTGAAGTACGAGCCGACCCTGCCCGGGCCGGTCTTCGCCGCGCACTTCCACCTGCCGGGCGATCCGACCGGCGGATACGCGTACGGCCGCGACGAGAACCCGACGTGGACCCATCTGGAGCGGGCGATCGGCGAGCTGGAGGCGCCGGGGGAGCAGGGCGTCGAGACGCTGGTCTTCGCCTCGGGCATGGCCGCGATCTCCGCCGTCCTCCTCTCGCAGCTGAGGACGGGCGACGTCGTGGTGGTCCCCGAGGACGGCTACCAGGCGCTGCCTCTGCTGCACGAGCAGCTGAGGGCGTACGGCATCGAGGTCCGCACCGCGCCCACCGGCGGCGACGGCCAGCTCGCCGTCCTCGAAGGGGCTCGGCTGCTGTGGATCGAGACGCCGTCCAACCCCGCGCTCGACGTCTGCGACATTCGGCGACTGGTGCGCGAGGCGCATGCCGCGGGGGCGCTCGTGGCCGTCGACAACACCCTCGCCACCCCGCTCGGCCAGCGCCCGCTCGAACTGGGCGCGGACTTCTCCGTCGCCAGCGACACCAAGGGCATGACGGGGCACGGCGACATCCTGCTCGGCCATGTCACCTGCCGTGATCCGGAGCGGGCGGCGGAGGTACGGCGCTGGCGCAAGGTCGTCGGCGCCATCCCCGGCCCCATGGAGGCCTGGCTCGCCCACCGTTCGCTCGCCACGCTGCAGCTGCGGATCGACCGCCAGTGCTCCACCGCGCTCGCTCTGGCGCAGGCGCTCGCGAGGCGCGCGGACGTGACCGGGCTGCGCTACCCGGGGCTGCCCGAGGACCCCTCGCACGCCGTGGCCGCCCGGCAGATGCGGCGCTTCGGGCCCGTGGTCTCCTTCGAACTGGCGG
Organism: Streptomyces flavochromogenes; assembly: GCF_000717595.1. GTDB lineage: Bacteria > Actinomycetota > Actinomycetes > Streptomycetales > Streptomycetaceae > Streptomyces > Streptomyces flavochromogenes. Next base: position 30,142 of record NZ_JNZO01000011.1, on the reverse strand, counting down.
ACCGGAAGCGGGCCGATCGGTTCCTGGAGGGGTTGCGGATCGTGGACGACGCGACCAGCTTCGGCGGTGTGCGCTCCACGGCGGAGCGACGCGGGCGCTGGGGCGGGGACGCGGTCGCGGAGGGCTTCATCCGGTTCTCGGTCGGCGCCGAGGACCCGGGGGACCTGATCGCCGATGTGCTGCGGGCTCTCGACGAGGCCGGGGCGTAGATCCGTTCGGCACACGGCCGGCGCCTGTCCTGGAACAGGCCCTCGCAGGCCCTGGACACGGTCCTCACGGGGTCCTGTCCACGGCCCGCGCCGGTCCCGGGCGCACGGAACGAGACGCTCCGAGCCTCCCCCCTCGTGGCTCGGAACGCCTCGGTTCCACGCGCGGAGACCGCCTGAACAAGGCTAGTTGACTGTGCGTCAGTGTCCAATCACGGTAGCGACAGAGACCTATCGACTTATTTATAGTTGGACGGTCCTGAGGCGCAGTCAGCCGACCGCCTGAGTCGAACGGCCGCACGGCCGGGAGGGGGCGACCATGGATCTGGCCCTGCTGCGCACATTCGTCACGGTGCACCGGGCCGGCTCCTTCACCCGTGCCGCCGCGCTCCTCGGGCTGTCCCAGCCGGCCGTCACCAGCCAGATCCGGACGCTCGAACGACAGCTCGGACGCCCTCTCTTCCTCAGACAGGCCCGCGGTGTCACGCCGACCACCATCGGCGACGAGCTCGCCCACCGCGCCGCTCCCCATCTGGACGCCCTCGTCGAGATCGCCGAGACGGGCCTCGACGAGGAGAGCGGCGTCCGTACCCTCCATGTCGCCGGTCCCCCGGAGTTCACCGCACTCCGTGTCCTGCCGGCCCTCACTCCGCTGGTCGGGCAGGGTCTCGCCGTACGGGCCTCGTTTCTCGGCAACACCGAGGAGATCCTCGACGGGCTCGCCGCGGGCCATCACGATCTGGCCGTCGCCACCGCGCGCCCCCGGGGCGGCCTGATCGTCTCCACCCCACTCTGCGACGAGGAGTACGTGCTGGTCGCCGCCCCGCGCTGGGCGGCGAGGCTCTCCCCCGACGTCCTCCTCCGCAAGGGCGCCGTGGTCCTGGAGCAGCTGCCGGTCGTCGAGGTGCACGAGTCGCTGCCGTTCGTGGCCCGCTACTGGGCAAGCGTCTTCGAGACCAAGCCGGCGGTCGCCGCCACCGTGATCGCCCCCGATCTGCGCGCCGTTCGGGAATCCGCGGCCTCCGGCGCCGGCCTCGCCGTCCTGCCCCGCTATCTGTGCGAGGAGGCCCTGGAGCAGGGCCGGCTGGTGGCGCTGCTCGATCCTCCGGTCCCTCCGCTCCGGACCTACTTCCTGGTCGTACGGACGGGGACGCTCGCGCTGTCGCCCATCGCCCGCGCGCACGAGGAACTGCTGCGGGCCGCGGGGGACTGGTGAGTCTTCGTGGGGGAGCCGCGGCCTTCTGCGAGGACTGATGAGTTTCCGCCGGGGACGGCGAGTTTCAGGACACCCCCGACGGGCCATTTTCTTCCCATGAACGAACGGCCCATGAACGAACGGCCTGTGATCAAGCGCACCGCACGCGCCATCCTGCTCGACGGGGACGACCTCATCCTCATCAAGCGCACCAAGCCGGGGGTGGATCCCTACTGGGTCACGCCCGGTGGAGGCGTGGAACCCACCGACGCCACCGTCGTCGAGGCCCTGCACCGCGAGGTCCACGAGGAGCTCGGTGCCAAGATCGTCGATGTGGTGCCCTGTTTCGTCGACACCGTCGAGCACATCGTCGACGGCGGGGTCTCAGGGGTGAAGGTCCAGCACTTCTTCGTGTGCCGCCTCGACTCCATGGACACCACGCTGCGGCACGGTCCCGAGATGGACGAGCCCGTGGGCGAATACGAGATCGTTCGGGTGCCCTTCAGCCGGGTCGGCATCGCGGCCGTGCACCTCGTCCCGCTCTCGTTGCGCCACTACCTCGACGGCAACATCGAGGGCGTCCGCGCGATGCACGCCCCCGACCTGGGCTGATCGTCGGCCGCCGGGGCCAGTTCGGCGAGGAAGTCGTGCCGGATGCGCTCCGCGGGGACCCCCGCTCCCCGTAGCGCGTCCACCCCTCGACGGACCATGCCGAGCGGCCCCGAGAGGTAGGCGTCGCGTTCACTCCACGAGCCGTAGCGGCAGACGGCCTCCGGGAGCCGTCCCTGCTCCTCGGTGACCGGATGGACGGAGAGCCAGGGGAAGGTCTTCTGGAGCCGCATCATCGTGTCGATGTCGTACAGGTCGTGGCCGTTGCGTGCCCCGTAGAAGACATCGACCGGACGCCTGTCCCCGTGCTCGGCGACGTCCTCCACCAGGGCCTTGATGGGAGCTATCCCGGTGCCGCCGCCGACACAGAGCAGGCCCGTGTCCGTGTCGTGGTCGACGGTCATGGAACCGGCCGGCGGCCCGAGGAGCAGAACGTCTCCGGGGCGCGCCCGGTGGACCAGCGCGTTGGACACCCAGCCCGCAGGAACCGCCTTCACGTGCAGGGAGAGCAGTCCATCGGGCCGGGGCGCCGAGGCGAACGAGTAGTGACGCCATATCCGCGGCCACCACGGGGTCTCCAGCGTCGTGTACTGCCCCGCGAGGAAGGAGTACGGCTGGTCGGGCCGGAGCGTGACGACGGCGATGTCCGGAGTCCGCAGATCGTGGGAGACCACCTCGGCCTGCCACCAGGCGGGCGCCGAGCGCTCGTCCTCCGCCGCCGCGTCGATCATGACCTGGGAGATCGTCGTGTACGTACGGACCCAGGCCGCCTGGGTCTCCTCGTCCCAGGTCGTCGTCGCATACCGCGTGAGCGCGCCGATGAGAGCCTCGCCGACGGCGGGGTAGTGGGTGGAGTGCGTGCCGTACTTGCGGTGGCCCCTGCCGAGGTTCTGCAGATACGCGGTGAGCACCGGGGTGTCGTCCATGTGCTCCGCCGCGGTGAGCAGGGCCTTCAGGAGTCTGTCCCGCTGGGTGTCCATGGCCGCGGGGAACATCTCTCGCAGCCCCGGGTTCCCGATGAAGAGCAGGGCGTAGAAGTACGAGGTCACCCGGTCGGCGACCGGCGCGATCTCGGCGAGGGTCCGGCGGACGAGTACCGCGTCGGCGGAGGCTTCCGTGGGTATTCGGGGCTCGTTCCCGCCATCCGCCGGGCGGCGGGGCCCGTTCCCGCCCCCCGCCGGGCGCTCCGGCCCGTCCCCGTCCTCCGCTGCCTTCGTGGTGGTCGGAGCATCCATCATGTGCCTCGCCTATCGCTGGCCGGCTTCCGTGGACGCAGCATGACCCCTCCGCGCACCGCTTCGGAGGGAAAGCGGCGTTCTCGGGCCAAAGGGCAGGGTTTCTGACTAAGCTGCGCTGTTTCGGACCAGGGCGTAGGCCTCGCGCAGATCTCCGCCGGTGTAGCTGTGGCGGGCGAGCCCGGCGAGATGGTGGTCCGCGTTGACCGCCACGGTGTCCGGCACGATCGCGAAGAGCTCCGCATCGGACATCGAGTCGCCGTAGGCGACGGAATGGGCCGGGTCCATCCCGTACTCCGCACAGAGCTCCCGCGCGATCCGCACCTTCGCCCGCGCGTCGAGGATGCCGGGCCGGTGGATCGGCTCGGTGAAGGGGACGGTCGGCCAGTGCGATCCGTGCACCGTGTCGACGCCCCAGTCGAGAAGCCGCTCGACGAAGAAGTCGGGAGAGAGCGAGATGACCGCACAGCGGTCGCCCCGGTCCCGGATGTCTGCCCAGACCTCACGAATGCCCAGCAGCCAGGGCGCCCCTTCGAAGGCCGCCGCGACCTGGTCCACGGTGAGCGCAGACCACAGCTCGCGTGCCCGGACGGCGAACTCGTCCGGAGTGAGCCCCTGTAGGAGAAAGCTCTCCTCCAGGGCGGCGATCTCCTCGTCGACGCCCAGCTGCCGGGAGATCTCCACCGCCGCGGCCGACCCCCGGATCAGGGTGCCGTCGAGGTCGAAGAAGTGCAGTCGCTGCTGTCGCTGTTTCACGTGAAACATCGTCTCCGTCCCACGACATGGAAAGCAACGCCCTCTTCCGGCTACCCGTCCGGCCCCGCGCCTGCTCCGCACGGCGCACACGTCTCGGCCAGATCCGCTAAACCGGTGGACGGAAGATCACCGCGTCGGCCAGCCTGACAGCATGCCGATCTCCCCCTCCTCGCTCGCCCAGCTCCCCATCCGGCGCCTCGGCGTGGACGACCTCCTCGCCTGCGCCGACCTGTCCGAGAACCGGGGCTGGCCGCGCGAGGAACACAAGTGGGGCCTCCTGCTCGCCGCGGGCGCCGGCTACGGCATCGACGACCCTTCCGGAGCCGGGCTGATCACCTGCTCCGTGGTCACGTCGTACGGCCCGGGGCTCGCCGCGATCGGCATGGTGCTCGTCGCCGAACGGTACGCACGCCAAGGGGTGGGACGCCGGCTCATGGAGCACGTCCTGGCGGAGGCCGGGGAGACCCCGCTCACCTTGCACGCCACTCCGTACGGGCAGCCTCTCTACGAGCAGCTGGGCTTCACGGAGACGGGCCGCGCGGAGATGGTGCATGGGCGCTTCACGTTCACCGCACCCGCCCCGGCCGTCCCGGTCCGCCCGGCGACGGCGGAGGACCTCCAGGCGATCCTGCGCCTGGACCACGAGGTCTTCGGCCTCGACCGGACGCATGTGATCACCCGGCTGCCCGCGTTCGCCGACCATCTCCGGGTCGCGGAGGAGGACGGCGAGATCACCGGCTTCGCGGCGGCCTGGCCCAACATGGACACCCATGTCGTCGGACCGCTGATCGCCCGGGACGCCGCCACGGCCCAGGCCCTGATCGCCTCACTCGCGGCGGCCACCGACCGCCCGCTGCGCACGGACATCGACGTGCGGCACTCGGCCCTGCTGAGCTGGGTGAAGGAGAACGGCCTCGACTCGGTCGCCTTCAACGCGGTGATGGTCCGCTCCCTCCCCGACCTCCCCGGTGACTGGCGCCGCCGCTTCGCTCCCCTGACCGTCGCGGCCGGGTAGCGCGGGGTTCGGTCCACCGGTGTGAGGGCGGGGGCCGATCCGACCGCCCTAGCCGGGGGCAGGGTCCGATCTCCCCTCCCAGATTTACTTGCACACGCGCATTATTGCGTCGCATCGTCTACCCTGGATCCAGAACCACTCCGGTGCCGAGGAGAGACCGAGGAGAGACCATGACCGCGACGGACCCCGCACTCACCGCGCTCTCCCAGCGCTGGTGCGCCCTCTCCCTGCTGCACGGCAGGATCGAGTCGCACATCGAGCGCGCCCTGGAGACGCGGCACGGTCTGAGCGTGCGGGAGTACTCCCTCCTCGACGTCCTCAGCCGCCAGCACAGCGGACCGGGCGGGCACCTCCAGATGAAACAGGTCGCCGACGCGGTCGTCCTCAGCCAGAGCGCCACCACCCGGCTGGTCACCCGGCTCGAGGACCGTGGTCTGCTCACCCGGTACCTCTGCGCCACCGACCGGCGCGGCATCTACACCGATGTCACCGAAGCCGGCCAGAAGCTCCTGGCAGAGGCCCGCCCCACCAACGACAGCGCTCTTCGCGAGGCACTCGACGAGGCCGCCAAGAACCCGGAGCTGGCACCGCTGGTCCAGGTCGTGGAAGGCGTGGGCGTTCCCGCCTGACGCCCGGCCGTCCGACCCGCGCGGTACACCCTCAGTGAGGCGATGCCCTCCCCCGGCGTACCCTGCGGGGCATGAGTGATCTTGAGATACGTCCCGCCACCGCGGAGGACCTCGAAGCCATCGTCGCGATGCTCGCCGACGACCCGCTGGGCGCGCAGCGCGAATCTCCGGACGACCTCAGCCCGTACGTCGCGGCCTTCGAGCGCCTGGCGAACGACCCTCAGCAGCACCTCGTCGTGGCCGTCCGCGAGGCCAGGGTCGTCGGCACCCTCCAGCTGACGATCATCCCCGGCCTCTCCCGCCGGGGTGCCACCCGCTCGATCATCGAGGGCGTCCGCATCCACGCCGAGGAGCGCGGCAGCGGCCTGGGCACCCTGCTCATCGAGTGGGCTGTCGAGGAGTCCCGGCGCCAGAGCTGCCGACTCGTCCAGCTGACCTCCGACGTCACCCGCACCGATGCCCACCGCTTCTACGAGCGGCTCGGCTTCGAGGCCTCTCACCTGGGCTTCAAGAAGAACCTCTGAGGCAGAGGAGCACGCCGTCGGCGTGCCGGGACGCGTCCCCGGCACGCCGATCACGGTTGTTTCACGTGAAACACCGCAGAACGGCTCAGAGACCGCGCCAGCCCGCCTCGTCCACGCCACCCGGCACCACGTCCGCCGGCGCGTACGGCTCCCGCGTGAAGACGAAGGAGCCGAGGTCGAGATGGCTCACGCTGCCGTCGGCGCGCCGCACGGCCCGGAGCGTCTCCCCCTCGTAGTAGCCGTTCAGCCCGACCCAGCCCCCCTCGGGCAGCGCCCGGAAACGGGCCCGCCGCCCGGCTCCCCGCAGGGGTTCGAGCATCACACTCCGCTCAGGGCCGATCCGGAGCCCGTAGGCGTACGTGCCCCAGTACCAGGGACCTGTCAGGGCCAGCAGCTCCTCATCGGCCTCAGCCTCCGGAAGCGGGCGCCAGGGCTCCGGGAACCTCGGTTCCGCCTCCGCCACGATCCGTACGAGATCGGCGGCCACGGCCCCCGTCAGCGGCCCGGAGGTGGCATTGGAGAGGGCGATCGCCGCCAGCCCGTCCTCCACGCTCACCCAGAGGGCGGCGACGAAACCGGGGAGCGATCCGGTGTGGCCGATCAGGGTCCGGCCGTCCTTGCGGATCAGCTGAAGCCCGAGCCCGTAGCCTCCCTCCCAGTCCCCCTCCCCGGCCGCGGAGGCCGGGGCCCGCATCTCCGCCACGGACGCCGCGACGAGCACGCGCTCCTCTCCCGCCGCGAGGAAGGCGGCGAAGCGGGCGAGATCCGCCGCCGTCGACCAGAGCTGCCCGGCCGGCGCCATCAGCCCGAGGTCCTCGGACGGCTCCGGCAGCATCACATCGGCCCAGGGGTGCACCGCCCAGCCGCCCGCGTGCGGGGCGACCGGATCGAGCGTCGTACGGCTCATCCCGAGCGGCTCCAGGATCTCGCGCCGCAGAGCCTCCTCCCACGACACTCCGCGCACGGCCTCGACCAGCGAACCGAGCAGCGTGTACCCGGGGTTCGAGTAGTGGTGGCGGCGCCCCGGCGCCTGGAGGAAGGGCTGCTCCCCCAGGACGTCGGAGAGCTCCGGCCTCAGCGCGGCGGACGAGCGCTCCCACCACTGACCGGGCGTCTCGGCCGCGAGACCGCCGCTGTGCCCGAGGAGCTGAGCGATCGTCACGTCGCCGGCACCCGTGCCCTTGAGGTGCCGCTCCAGCGGATCGTCGAGACCGAGGAGCCCCTCGTCCCGCAGCCGCATCACCAGCACGGCGGTGAACACCTTGGTGATCGATCCGATCCTGAACTGGGTGTCGGTGTCAGGCGCGTGCCCGTCCACGCAACTGCGCGAGCCGCTCCACACCAACGCTCCTTCGCGCACCACGGCCCCCACGAAGGAGGGCGCCCGCCCCTCGGACTGGGCGACCGCGACGCGATGCAGCAGAGCCCGCTCGGTACCGGGCAACAGGGCTTCGAAAGTTGTCGTCATGGGCACCATCCAACGTGATCTCCTGGACAACGGCCTCCGGATTAGCGGTGAGCAGGGGCAGTGCGCGACACGGGCGCCAGACGGCCGGCACCTTCGGCACGGGTAGGAGAGAAGACGGGAAGGCGGCACCCCATGCGCGGCACCGAGCACGTCATCCGGACCAACGGCGTCGAACTGTGCGCGGAGACCTTCGGCGACCCCGCCGACACTCCCCTCCTCCTCATGCACGGCGCGGGCCACTCGATGCTCGCGTGGAACGAGGAGTTCGTCCGTCGCCTCGCCTCCGGCGGCAGGTACGTGATCCGCTACGACAGCCGGGACGCGGGGCGCTCCACCGTGTTCCCCGTGGGCGAGCCGTCGTACGACCTGCGCGATCTGGTCACCGATGCCGCCGGGCTGCTCGAAGCCCTCCACCTGCCGCCCGCGGAGATCGTCGGCATGTCCCAGGGAGCGGCCGTCGCCCAGCTGCTCGCCCTCGATCACCCGGACCGGGTCGCCACGCTCGCCCTCGCGTCCTCGACCCCCGGCGGACCGGGCCACGACCAGCCCGATCTGCCGCCGATCACGGAGGCCCTGCTGGCGGTTTTCGCCGAGAGCGCTCCGGAGCCCGACTGGAAGGACCGGGCCGCTGTCGTCGAGTGGCTCGTCGAGGGCGAGCGCCCCTTCGCCGCCGCCTCACGCCCGTTCGACACCGCCGCCATGCACGCCTGGGCGGCACGGGTCGTCGACCACGCGCGCGACATCGCCGCGCAGGTCACGAACCCCTTCTTGATCGACGCCGGAGCACCCTGGCGGGACCGCCTCGGTGCGATCACGGCCCCGACGCTCGTCCTGCACGGCACCGAGGACCCGCTGTTCCCTCTGGAGCACGGCCGCGTCCTCGCCGCCGAGATCCCCGGTGCCCGATTCCTCGCCATGGAGCGGACGGGCCACGAGGTGTTCCCCCACGAGGTCTGGAACGAGGTGGTTCCCGCGCTCCTCGGGCGCGGTCAGGTCTGAGCCATGTCCACGAAGCGGGAGTAGTGGCCCTGGAAGGCCACGGTGATCGTGGCCGTCGGACCGTTACGGTGCTTGCCGACGATGATGTCGGCCTCGCCCGCTCGCGGTGACTCCTTCTCGTACGCGTCCTCGCGGTGCAGCAGGATGACCATGTCCGCGTCCTGCTCGATCGAGCCGGACTCACGCAGGTCGGAGACCATCGGCTTCTTGTCGGTTCGCTGCTCGGGGCCACGGTTCAGCTGGGAGAGCGCGATCACCGGCAGCTCCAGCTCCTTGGCGAGGAGCTTGAGGTTTCGCGACATGTCGGAGACCTCTTGCTGACGGCTCTCCTGCCGCTTCGAACCACCGGACTGCATCAGCTGCAGATAGTCGATGATCACGAGCTTGAGCCCGTTGCGCTGCTTGAGGCGGCGGCACTTCGCCCGGATCTCCATCATCGACAGGTTCGGGGAGTCGTCGATGTAGAGCGGGGCCTGGGAGACGTCCGGCATCCGGCGGGCGAGCCGGGTCCAGTCCTCGTCGGTCATCGTGCCGGAGCGCATGTGGTGCAGTGCGACCCGGGCCTCCGCCGAGAGCAGACGCATCGCGATCTCGTTGCGGCCCATTTCGAGGGAGAAGATGACGCTGGGCAGGTTGTGCTTGATGGACGCCGCCCGCGCGAAGTCCAGGGCGAGGGTCGACTTACCCATGGCGGGACGCGCCGCGATGATGATCATCTGACCCGGGTGCAGACCGTTGGTGAGCGAGTCCAGGTCGGTGAAGCCGGTGGGCACACCGGTCATCTCACCGCTGCGGGAGCCGATCGCCTCGATCTCGTCGAGCGCCCCCTCCATGATGTCGCCGAGCGGCAGATAGTCCTCGGTGGTCCGCTGCTCGGTGACCGCGTAGATCTCGGCCTGGGCCGAGTTCACGATCTCGTCGACGTCGCCGTCGGCCGCGTAGCCCATCTGCGTGATCTTGGTGCCGGCCTCGACGAGGCGACGCAGGACGGCCCGCTCGTGGACGATCTCCGCGTAGTACGAGGCGTTGGCCGCCGTCGGTACCGACTGAACCAGGGTGTGCAGGTAGGAGGCGCCGCCGACGCGGGTGATCTCGCCACGCTTCGTGAGCTCGGCACCGACCGTGATCGGGTCGGCCGGCTCGCCCTTGGCGTAGAGATCGAGGATCGCGGCGTAGACCGTCTCGTGGGCGGGCTTGTAGAAGTCGTTGCCCTTGATGATCTCCACGACGTCGGCGATGGCGTCCTTGGAGAGCAGCATGCCGCCGAGGACGGACTGCTCGGCGTCGAGGTCCTGCGGGGGAACACGCTCGAAGCCGGAGAGCCCGCCGTCCCAGGGCCCGCCTTCGCCGCCCCGCTCGTGCTGGTCGTCCCGCCCGCGGCCGCGACCGCGCCCTTCGCCTCGGGTACGGGTGGGCAGTCGGTCGCTCGGTCCGCTGTCGGCCCAAGGGTCGTCCAAGGGCTCGGGAATGCTCACCAAGCACCTCCTCCCGTCCGCTCCGCGGACCTCGCCATGCCACTCTTTCTTACGCCACGGGCTTGATCAACGAGTGGCTTTGCGACCGCTTCTGGCGCGTCGGGCGCCGGACCACGGTAGGCCCGCGAGAGGCCTCAGCCAATCTGGTTATCCACAGGCCCTGTGGGTGAAGGGCCTCAGCCTGTGGAGAACTCGCCGGAACCTGTGCACGGACCGGGGGACAGCCATGTGGACAAACTCATAGGCCCCTCCACCTCACCGGCCTGACCTGCACTTTTCCCATCCACGGGCTGTGGGGGAGAAAAACTTTTCCCCCTGGGCCAAGATCAGAACAAACGACCCACACCCGAAGCGCCTTACCCTGGAGAAGTAAGGATCACGAGGGCATTGCATCGCTTACCTGTGGAAGATTAGATTGACCCCATGACCCAGGCCCCCGCGACGCCCAAGGCTGTCCACCGACGGCACGACCGCGAGATCGTCTCCCTCGCCCTGCCGGCCTTCGGTGCTCTTGTCGCCGAGCCGCTCTTCCTCATGGTCGACAGCGCCATCGTCGGCCATCTCGGCACCCCCCAGCTCGCAGGCCTCGCGATCGCGGCCGCCCTGCTGTCCACCGCCGTCAGCGTCTTCGTCTTCCTCGCCTACGCCACCACGGCCGCCGTCTCCCGCCGCGTCGGGGCCGGGGACCTCCAGGCCGCGATCCGGCAGGGCATGGACGGCATCTGGCTCGCCCTCCTCCTCGGAGCCGCCGTCGTCGCGCTGACCCTGCCCGCGGCGCCCTGGCTCGTCGGCCTCTTCGGGGCCTCCGACACCGCCGCTCCCTACGCCGTCACGTACCTGAGGATCTCCAGCCTCGGCATCCCCGCCATGCTGGTGGTCCTGGCCGCCACCGGCGTCCTGCGCGGCCTTCAGGACACCCGTACACCGCTCTACGTGGCCATCGGCGGCTTCGCGGCCAACGGCGCACTCAACGTCGGCCTTGTCTACGGCGCCGGTCTGGGGATCGCGGGCTCGGCCTGGGGCACCGTGATCGCCCAGTGCGGCATGGCCGTCGCCTACCTCGTCGTGGTCGTACGAGGCGCCCGGCGGCACGGAGCCTCCCTCCGCCCCGACACGGCCGGCATACGCGCCTCCGCCCAGGCCGGCGTCCCGCTCCTCGTCCGTACGCTCTCTCTCCGTGCGGTCCTGATGATCGCCACGGCCGTCGCGGCCCGGATGGGCGACGCGGAGGTCGCGGCCCACCAGATCATCCTGTCCCTGTGGAGCCTGATGGCCTTCGCCCTTGACGCGATCGCGATCGCGGGGCAGGCCATCATCGGCCGCTACCTCGGCGCCAACGACGCCGAGGGCGCCCGCCAGGTCTGCCGCCGTATGGTCCAGTGGGGCGTGGTCTCAGGGGTGGTGCTCGGCGCGCTGCTCATCGTCGCCCGCCCCCTGTTCATCCCGCTCTTCACCGGCGACACAGCCGTCCAGGACACCCTGCTCCCGGCCCTGCTCGTGGTGGCGCTCTCGCAGCCGATCTCCGGGGTCGTCTTCGTTCTCGACGGTGTCCTGATGGGTGCGGGGGACGGCCCTTATCTGGCCTGGGCCATGCTGCTGACACTCGCCGTCTTCGCCCCGGTGGCCCTGCTGGTCCCCGCGCTCGGCGGCGGTCTGACGGCGCTCTGGTGGGCGATGACGCTGATGATGTCCGTCCGGATGGCCACGCTCTGGCTCCGCTCCCGCTCGGGCCGCTGGATCGTCACCGGCGCCACGCGCTGAATGTTTCACGTGAAACACCCCGTTTCACGTGAAACGCAGCTACGGCCCAAGCCTCTGGAGTCAGCCCCCGGAGAGAAGCTGTGACACAGCGGAAGGGCCGCACCCCGAGGGGTGCGGCCCTTCCTCACTGCTCAGCGCAGAGCGCCGGCGGCAGCGTTACGCGGCGACGATCTCGACGCCGAGCTTCGCGGCAACGTCGGCGTGCAGACGCACGGACACCTGGTGCGAGCCCAGGGTCTTGATCGGCGAACCGAGCTCGACGCGACGCTTGTCGACGTCGGGGCCACCCGCGGCCTTGATCGCCGAGGCGATGTCGGCCGGGGTCACGGAGCCGAAGAGACGGCCGGCGTCGCCGGAGCGAACGGCCAGGCGCACCTTCGTGCCCTCGAGCTTGGCCTTGATCTCGTTGGCCTGCTCGATGGTCGCGATCTCGTGGATCTTGCGGGCGCGGCGGATCTGCGCCACGTCCTGCTCGCCACCCTTGGTCCAGCGGATGGCGAAGCCACGCGGGACCAGGTAGTTGCGGGCGTAGCCGTCCTTGACGTCGACGACGTCGCCGGCGGTGCCGAGGCCGGAGACCTCGTGGGTCAGGATGATCTTCATTATTCGGTCACCCTTTCCTTATCGCGCGGTGGACGTGTAGGGCAGCAGCGCCATCTCACGGCTGTTCTTGACGGCCGTGGCGACGTCACGCTGGTGCTGCGTGCAGTTGCCGGTCACGCGGCGGGCACGGATCTTGCCACGGTCGGAAATGAACTTCCGCAGCATGTTCGTGTCCTTGTAGTCCACGTACTGGGTCTTGTCCTTGCAGAACGCGCAGACCTTCTTCTTAGGCTTGCGCACAGGCGGCTTCGCCATGGTGTTTCTCCTGTGTGATCAAGAATGGGGGTACGAGCTGCTTCCAGGGCGTGGCCTAGAAGGGGGGCTCGTCCGAGTAGCCGCCGCCGGAGTTTCCACCCCAGCCGCCTCCGCCGCCCTGCTGCTGGCCGCCGCCGGAGGAGGAAGGACCGCCGGTCGCCCACGGGTCGTCGGCGGGAGCACCGCCACCGCCCTGCTGGCCACCGCCGGAGTTCCCACCCCAGCTGCCACCGCCGCCGGCCTGCTGGCCGCCGCCGCCCCCGCCGTAACCGCCCTGGCCGCCTCGACCGGTGGTCTTGGTGACCTTGGCCGTGGCGTTCTTGAGGCTGGGGCCGACTTCCTCGACATCCAGCTCGTAGACCGTGCGCTTGACGCCCTCACGGTCCTCGTAGGACCGCTGCTTCAGTCGGCCCTGCACGACGACGCGCATGCCTCGCTGAAGCGACTCGGCGACGTTCTCCGCCGCCTGACGCCAGACCGAGCAGGTGAGGAAGAGGCTTTCGCCGTCCTTCCACTCATTGGTCTGACGGTCGAAGGTGCGGGGGGTGGACGCGATACGGAACTTCGCGACCGCCGCACCGGACGGGGTGAAGCGCAGCTCGGGATCGTCGACAAGATTGCCGACGACCGTGATGACGGTCTCGCCTGCCATGGGGGAACCTCTCGGCGGGATTGCTTCTGGCTGCTTTGCTGCTACTCGGATCCGAAGACCACTGAGCTAGTCGCTCAGTGGGTCTCGGGACGGAGGACCTTGGTCCGGAGGACCGACTCGTTCAGGTTGAGCTGTCGGTCGAGCTCCTTGACGACCGCAGGCTCGGCCTGCAGGTCGATGACCGAGTAGATGCCCTCGGGCTTCTTCTTGATCTCGTAGGCGAGACGACGACGGCCCCAGGTGTCGACCTTCTCGACCTTTCCGTTGCCCTCACGGACGACGGAAAGGAAGTTCTCGATCAGCGGGGAGACAGCGCGCTCCTCGAGATCGGGGTCGAGGATGACCATCACTTCGTAGTGACGCATGTGGAACCCACCTCCTTTGGACTCAGCGGCCACGGTCGTTCCGTGGCAGGAGGGTCGTGATGCGTAAGCAACGGTATCCGCCACCACTGACAGTCCCCCTCGGCGAACGAGGAGCACTGCCGGGATCCAGAGGGACCAGGGCAGACACCGGTGCAGACCGTACAGAGTACCCGCTCATCGCCCTGCGGTTGAAATTCACTGGTGAGGGGACGCAATCTGTACACAACGGATGTCGGCGGCGCTACGATGCGCCGCCTTCCGGCAGCTACGCCAGGAGGTGCCCCATGGCACAGGCAATGCGACCCGACCCCGGCCACTCCCTCTTCGCCACCGACGGCAAACCGCACCCCATCCAGGACACCCTGGTCGGAGTGACGCTGGTCCTCGGCGTCCTCGCCTTCGTGACGGCTCAGTTCGACAGCCTGCACCTGCTGAGTTCCTGGTCGGGCCTGATCGGCATCCTGACCGGCGCCTACGGACAGTTCATCTCCGTGACGACCCGCGAGCGCTTCCTGCTGATCCTCGGACTCGGCGCCTCGGCGTTCGGCTTCTACCTCGGCATGGCGCACGGCGGGCTCTTCGGCGGCGTCATCAGCTGAGCCCAGCGGCACGTCAGGGCGCACATGCCCATCCGGGGCGCTCCCGGGTCACAGTAGGCTTCGGCGCGAGAGCCGGAGCCCCTGACCGATGGGGACACACCTGCCGAGGAGCGCCCCGCATGAGCCTGACCCTGAGGACCATCAGCCGTGAGCAGCATCTGGCCTACATCCAGAGCCAGCCCGCGGCGAGCCACTGCCAGGTCCCGGCGTGGGCTGATGTGAAGACCGAGTGGCGCTCGGAGAACCTCGGCTGGTTCGACAAGAACGGCGAGCTCGTCGGCGTCGGCCTGGTGCTCTACCGCCAGCTCCCGAAGATCAAGCGCTACCTGGCCTACCTGCCCGAGGGCCCGGTCATCAACTGGCACGCGCCCAACCTCGACGACTGGCTGACGCCGATGCTGGCGCACCTGAAGCAGCAGGGCGCCTTCTCGGTGAAGATGGGCCCGCCGGTCGTCATCCGGCGCTGGGACTCCGCCGCGATCAAGTCCGGCATCCAGGACCCCGACGTCAAGCGCCTCAAGGACGTCGAGGCCACCCACATCGAGCCCCGTGCCTTCGAAGTCGCGGACCGGCTGCGGAAGATGGGCTGGCAGCAGGCCGAGGACGGCGGCGCCGGCTTCGGCGACGTGCAGCCCCGCTACGTCTTCCAGGTCCCGCTCGCGAACCGCTCGCTCGACGATGTCCTCAAGGGCTTCAACCAGCTGTGGCGCCGCAACATCAAGAAGGCCGAGAAGGCCGGTGTCGAGGTCGTCCAGGGCGGCTACGAGGACCTGGCCGAGTGGCAGCGGCTCTACGAGATCACGGCCGTCCGTGACCACTTCCGGCCGCGCCCGCTCTCGTACTTCCAGCGCATGTGGACCGTCCTCAACAGCGAGGACCCCAACCGCATGCGGCTCTACTTCGCCCGCCACAACGGTGTGAACCTCTCCGCGGCGACGATGCTCGTCGTCGGCGGCCACGTCTGGTACTCCTACGGCGCCTCCGACAACATCGGCCGTGAGGTCCGGCCCTCGAACGCGATGCAGTGGCGCATGCTGCGCGACGCCTACGCGATGGGCGCGACCGTCTACGACCTGCGGGGCATCTCGGACTCGCTCGACGAGACCGACCACCTCTTCGGGCTCATCCAGTTCAAGGTGGGCACGGGCGGCGAGGCCGTCGAGTACGTCGGCGAGTGGGACTTCCCGCTGAACAAGCTGCTGCACAAGGCGCTCGACATCTACATGTCGCGCCGCTGACCCGTGCCGTGTCGCTGACGTTTCCGTAGTCTCGTACATACCTTTGATACACCGCTGCCATCAGAAAGGTTCCGGGCCGGCCATGGCGCTCTCCCTCTACGTCGACACCGCTCGCTGGCGCGCGCACCAGAAGACCGTCATCGACCAGTTCCCCGGTGTCATCCCGGTCTGCAAGGGCAACGGCTACGGCTTCGGCCACGAACGCCTCGCGGACGAGGCGGCCCGGTTCGGCGCCGACATGCTCGCCGTGGGCACCACGTACGAGGCCGCGCGGATCAAGGACTGGTTCAGCGGCGACCTGCTGGTCCTCACCCCCTTCCGCCGGGGTGAGGAACCGGTTCCGCTGCCCGACCGGGTCATCCGTTCCGTGTCGTCCGTGGACGGCGTCCACGCCCTGGTGGGGGCCCGGGTCGTCATCGAGTGCATGAGCTCGATGAAGCGGCACGGCGTCCGCGAGGAGGAGCTCCAGCAGCTCCACTCCGCCATCGAGGACGTCCGCCTGGAGGGCTTCGCGCTCCACCTCCCGCTGGACCGCCCGGACGGCACCGACGCCGTCGAGGAGGTCATCGGCTGGATGGACCGGCTGCGCGCCGCCCGGCTGCCGCTGCACACCATGTTCGTCAGCCACCTGCGGGCCGAGGAACAGGCGCGGCTCCAGCAGCAGTTCCCGCAGACCCGTTTCCGAGCCCGCATCGGCACCCGGCTGTGGCTGGGCGACCACGAGGCCACGGAGTACCGGGGCGCGGTCCTCGACGTGACCCGGGTCTCCAAGGGCGACCGCTTCGGCTACCGCCAGCAGAAGGCCGCGTCGGACGGCTGGCTGGTCGTCGTCGCCGGCGGTACCTCGCACGGTGTGGGCCTGGAGGCCCCCAAGGCCATGCACGGCGTCATGCCGCGCGCCAAGGGCGTCGCACGGGCCGGTCTCGCCACCGTCAACCGGAACCTTTCGCCTTTCGTCTGGGCCGGGAAGCAGCGCTGGTTCGCCGAGCCGCCGCACATGCAGGTGTCGATCCTGTTCGTGCCGGCCGACGCCCAGGAGCCCCGGGTCGGCGACGAGCTCGTGGCCCATCTGCGCCACACCACGACGCAGTTCGACCGGATCGTCGAGCGCTGAGCCGGACCGGTCGCCCCTCACCCCAGGGAGCTCAGCGACGCTGTCGGCCGATCCGGGGACCCGCACATCACGTAGGGCAGCCCTGAGGCCCGCCCGTCGGACGCGGCAGACCTGCGTCCGACGGAGGCCGGCGACCGGCCGTCAGGCCCATGCGTTGAAGAGCGTCGCGCCCAGGGTCTCCGGTCGCCAGTGCTTGATCTGACGCCACTCCGCCGCAGACAGAGCGGAGGTGTCCGACTCCGTCAGCGGCGACAGGAGCCGTGCTGCGCTCAGGACGGCGAAACCGGCGTCGGTGAGGACGGTGGCCCAGGTGGGAGCGTCCCGGAACTCGTCGGAGTACCGGTAGCGCCGGTCTCCGACGAAGGCGATCAGCGGGTGGTGGGCGTGGAACAGCGCGATGTGTGTGCCGTCCCGATCGTTGATCGTGGCGCTGTGGAAGTTCTGCGGGTACTCCTGCTCGGTGAAGTCCTCGACCTGCCCGCCCGCAACCCGCGCCGCGGCATGCCAGGCGGCACGGCATGTCCTGGGATCAGTCCTCGGCAGGGGCGGGTCGGTCCGGTCGCGGAACCCGGTTCCACCCGGCTCCCAGCGGATGCCGACCCGCGAGTCCGCCGTGTTCACCCCTCCGAGCAGGCCGCTTCAACCGTGTCGGCACGAATCTACTGATCGCCGAGCACCGTTGGCACAGGAGATTCGCCGGCAGTGTCGCTTCAGCTCCTGGGGGTTCCCCATTCCACCAGCAGCCCGTCGTCGGCGGCCGGGGCCGCGTGCCGGGCGGGATGGGCGGCCCTGCCCGCCACGAAGACGTCCTCCGCGCCGTCCAGGACGCCTCCGGAGGGGTCGTCCGCGCCGTCCTGCCGGACCGGGTCCTTCTCGGGCGTGAGGATGTCGCGCACGACCATCACGCACAGGTACAGGGTGCCGAGCAGGTGCAGCACGATCGCGAACTGGTAGCCGTCCACCGGCAGTCCCTGCTTGCTGTTGCCGCTCGTCGTGAACGCCAGGTACATCCAGACGCCGACGAAGTACATGACCTCGCACGCCTGCCAGATCAGGAAGTCGCGCCAGCGCGGCCGGGCGAGCGCCGCCAGCGGCACCAGCCACAGCACGTACTGCGGTGAGTAGACCTTGTTGGTCAGGACGAACGCCGCGACGATCAGGAACGCCAGCTGGACGAAGCGGGGCCTGCGGGGCGCCGTGAACGCCAGATAGCCGAGCCCGGCGATCGCCGCCAGCATCAGCAGCAGCGCGTACAGGTTGGCCTGGCCCGGCGTTATCGCGTCGCCCGTCCGCTGGCTGACCAGCAGCCAGATCGAGCCGAAGTCGACGTTCCGGTCCCGGCTGAAGAGGTAGAACTGCTTCCAGCCCTCTGGGGCGAGCAGCATCACCGGCAGGTTCACCACCAGCCACGCGCCGCCCGCGGCCAGCACCGCCGTCCCGTACTCCCGCCACTTCCCGGCCCGCCAGCAGAGCAGCAGCAGCGGGCAGAGGAGCAGTATCGGGTAGAACTTGGCGGCGGTGGCCAGGCCCAGCAGGATCCCGAAGGCCAGCGGCCGTTCGCGCGACCACATCAGGACCGCGGCGGCCGTCAGCGCGACGGCCAGTATGTCCCAGTTGATCGTCGCTGTCAGCGCGATGGAGGGTGCCAGGGCGACGAGCAGCCCGTCCCACGGCCGCAGCCGGTGCGTCCGGGCCACACAGACCGCGAGGACGGCCGCGCAGACCATCAGCAGACCCGCGTTGGCCAGCCAGTACGACTGCTCGCGCTGCATCGTGTCGCCGCCGCCCGGCGTCAGCCAGGCCGCGACCTCCATGAAGAGCCCGGTCAGGACCGGGTACTCGAGGAACGGTATGTCGCCGCCCAGCCGGTCGAAGTAGGGCACCAGGCCCTCGGCGAAGCCCCGCCCCGTGAAGAGGTGCGGGATGTCCGAGTAGCAGGCGTGGGTGTACTGGGAGGTCGTGCCCCGGAACCAGGCCCAGTTGTAGCAGGGCAGCTTCTGCACCATGCCGAGCGCGAACATGCCGATGGCCACGAGGGCGATCACCCGCACCGGCGAGAACTGCCCGGTGCCGGTCTTCGCCCGGCGGCCGTAGGGGCCGCCGATCAGTTCGCTGCCCGCGGCGGCCACCTTGTCCCGGTGGGTGGGGATGACCGTCTGCGAGCGGCCCTGGGGCCGGTCCTGCGGCGCACTCGACTTCTGGAGGCTCGGCATGGGGGACATCCTGCCGTACGGCTCCGGGAAAACGGCGAGGGCCGCCGCGGCCGGCCCGTACGGAAAGGTACGGATCGGACGCGACGGCCCTCATCTCACGCGTCGGCGGGGGACCGGTGGAGTGCCCCGGCGGCGGGTCAGGGGACCCAGACCGCGCTGCCCGGTTTGCCGTTCCCCCCGCCCGGGCCGTTGCCGTCGTCCGTCGGTGTGCCGGTCCCGGTCGGTGAGCCGGTGGTGGGTGACCCGGTGGTGGGCTCGCCGGTGTTGCCGCCGGGATCGCCCGGATCCTCCGTGCAGCCCCAGCCCCAGACACCACAGGTCGTCTTGCCCGGCTTCGGCGTGCGCGTCGTCGTCGGGGCGGTCGTCGTCGGCGGCGGCGTGGTGGTCGGCGCGGACGTCGTCGGCGTGGCCGAGGTCTCGGTGGGCGTCGGGGTGGCCGTCGGGGTCGGCGTGGGGCTGGCCGCGCCACCGCCGAAGACGGGCTTGGCGCCTTCCAGCTTCTCCGGCTTCGGGAAGTCCACGACGTCGTAGCCCTTCACGGCCCCGGTCATGTAGTCGTGCCAGATCCGGGACGGGAACGACGAACCGTGGATCCGAGGCTGGGCACCCGTGCCGAACATCTCCTGGAACTCACGGTTCTTCTTCGTGTCGTCGTCGTCGAACCGGTACATGTCGATCGCGGTCGACAGCTGCGCGGTGTAGCCGACGAACCAGGCCGACTTGTTGCCGTCGGTGGTACCGGTCTTGCCGGCCACGTCACGGCCCGGGATGCGCGCCTTGCGACCGGTGCCCTCGTCGTCCTCCACGACGGACCGGAGGACGTCGGTGACGTTGTTGGCCACCGCGGGCGTGAAGGCGAGCTTCTCTTCCTGCTTGTGCTGCTTGAAGAGGACGCCCCCCTTGCGCACGGACTCCACCGAGTAGGGGTCGTTCTGCTTGCCCTGGTTGGCGAAGGTCCCGTAGGCACCGGCCATGCGGATGGCGCTCGGGCTGGAGACACCGAGGGAGAAGGAGGGGAACTCACCCGGGACGAGCGAGTCGGCGCGCAGGCCCGCCTTGACGGCCGCGTCGCGGACCCTGTCGATGCCGATGTCCATGCCGAGCTGCACGTACGGCGAGTTCGCCGACTTGACCATGGCCCGGCGCAGGGTCATGTCCTTGTAGTCCGCGTCGTCGTCATTGGTCTGGCGCCACTCCTTGCCCTTGTCGTCGTGCCAGACCTCGCCGTTGTACTTGCGGATCGTCAGCCCGTTCTTGCCGGAGTAGCGGCTCTTGTCCGGGTCCACGATCGTGCGGCTGGACGCGTCCTGCTCCGCGCCCAGGCTCTTGTCCCGGACGCCGTCCGTCATCGCGGCGGCGAGCACGAAGGGCTTGAACGTCGATCCGACCTGCGCTCCGGTGTTGTCGGCGTTGCTCCGGAAGTGCTTGGTGGCGTCCACGCCGCCGTAGAGGGCGACGATCTTCCCGGTCGCAGTTTCGACGGAGGCACCGCCGAACTGCACGTTGGTGTCCTCCTTCGGGCGCTTCTTCGGGTCGATGTACTCGTCCAGGATCTTCGTGACCGACTTCTCCATGGCGGCCACCTTCTGCTTGTCGAAGGTGGTGTAGATCTCATAGCCGCCGCGCTCGAGATCCTGCTCGGTGATGCCGAACTGGGCCTTGATGTTCGCCTTCGCGGTGGTGACCAGGTAGCCGATCTGACCGCTGAGGTTGGCGTTCTTCTTGGGCTTCTCGATCTTGGGGAACGTCGTGTACTTCGCACGCTCCGCGGCCGGGAGGTGCCCGTCCTTCTGCATCTCGTCGAGAATCCACGACCACCGCTGGGTGGCCCGCACGGTGTTCTTCTCGGGCGTGGCCTCGGGGTCGACCTCGGGGAGGCCGGCGGGGTCGTAGTACGTCGCACCCTTGAGCACCGCGGCGAGCAGCGCCGACTGGCTGGGGTTCAGGTCCTCGACGTCGACGTTGAAGTACGCGCGGGCCGCCGCCTGAACACCGTAGGCGCCACGTCCGTAGTACGCGGTGTTCAGATAGCCGGCGAGGATCTCGGGCTTCTCGACCTCGCCGCCGACCTTCATGGAGATGAAGAGTTCCTTCACCTTACGGCTGAGGGTCTGCGACTGGTCGTCAAGCCGGTTGTTCTTCACGTACTGCTGGGTGATCGTCGAACCACCCTGGGTCTCGCCGCCCTTGGCCATGTTCCACACGGCACGGCCGATACCCATGGGGTCGATTCCGGAGTCGTCCCAGAAGGTCTTGTTCTCCGCCGAGATGACGGCGTTCTGCATCGACTTCGGGATCTGCTCGAACTTGACGATCTGGCGGTTCGTGCCGTCGCCCGTCGCGACCATCCGGCTCTTGTCGGACCAGTAGTAGATGTTGTTCTGCGACTTCGCGGTCAGCGCCTCGTTGGGGACGTCCACCTGCGAGTACGCGATCGCGGCAGCGCCCATCAGGCTGGCAGCGAAGAACAGGAACGTACCCGTCACGAGCTTCCACGACGGCATCCAGCGACGCCAGCCGTACTTTCCGTAACGGGGGTAGTCGATGATCCGCTTCTTGCCCGGCGGACGCCCGCCGGAGCCACGGCCGGGACCGCTGCCGCGGCCGCCACCGCCGCCACCACGCCGTCCGCCTCCGGGACCACCAGGGCCCCCGGGGCCGGCCTCGGCTCCCTTCCGGCGGCCGCCGCGCTGGGCAGCCCTACGAGCCTCCGCACGGCCCCCGTAGGGGCGCTGCTCCTCCCCAGCGGAGGAAGGAGGCCCGTACGAGGCCGAAGGGGCCCCCGTACCGACGTCTTGGGTGGGGGCCGACCTGCGGCCCACCGGCTGCTGGGCAGCGCGCCGTGCCGCCGCGCGACCGCCCGTCGGCGGCTGCTGCGGCGGCATTTTGCGACGATGCTCGCTCATCGAACGACTACTCCTCGGGCAGGCGCGAACGCCTGGAAGCGGCAGTTGAGTTCCGGTCCCCCCGAAATGCGCACGGCCGGAACCCCATCGGAGGCCCCTCCGTATCGCAGCCGGTCACCCGGAGCACTGACGCCCCTCGGCAGCGCTCGGTTCCCGGTGTTCTGCATGCGGCACAGCCTACGCACGGCCAAAACCCACCTAGCGCCGGAGTTCACCCCAAATCAGGCAAGTCGAACGCTGTGAATTGATGATGTGACGCCGGTCACGGCGGGCCCACTTGTCGGGGCCTTCGGGCCGTTCTATCGTGCTGATGTATCGAGTCGATACATCAGCACGGCATAAGGGCCCCGAAGGCGAAGGAGGAGGCGAGGAATGAGCAGACGCTCCGGCATCCTCGAGTTCGCCGTCCTCGGCCTGCTGCGCGAGGCTCCGATGCACGGGTACGAGCTGCGGAAGCGCCTCAACACCTCGCTGGGCGTCTTCCGGGCCTTCAGCTACGGAACGCTGTATCCCTGCCTCAAGACGCTGGTCGCCAACGGCTGGTTGATCGAGGAACCGGGCAGCGCTCCCGAGGAAGCCCTCGCCGCTTCACTCGCAGGACGCCGAGCCAAGATCGTCTACCGGTTGACGGCCGCGGGTAAGGAGCACTTCGAGGAGCTCCTGTCCCACACCGGCCCGGACGCCTGGGAGGACGAGCACTTCGCCGCACGCTTCGCCTTCTTCGGGCAGACCGAGCGCGAGGTGCGGATGCGGGTCCTCGAGGGTCGCCGCAGCCGGCTGGAGGAGCGCCTGGAGAAGATGCGCGCCTCCCTGGTGCGCACCCGCGAGCGCCTCGACGACTACACGCTTGAGCTGCAGCGCCACGGCATGGAGTCCGTGGAGCGCGAAGTGCGCTGGCTGAACGAGCTCATCGAGAGCGAGCGGGCAGGGCGGGATCAGCGATCCGGCCCCGACGCCCCCGCTCTGCACGACAACGATTCTGGAGAAACGGGCGGCCTGCCCCGGCACGGGGGCAGTACCCGGCCGGATCCGTCCGACGACACCACCAAGTGAAACCCTGCGCACAGCAGGGCTTCCACGATCACACAGGGAGCAACCGGAATGGGTTCGGTTCGCGTAGCCATCGTCGGCGTGGGCAACTGCGCCGCCTCGCTGGTTCAGGGCGTCGAGTACTACAAGGACGCCGACCCGGCGGCCAAGGTCCCCGGCCTGATGCACGTGCAGTTCGGCGACTACCACGTCCGTGACATCGACTTCGTCGCGGCCTTCGACGTCGACGCGAAGAAGGTCGGCCTCGACCTCTCGGACGCCATCGGCGCCAGCGAGAACAACACCATCAAGATCTGTGACGTCCCGAACAAGGGCGTCACGGTCCAGCGCGGTCACACCCTCGACGGTCTCGGCAAGTACTACCGCCTGACCATCGAGGAGTCCGCCGAGGAGCCGGTGGACGTCGTCCAGATCCTCAAGGACCGCGAGGTCGACGTTCTCATCTGCTACCTGCCGGTGGGTTCCGAGGACGCGGCGAAGTTCTACGCCCAGTGCGCCATCGACGCCAAGGTCGCGTTCGTCAACGCCCTTCCGGTCTTCATCGCCGGCACCAAGGAGTGGGCTGACAAGTTCACCGAGGCGGGCGTCCCGATCGTCGGCGACGACATCAAGTCGCAGGTCGGCGCGACCATCACGCACCGCGTGATGGCGAAGCTGTTCGAGGACCGCGGTGTCCGTCTTGAGCGCACGATGCAGCTCAACGTCGGCGGCAACATGGACTTCAAGAACATGCTCGAGCGCGACCGCCTCGAGTCGAAGAAGATCTCCAAGACCCAGGCCGTCACCTCGCAGATCCCCGACCGCGAGCTGGGCGAGAAGAACGTCCACATCGGTCCCTCGGACTACGTGGCCTGGCTGGACGACCGCAAGTGGGCGTACGTGCGCCTCGAGGGCCGTGCCTTCGGCGACGTTCCGCTGAACCTCGAGTACAAGCTCGAGGTGTGGGACTCCCCGAACTCGGCGGGTGTCATCATCGACGCCCTGCGCGCCGCAAAGATCGCCAAGGACCGCGGCATCGGCGGCCCCATCCTCTCCGCGTCGAGCTACTTCATGAAGAGCCCGCCGGTGCAGTACTTCGACGACGAGGCCCTGGCCAACGTCGAGAAGTTCATCAAGGGTGAGGTCGAGCGCTAAGGCGCCACACGCTTGTCGATCGAGGGTCCCCGCGGCACTGCCCGGGGGCCCTCTTCGTGTGTGAGTCTTGCTGCCATGTCCGTCGTACGTGATCTGCGCGTACTCCTGCGCCTGACGAACTTCCGCCGCCTGCTCGCCGTCCGGCTGCTCTCCCAGTGCGCCGACGGCGTCTACCAGGTGGCCCTGGCCACGTACGTCGTGTTCTCCCCCGAGAAACAGACCTCACCCGCCGCGATCGCCTCCGCCATGGCGGTCCTCCTGCTGCCGTACTCGCTCGTCGGGCCCTTCGCGGGTGTGCTCCTCGACCGCTGGCAGCGCCGCCAGGTCTTCCTGTACGGCAACCTCCTCCGCGCCCTCCTCGCCGGCGGGACCGCCGTACTCGTCCTCGCTTCGGTCCCCGACTGGCTCTTCTACGCCTCCGCGCTCTCCGTCACGGCCGTCAACCGCTTCGTCCTCGCGGGGCTCTCGGCCTCGCTCCCGCGTGTCGTCGACGACGAACGGCTGGTCGTGGCGAACTCGCTCTCCCCCACCGCCGGCACCCTCGCCGCGACCGTGGGCGGTGGTCTCGCCTTCGCCATTCAGCTGATCGCCGACGAGTCCGCCGCGGCCGTGGTGGCCTTCGGCGCCGTCCTCTATCTCTGCGCCGCCCTCGCCTCGCTGCGGATGTCCCGGGAGCTCCTGGGCCCCGATCCGGCCCTCGTGCCCCAGCGGCTCAGCTCCGCCCTGACCTCCACGGCCCGAGGGCTGGGCGATGGATTGCGACACCTCTCCCAGCGGCGGCCCGCCGCTCGCGCTCTCGCCGCGGTGGGTCTCATGCGCTTCTGTTACGGCGCCCTGCTCGTCACCGTGCTCATGCTCTGCCGCTACGAGTGGGGCTCCACAGAGTCCGACGGGCTCGGGCTCCTCGGAATCGCCGTCGGTGCCTCGGGCGCGGGGTTCTTCGCGGCTGCCCTGCTCTCCCCGTGGGCGGTGGGCCGGCTCGGGCCCTTCGGCTGGATGACCGTGTGCGCGGCGACGGCCGCTGTGCTCGAACCCGTGCTGGCCCTGACCTTCGCCCCGGTGCCCTTCTTCGTCGCCGCCTTCATTCTCGGACTCACCACCCAGGGATCCAAGATCGCGACGGACACGGTGGTGCAGACCTCCGTGGACGACGCCTACCGAGGCCGGGTCTTCGCGCTGTACGACGTGTTGTTCAACGTGGCCTTCGTGGCCGCGGCCGGGGTCGCGGCGCTGATGCTGCCGCCCGACGGCCGGTCCGCGCTGCTGGTCGTTCTTGTGGCCGTGATCTACGCGGTGATCGCGCTGTCCTTGCGGGGCGAACGCACGGAGGGGTGATGTTTCACGTGAAACATCACCCCTCACGGCTGTCGCGAGTGGCGACGTTTCACGTGAAACATCGCCGCTCGCGGACGAGGCTCAGCCTTGTGTGGCCCACCATTCCTTGAGCGCGGCCACGGCCTGGTCGTGCTCCATCGGCCCGTTCTCCAGCCGGAGCTCCAGGAGGAACTTGTACGCCTGCCCGATGGCGGGACCGGGACCGATGCCCAGGATCTCCTGGATCTGGTTGCCGTCGAGGTCGGGGCGGATCGCGTCGAGCTCCTCCTGCTCCTGAAGTTGGGCGATGCGGTCCTCCAGGCCGTCGTAGGCACGGGAGAGCGCACCCGCCTTGCGCTTGTTGCGGGTGGTGCAGTCCGAGCGGGTCAGCTTGTGCAGACGCGAGAGCATCGGCCCGGCGTCCCGGACGTAACGACGCACGGCCGAGTCGGTCCACTCGCCGGTCCCGTAACCGTGGAAGCGGAGGTGCAGTTCCACGAGCCGCGAGACGTCCTTGATCATCTCGTTGGAGTACTTGAGCGCGGTCATGCGCTTCTTGGTCATCTTCGCGCCCACCACCTCGTGGTGATGGAAGGAGACCCGGCCGTCCTTCTCGAAGCGGCGAGTGCGCGGCTTGCCGATGTCGTGGAGCAGGGCCGCGATGCGCAGCACCAGGTCGGGTCCGTCCTCTTCCAGGTCGATGGCCTGGTCGAGCACGGTCAGTGAGTGCTCGTACACATCCTTGTGCCGGTGGTGCTCATCGCTCTCCAGACGCAGCGCCGGCAGCTCGGGCAGCACGTGCTCGGCGAGCCCCGTGTCCACGAGCAGACCGAGGCCCTTCCTGGGGTGGGAGGAGAGCAGCAGCTTGTTGAGCTCGTCACGGACTCGCTCGGCGGAGACGATCTCGATCCGGCCGGACATCTCCGTCATCGCCGTGACGACCTCGGGGGCCACCTCGAAGTCCAGCTGAGCGGCGAAACGCGCGGCCCTCATCATGCGCAGCGGATCGTCGGAGAAGGACGCCTCCGGCGTACCCGGCGTGCGCAGCACCCGGGCGGCGAGGTCCTCAAGGCCGCCGTACGGGTCGATGAACTCCTTCTCCGGGAGGGCCACGGCCATGGCGTTGACGGTGAAGTCACGCCGGACGAGGTCCTCGTCGATGGAATCGCCGTAGGAGACCTCGGGCTTGCGCGAGGTGCGGTCGTACGCCTCCGAGCGGTACGTGGTGACCTCGATCTGATAGCTCTGATCGACGTCTCCGACGCGGGCCTCCTTCTGGCAGCCGACGGTCCCGAAGGCGATGCCGACCTCCCACACCGCGTCGGCCCACGGACGGACGATCTTCAGTACGTCCTCGGGGCGGGCGTCGGTGGTGAAGTCCAGGTCGTTGCCGAGCCGGCCGAGCAATGCGTCCCGTACCGAGCCGCCGACCAGCGCGAGGCTGAACCCGGCCTCCTGGAAACGGCGGGCGAGGTCGTCGGCGACAGGGGACACACGCAGCAGTTCACTGACCGCGCGGCGTTGCACCTGGCTCAGTGCAGTCGGGGTGTCTTCGTTGGCGTTCGGCACAACAGAAAAGGGTACGTGCCCCGGCCCGCGCCGACGTCCTCGTTTTCCCGTGGGGGATACACAGGGAGCCACCGGACGGGCGCCGTCGAAGATCGGCTGGAGCAGTCCCCGGCACTTGCTCCCAGCGTGCCTCGTTACCATGCCTGGACACAGCAACCGGGAACCACCTACACCACTCACACCAGAGACAACGACGAGGACGGGCGAACGCGTGGCCGAGGCGGCAGACATCCAGGGAACCGGTCCCTCACCTGCCCGCCGGTGGCTGCGGCGCACGATCACCGTCGCCTTCGGGGCGCCGCTCCTCGCCGGTCTCCTCCAGGCCCCGGCCACCTCCTCCCCGGCGTTCGCCGCCGACGACGCCACCGGCTCGAAGACCGTCGATGTGTCTCTCGACACGCTGGCGCCGAGCGCGCCCGTCGAGGGAGACACGGTCACCATCACCGGCACGGTGACCAACCGGAGCAAGAAGACGGTGACCGACGCGACCGTGGACCTGCGCGTCGGGCCGCAGATGACGAGCCGCAGCGAGATCGAGCAGGTGACGGGCCGCACCGGCTACCGGAGCGACAGCGACCCCGCCCCCCTCGACGACGTTCCCACGGTCAAGGTCCCCCGGCTGGGCCCCGGCCTCAGTACGGACTTCTCCCTCTCCGTGCCGGTCTCCGACCTCGGACTCGACGAGGCGGGTGTCTACCAGCTGGGCGTCTCGCTCACCGGACAGACCTCGGACCGCCGCTACGACCGGGTGCTCGGTATCGAGCGGACGTTCGTCCCCTACCAGCCCGAGGCCACCGAGAAGAGGACCCAGCTGACCTACCTCTGGCCGCTGATCTCCTCGGCACATGTGTCGGCCGAGACGGCGACCGACGACCAGCAGACCCCGGTGTTCGAGGACGACACCCTGGCGGCCGAGCTGAAGCCGGGCGGGCGGCTCGACGAGCTCGTCTCGCTGGGCAAGGACCTCCCGGTCACCTGGGTGGTCGACCCGGATCTTCTGGCCTCCGTCGACGCCATGGCGAACGGCTACCGCGTCAAGGCCGGCGCCCTGCGCGTCCCCGGCAAGCACCAGGCCGTCGCCCAGCGGTGGCTGGACTCGCTGGAGAAGGCCGTCCAGGGCCACAAGGTCGTCGCCCTGCCCTTCGCCGACCCCGACCTCGCCTCCCTCGCCCACCGCGGCAAGGACGTCCCCGGCTCGCTGGGGCACCTCCAGTCGGCGACCGCCCTCGCCGGGACGACGGTCGAGACCATCCTCCACGTCCAGCCCTCCACCGACTTCGCCTGGCCCGTCGACGGGGCTGTCGACCCGTCCATCCTGGCCGTGGCGACCTCGGCCGGTGCCGACAAGGTGATCGCACGCAGCGACAGCGTCCGCGACGACCTCCCCTACACGCCCACCGCGGCCCGCCCCTTCAGTAACGGCACCAACGCCGTCGTGAGCGACGCGCTCCTGTCCACGGCCTTCGAGGGGGACATGGTCCGGACGGAGAACTCGACCCTCGCGGTCCAGGAGTTCCTCGCCCAGTCCCTCGCGATCACCCTGGAGCAGCCGGAGGACCAGCGCAGCATCGTCGTCGCCCCGCAGCGGGTGCCGACCGTCGCGCAGGCGCAGACCATGGCGACCGCCCTGCGGGGGCTCTCCGCCAAGCGGTGGAGCCAGCCGAGCGACCTCCTGGCGGCCGCCGCGGCCAAGCCGGACCCCGGCGCCTCCACCACGGTGCCCGCCGGCTCCCGGTACCCGAAGAAGCTGCGCGACCGGGAGCTTCCGGTACAGGCCTTCCGCGACATGAAGACCACGCGTGACGAGCTGGACGACTTCAAGATCATCCTCACCGCCCAGTACCGTGTCGTGCCCCCGTTCACCAACGCGATCAACCGCGAGATGTCGACCTCGTGGCGGGGGCAGGCCCGGGCCGCCGCCCTCTACCGGATCAACGTCCTGGAGTATCTGCAGACCCTCACCGAGGGGGTCCAGCTGGTCGACAAGTCCGACCTCACCCTCTCCGGACGCAGCGCGACGATCCCGGTCACGGTCCAGAACAAGCTGCTGCAGGACGTGCATCTCGTGCTGCGGCTCACCTCCGGCAGCAAGAACCGGCTCAACCTGAACGGCGAGAGGTACAAAGAGCTGCCCGTGAGGATCAGCGGCGGCCACAGCCAGTCGGTGAAGTTCTCCGCCTCCGCCAATGTCAACGGCCAGGTGCCGATGACGGCCCAGCTCTACACCGAGGACGGCACTCCCTACGGGCAGCCGATGACGTTCACCGTCAAGGTCTCCGAGATCACCGCCACGGTGATGCTCGTGATCGCCGGTGGCGTCCTCCTCCTCGTCCTGGCCGGGGTGCGGATGTACAGCCAGCGCAAGCGGGTGGCCGCGCGGAAGGCCGAGGCCGAAGCGGCGGAGACGGACACCACCCCGGAGGAGACGGCGCCGCAGCCGGAGTCCGGGGCGGAGGCCGAGGTGGAACCCGAGGCAGACACGCCGCGGGAGCCGGAAGCCCCTTCGGACGGGCGCGACGCGGACGAACCCGAGCAGCCGAGTGACCTGACACCGGACACCGGGCCCGAAAGCGGTGACCCGTCGGGCCCGGGTGAGAAAGTGGACCGTTGAGCGATGTCGTGGCCGGTCGGCCGGAAACGATGAGGTGGGGTAACCATGAACGCGCCGTACGACGGTGACCGCGGCCAGGGTGCGGGCGGCACCCCGCCGTCCGGTGGGACGCCCGCGGCACCTCCCGGTTCCGGCCACCCGCCGGTGCCGCCCCCGCCGCCGGGTGCCCCCGGCCCGCAGGGGCACGCCCCCTACGGGCAGGACGGCTACGCACAGGACGGCTACCAGCAGAACCCGTACGCCCAGGACCCCTACGTCCAGGACGTCTTCACCCACGACCCGTACCGGGCCCAGGACCTGTCCGCGCAGGACCCGGTGACCGAGGCGCTCTACGACCGCGCCGCGCATCCGCCGCCCCCGCCCGGCACGTACCAGGAGCCGCAGCCGCTCTACCAGCAGCCGGCCGCACCCCATCACGCTCCCGACCCCCGGGTGTGGGCCCAGACCCCGGCACCGGAGCCCGAGG
Organism: Streptomyces flavochromogenes; assembly: GCF_000717595.1. GTDB lineage: Bacteria > Actinomycetota > Actinomycetes > Streptomycetales > Streptomycetaceae > Streptomyces > Streptomyces flavochromogenes. Next base: position 181 of record NZ_JNZO01000011.1, on the reverse strand, counting down.
GCCCCTCCCGCCACCTGCCGTACGGCGACGACGCGCGCACCGTCCAGTTCACCGGCGTCGACGACCTGGTGACCCGGGCCGGCGAGGAGGAGCCCGAGCCGGACGCCTTCGCGCACCTCTACCGGGATCAGCAGACGCCCGGCCAGGTGCCCCCGCCCGCCCCGGAGCCGGACCCCATGCC
>NZ_JNZO01000010.1 GCF_000717595.1 Streptomyces flavochromogenes | reverse complement strand
CCCCCCCCCCGAAGCCCCCGCCGCCCCTGAGGTCCCCCGGCACGCCGAGCGAGTCCGCTGCACCGGCGCCCGCCGACAGTGGGGGAACTCCCTCCGCGGCCGTTCCCGCCCAGCGCCCCGTCTCCGCCGCGCCCGACGGCGGGACCCTCTCCGCGGCCGTGCCAACCCAGCGCGATGGTGACATCACACCGCCGCCCCCCGCAGATCCGCCCTCCCCGAGACCGCCGGTGGCCACAGCCCCGCCGCCCACCCCGACATCCGGGTCGGCGTCGGCCGAGGTCCGGCAGCCTGTCGTCCCGTCCGGCGACCCCGGTGCCACGGGCCGGAGCGGCGGGAGCCGCAAGCACGCTCCCGTCACGCCCCCCGCCGCGCCGCGCGGACGGACGACGACGGAGCGGCGGGCCGACGGCCAAGCCCCCGGCGACGGCCGGAGTCCGGGCCACGGCGACCGGGATGCTCACACGGTCGGCGACGGTACGGGCGACCGGTCGGGCACGCACCACCGGCCGGCAGCCGACGGATCCGCGGACGGCCCTGCCGGGCAGCTGCTCGGCGCCGACGAACGCGACCGTCTCGGGGAACGCCTGCACCACGCCCTCGCGAGCTTCGTCGACTCTCCCCACGACTCGGTGGTCGAGGCGGCGGAACTGCTCGAGGAGACCGAACGTCACCTCGTCGCCGCTCTGAGGGACCGGCGCATCGCCCTGCGGGCGGGATGGCAGCAGGACGGCGACCAAGCGCGTGCGTCCCAGGACACCGAGCAGCTCCGGCTCACCTTGCGGACCTACCGCGAGGTGACGGAACGGCTACTCCGGGCCTGACGCGGAATCCCTCCGCCTCGTGTCGTGGGAGGAGCCCCCTGGACCCCCAGGGGGCTCCTCCCACGACACGACCCCGCCCCCTGCTCCGACGGCTCGCCGTCACAGGCGACACGCTTCGCTGTTCCTCGCTCCGTTGCGCGGCCATACTCGGGCCAAGGAAGCTGCGTGAGCGGGAGGTTGCGCGATGAGCGGGAGCGACGACGCGAGCCCGGTCCACCGGCTGTTCGGCCTCGACACGGTGATCCTCGCGGAGCCGAAGCGTTCGGTCCTGCGTCGGTACACGGGTCCGAAGATGCACCTGATGACGGAGGACGGCACCGCCCTGGCGCACCTTCAGGAACGCGGCGCTTTCGCGTACGTACTCCACGACCCGGACGACTGCCCGGTCCTGGGAGTCGACCTGGTCTCCGGGAGAGGTGGATTCGCCAGACCTGCTTTCCTGATGACCGGCCCCGGGGGTGACCCGATCGGCAAGGTCCGTTCCCCCGGTCATCTCCACCGCACCCGGCTGATCGACATACAGACGGCCGAGCACGGCACGTTGCGGATCACCCGCAACGCCCTGCTGGGCAAGGTGTGGCGAGTGGAGGACAACGGCGGCGGAGTCATCGCCGAGGTGACGGTCTCGACCGTCCGCTCGCTGGACGGCCTGCAGGGCTACCGCGTGGAATTCGACCGACGGGCCCGGAGCGAGCAGCGTCGCCTCGTGGTCGGCGGGACGGTGTGCCTTCAGGTGATCCGACGCTGGCTGAACTCGCCCCAGGGAAACGCCTCCTGACCGGCCGACGGGAGAGCACGCGCACGCGCACCTGAGAGACGTTCACTCGCCGGGAGGCAGAACCTCCGGCGAGGAGGAGACCGCCGCCGGCGCAAGACGCTTGCGGGCATCGACTGGTTGGGCTGTCCAGGGTGTGGAGTTGCGCCCGCGGCCTCTCAGGCAGTGCTCAGGGGGAGGCCAGGGCGGCGTCCTTCGTCTTCTGGCTTCCGGCTTCCGGCTTCCGGTGCAAAGCTCCTGCGCTAGCCTCGGTGCAGCATCTATGACTTGGAGGCCGCGATGCGGATCGTCTTCGACCCGGCCGAGCAGGAGGCCCTGCGGGCCGACGCACGGGAAATGGCCGACCACGACCCGCGCATCGCCTACGTGCTGGAGCGGCTGGCCGGCGAGGGTGTCGACCTGGACCGCGTCACTTCGTGGGAGGACCTGCGCGAGGACCTCGGTCAGCCCCCGCTCGACGACTCCGCTCCCGCTTCGCACGTCGCCTGATGGGACAGCACTCCCCCAAGCGCGCCCGCATCGTCTTCTACGACGTCGCGCAGGAGCAGATCGAGAAGATGACGGAAGTCGAGCGCCTTCGGCTGGACCCCGTGCTGGTGGCCGTCTCCAGGAACCCGGAACTCGGCGTGCTGTCGAAGCACGGTGCGATCCGTGAGCACCGTGAGGACGGCGTCCGCGTGCTGTACGTGCCGACAGCCCTGGGCACCCTGGTCCTGGTCGCGTACGTAGAGACCGACTGATCTGGTCGGTATGTCCACGCTGCTGGCGCTGATCAAGGAGTTACGGGGGACATCCCCCGACGCCCGCATCGGAGCGCTCGTCGTCAACGAGTCCGAGCCGCGCCTGTTCGCCCCCGACGCCCTCCCCCAGCACCTGCGGATGAGGCGTCGCAGTGTGACGGAGCTGTTGCTCCCCTACCTCCCGGCCGGCGGCATGGGGCTCGACGAGGACGGTGTCTTCCCACTCCATCTGCCGTCCGTGCTCACCCCGGAGAGTGCTCACCCCGGGATCCGCGGACAGTGGGAGGCATTTCGGACGGCCGTCGCCAGGCAGACCGAGCTGAACGGGCGCAACGCCCTGGCCACCGCCTGCACAAGCAGCCTGCCTCACCTCGACGCCGCTGCCGCCCTGCGCGCTCAGCGGATCAGGCAGGCCGCCGACACAGGCGGACCGCAGTCGGAGCCGACGCGGCCGTCACCCTGCTGAGACCTCCGTCCCCGATGCCCCGAACGGCCTGCCCAGGAGCGACGCCGAACAGATCGCACGGGAGGTCACGAAAGTTCTGGAGGCTGCCGACGAGGCGCTCGCCCAGGTACTCCAGGACACCGCCTGGCGGCTGCACACGGACTTGGCGGACGTGCAGGCCGAGACCCTCGCCCAGCTCGACGCCCGCGTACCGCTCGTGCACCGGACGCTGGACATGCCGGAACCGGCGGCTAGGGAAGTGACCGCGGGAACCTACTACTTCGAGGGCTACAAGGGACAGCTCGACGATGTGGACGCCCCCTACGCTGCGGCAGCCATGGCGCTCGGCTTCGGTCTTCCACTACGCCGGCGGCGGCAACAGTCCGTCGACCCTCAGGAGTCCGACCGGCGGCTGCTGCGAGCCCGGCTGGACGAGGTTCGTACCGTGCGGGCCGAACTCGCGGGGTGGCAGCGGTGGGCGCAAGCGGTCAGCACGGACGGAGAGGCGGGTACGTCGTGACGGACAACCTGATGGCTCTGGGCTCTGCGGCACAGGCGGCAGCCTCCGTGATCAACACGAAGCGCCAGATCAAGGCGGCGGCCGTGGCGCAGGCCACCCAGCAGCAGTTCGAGCGACTCCAGTCGGCTGTCCGTTTCGAAAGGGACATGCTGCTGGAATCCGTACGCGATGCCCGCCGCAAGGAGCTGGCCGAGTTGGACAACCAACTTCGTCTGGAAGCCTCCCTCATTGAGCTCCGCAACCGCACGCTGTTCGACACCTACCCCGTGGAGGAGGGACCCGGGCACCTGCGGGAGAGTCTTCGGCTGCTCGCCGCCGACCTGTCGGAGCTGCCGCTCTTGGTCGTCCTGCCCCGCTTCCACGGCAGTCCGGAAGGGCACTGGGGCGGGCTGCGGCAGGCGATCGTCGCCGCATTGCGCCGACGCCTGGCAAGTGACGGCCTGGTCCACCTCCAAACCCTGGTGAAGCCGCTGAACTGGCCGCACGCCTCCCTCTACTGGCACGACCTGTACGGCCTCCCTGCCCTGGTGATACAGCTGTCGTACTTCCGCGACACCCTCGATGTGGACCTGGGCGGCTGCCACCTCCGGCCGGGCGCCGCGTCGACGGGTGATCCCCTGCTCAGCGTGTACCGGCACCGGATCAACCGGCCCGATCACTGGACCGCGGAGCGGGTCGCGCGTCTTTCCACAGCCGAGAAGGCGCCGGACACCGCTTCGAGGTCCCGCAGAGCGAAGAGGAGTACGTCCGCCTGGAGATCGAGGTCGCCGCGCGGGCGGTGACGGCCGTAGTCACCGCTGCCGTGGACGCCTACCACCTCGGCAACTCGCTGCGCTACCCGGAGCGTTTCGACCTGGCCGTCGCGCAGCTCGGCGAGCAGGCGACGGCAGCCGAATGGCCGGCAGACCTGGGAGTGTCGCTGCGCGACATCGCCGATCCCGCCCACCACCTGCTGCACGTCGCCGGGCGGTACGCGTCCCGCGGGCTGGCGGCCGAGGCCGTAGCCGCGTTGCGGAGGTCCCTGGCCGCGCTCCATTACCCGGACTACGCACTGCTCGGAGAGCCGTATCCGCCGCTCGCGGAGACGGTCGGGCTGGTGGCCGCCACCGACCACCTCCACCGAGACCGGCTGGCAACGGTGCTGGCCGCCGTAGAACCGCTGCTTGCGGACGCCGGGACGGATCCGAACCGGGACGAGCTGGCCGAGGTGTGGGACGAGCTGCGGGCCGCGGCAGTGGATGCGCCGGGCCCGCCCGGTCAGTAGTCGCCGTCCGCGTCGAACCCGTAGGCGGTGGTGGACGTCTCCGTCCCGTCGGCACCGCTCTCCTGGCGCTCCTCCTTGTAGCTGGCGGCGCTTGCCGAGGCCGTCGACACGCCGTCTCCGTCCGGGTCCGACCCACCAGCCAGGATGGGAATTCGACCTCACCGCTGAAGCCCGCCTCCGAGCGCTTGTTGTCGCCCCTCACGGACGTTCCTGGCATGCCCGTGCTCCGGATCGGCAAACTCGACCGTCGCCTGGCCGGCGACTTCGGGGTCAGCCGGGGTACATCGGTCTAGAGCTCGGGCAGTCGGTCGGCCGGGGTGGGAGAGCGGCGTTCCTGCAGCCAGTAGAGGTAGATCCGCAGGTCCGTCTCCAGGCTTCCGGAGTCGGTGCCGCCGGCGATGTAGGCCGCGAAGTCCAGGGCACCCTCCACTGCTCGCTGGTTCGGGATCCACCGGTCGTACCGCTCCCACTCGTGCACCTGGTCTCTCAGGTACTCCAGGACGCGCTCTCGATCCCGCCACCACTCCCGGACCGACTCCGGTGTCCACCGCTGGTCTCCGTCCCAGGCATAGCCGTCCATGGGGTCCGCCTCGATGGCGCTGAGTACGTCCCTCACCTCGTCCGGTGTGCGCGGCTGGCGGTACACGTACTCAGTGAAGTACTCACCGCCGTAGTGGATGTGACGCGGGGCTTCGAGTCGACCTGTCGCGCAGTTGTCCGTCTCGGCGCCGTACACGGGCCCCGGGACGTTGAGCCACAGGCAGTCCTCCCAGCAACCGCTGTAGCTCGGGTACACCTGAAACAGGGCCGCCGCCGCGTCGAAGTAGAGCGTCATGAGGGCACACTACTTTTGCCCGAAGAGCTGAGAGCCGGCCAGGCACCTGCCACACTGCCGGCGGCCGGGGCGGTGCCTCCGCCGGAGTCGACCACTCGACGGTCTTCGACGCTGTTCAAGACCGTGGAGACGTCACTATGCGCGGTCGAAGCGGTGGAGTATCTCCCGCCTGGGCGAGTGCGTACTCCAGCGGGCGCGCCCCGGATGATCAACCGGCATGGGCGGCATCCGACAGGCTGCCGGCCGGCGATTGACATGATGGGCGGTGGCAAGTGCTCGACTGTCTCCAGGGGCGACTATGACGTTCATACCCGAAGCCGATTCCGGTAGCGCCGAACGGGACGAGTGGTCCTATTCACCGGCCTTCGGTGTCGGACCGCTCCGATTCGGCATGACCGTCGAGGCTGTGGTCGAGGCGGCTGAGGAACTGGGCCAGGCGAAGGTCAGTGAGTGTCCGCGGCACCACGCGGTCTTCTCGCCGACTTGGAAGGTAGACGTCCACCGTCGCGGGGCAGCTCCTTCTCAGGCTGCCGTCACGGCCTACGTGAGCCAAGCCGTCGGGCTGTACTGCATCGCTGCCGACGCCGTGCAGGGTCCCCAGGTCACGTACGACGGACTCCCTCTGGTCGGGCGGGAGATGTCGAAGCTGGAGGGCGACGCAATCTCGTATGCCGAGGCGAGGGACGTGCACCTTCGCTACACGCCGGAGGGCTATGCAGGACCGGATGACCCCGGGGTCGTGATGCGCGGGCAACTGGTCGGCCGGGCCGTCCGTTCGCGTCCGTTGTTCATGGTGACGCGAGACGGCGCGCATACCGAGTGGGACTCGATGCCCTCCGAGGAGTACTTCCACGGTCAGCCTGCGACCTGATGTGGTGTGACGCATCAGGGGTCCGCCAGTAGGGCACGGGCCTTCGGGCTCGATGGTGTGAGTGGGGACCGGCGGCCTTCGCCCCTGTCAGGCGACGACTGCAAGGCCGGCGCCTGTGGTGCTCCTGACCGTCGCGGTACTGCGATGGGGCTGTGGACCTGGACCGGGCTCCGGCGTTCTGGGCGTACGGGTCGAGCCCGGAGCGCTGGGCTCCGGGCTCGACGTGAATCGGTGCTTTCGCCGAGCCGGTAGAGGGCTCGGCCAGGACTGACAGGCCTGTTAGAGGGTGCCGGTGATGGCGGTGGTGCCGAGCGTGCCGGTTACGCCCTGGAGGGTGACCGTCGTGGTCGGGGTCCAGGTGCGGTCGGCGTGGCGGATGATGTGGATGAGCTTGTTGTCGCTGGTGGTGGCGGTGAGCTGCAGCTCGCCGTCGACGTGTGCGGCACCGAGGGACTTGACGGTGACCGTGCCCAGGTAGTCCTTGAGGTCACCGAAGGTGGCCCAGGTGCGGTCGGCCTTGCGGATGGCGTGGTACTGGCGGGTGCCGTTGTCGGTGGCGATGACGATCTGCGCGTCGCCGCCGGTGCCGGCCATGCTCACCGAGGTGATGGGGCCGGTCGTTCCCGCCGCGCTGGCGACGTTGCCCCAGGTGCTCCACTGTCCGGCGGTGTTGCGGATGGTGTGGAAGGCCTTGCCGCCGCTGACTGCGATGAGCTGGAGCTCGCCGCCGACGCTGGCGGTGGCGGCGGTGGTCACGGTGCCGATGGGCCCGACGGCGGCGGTGACGTCACCGAAGAGGGTCCAGTGACCGGTGGCGTTGCGCAGGGTGTGGAAGACCTTCCCGCCGGCGACCGCGACGACGTGGAGGTCGTTGCCGATGGAGACGGCCGAGACCTGCGTGACGTTGCTGAGGGTGCCGGCGACGTCACCGACGTGACCGAAGTTGCCCCAGGTGCCGTCGGCCTTGCGAAGGGTGTGGTAGATCTTCCCGTCCACCCCGAGGGCCACGACGTGGGTGTCGGCGTTGATGCCGGCTGCGGCCGCCGTGCGGACGCCGCCGATGCTCTGCGCCTTGGTCTGGACGTCGGTGAATCCGGTCCAGGAGCCGTCGGCCAGGCGGATGCCCTGGTAGAGGCTGGTACCGGCCTGCACGAGGGTCTCGGTCTTCCAGCCGGGAGCGAGCGCGCGGGCCTGCAGAATCCACTCGCCGAGGTCGTCGACCCGGCTCGCGAACGCACCGGTGCGGGTTTCGCTGCTGCCCAGGCAGCCGCCCTGCCAGGACCGGCCGACGACACCGGCGAGGGAGTACGTGTTGACTCCGGTGCGCCGAAGGGCCGGACCGCCGCCGTCGCCCGCGCACACCGTCGCATCGGCCGGCGTCACCGCGGCGAGGTCGAAGCCGGTCGCCTCCACGGTCCCGGCGGTGAACGTCGCGTCGTGACGGGAGGAGGGGACCCACTCGGTCTTGGTACGCCCGAAGCCGACGACGGTCATCTGCTGGCCCGCGGCGGGTGCGCCGGAGACGAGCGGGACCGGCGTGATGCCGGTCGTCGGCGTCGAGAGGCGAGCCATGACCAGGTCTCGGTCAGGGTGGGGTACCAACTGCGCGATGTCGCTGGTGTGACCGCCGGCCAGGAAGAGGTGCGGCTTGCCGAGGACGACGGTGGTCTTGTCCTTCGGAGCCCCGGCCGTGACGGTGTTGCTCTCGGCGGGGTTGTCGGCGAAGCAGCTCTTGGCCGAAATGACCCACTCCGGGTCGATCAGCGCGGCGGAGCAGGTGCGCTTGGCGTCCCCGATGGTCAGCTTGCCGTTGAAGGCAAGCCCGAAGATGTCGGTGGACACGCCGGGCGGCGTGGTGGCCGTGGTGCCGGTGACGCGCATCTCGAGCAGGACTGCCTCGGCCTGGTCGGCTCCGGCTTCGCCGAAGCCCTTGCCGGTGTTGGCGGGGAAGTCGATGGTCTTGTGCTCGTCCTTGACGGAGATGCTGGCCTTCACCGACCGCTCGTAGGTCTGGATCCGGTAGGCGCCGGGGATGTTCACCGTCAGGAAGCCGGTGCCGCGCGGGGCGGCGAAGCACATGCGCTCCTCGTCCAGCTTGATCCCGCGGGCCCAGATCTTGATCTGGTAGGGGCCGGAACAGGAGGTGTGGGTGATGCCTCCGTCACCGCGGATCAGCCTTGCACCGGTCTCGGCGAAGACCTGGTCGCTGTCGGGGTAGGAGCCGTCCTCGTACACGAACGAGGCACCGGCGTTCGCCGCCGGCTCGACGGCGGCGGAGGCGAGAGGAGTCGCGGTCCCCAGCAGGACAGCAGCGGTCGCGGTGGCAGCAGGCAGCCACCAGCGTGTACGCAAAGCCATGAGTTCGCTTTCTGAAAGGCGCACCCCGGAGTCGATCCGGGAATGCCGATGAGACGTTGCCGGGCATGCCGGAAACGCAAGAGAGACCCGGCCGCTTCATCGCGGTTCGGGAAGATCGCCTGGGGGGCCGCCGAGGAGCATAACCACGAACAGCCCGACCATTGAAACGCGGGGCCCGGGGTGGATCGTCAAACCCGCCCCCGGGCCTCACAGGACCGCTGTCACCCCAGGAGATTGCGGTGTGCGCTCACGACGAAGGGCCCGTGTCCGAAGGCCGAGCTGAGACTCCTCAGCCGGGTGTAATCGGCCGGGCTCAGGCTGCAGCCGAAGCGGCCCAGAGCGTGGAGCAGGAAGCGGAACGCCAGCTCAGGGCAGACCAGAGTGACGCACCGCTCGATGGCCGACCGGGTAGCGAGAGCCGGCCCCCTGTCATCCACACGGCCCTGGTCCAGGAGCCCGGCCACGCCGAGCACCTCCGGAACCAACCGCTGATGCTCAGCGGCCACCGTGCCCGTCGGCTCAGGAGAGCACCCTGGGAGATCCGCCCACTGCGCCTCCCTGGCGCCGCGCGCGACGGCGAGTCGGGTCACGGCTTCCAGGAGGCGGTGGAACCAGGGCCGCTCGGCCCCGTCGAACGCGGGTGACGCGCCAAGGGGATCCCCCAGCGCTCCCCACAGCCGGCCCAGTTCCTCACCGGAGAGCGGCGAGGAGAAAAGGCGCTGCAGATCCTCGATCAGCAGGATCAGAAAGGCAGGATCACCTGTCGGACCCAGGTAATTGAGGGCGTGGTCGATCGGGTCGTCGGTGTACCGGCTCCAGTCATTGTGATACGACGAGCCGAGCGCGGTCGCCCCGAAATCGTCGTCCACCCAGTCGTGAAACGTGTCTGGCTCATGCATTCCGCCGCTCCTTACAGGGGGTATGCGGTCTTGATGTACCAGCCGCCGGGCTTGTAGCCCTTCTTGGGAACGACTATGACGATGAACTCGTTGCTGATTGACGGATAGTGATTCCCGAGATGGTCGACCGCGTCACCCAGGGATTCCGTTCCATGCCGTCCCTTGAGTTCCAGCTCCCTGGGTCCACCCTTACCCGCCTTGATGACGAATTGACGGATCCTTTCCGCCACTTCCGGGTTTGCCACGAGTTCGTCTACCGCCTTCTGGGCGGTTTCGAGGTCCTTCCACCGGGAGTTGCGCAGCGGCTTGCCACCCTGCTCGTCCGACTTCTCCTTGGCGCGACGCTTCAGCTCGGCAAGGTCCGGGTCGACGTGCTCCTTGAGGGTGTGTGCGTCGGGCACTGCCTGCTCGGCGCGGGCGAGGTCAGAGCAGTTGTGGACCAGGACCGGCGTGGTCTTGGCAAGCACGTAGTAGCTGTGGACGTCGTTGACCGTGAGGTCGTAGGCCGGCTGGAACTTCTTCCAGTGCGAGACCTTCGCGATCCGCGCGGTGGCCCCCGACGGCGTGCGGAGGGTGTCTCCGGCCTTCAGATCAGCCGCAGCAGTCCAGTCGCCCCGGTTCTGGGCCCAGAACGGGTGGTGCCCGGTGGCCGTGAGCGTGCCGCCGCCGTCCTTGCCGTCCAGGGTGACGGTGGTGAAGTCGCGGTCGTCGGGCGTGTGAATGGTGGTCTCGACCCGGCGCGGGCCGGAAACACCCGTGGTCGGGTCGGTGGCCTGCACCATGTCGCCGATCCGCAGCTGCTCGATGGGGCGGGTGGTCCCGTCGCCCATCAGGACGGCCGTGCCGGCGGGGAAGCTGTGCTTGGGCGTGAGACAGCCGGGAAGATCGATGTCCCGCTTTCTCAGGTTGTTGAGGGAGTCGAAAAGCTTTTCGGCCTTCTTCGACCACTTGATGGTCTTGGGGACGGCAGCGGCGTAACCGGCGACCGGAATCATCGACGCGCAGGACAGTCCGGCGTCGATGTACTTGCTGTTGTCGTCGGTGGCATAGCCTTCGATCCCGTACGCGGCACAGTTGATGCCGTCCGCGATCTCGCCGTACCCGGGAATCAAGCCGATGATGTCGAGAGCAAGGTGTCCGAATTCGAGGTAGAACTGCCCCTTCTGATCAGGGGTCGCCGTCACCCACCAGAGTATGGCGGCCTTGCCCATTTCCAAGCCGACGTCCACGGCTTCCCCGAAGGCGTCCCGGAGCTGGGTGTACTTGCCGTACGCCTTCTCCCACCATGCCTGCTCGGCAGCCCGCGCCTGCTCGGCGAGGTAGGTGTCGAGGTGCTGCTGGTAAATGGCAGCCGCTTGGGCCGAATTCTTGCCGGCATTGACGGCGGACTGCCGTGCGGCTTCTGCCGCAGCGACAGCGGTCGCGGCATATTCCCGAGCCAGGCCCGCGCTCGCCTCGGCCCAAAGAGCCGACGCGTTGGCGTTGCTCGCACTGATCTCTGCCTGGCGTTGCGCGTTGCGCGCGGTGGCAGCGTGGTCTGCGGCCTTCCGTGCGGAGGCCTCGGCCTGCGTGGCGGAGGCGTCAGCCTGCTGGGCGTACCCTGCGGCGTTCGCGGCGTAGGTCTGGGCCTGCTGGGCGTAGACCTCGGCCTCGTTCGATGCGTTCAATGCCGTGGCCGCGGTCTTCAGTGCTTCTGCGGCGCGCTGCTGGGCAAGAGCCGCGACCTGCGCGGATCCGGCAATGACGTGCTGGATCTGCGCTCCATGGGAGGCATTGGCCTGATCGCGCTGAGCGGCTTTGAACTGGCCCCGCTCGATGAAGGCCTGCCGGGACGGCGCGGGGCTCTCCAGCGCGATCTCCGCATACGCCTTGACCTCCGGTCCGCCGTTCTCGGCCAGCCAGGCCACGGTGACCTGGTTGTCGCTGTTGCGTGCGGAGTGCTGGACGGTGGTGAGGAAGTCGAGGAGCGGCTGGTAACCGATGTCGTTGATCGCCTTGTCAGCGGCGCTCTTGACGGCCGGCCCTCCGGCCTCGCCGATCCGGGCGACCTCGACGCGCAGGTCGGAGGCGGCGGCACTGTACTGGCCGACCTCCAGGAAGGCGTGGATCTGTGCGGTGTCGCCGGCCAGCGCCGTCTCGGCAGCGGTGATCACGGCCTCGTGCTCGGAGTTCTGCGCCAGGGAGCGCACCTGATCGCGCTCGTCCTGCTGGAAGGCTGAGCGCCATCCGTTGCGGGCGTACTCGACCACGACGGCGTTGTCCGTGGAGGCCAGGGCCCCTTCGGCGGCGGCCTTGCTCCAGCTGCCCTGGGTCTCCAGCGCGGCCAGCGCGAGCTTCCGCCCTGTCGCCGCGATCAGAGCGTCGTCCGCAGCCGGCTGCGAGGCATCCTGCGACAGGCGGGCGAAATCGGCCTGGAGCTTGTCTGATTCGGCCGCCGCCTTCTTGCCCTCGGCGAGGGTGGCGTCGTAAGCGACTTTCGCGTCCTTGGCCTGATTGATCCCGGTCGCCCTACGAGCAGCCAGTTCCTCGGCCTCGGCCTTGCGTGCCAGGTCGTGAATCTCCTTGGCCTTCGCCACCGCTGCCACAGCCTCGTTGGCACGCAGCAGGGCGGCGTCGGCGTGAGCCTTCGACTCGTTCGCGGCCTCCTTGGAACCAGCCGCGTACTGGCCTGCCTTCATCGCGGCGTCGGCGGCATTGCGGGCGTGCTGGGCCGCGGAGCGCGCAAAGTCCCGGGCGAGACGGGCCTGGCGAGCGGCGTCAGCCGCATGGCCGGCCGCCGCGTTCGCGGCGCGGGTGGCCTCGGCGGCATGACGTCGGGCGGTCGCGGCAGCAGCGCGGGCCTCGTCCGACGAGGCACCTGCTTCCTCCGCGTAGCCGCTGGCCTGATCCGCCGCCGCTGCCGTGGCGTCGGCGTTGGCAGCCGAGGAAGCGGCAGCACGAGCAGCCACAGCGGAGGCGTCACCGGCGATCGCAGCCCGATCCGCCGCGTTCGCTGCGGACTCCGCCGCCTCCGCCGCCTTCAGTGCCTGGGCGGACAGCGCTTCGTCACGCTTGCCGTTGGCGGCGCTGTTCAAGGCGTTGGTGGCAGCACGAGCGGCGCCCGCAGCCGCGTTCGCCGCCGCATTCGCGGCCGCAGCCGCAACCTGTGCCGCAGCGTTCGCGGAACGCGAAGCCGAAATGGCGGCCTGCGCAGCCTGCGCGGCCTTCCGGGTCGACTCCGCGGCACGCCGAGCCGCTTCGGCCGCCTTATCGGCGTCGTTCTTGGCTGCCGAGGCTTCCTGGGCCGCCCGCTGGGTCTCCTCCTTGGCCAGGCGAGCCAGCAGGATCGCCTTGTCAGCGGCCTCCTGCGCAGCCTTGCTCTCCCGCTCCGCCGCATCACCGGCCTCGTTGGCCTGCTGTGCGAGCTCCGTGACCGAGGCGTACTCCTGGTCCTGTGCCCGGGCCACGTGCTGGCCGAAGCTCAGGAAGTCGCGGACATCCTCGATCGATCCGTTGAGAGCCGCGCTGGCACCGGCTCGTACCTTCGGCCCGCCCGACGTCTCCAGTTGGGCCACCCGCACGCGGGCGTCGGAGTCGCGCTTCTTGTACTGCCCCTCGCTCAGGAACTCCCGCACCGCCTCGATGTCCGAGTTCAGTGCGGCTTCCGCGGCTGCGTGCAGGGCGCGCCCGCCGGTCTCGCCGATGGCTGCTGCCTGGACACGCTGGTCCTGGGCCAGGGGCGCCTTCCACCCCTCCTTGAGGAACGTGCTCAGCGGCTCGGGGGTACCGGCGAGGGCCGTTTCGGCTGCCTTGCGCACGGCGGGTCCGGCATCGGCCACGACCTGGAGTGCGGCTTCGCGGTCGTCGAGGTTTTCCGCGATCGCCCTGCCCTTGTCCAGGAACGCGCGGATGTCGGAGTCCGAGGCCGCCATGGCCGCCCCGGCAGCCGCCTTCGTAGCGGGCCCGCCGCTCTTCCAGGCAGCCAGGACCTGACCCCGCTCGCTCATCTCAGGCTCCGCAGCCGCTGTCGGCGCTGCCGACACCAGCGCGGACAGCAGGGCAAGAGGCAGCACGCCGCCCGTTGCCTGTCGAAGCGGGCGCCACCCCCGATCCCCCAGCGACCAGAAACCTCTAGCTCGGCGCACGAAAAATTCCCCTCGAATACGTGTGGATTGTCGAATGTGCGCATGACGAAGCCGGCCAGGTGGTACTGGCCGATACGGCGCGGTTCGCCGGGTATGCCGCACAGCTGCGCAGCCGGCCGCCGCCCTGGACGCTCCCCAGGCCAGGCGACGGCGGCTCATCCCCTACGGGCTTCCTTGCCCAAGGTGCAGCTCGACGTTCAGTAAGAGAGGACTGAGCTGGCACCCCCATGGTTGTACCGAGATCGAAAGAATTTTCAGCACATCGGTTCACCTGCCGAAAACCGTCCGGATGCACCCGCGGATTCGACTGAGGTATCTGGCAGCGACGGCGCTGGAACCGTGACCCGATGCCCGCTTCGAGGTGAGAAGGGATGCCGATCGCGCACGTGGGTCTGGCCGTGCCGGCCTTCCGAGCGCACACGAGGACACCGACAGCGCGCCCGAGGAGCGGGCTGCCGCCCGAGCCCGATGAGCTGCCGGAAGCGCTGATCGATCAACACCGCAGCGCTCGCCGCGCGGCCGGTGGGACCGAGACTCCGCTGCTTGCGTACGTCGCGGCCGGGCCGCTCAGCGACGCGGTCGTGGTCTACCGCTGCACCGTCGGGCCGCGCCCCTACTCCTCCTGGCCGGCCTGGCCGGCCGGCGCGGCCGCCGCGCTCCTCCTGGCCTCGGCCGTCGACTTGGCGCAGCGGCTGGTCCTTCCCCCTCTGGCGGGTGCCGAGGCGGTCGTGACGCTCGTCCCTGGCGCGACGTGGCGCCGCCGACGGAACGGCCCGGGGGCTGGATCGTGTGGATCCTGGAGACTGGCTCTGTTCACCACGAGTCGCGCCGAAGTGCCGGTACGCAAGAGAGGGGCATCACCGTCCTCGTACCGACCGTGAGGTCTCCCTCGTCGCATTCCCAACGATCAGGCTCTCCGGCCGGGCAGCAGTCCTGGTCGTGCCGTCGTCCGTGGCGGCCTGCTGCGATGCGAGTGCGCGTCAGCGCCGCCGGGCGTGAAGGTGTCGCGCCGGTTTGCGATCGCGGATTACCTGTCAGCCGACCCACGTGGTAGACCTGTTCGGACTCATGGGTCAATGACAACGGGGGATACGAATCGTGGCTGTCACGGTGCCGGACTGGGCGGACACACTGCTGGATCTGGTGGGGGTGAACTGGCCCAACGTCGACGAGGACGCGTACCGCGACATGGCGGACGCGCTGCGGGAGTTCGCGGACGACCTCGCCGACGACGGTCAGCTGGCCAACAACCACATGGAGCGTCTGCTGTCGTCGGGTCACGGCGAGGCGATGGACGCGCTCAACGAGCACTGGACCAAGGTCAAGGGCAAACACCTCAAGGACATGGTGTCCGCGGCCCGGACCATCGCGGACGCGCTGGACCTGGCGGCGGGCGCGATCGAGGGCATGAAGTGGAAGGCCGTCGCGGAGCTCGGCATCCTGGCGGGACAGACGGGCCTGGCCATGGCCCTGATCCCGGTGACCGGTGGTCTGTCGGCGCTGCTCGGGGCGGGGGCGATCGCGTTCACGAAGAAGCAGCTGCTGAAGCTGATCACGAGCGCGATGGAGGAGGCCGTCGGCCACATCGTGAGCGTGATGACCGAGCCGGTCGTGGCCGCGCTGGAGAACATGGCGGCCGACCTGGTCGTGCAGGTGAGCATGGACGCGCTGGGCGTCCAGAACGGTGTGAACCTCGACCAGACGAAGCAGGCCGGCAAGGACGGCTTCGACGAGGGCGTGCAGGGCGCGAAGGACGGTCTGAAGCTCGCCTCCGCGGGCGGCGGGGGCGGGGGTCGCGCCGGCGGCGCGGGCTTCCACATCGAGCACGACGAGCACGACCAGGCCGGAACCAGACTGAACGGCGTCAGCGCCGGAATCCACGGCAAGACGGCCGGCAAGCTGACCCGGGCCAAGGGGCACCAGGGCCGGAACAGAGGCCGGGACGACATCGCCAACGCCCTGGACCCGGTCATCGAGAAGGCCATGGGCGCCCTGATGAAGTCGGCCAAGACGATGGGCGACCACATCGGCGAGACGCTTCCCAAGGCCGTCAAGCAGATCTCCAAGGACCACAAGAACAACGACGACGACACCGCGCTTCGCATCGCCCGCCAGCGCAAGGGCGATCACGACGGCGGCGGCCCCTCCGGCCGTGGCGACGGCAAGGGCGGGCGCAAGGGCCCCGACTCGTCACGGGACGCCCTCGACGATCCGCGCGGCAAGGGTGTCAGTCTCGACAAGCGCCGCTGCAAGACCGACCCCGTCGACCTCGCCAGCGGCGAGATGGTGCTTCCGCAGACCGACCTGAGACTCCCCGGCACCCTGCCGCTCGTCCTGCGGCGCACCCATGTGTCGGGATACCACTACGGGCGCTGCTTCGGAGCCGAGTGGGCGTCCACGCTCGACGAGCGACTGGAGATATCCGTCGACGCGTCGGGCACCGTGACGTGGGTGCGCGAGGACGGCTCCCTCCTCCTCTACCCCCGGCTCCCGGACGCCGACGAGACCTCGCTGCCGGTCACCGCGAACCGGACGGCCGCCCTGCGCCTCCGGTCCCGGGACGGCCTCGGGACGGTCACGTTCGCCGTGGAGGAGCCGCACTCCGGCCGGACCCGCCTCTTCACGGGAAACCCCTACCACGGCGACCACTTCTACTGGCTGACCCGCGTCGAGGATCGCAACGGAAACAGCGTCGGCATCCAGCGGGACGTCGCCGGAACGCCCCTCGGCGTCGTCCACAGCGGGGGCTACCAGGTCGCGGTCGACTCCGACGCGCAGGGCCGCGTGACGGCACTCGCCCTGCGCACCGCCGAAGGCCCCCGGACGGTCAGCGAGTTCGCGTACGACTCCGAGGACCGGCTCGCCACCGTCGCCGACGCCCGGGGCAGCGACGGAGAGCCCGCCGTCCTGCGCTTCACCTATGACGACGCGGGCCGGGTCACGTCGTGGACCGACCGCCTGGGCTCCACGTACCGCTACGTCTACGACGCGGACGGCCGCGTCGTGGAGACCGTGGGGCCCGACGGCTTCCTCTCCTCCCGTTTCTCCTACGACACCGCCGAGCGGGTCACCCGCTTCACCGACGCCACCGGAGCGGTCACCACCTCCCGCCTCAACGAACTGGGCCAGGTCGTCGCGGAGACCGACCCGCTCGGACACACCGTGTACCGCCGGTGGGACGCCCACGACAACCTGCTCTCGCGGACCGACCAGCTGGGCCGCACCGCGACGTTCACCTGGGACGAGCACGACAACCTGACCTCCGTCACCCGCCCCGACGGCACCCGGACCCTCACCACGTACAACGAGTTCCACCTGCCCGTCACCGTCACCGGCCCCGACGGCAGCGTCTGGCGGCGGGAGTACGACAGCCGGGGCAACCTCACCGCCGTCATCGCGCCCGACGGCGCCGCCACCCGCTCCACCTACAGCGAGCGGGGCGCCCTCACCGCTCGCACGGACGCGTCGGGGGCCACCCATCGCATGAGCCACGACCCGGCGGGCCTCACGCTCAGCCACGCCGATCCGCTGGGCAACACGTACCGCCTCACGCGCGACTCCTTCGGCCGCCCCGTCCGGGGCACCGACCCGCTGGGCGCGGAGCACGCGACGGAGTGGAGCACGGAGGGCTGGGCCACCCGCGCCACGCGTCCGGACGGCGGCGGCGAGTCCTGGACCTGGGACGCCGAGGGCAACCGCACCTCCCACACGGATCCGACGGGTGCCACCACACGCTTCGAGTACACCCACTTCGGGAAGCTGGCCGCCCGGACGGGAGCGGACGGCGCGCGCTACGAGTTCCGCTACGACAAGGAGCTCAGGCTCACCGAGGTCACGGGCCCGCAGGGGCTGACCTGGACCTACACGTACGACGGGGCCGGCCGGCTGGTCGCCGAGACGGACTTCGACGGCCGCACCGTGACCTACGAACTCGACGCCGTCGGGCGGACGACCGCACGGACGACTCCGCTCGGGGAGCGCGTCACCGTGGCCTACGACGCCATGGACCGCGTCGTCGAGCAGCACAGCTCCGCCGGGACCACCCGGTACGCCTACGACCCGGCGGGCCGCTCCGTCTCGCTCACCTCCCCGACCTCGACCGTCGTCCTCGAACGGGACGTGACGGGGCTGCTCCTGGCCGAGACCGTCGACGGCCGCACCACCAGGTACGAGTACGACGCGGCCGGGGCCCTGACGGCCCGGACCACCCCGAGCGGAGCGCGCTCCCACTACGCGAACGACGCGGCGGGACGCCGCGCCGTGCTCACCGCGGACGGACACGACATGCTCGTCGCCCGCGACGAGCGCGGCCGCGAGGTGGCCCGCACCCTGGGCGAGGGACCGGAGTCCGTCACGCTCGCCTCCGCCTGGGACCGCATGGGCCGGCTCTCCTCCCGCAGCGTGACCGCGGGGGACCGGGTCGTGCGCTCCCGCGGCTACGGCTACCGCGCCGACGGCCACCTCGACCGGATCACGGACCGCGTCGCCGGCACCGACGTCACCTTCGAGCTCGACCCGGTGGGACGGCCGCTGCGGGTCGCCGCCGAGGGCTGGAGCGAGACGTACGCGTACGACGCCGTCGGCAACCAGGCCCAGGCCGAGTGGCCGGACCGCGCGCTCCGGGACGAGGCCCGCGGTGAGCGCGCCTACGAGGGGAACCGACTGCTCCGGGCCGGCCGGATCCGCTACGAGTACGACGCGGCCGGCCGCATGGTGCTGCGGCAGAAGGCCCGTCTCTCCCGCAAGCCCGACACCTGGCACTACACCTGGGACGCGGAGAACCGGCTCGTCGCCTGCCGGACGCCCGACGGGGTCACCTGGCGGTACGCGTACGACCCCCTCGGCCGACGCACCGCCAAGCACCGTATGGCGCCCGACGGCACGACCGTCGAGCGGTCGACGTACTTCACCTGGGACGGCACCCGGCTCGCGGAGCAGACCGACACCGACAGCGCCACCACGATCACCTGGGAGTACGACGCCCACGACCACCGCCCGCTGAGCCAGCTCGAACGACGCCCGCGCGGCGACGACCAGGACGCCTACGACACACGGTTCTTCGCCATCGTCACCGACCTGGTCGGCGCACCCACCGAACTGGTCGACGAGGGCGGCGACGTGGCGTGGGAGGCCCGCAGGACGACCTGGGGCAGCACCCGCTGGAACCGCACGGCCACGGCGTACACCCCCCTCCGCTTCCCCGGCCAGTACGAGGACTCCGAGACCGGCCTGCACTACAACTACCTGCGCCACTACGACCCGGAGACGGCCCGGTACGCCTGCCCCGACCCGCTCGGCCTGGCACCCGCGGCGAACCCGGTCGCCTATGTGACCAACCCGTGGACCCTCACCGACCCGCTTGGCCTCATCGCCAAGGGATGCACCGAGGACGGCGGCTGGTACGGCGGCATGACCCCGGCCAACCTCAAGGACGAGGACGGCGAGCCGAAGTACCCGGTCAAGATGGAGATCAACCACATACCGGCCAAGGCCTCCTACGCCCACCTCGACGAGGAGGGCTTCATCAACGACGCCGGCATGGGTCCGGCGATCCGCATGGAGAAGGCCGACCACCGGGACATGTCCTCGACCGGCTCGTGGGCGCACTCCGTGAAGTGGCGTGCCGACCAGCGCGCCCACATCGACGCCGGGCGCTGGGACCTGGCGATGAAGATGGACATCGACGAGGTGCGCGCCAAGTACGGCGACAAGTACGACCAGCACATCGCCGACATGGTCACGAGCCTCAAGGAGAACAGAAAGTTCCAGGCGATGCTGGAGCGCCGGGGCTGGACCATCGACTACGACATACTGAAATGATCCCAACCGACCAGAAGGGCCCCTCATGCAGTTCGTCCTCGATCCGCCGCGCGGCGTGGCTCCCGTTCACCTGGGGATGACGCTCGACGAAACAGTGGCCGCGGTGTCGGCCTGGGGCGCTCCGCGCGTGTACCCGGCCGACGCGGTGCGCGACTTCGACCTGGTGTCCGCCGAGTACGACGGCATCGGCTTCCAGGCCGCACTCGAACGCGACCACCGGGTCACCGCGGTCACCATCTGGGGACCCGACGAGGACGAGGACCCGGACGTGCAGGTGCTGCTGGACGGGATCGACGTCTTCCGCACCCCGGCCGAAGAGGTCTTCGCCCACGCGGCCCGGAAGGGCTGGCACGTCAACAACGACGACCCGCGGGCCCCGTACATCCCCGGCGTCACCCTGGCCTTCACCCGGGACACCTCCCAGGAGGTGCCGCGCGACGCGAACGGCCTGCCGGTCCACCTCACGTCGGTGCTCGTGGCCGACGAGCGGTACCGCGAGAAGTGACCTCCTGAGGCGGAGGGGCTGCCCGTTCCCCCGAACCGGGCAGCCCCTTCAGCGTGGCCGCCGAGTACGGGGCGACGGCGTTCTGGCCGCCCGGGATCTCGACGGCGTCGACCTTGCCCTGCGCGCTCTCCACGTCGGTGTCGTGGACGGGACCGGCATCGGCCTCGCCCAGCTCGACCTCGCTCAGCACCGCGCGGACGGGGGACACCCTCCCGGACCGAGGTAGACAAGTCCAGGTGGGTCAGCGGTGTGACCCGTCGAGGAGTGCGTCCCGGATTCGGACGGCTACGACCGGGTCACCCAGGTAGCCGCTGATGCCGTGTTTGTTGGACGTCGGGTTCTTCACTCTGTCGTAGTTCTCGATGCCGGGCGTCACCGGGAAGTACGTGCCGTCCAGTGGGTGAAGGGCCACGACATCGTGTTTGTCATACGCGTTGTACCAGTCGCCGAGGCAGTCGGGCCGGCCGATCGGGTTGAGGAGCCGACAGATGGCGTTGACGCCCAGCGGTGAGCCGACAGTGACGAGAGCGGGCACTGTCCATTGCCGCCTTTTCCCTTCCCGCTTCATCATGTTGTAGGCGACGACAGAACCGAGTGAATGGGCCACCACGACACTCTCTTCCCCAGCCGTGAACGCCTCGCGAACCCCGTCTTCGATGACCGTCTGAATGCCCGGGTTGCGTACGTACCGGTAGACGTCGCGCGTGGCGAGGGCGATGCTCACCGCACTCAGGCCCGGGACGCGGTCGATGGCGCTCAGTGCGGCCAGTACCCATGGCCAGTTCTGAATGTCCTTCCGGATCTGAGTCGGATCCTCCGCAGCGGCCACGATGTCGTCTTCGGAGATGCCGGCGCCCGCCGCCACGTCTTTGACAGCGGCGCCGATGAAGTCCAGTTCAGCGGAGCTGGGGCTTCCTTTGACGATCACCTCGGTTGCCTTGACCGTGGAGTCTTCTGCCAGTTCGAACAGGGTCTGCCCGTAGTAGGGGAAGCGGATCTGTTCGTCCGGTATCTCCAGGTCGATGTCGGCCGTGCGGAGCCCGGCGTGGAGCGCGTCGACCCATTCCTGCTTCAGCTTTTCGGCGTCCTTCATCTGTTGCGAGCGTCCGTGGATCAGTATGAGCTTGCGCATCACATCACTCCTTCCTTGCCGAGCAGCTCCCGAAGCTGAGGCAGCTTGGGTGCCGGGAAGAGCGTCCAGTGCGAGGGGAGCGAAGAGGGCAACCGCTGTGCCGCCGCCGGCCTGAGCAATGCCCAGCTGCGGGCCAGGAGCGGAACCGGAGGCACGACCGGCCTGTCAGTCTGCTCGCGCGCGAGTAGCCAGACGTCGTACAGAGCGGGGACGTCGTCCTCGCCGAGGAGCATCGTCACGAGGTCGCGGCGGCCGCGGTCGGCCAAGGCATGAGCGAGGTACACGTCGAGCGAGGGGTCCGCGCCGCCGTACTGCGCGTGCCAGTCGAGTAGTTCCTCGACAGGGGTCTCCTCCCCCCAGGAGATGCCGTAACGCGAGGCGGCGGCCATCCACGCCCGGCGGTGGCGGTATTCCGGATCCGTTCCGGGCCAGCCGGACTCCCTGTTCACGTACGAGACGTCGACCAGTCGGTCGTTCTCTACGGTGAGGGTGCCAAGGCAGCCGCCGAAGGCAGGGACGAGCGCGCAGTGGCCGGATCCGATGCGGACAAGGACAGGGGTCGGGCCGTCTCCGGCCGGGACCAACCGCACGACATCCTTGTCGACCGAGAGCAACGCTCCGCGCACCGCCTCCGCGTCCGTCAATGTCGTTCCGCGTACGCGCAGGGCGGCCGGAGCTTCTTCAGTCCCCGCCAGGTCCGGGGGGCTGTCGAGCAGACGGACCGCGCGTTCGGCATCGTCCCTCGCCGGGTCACGCGGGGCGGGGCTGGCCATCTCGAGGGCGTCGTCCGTGTCGAACTCGAGCACTACGTCGGGTTCAGCCCGACGCGATCGCCGCCGGCCCCTCAGGATCGATCGCCACCAGGTGTCCCGGTACAGGGCGGGGGCCGGGTAGCGGGGAGACGGCGGAGCGCTGGGCGACTGTGGCGGAGGAGAGCCGCCGCCGCCGGAGAGAGGGCCGGGAGGAGCGCCTGAAACGCGCTCGGACGGAGAAGGAGCCCGAGCGCCGGGAGAGAGGGAGAGCCGGGAAAGCCAGGCCGCACCTGGGTCGGAGCAGACCTTGCCATCGGGTACCTGAACCGCGGTCATCGTCGCCTTCAGGTCGATGATGCGGCGGGTGACAAGGTCCGGAAGGGCCTTCCGCAGCGGGTAGGGACGAATCAAGTCATACGTTTCGCCGTCGACAGTGACGCGCTCACGCAGGTCTGCGTACGCGCCGTCGAGAGCCTCGGCGAGCACCTCTGTGTACAGGGCGCGGTAGGAATGGCTTGCTTCCCATGGGTCGGCGATCTCGTAGGCGGGTTCGCCGAGCCGACAGGCGTAGAAGATGTCCACGTCACCGCTCACGGCGACGGCTCCCACCCCGACGTTGGGGAAGATGGCTGAGCCGGTCACGTCGTCTGCCTGGATACTCGCCGGCGCCGTCCGGCAGGCATCCGACACCAGCACGACATGAGGGATGCCACAGCGCTCGGCGAGCCGCATGCTGCGTGCGACGTTGACGGCCTCGTTCGGATTGTCCGGCGCTTCGGAGAGCAGCCAGTACTCGCTGCCGTTGTTGTTCACCCCGTGACCACTGAAATAAATGACCAGCTGTTCGACCGTATGAAGTTCCACGAACCTCTTCACGGCGTCGAACACGTCGGACTCGTGTACTGGGCTGCCGTGCTCGTCGGTCAGGACTTCGCAGCGTTCCGGGGGAATGTGCTGGTCCCCCGCCCACTTGCGCATGGCGTCCAGTCCCCTGGCGACGGCCTGCAGCGCGGGCAACCCTCCGGACCTGGCCACGCCGATCAGTACTACTGCACGCTCCATGGCCCATCTGTCCACATCCGCTGATGGTGCCCCGCTCCCGTTGTCCCAGCATCTGAACCATGCATGGAAGAAACCTGCGCAAGACACCCGTGAGTGTGTCTCCGTCCGCTACACCCTCCTCGATGTGGCGACGACCTCCCCCCCAACCGTGCCGCCTCCATCAGACGGCACAGGCGGCGCGGCGCCTGATCGGCGGCCTTCCGTCCTGCGGAATACCACGCAAGGCAGTGGGGTCGCCAACATCTACCGTCCCCCTTCCAGTTCACACCTCTCAGGCCGTGATCGCATCCCCGACAGCAGCTCGCGAGCCGCACCCCGGTGGTCGGTCAAGCACAGCCGAGAGGAGTCCGGCGCACCTTCTCCGATTCGGCGTGCCGGGCGGCCCAGCCCGCTACTGCTGCAAACGCCGACAGGCCCTGGCCGACATCGAGCGCAGTGGTTCCTGGACGGGAGCCCGTTCTTGCAGGCGGCAGCGCCACGCGGCACCACGGCTCGGGCAGCAAGGCTCGGGCATTCGAGC
The DNA here is from genome assembly GCF_000717595.1 of Streptomyces flavochromogenes. GTDB lineage: Bacteria > Actinomycetota > Actinomycetes > Streptomycetales > Streptomycetaceae > Streptomyces > Streptomyces flavochromogenes. Next base: position 164,883 of record NZ_JNZO01000010.1, on the reverse strand, counting down.
GCGGCGGCGGCGCAGGACCGCGCGACGTTCCACGGGCTGCGCTGCGCACGGAGCCGTCCCGCGTCCCGCAGCTGCCCGCCCGCCCGTTGCGGGCCACCTCGTCCATGCGCCCTCGCCCACCGCCGTGCCCTGCGCGCCAAGCCGCCGAACGCGCCTGCCGCGCCCTTCGAGGGGACCTGCGAGTCCGTACCGCCATCGGTCGAGGGGCACGTCTGCCACCCACCCAGACCTGTACACCCACCTCCACGACCCATCGGCGCCGCTCGCTGCCGCGTTGGCCTCAGCGTCGTTCGCATGCCGGCTGAAGAACCCGACTACACCAGACACACCCGCACCGCCGCGGCTCCACCCGGAGCATCCGCCGGCACGAGGAAGGAAAACGTGTCGCTCGTCCCGCACACGTTGCCGGACAAGCCCACTCCCCTCTGATCACTGTGCGAGGCGAGCGTGAACAGCCGTCGTACCACGACAGCTGTTCACGTCGACCGACTTGTGTTCACCCGCCACCACCACCGACCGCCCGTGCCGAGTACGAACGTCGCCTCCCGGGTCCTCGGGGCAGACGTTCAACGTCCGGCATCCAAAGCCCCGTTGGCCAGATCCACTCCGCCTCTTGAGAGCAGCTGCCTCGCGCTCGTCCGGCGCGCCCCGGCAGCGCCGGCCTCGCCTGCGTGCTCTCACGCTCGCCGATGGTGCTGCCGGGACGGTCGGCAATGCAGCGGATTCAGGACGTCTCGTCGGAACTCCGCTCGGGCGGCAGTGGGCGGGAGGTACCCTGCGCGCACCGAACGGTACTGCGACGCGGCGGGGGCGGCGATCAGGATGGCGATCGGGACGGGGACCTACGACCGGGAACTGGCGACACGGCTGGCGCGACGGGCGGTGGCGATGGCCGCGCCCGAGGAGCTTCCACAGTTCGAGCTGACGGCGCGGGCTTTCCACAGCGCCCCGGAACACCTGCGGTTCGGCGGCGGGTCGCGAGCCCGCGAACCGCTCGGCCTGGGGCTGGAGACCGTGGCGGCACTGCTGGGCACGGTCGCCTTGGCGGCAGCGGTGCAGGTCCTCGACCACTGGGCCCAACAGGCCGCGGGCCACGTGGCGGACACCGCGCGGCACGGTCTCCTGAGCCGCCTGCGGCGTCTACGCCGCCGCGGGGAGCCAGAAGAGCAGCCGGTCGCCGCGCTGCCTTCCCGGGAGCCGCTGACCGCGGCCCAGCTTGCGGAGCTGCGCCGGGTCGCGCGGGAGACCGCCCTGCGGCTGCGGGTGTCGGAGGATGCGGCCCGGGCCATCGCGGACGGCATCGTGGCGGAGCTCGCCGCCGCCACCGGACAACCGGGCCCGGGGGCGGACTCGCGCCCGGAACCCGGCGCCGTCGCGGAACCGCTCGTGGCCGCCGACCCTGACGGGACGGGTGCGTGCGTCGGCCCCGGCCCGACCACCGTGGCTGCCACGAGCCCTGACGCGGACGCGGACACCGGTTCCGTCGTCGGGGCGGCCGGCGCCGGACCCACCCCCGGGCCCCTCCCCCAGGCCCGTACGGGCGCCGGGGACGGAGGCGCCTCGGTGGACGCCAACGAGCCCGACGGGCCCGCGGCGGCACCCAATGGAGCGGGTGCCGCAGGGTGAGGGAGGCCGGTACAGGGCCGGGGGTGCCTCGCGCACCCGTGCCGGTCGGGGCGTTCGCGCTGTCCTCAGGGACCACTGTCCGGTTCATCCTGCTCATCGCGGCCGTCGCCACTCTGACGGTCATGACCGCCACCACGTTCGCGGCGGCCGCAGTGCACGCCGTGGACCTGGCCGGCACCCAGGCCTTCCTGGAGTGCCTGGAACGGACCAGCGAGGAGACCGCCCGCCTCCGGGCCGAGGGCGTGGCCGTCCCGCTCCCCGACGGATCGCCGGACGCCTGCCCTGACCCCCGCCCCCTCGCCGGACCGCTCATCCCCGGGGCCGCCACCGTGGGCTTGATGCTCGCCCTGGCCGTCGGCTATCTGGCCCTGCCCCGCTGGCGCGTCGCCCGCCGGGGCTACCAGCCGCTGACCGGGATGCCGGAACTGGAGTCCGCTGTCGCCGAATTGCTGTCCGGCACCGGAGTGCGGGCGCGGGTGACGTTTCTGGCGGACGTGTTGGACCCGACCGTCTCCGCCCTGGCCTTCGGCCGGGCCGGACGACGGCAGGTAGTGCTCAGCGGAGGCCTGATCGCCCTGTACGGCCGGGATCGTGCGGCCTTCCGGGCGGTGGTTCTTCACGAGCTGGCCCACATCCGCAACCGTGACATCGACATCGGCTTCCTGACCTTGATCGCGTCGCGGACCTTCGGGCCGCCCATGCTGGTGGTCACCGCCGTGGCGGTCCTCCTCGCCCCGGCGATGTTCGGGGCGGACCGCATCGCCGCGATCGTCGTCTTCGCGGTCTTGTTGGGCCTGATGGGGCTCCTGGTCACACTGCTGAGCAGCGCCGTTCTGCGCAGCCGCGAGCTGTACGCCGATGCCCGCGTCCGCGAGTGGGAGGGCTCGGCGGAAGGCCTGCGCCACCTCTTCGCGACGTACGCCGCCCCGGACCGCCCCGTGCGGCCGGTCGGTGGGCGGCGCCGCTTGGCGGAGCTGCGCAGGGTGCACCCCACGACGGGGCAGCGGCTTCTGGCCCTTGCACAGGGGCGGCCGCAGCCGCCGCCCGGGTTCTGGGACATGGCCGCGGTCGGCGCGGCCGTGGCCTTCCTCTTCTACCTGTTCGAGCTCGGCCCTGGTGGCGGTACGTTCCGGAACACCGCTCCGCGGACCGCCTGGGGTGAGTCGACGGGCCCGGCTTCGGTGGCTGTGTTGCTGCTCGTCGCGGCGGGCACGGTGGTGTGGCGGGCCGCCGTAGAGGACGGCATACCGCGGACACGGGCCGCGGGGCTCGGACTCGGCCTGGGCGTGTGTGTGTCCAACCTCCTGGCCACGTACGTCGTGTGGCTCGGTTTCGGGATCGGCGGAGCGGGGCTCTCGTACGTCCTGCCGTACACGGCCGTGATGTGCCTGGCAGGCTGGGGGCTGGTGCGCTGGCTCGCGGCGGTGGCTGTGTCCTGGCAGCCGGTCCTGGAGGCCGGCGGCCGGCCGCGGCTCGTGCTGGCCGCTGTCCTGGCGGGCTCGGCGGCCGGGCTGTTCGGCGTGATCGAGTTCCTTCTGAGGCTGCCGGGGCTGTTGATCTACGGCTCGGCGTTCGTCGCCCCCAAGATGCCTGGGGTCGTCCTGTTCTTCTGGGGGTCCGGTCAGCTGCTCTCGGACCGGCTGACGACGCTGCTGCTTCCGCTGGTGCTGACCGGGGCGCTCGTCCCGGTGACCGGGCACGCGCTGGCCCGCCGACTGGGCGGGCGAAGACCCGCGTCGGGTTTCGGCCCGGCTGTTCCGACCGCGGGACGTATGGTCCGGCTGGGCGTCCCCGCCGGGGCGGTAGCGGCCGTCGCGGCCGTGGTCGTGATGCTGGGCCCGGTCTCGGCCGCGTGGTGGGTCGTGACGGTGGTCTTCGGTCTCGCGCAGGTGTGGGCCGCGCTGTGGGCGACCCGCGACTACGCGCCGCTGCGGCTGGCTCGGGGAATGGTGGCGATTCTGGGCTGTGGGGCGGTGGCGCCGTTGTCGCTGGCCACGGCGGTCCAGGCCCTGTCCTGCTCGGCCGGGAGTGGCGCCTGCTCCCCACTCCCGGGGGCCGCTCATGTACACCTCGCCGTGCTCGCCACGGCGCTCACCTCGGGTCCGGCGTGGCTGGTATTCGCAACCCTGGTCACTGCTGCGGCCGCCATACGGCGCCGGCGCGGCCGGGACGTCCGGCGCGCCGGGCCGTGACGGGCCGGCCTGGCGGGTCGGGTAGGTCGGGTGCGTTGGGGTGGTGCTTTGCGGGCTGTGCTTTGAGGGTTCCGGCCGGGCCGCCAACACCGCCGTCGCAGTGGACCCGTCCTGGCACGGCGTGACGCAGCCCGATGCCGGACGCCGTTCAATGCGTGAGTTCTGCCGGGGCGGGTGGGACAGGGAGCGGGTCGGGCCGGCGGCAGCTTCTAGGATCTGCGGCATGGCGACAAGACTCGTGCAGATCAACATGAAGGCCCAGGACGACGCCGCGCTGGGTCGGTTCTGGGCGCAGGCACTCGGCTGGGGTGTGGACAGCGAGGGACCCGGTGTGACCAACCTCGAACCCGTGGGCTTCTCCTACCCCGACCCCGTGGCCGTCTGCATCGACATCGTCGCCCGCCCCGAACCCAAAACGGTGAAGAACCGGGTGCACCTTGATCTGGCCACCACCTCCAGGGCCCATCAGGCGGAGTTGGTCGCACGCCTGAGAGATCTCGGCGCAACGCTCGCCGACATCGGTCAGGGCGACGTCCCCTGGACGGTCATGGCCGATCCGGAAGGCAACGAGTTCTGCGTCCTGGAGCCCCGTCCGCTCTACCAGGACACCGGGCCGATCGCCGCGGTGGTGGTCGACTGCACCGACCCACGAACAATGGCCCGCTTCTGGGACCAGGCGATGGACTGGACACTGCGCGAGGTCACCGACGACCACGCCTCCATGCGATCCGCCCTCGGCGTCGGTCCCTACCTGGAGTTCCTCCGCACTCCCGACACCAAGAGCGTGTGGAACCGCGTCCACCTCGACGTCAGCCCCTACCCCGGCGACGACCTGCAAGCAGAAGAAGCCCGACTGCGCGCCCTGGGCGCCACCGACCCCGGTATCGACCAGTCCACCATCGCCTGGACGGTTCTGGCCGACCCGGAAGGCAACGAATTCTGCCTCCTCACCCCTCGCTGATCCCGAACCACCATCACGGCCACAGCGGCCGGGCATCGCACCTGCCCTTTCCGGCTCGGTCGGTCAGGTTCCGCCGGTCGGGCTCGCGGGGGGGGGGAGAGGTCTGGTGGGCCTCGGTCCAAGCAGTGGCCTCGACGCGCAAGGCCGTCCCGCTGGACCCGCCTGGAGCGATGCGCAGGGTCCGGCGCCCGGCCTGGCACATCAAGGCCGGGCGCCCTTTCGTCGGGGCGTGCGTGTCAGGACACGGAGGCGCTGTTCGCCGCGGGTGTGCCGGCCAGGATCGTCTCCTCCACCGCGTCGTACCGCATGCGCTGGTCGGCCGGGTCGCGTTCGTGGAGCACCGTGCCGAGCCACCCCGCAAGGAAGCCCAGCGGGGCCGAGATGATGCCCGACGTGGTGAACGGGAACCAGTTGAAGTCCTGGTCCGGGAAGATCGCCTGGGGAGATCCGGACACCAGGTTGCTGCCGGTCATGAGGATGAACGCGGAGGCGCTGCCCAGGATGAGGGTGCAGAGCAGTCCCGTACGGGAGTAGCGGCGCCAGAAGAGGCTGTAGATGAGGGCCGGTGCGACCGCGGACGCGCCGATGCAGAACGACAGGGTCAGCAGTGCCTGAAGGTTCAGATGCCGTGCACCGGCGGCGATCGCGATCGCCACGAGCCCGACGCCCGCCGCGGCGGTCCGGGCGATGGCCATCTCCGCGGAGTCCTTCAGTCGCGCCTTGCGGCGCAGCCCGTGCGTGATGAGGTCGTGCGCCAGAGTGTTGGCGCAGGCAAGGGTGATCCCGGCGACCGAGGCCAGCAGGGTGAGGAAGATGGCTGTCGCCACGGCCGTGAACAGTAGTGTCTCGACGGTCGTCTGGTCCGTGCCCATGAGGGCCTGGCTGACCATGAGGAACGCTGTCTTGCCCTGCGGGTCGCCGGCGACGATCCCCTGGTGGCCGACGATCGCCGCCGCGCCGAAGCCGATGACGGCGATCAGCAGACAGGTCACGACGACGGTCGACACGGCCCAGGACATCGAGCGCCTCACGGCTGCCGCGCTGCGCGCGGTGAACATGCGCATGGTGATCTGCGGCAGCACCGCGGCGCCGAGCACGACGGTCAGCTGAGTGCTGATCATGTCGAGTTCGTTGCCGCCGAACTGCAGACCGGATGCGAGATAGGCGTCTCCCGCCCCGCTGCCGCGCTTGGCGGCGTCCAGCAGGGAGGGCAGGCTGAAGTCGAAGCGGTGGAGGATGAGCGCGGCGATCGCGAGGGACGCGCCGAGCAGGGCGACGGTCTTGACGATCTGGATGAAGGCGGTGCCCTTCATGCCGCCGATCGCCGCGTACGCGATCATCAGCAGGCCCAGGAACATGATCGCGCCGGTCTTGAAACCGTCGGAGTCGAAGCCGAGGACGACGGAGAGGAGATCGCCGGCGCCCGCGAGCTGGAAGATCACCAGCGGCAGCAGTGCGGTCAGGGTGACCGCGGCCGTGGTGATCCGCACGGCGGGACCGGGGAGGCGCCGGGTGAAGACGTCGCCGATCGTGAACCGGCCGGCGTTACGCAGTGGTTCGGCGAGCAGGAACATCATCAGGACCAGCGAGAGCGCGGTGCTCAGGGCGAGCGTGACGCCGTCGTAGCCGAGGAGCGCGATGATGCCGATGGTGCCGAGCACGGTGCCGGCGGAGATGTAGTCGCCGGCGATCGCGAGGCCACTCTGCACGGGGGAAAGCGAGCGGTAGCCGGTGTAGAAATCACCCAGATCGTCACGATCGGGTCCGGTCATCACGCACAGCAGCAGCGTGACGGTGATGACCGCGATGAACGCGATCAGCGACATGGTCTGAGCCTCGGAGCTGAAGCTGGTCATGCGCGCGCACCTCCGGTGGGCTGCTGCCACACGGGACGTCCGGAGCGGCTCGGGCGTTCCGGACGGGGGGCGGCTGCCGCGGCCGCCTGTTCGGCGCGTTCGCGGATCGCCGCGGCGAGCGGGTCGACGCGGTTGCGCGCGATCCGCTCGTACAGCGCGATCGCAGCCAGTGCCACGGGCAGCTGGAGGAGCCCCAGGACCAGACCGGTGGTGAGGCCACCGGCGATGTTGCTGTTCATCAACGAGGGGGCGTAGCCGGACAGGAAGAGGAAGATGACGAAGTAGCCGAGCGCGGTGAAGGTGGCGACGCGGCGGAGCCTGCGGTAGGCCGATCCGAGCCGGTGCAGATCATCACGATCGTCGGTGGCGGCGGGCGGTTGCGGCTGCGGGGACGCGTCCCAGGGCTGCTGCACGGAGTCCCAGCCCTGCGGCGAGGAGTCCCACGCTTGCGGGGACGCGTCCCAGGCTGCCTGTGGATCGGTGCCCCAGGACGGCGATCCACCCTCCCAGGACTGCGACGCCGCCTCTTGGCGGTGCCGCCCGGCGTTCGGGTGCTGCGGTACGGGCGGTGGGCTGGGGAAAGGCTGGTGGTACGACATCGATCTTGCTCCTTGCCGCCTCGGGGGACGGGCGGGTGGCGCTGGTGGTCCGCGTACGTTACTCATGGGTATAGCTCCTGCGTAAGGGGTTTCCGACCGCTTGGTATGTCGGTTCGGTGACGATCCTGTGTGCGCGACGACGGAACCTGCCGTAACCCCCGTCGTGGATCTTTCCGCAGGTCACGGGTGAGCATCGGTCCACCCCGTGCACTGGGCCGACCGCCAGACAGGGGCGTCGTTCCAACCCCCCGCTGCCGGTCTCTTTTCGTATGCGGCGACGGCTGACGCGCAGTGGGCGCGATGCGAGTCGGTACCCCCGGCCGGACACCGCAGTGGGGTGGTGGCACGCATCCGCCCCAGCTGGGCCGGAGGACCAGGGCGGCCAGGATCTCCCGGCGTGCGGCTCCCCGCGCCGCAGTGTGAAACGGCGTGCATGGTGCCGAGGTTCGCGGGCACAAGGACCGGGAGCGGAGAACGTGACCGCTCCTGCAGGGCCCGCGGCCTCCCCCGACCGCTGGCCCCGGCATGGTGGAGACCGGCCCGCACATGTGGTGTGGGCGGGCCGGCCCACTGTGCTCCGAGCCGGCTCAGATCGTCGCTGGAGAACCCCGCGGTTCGAAGAGCCCGGCACACCGCGTGAAGTGCACCGTAGCGCGCGGTTGGCGAGAAACGGGTCCGGGCGGGAGCTGCGACGGGGTGCGCAGTCCGGAACCTCATTCAGCAGCCACAGGTGTGGCGCCACGCAGCAGAAGGACCACAAGGAGCTCAGAACGTGGCGGGTGCTGATGGGCTGGTGGGCCCTATGTCTGCTCTGCGGCATCGGCATTGGGTAGGGAACCGGCGCGCTCGGCGAATGCATCGGGCTGCGAATCGGCCTGACGTTCTTCGCGGGGGCCGGCTACACCACGGCGACCTTGGTACCGGCGTCGCTCGCCAGACCTGTCCCGCCGCGCCCGAGACCCCGCCCGGCCGCGCACGACCTGTCCGGCGGTCCCCAAATCGGGTGGCGCTGAGATCGGCCTGGGTGCCATGCTCCATCCACCGAAGGGGCGTAGCTCAGCTGGCCAGAGCAGCGGACTCCAAACCCGTACGCCGCAGGTTCGAATCCTGCCGCCCCTGCCACTACACCTCCACGAAGGCGATCCCCTCGACCTCTCAGCGATGTCGATCGGCGGTCTTTTACGGCCATCTGCGTCGATGGCTCTGCCGGCTGACTACCTGACTCCCACGACGAGGGCGGGTGGTGAGCCAGTCCTGTCAGAGGCCCGACGGGTGACTGGAAAGCCAGTCGGCATGCCGATCGCGTGTCTGATCCCGCTCCTCGGGGGTGGCGAGGAAGACATCGGCGCCTCCGTCGTAGGGGTGGTAGACGCGTCCCATCTGGATGTCGGTGATGAGGACTCCCGCGACCTCGTCGTCCGCGATGTCACGGAGCAGCTCGTCGAGGCAGCCGTACCGCCAAGGCCGGCGGGCGGCGAAGAGGTGGCAGTAGGTACGGAACTCCGGATCTGGATCGTCCCCCACCAACAGGCTCTGCCAGTAGCCGGCGTCTGACCGGAATGGCGGAACCTCGGCTTCGGTCGCCCAAACCGGGGTGATCACGTAGACGTCCCCACCGGCGAACAACTCATCGAGGACGGTGTTGTACCGCTCCAGGACGACGGTGTACTCGCTCTCGTCCTCCGCGTATCGCTTCGACTCCGGCAGGCTGTGGAAGCGCACCCAGACATTCCGGTACGGGTCACGGAGGTTGTACCCAACCGGAGGACAGTTGGGCCAGTGCTGCTGCCACAACTCCGTCAGAGTCGCCGTCACAGCTCCAGACATCTGCCGTCCCGCTCTCTCCACAGTGGCCTCTCCCGATGGTCATGCTGCGCCGCGCCCGTTCACCAAGAGAAACGACTTCTATGACGCCGGGGTCGAGGACGTGCGAGCCGTCAGTGAATCCCCATTCCTCGCTCTCAAGATTCAAGGCCGCCGAATAAATGCGGGGTGGGGCTGGTTGAGCCCCACCCTCCCCCACGAGCCAGTGCTCTCAGAAGCCTGAGGTGCATCGGCAGGTGCCGGTGGTCCTGGCCGGCCAGTCATTGGCCTCGGTGCAGAGAACGGACTTGCTGATCTGTGGCAACACCAACCGAACGACCGACGCCGTGAAGGCAGTCCGCGTCCTTCACCCCGCATCGAGGTGAGGTTGGACAACGCTTCGTGCGTGGGCTCCATGCCCGCTGTTCTCAGGGGCGTCCGGCGGCTCGGGCGCGGCTTCCCCGCTGGGGCTACTGGGCGTTGCGCCGCCGGCGCGCGCGCTCGAACTCGGCGACGTCCGACATCCAGGGGCCGTGCTGCTCGAGTGCGGCGTAGCCGCCACGGACGAAGGCGCTCACGAGGTTCCGGTACCCACCGATCCCGTCGACCAGTCTGTACTCGACCCGGTACTGCGGATCCGACCTGCCATCACCCTTGCGCAGCGTCGTGATCCGGGCGATGGAGTCCGCGTAGAGGTGGAGCTGGATTCCTTCCCCCATCTCTTCGTCCTCGATGGTGAACACTTCGTTGTCCGCTGCGGAGCGATCGGCGACGAACTCCCAGAACTCCGCCGCGGCAGAGCGGGGGCTGTCCCGTAGCCACTTCTTCTCGACGCCCTTGTCGTCGGTGAACGACAGGACCGTCTTTCTCGCACTCCCGCCGACGTCGACGCTGAGGCCGACTGCGTCCTCGTCATCCTCCATGGGTGTGTTCCTGGAGCGGGCTGCGGCCTCCGAGCACATGAGGAAGCTCACGGTACGCACCGCGTCATCGACGAGCTCAGGGTGTGCACGGCGCACGGCCGCTTCGACTGCTGCCTCCATCCGATGCCAGTCGCGTCTGTCCGTGGCGCGGCTTCCCCGTCGCGGATCGCGGCCGATCCGCATCCCGGCGCACGCCTGCTCCGCAGTGGCGATCACCCGCATGACCTCGGGCAGCAGCGCGGGGTCAACGGCATCGGGTATCCGCCTCGGAACCGTCGCGCCGTGCAGATACCGGCCTGTAAACCTCAAAATAGCGGCGTCGAGCGGACCGAGGACTGCTCCGCGCTCTGCACGACGGCGGTCCGCGTGGTACTCCTGAGCTCGCTTCCCGTTTGACGTCTCCGTCGCCGTGCGCATCGCCGCGCAGACCTGACCGCGTTCCAGTAGACCGATGTCGGCCCCGTGGGCGATGAGCCGGCTCCTGTCCCACCGGATGCGCCGGAACAACGCGTCGACGTCCGCGGGCTCGCCAAGGAGGATCGTGTCCAGGAGCGCTGTCGCAGCGTTCTCGTCGAGCCGGCCGCGGGTTCCGGCGGCATCGCACAGCGGAAGGACCGCACTCCACAGCAGCAGGTGCCTGGCAAGGTCCTCCCGGATCACCGCAAGGTGGGCTTCGCTGATCGAGAACGTGAACGTGCGGGGCTCGTGGTTGGCATCGGCCCCGGCGCCGAGCATCAGCTGCAGCTCGCCGTCCTCGCGGATCACGTTCGGGATCCAGCCGCTCATGCGCGTGAAAACGATGTCTCTCATGGACTCAGCCTTCCGCGGAACGGCGCCGGCCGGCATGGCGATGCTGCGGCCTCACCCCGCGCCATCTGTTCACGACCACCGTGCGCATTCGACGTCGAGGCGTGGGTCGGTGCGCACCCAGACTTCGCCCCCGGCAGCCTCGGTCGGAGCGTCGACCCGTGCGATGCCGAGGAACTCGATCAGTCTGAGCAATTCAGCTCGTTCGGCTCGGTCGTCGTCGACACCATGCGAGTCGAAGAAGACGTAGTACTGGTCGCTCGGGTCCACGCAGCCCGAATCTCCCCAGATCCGGGCGACTTCTTCGATCGCAGCTGCTTCCGTCGTGAACGTGGCGGCGCGGGCGACACCGCGAGTCTCCGGTGACGCGTCGAGATCGGCGAGGTCGGAGAACCACTGGCCGAAGCGGTCGAGACCGGCATATCCGTTCTCGAAGAAAAGCATCGCGCTCGGAAGGTAGCGATTCCCCCTGTCGACCCGGAGGTATTCCGACCGAGGCTGGTCCGCACCATTGATCCGAGAGATCACACCTTGCCCGGGCATGAGCACCAGACTCTGCCCCGAGGGCTCCTCACTGATGGTGTAGGTGTCGGACTCTCGATCCCGGAAGAACGCCGAGAACGCTACGTAGGCTTCCTGGGCGTCGCTCACGCGGACCTGTCGGTCGTTGCCGTCACCGACAGCGAAGACGAATTGTTTCGGTCCGGGGTTGTAGGGGCGAGCCATATGCGTCCTTCGTTCACGTGTGCCAGGTCGACCAGCCTAGTCGAATCAGAATGGACGGACCTGAATCGAGCGGCGGCAGACCACGACGGCGTCGCACCGCGGGTGGAGGCAGGCGTTGCCTGATGCGGCACCAGGTTCTCTCTCCCCGATCATGGTCAGGGAGTCAGGTTCCGGCCGCTGGCCAACAGCTGAGAGCAAAGGGTGTCGTACGCCCATCGCTCCCATTTGTCTGCCGGCCACGCGCGATCGCGGGTCAGCACCAGGAAGAGCTCCGGACTGAGCAATGCGTAGATGATGTCTGCCGTCTCTCCTGCGGAGAGGGCGGGGCGGGCGCCTGGCTTCTCTGTCAGAACCTTGGCGGCTGTCGAGATGACGGTGTATCGCGGGTCGGTCTCGTCCGGCCACAGCTCCCGGATCTCCGGGTTGGTCGCGGTCGCGGCACGGACCATCTCATCAATGGCCGCGACACGTTCGAGTGTCCTGCGGGTGCCGGCGAGGAGCGCGGCCAGGGCGGACTCCGCGGTAGGTGAAGCCATGACCTCCGTGAACCATGGCCGGTCCAACGTGGGCACGGGGTCGTCGTCTCCCGCGATCGCGACGTCGACCAGTTCCTTGAGCAGCGAGGGCTTGTTCCGGAAGACGAAGTAGATCGTCTGCACCGCCACGCCTGCCCGGTCAGCGATCTCCTGCAGCTTGGTCGCCCCGTAGCCCCGCTCGACGAAGAGCTCGGCGGCCGCGTCGATGATCCGCCGCCGCGTCTCCCGAGCCTTGTCGCCCCGTTTTCCCTTGACCTCAGTCATGACGGGAGCCTATATCTAGAGTCGAACTCTAGAGATTGACTCTAGTCACTGGAGGGGTGAGTCATGCGCGCCATCGCCAACCGTCAGCAGGCAGAGGCATGGAACGACTGGGAGGGCATCCACTGGGCCGAACACTCCGAGCGCTACGACGCCATGATGGGCGCGTTCAACGCGCCCCTGTTCGCCGCCGCGGGCGTCACGGCCGACGACCGGGTCCTCGACGTCGGGTGCGGCACTGGGCAGACGACACGCATCGCCGCGCGGCAGGCACACGACGGAGACGTCGTGGGACTTGACCTGTCCGCGCCCATGCTGGAACGCGCCCGCCGTGACGCCGCCGCGGAAGGCCTCAGCAACGTCACCTTCGAGCAGGGCGACGCCCAAGTACATCCGCTACCCGTGCGCGGCTTCGACGTCCTCCTCAGCCGCGGCGGTGTCATGTTCTTCGCCGACCACATCGCGGCCTTCACCCACCTCAGGCACTCGCTCGTGCCCGCCGGCCGACTCGCGTTCCTCGGCCCGCAGCCCGCGGATCCGGACGGTGCCTACGCCCGTGCGACCGCCGCACTCGCACCGTTCCTGCGCGAGGCATCCCCCGCTGCCAGAGGCATGGGGTCCCTCCTCGACCCCGCGCGCATCCGCCAGGTTCTCACCGCCGCCGGGTTCACCGACATCGACATAGCCCCCGTCGAGGCTCCCATGACCTTCGGCTCCGACGCGGTCGACGCCACCGAGTTCATCCTCGCCATGGGTCCGGTGCGCTACAACCTGGGCGATGTCGACTCGGCGACCATCTCCCGCGTCCGCGCCGAAGTGCAGGACGCACTCAGGGAGTTCGAGACCATCGACGGTGTCTGCATTCCCGGGCACGTCTGGATCGTCACCGCGTCGCCGGAGCACCCCTCGTCGATCAAGTGACACTTCGTGCCGGACGTGATCAGCGGAGGGGGTCCGACAGACGATGAGTGACCCCTGCTGCAGCCACTGCTGGTCCCCGTGAGCAAACCGGGTGTGGCCGGTGGAGGATTCCGGTCGGACCACGAACCCACAGTCCACAGCCGGTAGATCCGGTAGATCCGGTAGATACGGACGCCGCCGTCGGGTAGCGGCACGGCGAGGTCTCCGGCGCGGGAGGACCGGGAAGACAGCGCCCTGCATTCTCACCGTACGGACCTTCGCGGAGGATGGCGTGCATTCAGCCACTCGACGGCCTGCCAGTCGGGGGCGAAGACGTTCTCCACCACCCACACACTCCCTGTCGCGCACATCCGAGAGTTCACCATCGGCTGGTGATCGTCTTGATGGCCAGGTACGCGAGAACGAAGGGCATGTGTAGCTGGGTGTGGAGACCGCTACCCCGTCGAGAATGCCTCACATGTTGGCGAGTTCCGGGAGCGTCGTCGCGGCCTGTCCAGCCCCACGGTCAGCGCGTGCTGGTGAACAGGCCGTTGAGGTCGGCGAAGTCGATGGCGTCGACGAGCGGGCGGTAGCTGCCGGTGTCGTACAGCTGCTGTGCGGCGCGGCGGGTCGCGGCGTAGGCGGTCTGGGCGATGCCCGAGCCGAGGCTGACGCGTGCGACGCCGAGAGCGCCCAGCTCTGCGACGTCCGGCGCTCCGGGGACGGCCATGATGTTCAGCGGTACGGAGATTCCGGCAGCCAGCTCCGCGATGGTGGCGGGGTCGGTGACTCCGGGGACGAAGATGCCGTCGGCGCCGGCGTCCACGTACCTGCGTGCCCGGTCCAGGGTGTCCCTCAGCCGAGTGGCAGGGTCGCCGAGGCCGAACAGGTAGGTGTCGGTGCGGGCGTTGAGGAAGAGGGGCAGGTGTGCTTGTTCCGCAGCGCCTCGGGCGGCAGCCAGCCGCGCTTCGAGTTCGGCCGGAGGCCGGGTACCGTCCTCGATGTTGACGCCCACCGCGCCCGCGTCGAGCACCCTGGCGACGGTCTCGGCGACACCTGCCGCGTCCCGCCCGTACCCGCCCTCGATGTCGGCGGTCACCGGGACGCCGACCGCAGCGACGACCCGCGCGATCAGTTCCAGCACCCGGTCGGGCGACAGGCTCTCTCCGTCCGGACAACCCTGCGACCAGGCGATCCCGGCGCTGGTGGTGGCGAGTGCGGGGGCCCCTGCAGCTTCTATGACACGGGCACTCGCGACATCCCAGGCGTTGGCGAGCGCAAGGGGGCGTGCGGGGCTGTGTAGGGACTGGAAGAGCAGGGCTTTGTCCGTCTGCGATGCGATCATGCGGCTAGCCAACCGCCACTTGAGCCCGCTGTCCGGCGGGAATCCGACATGACGGTCGCTCTCCATCCGTCAGCTCCACGCCGCCCCGGCCAGGCGCATTCCTGCCGCACGCCACGGCTCCGGTCATCCGGTGTACGGCGACCGTTCCAGAGCACGGGTCCGGACGCGCGGGTGTGACACGCCACGAGCACGCTCGGCAAACGCGGCGGCGTCGCAGGGGTGGAATACCAGGGCAAGACATCGTGGCAGTGTCTCGTCGCCCGCCTGGTGGAGGTGGTGCTGGAAGCAAGGGCCTGGGCCGCTCGCGGGCGGGTTCGTTACGACAGTCGCGGCTGTATCTTCCTCAGCACTGTGACTGCGGCGGCCATCGCTCTTGGACCGGGTGGACGCCGCAGTGACGGCGATCGGTGTGCCGGGGCTGTCCTGGTCGTTCGCGTACGCCTCACGCCGGGCCGCACTCCACGGGTCTGCTCGGAGTCGGAGATCTCGGCCGACGGTACGAAGTGGTCGACGTCGAGGGGGCCGCGCCGGGCACGACGACGTTGTCGTAGGCGCTGCGCCGCGACCCGCCTGTCGGCCGGCAGCCGGCGTGGGAGTCCGGGGAACACCGCCGCCGCGGGCCGCCCGTACAGCCTCGGCTAGCCTCGCCTCATGTCACTCACCGTTGATCAGCTGGCCGGGTACGTGGAGCGCGACCTGGACGCCGACCTGGCGCGCTGGTTCGCCGGCGCGCCGAGGGCCGGCATCCCGGCCGACGCCCGCCCGGTCGACCCCTTCCTGGCGCGGCTCCCGATGGACGCGGCGGCCGCGCTGGCCGCCTTCGACCGCCGCGTCCGCTCGGGCACCCTGCCGGCGGTCCTCGGCATCGAGGACTGGTCGTACGCCTTCGACTTCGCCGCAAACGACTGCCGCGTCCTGGACTCCGACTACGAGACGGAGCTCTCGGACGAGGACGTGTGGTCCGTCGGCGCCGACGGCGGGGGCAACTACTTCGTCGTGCTCGCCGACGGCCGGGTCGCGGTGTGGTTCCACGAGGAAGAGGTCCTGGAGCCGCACACGCGGTTCGACAGCCTCGACGTCTTCGTCTGGACGATGGTCCGCTACCACGCCGTCCGGTCCGGCGCCCTCGACCTCGCCGAGGTCGAGCCGGCCTTCCGTACGCTCGCCCAACCCGGGGTCCTGGCCCCGGAGATCGGCCTGCTCGCCACCCTGTCCTGACCCGGGGCCGGCAGCGCGGTGCGGCAGGCCACTCCCCGGGGTCCGCCGCCGGGCACGCGGCCGTGGAGAGCTACCGGCTGGCGTGGACGCAAGAAGGACGGGACGAGCCTGAGGGCTCCGTCGTCACCTACGCGCTGACCGCGGCCGAGACGGACAAGGTCCGCAAGACTGCCGAGGCCGGCGTCGGCGACGTGCAGATCGCTCCGGTGAAGCCCGGCCAATGGCCCGTGACCGCGCGGTGCCCTCTCGTCCGTTCGGGTGCGGTGTGCGGCCCGTCCCTCGCAGCAGTTCTTGCCAGAAGCCAAAGCCCCCTCCGCTGATGGCGATAGCCCGTCTTCGCGGCCGTGCAGGCGGCGCCGGATTCCTTGCCTCAGCCCTGAAGCCTCGGGGACGGCACTGTGGCGCGGTGTTCCGTCGGAGTGATGCCGCGGAGACGTTTGAAGGCGACGCTCAAAGCGAAAGTGTTGGCATGGCCGACCCTCCGGGCGATTGAGCCGACCGTGGCGTCCGTCTCGCGCAGCAGGTCGGCCGCCAAGTCGATGCGCCAGGAGGCGAGGTGGCTCATCGGCGGTTGGCCGACCTGTGCGGTGAAGAGGCGAGCGAGGGCGGCGCGGGACAGCCCCGATGTGGCCGCCGGCTTCGCCACGGTCCAGGGGTGGGCCGGATCGGAATGGAGCAGTCGCAGCGCCTGGCCCACCGCCGGATCGTCCATCGCGCGGTACCACGTCGGCGCGTGCGCCTCGGCCTGGTCGAACCAGGTCCGCAGCGTGGAGAGGAGCATCACACGCCGTTCCTCGTCCGCTCCCGTGCTGACGGTGAGCTCCAGGCGTTGGCCATGTTCCCGGCACCCTTGACTTGGAGGTGTGTCACCGGTCGACGTTCAGGGCCAGGAGATCGCCTTGTCAGCCGAGACGACCGCTCACCCGCACGTCAGAGATCGCTGTCGATGCCGGTGACGACCGGCGGCGCCAGCGGAGCGTCGGCTTCCGCGATTCCCGCCTCCCGCAGTGCGGCCGAGACGAGCCTTGTCGCGTCCAGCTTCGCCTCGTAACGGTCGGCGGCCTCGACCTCCAGCCGAATGGCGAACGTGCCGTCCTCGTTGAGCGTCAGCAGGTTCACGCCTTCGCTCTCGCTCACTTCTGTGTGCTGGGGGGCCAGCTTCCGCTCGAGGACAGCGCGCTCGGAGTCGGCGATGGCCGAGGTGAACGTGCCGGGAACGGTGATGACGAAGGTGGTCATTGGGGGCTCCTCGCGTGAGTCTGAGTGCGGGTGTCGTACTGCTTCTCTCATCCTCGGTGACGACCCCGCGCCGAAAGACTTCTGACATGGCAGCGAGTCGTAGGGGAAAGTTGGTGGGTCGGGGTCCCGATCTCAGGCGCGCACGTGGCGTGGAGCGGATTCGCGCCACGGGGCGGCGTGATGCGTGCGTGCGCGGCCCGGGGCGGCGTGATGCGCGGGCTTGTGGTCCGGGGCGTCCTGGAAGTGCCGCAGCCAGACGGAGGCCGTGGCGAGCAGGCCGGCGAAGACCCCCAAGAGGAGAAGGGAGACCCACATCTGCCGACTCCCGGGATGGGTCCATCCGGTCCAGGCCGCGGCTGCCGCCCACAGCAGGACGCCGGCCGAGTAGAAGTCGCGAACCCGGCGCAGCTGCCGTGCGGCCCGCAGGGACATGAGGCGTTCAGTCTTCGTCGACATGCCCGCCCGTGTACCCCGATCCGCGCTGTCCATCGGCGGCGGCCGAAAGCTGTTCGGCAGATCATGAGGCCCGTACGTCCGAGAGTGCAGCGGACAGGCGGGGCGACATCGCGAAGACGACGCACCCGTCATCGTGCTGGCCGGCGACGATCCGAGGCACATCGGCTTCGACGAGTCCCCGAAACTGCCGCCGGCCAGAAGGCATTCCCACTCGACCACAGCCCCTTGCCCGCACCAGGCCGGGTGGGCGCCCCCTGCGGTACCGGCACAGGGTCGTCGACGGGATCTGGTGTCTTGTGGCAGCTGTCCACTGGCGTCGCGTGGCGTGGCCTCCCCGAACGCTACGTGCCATGGATGGCGGTCTCCGAACGCTTCCGGCACTGGTCCGCCGGCGGCACCATAGATGTCTGGTCGGCGGCGTCCGGTCGTTCAGAGTCATGCGTCCCACTGGTCGCAGTACTCGATGTGGATCTCGCGCGCATCGCCGAGAATGCCGGCGTCGGAGTGGAGCTCGGTGCAGAAGTGCGGGTAGCTCGGATGGACGGGGACGTATCCGGGGCCGTTTCGGGCGACGTCGAAGAAGTGCCGGGCGGTGTCGCCGAATACTTTCGCGCTGCCGGTCATGAACAGGGTCTCGGCATGGAGATGCTGGTGAAACAGATCCCGGTTCTCCTTGTAATGCCGTGCTTCGTGATCAATCACGGCTTCGTCGGTGTGTTCTGGGCCGGGCAGTGTCACGGTCTGCAGCCGCCCTGGACCGAGCCGTCGTCGGATCTCCTTCCAGCGTGAGGGTGCGAACTGCAGCGAGTGGTGCAGCAGCACGAGATCTAGCTGCCGTACGCCGTCTTCTGACAGCGCGTGGGAGGGGCCACGGTTCCCCCGCATCGGCAGGTGGACCAGCGAGCGCGGTGAAGAGGCTGCGAGCCTCCACAGCCCACCGATTCGTTGGGCGGCGTCCTGATCGAGGTAGGTGCCCAGGTGCCGGTCGTGGTCGATCAGCACTGCGTGGACCAGGGGCCCGGCGGGTCGGATGACCTTGAACTCCTTTGATCCGAGACGCGCTTGGTGGATGGTGACGGTTAGCTTCATTGGTTCTCCGGGACAGACACGGCGGCTGACATCGGCGCGTACGAGGGCCCAGTCGCCGGCTGATGTCTTCTGCCATGGGACGGCGGCCTGGATGGGGGCGCCGAGTACTCGGGCGAGGATGGCGGCGGACAGGTTCGGCGGCGAGGGTGAACAGTGCGGTGGAGCGGTCCTGCCGGGGTCGGATCCCGAGTTCGTGGAGACACCGGCCGATCCAGCACCGCCTCGCCGGGCCTCTGAACGCTCCGGCTGATCTCAGGCCCTCGGGGGTGCCAACCACCGTTCTGCACGACGCTGCTTGTCGGAGTCTCCGGAGCGGCGGGCGTGCGCCAGCAGTCGGGCGCGCAGCGGTTCGGGCAGGTCGGCGACGTCCCGCTTCTGGTGCGGGCGGGTCTTCCAGCCCACCAGATGCCGCACGGCCCCGGCCTCGTGCCGATCCTCGGCCCGCGGGTCGGCCAGCCCGGCGAGCAGGTCGGCGATCGGTACCCTGCCGAGCAGTTCGCCAGGCACGCCCTCGTGGACGGCGTAGCCGGAGCAGCGCCCGCTGCCGGAGCCGTGCCAGTCGAGCAGGGCCAGCACCCGCTCCACCGGGTCGGGGAACGTCAGCAGCAGTCGGTGCGTGAGTTCCGCGAGCAATTCCGCGGAGGGCCCGCCGCCGGTGCGGGAGAGGTCGAGGATCCGGTCTGCGGTCCCTTCCAGTCCGGCGGGCATCGCGGCCAGCCAGGTGCGCTCCTCCTCCGCCCCTTCCTCCGCTCGCTGCCGTTCGGCCTCGAACTGCTGCTTGGGACCGGGTATGCCGTGCCCGGCCAGCCACGTCAGGAGCAGGCGGCCGTCGGTGAGGACGGCGTCGCTCTCCCACTGCTCCCACCTCAGCGACGTCCCGTGGTGCAGGAGGACCACTGCGAGCCGCTCACCGTCCCGGTCGAACAACTCAAAGCGGACGTCCCCGCCACACATGCAGTGGAACCCGGGCAGCGATTCCACCGCCATGGCCCTCCTGAGATGGGCCGACTCCGCTGGATCGGAGAGGTCCACCCGGATCTCTCCGCCCGCCTCGCACCCGCTCAACGAACTCACCTGAGCCAGGTGCGCGTGCCGCAGCACACTGTCCAGCGCTGTCGTCTCGTCCATCAAGCGTTCCTTCCCCGCCCGGCCACAGGTGCGCAGCCCGCCAGATTCCACCGCAGCCCCGGCTGCCTCGCAACCCGGTTACCCCGGCCCTGCACTTCGGCTCGTACGCCGACGGCCGCCCCTTCCGCCGGGAGGATGAGGCCGTCGGTGATGGGGATGCCGCGTCCCGGAAGGCCCGGAGGACGGGTTGAGCATGATCGGAAGCGGACGCTTGACTGCTGACGCGACGGATCTCGTGGTGCTCAGCCGACGTCGTGCTCAGCCGACGTCGTGCTCAGCCGACGTCGTGCTCAGCCGAGGTGAGGGTTCGGTCGAGGTGAGGGTTCGGTCGAGTCGCAGCCATCCTCGGCGGCGCGCACCTCCTCCTCGACCCGCCGGCCGCGCTTGGCGAAGGCGTCCTCGGTGACCGGTCGCACCAGGCACGCTTTGCGCACGCCGGAGATGACCTTGGTACGGCTGAAGGCTCGGTGACACACGACCGCTGCACCACCATGAGCGAGCACGTCTCCACCACCGTGAAACGACAGGACCGATTCCTGACGCCGCGTGGGCGGTGATCGCGCCGTCGTCGCTGCCGGCGGGTCGGGCTGATGGCTGGTGGCTGGTGGCTGGATCGCCGCCAGACGATTCGCTTCCGACGCGGTGGCGGGTCAGATCCAGCCCCGGCGGGCCGCGACGACGCCGGCCTGGAACCGGTTCGCCGCGCCCAGGAGTTCAAGGAGCCGGCTCATCCGCCGGCGCATGGTGCGGACCGACCAGCCGAGCTGGCGGGCTATGGCCTCGTCCTTCAGGCCGCTCACCAGCAGGGTGAGTACGAGGCGGTCTTCCTCACCGAGCGGGTCCTCTGCGGGGACGTCGAGCGGCAACGCCTGTTTCCAGCACAGCTCCCAGTAGTCGGTGAGGGCGTCCAGCAGGGTGGAGGGGCGGATGACCGCAGCGCGCACGCCGTCGAGGTCCAGGGAGAGCGGCATCAGCGCCAGCCTGCGGTCCGCGATTGCCAGTTTGATCCGCAGGCCCGGCATCACCCGGGCCTGTTCGCCGCGGCGCACGAGTCCGCGGATGTCCTCGAGCACCCCCGGCCACTCCAGCGCTTCGGGGGCGTAGACCGCGCGATAGCGCACGCCCCGCCCCAGCGCCGTGCTCTCCACCGGGTTGGAGGTGGTCAGTGCGTACGGTGGCCGATCCAGGGTCATGACGTCCTCGCGCGCTTCCTGCTGGAGGCGGACGAACCAGCGGCCGAGCGCCTCGCGACCGGTGACGATCTCCACCTCGTCCTCCCCGGCGGTACCGGCCTGTGCCGCCGCGAAGAGACGGGACAGTTCGCCCGCCGCCGCGCGGACCCGGTCCAACTCCTCGGCCCTGGCCCGTACCAGGGACTCGACCGCGGCTCCGGGCTCGATCGCCGCGTACCGGCGGCGGACGCCCGCGAGCCGCCCGACCAGGCCGTGGTCGTGCAGCCGGTCCAGCGCCCTGGCGGCGCGGAGAGGGGAGCAGTTGAGGTCGGCGGCGAGTTCGGCCGGGACCGCCGTACGCCTCGTCAACACGGCCCGGTAGACGCTTTCGTCGAACGGATCGATGCCTGCGGCAGTGAGCTCGTTCGTCATATGCGCATACTGGCCCACGTGTGCCAGCGGCAGCAATGGGCCTTGAGGATCTGTTGTACGGAGAGTGACTCCGGCGCTAGGACTTCTCTTCATGGCCAAGAACCCACGAAGAAACCGACGCCTGGTGGCCGTCACGGTCACCACCGTCGCGCTCGCCGGGACGCTCACCGCGATACCGGGCGCTGCGACCGCGAAGTCACCCGACCCGAACCAGCGGGTCATCGTCGAACTGTCCGGGGACGCCGCCGTCGCAGCCGCCCCCGGTCGCTCGCTCACATCGCCGGCCGGCGGCACCGCCTCAGCCGTCGGCGACGCCCGGCGGGCCCTGGCGGCACGGCAGGACGCCTTCGTCGGGACGGTGCGGGACGCCGGTCTGCACCCCGCTTCACCCCGCAAACTCGGCCTGCTCGTCAATGCCGTGGCCATGACGGTGCCCGCCTCCGAGACGGCGCGGCTGGCCGCGCTGCCGGGGGTCACCGCCGTCCGGCCCGACACCCGGATACAGGTACGCACCGACACCAGCGTGCCGCTGACCGGCGCACCCGAGGTCTGGAAGCGCGAGGATCCGGCCGGGGCGAAGGCCACCGGCAAGGGGACCGTCGTGGCGGTCCTGGACAGCGGCGTGGACTACGGCCACCCCGACCTGGGCGGCGGCTTCGGCAAGGGCCACAAGGTCGTCGGCGGCTTCGACTTCGCCAATGGTGACGACGACCCGATGGACGACAACGGTCACGGCACCCACGTCGCGGGCATCATCGCGGGCAAGGCGGCCGGCAAGGGAGGCGTCACCGGCATGGCGCCCGACGCTCGGCTGCTGGCCTACAAGGTCACCGGCGCCGACGGCAGCGGTTACACCTCCGACATCATCGCCGGCATCGAGGCGGCGGCCGACCCGGCCAACCCCTACCCGGCCGACGTCATCAACATGAGCCTCGGCGGCCCCGGCGACGGCACCGACCCGCTGGGCCGCGCCGCGACCGCCGCCGTGCGGGCCGGAGTGGTCGTCGTCGCCGCGGCGGGCAACGAGGGGCCCGGCAGCGGCACCGTCAGCACTCCGGCGTCGGCCGAAGGCGTCATCGCGGTCGGCGCCTCCACCAGCGGGATTCGGACACCCAGTGCGTACCTGGAGGGCAAAGAGCCCGAACTGATCCAGACGTACCGGGGCATCCTGTCCGCGAACCCGCCGCGCATGCCCGTCACCGCGCCTCTCGTGGACGTCGGCGCGGGCACCGCCGAGGACTGGAAGCGGATCGGTGACGTACGCGGCAAGATCCTACGGGCCGACATTCTCGTCCCGCCCAGCACGGACGTCCTGAGCCAGCACGACATCGACTGGGCGCGCGAGGCCGAGAAGCGCGGCGCGCTCGCCGTGCTCGGCGGCCTTCCGGCCCACGGCGGCCCCGTGTTCGCCGCCACACCGGGAACGGTCGAGGCTCTGCCGACCCCCGCCCGCCCCGACCTCACCCGGACCGCAGCCTCCGGCGACTCGTTGCGGATGGACCGCCTGGTCGTCATGGGCATCGACACGACCCAGTACGCCCAGCTGAGCCGTGAACTGGCCGCCGGAAAGGTGTCCGTCACCCTCCGCGGCACCGACTCCACCGACGAGATCGCCTCGTTCTCGTCGCGCGGACCCGGTACGGGCTTCGGCCTCAAGCCCGACCTGGTCGCACCCGGTGTGGAGATCCGCTCCGCGATCCCCACCTCGATGTACGGACCCGGCGTCTACCGCATGTCGGGCACCTCGATGGCGAGCCCGCACGTCGCCGGAGCCGCCGCCCTGCTGCGCCAACTGCGCCCGGACCAGGACCCCGACGGGATCAGGTCCGCACTGGTCGGCACCGCGAAGCAGCTCACCGGCACCGGCCCCACCGTCCAGGGCAACGGACGGCTGGACGTGGCCGCCGCGGCGTCGGCCACCCTCAGCGCCTCCCCGACGGCCGTGTCGTTCGGCCTCGCCGACCTGGCGGACAGGACCGTCGGCGGCACCGCGAAGGTACGCCTGACCAACCCCGGCAAGGAACCGCTGACCACCGTCCTCAGCAGTACCGGGCCCACCACCGTGTCCCCGGCGCGGGTCACCGTGCCCGCCGGAGGGTCCACGACCGTCACCGTGACCCTGCGCGCCGACCGCCCGGCCACCGACACGGAGATCAGCGGCCGGATCACGGCCACGCCCGCGCGCGGCCCGGCCCTCCGGGTGCCGTACCTGCTCGTCGTCCGGCACCTGGTCGTCCAGGCGTCCCCGGACCCGAGCGACGGCCGCTCCACCGTGCACGTCGCCGCCCCGGCGGCCCTCAACGCGCCGCCGATGATCACCGTCACACCGCCGCACGGCAAGCCCTTCACACTGCCCACCACCATGAACGGCGCCGGCTACTACCAGGCCGACGTGACCGGGAAGACGGCCGGCGCCTACCTGCTGGCCGTGCGCGCCACGACCACCGACGGCCGGCTGATCACCGGAACCAGCGCCTTCGAGGTCACTCCGGCCGGCAGCCGCGGCGACCGCTGGACGCCCATCGGCCCGAACAGCGAGGCGGGCCACGTCGCGCTCTCGCCCGCCCGGCCGAAGCAGGCCGTCGTGACCCAGTTCCGCAAGGCCGCCCCCTGGCTGACCACCGACGGCGGCGCCACCTGGCGCCAGGTGGGCCGACTGCCGATCGCCGACGGCAACGGCACCGGCGCGGTCGTGGTCGACGCCCGTCGCCCCGATCGCTGGTGGTACGCCGTGAACAGGGCCGCCGACCCCACCCGCCGCGGCACCATTCTGCGCACCGACGACAACGGCCGTACCTGGCGCAAGCTCGACGTACCCGACGCGCACATCGACGAGTTCGTCGCCGACGAGCAGACCCGTACCCTCGCCGCGGTGGTCGACGGCACGCTGCTGGTCAGCACGGACGCGGGTGACAGCTGGGCGACGTACCCCACCGGCGTGACCGGGGTCCGCGACGCCACACTCACCGGCGACACCCTGTACCTGGCGACCTTCGACGGCGTCTGGCGGATCGACGGAGTCGGCAAGGGCGACCCCGGTACGGCGCACCTCGTCCTCGACGAGCCGGTGAAGACCGTCCGCGGCATGGCGGCCGACTCCACCGTGGTGGCGGCGTACGTCCCTGGTACGGGCATCCGCGGCTCCTACGACAAGGGCCGCACCTGGTCCACTCTGCTGCCTCTGGCGGAGGGCGGCGACGGACTGTCCGCCTCCGGCGGCGACCTGTACCTGCGCGCGCTGTTCGGCGCCGGGCAGGTGAGCCACGACCATGGCAGGACCTGGAAGCCCGTGGCCGCCCCCTCGAAGGCCGCCATCGCGATGGACTACGACCGCTGGGCCGACGGATCGGTGACCGTGTCCAGCGAACAGGACGGCCTGTACCGCGGCTCGGCCGACGGTACCGGTTACCGGAGGATCGGCGTCCAGGGCCTGACCACCTTCGCCCTCGCGGCCAGCGGCGACCAGCTGCTCGCCGGAACGGTGAGCGGCACCTACCGCACCACGATCCCCGTCGCCGGCCCCGAGTGGGGCCAGTCCGGGGCAGAGGGCAGGACCGGTCTTCTCACCTCGCACATCGCCGTCTCGCCCAAGGACACCAAGGTGGTGTGGCAGGTCCGGCGCACCGCGACCGGCCTCTTCGAGGTCTCCCGCAGCGGTGACGCCGGCCGGACCAGGCAGGTGAAGGGCACGTCGTCGGAGGTTCCGACCTCCCTCCTGGTCCATCCGGCCGACCCGAACCGGGTGGCGATCAGCTTCAGGAGCATCTTCGGCGACGGGCTGTTCGCGACGTCCGACGGCGGCAAGACATGGAAGAACCTGTTCCACGAGAGGTCCTTCGATGCCATGGCCGGCGACCCGCGCGACCCGCGGCGCCTCTGGCTCGGCAACGCCTCCGGCCTGTACCGCTCGGACGACGGCGGCGTCACCAAGACCAAGGTCGCCGAGGGCCCCGTCTCCGCGATCGTGATGGACGGCCGACGCCTGGTCGTCGGCGGCTCGTCCGTCCGGATCAGCACCGATGACGGCAAGACGTTCCGCACCGCCGACACCGGCCCGCTCGCGGTCCACGTCGCGGACCTGCTGCGGGTCGGCGGAGCGCTCTACGCGGCCACCGCCGGCTCGAAGGAATCCGGACTCGTCCAGGGCGGCCGAGGTGTCCTGCGCAGCACCGACAACGGTCTCACGTGGGAGAACATCTCGAGCGGTCTGCAGAACACCGACACCACCAGGCTGGCCGCCGCCCCCGACGGCCGCACTCTCTACGTCGGCTCCGTCGACGGCGGGGTACACCGCCTGAAGCTGCGCCGCTGACCCACCCCGCGCGTGCCGCGTGGAACCGAACGGCAGGCGCGTGTGCACGACCGCAGTGAGCAAGTGACCGGAGCGAGCGTCGACCGGCCCGGAAGGCCCGGGCCCGTCGGCGCTCGTCCGCGTGCGCGGGCGGCGGGCAGGGGGCGGGAGAAACCCTGCTGCTCGCACCGCGCACGCCGGAACAAGCCCCGAGGGTTCGGCGGCCGGCCCACGTTCTGGGGTCCGGGGAGGGGCACGCTGTCAGCCATCCGTTCAGTACCGGACTTGGCCTGGCAGGACGTGCAGGCGATCATCAGCCCACACGTGATCGCGAACTCAGCGCCCACGGAGCCCTCGAAGGGAACACGGAACGACATGCGTTCATGGCGACGTGCATTAGGAACGGTCCGTAAGCGACGTGGGGCGAGGGCGTCCACGACGCGCCGCCGCGCGACAACCTTGATGGTGTCACTGGCCTTGGCGCTCGGCACGGTCGCCGGGCCCGCAACGGCCCCGGGCTCCGCGGTCGAACCCTCCCCCCATGTGCGCCACCCACGCCACCTCCTTCGCCAGCGACGGCGAGGCGGGAGCGCCCATGACGGCGCGTCTGGGTTGCGCCAAGGACGCGGGGGGTCTCCGCTCGCTCGCGGCGAGCGACAACGACCTGATCATGGTCTTCGACTTCCCGATTGCCGAGCGCCGTGAGCAAGTGCGCACCCTCATACGGGGGTTGGTCGACGAGACCCGTGCCGACCAGGACGCGGGCATGACCCTGGGTACTTCGCTGACCAGGCGCGTCCGGCAGCACAGCGTCGGGATCTATCCGCCGCAGGAGGGAAGTGCCGACTTCCAGGGGACAGTGCACGCCGTCGACGACAGCCTCGTGATGATCATCCCCATGGACGTCGTCGTCGGGTTCGAGGAGAGCAGGTTTCAGAAGTTCATCGCCAGCGGCGTCGGGACCGGGGTGGGGATCCTGGTCGGGGCCGGATGTCTGGTCAGTTTCGGCCCCGGCGCGCCCGCCGCCGCTCCCGTGTGCGGCGCCATCTCGGCCGGTCTCGGCGCCCTCACCACCGAAGTGCTCAACGCCCACTTCGACGGCAAGTCTCTCGGCGACGCCGACGTCTGGGCCGATGCGGTGGCCGCGTCGGTGTGGCCGACGGTCGCCGGCGCTTTCGGCGGGGCGTTGCTGAACTGGGTCGCAGCCAGCGGCCCCGCTGCCATCACCGAGATGCAGACGATCCTGCTCAACTTCGGGACGAAGCTCAAATTCCTCGGCAACCCGATGACCTACATGTCCGGTGCGCTGGGCTCGATGGCGCCGAAGCTGTACGCGGCGTTCCTGCGGCAGTCGCGAGGTATCGGCGGCACCGGTGCGCCCCTGCGGGTGCTGGCGGTGGGGGACTCCATGACCCAGGGAATGGAGGGGGACTTCACCTGGCGGTACCGGCTGTGGGAGTGGTTCAAGGACCAGCACGTCGCGGTCGACTTCGTCGGCCCCTACCAGGGGACGAAACAGCCTGACACTCCGACCGGCCCGCCGGCCCCTCCCCCGCTTCAGGGGGAGATCGAGAGTCCCTCTGCCACGCCCCCGCCCGTCTCGGGCGCGTACGCCCAGGGCATCCCCGCGGGCTTCGACAGCGACCACTTCGCCGTGTGGGGCCGCCAGGCCGCCCAGGACAAGGACCTGATCGGGCCGGTGGTCGCGGAGTACAAGCCCGACCTGGTCCTCTTCGGTATCGGGTTCAACGACATGGGATGGCTCGTCAGCGACGCGACAGGCACGTTGGACAGCATGAAGACCCTCGTCGACAGGGCCCGCGCCGCCAAGGGAGACATCCGGTTCGCCGTGGCGAACGTTCCCATGCGGCCTCTCATCGACGGCCGGCAGGACCTGATCGTCAAGACCAGGCAGTACAACACGATGCTCCGTGATGCGATCCCGTCCTGGAGCACCCTCGCCTCCCCGGTGAAACTGGTCGACTGGGAGGCGGCGTACAGCTGCGACACGAACTCCTGCCCCGCCGGATACGACGACCTGCATCCCAATGCCCTGGGGGAGTTCCAGATCGCGTCCGCCTTCGCACGCACCCTCCACGACGACTACGGCATGGGTCAGTTCGTGCCCGGCATCCCCACCACGATCCCCCGGCGGCCGATCTTCCCGGTGAACAGCGTCGTGGCCGAGGCCGTCCCGAGCGGCGTGAAGGTGACCTGGTCACCGGTGTTCGGTGCGCGCGGCTACACGGTCCGGTACCGGCTTGCCGGCGCTGCCGACTGGAACCAGACCCATGTGTCGACCAACCGCTACGACACCACCTGGACGGAGGACGGCTGGACCTGGGAATACCAGGTCAACACCGACAACGGCACCGACGGCGTGTCCGTATGGTCCGGGACGGTCTCCGCGACCGCGCATCCGGCGACCGCCGCCCCGCCCACCAACGTCTCCACCCGTCCTGCCTCCGACGGGCTCGACGTGTACTGGGATGCGCCGACCGGCCCGCACACGGACAGCATCGACCGGTACGAGATCATCACCTGGGACAAGGACGTGCCGGGCTCCTACATCAGCAGCACCGCGGTCAAGGGCGTATCAGCGCAAATCGACGGCCTTGTACCGGGCCACCACTATCTCGTGGCGGTGGTGACCTGGAACGAGGCGGGCGGCGGTATGCCCGTCGTGGCCAGGTCCGTGACGGTAGGCGCGGGTGTGCCCCCCATCCCGGCAGACGTGAAGATCCAGTCTCTCGACGCCACGACCGTCCGCCTCACCTGGCAGGGGTCCGCCCAGGCGGCCGGATACCGGGTGTGGGTACGGAACGCCACCGAGGGCGGCCCGTTCACGGCGGACCGATCCACGACCGACACCACCTCGCATGAAGTCGCCTTCCTGTTCCCGGGCAACTGGAACTTCGAATTCTGCGTCTCCGCGTTCAACGGCGCGCTGGAGTCGCACCGGTCCGGCTGCGTTCGGGTCCCGCTCCCGCCCCCGTCTGCCGGCCTCGCCGGGCGATCCTCGGCAGATGTCGGCCGCTCACCGGAACCTGCGGCGCAATCCCCCTTGAGGGAAGCCCGTTTCGCCGATCGCGGACGAGACCTGGTCGCAGCCGCCCCCGGCCGCTGAAGCCGAAGCCCACCCGCCCTGGCGTGCCTGCAGCCCAACCCGGTGCCGCAGGCACGCCTGCGGCACCGGACGCCCATGGGCCGATCGTCAAGGAACGGCCCCTGCCGACAGCGGCGTGGGCGGCGCGCGCCTTGCTCTGGAGCGTCTGGCCACGAGGCCGGGGCCCAACGAGCGGTGCTGTCGCCTTGTTCGGCGTTTCCCTCGGACCAGGCTCCGGTTGCTCCGGCGGCAGCAACGGCCGGGCTGCCGGACGATCGGCCGGACAAGTCCCAGCGGCGCGTCCTCGCCCCCGGCCGCACCGCGTTCCCGCCCGGCCCGCCCGGCCCGTCCGCGCACTGCCCGGCGCCTTCAGGACGGGAACGCCCGTGGCACAGGCCGGTCGAGTCGGCTGCGATCAACCCCGGCTACGACGCAGTGCGCGTCATCAGGCGCCTGCGTGGACGTGTGCGGCCCACACCGACGGCAGATTCGGATACTTCCTCCTGAGCCGCCTGACTGTGCGATGGACCGCCGCCGACGCGCACAGCGCACCGGATCGATCCGCGATCAACTCGCCGTAGATCTGCTGACTGAAGGCCGGCGCCACGACGTCGTCGACGCGCCAGAGCGTGCCGATCACCTGGGAGAACCCGGCTATCTGAAAGGCCGCCAACGGGTGGATCGCCTCGTCGGACAGGCGCGCGGTGGTGCGGGCCGTGTCGCAGGCCGACAGGAACGCGAACGTGGCATTCCCCAGGCGCAGCCGGGAAAGGTCCAGCACCCGGAACGGCGCGCGGTCGTGGTCGTGCAGTGCGAGGTGGCTGTCCGAAGGGTTGTCCGGGTCGCTGTATCCGTGGCAGGCGAAGTGCGCCCAGCCACTGGCCGGCAAGGCGTCGAGAACGGCGTCACGAGTCGCGTCCGCGCCGATCAGGACCGTGGCGCCGGGTACGAGAGCGGCCAGGTGGTCGGCTTCGGCCTGTGCGCCGGGCAGGTCCGGGGCGTCCGGAGTGTGCGGCATCGCGACCACCAGCAGCCGCGGTTCGCTCCGGTCGTCGCGGCGGCCCGCGCGGGCGTGGCCCAGTGCGCGGATCGTCGGTGTCGTCGAGGAGACGACGCGGTCGAGGAGCACGGGCCCGCCGTCGCGGTGGTGGCCCGCGGCGTGCAGGGGGAGCAGACTGAGCGGCCCGACCGGGGCCCACCAGATCCTCGGCCACGGGCCATCCGCCGCCGGTTCCGCTGTCAGCCCCAGTTCGGCGAGCACAGGGCCCACGACGGTGTCCCACAGCCATTCGAGCGTGTCATGGATGGCCTGCTCGGCGACCATCCGCCCCTCCGTGAACGCGGTGTGCAGAGCGCGTACGCGGTGACTCACGGTCTCCTCGCTGAGCCGGTCCAGCGCGCGTGACCGGACCCCGTCCGGAGTGATGATCAGCGCGTCACACCGGTGGTGGCTGACGTTGACGTACACGATCGGGCCCTCGTGTGCCTGGGCGGTGAGGTCGGTGAGCAGCGGGGGCCGGAGGAACCGCTCCATCCCGGGCAGCGCGCGGATCCGTTCGGTCACCGCGTCGAGCTCGTCGGCGAGGGCCACGCGGTCGCTCGTGGTGTCGGTTTCGAACTCCGCGGTAAGCGTCCGGAAGCGTTCGGCCAGCTCGGGCGCCCGCTCGTGCAGGTCGGAAAGATCGCCGCGGCTGTCGAGCGCCTGGGCGGCGAGCACGCAGCGTCCGGATTCGAGCAGGGTCACCGCGCTCACCGCGTCGCCGGCGGCCAGTGCACACGCGGCCGCGTCGGCGGCGACCCCGGCGAACCGGCCGAGCCAGTACTGGGCGTCCTCGCGGCCCAGGCGGCGTCCGGCGAGCCGGGGCAGCAGCCGGACCGCGGCGGCGTACCCCTCGGCGGCCACGTCGAACCGGCCGGCCTCGGCGGCCAGACCGCCCCACCGGTCCGCCGCTTCCGCCCGGCTGTCCGTCGGCGATCCGGCAGACTCCGCGGCCTCCCGGTAGCAGCCGAGTGCCTCGGTCAGCGCGTCGCCGTCGCCCAGGTGTCGGAAGCCGAGCGCCAGGACGTTGGCGACGCGGGTCAGTAAATCCGCCCGTGAATAGGCGTCCGGATCGGGCCTTCGAGCCGCACTCCGGGCCAGGTCGACCGCCTCGGCGAGGAGGTGCGGATCCGAGGGCTCCGGTCGCGCGGCGGCTGCGGCGGGGTTGGTGCACCAGTCGGCGAGCGCGGCGGCCAGGCTTGCGGTGTACCCGGGCCAGTGCGGGCTGTCCTGCGGAGTCGCGGCCACGGACGCGCGACGCGCGGCGATGGCGTCCCGCAACGCGTTCCGGTCGCCGAACTTCTCGTACGCCGTCCCCAGCACGCCGCCGAGATTGGCGAGCCGCACGGCACGGCCGGGGTCGTCGTCCGCCGTCACGTCCGTGGCCGCGCGGTGCGCGGCGATCGCCTCGTCGAGCACGCTCGCCTCCCCCGTCCTGGTGAACCAGTCGGACAGCATGGCGCCGAGGTTGGAAAGCCGCTGGGCCTGATCGACAACCAGGCTCGCGCCGAGGCGGACGGACTCCCGCGCACGGTCCACCGCCTCCGACAACACGTGCAGCTCACCGGTCGCCCGGAACCGGTTGTGCAGCACGACCGCGAGGATCGCCAGCGAACGTGGGTGGTCGCCCTGCCCGGCCGTGGCCTCAGCCGCACGGCGGGCGACGTCGATCGCGTCCATGACATGAGCCAGGTCCCCGGTCGCATGGAACAACGCGTTCAGATTGACGGCGAGGTTGCCCATGAACTGGATCCGCAGCGGATGGCCCGCCGACGTGCACGCGACCGCCTCCCGCTCGATGCTGACGGCCTCCGCGAGCGCGGCGTGGTCCCCGAACTCTTCACCCCGGGTGGCCAGCGCGGAGGCGAAGTGGTCCAGCCGGACGCCCCGACGGGGGTGCCCGACGGGGGTCGCCGCCGCCGCCGAACGCCCGAGCTCGATCGCCCGGTCGAGCAGGGCCGAGTCCCGGGTCTGCTTGAACTCGGCGGCGTACCGGCCGCACACTTCGGCTTCGGTATCGGCGCGTTCCCAGCCACGGTCCGATTCCGGGCGCTCGCCGGTGAGCGCGGCCCAGTCTCGTTCCGTGGTCGTCAGCTCGACGAGGTTCTGCGAGTGCCGTGGATCGGTGACCGGGGTGTGGGCCACCAGCGTCTGCCGGACCCGAAGCAGTTCGGCCAGATCATCCCGCGCTCCGCGAGCCCGGTAGCGGTCGTCGAGAAGGTAGGCGAGGCTCTTCAACCGGTCGCGTACGTCGGACGATCCGGCCGGCGTGAGCTCCACCGCCCGCCGTGCGGCGTCGACGGCTTCCTCCACGACACCGGTCTCCCCCGTCTCATGGAACCAGTCGCGCAGGACGACGGCGAGGAAGTGCAGACTCCTGGCCGTGGACACGTCATCGGGGGAGCATGCGACGGCGGCCCGCGCGTGCTCGGCGGCTTCCGCCAGGGGGGCGAGGTCTTCCGTCACGGTGAACGCCGTCCGCAGCGCGACGACGAGGTTGCCCAGGTAGAACGCCTTCTTCGTGGACGGTTCCTCGTCGACGGCCGCCCGGCTCCAGTCCAGCGCGTCGGCCAGGGTTCCGCGGTCCTGGTTCTGCCGGAACGCGGTGTGCAGCAGCATGCCGAGGTTGTTGGCGTAGCTCGCCGAGTCCTCCGGGCTTCCGTACGCCAGGAAGTAGGCCTCCGTGACTGCCTGGACGGCTTCCTGCAGGAACGCGAAGTCGCCGGTCTGGTGGTAGCGGGTCTGCAGCAGGCCTCCGAGATTCGACAGGACCGAACGGCGCTCGGTCACGTCCTCGGTGGCCAGCAGGGCATGGCCGAGGTCGATCGCCTTCTCGACCGACGCGGGGTCCGCGCTGTGCCGGGCCACGTGGAACGCCTCCCAGAACCGCTCGGCCAGGCCGTCCGTGGACCCCCCACCCACGAGTCAGTCCTCGTTGGCGTTCGAGGTGCCGGCCGGGCCGCCGGGCGCCTCGTCCGGTTCGGCGACCGTGCGTTTCGGGGTGTAGCCGCGCTCCGTGGCCTCCTCAAGCAGCGCCGCCTCTTCGGGCGAGAGCTCGGGTTCGTGCGCCATTATCGCTCCTCCCCCGGCACGGCCGCCGGTTCTCCGGGTTCGACGAACTCCAGCACGTCGAAGTCTTCTGCCCGCAGCAGCAGGCCCGCTGTCCCCTGCACGCGCGCGCCGAGCGACCCGTCGGCGCCCATCATGCGCGCCGATTCCAGGTACAGCTCGGCCGGGTGGGGGTACGAGGAGGCGTACGACCGGTCGCCGTACCAGCCGCCCGCCCAGTTGCCGTCCTTGAGCCGCACGCGCACGAAGCACGGTTCGCGGTCGCGGAACGCGTGGTCCCAGGCGCTGGGCGTGCGCAGGAACCGGGCCTTGCGCCGCCGCCGATCCACCAGGGAAACAGTGGCCGCCGCCACGGCCGGCACGACGAGGAACAGCACCACGGCGACGAAGCCGACCACTCGCGGCCGCTCCACGAAGCCGTCCCAGCCGCCGCCGGTGCCTCGAGCCAGGCGAACCAGCGCCGGCCCCGCCACCACGGCGTACAGGGCGTCCAGCGCGATCGACGCGACGATCGCCCGCAGCACCCGCTCACCCAGATCACGCTCACCTGGCACCGGCCCACGGCGGCGTTCCCGGACGAACTGATAGGTGACCCCGGGCAGCACCAGTAGGACGAGCAGAACGAGCTGCACGACCGTCGCAGGCGCCTGCACTCGCCACCCCTCCCCATGTCTCACGAACTCGTTCGATCAGGCTACTGGCTTGCACCTCCGAGCGCTAACGACTGTACGAGTCAGGGCAGTTGGGGCGGCCACTCAAGAGGGCCGTACCTCGCAGTACGTGTGCCGTGACGTAGCCGAGCCGCTCGTGAGAGCGGGCCGTGTTGACGTGGCTGTCGATCTGCTCGTGCCGCGTCTCGTGGGGTGGTGGATCCGATCGGTGCTGGTGGAGGTCACCGAAGGGCAGGGCCGCGACGAGCAGGTGCTGCAGCTGATCGCCCCATACGCTGAGACCGGGCGGTGGGCCCTCGCGAAGGCCCCCTTGGGATTCCAGCGACGAGGGGGCGCTGGAGCTCCAGGCCCGGTTGCTGGAACGCATGGGCCGCATCGGCGAGGCGGTCCAGGACGGACTTGCCCGGCCCACATCAGGAGTGGGACGAGGGTGCGGGCGATGTGGCGGGGACGCGGTGTCACGGCTGGTCGATCTGTGCGGCGGCCTCCTCCAGGTCGGCGACGGTCCCCGCCATGATGGTCCGTACGTGCCTGGTGATGTGCCGCACGGGCCAGTCCCACCAGGCGACGGCGAGGAGCCGGGCGATGTCCGCGGCGTCGTAGCGGGTGCGGATGAGCCGGGCGGGGTTGCCGCCGGCGATGCCGTAGTCGGGGACGTCGGCGGTGACCACGGCGCCGGCGGCGATGATCGCGCCGTGCCCGATGCGTACACCGGGCATGACCGTGGCGCCGTGGCCGAACCACACGTCGTTGCCGACGACCGTGTCGCCCCGACCGGGCAGGTCGGTGAGCAGGTCGAAGTGCTCCGCCCAGGAGCCTCCCATGGTGGGGAACGGGAAGGTGGACGGGCCGTCCATACGGTGGTTGGCACCGTTCATGAGGAACCGGGTGCCCGTCCCCAGCGCGCAGTACTTGCCGATGACGAGCCGCTCGGGCCCGTAGTGGTAGAGGACGTTGCGCGTCTCGAACGCGGTCGGGTCGTCGGGATCGTCGTAGTAGGAGAAGTCACCGACCTCGATCAGCGGCGATTTCACCAGCGGCTTGAGCAGAACCACGCGCGGGTGCTCGGGCATCGGGTGGAGCACGGTGGGGTCGGCGGGAACGGGCGGCATCGTGGAAGCAGTTCCTCTCGAGTGGATCCAGGACGTCGTCCTGGGTGATGGCTGGTGTCCCGCAGGAGGAGCTTCCTGTGGAACTCCTCCCAGCCGAGGCGCTTGTCGTGGTCAACGGCTCTTCGCGGAAGCCCCGTTCGGCGTGGTGACCGCATCAGGATCGTCGGAACGTTGCGTCACCGCGGAGCCTGGCGAGGGTTGGGACCTCGCCAGCCACAGGCCGGTGAACACGGCGGTGGCCAGAGTGATGACGCCGGCCGCGACGAAGGCGCTGTCGAGGCCGGCCTCGAACGAGGCTCCGTCGGCTTGCCGGGTGCGCACGACGGCTCCGAGCACCGCCACGCCGAGCACCGCACCGATCTGCCGAGTGGTGCTGCTGATGCCTGACGCGAGGCCGCCCTCCTCCGGGTCGACCGCTTGGATCGCGGCTCCCGTCAGCGGGGACAGGGTCAGAGCGAAACCGCAGCCGACGGCTCCCAGCCGCCACCACACGTTCTCGTAACCGGTGTCGGCGTGCACCATGCCCAGCGCCACGAGCCCTCCTCCGGCCAGGGCCAGGCCGGTGGTGACCACGCCTCGGAAGCCGTACCGGGCGGCGAGCCGGCCCGCGTACGGGCTGACGATCACCATCGCGAGGGATACCGGCAGGGTCTGCAGGCCGGCGCTCAGGATCGAACTGCCCTGGACGTACACGAAGAACTGGGAGAAGAAGAACGACGAGCCCATGAGTGCGAACCCGACCACGACCATGGCGGTGTTGGACACGGCGAACAGCCGTTGCCGGAACAGCCGCAGCGGCAGCATGGGTGTGGAGCGGCGTGCTTCGACGGAGAGGAAGGCGGCGAAGAGGATTGCCGCGGCGGTGAAGCTGCCCAGGATGACCGGTGAGGTCCAGCCGCGGGCACCACCCTCGATCAGACCGTAGGTCAGTACCCCCACCGCCAGAACGGACAGCACCGTACCGGGAACGTCGATCGCGGATGCGCTCGGATTGCGGGACTCGGCGAGGTGGCGCCGGCCGACCAGCAGCAGGACCACTCCGATGGGCAGGTTGACCAGGAAGATGGCAGACCAGCCGAAGGCATCCGTCAGAACGCCACCGGCAACGGGGCCCGCGGCCAGACCGATTCCGCTGAATCCGGCCCACAGCCCGATCACCTTGATCCGTTCCTGCGGCACGGGATGGGCGGCGACGAGCAGGGCGAGCGAGGCAGGGCTCAGCGCCGCTGCCCCGATGCCCTGCAGCACCCGGCCGGCGACCAGCCAGCCGAGTGAGGGCGCGAGGCTGCACAGGAGCGACGCGGCGGTGAACACCACCACACCGGTCAAGTACACCCGCTTGCGGCCGAACCGGTCGGCGAAGACACCGCCGGACAGCAGCAGCATGGCGACCAGCAGCACGTACGCGTCGACGATCCATTGCAGACCGGTCAGCTGTGTGTGGAGCCGGTGCTGCATATCGGGCAGCGCCGCTCCGACGATCGTGTTGTCGAGCAGAACCATGAACTGGCCCAGACAGGTCACCGCGAGCGGTACGGCCCGGTTCCGGCGACTGGCTACGGCCGCATGCGATGCGGTCATGGGTCCCCCCTCGATTGTCGGTTGCGCTGGGCACGGTCGACGCGGTCGACGATCCACCCTGGATCACTAACGCAGACGCTGACTGCTTTAGCGACTGTAGAGAGGCTCGACATGCAAACGCAAGTGGTTACTGCGTTAAGGTGGGGGCATGAATGAGGGACAGCGAGTCCGGCGGCCCGGCGGACGCAGCGCCCGCGTCGTCGCGCAGGTGCACCAGGCCGTCACCGACCTGATCCTTGAGCGCGGCTACGGCCACTTCACCGTCGGCGAGGTCGCGGCCCGCGCGGGTGTGGCCGACAGCAGCATCTACCGCCGGTGGGGCAGCCTGGAAACACTGCTCACCGACGTGGCGCTCACCCGTCTCAACGCCCAGTCGCCGATGCCCGACACCGGGAGCCTGGCCGGCGACCTGCGCACGTACGCGGCCCAAGTGGCCCGCGAGATCACGGGATCCGACGGTCCGGCTGTGCTGCACCTGGCCGTCGCCCTGTCGAGCAGAGGTCAGCAGGGCCTGCAGGCCGGCGCCGACCTGCGCGCCGAACGCACCCGGCAACTGCAGTCCATGCTCGATCGCGCCCGCGACCGCGGTGAATCCGCACCCGACGCGCTCGACGTGCTGGACCACATCCTGGCCCCGATGTACATCCGCGTCCTGTTCGGCATGGTCCCGCTCACCCCGGACTACGTCGACGGGCTGGTGGACCGCTTGCTGTGACCTCGACCCGGTCCCCGGGAACAGCCCTCGGACGCGCCGGCGGGGATCCGCACGATGCTCGCCGGAACGCGCCCGGTCGCTCGGCCTCGCACCCTCGGCCGGCTTACGCCACCTGGCGGCCCCGTCGAGGTCGGCGGGACGTCGCCGTGGATCGCCGTTGCCGGGCCAGCCGGTATCCGCCCCGGTCTCCTGCCCCTGGCCCAGGGCAAGGTAGGGCCGCGCGTCCACTGCCGGCCGATTCCGGCGACGTGCTGCCAGGCGACATGCTGCGGGGTCGCACTCCGAGACGTACGCCGGAGATCCTGCCGCCCCCGGCCGGCGGCACGGGTGCGGCTCGAGTGATCATTGTCTGGATTCCTGGGCCATCATGGGCTGGTGGCTGGTGACGACAGGCGGCATTCGGGCAGTAAGCAGGGCCAGAGGGCGCTCTACCGGGCTGAGGTCGAGCGTGTGCTGGCCGAAGCGGAACGGCGGGAGCGCGCTGCCCACCATCGCGTCCGTTTCTGGTCCCTCATGGATGTCGCGCTCGGTTTCCCCGCTGCGGTGCTCGCCGCGCTTTCCGGCGCTGCTGGGTTGTCATCGCCAGATGCCCGTGTTCCAGCGGCACTGCTGGCCCTCGTGGCCGCAGGGTTCGCAGCAGGGGCGGGCTTTCTTCGCAGTGACGTAAGACGCGCCGAGAACCGGCGCAGCCGACTGGCGTGGGCCGAGGTCGAAGCGGGAGCGCGATGGCTCCTCGTCCACGAGGAGCAGATGCGCAACGAAGCGGGGTCAGAAGCGCTCCGTAGCCTGCTCGCGTGCCGAACGAAGGCCATCGCGACCCACGCAGGAGCCGCCGAGGGCGGCACGCGGTCGTGATGCCCACCAAGATGGCCGAACCGGCGGCGACCAGGGCGATCCCACTCACTCATGCAGGGAGCCTCACCTGGGGATGACGGCGTCCTCGGACGACATCCACTTCTGAGGACAGTCGGCGAGACGGGCTCTTCGCGGGCGAGGACAAGGTCGTCCGCCGGGTCGCTGCAGCCCCGGGCACAGGCCAGGACCACCAAGGCCCTGCACGACCGCCGCGAGGCGGAGGGCTCCCCGTACGGGTCGGGATAGGGCCGGACCATCGGGGTAGCCGAACCACATGGGTACCACCACGGAAACCACGCCGCTGCGCGCCGTCGCACTGGTCTGTACGCTCTCGCCCTCGCCGAAGCCG
Organism: Streptomyces flavochromogenes; assembly: GCF_000717595.1. Classification (GTDB taxonomy): domain Bacteria; phylum Actinomycetota; class Actinomycetes; order Streptomycetales; family Streptomycetaceae; genus Streptomyces; species Streptomyces flavochromogenes. The sequence goes on along the minus strand of NZ_JNZO01000010.1, from coordinate 126,826 downwards.
TCCAGCTCGCAGTTGCTCGCCGAGCAGACCATGGCCGCCCTCGCCGACCACGGTGTCACCGGGAAAGTGATCCGCATCGCCGATCACGACGTCGAACCCGGCGTCGAGGTCGACATGGGAGGCGGCGACGCCTGGCCGGAGATCCGCGACACGATCCTGGGCTGCGACATTCTGGTCCTGTCCACGCCCATCTGGCTGGGCCACCCCTCCAGCATCGCCCAGCGGGTCCTGGAACGTCTCAACGCCGAACTGGGCGAGAGCGACGAGGAGGGCCGCATGCTCACCTACGGCAAGGCCGCAGCCGTGTGCGTGGTCGGCAACGAGGACGGCGCCCACCACGTCAGTGCCGAACTCTTCCAGGGCCTCAACGACGTCGGCTTCTCCCTGGCCCCGAACGCGGTGACCTACTGGGTCGGCGAAGCCATGCAGGGCACCGACTACCAGGACCTCGACAAGGCCCCCGAACAGACGGCGGCCACGACCAGGACCCTGGCCGCCAACACCGCGCACCTGGCGCGTCGCCTCAAGGGTGCCGCCTATCCGCCCTCTGCCTGAGACATCTCCCCCGACCGTGCCGGAAGGAACCCGCGATGCCCTCCCACGACCGCCCCCGCCTCACCGATCCGGTGGGGATGCACCCCCGGCCCCCGTTTCCCGAGCAGGATCAGGACCACCCCGGCTCGACCGAGGCCATGGATCCCCGCCCCGACCACGGCGAGGACACGTACGAAGGCCACGGGCTGCTGCGCGGCCGCAAGGCGCTGGTCACCGGAGGGGACTCCGGGATCGGCCGGGCCGTCTGCCTGGCCTTCGCACGGGAGGGCGCCGACGTCGTCTTCACCTACCTGCCCGAGGAGGGCGACGAAGCCGACGAGACCGCCCGCCTGATCCGCGGCGCGGGCCGCACGGCGGTCGCCGTCGCCTGCGACATCCGGCACGAAGACGAGTGCACCGCCCTCGTCGACAAGACGGTGGGCGAGCTGGCCGGCATCGACCTTCTCGTCAACAACGCCGCCTACCAGATGGCCCAGCCGGACGGGATCGAGGCGATCACCACCGAGCAGTTCGACCGCGTGATGAAGACCAATCTGTACGGCATGTTCTGGCTCACCAAGGCCGCACTGGCCCACATGCCGCGCGGCGCCTCGGTGATCAACACCGCCTCCGTGCAGGGCTACCAGCCCAGCCCGCACCTCCTCGACTACGCCATGACCAAGTCCGCGATCATCTCCTTCACCCACAACCTCGCTCAGATGCTCGCCGAGCGCGGTATCCGGGCCAACGCCGTTGCGCCGGGTCCGGTCTGGACTCCCCTGATCCCGGCGACGATGCCCGACCCGACGACGTTCGGCGAGCAGTCCCCTCTGGGCAGGCCCGCGCAACCGGTGGAGATGGCACCCGCCTTCGTATTCCTCGCCTCCGACCAGGCCTCCTACATCACCGGAGAGATCGTCAACGCCACCGGCGGAACCCCTCTGCCATGACCCCGGACGAGGCTCTGCGCCGAATCGCCTTCCTCCTCGAATGGCGTGGGGCGTCCCCGTACCGGGTGCGAGCCTTCCACACGGCGGCCGACGCCGTCCGTGACCTGCCACCGGGCCCGGTGGACGCGGCCCGAGCCATTCACCTCCGCGGGGTGGGCCCGGTCACCGCCGACGTGATCTCCCAGGCGTCGACCGGCGCGGTACCGGACTACCTGGCCCGTCTGCAGGACGAGACCGGCCCGGACGCCCGGGCCGGCTGGGACCTCGCGGCCGCGAGCACCGGCGACTGCCACCTGCACTCCGACTGGTCCGACGGCGGCAGCCCGATCGAGGACATGGCCGACGCGGCCCGCGCCCTGGGCCACCAGTGGGCGGTTCTGACCGATCACTCACCACGGCTCACGATCGCCCACGGACTGAGCCCAGAGCGGCTGAGGAGCCAACTGGAGGCCGTGGCCGCCGTGAACTCCAGAATCGGCCCGGACTGTCGGCTGCTCACCGGCATCGAGTGCGACATCCTCGACGACGGCTCCCTCGACCAGGACGACGACCTCCTCGGCCGACTCGACCTCGTCGTGGCTTCCGTGCATTCCAAGCTCCGCTCGGAACGCGGCCCGATGACCGCCCGCATGCTGGCAGCGGTGCGCAACCCCCGTGTCGACGTCCTGGGGCACTGCACGGGAAGGATCATCACCGGCCGTGGGCGCCCCCAGTCCCGCTTCGACGCCGAAGCCGTGTTCGCCGCGTGTGCGGAGGCCGGCACCGCGGTGGAGATCAACTGCCGGCCCGAACGGCGAGACCCCCCGGACGACCTGCTCGCCCTGGCCGCCGCAGCGGGCTGCCTCTTCGCCGTGGACACCGACGCCCACGCCCCCGAACAGCTGCGCTGGCAGAGCACGGGGTACGCACGCGCGGCCCGGATCGGCCTGGGAGCAGACCGGCTGATCACTACCTGGCCGCTCCGACGCCTCCTGGCGGCCAGGAGCGACCGGCAGTGAAACACGCTCCTTCTGCTCCGCGCGCCGTCCCGGCTCGTGGCCGCCGGCTCCTCCGAGCGGGTGAGACTCCCGGTGCGGCCGGGCGCCTCCGGGCCGTACGGGGAACCGATCGGGGCGGGTCGGACCGGCCCCACCACCGCACGAAAACGCATGGAGGAAACATGGGACACGGCGGAAACGTGATCGACGAGCTGATGGCCGACCATCGGGAGGTGGAGGAGATGTTCGCCCGGATCCAGGCCATGACCAGTGCCGGGCAGGAGCTCCGCGATCTCATCGACGAGCTCACCATCGAGCTGGTTCGGCACTCGGTCGCCGAGGAGCAGTACCTCTATCCGGCGGTGCGCGAGCACGTGGAGGGCGGCGGGCCGATGGCGGACAAGGAGATCGAGGACCACGGGCGCGTGGAGAAGATGCTCAAGCGGCTGGAGAAGATGAGTACCGACGACGCACAGATGAGCCCGCTCCTGCAGCAGCTCATGGGCGAGGTCGCCGCCCATGTCCAGGACGAGGAGAGCAACCTGTTCCCGATGCTGAAGCGAGCCTGCACTCCGCAGCAGCTGGACGATCTCGGTGACAAGATCCGTCGCGCCAAGTCCATGGCGCCCACGCGGCCGCACCCGGCCGCACCGAGCAGCCCCACGGCCAGCAAGCTCCTCGCACCGGGCGCCGGTCTGGTGGACCGGGCCCGCGACTTCGTGACGGGCCGCGGCAAGTCCTGACCCCGTCCGGAGCGGCGGGCCGCAGGTACGCGTGCGGGGCGCCGGACCGCAGGGTACGCGTGCGGGGCGCCGGACCGCAGGGTACGCGTGCGGGCCCGCCGCCCTGGATGGACGGTGACGTGCGTCATGCCGCACGCCTGCCGCTCCGGGCTACGCTGGCCGGCCACCAGCGGAGCGGCGCAGCTTCGCGCCGCAGCTCGCAGGCCCGGGTATCGGGCCGGGGCGAGCACGCCCCCGAGGAAGCCGCCGTGACCGCCGATCTCGCACCCGTCATAGCCGCCGGCACCCGCTGGCTGCTGACCGCCTTCCCACCCGCCCCGGGCGCATTCAGCCGGGCTCTGGCCGAGGCCCAGGCCCAGCAGGCCGTCACCCTCGCCACCGCCCTGCGGTTCCCGACGGCGATCGATGCCGAGATCCTGCACCTCCTCGGCCCCGGCGGAAGCGCGCGGCTCGACTGGCTCACCGGCGCCGATCACGGCGACGACGCCGACGACGCCTGGCGCACCTGGGTGGACGAGACCGTCGTCAGCTGGGCCGCCTGCCTCCTCGCCGCCCCCGCACTCGCCGTCGGCGCCCACCACTTCGCCGACCGCGGCCAGTCCGGCGAGCTCACGCGCCTCACCAGCCCCAGCGACCACGAACACGACGCCGCGCCCCTGCTGCGCCACCCCGACCTGCTCGAACCCATCGCCGCCCTCCATCGGGCACCGCTGCTGGACCTGCTGGACAACCGGTCCGCAGCCTTGGAATAGGGCGCACACGGCGACACCGGAGACTGCACGACGGCCAAGCAGACCGGCTCGACGTTCACGTCCCGCGTGATCAGGCGCCTGTGGGCGGGTCGGCCCCGCAGCCGTCCGGGTCCGGTGCGTGCACCAGATCGCTGCGACGAGGAGCGACGCACACCGCACAGGCGGCGGCCGCGGCCGCGCCGGCGCCGAGCATGCGCCGAGGCCCGGTCGGGCGGGACGCGAGGTCTGGGGTGGTCAGGCGGTTGCCCCGAAAAGGTCGTCCAGCATCCCGGCGGCTGACTCGGGCGCCCGCACCTCCAGCTGGAGAGCGATCGGGGTCAGACGCAAGGTGAAGTCGAAGAACGCGCAGCAGCCCTGCTCCGCCGCAGCGAGCGCCACGACCTCGCCGGCCAGCTCGGCACCGGCGGGGAAGGAAAGACGGACACCGTCGGGGATCTGCTCGCGCCCCTCGGCCTGGCCGACCAGCTGTTGCCACTGCTCGGTGCGCTCGCTCCGTTCGGCGCCGCCCAGCGTGCAGGCCACCGGGGCGTCCCGCCGCGCCTCGGTGGCCGAGGCGGGGCGGATGGGCGACAGCGTGTTCGCCACGGGCCCGGCCGGTGCCGGGCCCGTGGCCGTGGTGCAGCCGCAGTCCGGCCCGCACGTCCCAGCGGGCGCCGGGTCCGACAGCTCGGCGTGGACACCGGCCAGGTGGGCGGAGAACGCACGCAGCTCGGCGATCCGGCCGTCGGTCTCCGTGAGCCGGTCCGCGACCAGCGGCAGCATCCGCGCTCGTACCGAGGCGCACACCCCCTCCTCGCGGACGTCGAGAAGCTCGCGGATCTCGTCCAGGGCCAGGCCCAGCAGCTTGGCCGAGGAGATGAACGCCAGGCGCTCCACCGCGTCCTCGCCGTACATCCGGTACCCGGACGGCGTGCGGTCCGCGGGGAGCAGACCGGCGTCCTCGTAGAACCGCAGCGTGGTGGCCGGCACGCCGCTGCGTTCGGCCAGCTGCGAGATGCGGTAGCTCGTCATGCCTTCGACGGTAAACCTTCGACCCAGCTGGAAGGTCAAGCCGTGATGTGCGGGCCGAGGCTGACTCCGCTCGTTCCGGGCTGGCTGCGGGGGCCGTACGAGGCGATGGGGCCGTCGCATCTGTCCGGGTATGGCGACAGGACGTAGCCAGTGGTGAAGAGGTTGCACAGGCCGAAGCGATGCAGGCAGGTCATGGGCGACGTCAAAACCTCCCAGTGCGCCCCATTCCCTGATGCCGCCCACCACGGGCAGCGGCGGATCGCCGGTCAGCCGTCACCACCAGCCAGCGGGGCAGCCGGGGTCTCGCTGTCCGGGCGGGGTGAGCGCCCGCCTCTCGGGGGATGAAGACGGGCGCTCACCGGCACTTCCGTTGTCGGCACCGGTCCGGATGCAGGTCTGCGTGATTCCTGTTCGGGCTCGACGGCGCAAGCGACCCGGCACCGTGCCGTACCGCCCCGCCGCTTCCGATGGGCCCCGGCTTCACGACGTGCGGTGTCGCGATCCTTCGTGATCCCTGGTCAGACGGCGGCGTCGATGAGGTCGCTCAAGGGCTGGGCGGAGTCCGTTCCGGAGTGGCCGAGCGGCGCGTCGAAGCTCCAGACGAGGAAGAGCAGGAAGACCACCAGGGCGCTGAAGGTGGTGGCCAGCAGCAGTTCGCGTGCGGAGCGGCGGATCTGCAGGGTGTAGAGCAGGCCGAGGGTGACCAGGGCACCGGCGAGGAGGCCGAACCAGAGGGCTGCGGGCAGGGTCGTGCCGGAGGTGTCCAGGCGCTGGTGACGGGCGTCGTCCGCCGCCGCCACCTGGTCCAGGAGCGGCTGGTAGGCCTGAGCCTGGAGCTCGTCCGCCGGGGTGCGATGAGCGATGTCGCTCCGGATGCGGCCGAGCAGTTCGGCGCCGGTGCCGTCGACGGGCAGGTCGTCCTTCAGAGCGGGCCATTCGGCGGTGACCGCGTGCCGGGCGTAGGCGTCGATGTGCTCCTTGATCTGTGTCCGGAAGGCGTCGGGGTAGACGTCCAGGCGTTGATCGATCTCGTACAGGGCCTGGGCCTCGCGCTGGACGGTGTCCTCGGCCGCGGTACGGGCCTCCCACACCCCGGCGATCGCCAGTCCGAGCACGATGGCGTAGACGACGCCGACCATCATGACCATGTACTCCAGGACGTCCGGTGTCTCGGAGGTGTCTTCGTCGACGGCCACGCGGCGGTGCCGCAGGACGGTCGCCGTGACGACGAGAACGCAGACCAGGACCGAGGCCAGGGTGTAGACGAGCCATTCCGGCATTGCATAACTCCAGGACGAGCGAGGCGATGTGTAGGAGGTACGGGGGCGGACGCCGTGGGCCGATGGAGGGCCCGGCGGCCGGACGACAGGCAGATGGTCAGCCGCGGACGCGACGACGGGACCCGGGCCGCAGGGCGGCTGCGGCCAGAACAGCCGGCAGGGTGATCACGACCGTGGACATGGTCATCGAGAGCTTGGCCGGAGCGGGACGGGAGGGACCTCCCGTGTAGTGCGAACGCGGCTCCCACTGGAATGTCTTGAGCGCTTGCGCCGGAGCGGGGGTGGCGACGCTCGGCACCGGGGGCGTCGGCGGCGCCGACTCGGGGCCGGGTGCGGGGGCAGCGGGTTCCGGAGCGGCTTCCGGTGACGAGAGCGCGGGCGGCCTCGGCGGCGCCGGCTCGGGGACCGACGGGGGCGGAGGTGGTGGTGACGGCTGCGCCGGAGGAGCCGGCGCCGTAGGAGACGGAAGCGGCGGCCCGGTGGGTGACGGAGTCGGCGGAACCGTGGGCCGCGGGGTCGTGGGAGCGCACGCGGGACGCGGGGCTTCCGTCACCTCGCCGCCGTAGCCCATGTCGACCCATACGTCCGGGGCACAGACCACCATGTGACCGTGGGTGGGAGAGTGATCCATGACGACGGCCACGTCTCCGTGCGGCAGCGGGCACAGCACCGCCGCAGCCCCGAGACCGACACTGATCCAGCCACCCACTCGTCATTCCTCCTCGTGACGACCTGACGTCGGACACGCGTTCAGTGCGCGAGAGGGCGGCCGTACCGCTGCCCTCGGAGCTGCCACTGCGAGTAACGATCATGATCCCGGCCAGTCACGGAGATCGGACGCGTCGCCAGCCATCGGGGTGAACGCATCGCCACAAGGCCACCTCTAGGAAGACTTCGGCCCGGTTCCGGCTCAGGTCATCAAGACCACGCGCCGAGGTTTCACGACCATGTATGAGCCGGCTTGTGCACGACACCATCCGCTGCGCCCGGTCGCCCGACCCGCCGCCGTATCATGCGAGCTGCGGGTACTGACCGACCCCGCGTTCTCACGGGGGGTGAGCATGAGGTTCGGCGTGCTCGGCGTGCTCGTCGCGCGGGACGCGTTCAGGGGCGACCTCGCTCCGCGGTCCCCTATGGCCCGGTCCCTGTTGGCGGCGCTACTGCTTGAACCGAACCGGGTACTCCCCCTCGACAGGCTCGAAGACCTGCTGTGGGCCGGAAACCCACCGGTCAGGGCCCGTGCCTCGCTCCACAACCACCTGATGCGCCTGCGGCGTTCGCTCGGTGACAGCACCCGCGTCCGCAGCGAAGCGGGCGGACTCGTGCTGACAGCCGCCCCCGACGAGGTGGACCACACGCTCCTGGCCCGTCATCTTGAGGCAGCGCGCACCGCCCGGCTCCGCGCTGACTGGGAGCAGGTCGGGCGCGAGACGGACGCGGCGCTGTCGCTGTGGCACGGCGCTCCACTCGCGGAGTTCCCCACCCTCGCCCACGCGGCGGCCGCGCAGGTGGCGGAGTGGCAGGAGGCCCGTCTGCAGGCCGTCGAACTACGGGGGGAGGCCTCACTTCGCCAAGGCCGACTCGCTGAACTGCTGCCGGAACTGCGCCGCCTGACCGAGGAGTTCCCGCTCCGGGAGTCCTTCCACGCGCAGTTGGTCCGTGCTCTGCACCGGACGGGCGGGAGGGCGGAGGCACTGGAGGCGTATCACCGGCTGCGGCGCACGCTCGTCCACGACATGGGAGTAGAGCCCGGCCCGGTGGTTCGCGCCGCGTACCAGGCGGCGCTGGAGGACGAACCGGTGCGCGTGCCCGGGCCCGACCGCGGGGGCAGAGCGAGGCGGGGGACGCGCGTCGCAGACGTCGCCCCACGGGCGGAGGAGGTCGCCGCGCCGACGGCGCTCCCCCGCCAGGCGGCAGCGTTCACCGGCCGGGACCGGGAGATCGACCGGCTGCTGGACGCCGTCCCGTACGCCTCCGCCGATGATCCCGGCGCCGTGCAGGTCCTCACGGTCGACGGCATGCCCGGGGTCGGCAAGACGGCCCTCGCCGTCCATGTGGCCCACCGTCTCAAGAGTGCCTTTCCCGACGGCCAGATCTTCCTGACCCTGCACGCCCACACGTCGGGCGCCGCACCGGTCGCCCCGGTGGAGGCCCTCACGAGCCTGCTGCTCGCCGTGGGCGAACTGCCCGAGCGCGTGCCGACCGACCAGGCGGCCCTCGCCAGCCTGTGGCGCAGCCGCCTCGCCGGCCGCCGATTCCTCGTCGTCCTCGACGACGCCCTGAACAGCGAACAGGTCGAACCGCTCCTGCCGGGCACGCCCGGCTCGCTGGTCCTCGTCACGAGCCGGCAGCGCCTCGAGGCCTTGGTGGACGCCACGCCCCTCACCCTCGGGTTGCTGACCCCGGAAGCCTCGGTCACGCTGCTCGTGGCCAAGGCAGCACGCGTCGACATCACCGCCGACGATCCGGCGGTCCCCGCACTCGGCTCTCTGTGCGGGCATCTGCCGCTCGCGCTCCAGCTCGTCTCCGCCCGGCTGCGGCACCGTCTCGCGTGGGGTCCCGCAGATGTGGTGGCGGAGCTCCGCGCCGCCCACGGCGGTCTCGACGCCCTCAGTTCCGAAAACACCTCGGTCGAGGCGGCCTTCGCGCTGTCGTATCGGGACCTCTCCCCACGCAGCCGGCGCCTCTTCCAGCGGATCGGCCTGCTGCCCGGGGACAGCGTCGACGTCCACGCCGCCGCTGCCGCCGAGGACGTTCCCCTGGGTACCGCCCGCGCCCTCCTCGACGACCTGGAGAGCAGGCACCTGCTGGAGGAACGGGTGCGCGGCCGGTACCGCATGCACGATCTGGTCCGCGCCTACGCGCGGGAGCGGGCCGCCGAGGACACCGGCGATTCGGCCGGGGCCGCCGTGGAACGCGTTCTCGACTACTACCTGAGTGCCGCCGTCGAGGCCGACCGGCATCTGGCCCGGCACGCTGCGGCGCCCGGCGCCGGGCTCCCCGCGCACGGGACGGCCGTCCTGCCGGTCCTCCGCGCGGCCGAGGACGCACGGGCCTGGATGCAGGCCGAACAGGAGAACCTGGTCGCCGCGGTCCGGCACGCGGCCCGGCACGGGTTCACTGCTCACGCCCACCGTCTGCCTGCCGCGATGGCCGAGTTCCTACGCACCACGGGTCACTGGAGCGAGGCTCTACGGCTGCACGGGACCGCGCTCGCCGCGGCGCTGACGAGGTCCGATCTCGGCGGACAGGCCCAGGCGCGGCTCGACACGGCGATGATCAACTGCCTCAGAGGCGACTACGAGCAGGCCGAGGCGGGATTCCGAACGGCTCTGGAACTCGTACGCGAGCTGCGAGACCGCCAGGGGGAGGGCATCGCGCTGCATGGCCTGGGCAGGGTCCAGCGACTGACCGGCCGGTTCGGCGACGCCATGCGGAGCGAACGCGGCGCGCTCGCGTGCTTCGTCGACACAGGCGACGCTCGAGGTCAGGTCGCCGCCCGGATCGACATCGGGCACCTGCACCAGAGCACCGGGGACTACTGGGAGGCTGCGCAGTATCTGGAGCGGGCTCTGGAACCGTACGGGGAGCGGGAGGACGAGCGCAGCCGGGCCAACACGCTCACCATGCTCGCCGATGTGCTGACCTCCCTCGGCCGGTACGAAGAGTCCATCGCGCGGCACCGGGAGGCACTTGTCCTGTACGTGCGCCTCGCCAATCCGCTGGGCGAGGCGAACGCGCGGGTCGACCTCGGCGACGTGCTGCGGCTGACCGGTGCGTACGACGAAGCCGCGGAGAGCATCGAGGAGGCTTTGCGCCTGTTCCGCGAGATCGGCAGCAGACTTGGTGAGGCCCAGTCCCTCACGTACCTCGCGCGCGTCGACCTCCGCCGGGGTCGGCCCGAGGCCGCCGAGTCCGGCCTGTGCGAGGCACTGGCGTTCTGTGAGGAGCTCGGCAGCCTGTTCGGACGGGCCTACGCGACGATGCACCTGGCCGAGGCGCGGTCCTCGCTGGGGGCGCACACGGACGCCGTGGCCCTGGCACGGGCGGGCATCGAACTGTGCCGGCAGACAAGGGACCGGGGCGGTCGAGCGCGCGCACTCGTCATCCTCGGAGATCTTCGGCTTGCCGAAGGCGCCTGGAGCAAGGCACTGGAATGCCACGAGGAGGCCCTCGCCCTCGCCGACGCGATACGGGCCCCCTACGAAGAGGCCCGCGCGTGCGAGGGCGCCGGCCGGGCCCTCGGGGAGCTGGGCCGCTCCGAGGAGGGGCGCGCCTTCCTCCGTCGCGCACTGGCTGTCGACGAGCGGCTTGGCGCCCCTGACGCCGCCCGGGTGCGCGGTCTGCTGCGCGGGGCCCAGGCTCTCTGAAGCCCGGTCGTCAGAGCGCTCGACCCGGTCGTTAACGAGCGGTTAGAGGCGCCGGGCAGGGTCGTCCTCACCCGTGGGGGACCACCCCCACTCAGCAGGAAGGCACGTTCATGTCCTTATGGAAGAAGACCGCCGCGGCCCTCGGAGCCGTGGTGGTCTCCGCCGGCCTTCTCGCCGTCACGGCGCCGACCGCGTCGGCCGTCACGATCAGCCCCTTCCGTGTTCTGCATCCGTATGACGAGAACGGCGCACTCGCCCAGCCCGCCTCGGCGGACGACGAACTGCAGGGCCCTTTCAGGATCATCAACCGGGCCTCCGGCAAATGTCTGGAGGTCGCCGACTGGCGACTCGACGACGAGGCTCCGATCCGGCAGTGGGACTGCCACGGCGGCGCCAACCAGCTCTGGTGGTTCTACGACGTCCATGGGTCCAACCAGTGGGCCATCGCGAACAAGAACAGCGGAAAGTGCATCGACGTCCCCGGCAGCAACGCCGGGAACGGCGTCCAGCTCATCCAGTGGACCTGCCACTACGAGCACAACCAGCGCTTCATGCGCTGGAGCGCGGAGGGCGAGGGACCTGTCGAATACCTCACTTCCTTCAGCCCTTACACCATCGAAATCGGCAACTTCAGCGACGTTGTCGGCGCGCCGGCACAGCTGTGGCGGAAGAACGACGGAACGAACCAACGGTGGTACGTCGGCGAGTGAGCCTCTCCCGGCTCGCCGGAACCAGAAGGACGAATGGCTCGGCCACTGCTTCCGGACGCCCCGTTCGGAGAACGCCCTCAAGGGCCGTGCCAAAGCAAGTGACACCCCTACTTCAGCGGTGGCTGCTCCGGCGCCAACCTCGGAAGCCAATCGCCTGGCTCCCTGGAACCAGGGCAGCGCCAACTACGTCCAGATCGGCCTGTAACACGCTTCCATCGGGAGAAGGTCAACGGGGGTGCGATCGCCCTCGGTCACCCCGTCGGGGCCCAGGCCGACGAGTACACCACGGCCTGCTTCAACACCCCAGTGAAGGACAACTACATCGGCGGCTGGTGGTGGAAGGGGAACCTGCACTGGATCGGCTACTCGGGCGCCGGCTGCTCCGGCGAGGCCACCGGCGGCGAGAAGCAGGACTACGTGGAGCCGAACCAGGCCGACAACTGGTGGTTCATCCACAGCTGACACACCTGAGCCGGGAGGGACCCTTCCTGGAATCCCTGGAGCGTCCCTCCCCTCAGTACGGCGTCCAACCTCAAGAAGCGTTCAAGGCTGGCACAGCGCCATCCGCCGATCCAGGCCGACGCCGCCGAGGTCGCACACGAACCCCCTGGCCCCGGGGCAGCCCCGTGGCGATCTGCGCGCAGCCTCCAACTCCGGCCGCTCGCAGGGCAGCAGGACGTCCTCCGGCGCAGCGTACGGAGCGGGCCGGGGCCGCCGACGGGTCCCGGTCCTCACGCTGCACCCTTACATCGATCACCGGCCAAGGACCGCCGGCCAGCGCCGGGTGCGTGATCTCGTCCTGGGCGACCTGCTCCTCCGCTGGGATCGTGGCCCCGCAGCAGCACTACCCAGCCCCGCCCCACACCGGGGATCGCAGACACCGGCCGCCCCGGCAGACGCTGGGTGCGGAACGCCTCGTCGAACTCCACCAACCTGCTGCAACCGAGGAAAGGATCGCTCAGCTGACCTCAAGGCAGGAACGCGGGGGTTCCTCGATCTTCACGAGAATCCCAACGTCTGACAGATGGCCGCGCGTGCCACGACTGAAGTTGCAACGGCCGACGCGGCAATCCGACACTCGCCGTCCAGTGGAGCACTCGGGAGTCGTGGTCGCCTCGTGGTCCACTCCGCCTCACCGGCCCCCAAAACGCGGAATTCAAGCTCCTTTAGTGTGGGGGTGCGCTCACACAACGTCCTGTTCGAGGGGGATATTCAGTGGCACGTAGAGTGATCGAAGCCGACGCCGTCGAAGCCATGCTTGCACGGGGTGCGCGCCCACTGGAACCCTTTCCTGGGACACAACTGCCCTGGAAGTGTCTCTGCCTGACGTGCAATGAGGCGAGTTCGCCACGTTACAACGATGTTGTCAACAAGGGGACAGGGGCCTGCAGCAAGACCTGTCGGTCACGCAAGATCGCAGCAAGGCTCAGCCGCGACGGAGCGGAGGCCTGCGCCGTCATGCTCCAGTGGGGATGGGATCCGCTGGAGGACTACCCGGGTGCGGGGAAGTCATGGTCTGCCAGATGTACCCACTGCGGAATCATCAAGCCGAAGAAGCTCGCGCATGTTCAGAAGGGCCGCGGCGGCTGCACCAACTGCGCGGGACGCGATGTCAGCGACGAGGACGCGCGGAAGATCGCGAGCAAGGCCGAGCTGGAGCCTCTCGTGCACTACCCCGGCTCTCTTCAGCCTTGGTTGTGTCGCTGCATGCGCTGCGGACACGTCGGAACTCCGACCTATGCGAAGATCCGTTCCCGCGGACACCAGTGCTGGTCATGCCGCTCGGAGAAGATCGCGGACACATTGCGCCTCAGCAACGAGGAAGCCATCGCCAGCATGCTGGAGAAGGCACTCGATCCGCTCGTGCCCTATCCCGGCAGCACGGAGATTCCTTGGAAAGCCCGCTGCATGAAGTGCGAGAGGATCCTGGACCCTGGCCCGACACTGCACAACATCCGGGGCTCACAGGGAGGGTGCGCGGGCTGCGCGGAGCGCGGCATCGACCCCGCCAAACCCGGCTATCTCTACATTGTCGTTCACGACGGCCACCAGGCACTCAAGTGGGGCATCGCCAACAGCGAGCAGAGGCTGGCCCAGCACCTCTCTCAAGGCTGGACGCCGGTCGCTCGTTGGAACTTCGACCTCACCAGAGACGCTTGGGCGTTCGAGCGTCAAATCAAGTCTTGGGTTCGAGCTCAAGGCGTCCCGAAAGCGTTGACCGCCGACCAGATGAAGTATCGCGGCCACACCGAGACGGCCTACCTCGCTGACACAAGCTTGGAGGTCCTGCAGTCGTACATCATGTCCGTGACTGGCCGTAGCCCTGAACCACTCCAGGCGACGTAGTTTCAGATAGCGCGCTCGCTTCCTCCCTCTTCTCTGCACGAACAAGGTGCCGACTGTTGCCCGATGAAACGGCTGACCTTCGACCAGTGCCGCGACGGCCGAATGCGCCGGACGTGCATGCCATGGCGATGCCCTCCCCCAGTCGCTCGTCGACGGCGCGGCCGGCGTAGTGCTCACCATGGTTGCCAGCTTGCCCTTCCTAGGGACCCTAGGTTATACCTAGGGCCCCTAGGAAGGGGAGGATCCATGGCGCGGGCAGGACTGACGGCGGAGCAAGTGACGATCTCGGGAGCCGAGTTGGCCGACGAGGTCGGGCTGGACCAGGTGACCATGGCGCGGGTGGCTCGGCGGCTCGGCGTGAAGGATGCGAGCCTCTACACGCACGTCCGCAGCCTGGAGGATCTGCGCGGGCGGATCGCGCTGCTGGCTGCGGACGAGAAGACCATCCGTATCGCGGAGGCAACCTCCGGGCTGGCAGGCAAGGACGCCCTGGTCGCGTTCGCCAACGCGTGGCGGGAGTACGCCCACGAGAATCCGGGGCGCTACACGGCGACGCAGACCCCGATCCAGATCGATCCCGAGCTGGCCGCGAAGGCCCTCGGACCGCGACGTGCGGTCGAGCTGACCTACGGCATGCTGCGCGGCTACGGACTGGCCGAGCCCGACCTGACCGACGCGGTCCGGTTGCTGCGCAGCACGTTCCACGGGTTCGTCGCCTTGGAGGCCACAGGCGGTTTCGCACACGCGCGTTCGCCTCAGCAGTCCTGGATCCGTGCCCTCGACGCCCTGCACACCCTTCTGGAGCATTGGCCCCCATCCCGAGAAGGAGACTCCACATGACCGACCCGAGCATCGGCAGCCTGCGGGTGAACGGCGCGACCCTGCACTACGAGGTACGTGGCCAGGGGCCGTTCCTCTTGCTGATCCCCGGAGGGACGGGCGGCGCGGCCTCCTTCGACGGCATCATCGACGACATGGCCGCCGAATACACCGTCGCGACCTACGACCCGCGCGGCATGTCCCGAAGCCCGCTGGACGACCCCGAGGCCGAGCAGCGGGTGGCCGAGCACGCCGACGACGCGTTCCGCATACTGGAACTGCTGTCGCCCGATACGCCCGCCCGCGTGTTCGGCGCCAGTTCGGGCGCGATCGCCGCCCTGCACCTGCTCACCGTCCATCCCGAGCGCGTCGAACGCCTCGTGGCACACGAGCCGCCCGTCGTGGAGGTCCTGCCGGACTCCTCCGAACATCGCGCCCTCATCGCGCGCGTGCAGGAGACCTTCCGCACCCAGGGGCTCATGCCGGCGATGGCGGCGTTCGCTGCGGGTCTGACGAAGGACGGAGCCACCACCGAGCCGCAGGCCGAGATCAAGCTTCCACCGCAGGCAGCGGCACGGGCCGAGCAGACCATGGCCGGTCTGCCGTACTTCATCGGCCGCATCGTGCCCGGCTTCATGTCCTACACGCCGGACGTCCACCGGTTGGAAACCCTGTCGGACCGGCTCGTGCTCGCGGGCGGCCAGGACTCTCGGGGCGAGCTGCCCTACCGCCCGGCCGCCTTCCTGGCCGAGCACCTCGGCTCGGAACTCCTGCACTTCCCAGGCGGGCACACCGGGATGACCACGCACCCCACCGAGTTCGGCGAGAGCCTTCGGAACGCCCTCCGGGCCTGAGCGTTCCGCAGTCGGGGGCTGTCAGAGAAGGCCGGCGGAACGTCCTTCTCGATGCGGAGCCGCATCCGAATCCCGCGTCGAGCACGCCGTCGCCCGCGTGAAGCACGACGTGTTCCTCCCCGTGCGCGCCTGTCGGCGCATGCCCCGGCAGGCCGTACTCCTTCGGCCCGGCAAGGCCATCAATCGGAATCCCTCCCCCGGCCGTCTTCCGATCGGCGACCGCTCGGAAGATCCCCTCCGAGCCTTGCCTCCGATGCCATCCCCGGGATGTCGCAGGTCAGCCGATGCGTTCGCGGACGAAATCGAGCTGCAACCGCTGATGCGGGTGGCCGCCGCCCTCATGGCTGTTGAAGGGGTATACCTCGACGGACTTGTTCCCGGCGTGGTGGTGGCAGGCCGTGAAGCAGGTGGAAGGAGGGCAGATCGGGTCCATCAAGGCGATCGAGAAGAGAGCGGGGGCGTCGGCCCGGGCGGCGACGTGCACTCCGTCGAAGTACGACAGCGTCGAGAAGACCTGGTCGACACGGTCGCGGTGGAGGGCGAGGTACTGGGCGATCTCGGTGTAGGGGGCTCGGCGGAGATCTCGGCTCCTCGGCGGATGTGGCAGAGGAAGGGTACGTCGGGCATGGCTCCGGCGAGGCCGGGGACGAGTCCGGCGACGGCGAGCGTGATCTTTGTCTGCGTCTTCTGCGGCGGTAATCTGCCCGCGGCGTGGAACGTGGATCCCACCGCATGAGAGCCGCGGGTCACAGCCACTCGCTTGATGTCCGCGACGAGGCCGGTCGCCTCGTAGCGGACGGCGAGCTTGTCACATCGCGTCACGACGGCGCGATGCCTCCTGAGCCGGTTGATCCCGCACTCGACCGCGTGACGCTCGCGGTGGTCGGCCGGGCCGAAGCGCGGTGGCCGGCCGCTGCGGGAGGCGAGCTTCCGGTGGTTGCGCGCCTGGTCGACCTTGTCGCGGCCGGTGCAGCGGATCCCGCGGCGGCGCAGGCGGGAGCGGTTCGTGCGGGAGGCGTACGTCTTTGTCGGCCCGCACCCGATTGGTGCGGACGCGCGGCCGGCCCGGCCCGCTGCGAGGCACAAAAACCTTCCCCAGCACGGGCTCGAAACCTCTCGGCACCAGGTTCCGTCGGCTCGGCGGCGGGGTGGGTGGTCGGCTCGTGGCTCCCCGCATGGCATGGGTAGTCGATCAGGTGGCGCCGTCGAGGAGGTGGGCTCCGTTGTTGCGGACGTTGTTCACCGCCATGGAGACGAGCCGGGAGTTGAGCCGGCCGTCCGCAGGGCGGGTGAGTAGGGCACGGAGGTCGTCGGTGTCGTGGTGTTGGGGGTCGAGCCACGTGTCGTAGTGGTCGGGGGTGAGGGCGAGCGGCATGCGCGGGTGTACACGGCCGGCCTCATCGGTGGCCTCGGTGGTGATGATCGTGCAGGTCGTCAGCCAGGCATCCGGGTCGTCGTCGCTGGTGATGTCGGGGTTCCGCCAATACTCGTACAGGCCCGCCATGGCCATCACCTGACCGTCGGCGGGGTGGATGAAGTAGGGCTGCTTGCGGGTCTTGCCCGTCGCCTCGTCCTTCACCGGATCCCATTCGTAGAACCCGTCGGCCGGCAGCAGGCACCGACGCTTGGCGAAAGCGCGTCGGTACGCGGGTTTCTCGTGCACGGTCTCGACCCGCGCGTTGATCATCCGGGAACCGACCTTCGGGTCCTTCGCCCACGACGGCACCAGACCCCACCGCAGTGCACGCAGCTCACGGCGGCACTCCTCGCCGTCGTCCCGCGCGGGACGGTCGAGGACCGCGTAGACCTCGTCGGTCGGCGCGACGTTCCAGCTGGGCGCAAGCGTCTCAGCAGGGTTCCAGTCGGTGACCTGGAAGATCTGGGTCAGGTCTTCAGGGGCACGTGTAGAGGTGTAGCGGCCGCACATGAAGCCACTGTGTCACGGAACTCCCCGGTCGGGACAAGGGGCTCACAGCAGCGGATTGCGTCAGACAGCCACCTGCCGGGACATCGAGAAGGGTCCGAACGGGTGTGCGGTCCGTGCCGACGCAGCAGCTCGACTCCCCTCCCCGCTGAACTCATCACCGAGAAGGCACCTCAGCCCCCCATTAGGCAGCGTCTTCAAAAGATCTTGCCAGGATGGTGCGGAAGCTGCGCATGATGCCTTGGTGGAACATCTTTCTGTCGACGTGCGCGCTTCGCTCCGGCTCTTCGCTTTCTACTTGGCGAACGGCACCCTCGACCTGGACCTGCTCGACGGGTTCGACTATCGCTCGACCGTTTTCCACTCCGGCTCCTCCTTGGAGCAGGTCTTCGCGATCTATAGCAATGTGCTGCGCATCGACGCCGAAGGCATGGTGCTGAACGACGGGGATGCGCAGTACCGGGTCGCGCAGTGGATTCGAGCGTGCTGCGACCCGGGCTATCGGGTCGAGCCACCCTTCGAGGACTGGGAGACGGAGCTCCATCTTTGATGACCCGCCGCTCACCGTCGGAACATCACGCCCACATCAAGAGCGACGCGAGAGTGACGGCTGCCTGGAAGGACTCGGCGGTCTTGTCATAGCGAGTAGCGATGCCGCGCCACTGCTTCAGCCGATTGAAGCGGCGTCCCACCACATTGCGCTGCTTGTAGCGCTGCTTGTCGAAGGCCGGTGGGCGCCCGCCGCGGCTGCCGCGCCGGAGCCGGTTTCGGACCTGGTCGGCCCGCTCGGGGGTGGTGTGACCGATGCTGCGTCGTCGCAGCCAGGTGCGGATGGCCCGGGAGCTGTAGCCCTTGTCAGCGTGAAAGCGAGCGGTCGGCCGGCACCGTCACAGGTGGATCTTGCTGGTCAGGCCGCCCCGGGAACGTCCAAGGCCGGGGTCGTGGGCCCCCTCTTTTCGCGCCCCGGCGGCATGCTGGTGGGCGCGCACGATGGTGGAGTCGACCGACACCAACCAGCTGATGTCCCCAGCCACGGCGGCCTGAGCCTGGGCAGCTCGCAGCATGCCTTCGAAGATGCCGTCCAGCGCCCACCTGCGGAAGCGGGTGGGCAGCGACGCCCACGGACCGTACCGCCCTGGCACGTCCCGCCAAGCCGTCCCGAAGGGTTTCGAAGGCTTCCGGCGCCGGAGAAGCGTTCGTAAGGCTCCGCCTAGAAGGGTTCAGCAGCCCGCAGGAGGTCCTGCGGCAGGTAGGGGGACTCCACGCGGACAGCCCAGCCGCGGCGACGGGCGTGGCAGGCCAGGGCGAGGACGTCGAGGTTGACGGACGCCTCGGGGCCGTCGGCGCGGTCCGCGACCTGGTAGTAGGCGCGGTGCGCTTCGAGTGCGTCGGCCAGAGCGAGGTTGAAGCTCTCCTCGTCACCGTCCACGAGCTGCGACAGCAGCACGGCCGGCGGCATCGCCAAGCCCCAGTCCTTGGCCTTCTCGGCCTCTTGCAGTGCCCGCTGCGCGGCCGCCTCGGGCTCTGCCCCCTTCAGGTAGGCGTGGAGGGCTTCGCGGTACGCGGTGGACGCGGAGCGGTCCGGGCGGGCGAAGGTGGGGCCGGTGAGGACCAGCGGTGCGAGGTCCTCGCGCACGCCGGTGATCAGGGCGAAGGCAACGGCCGTCTGCCAGTACCCGGCGCCGGCTTCCTCGTCCCGCTCGGCCGCGTAGCGCAGGGTGTGCCCGCCGATGGACACCTCGACCTCGGTGTCCGGCTCCGCCAGCGCGATACGGAACAGGGCCGCTCCGATCTGAGAGGCCAGCCGAAGAGTGGTGAGCTGGGCATCCGTGATGTCGCCGGGGTTCCCGGCCCGCCACTGGAACAGGCGCCTCTGATCGCCCAGGACGCTGCCCAGACGCCAGACAGGAAGGGGCTTGCCGTCGGTGGGAGTGAACGCCTCCTGGAGGTGCTCCTCGTACATGGCCTCGATCCGGTCGATCCCATCCCGCTCGCAGGCCGGCCGTTCCACGACGAGCGGCCCGGCGGCAAGCGCGGCGACAGCGTCCGGCCGCCGGTCCCGGCCGCACCCCGCGACCCGGGGTCCCCGCGTCTCGAAGCCGGTGACCAGCGCGTGCGGGAGATAGTCCGTATGGACGGCCGGTGACCAGCCCAATGTCCGGTACGCAAGCGCGGCAACGGCTATGGGGACGAGAGGGAGCAGAGTGCTCGGAGAGGCCGTCGGGCCGTGCAGAGCGGCGTGCCTGGTCAGGAGGTCGGCGAGCCCGGCATCGAACCCCTCCCGGTCCTCCGCCGCCAGGGCGCGCAGCGTGCGCAGCGCCAGGGTGTCGGGCCGGTTCAGAAGGGGCTTGCCGGTCTCTGCGGCGTGGGCACGGATCCGGTCCAGAGCAGCGTCGATGGCAGCCAGCCTGGCCCGCGGGCTAGGCGGGTACTCCCCGTCGCCGGCGTCGTCCAGGGCCACGGCCGTCAACCCCGTGGCGAGCTCGCCGACGGGTGTTCCCTTCGCCTGCTCGGCGAACTTGTGCCGGGCGAAGGTGAATTCCTCCCCGTACCACTTCGCCTTGTCCCGGAGCACCGCCAGGCACAGCGCGTCGATCCACGTCCTCGGAGAGACCGTCTCCTCGGGGGCGTCATCACCCGGGTCGTAGCTCATGCCGAAGTTCACGTACTCCAGGAAGACGTTGAACGTGCAGTGCGGGTTGTACGCGGCGTAGGCGACGCCGCCGGCCGCCGCTTCTGAGGCGTCCTTGAGGGCGGCCTTGGCCTCCGGGCTGTCGAGGTCGGGCGTCTCGACGGAGAGAGCGCCGAGGTAGTCGAGGAACTCATCGGCGATCGACTGCCATTCGTAGGTGGCCATCCGGCCGGCCCTCGACATGGAGTGCACCAGACGCCCGATACGGTTCGTGAAGTCCTCTCGCGCTGCCGACACGGCCGCCCCGCCCACCTGGTGACGCTCTATTCGCACTGCCCTGCTCCTTGATCGATTTCTGAAACAGCCTAACGAGCTCGTGCATGGTTGGCCGTGATGCGTCGAAGAGTGCAGGTCGGCTCCGTGGTCACTGTGGCTGACGGGCGTCGCGGGTGGCGGTCTGCTGGTGTGAAAGCAGTCCGGCGATGGCTTGGACTGTGTCGCTGAGGTGCTCGCGTCGCCCATGGTGGCGAGCGAGTGCCCGCCAGTTCTTGAGGTGTGCGATGCCGTGCTCGACCCGGATCCTGCGTGAGGAGTGTGCCTTGCGCTGGCGTTCGTAGATCTCCTCGTACCAGTCCGGTGGGTTCTTCTTGAACTTGCGGTGCGGTGGTGTCACAACGCGGCCGCCGGTCTGGGCGCCCAGGCACTGGTAGCCAGCGTCGGCGAGAATCTCCACGGCCGGGCCATCGCTCAGGTGTCTGACCAGGCCTAACTGTCGGGCGTGGGTGATGTCGGCACAACTTGCCGGCTGGGCTGGACTGCAGAACAGGAGCCTGCCGCTGGCGTCGGTGAGGACCATGGTTTTGACCGCGTTCTGCTTGTTCTTGCCGGAGATGAACTTCTCCCGGCCCTTGCGGCCGGCGGCCGGACGCCGGACCCGGATCTCGGTGCCGTCGATGATCCCGGTCTTCCCGCTGGCGCCGAGGTGGCCGATGACCTCGGCGAGGGTGCGGAGCCGGATGCCGGCCGCGACGGTGCAGCCGCGGGCTGCGAGCAAGGGCCGCACCTCGCCGATGGCGCGAGTGATCGTGGAGCGGTCGACGCCGAACCAGCAGGCCAGCACGTCGTGAGTGGCTCCATGGCGGAGGTGGACGAGGGTGGCCAGGAGCCGGTCGATACTTGATGGTCGGCGTGAGGCGTCCACCGCGGGAGCCTGGGCGGTGCGCACGCTGTCGGAGCGGACGACGATGCACGCCTCCCAGCCGTCTGATGGGGGTGGATCATCCGGCCCGTCGGATGCGGATCGGGCCTCGGGTCTTGCCTGGTGCGACGGGGTCGCCGCGCTGGGTGATCTCCACCTCGCCCTTGTCGACCAGGTGGCGGGCCGCGAGGCGGGCAGGTTCCATCAGGGCCCGCCAGCCGTCGCCGTCCCCTTGATACGCGGCGCGTGCAGCGTCGGACGGGCAGATCGACGCACCGGGAGCGCGGCGCTCCAGAAGCTTCAGGATCGTCTCCTCCAGGCGCCGAACCGTCTCTCTCCCGGTTCCAGTCACCTCTCCAGTCTCCACGTTTCCCTGGATTCCACGACTGACCGTCGTTGCTGACCGGCCGGTTCGGACGGCCCTGCCGACGGCGGCACGCCGCATGCGATCGTCGGCGCCGCGGACGCGCCGGATGGCGCGGCACTGGATCGCGTGCAGGTGGGCACATCCGACCAGGGGGTCCTTGTAGGCGCGACCCTCTTACCACAGAAGCCGGCGCAGATGATCAGGCGGATCCGGGCCGGGCAGTGTCCTGGCGATCAACAGCGAAACCCCTCGGACCGAGCGATCACGCAGCACTCGCCCCGCGAAGGTACGGGGCGAAATGCCCGGCGACTTCTGCTGCCACCGCCCCCGCGTCGAGCGTCCCGTCGACCTCGATGACGCGAATGCCGAGGCGGCGTGCATTCTGCGCTGCGTCCTCGGCGACCAGCCGGTCACGGGCGATACGGTTCGCCTGGGAGCGGACCGGGTCACTGACGGGGACGGCAAGGCTTCCAGCGCGCGGGAGAGTCCGGATTTGGTGCTGCCGGAAGTCCTCGGTGGGAACGAGGACGACCATGCGCCGGAGTGAGTCGAGCAGCGGCGCGACCAGCTCCGGTCGCAGCCCCCAACCCTCAGCGATCGCCGGCCGGCCGGTGAACAGTCCCCGCAGGTCGTCCAGCGCCCACTCGAAGCGGACCGGGAAGCCGGCCAGCGTCTCGGCGGCCATCGCCTCAGGACCCTGATCCAACCAGACACGGTCGGGACTGGGTTCTCCCACAGGCTCACCCAGGGCGACCCGACGCGCGATCCGGCGATCCTGGTGGCCACGAGCGTCGTGATAGTCGTAGTGGTACACCGTCAATCCGTACTCCCCGGCGATGAGTTCGGCAACGGTGGTCTTGCCGGACCACTGTGCGCCCCCGATCCACAGTGTGCGCCGCAAGGTGCCGTGCGGATCCCAGACGTCTGACATGAGTGTCCTGTCCTCCCGTTGGAAAGCGGTGCAGACCTCCGCCTGGGAAAAGTGTCCTGGATTGATCTCAGACATTGCAGTCTTGTCTTTGCTGGGCGGTTGGCAGAGAGTGAAAAGGGAGGGGGATCATTCCCCTCGCGCTGCTGTTCGTGGCCGCTGCTCGGTTGAGTCGCTGATGCGACAGAGCCGAACGGCGTCAGCGCCGACAAGGGCTACAGCAACCGTCGAGCGGGCGATCAGTGAGCTCAAAGCCTTTCGCGCGGTTGTACTCGACGAACTCGACATCCCTGGCCGAACCCGGGCCGTCGGAGTACACCAGCCCGTATCCGCTGGTCATACTGATGCCGGGCCGCGCCGCCCCAGCGCGAACGGACGCCGCCCCACCACGGACGGACACGAGATCGGGCTGAACGGTCGAGCCCAGAAACCCGTGCGCCCAACCGTCCCCCACCCCTACCCCTCCCTTGTCCGGCCCGTGGCCACCTGCCCCGGAAACCCCGCCACACATACGGACCGACACCGCCCCGGATCCCGCCACAGCCCGCCCGTAACCCACCCCCACCCCGGCCTCGACCCACGCAGTCGGCGCTCGCTCCTGGCCCGGAGTGCAGGCCGTACCCGGGCGCGACCGACGCTTGCGGCCGCTGCCGCAACGTGCGCGCCGCCCCTCACAGGCTCGTACACACGCGGGCCGCCCTGCCGCGCGGAGACAGACGGTCGGTGTCGCGGTTCGGAGGAATCAGGACGCTGCGTTCACGTACGCGGCTGCTCCGGTTGCCCCTCTTACCCACGTGGGTGAGCTTGTATAGGGGGCCCCGACCGGGACCGCCCCTCACCGATCGTCCTTGTTCCCAGGAGGAGACATGGCGCACCCCGAGCAGGACCCGAACCAGCAGGAAGGTCCGGCGGACGGTGGCGCCGCCGGCACACCCGGCGTCCACGACGGAGGTGCGGACGGCGGAGCTGACGGGGGTGCCGACAGCGGCGCGGACGGCGGAGCCGACAGCGGCGCCGACGGAGGTGCGGACGGAGGTGCCGACAGCGGCGCGGACGGCGGAGCCGACAGTGGTGCGGAAGGCCCTGCGGACGGTGGCGCGGCCGGCACACCCGGCGTCCACGACGGAGGTGCCGACGGCGGAGCCGACGAGGCCGGCGGCCGCCTTTGAGCACCGTTCCCACGCCACTCCGGGACACGGCCGACGACATCGACGGCCGTGTCCTGGAGACACGTCTGATCAGCCTCGGCCGCGAGGACTTCGCTCGGGACGTCTGGGGGCGGACTCCGCTGCTCACGCGCGGAGCCGGTGACTTCTCCGACCTGTTCTCGGCGGCCTCGGTTGACGAGCTGATCTCCCGACGCGGTCTGCGCACGCCGTTCCTCCGCGTCGCCAAGGACGGCGCCACCGCACCCGAGTCGTCGTTCACCTCATCGGGTGGTGTCGGCGCGTCGGTCGCGGACCAGCTCGACGACACCGCGTTGTGGCGGAGCTTCGCCGAAGGCAGCACCCTGGTACTGCAAGCGCTGCAGCGGACCTGGGAGCCGATCTCGGAATTCGCGACGCGGCTCGGCACGGAACTGGGCCACCCCGTCCAGGCCAACGCCTACATCACGCCGCCGCAGAACCGCGGTTTCGACGACCACTACGACGTGCACGACGTCTTCGTCCTACAGATCACCGGTACGAAGCGGTGGATCCTCCATGAGCCCGTGCACCCGGACCCGCTGCGCGACGAGCCCTGGACCGAGCACCGCGCCGCGGTCGCATCCGCCGCCCGGGGTGAGGCGTACATCGACACCGTGCTCGAGCCCGGCGATGTCCTCTATCTGCCGCGTGGCTGGCTGCACGCCGCGGAAGCCCAGGGAGCGGTGTCGATCCATTTGACGCTCGGCGTCCACACATGGACGCGGCACGCGTTGGCCGAGCAACTCGCGCAGTCCGCCCTGGAGCTGCTGCGCGAGGACCCCGAGATGCGCCGATCCCTCCCCCTCGGTGCGGACGGACCGGGCGCCGAACTCGCCGTCGTGCGCCGACGTCTCGCCGCCGCGATCGCGGAGTCCGACCCCACTCCCCTGTTCCACCGGACCCGCCGGGGCCAAGCACGCCCCGCACCCCTCGGGCCGTTGGCACAGCTCGGGGCACTGGACGGACTCGGCCCCGGCACGGTGGTGCGGCTTCGTGAGGCGTTGGAAGCACGCCTGGAGGGCCGGCGCCTCGCCACCCGCGTCGGGTGGCTCGAATTCCCGGAGACGGACCTGCCGTCGGTGGTCCGGATCCTCGACGGAGGCACACGTCTTGCCGGCGAGCTCGGTCTGCCCTTCGTCGAGCGGCTGCTGCGCGCGGGCGTTCTGGTGCCTGCCGAGCCATGAGACGAGCGGAATGACGACTCCGGCACGTTTCTTCTGCGCCGATGCCGCCCGCCTGCGCGGCGACCCGCTCGCGGGCACGGCGCCGTACGGCTCGGTCTGGATCCTCATCGAGTACCGGGCCGGCTGGCCGACCAACGGCTTCGACGGCCTCGCTCTCGAACCCGAGGTCAAGGCGCAGGTGTACGCCGCCGCGCGAGCGGTACGCGCCCGCGTGCTGCTCGTCAGACGCCACGGTCGCGGCCGGCCGGACGAACCGCCGCAGTGGGCCGTTCTGCGGTACGAGAAGGACGGAGCCCACCGTCAGGAGTGGGGCACCTGGCACGACGACAGGGATCTGGCGCAGATCGTCGACGCCCTGAACGCGCCCGGGGAACGGGGCCTGCCGCCCGTCGTCCTCGTCTGCGCCCACGGCCTGCACGACCCCTGTTGCGCCGTCCGCGGCCGTCCGGTGGCGCGTGCGCTGAGTGACGGCTGGCAGCACCTGGTGTGGGAGTGCACGCACGTGGGAGGGGACCGGTTCGCCGCCAATGTGGTCGTCGCGCCCGACGGCGTGTACTACGGCAACCTCGACGCCCCCTCGGCGGTCGCCGTGGTCGAGGAGCACCTGGCGGACCGCATCCACGCGGACCACCTGCGCGGGTACACCGACCTCGTCCCACCCCAGCAGGCCGCCCTGTCGGCTGTGCTCCGCCACGCGGGCCCGTCGGGGCGGCACGACTACGCCATCGAGGAGACGGTCCGGGACGGCGACCGGTGGCGGATCCGCGTCACCGGCCGCCTCGCCGGGCTGTCCGCCTTCGAGGTCGAGATCCACGCCCACCGAGCACCGCCGCACCAACTGACCTGCCGCGGCCTGTCCCTCGGCTCGGCGGTGCACTACGAGGTCGCGTCCCTGCGCGTCGGATGACCGTCTTCCTGTCCCCCGTGGGATAGGTCCCTGTGCGTGGGTACGTGGAGCGTGTTGCGTTCCACGTACCCACGGAACACCCGGCGCCTCCCGTCGTACCCGTCGAGGGTCGCGTCGACGTCGCCTCCCTGGAGGAGACGGCCGGGAAGGCAAAGGGGGGCCGCCGGAAGGAACAGAAGCTGCAGGTCGTAGCCATGGAGGGTGATCCTGATCCGGACTGCGAGGAGCGTCGGAGGATCCGGCGCAGGCACCAGGCCCGCCTGAAGGCGGCCCGGCTGGGCCGCTCGCGCGGCGGCCTTTCCAGCAAGGTCCATCTCGCCTCTGACCCGCGCTGCCGCCCGCTCTGCTTCGATCTGACCGAGGGCCAGGCGGCCGACAGTCCCCGCTTCGTCCCCGTCCTGAACAAGATCAAGGTCCGCGGCCCCGTCGGCCGCCCGCGTACCCGGCCCGACGCGATCGCCGGCGATAGGGCGTACTCCTCTCGCGCCAACCGTGCCCACCTGCGTAAACGGAACATCCGGGCCGTCATCCCGGAGAAGAGCGACCAGGCCGCCAACCGCAAGAAGAAGGGCCGCGGGGGGGGGCGTCCCATCTCGCACGACACCGAGCTCTATAAAGGTCGCAACAGCGTGGAACGCTGCATCAACAAGATCAAGGCGTGGCTCGGGCTCGCCACCCCCTACGACAAGTCTCCCGAGAGCTACCTCGCCGGGCTCCACCTGCGCGGGGGTTGTGATCTGGCTCCGCAGCCTCCAACCCACCTCGTGATCCAGGGGAATCGCGCCACCTGTCCAGTATGTAGACCACCGAGCCGCCCCTCCCCCGCGCGGGGGAGGGGAATGGTCCGTAGTGCTGACGCGACCGGAAACCGACCCGGCAGAGCATGAATTGTCAGGATCACGGAAGCCGGAGGTCACGGTGGCTATCCCCGCAAGGACACAGACACATGAGGGGACAGCACCCCTCGCCCCAACACCCGGCTGGACCGGCTGGTCGCGGCGTTGGCCTGAGTGGGCGCCTGCCGCCGCTGTGACCTGTTGCGCGGTGTACGCCATCGTCGAGGCCACCTGGGCCGTGACGGGAACCACGGTGCCCTTCACCCTGCACACCCCCTACTCGCCGATCGCCCAGCTGATCCTGGCCGGCCTGGCCATTGCCGCCGGTGTCGCCTGCTGGGCCACCAGGCGACGGGTGGCCCAGCCTGGCCGGATAGCGATCGGGGGTGCGCTCGTCCTGGCCACCCCGGTGTTGGCGATGGGCGCGACGGGCCTGCCGGGCTACTTCGTTACCCTGGCCTCCGGTTCAGGGCTGGAGAGCGCCACCGGCCTGGCCCATGTGCTGCTGAGTTCGGCCCTCACTGCTCTCCTCGTCCTCGTCGCTCTGTCGTACCGCCGACGGCTGGCTGGTGCCTGCCCGCGCTGCGGGCAGAAGCACACGGGCGGCCATGATGCCCCGCTCGTCCATCCCAGTGCCTCGACCGCCTCCCCGCGTACCAGGAGGCTGGCCTACCTGCTGATGTGCGGGATGCTGCCGTGGGCCGGCGTAAAGACCATCTGGACGCTGGGCGGTGACGCGCTCGGCATCACGGCCGAGAAGTGGAAGGAGTCGAACTCCGGCGGGTCGGAGGTAGCGAAGGCGCTCGCCGAGGTAGGCATCGATGTCACTGTGCTGGCCGCGGGACTCGGATTCTTTCTCCTGACCGGGCTGATGTACCCGTGGGGGCAGGTGTTTCCCCGCTGGACGCTTATCCTGTCCGGGCGCCGTGTACCGCGTCTGCTGCCCTTGATCCCGGCCTGGCTGACCGCGTTCGGTCTGTCGGTGTACGGGGTCCTCCTGGTGATCTACGCTCCGCTCGCCGCCCTCGGAGTGTTGCCGGCCCCCAAACTCGACACGGATCTCGGCGCCACCCTCTCCGGGACTCTCTGGCTGGCAGCTTTCGGTGGAATGGCCTTCGGCGGCCTGGGCTTCGCCCTCCTCGCGGCCGCACGCTCCTACTCCGCCCGGACCCGCCCCGTCTGCGCCACCGCGGCGACCTCGGAGGCCCCACCCACCGAGACGGCCCGCGCAGACGCACCGGCCTCAGCGGCCCCGGCCGACTGGCGAACTGCCGGCGCAGGCCGGGATCCGGCCCAACGCTCACCCACCGGAAGGGACGGTTCGATCAACTCCCATTAGCCATCAGTCAGATCACCACGCGCCACACCGGACTTCTACAAGGCCACGAATGCCTCGCGCGGCGAATCAGCACACCATGATCTGAACCCAGAACAGGCCCTAGAGCGCCTGACATTTCCACACCACCTTGTACGAGCTCGATCCGTACGTGGTCGCCCAGCCGTTCCGTCTCTTCGCCGGCCACCACGGCAGCGGCCAGTCACCCGAGCGGTTGGGCGACGGCGCCTTGGGAACGATCCGCTCGCGCTGTGAACTCCTCCAACCCCCTCCAGCGGATTGGCACACCGCCGCCTTCCCACCTGCCGGGACGCCGGGCCCCGCCGCGCCGCGCCGCGGACAAGATCGGCCGGGGTCCACAATCTCGTGCGTGCATGCCTATGGGCCGTCAAATTTGGCTATCGGCTGGGATGTTGGCCTCTGCGAACCGCAGAGCTCTCCGGTGTGCCAACTGTCGACCTCCTCGCCGGAGGCGCAGAACAACGGTCCGACTCAGGAGAAATGGCCCCAAGGGCAGTCCTGTAAGTGATCGGCCGGAGACCGTGAGCGGGACCCGGTGCCCATCCTGTGGTCACAAGGTGGCCGAGCAGTCGTTGAACCCTCGCTCCTCCACCACCACCAATCAGGTGGTCATCGACGCCGACACCCCGGGTCCTGGTGGCCGGTCGACCGTTGCTCGGCAATCGCAACGTCTGTCGGGCGCTGGTCCGTCGCGCAGGCCGCCGTCGGCAACTCGATGACCACCCCTGATGGCCGCTACCCGGGTGCCGGGAGGCGATGCACGACATCGCCCGCCTGCGCGATGTCGCCCTCACCAGGTAGCCCCACCTGCGGGGATTGGGGTCGCGGGCGGAACCGGCCCTGCCCGAATGGCGTCGCGCGGTAACCGACCTCAGACGGTGAACGCACTGATCGTCAACGAAGCCGGATCTCGGGTTCTTGTCAGTGGTGTGCGCTTTCCTGTCCTCCATGGAGTTCACTCATTCGATGCTCAACAACATGCTGGACCGGATCCCCCGGCCGAGCGGGGTTCTGTATCTCTCGCAGGACATCGACCCCCACGCGCTGGTCGAGAACCTGGCTTCCCGGCACGGGGAACCACGGACCCTGGTCCTGGACGGCATCACCGCCCCGGGCGTAGGCGAGGTTCATGGCGCTGGTCTCCTCGGCCTCCTCGACGGCCGTGCCGAGACGGTAGTGGCCTGGGCCCATGCAGGGCATTGGCTCGGCGCGGGGACCGCACTGGATGCGCAGGGCGACATCGTGCCGGTGCTGGCGCTCACCCCGCGGCAGGTACACCTGCTGCCCGCGGGGATCGCCAGTCAGGACGAAGACTGGGTCGAGCAGCTCACCGGCATCACCAGCTGGACCCTGCCGCCCCGGCGACCGGACGTCGACTGGGCGCAGATCGAGGCTCGCATGGGCACGCGCCTTCCGCGCGACTACAAGCGCATGGTGGAGACGTTCGGGGAGGGCGCCTTCGACGCATACCTCCGTCTGAACCAGGAGCCATGGACCGACTGGAAGGATGACGGCCTGCTCGTCTGGGCAGGCACCGAGCACCAGAATCTGTACGGCTGGCAGATCGACGACGGAGACCCTGACCACTGGCCCGTCACCGTGCGGACATTCGACGACGAGAACGTTCCCTTCGAATGTTCGACCGCAGAGTTCGTCTGCCGCATCCTCCTGGAGAGGGACCATCCCTTCACGATGGCCCACTACTTCGACACCCACTGGTTCATGACCTTTCGCATGAACGAATGAAGCCTCCCGGCCACGGCCACGGCCGCGCCCGCCCAGGAAACCGGTCCAGGTTCGGTGGCAATCGATCCAGCCCTGTATGCGTGGGGTTTGACAGTTGAGGGGAGCCGGCGGGTCTCCGGCCTGGCCGCGACGCGTGGCGTGCGGTGAGCCGGGTCCTCTTCCGTCGGTGCGTCGACCGGGTCCGGGGAGGGTGGTTTCGGTGCCTCGGCCAGGCAGACGAGCTCGGGGCGGCTGTGCCGGAAGTCGCGGCTGACACGTGCCGGGGTCAGCCTGGCTGAGGAGACGGTCCTCTCCCATGGGCGGCACCGGTCTGCTGCCAGTGGCTGAGCCCAGTCGCAGTTGGGTGTGGGCCGCGAGGATGAGGGGTTGTCCGATGGGCCGTGTGACGCGACGGCTGAGAACGCGTTCCGTGAGACATGGGGCGGGGAGATCTCGCGGATGAAGAGTGAGCTCGGCTCGAGCCGCACTTGCCGGCGAATCGGGGGCGGGGGTAGACGCCGCCGGCAATGCCACCGTCGTGTGATCGACGGAGTTCTGTTCCGGCGGCGGTCGGCCTCCCCTGCCGGGACCTGTCCTCCTGCTCCGGTAGCTGGAAGGCGGTTCACGACCGTCATCGAAGGGGGTCGTCGGACGGCACGTGGGAGAGAATCCTGCGGGCCGTCCAGGCCGAGGCCCCGGGCCCACCTCCGGGTGAACGAAGGTGTCAGCCGCAGCACGGGGGCGGTGGCCCGCTTCACCGGGGCGTGCTCCGGCGGCCGTCGGCGCACAGGTCCGCTTCCGGGCAGCCCGAGGAGGCAGCCGAATGGGTGATCGGGGCACCGTTCGCGCGCAACACCTGCCTGACGTCGAGGATGAGCGGGAACACTTCCTGGTTCCAGTCCGCTCCCTGCTCGTCCCAGGCGCGTTGCTCGGCCTCCACGGCCATCCTGTCCTGCGCGAACACACGCTCGGTGAAGCGCCGGATCAGAGGCCAGGCCAGGTGAAGGGCACCGGGGATCGGAGGCTTCGCGATCATGAGCAGCCCGAAGACACGGCTGACGCGCTGCTCGATGTCCTCCGGCACGTAGGCCACCCAGAGGCAGAACGCCGCACTCTCCGACGACTCGGGGACCGTCTGGAGGGTCTGGTACGGGTACTCGGTGCGGATGGTGACGACGTCGGGTGTCGAAGCGCCGCCCATGCCTTCGGCGGACAGCAGCCCCGCGCCCCGGTCCTTCCTCCCACCGGAGGGAACGAACAGGTACCTGGCCTCCACGGAACGCGGTCCCGTGTCGTATCCGAGCAGCTTCGGCTGGATCCGGCCCAGAACGCCTCTGTGGAGGAACTGGTGGTTCATGTCGAGCAGGTTCTCGTGCAGGAACGAGTAGTGGCAGCGCACCGTGCGGGAGAACATCATGGTCCGGTGCCGGCTCGAGTCCGCCTCGGGGAGCAAGGGCAGCGGGGTGTGCTCCGCCCGGGCGGGGTCGCCGGGGAAGACGAAGACGAGCCCGTAGCGCTCACGGACGGGGTAGGAGCGCACCCCTCGGGGCGGTCGTGCGGTGCCCTTGGGGAGATAGGGGATCTGCGAGATGTGCCCGTTCCCTCGGTAGGCCCAGGCGTGGTAGCAGCAGCGGAGGGCCTCGCCGTCGACCACCCCGAGGCTCAGGGGCACCTGGCGGTGGGCGCAGCGGTCCTCCAGGGCGTACACGGTCCCGCCGGCGCCCCGGTAGAGCGCCATACGCCGCCCTGCGAAGGCAACCGCGCGGACCTTGTTCCTGCGCAGAGCGGCGGACCGGGCGACGGGGTACCAGAAGTCGGGGTCGATCCCGACGCGGCGCAGATCGACCTCGGGTGTCCCGCGATCGCCGGATTCCGGTCCGTACCCGCCTTGCACGCCTTCTACGTGCGCCTCCTCGGCCATCCACATCCCTCTCGCTCAGGACATGCACCTCATGAACACACCGAGACAAGCCCAACATGGTCTGCGCGAGCGCGCGATTCTTCGAGCGGGGCAAGCCCTCCGGGGCGCAGCCGGGAGGCCGCTCTCCGGAGGGCTTCTGCCAGAGGTCGATGAGGGGCGCCAGCAGGGTCAGCACCTTGTCCTTGCTGCGCCGAGAAGTACGGGCAGCGCAACGCGGTCGCACGCTGTCGGCCTCGTCGCAGACAGCGACGACCCGGCCGCAAGGTGCGCGCGGTCCGCTGATGCGCGTCCGAGGTGCCGCGGGAGGCAACGGCTGGTGTTGCGGGACATGACGTTGGTGACACAGGCCGATGTCAGGAAACCAAGATGCTTCGACGGGCATCGGTCGGGTAGCGTGCCGGCCATGTCGAGTCCTGAGTCAGACAAGGTGGGGGCTTTCGGTCACGCCGTCAGCCCCCTGAACCACTGAGCTCGTAGCCCCGTCGTCGCGCCGCATTCTGCGGCCGGGCGAGGGTGCCCTTGGGGCTGGCCGCGGTGACGAGATGACCTTCTCGTGCTTCTCCTCACCTCGGAGCCACTCGATGCCTCTCCCGCTGTACCTGCTTGCCATGGCGGTCTTCGCCATGGGCACCTCGGAATTCATGCTCGCTGGCCTCTTGCCGGACATCGCCTCAGACCTCGATGTCACGGTCGGGACAGCCGGAACGCTCACCTCGGCCTTCGCGGTCGGCATGATCGTCGGTGCCCCCTTCGTGGCTGCGCTTGCCCGCAACTGGCCCAGGCGCTCCAGCCTTCTCGGGTTCATCCTCACTTTCGCGGCAGCTCATGCCGTGGGCGCCATCACCCCCAGCTTCCCGGTCCTGTTCGCCACCCGGGTCGTCGCCGCGCTCGCGAACGCAGGGTTCCTTGCCGTCGCTCTGACAGCTGCCGCCACGCTTGTCTCACCCGACAAGAAGGGACGTGCGCTGGCCGTGCTGCTGTCAGGCACGACGGTGGCCACGATCGCCGGTGTCCCTGGCGGCTCGGTGCTCGGCGCGGTGCTCGGCTGGCGGGCCACATTCTGGGCTGTCGCCGCTCTCTGCCTGCCTGCAGCTCTCAGCATCCTGAAGGGAATTCCAGCAGGACGTGATGAGGATAGGGCGACTGGCAGGCCGGCGTTGCGAGCGGAGCTCGGCCAGCTCACACGGCCGCGGTTGATCCTGGTGATGCTGCTCGGTGCGCTGGTGAACTCGGCAACCTTCGGAAGCCTCACCTTCCTCGCCCCCGTGGTGACCGACAGCGCCGGGCTGGGCGAGTTGTGGATCTCTGTCGCTCTGGTGCTCTTCGGCGCCGGTTCCTTCGTGGGCGTCACCGTCGCCGGCCGACTGTCCGACCGGCGTCCCGGTCCAGTCATCGCAGTCGGCGGCCCACTGCTGCTCATCGGCTGGCCGGCCCTGGCAATGCTGGCCAACGAGCCGGTCGCCCTGTTCATCCTCGTCTTCGTGCAGGGCGCACTGTCGTTCGCGCTGGGCAGCACACTGATTACCCGAGTCCTCTACGAGGCCGCGGGAGCCCCCACCATGGCCGGCTCGTATGCGACCGCGGCGCTCAACGTGGGCGCCGCCGTCGGCCCCGTCATCGCTGCGGCCACCCTCAGCACCGAAGCCGGGGACCTCGGTCCGCTCTGGGCGAGTGGACTCCTCGTCGCGGTCGCGCTGCTCATCGCGTTCCCCCTCCTCACCGCCATCACCGCCGGCCGGAGCACCGAGGTGCTCCAGTGACACATGCGAACGCCCCCTTGAACATCGAGGGACGCCGAAGGCTCGTGGAGCGCTGCCGCACCCGTCCGATCGCGCACGTCGCCGCCGAGGCCGGCGTCTCCCGCGCCTGCCTGTCCAAATGGAAGAACCGGTACGACCAGTACGGGGAACTCGGGCTGCAGGACCGCCCAAGCGTCCCGCGATCCTCACCGACCCAGACCCCACCCGATGTCGTCGAACGGATCGAGCGGTTGCGGCGGGACAACAAGTGGTCCGCCCGCCGGATCACCCTCGAACTCGCGAACCAAGGCGTGCGGATCAGCGAGCGCACCGTAGGCCCGTGGCTGGCCCGCCTGGGCATCAACCACCGCCGGTTCCTCGACCCCGACGGCTCGGCCAACAGGCGCCCGTCGAAACGGATCGTGGCCCGGTATCCGGGCCACATGGTCCACCTGGACGTCAAGAAGGTCGGACGGATCCCCGACGGCGGCGGGTGGCGGGCCCACGGACGCGGCTCCGAGCAGGCCAGGGCCGCACAGCGCGCGAAGACCGCTGGCGCCAAGGGCGGGTACGTCTACCTGCACTCTGCCGTCGACGGATTCTCCCGCTTGGCCTACACCGAGCCCCTTCCCGACGAGAAGGCCGCCACCACCGTGGGGTTCCTCAGCCGCGCCCGCGCGTTCTTCGCCGCCCACGGTATCCACCGGGTCGTGCGCGTGGTCACCGACAACGGCGCCAACTACCGCGCCACGGTCTTCGTACGCTCCCTGATCTCGTGGGCCTCCCGCCACCAGCGGACCAAGCCCTACACGCCCCGGCACAACGGCAAGGTCGAGCGCTACCAGCGCATCCTCGCCGAAGAACTCCTCTACGCCAGGCAGTGGACTTCTGAAGCAGAACGAGCTCGGGCGATCGCGGTCTGGAACGTCCACTACAACTACCACCGGCCTCACACCGCCGCCGGAAACCGTCCTCCAGCCTCACGCCTCCACACGAGCGTCACCAACGTCATGGCCAGCAGCAGCTAGGGCATGTCTCTTGGAGGTTGCTGTCTTTAGGGGCTTGAGGACTGCGTTCCCGCTGGTCAGGCATAGGGTCGACGGTCACGTGGCAGTGGTGTGGTGTCGTGTCGTGGCTTGGTGGAGGTCGAGGGTGCCGTCGGTCGTGGGGCTGCTGGAACAGTGGGCTCACCACTCGCCGTCGTGTCGCGATCTGCGGGAGGAGGCCGACCGCCTCCAGGCGGAGCTGGCCGTGGCTGAGCGGGAGTGGAAAACCGTGGCGCCGGAGTGGCGCGCGGGGCTGGCCTCGTCGGCGCTGTCGGTGGACTACCAGCGCATCCTGCAGGCCCTCAGCGCCCACATCTGCTGCGGTGACCATCACCGCGAGCAGCAGGCCAAGGGTGTCGACGACGTGCCGCTTGCGGCCGTTGATCAGCTTGCCGTCGTCGAAGCCGCGGCTGTCAGAGCCGACGACCGCGTCCGCTTGACCGACTGCGAGTCGATCACGCCCGCGCCCGGCTCCGAGTCCCGCCCGGCCCGCTCGCGGACCAGGCGGCGGAGCCGGTCGTGGAACTCGCGGACCAGATCTTGGTTGCGCCAGCGCCGGAAGGACGCGTAGACCCGGTCCCACAGGGGAAGTCGGCAGGCGTGGCCCGCCGCTTCGGGCCGTTGTCGACCAGGTAGCGGATCGCGTTCAGCATCACGCGGTGGCAATAGGCCTCCGGTTGCCCGCCCCGGCCCCGCAGCCAGCCCGGCACCGGCAGCAGCGGCCGGACCACCGCCCACTCGCGTCCGACATGTCGGTGGGATACCGACGCTCGCGCACCCCGTGGCCTCGGGTGTTCCCGAACCTGTGAGCCAGCCAATCACACGCGAGAGTGGCCGAAGTGAACCCCACTCCCGCGTTGCCGTGCAAATGCGACAACAGGGCCTCCTGGAGCACACGTTGCCTTCGGCACCCTTCGAGCTACCAAGAGGCCCTGCTCTCATGCACGGCGGCCGCCGCAGTCACCCGGCCGACTGGCTTCTCGACGAGACCGGGACGACGGCAGTCGCGTCACGTCTCGTGATCGCCGGGACGGCCGAATGCGCACTGCCCTCCAGGTCGAGGGCCGGCTTGGTGACGCCCCGGCCGCCTCGCGGGTGCGGGCCCGGTGCCGCGACTGACGAACCTCGCGAAGCGTCGTGTCTTACCGCTCGAGGCGCGGCCAACCGCCCACGCCAGGTCCTACTTCTCCTCCGGCTCCCAGGCGCGGAGCAGGTCGAGAAGCCCTGCGTCTCCGTCCACGTGCAAGGACTCGGCCTGGATCCGGTCGTACAGGTAGAGGACCAGCTCACTGGCCGTGCCGTGGACGGAGGCGCCGGCTGCGTCCGAGTCCTCGCCGGTCGCGGCGGTGGGCGCGGGGATACGGGTGATGCGTGCGCCGTCGCCGTCGACGGTGAGGCGCCAGGAGCGGCCCTCGGCGGCGTGGAAGTCGAAGGCCGTCGGCTTGTGCGGCCAGGCACTCGGCGTTGCGCAGACCGTGAACAGGAACTCCTCCACTCCGTCGAGTGCCAGCTCGACCGGCAGCGGCTGCGGGGCGCCCCCGGCGAGCTGGGCGTCGTAGGTGTGGACCGCCGTCTCCTGGACCCGGTGCCGGGCGGTGCCGCCGGCGGTCTGCGGTGACTGCGACGCGGGCCACCACGTCCAGCAACCGCTCTCCGCTCCCGCCGCGCGCAAGGCGCCCAGCAGAAGCTGCGTCGACGCGTCCAGCCAGGCCAGCAGGGCCTCACGCTCCCGCGGCACTTCCAGCGCGGCGCGCGCGGCGACGGCCTCGGCCGGGGGCGCGTCGGCGGACCCCGCGCCGACGATGGCGGCCCAGAAACGGTCTCCCCCACCCAGGTGCTTCACCAGATCGAACAGCGTCCACCCAGGGCAGGTCGGCACCTGTGCGTCGAGACCGGGCGCGGCGGCGACCACGGCGCGGAAGGCGGTCGACCGCTCATCGATCAGTCGCAACATGTCGGGGAAGTCAAGATTCTTTTCCACGCCGCTGTGTCTATCACCGTGCTCCGGTGATCGGACAGCGATTTTCACAGTCGCCGCCGGTTGACCATCGCGGACGTCCTCGCCTCCCACCACCCGGGGGACGAACTGCGCACTGCTGCGAGGACGCTGATGGTGGCGATACGCCAGGCGTCGTGCCTGTGGGTGCCCTGGGGGGGCCTGTCCGGCCTGCCCATGCAGCTCTGTCTCACGGGCCGCCCTACGACGGCCGGCAGCCACACAAACTTGACCGTCCGGCCTGGGCGCCGTGCATAGTGTGCTCATGGATCGATGCGTGGGTCAGGCCAGCCTCGAATGGTGGGCCAATCGCGAGATCTGCCTTGAGAAGTACGGCATCGACATCACCGTCACTGCCGATGAAGTCGGCACGTGGCAGGCAACCGGTCGGCATGCCAATCTCCTCGACACGACCCAGCGGGAGGGCTGGGACTTCCTGATGGAGATGGACCCCCACTTCTCCGTTGTGTGTCCCGTCGAGGACAACAGCGGGATCTTGGTGAGAGTCTTCGAAACAGAGGATGGAACCCTCACGCTCATGGAGGTGCCGAACGGGCACCCTTCGGTGAACATCACCTTCGACCTCACCTGAGCTCAGCCCCCAAGGGCACGAACGGACTTTGCCGCCCTACTGACGGCTCCGACCGGTTGTCTCTCGCTGATCTTTCGGAATGAAGTTCGCAGACGGCGAAGGCATCTGAGACTGCAGGCCAGTTCGAGCAGGCCTTGACGCAGATTCGCGCGTCCTTCGTAGCGGACGCGGAGCCGCTTGAACTGATACAGCCAGGCGAAGGCGCGCTCGACGACCCAGCGCACCGTACCCGGTCAGGAACCGTGGGCGACGCCGCGTCGTGCGATGCACGGCTTAATGCCGCGCTTCCACAGTAGGCGGCGGTACTTGTCGACGTCGTAGCCCCGGTCCGCGTACAGACGTCGGGGCTTGCGGCGGGAACGTCCCCGCCCGACCCCGAATAGGCGGGACGGCGTCCAGCAGCGGCAGGCGGGCAGCGCGTGATCACATGGCTCTCCGCCCACTGCCGAAGGTCCCCCACATCGTCGCCCAGGAGCATCTGTGCCACGTCGGGCAGGGCTGTCCGGTCGCATTCGACGCGAACCACTACTCAGTGCCAACCCGGCGAGCCCGCCCGCGCCGGCTGGGCGGGATCAGGGCCACGAAGACCCAGGTCAGCCTCCATTCCACCGGCCCCGACGCGACGAACGGCCTGACGCTGCCGGCCGTCCATCCGCGGGCGGTCGGCCACGGAGCCGAAATCGTGGACGAGACGCACTGGAACGGTCTGCCCACCGGCGCAGGCCGCCGCGTCACCACCGGCGACACTCCGCCTTCGCCACACCGCGGTCAGCCTCTCGGGAGTGCAGGCCGGACCACTACAAAGACCTGCTGAACCGGACTGCCGCAGCAAGTGTCGAGGTCGGTCGCCATCCACTGTCAGTTATGACGAGCTGACCGGCACCCGTTCGTCCACCGCGAACTCCCCCAGCTAAGGCGCCCGTTGAGCGAGCTGACCAGCGCCCGCATCCGGAGCACCACCACCACCGCCGAACTCGGCTGCCGCACCTGGTCGAGGCCCTGAACCAGTACGTCCAGCGGCGGCCGAGACCAAGATGGGCTACCTCGGCACGCTCGGCCTGGTGCGGTCCGAGGAACCCGCCGTCCGAGACGACCGCCGATTCCGCATCGGCCTGCGGCTGTCGAGACTGCCGCACCACTAGGGCCTGTCCGACGGATCATTTCGGGCTGGTGCAGGGCACGCCTGGTACGGGTGAGTCGTCGTGGGCCGCAGCAGTCACGCGAACGAGGGCCACCGGTCGGCGGCCCACTCCCGCCAGTCGACCCACCCGGGCGGCGGGCCGGCGGCCCTGTGGCCCTCGAACTCTGCCGCGTCGGGCTCCTCGAAATGCGCGCGCCCGTGCATGATGTCTGTCTCGGACATCGGCAGTGTCTCTTCGGGGTTGGTCGCCCAGCGGTGGGCGATACGGGCGCGTTGGGTCTCCTCGTCCACCGGCAGGTAGACCATGTGGAAGCACGCTCCCTCGGCCTCCACGAGCCAGCGGATCGCGGACCGTTCGTCCCGTGACCAGCAGCCGTAGTCCACGACGACGTTCGTGCCGAGTCTGACCGCCTCAAGGGCGAGCCAGAGCATGCGCCCTTCCAGCACGTCGCGCTTCCCGTCGGCCTCCGCCTCACCGAACAGGGGAATCATCCAGTCGTCGGGTGTCAGACGCAGCGCGCCGTGCTTCGCGGCGAGCTGCCGAGCCCGAGTGGTCTTCCCGGCCCCTGGCAGGCCGACCATCAGGAACAACGTATTCACCCCCAGATCGTGACAGGGAAGCGAATCAGGCGGCCACCGTATTATCCGCCCGCTCACGGGCTGAGCCACAGGCGGGGGGGGAGGCCACGGTGACAGTGCCGTGGAAGACGAAGGCACGCTTGTCGTAGCGCGTAGCTACTGCGCGGAAGTGCTTGAGCCGGTTGATCGTGCGCTCGACCTCTTTGCGGCGCTTGTATGTCTCCTTGTCGAAGCCCGCTGGCCGGCCTCCTCGGCTCCCTCGGCGCCTGCGGTTGGCCCGCTGGTCCTTCGGGCCTTCCAACCCGAACTCGACGCGCAAGGTCGAGTACGTTGCCACCCTCTCCTTCGTCGAGGACAAGGCCAACGTCCTCTACTCGGGCCGCCCGGGGTCGGCACGACGCACATCGCCGTCGCCGCCCTGGCCGTCTCGGCCCGCCAGGCCGGCTACTCGATCTCAAAGTCGGCTGATCAGCAAGCTCACCAGCTATCTCCGCCCCCGCGTCCTCGTGGTCGATGAAGTGGGACCAGCACCTCGAACGAGTCGAGGCGAACCTGGTCTTCCAGGTGATCTCCAAGCTTACGAAAAGGGCTCGATCATCCTGACCTCGAACAGATCCTTGCGCGAGTAGGGCCGGATCTTCGGCGACGAGGTCCTGGCCTCCACCATTGCGAGGTCGTCCCGATCACCGGCAACAGCCACGGCTCAAGAACCGCCTCATCGCCATCGAACGAGACCGAGACGACGCGTCCTGAGCCAGGCGCCTGGTCCGGCCACAGGCAAAGAGCCTGCTACCGAAGGGACTCAGGACATCCCGAACGCCCTCACACCCGTTGCCGCGAGGAAGACGACACCGAGCACACCGGCGATGACTCTCATGACGTCGGGCGAAAACCTTGGATCGACCCCGCCACCCGGTGACTGCCGCGCCATCAGGTCATACGCACGCAGCCCGATGCTCCGGTAGTCGAGCGCGATGACCGTCGCGCCAACGCCCACGACGCCTCCCCCGATCAAGCTCAGCCAGTCACCCATGAATCACTCCTGCCCCCAGCGGATTGCCCCGGATGGAGCATCCCAGATGTCTCCCTCGTCCAACCAGGATCAAGAACCCAAGGGTCGACACTGGTGCACTTATCTCCGTACTGCGTGGAGCACTCGGCAAGGACGCCGACAGCCTCGGCGCCGCAGCCCGCATCACGGCAGCATGAAAGTCACGTGATCCGCAGGACAGGGCCGGTTGCTCGTTCTTTCGGCATGGGCCGGGGGATCTGACGCATCGCGAGTGATCGCTTCTGGAGCCGCGTCTGCCGCCGTCAGGCGGTCGGGGAGGCCGGTGGAGCGACCGCCGCGGTCACGCCCCGCAGATGATCGAGGTCCTGAACCGGATCCGAATTCCGCGACCGCTGGGCGCTCAGTCGCCACTGCCCCATCAGTGGGTATGAGCCGTCGGGTTCAGCCCCAGGTCTGGCCGGCCGGTTCCTTGATGGTGCGGTTGATCCGGTTGAAGAAGTTGGTCAGCGCGATCTCCAGGTTGATCGCGCCGATCTCCTCCTCGGTGAAATGGGCGTTGGCCTCTTCCCAGATCGCGTCGGTGACGCCCTCGGCGCCGTCCTGCAGCCGGGTGGCGGCCTCGGCCAGGGCCAGTGCCGCACGCTCCGCGTCCGTGTAGAACGGCGCCTCGCGCCACGCCGCCACGCTGTGCAGCCGCTCATCGGTGTCACCGGCCCTCTTCCCGCCGGCGACGCCGGCGTAGACGCAGGCCGAGCAGCTGTTGATCTGGCTGACGCGCAGGTGGACCAGCGCCAGCAGCCTCGGGTCGGCGCCTCCAGCGGCGATCGCCTTCTGGAGGTGCTGGATCGCCCTCCACACATCGGGGTTGTTCGTGTTCTTGTTCTTGAGTCGGTTCTCCATGTGAAGTGCTCTCCATCATCGGGTTACGTTGCGAGGCTTGCGCCCGTCACCCCTATGACGAAGCAGCTTTCAGGGAGGTAACACCATGCCCGGCCCCCATCCCACGGACCCGATCGCCGATGCCTTCGAGTCCCACCGCGACCGGCTC
This sequence comes from Streptomyces flavochromogenes, assembly GCF_000717595.1. Taxonomy (GTDB): domain Bacteria; phylum Actinomycetota; class Actinomycetes; order Streptomycetales; family Streptomycetaceae; genus Streptomyces; species Streptomyces flavochromogenes. Next base: position 86,161 of record NZ_JNZO01000010.1, on the reverse strand, counting down.
CGAGCCGTCGCCCACCGCGTGCTCGGATCACAGGCCGACGCGGAGGACGTGGTCCAAGAAGCGTGGCTGCGCCTCTCCCGCCAGGACACCGACACCATCCACAACCTCGGTGGCTGGCTGACCACCGTGGTCGGCCGTATCAGCCTCGATGCCCTGCGGTCAGGCCGGACCCGGCGAGAGGTCTCCTTGGACGACGAACTGACCGCATTCACCGTGACGCTGGACGATGCTCCCGCTCCGGAAGAACTCGTGCTACTCGGGGACTCCGTCGGCCTCGCGCTCCTGACGGTCCTCGATTCGCTGCGCCCGGACGAGCGACTGGCGTTCGTGCTGCACGACGTGTTCGCCGTGCCCTTCGCGGAGATCGGCACGATTCTCGGGAAGTCCGCCGACTCGACCAAAATGCTCACCAGCCGCGCCCGCAGGAAAGTACAAGCCGCCCAGCTGCCGGAATGCGACGGACGGCGACAGCGCGAGGTGGTTCATGCCTTCCTGGGCGCGGCCCGCGACGGGCGGTTCGAGGAGTTGCTGCAGGTTCTCCACCCCGAAGTGAAGTTCACCGTGCACACCCCGAACGGCCCGTTCGTCACGCTCGGAGCCACTGAAGTCGCCACCCGCGCGCAAGTGGCCGGCAGCGCGGCACGAGGGCATGCGGTGACTGTCAACGGCCACCCCGGTGTCGTCTCCTGGAGCGAAGACGGCGCGCCGCTCTCCCTCCTCGCCTTCACCGTCGCCTGCGGCCGCATCACCGCGATCACCGCTGTGATCGACCCGGCCAAACTCGCGCTCATGGACCTGCCGACCCCGGTGTGACTCGCCTCGGGCGAGATGGCGGCTCACGGTGGGGTCTGCTGACAGCGAGGGGCGAGGGCGACTGCCGCGAGCGGACCCGCTGGTCATCCACTCGGTGACCATTCACCTCGGCCTGCGAGCCGCCAAGGCAGTCACCGGCCCTTTTTGACGAACCAGCCGAGCGACTGCATGACGGACGCGCCGATGAAGAGGATGCCGAGAGGAACGATCGTGAACCAGACGGCACCGGCTTTCGCGGACGCGAGCAGGGCGATGGCGCCGATGGCCAGCGCCAGGAGCAAGAGCATGCCCAGAAGGACACGAATCTTGGAAACCAACGGAAGACTCTCCAATGCTCAGCTGGGCTCTACCGACCAGACGGCGTTCGCTACCCGTCGGACCGCCGGCGAAGGTGGCCCAAGGAGGCGGCAAGCTCCCCGGCGTGACACCACTGCTGTGTCAGGAAGCTCATGGGGCGAGTCTTCCAACGCCGCCTTCCGCAGGCGCCAGTAGAACTACGTAATCGCATACGTAGTTTCACCCGGCGGGCGTGGGTGGGAGGTCCGCGAGATCTCGCGGCCCGTGTCGCACCGCCGGTGTGCCGAGCAGCCGTCGTCCGTGAGTCCTCCGCGGTCATGCTGGACGTCGGGCGGGCTGAGAAGATCGTCTTCGCGACCCGCCGGCTCCCCGCGTGCTGCTGGGAGCGACACCTCGGGCCGCACCCACGTCGGCGCGCCGCAGCCGCGCGGATCGAACCGGGGCACGCCCGGACCCGTGGCTGACGTCCTCTCCTGGGCTGGATCAGGACGTCGCGCAACGGGGGGCGGTGGCCGTCGAGGTGTCCGGGTGGATGGTGAAGACCCGGTCCAGGCCGACGAGGGCCAGGATGCGGGCGGTGTTGGCGGGAACTGCGGCGAGGGCGATGTCGCCACTCTGTTCGATGGCCAGGTTCCGGGTGGCCAGCAGAGCAGTGATGCCGCTGGAGTCGCAGAATTCCAGGCCGCCGAGGTCCAGGACCAGCAGCTGCCCGGCGGCAAGGGGCAAGTGGTCCATGGCCTTGCGGAGTTGGGGTGCCGTCGTGTGGTCGAGGTCCCCGGTGATCTCCAGTACCGGACCGGTGGCCGCCTCGCGGGCGGTGATCGTCAGCGGGCTCATCTCAAGTCTTCGCTCGCGCGGGTGGGAAGGGTGGTGGGGAGCAGAGCGGGCACGCCGAGGGCGAGCAGAGCGGTGTCGTCGTCGAGTCCGTCGCCGAATCCGGCGATCAGCCCGGTCAGGGCGCTGATGAGAGCCTGCGGGCCGGCCGGGGGCCGACCGGCGGCGAAGGCGCGCAGGGCGTCCTCGCCGTACAGCTCGCGATGGGGCCCCGTGCGGGCTTCGGTGAGGCCGTCGGTGTAGAGGAGCAGGGTGTCGCCGGGGGACAGCCGGGTGCGTGCGGCGGTGAACTGGACCTTCGGCAGGACGCCGACGAGCATGCCGCCGGGGGTGGGCAGGTAGTCGGCGCTGCCGTCCGCCCGCTGGATCAGTGCCGAGGGGTGTCCGCCGGAGGCCAGGTGCACCTCGACGTGGCCGTCGCCGGGGTGCAGGGTTCCGAAGATGGCGGTGCAGTAGCGGGTGTCGCCGCTGGTGTACCGCTCGTGCAGCACGGTGTTCAGGGTGGTCAGCACGGTGACCGGGTCGGCGTCGTGCAGGGCGGCCGCGCGCAGGGTGTAGCGGGTCAGGGACGTGACGGCCGCGGCTTGGGGGCCTTTGCCGCACACGTCGCCGAGGAAGAACGCCCATCGGCCGGTTTCGAGGGAGAACAGGTCGTAGAAGTCTCCGCCGAGCAGATCCGGGGAGGCCGTGTGGTAGTGGGCGGCGGCCTCCAGGCCCGGGATGCAGGGCAGTTGGGCCGGCAGCAGGCTCTGCTGGAGGACAGCGAGGGCTTCCTGGAGCCGGTCACGGTCGGCTTCGGCCTGTCGGCGTGCTTCCTCGGCCGCTTGGCGGCTGCGCAGCAGTTCTTTCTCGTACGCTCGGCGGTCGCGGGCGTCGAAGACGGTGGTGCGGATGAGCATGGGCTCACCGCTCTCGCCGGTCTTCACCCTTGAGGTGACCAGCACCGGCATCCGCTGTCCGCCTGCGATCTTGATGTCCAGGGCGACACCGCTGGCCTCGCCCTCCATCTGCAGTGTCGGGGCGAAGTGCGTTTCGTGGTACAGCTTGCCGCCCACGGTCAGCAGGTCGGGGAACCGCATCCGCCCCACCACCTGGGGCCGCTCCAGACCCAGCCACTCCAGCAGGGTGCTGTTGATCTTCGCGATGGTGCCGTCCATCAGCGTCGACAGATACCCGCACGGAGCCTGCTCGTACAGATCCTCGGCGCTGTCCTCCAGCATGGAGGTGAACGCCGCGTCCGCCGCATTCAAGTCGGGCTCCGCGTCCGGGTTCTGCGCGGTGCGGCACATCATCCGGTCGATCCGAGGAAGCTGGTGATCGCCGCGGCGGTGGCCCCGGGTGCGCTCAGCTGCGGGCAGTGCCCGGTCGCCTCCAGCGTCACCAAGCGGCTTCCGGGGATCGCGGCGTGGACGAAGGCGCCGACCTGAGGAGGAGCGATCATGTCCTGCTGACAATCCAGAATCAGCGTCGGCACCGCGACCGTCTTCAGGTCCTCGCGACTGTCGGACAGGAACGTCGTACGGGCGAAGACCCGCGCCATGTCCGGATCGCTCGCGCAGAACGAGGCGGTCAGCTCCTCGCCGAGCTCCGGCCGGTCTTCGTTACCCATGATGACCGGGGCCATGGCGGCCGACCAGCCCAGGTAGTTCGACTCCAGGAACTCCAGCAGCTCGTCGATGTCGTCCGCGCTGAACCCGCCTCGGTACCCCTCATCGTCGATGTAGCGGGGAGAGGGGGCCACCATCACGAGACGGGAGAACCGCTGCGGCGCCTTCGCTGCGGCGAGCACCCCGACCATCGCGCTGACCGAATGCCCCACAAAGGCCACATCCCGCAGGTCCAACTCCTCGCAGACCTCCAGCACATCCAGCGCGTAGCCCTCCAGCGAGCTGTAGCGCCGCTCGTCCCAAGCCGCAGCGTCCGCCCGGCCCGAGCCCACGTAGTCGAAGAGCACCACCTGGTATGTCTCAGCCAAGGCGGGGAGGACCAGACGCCACATGTTCTGATCGCAGCCGAACCCGTGCGCCAACAGGAGCACCGGCCCCTCCGCACGGCCGGTGACGGTGACGTTGTTCCTGCTGCGGATATCCATACCCGCCAGTCTGCCATCAACTCATCCGTGCCAATCAGGGGCCCAATCGGTGCGCAGGACCCTCCCGGCGAAGCCGGAGCCGCCGGGCCCGTGCAACTCGGCCGATAACGAGCGGGACGGGGGCCTGGGCGACGGTTCACACGAGTTCAAGGGCTTCCACCAGCAGTCGTTCCCGCTCGCCCACCCCGTCGGCGTGTGCCGCGACGACCGCGTAGCGCCATGAGCGGCCGTCCGGCGGGGCACCCGCGTAGAACACCACACCCTCCCCTCGCTCCGGGTCGAACGCGAGTCGGTGGGAACGCAGCCGGTCGAGAGCTTCGGCCAGGCCGAAGGCCGCCCGGCTGTTCCTCCTCGCCACCGCCCACGCCGGGCGGGCTGTGCCGGACGCGGCAGCCGTGAGCCGGGTGACCATGGCGTGGGGCGTTGTGGTGGCGGTCCTGCGGACGTTGCTTTCACCGGCGTACGGCACTCCGTCCGCGTCGACCAGCGCGTCGAGTCCGAACGGGCCGAGGTAGCCGTGGTCGGCCAGGTGGCGGCCCAGTTCCAGCCCCCACTTCTCCAGTTCGCCGGCCACGGGCGCGCACGACGTTGGCAGGGGTGATACGTACCCCGTGAAGGAGCCCCGTTCCGTGTGCATCGCACCGCTGAACAGGGCTCGGGACCCGGAGGTCGTGTTCTCCATCTGGATGCTCACCGACGCGACCGCGGCCACGTGCTCCTCCACCACCCACGTGCCCTGCGGGCCGCCGACCTCATCCAGCACCAGGCGCGATCCTCCTACGTCTTTCCGTGAGAGGAAGCGCATCCCATGGCCCCCTGCCGAGCGGTCCGGCTTGACCACCACCTGCTCGTACTGCGCCAGAAGCTGCCGTACGACACCTTCGACTTCCGGTCGTCGACACACCCGTCCCGCCGGCAGTCGCATGCCCAGTCGCTCGGCCGCTCGGCGGAATCCGGCCTTGGTGTTCAACAGCATCGTCACCGGTAGGGCAGCGGCCGCTTCGTCGACCGTCCCGTACGGGTGGACGGCCAACCCGAGATCACGCGCGAACGCCACGGTGGATGCGTCGAGGGCGGTCGGCAGCAACGCCGTACCCGCCTGACGCACGTGGGCGGCGACCCGATCCACCAGCCCGGCCTCACGGACCGCCTGGGCAAGGGGGACGGCCCCGGCCGGCGGCACCTCGATGATCGCCGTCTGCTCGCAGGGCACCCCCGTCAACTCGCTCACATACCGCCGGAACTCACCGCTCAGCGATCGTGGGGTCACCAGTGCGTCGCCGCCCCGCAACAGCCACGCCTCGCGCGGCGCCTGCTGGGCCCACTGCGCCAGTACCCGGCCTTCCGCCAGGTCCACGGCCAAGTCCGAGAGGATGTTGGCGAACACCAGCAGGGGGCCCGCATCCGGCTCGTTCACTGCCGTTCCTCTCACGCCACCTCGCCGCCCCCGCCTTTCCCGTCGGGCACGTGCCGGCATCCATTCTGCGGCCGCTCCGCGACTCGGCGCAGCCCGCGGGCCCGCCGGCGACGACGCGTCGTCGCCGCATGCGGGCCGACACGCGCCGAGTCCCGGCCCTCCGGCCGGCGGCAGACGGCCTCCCGGCGATGCGGACGGCAGTCCAGTGGGGTGAAGGCCGTCCCACCCCGGCGTCACCGACGCGACGGGCCTTTGACGCGCACGCGGCGGGGACCCGGCACTTGGCCGCTCACAGCCTCCCTCTGCGACCGGACAGGACATCACCCGCTGCGGTCCGGCTGCCGCAGGGCGCCTGCCTCGCCGAACCCACCGACGGCATCCGCCGCGGCCCCATCGGCCCCAGCGGCCGCACAAGGGCGACGCCGACGGACCGTGGCGAACCTCCTGGAGCCCGGGCATCGGGACCCTCACGCGCTGTGGCGGCGGGGCCGCTGGACGTGGCAGGGACCCGTCTCGGGACCGACGTGGCAGGATCGTGGCAGGACCTGCGCGACAGCGGGCCCTCGACGCACCCGGACGCCCTGCCGGGTCGCGACTCCTGCTCTTTCGGCGTGCCCGGCCATGGACGGGGGTACGGCCGGGCCGGCCAGGGCAGTCGCCCCGTATGGCCCTCTTCGTCGGCACCTCGGGATGGCAGTACCGAGACTGGTCGGGCGTCCTCTACCCGCCGGACCGGCCGCAACGGCTGTGGCTGGAGGAGTACACGCAGCACTTTCCCACGGTGGAGGTCAACAACGCCTTCTATCGGCTGCCCACGCCCGAGACCTTCACCCGGTGGCGAACCCGAACCCCGCCAGGCTTCGTCATGGCCGTCAAGGCGAGCCGCTTCCTGACCCACGTCAAGCGTCTGCGCGAGCCGGCGGAGCCGGTGCAACGCCTCATGACCCATGCCGCCTTCCTGGGCGACCGGCTGGGTCCTGTCCTCCTCCAGCTGCCGCCGACGCTGCGGGCCGATGCGGCCGCACTGGACGCCTGCCTCGCCTGCTTCCCCGTCGGCACGCGCGTCGCCGTCGAACCGCGCCATCCGTCCTGGTGGACCGATGAGGTGCGCACGGTGCTCGTGGGCCGCGGCGCGGCCCTTTGCTGGGCCGACCGGGGCTCGCGCCCCGTCACACCGATGTGGCGGACAGCCGACTGGGCGTACGTGCGCTTCCACGAGGGCCGGGCCAGGCCGGCCCCCCGATACGGCCGGACAGCCCTGCGCAGCTGGGCGGACCGCATAGCGGACACGTGGCCGCGGAGCGCGGACGTCCATGCGTACTTCAACAACGACCCGGGTGGTGCCGCCGTGGTCGACGCAAGGGCGTTCACCCGTCTGATGTCCGGCCGGGTGAACGGGTGACCCGGAGGTCGGCCGACCGATTGCGAGTGCGCATCAGCGACGTGCGCTGCGCGGAGCCCGGCGCCTGCCCGCGGGAACGATCCCGCAATGGCGACGAAGGGTGCCCGGACCGGGCCGCTCACCGTGCCTGCAGCGGTCGGCCAGCCCTTCACGTCCTCGCGGACGGCCGCCGGGGAACGGTCAGGGCCGTCGGGGCAGACGGTGGAGTGTCACGTCGTACGCCCTCCCATCCTCAACCGTCAGCGTCATGAACGTGCAGAAGGGCTGGCGTCTGCGGTCCGTGGGCGAGCCTGGGTTGAGCAGGCGCAGACTCCCGAAGGTGGTGTCCCACGGGATGTGACTGTGACCGAAGACCAGGACGTCCACGTCGGGAAACCGTGCCGCGCAGCGCCGCTCCCGTCCGGCAGCCGCTCCCGTCTCGTGCACGACCCCGAAGCGCACGCCTCCCAGGTCGGCGTAGGCGACCTCCGGAAGTCTGCGGCGCAGTCCCGGGCCGTCGTTGTTGCCGTACACGCCGATCAGCCGGCGGGACCTGGACTCCAGCAGGTCGAGTGTGGCCTCGTCGATCCAGTCCCCGGCGTGGATGACGGCCTCGGCGTCGTCGACGGCGGTCATGAGGGCTTCCGGGAGTGCCGCGGCGCGGATGGGGAGGTGGGTGTCCGACGTGAGCAGGAGCCGCATGCGTCCCACCGTAGGGCGTGACGACGGCGAGCGCCTCGGCGTACGCGGCCCGTGGTGCGGTGGTGCTGCGCGGCCCGTGGTCCGCGGTGGCGTTGCACAGCCGGTGGGAGTCGCCGACGGACGCACGGGAACAAGGGGGCAGCACGGTCGGCAGATGGCGACGCTGGGCCGGCCAGGCCGATCGGCATCCCGGGGCTCCGGCACCCCCACCGACCGGGTACGGGGACGCCGACGCGAGGAAGAGCCCCTTGACGGACGTCTCGGGGCGTACGGGTGCCGGGGACAGGCGGGAAGACGAGCTGGGGGTGCAGGGCGGCTGTGCCGGCGCCGCGTTCGCGGGCGGCGCCCATAACGCCATGCCGCTCTTCACTGCTGCCGACCACGGTGCTCCAGGCCGTGGGGGCCCCGCCGAGGTGATCGGCGGGGCTTCCCCCTGCTTGAGCCAGGGACGGCTTCCTCTTGCCCGTGCCGAGGACGGTGCGATACGGGCTCGGTCGTCGCGCTCCGGTCCGCGTCGCCGCCTGGGCCGGCCCCGGTCGGCCTCAGAAAGCGTCGGCTACGCCGCGATGCGGGCGATCACCCGTTACGGAGCGCGTCGGCGCAGCCGGGGCAGCGCAAGTCCTGTTTGCTGGACGGCACCCACGGCGCATCCGGGCCACTGGGCTGGTCGGACAGGCGTTCCATGTCTTCTGCCGGCCTTCCGCACAGGGTGCGGTCGCCCGGGTCTACAGGCACGGCATGGACCGCCTCGATGCGTGCGATCGGATCGCCAGACCCGTCGCCATCAGACATCTCCTTGCGCAGTTCCTGCACCACGATGATCTCCATGCCACCACCTTCGGCTCCGGCGCAGTCCCCCGCATCCCGGAACACGGCGCGCTCACTGACAAGCCCCACGCAGGAGGGACGCAGAGCAGTCATCCGGACGCGGATTCACGGCACCCGGGCTCTGCGGATGCCTTGCTGAGCTGATCTCGACCGGGGTCTCAGCTGGTGCGTTGCAGTCCCGGCGGGGTCCAGTCGCCGGGTGAGGGCGGACTGATGGGGCCAGTAGAGGCGCAGGAAGACGTTGAAGCCGCCCTCGGGCGCGGGGAGCCGGTTGGCCTGGCGGTCGGGTCCGGGATCGGCATGCTGGACGTAGATGTCCAGTGAGCCGTCCGGATTGGTGCGCATGTCGCTGCGGTCGCCGATCGCGTACCGGTTCAGCGGATTGTCGACGAAGAACTGACGCTCGTTCATCATCGTGAGCGACCAGAAGCCGTCCACCGGCGGGGTGTTCCCGGCGTCGAAGTGCAGTACGTAGGTCTGGGCACCGTCGAGAGGCCGGCCGTCGGCGTCGGTGGTGGCGTGCGGCTACAGGGCGTCGGCGTCGAGGTCGGCTCCGTAACCGAACCGGGTGATGACAGCCCGCTTGGCGAAGTCGGTTCCGTAGTCGCTCAGGCCTCGGTGCACGGCCCACCCGCCGTCCTTCGCGGACTCCGCTTCGGCAAGCAGACCGCGCAGGGTCTCCGGTCCCTGCCGCGCCCCCTCGTCCAGTGCGGCGAGCTCATCGGAGGACAAGCGGCGAGCTCATCGGAGGACAAATCGTCCAGGACGGCTCCGGGTGCGATGCCGAGTTTGGCGAGTCTGCCGAGGTATGGGGCATCGGCGGGGTCGGGAGGGTTGTCCACCATCATCCGGTTGAGGAGGGTGAAGTACTCGCGGCCGCTCAGCGCGTGCACCTTGTCGACGGGCGCGGTGGTGGTGTCGGCGTCGGCGGGCGGGGAGTAGTCGTCAGGGTTGCAAGTCCACTCGGACAGGGGGATCAGCCGCGTGCCGTCTTGGAGCCGGTTGACGGCCGCGAAGTCCGAGGGGCCGCCGGTCGCGTACCGCGGGAGGACCAGTTCACCGCGGTGGGCGATTTCAGCAGGGTCAGGCCGGAGGGTGCGGGTCCCGACCAGGAAGGGCCGGCGATCAGGAACGGGCCGGCGGAGCGGCCGTTCTTGCGCTGCCCGACGACGGTGGTTGACCGGTGCCTCGCGGCGAGCGTCGTCCCGGGCAGGAACCGCCGTCATGGTGCCCTTCGTCATGGCCGCCGTCACCAGCGGGTAGCCATAGAGCCATGCCTCCGTGGCGGCTTCTCCATCGACTCATTCGCCAACGACTTCTCCCAGGTGCTACGGCGTTCAGGTCCAGGCCCGACGCTACGAGAGCCGCCCCCACCGCGCGGCGGGTCCGCCGTACGGGTGGCGTGGCGGAGGGATGCGGGGGGGGATTACGACGGGCTCCGCTGTTACGGGAGTCGATGCCTCAGGGGCCGACCCCTGGGGCGGCTCGCACCCGTAGGCGGACGCGGCCGACGCTCTCGCCGTCGGTGCCCGCGGGAGCGGCTGCAGCGATTCCGTCGACGCATTCGACACGATGCACCTCCCGCAGCGGAGACGCCCGACTTGCGTGGCAGCAGCCGTCCGGGCTCCGCGCACGCCGAGCCAGCCTGCGGCCCGCGCCGCTCTCCCCCGCACAGATCCGGTCGCGAATCCGCGGCGATCCCGGGTCGAGCGCCGCGGACACACGGCGCGGGCGTCGGCCCTCCCTCAGATCGCGCGGAGGGTGAGCCGAAGGTCAGAAGGCGTAGCGCACCCGCATCCAGGGGGCTCGCTCCTCGATCAAGCGGGAGAGCGCGTCGACGGCCTGCGCCTTGGTGGCATTGCGGTAGCGCACGTTCCAGCTGCCGTTCTCGGAGCGCTTCGGCTGCTGGATGTCCTGACGCCACAGGACGTCCTCCGCGCGCGGGTGCCAGCCGAGATTGACCTGGTGAAGGTCCTCGTTGTGGGTCAGCAGGATGATCTCCGCCGCCGCCTGGTCCTTCACCCGCTGCGGGAGTACGTCGTCCATGGCCCGGAGCAGGTCGGCCCAGGCCTGTTCCCAGCCGGGGCGGATCACGACCGGCGAGAGGTTGAAGTGCACCTCGTACCCGGCGTCGAGGAAATCCGCAGCGGCGGCGAGACGGTCCGGGACCGGGCTCGTCCGGATGTCGAGGAGCCGGGAGTCGTCGGGCGGCATGACGGAGAACCGGATCCGGGTACGGCCCTGGGGATCGAGCCGTAGCAGGTCGGGGTTGACGAACTTGGTGGCGAACGACGCCTTGGCCGTGGGCCAGCGTCGGAAGGCGCGGATCAGGTCGGCGGTGTTGTCACTGATGAGGTCGTCGACCGAGCAGTCGCCGTTCTCCCCGATGTCGTACACCCAGGCGTGCGCATCGCATTGGTTGGGTTCCTCCTTGCGCCCCATCCCCGCGATGTGGCGGCCCAGGCCGCCCAGGACGCGCTCGACATTGGTGAAAACGGTGATCGGGTTCGCGAACCCCTTGCGCCTCGGGACATAGCAGTACGCACAAGCCATGGCGCAGCCGTTGGAAAGTCCCGGGGCGATCCAGTCGGCGGAGCGTCCGTTGGGCCGGATGCCGAAGGACTTCCGCTCGCCCAGGACGAGGGTCTCGCGCTTGACCCTGACCCATCGGTCCACGTTTCCTTCGTTTCCGTGCAGGTGCGGAATGCGCCAGTGGGAGTCCGTCTCGATGAGACGGGCCTCGGGAAAGCGCGCGATGATCTGCCGCCCTCGCAACGAGTCCGCGGCGGCCGGCTCGGCGTGGATCTCCTTGACGTCGAGCAGCCTGCGCGCCTGTGGCCCGTCATGGAACCGCCGATCGTCCGCGGCTTCGGTCGGCGTCGCGGCGGCGGCGAGGTCGCCCATGCTGAACAACCCGTCGGCGTCGTCCCCCGGCTTCCCCGGGTCTCCGGAACCTTGTCGCATCCCCACTCCACTGTCACGCGCCACCACGGTCCGCGCGACCGGGCCGGACCCAGCCGCCGCGTGTGCGCGTGGGCCCAGCCTACGGACGAGGGCTGACAATCCGGCGATTTCGGCGGGACGGCGCCCGGCTTCCGGAACCTCGAAGGGGAAAATCGTTCGATCGACCCTCGGTGCTCGTTCTAGGGTCGTCGACGTGGCGACGAAACTCAATCAGATCATCGCAGTGGAGAAGGGCGTCAAGTCCAGGGCGCACCAGGACCTGACGGCGGCCCACCACGGCCTGCAGAAGCCCGCGTTGCTCGCCGGCATCTCCCGTACCTACCAGCCCAAGGACGAGGAGGGCGAGCAGCTGCCGCCCGAGTCGACGCTGGTGCAGGTGAAGGCCGAGGACGCGCTGCGCGACACCGCGCGGGCGCTGACCCGGCTCTTCGATGTGACGGCCACCAAGGACTGGGCGAACTGCGAGGCGCGCGCCGACGTCACGGTCGACGGCCGGGTGTTGGTGGAACAGGTGCCCGTCGCCTATCTGCTCTTCCTGGAGAAGCAGCTGACGGACATCAACACCTTCGTCCGCAAGCTTCCGGTGCTGGACGCCGCCGAGTCCTGGACGCAGGACCCGTCGACCGACGCGTGGAAGACCGAGGTCGTCCGTACCGTCCGTACGAAGAAGGTGCCGCGCAACCACGTCAAGGCCGAGGCCACCGACAAGCACCCGGCGCAGGTGGAGGTCTACTACGAGGACGTGCCGGTCGGGTACTGGACCACCGTGAAGTTCTCGGGCGCGCTCCCGGCCCGTCGTGTCAACGAACTGCTGGAGCGGGTGGAAAGGCTCCAGCAGGCGGTGAAGTTCGCCCGCGAGGAGGCGAACAGCTCCGAGGTCACCGACCAGCGGGTCGGCGACGCCGTCTTCGGCTACCTCTTCGGATAGCCGGGGCACCACAGACTCCCCGGCCGCAGACAGCGGTCGGGGTGCGCGAGGAGCGCAAAGCTGAAGCTGAGCCTTGTCGTGACATCCGCGGTTCCAGTGGAGGTTCGAGTCCTCCTCCCGGCACTTCCTGCCGGGATGGCCCAACCAGGCAGAGGCAGGCCGCGGTCAATCTCAGACTATTGCTCCAGACTCAGCATGCGCCGCTCATCGCCGGATCGACCGGGCCCGGGCCCTGGTGCGTCGAAATGCCAGTTCGAATCTGGTCCGCCGAGCTCGATCGGCGGTGGTCCAAAGGCAGGACGCGACGCAATGACGAATGACCCGGGTCCTCAAGTGTGCCGGCGTGTGATGTGAGCGGCATCCACAGGGTCCGGGGGCAGGCTACGCCCTCGGACCCGCTCCTTTCTTCTCCTCCCTTGCCGCGCCTCCGTCGGCGGTCTCTTCCGGCGCCTCTGCCGGCAGGCGCTTCGCACGGCGCTGGGCTGTCGCTACGCGCCTCCGGGCGTCACCCTGCCCCCGTCGGCCGGCTGGTCGAGCGGCAGGCAGATTCGCACCTCGGGGTGGTCCGCGCTCAGGTCGTCGACCGGCGCTCGCCCGGCGTCGCGCAGGTGCTGGTCGAAGAAGGCGCGCAGGTACGCGCGGGTGATCGCCATCGTGCGCAGTCCCGGGGTGGCCGAGCCGAGCGGCATACCGAACTGGTCGGCCAGCAGGCCGAGATCGGTGAACGAGTGGTGCTTGGCGCCCGCCACGACCAGCCACCGCTTCCAGCCGGTCAGGAGCGGCCAGTCCCGGGCCCAGGTGGCGGCGGCAGGTCCGTCGCCGGGAGCGTACTGGCCGTCTCGGCCGAGGAACAGGAACGGGCGGTCGAGGCCGGTGTCCGGAATCAGAGGGTCGGTGCTGCCGTCCACGTTGCTGCCCGCCCGGATGCGTTCGTCCGCGAGCATCGCCGCGATGGTGGCCGCGCCGCCCGCGGAGTGCCCGGCCATGCCGATCCGGTCCGCGGCCAGCCGGGCGGCGCCTGCCCACGGCGGGTTGCTGTCGAGCAGCCGGTCCAGCACGAAGGAGGCGTCGCGGGCACGGCCGGTCTTCACCTTGCGCCAGAACTCGGGCGTGCGAGGAAACCCGCCGAGGGCGAAGGCGGCCACCCGACCGTCCGGAAAGGTGGTGGCCGCCGTCTCGTAGGTGTGGTCGATCACGGCCGCGACATAGCCGTGGCTGGCCAGGTCCTCTCCGACCGAAGTGAGCGTGGCGCGGGGCCTCGTGAACCCGGGCGAGAGAATGATCAGCGGCAGTTCCCGCAGCCCGGGGTCGAGCGGAGCGTCAGGGAAGGCATGGGTGCGCACCGTACTCAGCGCGTCCGCCGCGATGGCCACCTGCTTGCCGGCCAGGATTTCCTCCGACTCGGTCCGGGTCAGATAGCGGGCGCGCGGACCGGACACACGTGCGGTCGGGTACCAGAGCGAGATCATCAGCTCGCGCGTCGGCACGTCCTCGACCCACGGGTCCGGGCGGGAGACGTCCTCGAGGTACACCGACGTGGTGCCGACCGGATGCGACCCGGTCGGCGTCGGCAGGGTGGGGAGGACCATGAGGTGCATCGTCGTCGGCCGCGCCCGGCTGCACCATCAGGGAGATCCCCGATTTGTGGTCCGGGGTGGCCTTGGTCCACTTCTTGTGGTGACTCCGGACAGTGATGTCAGCGGTGTCAGTGGTGTGTGGTGAGATGGCCGGACTGCGCCGTTGCCTCTCTGGGAGAGCCCTTCATGACGTCCTCGTACTCGTCCCTGACCCGTTCCTTGGCCGAGGCTTTGATCGATGTCCTGTGGTTCATCGACGGCAGCGAAGACGAGCAGATGGATCAGGACGACGCGGTCAGGCTGATGGAGGGCGTCGCTCATGTGGTCGGTGCCCTTCCTCTTGATCAGCGACTGGAACTGAGCGAGCTCGTCGGTGAGTTGGCAGCCGCCGAGACCGACCCGGTCCGTCGTGAGTTCCTGGAGGAGTTCCCGGAGAATTTCGGACTGATCGACGATGAGTCCTGAGCAGCCTGTTCAGGAGGAGAGCAGGACGCGGTCGCGGAGGAGTTCGAAGTGGGCGCGGCCGGCCATTTTCCCGCCTGTGCCGGCATCGCCCGCGCCCTCAGCCGCTCCCCCGCACCCCACCGGCATGGTCACCCTCCGGCCGTAGCGGAGAGAGTGCTCAGGTGGTGGGCGACTTGGGGAGCGTGAGTCAGCTGGGGGTAGTGCCCCGCGCCGCTGATCTCGGCCACCGGGCAGTCGACGGCCACGGTCAGTGCGTCGGCCGAGCCCACGACGATCTGGACCGGAGTGGTCAGGCGCTCCAGCAGGGCTCGGGACCGCTGGCGCTCGGCGATGTCCGCGCGCACGGCCACGGTCACCCGGCGGGCAGCTCCGGGACGACGCAAGTCCGCTGCCGCGCTGGCCACTTCCGGTCCTTCGGGGACGCCGAGTGCCCGCGCCAGCCGGGTGGCGGACATGCCGCGCAGTATCGGTGCGGCCAGGCGCGAGCGGGTCGGCCCGGACGCGGGCGCCTGGAGGAACGAGGGCGAGACGAGGACGAGGCGGCTGATGCGGTCCGGGTGGTCCACGGCGAAGCGGAGCGCAGGTCCGCAGGCCAGGGAATGGGCGACCAAGGCCGGACGGGTCTGCACCGTGCTCAGCAGATCGGCCAGCCACGCGTCGACCGGCTCGTAGGTGGCGGCCGAGCGTCCGAGCCCCGGCAGGTCGGGAGCGAGCACGGGGCCGGGGAGGTGGGCGGCGACGGGCGCCCAGAGGTCGGCGTTCATCGGCAGTCCGTGCAGTAGGACGTGCTCAGGGTTGCGCCTCTCTCCGGCGACCCAGGTCGTGGTCCCGGCCTCGGTGCGGCGGAAGCCGTACGGCCTGAGCCAGGGCGTTGTGGTGCCGAAGCGGGCGGCCACCAGGTCGTCGGCCCAGGCACGCAGGGCATCGGCGGCCGGGGGCGTCTTCAGGGCCGCGTTCGCGGCGAAGGTCCGGGCGGAGGCCGTCGGGTAGCGGTCGGCCGACAGGAAGGACAGCGTCTCGGGGTCGGCGCCGGTCAGTGTGCGTGGCAGACGTCGCAGGAGGCCGGCGGGAATGGACCGGCGCGGTGCTCGTACGCCCATGTGGTCGGCCATCGTGCCGATCAGCTCGGGCAGGAGGGGTGTCTCGTCGTCGAGCACCCAGTAGTGCTCGCCCGCGGGTGATGCGGGGATCTCCGCCAGGAACCGTACGAGGTAGTCGATCGTGGTGATCGGCAGGAACGTGTCGGGACCACCGGGCAGCGCCGGGAGCCGCCCCTTCCACAGGTCTTCGACGAGGGTGGCCAGGCCGATGTACTGGCCCGGGCCGATCACGGTGCTCGGATTGGCGATGCTCAGCGGGACCGACAGGGCCGCGGCGCGGGCGCGCACCGCGAGGTCGCCCTCGATCTTCGACGCCTCGTATGCTCCCAGGCGGGCGTAGTCGGGGTGGCCTTCGGCCGCGCTCACCCGGTATCCGCTGATGTGCACCAGCCGACGCAGCCCGGGCAGGGCGGCAGCCCATTCCAGCACGTTGAGCGCCCCGGTGACGTTGGTCGCCCGCGCCTCCGCCTCCCCGAGCCCGAAGGCGAAGCGCGCCGCGGCGTTGTAGACGTCTCGGGCCTCGGGCAGCTCCGTCAGCGGTCGGGTGATGTCGGCGGCGACGATGTCGAGGCCGCCGATGTCGACGCCCTGGGAGATCAGCCAGGGGGTGAGTGAGTCGTTGCGTACGGCTGCTGCCACCCGCTGCCCGCGCCTGAGCAGCTCGGCGACGAGGGAGCGGCCGACAAAGCCGGTCGCGCCGAAGACGATCGCGTCCATGAGCATCCTTAATAGATCGGTCTACATATTTTTGGGCCAAGGAAAGGCCCGCCGATCGGCGGCGGGCCGTGCATGTCAGCCCAGTAGGACGCCGATCCGGCGGGCGACCCGGTCCAGCGGCTCCCTGCTGCGATGTGTCCGGGCCAGCAGGAGCGCACCCTCCACGAGGGCCAGGATCACGACCGCGAGGTCGTCGGCGTCAGGGCGGCCGGCCAGCCGTGCACGCAGGGCATCCTCCCAAGAGGCGTACACCTCCGAGCACACCTCCTGCAGCGGGTCGCTGGTGGCGGCGATCTCCAGCGCGACCGTGGCCACGGGGCACCCCTTGCGCCACCCGGACTCCTCCAGACGGTCCCCCAGATGCCGCAGCACCGCGTCGGCGAACTCCGCCACCGACGCGCTGGAGTCGGCCAGACCCTCCAGGGCTTCACCGATCATGCCTCCGGCCCGCCGGACGGACGCGCCGACCAACTGGTCCTTGCCTCCGGGGAAGTGGAAGTACAACGAACCGCGGGGCGCACCACTGGCCGCGATCACCTGGTTGAGTCCGGCAGCGTGGTACCCCCCGGCCTCGATCAGCGTCTGCGTCGCATCGAGCATGCGGACGCGCGTCTCTGCACCCTTCAACCCCATGCCGCGAACAGTAGACCGATCTACATATTCCTTCAAGTCTTCTTTTCCGAAGCCGTCGTTGGCGGGGGCATCCTGTCCCAGCATGGCCGGCATGGGGACCGCGCCGGTCGTCGGCCCGTCGATACGGCAGCCGGTGCCCTCGCCGCGGGAATCATTCCCCGACCGGCGTACGACAGAGGTAGAACAGCTCGGGATCGCCCTCGTCCAGACCGTGCAGTAGCCCCATCGGGCTCCATCCGGCCCGCTGGAGCAGACGCTGCATCGGCTGGTTGGTGACATTGGTCGACGTGAACAACTTCGACGTCGTGCAGGAGACAGCGGCGGACTCCAGCAAGCGGTACCCGACACCCTTGCCTCGGGCCGACGGAACGACCATCAGCATGGTGACGAATCCCTGATCGAAGAACGTGTACTCCACCACGCAGTAGCCGAGCGGGCCGGAGGCGTCCTCCGCCACGACGAGCAGACCCTGGCGGGCACCACCTTCTGATACTCGCCCGCCGTCCGGTGTCGCCTTCGGATGCCACCGAGTCGATCGCGATCAGCGCGTCCGAATCCGACTCGTGCGCACGGCGCACCACGACATCTCCGGAATTCCCCTCGGTCATGGAGCCATGCTGCCAGGACACGCCGGCAGGGCGCCGCGTCCGGCCGGCCACACACTGGACTGATTCCCGCCACGATTCGCCATCGCCTTGAACCCGAGGCGGTGGTGGACGCACCTCCTCGGCGTGACCCGGGGCCGACGACGTCACCTCGGCGCTCCCACGGCGGGCGAGCCGAGGCTCTCGGTGGGGCGCCGGCGGCTCACCGCTCGGCGGACGCACCCCCGGGAAGGCCGGGCGGGGCCAGCAAACGCTCCCTGACCGCGGCGAGGACCTCCGCGCGGGTGCGCGGGCCGTCGTCGGCGGCAATGAGGTGGTCACCGACACGGAGGGAGAAGGTGATCAGGCAGCGGGCCTCGACATCGGCCTCGTCGGGACAGAAGGCCCCGTAGAGCTTGCGGAGATAGTCCATGCGCCGGTTGTCGGCGCGGCGGAGACGGTCCGCGACGCCTTCGTCGCGCCGGGCCCAGTCCCGGATGGCGAGCTCGACGCCCGCGCTGGTCACGGGCGCCTCGGCCGCTCCCACGACGGCGAAGAGCCGCCCGAGCCGTTCCCGGGCGTCACCCCCATCGCTCTCGACCTGATCGATGACGTCCTCGGTGACCCCGCGCTCCCAGGCGTCGAGCATCTCGTCGAGGAGGGCGGCGCGATTGCGGAAGTAGCCGTAGAAGCCGCCCTTGCTGACTCCGAGTGCCTGGGCGAGGACCTCGACCCGGACGGCGTCGGGCCCGCCGGCGGCGAGCATTCGCAGCCCCTCCTCGATCCACTTGCCCCGCGGCGTACGAATCGCGCCCATGCCGCACCTCTCCTCTTGTCGCTTCGAGCCGAGTATACGGCGCCGTACACATGGCGCTATGCTCGATCTATACGCCACCGTATAGACAGGGGTCCGTGATGAACGCTCTGCGCCTGCCCTCGACCGACCACACCTCCCGCCCCTGGCGGATCCACGAGATCGCCCCCGACTTCCGGCTCGAGGACCTGTGGGCGCTGCCGACGCCGGGAGGCGCCGACGACCTGCACCACCTGGTCGAGCAGATGGCCGGCGGCACGGAGGGTCCGGACGGTGGAAACCCCGTGGGCCGCTTCCTGTTCGCGGTGCGCTGGAAGCTCGGCGCACTGCTCGGCTGGGACAAGCCGGACTCGGGCGTCGGCGGCCGGGTGGCGACGCTGTGCGACCGGCTGCCGGACGACCTCCGCGAGGGGCCTCGGGGGCCCGACCTCGATTCGGCCCCGTTCACCTCGGTCTTCCAGACCCACGACGAGTGGGCCGCCGAGTACGCCAACTCGACCATGCACGGGGTGATGCACATCGGCTGGGTCCCCGACGGGAACGGCGGCTACCGCGGCCAGATGGCCGTCCTGGTCAAGCCCAACGGCCGCCTCGGCTCCCTGTACATGCTCGGCATCAAGCCCTTCCGATACCTGGGCGTGTACCCGGCCCTGATGCGATCGATCGGCCGCGAGTGGCAGGCGAACGCCGCACGCCGAGCGGCTCGCTGAGACCCCCCGGCTTCCCTCCGGTGCGCGTCCTCGCCTGCCCCCTGCGTGGCGTACCGCTTCACCGCCGCGGTCGTACGTGTCAGGCGACCAGCTCGTAGATGCTCCGGGCCACGACCCACAGGCCGACGAGCAGGGAGAGGGTGACGATCAGCTGCTCCTGGTGCTGCTCCAGCCAGCTCCGCAGGGCGTTCAGCCGGGCGTTCGCGGCCTCGGGCGCCCAGACCGCGTACATCTCCATCACGACGAGGCTGAGCGTGGCCAGCAGGCAGTAGCCACTCAGGGCGAGCCAGTCGTCGAGGGTGGAGAGGTTCGCGTCGACGGCGGTCGCGGCGCCGAGGCCGACCAGCCCCCACGGCTGCAGCAGCCAGGCGAGGGCGGCCGCGGTGACCACGGACGCGTCGTCGATCCGGGCGGCCCAGCGTGGCGGGCCGTGCGGAGGGCGCGGTCGGCGGTGCCGGTGCGCGCCGTACAGCACCATGGCGACGCCGATGACGAGTTTCGCGACGATCACACCATTCGACGGCGCGCTGTTGTGAGCGGGGGGCTGACCACCGGTCAGCAACACCACACAGGCGATCACCGCGACGAGGTTGGCCAGCCACGACAACAGGAACGCCAGCCCCTTGCGCACACCGCGCCGCGACGACAGCAGCAGAATGAAGGCGCTGTTGTGCAGGGGACCCAGGCTGATGGCCGTGCCGATCACAATCAGGTCGAGGACCATCGAATCAGCCGCTCCCGGACGTGAGGGTGTGCCGGTGGACGGGTGGGTCGGCCGACAGGATCGGGCGGCGCCGGTACAGGTGCCGCATCCCGACTTTGCAGGTGGGAGAGGGGCCGGTCAAGCAGGCCACGCCCGCACGTCACCCCCGGGTTCGCGGGACCCCAACCCGCCTTCGATGGTGACGGGCACCTTCACACGTGACACGGCCGACGGCCGGACGGGGCCGGGGTCCGGACGAAGACGTACGCCTCGCCCTCCTCGGGCGTCCGGTCCCACGGATACCTGCCTCTGAACGAGCGCGGACGACGGCCTTCCCACGTCAGCCACGTTTCGAGGCCTCGCGCCGGGACAAACGGTCCGTCGGCATGTGAGCGAGGGAGGGGTTCGAATGAAGGCGACCAGTGTGGACAGAGGTGCCGTCGGCAGAGGCACCAGGGGTGTCTGGCGCGATCTGGTGCTGGCCGTGGGGCTCGTGGCGATATGCGTCGCCGGTCTGACGCTCTTCTTCAAAGCGGCCCAGACGGCGGAAAGCCGCGGGTCGGGGGTCGCCGCCGCCGTTCTCGTTGCACTCGGCGCCCTGGGAGTACTGTCCGTCGGACTGTCGACCGCCAAGCGGGGCATGGCGTCCGTACGCGTCCGCGGGCGCGGGCTTCACGGCCGTCGGGACGACCTGATCCCCGCCCCGGCCGCACCCGACATCGACGGCGGGGCCCTGGACCACACGGCAGTCGACGCCGACGGCTTCGAGCACACGGTGGCGGCGCTCTGCGCCCGGGACGGCTGTACCCCCGTGGAAGTGGTGGGCGGAGCGGGCGATCTGGGCGCCGATGTCATCGCGGTCACCGTGGACGGCCGACGGGTCGTCCTGCAGTGCAAGCACTACGCACCGGACAACCACGTCGGTTCCCAGGATCTCCAACGGTTCGGCGGCACCTGCTTCACCATCCACGAGGCGGACGTGGCCGTCGTCGTGACCACGAGCTCCTTCACCGCGCCGGCCGTCGACTACGCCGCCACGTGCGGGATCATCTGCGTGGACGGCGAGGCGCTGGCCGCGTGGACGGACCAGATCACGCCCGCGCCCTGGGAAGCACCCGCGACGGAGCCGACGGCTTCCCTCTCTCTGCCCGGCGACCCGGCCTGAACGGGCCGGGTCGCCGGGGGCGGGTCCACGCGGGGTCGAAAGCGGGCGAGGTACGGGAGGGGCCGAGGACGGAAGCGGGAACACTCGACCGCGTCAGTCCACTGGTTCGTCGACGTCGGCGTTCTCGTGCGTCGCCTCGTCGGCGTCGCCCCGGTGTCCGGTTCCCGCCACGTCGGTCTCGGGCGCCGCGGAGTCGGGCCAGTCCGGTACGGGTATGGCCAGAGGATCCTCTCCCTGCTCCGCCTGCTGGTTCTGCGGGTCGCGGGGAAGTGGCTCGTCCGCCTCTTCCGGCTCGTCCGGGTCGTAGCGCCCGTCTGCCTCGTCGCGCCGATCCGTCCGACCGGGATCCTGCTGGGTGTTCATACGGGCTCACCTTCCTCTGGTGGCGGTTACCGCCCGACGCAGCCGTCTGGGCCGGCGCCATGCCGCGCGTGCCCGTCTCTCGCGGGAGAGCTGCGAGACCACGGTCCATCGGGACGGGTGCCGTCGTCGTCGGGCCTGACGGCAGCACCCGGACATCAGCTGGGCCAGGTCCCGGTCAGGCGCCGGACCGAGGTGGCTCCGGCGCGGTCGACTGCGGCCTTGACCACGGCGAAGATCGCTCCTTGCAGGGCTGCCGCGAGCAGAATCTCTCGCCACGTGCGTTCCTCGTCCATCGCGCCCGGGGCGTCGTCCTCGTGCCCGGCCCACTTCCACATCTGGTTGAAGGCGGCACGGGCCAGGAGGCCGCCGGCGAATCCGAACGCCAGGCCTATCGGGCGGTAAGCGAGTGTGGCGGTCTTCACCGGTGCCTCCGGCTCCGGCGCACGAGCAGGAGGACGCCGAGCACGGCGGCCCCCACGAGCAGCGGGGTCCGGTAGGCCCGCGCTGCGGCCGCCCCCTGGCCGACCTTGTCGGTGACGAGGTCGGGTGTCCGCTCGGCGGCGAGCTGCCCCGCACGGGCGGCCGTACTCTTCAGCTGCGCGGCGGCGTGAGCCGCCTTCTCCACAGCCGGGTCGGGTGTCTTGTCCTTCGCGAGCTGGGCGGCGTGCTCCGCGGTCTCGCGGAGGTGACCGGTGACGGTGGCGGTCTTCGCGACGGCATGGGTCCTGAGATCGGCCGCCTTCTCCATGGCCTGGGACTTCACGTCGGCCTTGGCGGCCAGCGCGTCCACGGTCTGTCCGAGCTTCTCACGGGTGTGCGCGACCCTCTTGCGCAGTTCCTCGGGTCGCGGCGTGGGTTCGTCGCCTCGGGGCTGATGATTCATCGGTGTGCCTTCTCCTTGATCTCACACGCATCGGCCTTGGCGCTGCCGATGGCTTGTTCGGGAGGATGAGGTCCGTTCACGGGTTCGTCCGAACTTCGCGACCCGGAGGTCCGGGGCGAGTGCCGTCCGCTTACGCGCCTACCCCGTCACCGGCAGACCACCCGTTCGCAACCCGGCTCGCCGTCGGTCCGGGTCTCGGTGGCGACGGTCGCCGGTGTCCTCAGGAGCGTCCTCTTCCCGCTGCCGCGGCGCCGTCGCTCACCGACGAGCGGGTGGACTCGCGGCGGGGACTCGGCGAACACCGCCGACTCGGCCGACGCTCCTTCATGATCGGGGGCAGGAGCACTGTGGAGAAGGCCGGTCCTGGCGACAGGGCGCCCGGTCCGCAGCCGACGACAGGACGACGAGGTGAATGGTGTGACGGGAATCAGCGGCGCCGAAGACCGGGACGGGGACCGGGCGGATCTGCTCAGTGGCCTGAGCGTGGACGACACCAATCCCGAGCAGCCCGTTCTCCTCAGCGCCGAGGGCGCCCCGATCCGTACCTGGCGGGAGAACTACCCCTACGACCGCAAGCTGCGGCGGGGCGAGTACGAGCGGGCCAAGCGGATCCTGCAGATCGAGCTGCTGAAACTGCAGCGGTGGGCCAAGGACACCGGCGCGCGGGTGGTCGTCGTGTGTGAGGGCCGCGACGCCGCCGGCAAGGGCGGCACCATCCGGCGGTTCACGGAGCGCCTGAACCCTCGGGGCGCCCGGATCGTCGCTCTGGACAAGCCGACGGAGCGGGAAGCCGGGCAATGGTATTTCCAGCGCTACGTCGCCCACCTCCCCGGCCCCGGCGAGATCGTCTTCTTCGATCGCTCCTGGTACAACCGGGCAGGTGTCGAGCGCGTCATGGGGTTCTGCTCGGACGACGAGTACGCGCTGTTCCTTCGCCAGTGCCCGGTGTTCGAGCGCATGCTGGTCGACGACGGCATCCACCTGGTGAAGTTCTGGTTCTCGGTGTCGCGATCCGAGCAGCGCACCCGGTTCGCGATCCGGCAGGTCGACCCGGTGCGGCAGTGGAAGCTCTCCCCCACCGACCTGGCGTCGCTGGACCGCTGGGACGACTACACCACCGCCAAGGTCGACATGTTCAGGACGACGGACACGGAGCACGCTCCCTGGACGGTCGTCAAGAGCAACGACAAGCGCCGCGGACGTCTGGAGGCCATGCGCAGCCTCCTCTGGCGCCTCGACTACACGAGCAAGGACCCCGAGGCGGTGGGGGAACCCGACCCTCTCGTCGTCGGCGCCGCGGACACCCTCCTCGAAGCCGGCGAGGAGACGTCCAGCCTCTCCCCCACACCCCTGGCCCCGCGCCATCAAGGCCCGGGGGCCCACCCGGAGACGAACAGCGGCAGGTAGCCGCGCGCCGCCTCCGTGGCCCCGAGGCCTCCGTGGGCCGAGGTCGATCAGTCGGCCTCACTGGCGATTTCCAGGGCCAGGGCCTGCAAGATCTGTTCGGTGGGCTCTCCGGACTCCGTCTGGTCGTACGCGTCTGCCACTGTCTCGAAGGCGAGGATGAACCCGCGGACCAGAGCGCTGACCGGGCCCGTGAGCTGGGTCAGAACCGCCGCTCCGACTTCCACCGCATCGTCGGTGTCGGGAACCAGGAACCGCGTCGGAATGACCTCACCGAGCAGGTCGGAGACGTAGTCCTGGGCGACTCCCCCACGCAGGGCCGTGAGCGCCGCGATTGCCTTGAGCTGGATCTCACTCTCGGTCATACGACGAGCGTAGGCATCCCGGGCCGCCATCGACGCGGCCACGCCGATCGACGGAACGCCTATCTGATCAGGCGCGCAGATGCGGAAGAAGCCGGTCCGGGGTCAGGGGCAGGTCCCGCAGCCGTACGCCCACCGCGTGGTGCACGGCGTTCGCGATCGCGGCCGCCGTCCCCACGATGCCGATCTCCCCGATCCCCTTGCTGCCCATGGCGTTGAGGTGGGGATCCTCCTCGTCGATCCAGTGTGCTTCGAGCGCCGGCACGTCGGCGCAGACGGGGACGTGGTACGAGGCCAGGTCCCGTTCCGCGAAGTCGCCGAACGCGGGGTCGAGCGTGCTGCTCTCGGTCAGCGCCATGCCCAGCCCCATGGTCATACCGCCGATGAACTGGGAGCGCGCGGTGCGTCGGCTGAGTACCCGGCCCGTCGCGAAGACCCCGAGCAGGCGGCGGACCCGTACCTCCCCCGTCACGGTGTCCACGTCGACCTCCGCGAACTGCGCACCGAACGCGTGCCGTGCGTACGGGGATTCCCGGCCTGCCTCCTCGGCGGTGTCCGCCCGGGCGGTGAGACCTTCGGGCGGGAGCGGGCCGGAGTGTGCGCGCACCATGCCGGCCAGCGCCGTGCAGGCCTTGTGGACGGCCCAGCCCCAGGATGAGGTGCCCGACGAGCCGCCCGCCAGCGGGGCCCTCGGCAGCGCGCTGCTCCCGAGCTCCACGCGTACCGAGGCCGGCGGGACGTCGAGCGCCTCGGCGGCGATCCGGGCGAGGACGGTCCGTGCCCCGGTCCCGATGTCGGTGGCGGCGAGCCGTACGAGGTGCGTTCCGTCCGGCGCGGCGTGCGCGGAGGCCGACGAGGGGCTCAGGAGGTACGGGTAGGTCGACGCGGCCACTCCGGTGCCGGTCAGTCGGTCGCCCGCCCGTCGTACTCCGGGCCGGGGGTCGCGGCCCTCCCAGCCGAAGAGCCGTGCGCCCTGCCGAAGGCATTCCGGGAGGCCCCTGCTGCTGAACGGCCTGCCGCTGTCGGGTTCGGTGTCGGGTTCGTTGCGCAGCCGGAGTTCGACCGGGTCGACGCCCGTGGCGACGGCGAGCTCGTCCATGGCCGCTTCGAGGGCGTACATGCCGGAGGCCTCGCCCGGGGCACGCATCCACGAGGGCGTCGGCACGTCCAGGGCCACCACGTGGTGGCTCGTCCGGCTGTGCGGCGAGGTGTACATGGTGCGCGCGGGGACGGCCGCCTGCTCGACGAACTCCTTGACCGTGGAGGTCTGGGTGACGACCTCGTGGGCGAGGGCGCTGATCACGCCGTCGCTGTCGGCGCCGATGCGGACGCGCTGGACCGTGGGGGCGCGGTGGCCGACGACGGCGGCGAGTTCGCGGCGCGGGAGTGCCAGCTTCACGGGCCGTCCGAGGTGCAGGGCGGCCATCGAGGCGAGGACGGCCTGGGGCCTCGGGGTGCCTTTGGAGCCGAAGCCGCCGCCGACGTACGCGGAGACGACCGTGACGCGGTGCCGGGGCATCTGGAACAGCTGCGCGAGGACGTCTCGTACCTTCGTCGCCCCCTGGCTGGAGTCGTACACGGTCAGCGCGTCGTCCTCCCACCACGCGGTAGCGGCGTGCGGCTCCATCGGATGGTTGTGCTGGGCGGTCATGGTGTACGTGGCGTCGACGCGCACGGCCGACGTGGCGAAGGCCGCGTCGAAGTCCCCGCGCTCGCGCAGGCCCGGATGGCCGCCGTTGGCCTCCTCGGGTGCGTAGAGGCCGGGGTGGCCGGCGGGCGGGCCCGGGTCGTGCTCCTCGGTGGCGTACTCGATCCGCAGGTCGTCGGCGGCGGCGCGGGCGTTCTCCAGGGTGTCGGCGACCACGAGGGCGACGTACCAGCCCCGGTGCGGGACGCGAGCGGTCTGGAGCAGCGCCAGCGTCGGGTCCTCGGCCTCGCCGAGACGGGGCGCGTTCGTGTGGCTGAGCACGGCCTGGACGCCCGGCCGTCGCAGAAGCTCGTCGGCGTGGACGGCGGTCACCTCGCCCCGCGCGACGGTGGCGGGCACGGGGACGGCGTGGAGGCAGCCGGGCGGGGTGTGCTCGGCGGCGTAGCGCGCCGTGCCGGTCACCTTCTGCCCGGCGTCCCGACGGGCATCGGGGTCACGACGGTCGGCGGCGTCACGTCGCTCCGCGGTGTCTTCCTCGGGCGCGGCAGGGACCTGGGGCGGGGAGTTCGTGGGCATGGCGGTGGCCGGCTCCTCAGGGGCGGAACGCGAGATCGGTGAGTACGCGGACGGCGAGACCGCGCGCGAGCGGCACCTTGAAGGCGTTGTCGCGCAACGGGTCGGCCGCGGCGAGCTCGGCATCGACGGCGCGTGCGTACGTCTCCTCCGTGGCGGGCTCTCCCCGGAGGACCTCCTCGGCGGCACGGGCCCGCCACGGTGCGTGCGCGACCCCGCCGAAGGCGAGGGCGGCGTGGCGGACGGCTCCCTCCTCGACGGTGAGGGCCGCGGCGACGGAGACGAGCGCGAAGGCGTACGAGGCGCGGTCGCGGGCCTTCCGGTAGGCGCTGTGGGCTCCGGCGGGCGGCGGAAGCGTCACCGCCGTGACGAGTTCACCGGGCCGGACCACGGTGTCGTGCTCCGGCGTGTCTCCGGGCAGGCGGTGGAACTCGGTGAGGGGGACGGTGCGCTCGCCGTCGAGGCCGAGGAGGTGCACTTGGGCGTCGAGGGCTGCGAGCGCGACCGCCATGTCCGAGGGGTGGGTCGCGACACACCGCGCGGAATGGCCGAGCACCGCCAGGTCCCGGTGGACGCCCTCGCGAGCGGGGCAGCCCGTGCCCGGCGCGCGTTTGTTGCAGGGTTTCGAGGTGTCCTGGAAGTACGGGCAGCGGGTGCGCTGGAGCAGGTTGCCGCCGGTGGTGGCGGCGTTGCGCAGTTGCGCGGAGGCTCCCGCGAGGAGTGCCTGCGACAGCGCGGTGTAGCGGGTCCGTACGAGCGGATGGGCGGCCAGGTCGCTGTTGCGGACGGTCGCCCCGATGCGCAGGCCGCCGTCCGCGGTCTCGTCGACGCCGTCCAGCGGCAGCCGGCTGATGTCGACGAGGAACGGCGGGGTGGCCACTCCCAGCTTCATGAGGTCGACGAGGTTGGTTCCGCCGGCGACGTACTGGGCGCCGGGGTGCGCCGCGTACGCGGCGAGCGCCTGGTCGGTGCGGTCGGCGCGGAGGTATCCGAACGGCTTCACCGGGCGGCCTCCTGGATGGCGTCCACGATGTTCGCGTAGGCACCGCAGCGGCAGATGTTGCCGCTCATCCGCTCGCGGATCTCCTCCGGTGTGAGGAGCTCGGGGTCGCCGGCGCCCGGGCGGCCCGGCGGTGTGACGTGTGAGGGGTGCCCGGCGGCTGCCTCGTCCAGCATCGCCACGGCGGAGCAGATCTGGCCGGGTGTGCAGTAGCCGCACTGCAGGGCGTCGCGGGCCACGAACGCCTCCTGAAGGGGGTGGAGGCGGTCGTGGTCCGCGAGGCCCTCGATCGTGGTGACCGGCTCGTCGCAGGTGACGGCGAGCACCAGGCAGCTGTTGATCCGCCGACCACCCACGAGGACGGTGCAGGCGCCGCACTGGCCGTGGTCGCAGCCCTTCTTCGCGCCCGTGAGGTCGAGGTGCTCGCGCAGGGTGTCCAGGAGGGTCGTGCGGTTGTCGAGCCGCAGTTCGTGCGTGTTCCCGTTGATCCGGAGCGAGACGAACGACGTGGGGTCGGGGTGTCTCTCCTCTGTTCCGCCTTCACGGAATGTCCGGCTCCCGCTGGTCGCTCCGGCATCGTCCACGGTGCTCGCTCCTTCCACGACGGCGGTGGGGGCACCTGCTGTCCGTCGTCTCCTTCCCCGACTTCCCCGACTCCCCCGTCTTCCTCGCCGCGAGTCCCGCTTGTCCGCCGAACGGCGCAGAGAGCGGCCCGACCCGTGCGTGGGCCGGGAGGTGCGAGGATCCGTCCGGTCAGCGCCTAGCCGGGGGGCCGCGGCAGACGGCGCTCGCGCGCCGATCGGCCCGCGTCGCGCATTCGGCGCCCTTCCGCTCGCAGGGAGGCATCCTGCAGAGCCTTGCCGTCGGACTCCTTCATGAGTCCCCTGACCTGCATGTACGCGGCCTTTACGACACCCATCGGTTGCTGCCTTTCGGGCTCGGCTCCCGGGACGTGCTTGCCCTCGGGAGTTTCACCAATTGGTTGTTTTGTACGGTTTGCCCATGTCCTGGCGGCGGAAACGTGACGTGTCGGTGCCGACGCGCCGGGCGTGGTGGGCCACAAGCCCGTGGCGGCGCCGGAGGAGCCCCTCCGGCAAACACCCCGAAGGACCGTTTGGGACACCTCGGTGGCGGCTAGGCGCAGGGCATGGTGCGTATGGACGAGCACCGTCGACCGCGTGCCGTTCGTACGTTCCTCCTGCGACTGCCGGGAGATGAGCGTCATGAGCAGACCCAGCAACCCCGACCCGGACCCCCGTGACCTCTCCGAGAGTGAGAACCGGCCGGGCACGACACCGCCCGCGGAATCGGGCACGAGCACGGGTACCGGCCCCTACCGCCCACCGCGGCGCGGCTGGGCGACAGGCCCCCTCGTGATCATCTGGGCGATGGTCGTCCTGTTCGCCCTGTTCTTCCTCGTGTACGCGATCATTCTCGCCACCGACTGACCCGGCCACCGACTCGTCCGGCCACGGCGGCGCACGGCAAGAGGAAGAGGGCTCATCGCATGGGCATCGTGAAAGCCACCCTCACGCGGATACGGGGACTCATGAAGGAGTCCGACGGCAAGGCGCTGGGCGATCCGCGGCTTCGGGGGGAAGGCCGTCGCCTCCAGCAGGAGGGCCGGGCCGAGGCATCGGCCGCGGAGGAGCACCGGAGGCCGGGACGACGCCGACCGTGACGGATGCCTGCCGTCCGTATGTCGCACCACCCCGCTCTGGGCCGCCGAAGCGGCCCACGACCCCCGACCAGGGACCAGGTCGAGGACGCCGCGCAGTTCCTCCCCGACCGGCACCGGGCCGACGGTCGGTAACGGGAAGACCTCGCGCCCTACTACCCGACTGGCTGTCGCATCGTGCGAGGGCGGCGCCGGAGCGCCTGACGCCGCAGCCCCCGTCGCAGCGGGCCGGCGCGCCCACCGGCGGCCTGGCCTTCGACGTGACCGTGGCGACGGGCGTCGAGCAGCGTGGCGGACATCGAGGCGTGTTACGAGGGGAGAACAGGGAAGCCGACCTGTAGGCACCATGCGGTGCCACGACGGGAGGAGCGATCATGGCACAGAACAAGCCGCTCAAGGCCCGCGACATCATGACGGCGGGCACCCAGTGTGTCGGTCAGCACGAGTCCCTGCACGATGCGGCGCGGATGATGCGGGAGATGCACGTGGGTGCGATGCCCATCTGCGGTGACGACGACAGGCTGATGGGCATGGTCACCGACCGCGACATCGTCATTCAGTGTGTGGCCGTCGGTGACGACCCGGCCCGGGTCGAGTGCGGGTCCCTCGGCGGTGAGCTGCACTGGATCGACGCGGACGCGTCGGCGTCGGACGCCCTGCACGTCATGGAGGAGAACCAGGTGAAGCGACTGCCGGTGATCGACGTGCAGAACGGACACCGTCTCTGCGGGATGATCTCGGAGGCCAACCTCGCCCAGAACCTCACCGACAAGCAGATCGCCGAGTTCGCGAGCAAGGTGTACGCGGGCGCCCATTGAGGGCCCGCCTCCCGGGGCGACGCGCGGCGGACGACGAGAAGAACTCGCGGTCGGCCGCCGACGGTGGGCGCTCACGCGCCGGGAGGGCTTCGACCAGGCCCGAGGAGGTTCACGTGTCACAGGCCGCGGAGTCCCTGTACGCCCGCGTCAGGGGGGAGGTGTCCGCCCGGGAGGAACGGCTGTGGGACGTGAGCCTCGCGCTGCATCGTGAGCCGGAGACCGCTTACGAGGAGCACGGGGCGGCCCGTCTGCTGGCGGGCGAACTCGAACGGGGCGGCTTCGAGGTGGAGCGCGGGGTGGCCGACCTGCCGACCGCGTTCCTGGCCCGCACGGGGTCGGTTGACGGGCCTGGAGGAGGTCCTTGTGTCGCCCTGCTGATGGAGTACGACGCGCTGCCGCTCCTCGGGCACGCGTGCGGGCACAATCTGATCGCCGCGGCAGGCCTCGGTGCGGCGCTCGCCGTACGGGCCGCGCTCGGCGAGGTCGAGGGGTCACTCCTGGCGGTCGGAGCACCCGCGGAGGAGCGTGGCGGCGGCAAGGTCGTGGAGGTGGCGGCGGGGCTGTTCGAGGGCGTGGACGCGGCGCTGATGTTCCATCCGGGGGTCCACGACTGGACGTGGGCGCCGCTGACGGCCAGTGCGCAGGTCCGGGTGGGCTTCCACGGCCGTGCCGCGCACCCCACCAGCAGCCCCACGGAGGGAATCGACGCGCTGGGGGCGCTGATCCAGCTCTTCAACACGCTCGGCGTGCTGAGCAGGCGGCTTCCCGCGGGATCGCACGTCCACGGCATCGTGACGGACGGCGGGCGGGCCACCAACATCGTCCCCGAGTACGCGGAGGGTCTGTTCGGGCTGCGTGGGAGAACCACGGCCGCGCTGGAGGACCTGGTGGAGGAGTTGCGTTCCTGCGCGCAGGGCGTGGCCTCGGCCACCCGTACCAGGGTGGAGGTGACCGACGTGGGAGGGCGGTACGAGCACTTCCGTGACAACGAGGTGCTGTCGGGGCTGTTCGCCGGCCACCTGGACCGGGCGGGCATCCGATTGTCGGAGCCCGAGCCCGGCGTGTACCTGGGCTCGTCCGACTTCGGGAACGTCAGCACACGGGTGCCGGGGATCCATCCGTGGGTCGCCATCATGGGGTCCGACGGATCCGCACACACGCCCGAGTTCGCGGAGGCGGCGTCCGGGCCCCGGGCGCGGCGCGTGATGGCTGCGGCGGCGGAGGCGCTCGCGTGCACGGCCGTCGATGTGTTCGTGCGTCCGGAGGTGAGCAAGCGGGCCTGGGAGCGGCTGCGGGCGAAGGCAGCTGCGGGGTTGTGAACACCCGGGGCGGGCAGGTCCGTCCCTGCCTGGGGCTCGCGCCCGCCCGGAGCGACTGAGCCGCCGCGGCGGCTCAGCCGAGCAGCCACCGTTGCATCCACTCCGCGGCGGCACGCCGGAACAGCCGCCGGTTGTCGGCACGCCGGAAGTCGTGGCCCTCGTCGCGCAGGAGCATGAGTTCCGCTACCAGCCCCCTTGCGCGCGCCGCGCTGACGATCTGCTCGGACTCGCCGGGCGGGACGTTCGTGTCGTGCTCGCCGTGCACCGCGAGCAGGGGCACACGCAGCTCGTCGACGCGGCTCATGGGCGACAGCGCACGCAGCAGCGCGCTGTCCCGCTCGGGATGGCCGTACTTGTGAGCGGCGGATTCCGCGAGCCAGGGCTCGGTGCCGGCGAAGAACGTGGCGAAGTCCGACATCCCGCACACCGTGATGCCCGTACGGAAGAGATGCGGGTGCCACACGAGTGAGGCCAGGGTGAGGTAGCCGCCGTACGAGTGCCCCATCACGGCCAGCCTCTGGGGATCGGCAAATCCTGACGCGACCGCGTGGGTCGCGCAGTCGGCGACGTCGTCGATCGCGGCGAAGCGCCCTTCGCCCAGGTCGGCGTCGACGAAGGAGCGACCCCAGCCGGAGGAGCCGCGGACGTCGGGGGCGAAGACATCCATGCCCCGGCCGAGCAGTTCCTGGTAGAGCGGGTCGAAGACCGGGCGTTCCTGCTCCTCCGGGCCGCCGTGCAGGTGTACGACGCAGGGTGCCGGCTCACCGGGGGACCTGCCGGGGGCACGGTGGTACCAGCCCCCGAGGAGCAGCCCGTCGCGAGCCGTGGCTCGAAGTGGTACGGGCGGGGCGGGCGGAAGGCCTCGGGGCACGGATGCGGCGTCGCTCGCCGACCAGGGCGTACGCGCGGGCGGCGCCGAAGTCGGCACGGCCCACACGCCGGGACGTCGCCGGGATCCCGAGAGGGCGACCACCATGCCGTGCGGCCCCGCGGCCGTCACCCGGGTGACCACCTCGTGCGCCAACGGCACCTCGCGCAACGCGGGCGGCGCGCTCCCCTCAGCCGTCAGGGGGAGGGTCTCGAGCACGCTCGTCCCTCCGTCGTTCCAGGCCAGGGCCGCGCGCCGGTCGCCCTCCACGAAGGTGAGGAGTTCGAGGTCGCAGCCGTCGCGCGCGACCACCACGCCGAGGTCCTTCCGCTCGTCGGCGCCGTCGAGGCGGAGCGCGAGCAGCGCCGCGAACTCCCGGTCGTGGTTGCTGCGCAGCCACACCGTGCGGGCGTCGGACGAGAAGCGGCCGATCCACGGATCCCCGTCGGCGACCGGCAGCGCGCATGTCGGCGCCTGGTCCGCCGTGCGGACGACCACGGCTTCGCGCCTCGCCCGGGGCCCGCGGCGCAACAGGGCCAGGCGCCCGTCCTGGCTGATGTCGCACACGCGCAGCGTGGCCGCCCCGGTCTCGTCGGCGAGGAGCCGGGGGGCCGTCGTGCCCGCGGGATCGACGAGGTACGCGGTGAGCCGGTCACGGACCGGCGCGGTCGTTCCGTCGCCCGCCCCGCCCGGCCGTATGCCGTCGAGGAGGGTCGCGTGCCCGTCGCGTTCCGTCCAGCCTGGGGGACGGTCCGTGGCGGTCAGCGGGCCGGCTCTCTCGCCGACCGGTTCGGCGACCGTCACCGCGAGAGCCGAGCCGTCCCGGGCCCAGCACCCCAGATAGGCCGAGCGTCCAGGTTCCGCGCCCGCCAGGACCCTGCGGTCCGAGCCGTCGGGGCGGACGCAGAGGACACGTGTGTGACCGCTCCCGCCAGGGGCCACGGTGTACGCGATCCATTCGCCGCCCGGGGACCAGGAGACCTCCGTGACGTGATCCGGACCGGTGTCGAGGAGGTGCGCGTCGTCGCTTCCCACCGGCCCGGCCCAGAGCTGTGGCGCGCCGTCGCGGTCGCAGATGAACGCCACGTGCTCGCCTCGAGGGTCGGGCGAGGGATACCAGCAGCCGTGGGCCACCCTCGGCCGTGGGGTGTCCCGCGGGCCGGCGGC
This sequence comes from Streptomyces flavochromogenes, assembly GCF_000717595.1. Classification (GTDB taxonomy): domain Bacteria; phylum Actinomycetota; class Actinomycetes; order Streptomycetales; family Streptomycetaceae; genus Streptomyces; species Streptomyces flavochromogenes. The sequence continues at coordinate 53,354 of NZ_JNZO01000010.1, read as the reverse complement.
GTCGGCGACCGGCGCCACGACGGGAGCCGTCGCGGGGCGGGCCGTCGTCCGGACGGGGGCCGGCGCCGCCGACTCGTCCGTCAGTTGATTCCGTGCGTCTGCAGCCATGTCTCCAACAACGCTACTTGCCACAGGGCGTTCGCCCCTCGGTTCGTGCGGTGGTCGTCGGGTGCCGCCAGCAGCGAGGCCACGTACTCCTCGCGGAAGAGGCCGCGGGAACGGGCCTCCGGCGCGGACAGGGACTCCCGTACGCGTTCGAGCACGGGACCCGCCATGTGGCGGATGGCCGGCACGGGGAAGTAGCCCTTGGGACGGTCGACGATGGTGTGCGGGAGCACGGTGCGCCCGGCCTGCTTGAGCACGCCCTTGCCGCCTTCGGCGAGTTTCAGTTCGGGCGGGCAGGCGGCCGCCAGCTCGACCAGCTCGTGGTCGAGGAAGGGCACCCGCGCCTCCAGCCCCCAGTCCATGGTCATGTTGTCGACCCGCTTGACCGGGTCGTCCACGAGCATGACGTGGGTGTCGAGCCGGAGTGCCGCGTCCAGTGCGGTCTCGGCGCCCGGCGCCGCCATGTGCGTGTGGACGAACTCGGCGGACGCGTCGTGGTCGGGCAGCATGTGCGGCTGCAGGATCTTCGCGAGGTCGGCATGCGAGCGGTCGAAGTAGACCTCTTCGTACCTCCGGGGCTCCTCCGCCCGCTCGACGCCCGCCAGCGCGGGGTACCAGTGGTAGCCGGCGAACACCTCGTCGGCCCCCTGGCCGCTCTGCACGACGCTGATCTCCTTGGAGACCAGTTCCGAGAGGAGGTGGAAGGCGACGACGTCGTGGCTCACCATCGGCTCGCTCATGGCGGCGATCGCACCGCCCAGGGCGGTGGAGACCCGGTCCGACGGCACCATCAGCTGGTGGTGGTCCGTGTCGAAGAGCCGCGAGACCTGGTCGGAGTAGGCGAATTCGTCACCCTCCTCGCCCGCCTCCGACTCGAATCCCACGCTGAACGTCGCCAGGTCGTGCTGCCCCTCCTCGGCCAGCAGCGCCACGATGAGGCTGGAGTCGAGGCCGCCCGACAACAGGACGCCCACGGGTACGTCGGCCACCGTCCGTCGGCGGACGGCCGTCCTGAGCGCGGCGAGGACGGCGTCCCTCCAGTCGGTGGGCCCCATCCCGTCGAAGTCGTCGCGCCGCGTGTACGAGGGCTGCCAGTAGCGGTGGTCGCGATACGTTCCGTCGCGTTCCACGACACGGACGGTCGCGGGCGGGAGCTTGCGCACTCCGGCCAGGACGGTGCGCGGTGCGGCGACCGTGGCGTGCCAGCTCATGTACTGGTGCACGGCGACCGGGTCGAGCGAGGTGTCCACCCCGCCGCCGGCGAGCAGGGCCGGGAGCGTGGAGGCGAAGCGCAGCCGGCCGGGCAGTTCGGCCAGGTAGAGGGGCTTGATGCCCAGCCGGTCACGGGCGAGCACGAGCCTGCCCGTGTCGTGTTCCACCAGCGCCACCGCGAACATGCCGACGAGGTGCTGGACGAAGTCGGCGCCCCACTCGCGGTAGGCCTTGATCACCACCTCGGTGTCGGACGTGGTGACGAAGTGGTGGCCCAGCCGCCGCAGTTCCTCGCGCAGTTGCCGGTAGTTGTAGATGCAGCCGTTGAAGGCACAGGTCATCTGCGCCTCACTGTCCGTCATCGGCTGCGCCCCGCGTTCCGACAGGTCGATGATCTTCAGGCGTCGATGGCCCAGCGCGACGGCTCCCTGGGACCACATGCCCCGGCCGTCCGGGCCGCGGGCCGCCATCCGGTCGGTCATGCGCTCGACCGCCGCCAGATCGGGCCGTCTCTCGTCGAAGCGGATCTCACCGCTCAAGCCGCACACCCGGCACCTCCCCGGCAGGCGGACATCGGTGCGTGCCCCGGAGACACCCGGGGCGGCGTGGGGAGTGCGCGTGTCCGCATGAGTCCTGTTCTTCTCAACACGACGTCCGACATCAGCATGTTGTGGTTCTCTCCTCGATGCGCCGTCCGAGGGCAGGGGGTGGCCGGTTCGCGACAGGCGAGGCCGACGGCCCTCGTGCCCCATGGGTGGTTCGTGCGTGGGTGGTTCGCGCGGGTCGATCCGCGTGGTCGTCCGGGCCGGTGAGTCACCTCCGGTAGGCCTTCGCCGGCATGCCCTTCGCTCGGGAGCGGGTCGCCCCGCGCCGGGGGCCGAGCGGCTTGCGGCCACGGTCCTCGCCCCGGGTCTCGGCAAGGAACAGGTCCACGGCGGCGAGCAGGTCGTCCTCGGACACCGCTCGGCGGAGGCGGTGGGCGGCGCTGCCTCGGGCCAGGGTCTCCTCGGCCAGGCTCTGGACGAGGTCCCAGTCCCCGTGCGCCTCCAGTGACGGCCGCAGGCGTCGTAGCACGCCGCGTACGACGTCGGGAGCGGGTGCGGGCGCGTGGGTGGCGGGGTCGATCAGGTCGCCCTCCAGGCCGGATCGCGCGGCGCGCCAGGTCGCCGTGCGGAGCCATTCGTGCCGGTCGTCGCAGTCGGCGTCGTCGCCTGCCTCGGCCTGGGCGCAGGCGTCGACGACGAGTGCCCGGAACAGGGCCGCGATCAGCACCACGGTCTCGACGCGCGGGCAGGCGTCGCAGATGCGCAGTTCGAGCGTCTGCAGATGGGCGGAGGGGCGGATGTCGTAGTAGATCATTCCCGGGTCGCTGATGACGCCGCTGACGATCAGCTCCTCGACCGCGGCGTCGTACTCCTCGGCACCGGTGAAGCATCCGGCCGGTCCGGAGGTGGGCCAGCGCTGCCAGATCATGGTGCGCCAGCTCGCGTAGCCGGTGTCGGCGCCGAGCCAGTAGGGGGAGCTCGCGGACAGCGCCAGAAGGGGCGGAAGCCACGGGTTGATCGCGCAGAGCGCCCGTACGGCGGTGTCCCGGTCGGGGACGTCCACGTGGACCTGGGCGCCGCATATCAGCTGCTCGTCGGCGACGCGCCGGTACTCCTCCCTCATGGCCTGGTACCGGGCGTCGTCGGTCGCCGGTACGGCTCCGAGTCGCGCGATGGGGGCCGCCCCCGCCGCCATCACCGCAAGCCCCTGAGAGGAGGCGGCCGCGTTCAGGCGCCGCCGCGACCCGGTCAGGTCCGCGTAGAGCTCGTCGAGACGCGCGTGGACACCGCTGTTCGACTCGACGACGGACTGGGGGAACTCCTGCGTGTAGGTACTCCTGTGCCGGGAGAGCCGCCCCAGTACGGCGTCGGCCCGGGGCGCCAGCGCGCCGCTCTCGACATCGATGACATGGAACTCTTCTTCGACACCTATTCGGACGACCACTGCGTCTCCTGTGCGAGTTCGACGATCTTCAGGTCTGCTGATCGATCCGACCGGCGTTCCCTCCGCCCTTCCTGGGCCTGATGTGCGACTGCCCCGTCGGGGCGAATCCACGCATACGCCGCTCATATGGTATCAAGTACGCTCTTTCGAGCGCACATCGCCATGGAGCGCGCCCCCACGTGGGCCCCCGAGCGGAGGCCCGAGCGCTCCGGCGGTTCCACCCAGCACGATGCCCGGTTCGTCCGCGCCGTCGCCGGCCGCCTCCAGCGGCCGGGAGGCGTGGTGCATCCGCCATCGCCTTGCCGTGCCGGTACATCCGAGACCAGCAGAAGGCCGCGCCAGGCCCCCGATCCGGCTGTCGGGCCGCGACCGATATGAATTCAATTCCGACGCCGTTCAGTTGACGCCGTGTCGTGCCTAGCATCGAGCCCTCCGCGCGACCGGCGCGCCCGGAACGAACGAGGCACCCCCATGGAAAAGCCAGGCGCATGGCTACGGCGTCTTCGATCCGTCCCCCGCGGTCGGATGCGCGCAGCGGTGACCGGGGCGCTCGGCATCGCGGTGGCCGCCGCGTTCGCCCTCCCCGCGATCCCCACCGCCGCCGCGACAGCGCCCGCCGGACAGCCGGAAGCCACCGCGTGTCCGGCGAACCTGGTGGGGAAGGCGACCTGTTACACCGGGCGGAGCACGGAGGGCGCCTACTACGCGATCGCCGTCCCGAGGATATGGAACGGTTCGCTCGTGGTGCACGCCCACGGCGGCCCGGACCTGGGCGAGGAGTCCGATCCCACCCGCAGCATCGGTGACCTCGAGCGCTGGTCCGTCATGGTGGACCAGGGCTACGCCTGGGCCGGTTCCTCGTACCGGCGCGGCGGATACGGAACGAGGATGGCAGCCGCCGACACAGAGGCCCTGCGACGGCTGTTCGTCGAGGAGTTCCGCAAACCGCGGCGCACGTACGTACACGGCCAGTCGTGGGGCGGGAACGTCGCAGCCAAGGTCATCGAGACGTACGGCGCCGAGAAGCACGGCCCCTACGACGGCGCGCTCCTCACCAACGGAGTCCTCGGCGGCGGCTCCAGGGGGTACGACTACCGGGTGGACCTGCGTGCCGTCTATCAGTACTACTGCCAGAACCATCCGAGGCCGTCCGAGGTCCCGTACCCGCTGTGGAGGGGACTGCGTGCGGACTCGACCATGACGCCGACAGGCCTGCGCGCCAGGCTGCAGGAGTGCACCGGGTTCTCCTCGCCTCACGACCAGCGCACGGCGCTCCAGCAGCGCCGTCTCGACGACATCCTCGCCGTGACCAAGATCCCCGAGCGGACGCTGGAGTCGCATCTGAGATTCGCCACGTTCACGTTCCGGGACATCGTGCACCACCGCCTCGGCGGGCGGAACCCGTTCTCCAACCAGGACGTCGTCTACTCCGGCTCCCACGACGACACCGCCCTCAACGCCGGAGTGGAACGCTTCTCGGCCGACCCCACCGCCGCCCGGGACCTGTCGTACGACAGTGACCTCACCGGTCGGGTGTCCGTGCCCGTCCTCACCCTCCACGCGATCGACGACCCGACCGCGTTCGTCGAGCACGAGGCCGCGTACGCCGCTTCGCTGCATGGCACAGGACGGGCGAGACACCTCGTGCAGACCTTCACGGACGAGCACGAGCACAGCGGACTGAGCACGGCCGAGTACGCCAACTCCATCGCCGCACTGGACAGCTGGGTCCGCACCGGAAGGAAGCCGAACCCGGCCTCGATCGCGTCGGCCTGCCGCCGCTTCGACGCCACGTACGGCACCGGCTGCTTCTACGATCCGGCCTTCACACCTCGCAGCTACGCCACGCGAGTCAACCCGCGCCCCGGAGGCCTCACTTGGCCCGCGTTGACCGCCAAGCAGGAGAAGACGTGGGGCAGGCTGCCCGGCGTCGGCATCGCTCCCTGACCACTTCCTGTCCGCCGCACGCCGACGCGAAGGCCGCCGTAGGCGAGGGGGCAGGCCGACCGGGCGCCGGCATCGGTTCCACCACCAGGGCACGGCGAGGTCCGAAGACCGATTCCGCGGGTTCGACACCCCGCGGATATCGTCGTGCCATGGAGCTACGCACGCTGCGCTACTTCGTCGCGGTCGCCGAGGAACTCCACTTCGGGAGGGCCGCGGTCCGGCTGCACATGAGTCAGCCGCCACTCAGTCGGTCGATCAAGCGGCTCGAAGCCGAGGTCGGCGCCGTGCTGTTCGACCGGTCGTCCGCCGGTGTCACGCTCACGCCGGTGGGCGCGGTGCTCCTCGAGGAGGCACGCACCCTGCTCGATCAGGCCGATCGGGTGCGTGAACGCGTGGCCGTCGCGGCCGGCGCCGCGCGCGTCACCGTCGGCGTCCTGGGCGACAGCGCCGACCCGGACATCGCCCGGCTGGCCGACGCCTGCCGCCGGCGCCACCCACAGGTCGAGGTACGGGTCCGCGAGACCGACCTCGCCGATCCCACCTGCGGTCTGCACTCCGGACTTGTCGATCTCGCCCTGACCCGTGGGCCGTTCGACGAGACGGGCCTGACCGTGCGCACGCTGCGCGCCGACCCGGTGGGAGCGCTGCTGCGCGCCGACGATCCACTGGCCGGCCGCGACAGCCTGCGGCTGGCCGACCTGGCGGACCGCCGCTGGTTCCGGTTCCCGGAGGGGACGGACCCCGCGTGGCAGTCGTACTGGAGCGGCGGAGAGCCTCGTCGGGGTCCCGTCGTGCGCGCCGTCCAGGAATGCCGGCAGGCCGTCCTGTGGAACGGCACGATCGGCATCACCCTCCTGGACCACGAGCCGGGCACGGGGCTCACCGTGGTCCCACTGAGCGACATGCCGGCGAGCCGGGTGGTCGCGGCGTGGCACGAGAAGGACCGGAATCCGTTGATCCGGTCGTTCGTTCAGCTCGCGGCCGCCACCTATCAAGGCTGAGCGGCCGACCGGTCCGCTTCCGCCCCGGGCCTCGGCCGCTGCCAGGAGACGGTCGAAGGCCCCGGCGGTGGGGCCCGGCGGCGGAGCGTCGTCCGATGACGGAAGGAACGCTCCTAGCAGTTCTCGCTGATCACGGTCTCCAGGTCCGACAGGGCCACGCGGTCGTCCTCGATCTTCTGTTCGAGGCGCTCCAGGGCCTGCTTGAGGGCGTCGATCTGCGCCTGGTCCGGGTTCGCCTGCGCCTCCAGCCCGGCGATCCTCGCCCTGAGTTCCTGCGCGAGCTTCCCGCTCTTCTCGATGCCCTTCTCCAGCTCCTTCGCGAGGCGCTTCATCATCTGGCAGCCGGTCTCCTCGGGCGGTGGTGGGTTCATCGCGTGCTCCTTCGTCGTGACGCCCCGTCGTCGGGGCTACCGACGGCCAGTATGGAAGCCTCCGGCCGCCCGAACCCGGCGAAGTAGACCGTCCGGACCAAGGCCTGTCGGCCCCGTATCGGCGTACGGCCGGCCGGTCCCGTCGCGTCCCGCGGGTCCCCTCCGGCGCAGCCCGTCGGTTAGAGCATGACGTGCTTCGGGTGGGTGTAGTCCAGGAGGCCCGCCAGGGAGAGGTCGCTGCCGTAGCCGGAGTGGGCGACGCCGCCGTGGGGCATTTCGGAGACGGTGGTGCCGTGGGTGTTGACCCAGACGATGCCCGTACGGAGGGCGCGAGTGGCGCGCATCGCGCGGTCGTGGTTCGCGGTCCAGAGGCCGGCGGCGAGGCCGAAGCGGACGTCGTTGGCGAGGTGGAGTGACTCCTCTTCGGTACGGAAGGGCTGGACCGTCACCACGGGCGCGAACGTCTCCTCCTGGACGATCTCGTCCTCCTGCCGGACACCGGCCACGACCGTCGCCCGGTGGAAGAAGCCGGGGCCCGGGACGGCCTCTCCCCCTGTGACGATCTCGGCGTGGGACGGGAGGCGGCTCAAGAGGCCCTCCACCGTAGCCAGTTGGGCTGCGCTGTTCAGGGGGCCGTAGGTGGCCTCACGGTACGCCGGGGCGGCCGTCGCGGCGGCGAAGGCCGCGAGGAACGCGTCGTGCACGCGTTCGTGGACCAGCAGGCGGCTGGGTGCGGTGCAGTCCTGGCCGGCGTTGTAGTACGCGACCTGGGCGATGGCCGCGGCGGCGGCCTCCACGTCCACGTCGTCGTGGACGATGACCGGGGCGTTCCCGCCGAGCTCCAGGTGCAGTCGTTTGAGGCCCGCTGCCGCCGCGGCCCCGATCTCCTGCCCCGCCCGTACGCTGCCGGTGACGGCGATCAGCGCGACGTCCCGGTGTGCGGTGAGCGCCCGGCCGGTGTCGCGGTCGCCGCAGACGACGTTGAGTACGCCCGGAGGGAGGTGGCCCGCCGTGTGCGGGCCAGGAGGACCGCCGAGGAGGGGGTGGTGTCGGCCGGCTTGAGCACGGTGGTGTTCCCGGCCGCGATCGCCGGGGCGATCTTCCAGGCCGCCATCATCAGGGGGTAGTTCCACGGAGTGATCTGGGCGCACACGCCGACCGGTTCGCGGCGCAGGAGCGACGTGCGGCCCTCGGTGTACTCGCCCGCCGCGGCGCCCGGCAGGGTCCGCGCCGCTCCGGCGAAGAAGCGGACGGTGTCGACGATCGCCGGGCGGTCCGACCGGCAGAATCCACCGCGCCGTCGACCTGGGGCAGAAGCCCCTTGTCCGTCGCGATCATGGCTGGTCGCCGGGTGAGTCCCCGCGATTCGAGCCGGACCGGAAGCGATCCGGGTGCCGCGACCGCGAGTGAATTCGGGGAACCGGAGGGGGTCCGGGCCCCCGAAGTTCTCCCCGGGAGGAGCGCTCGCTCCTTCCGCCCGCTCAGCCGGCGGAGCCCCCGGCCGCGAGCCGGCGTTCGGCGCTCTCCAGCAGCATGTCCAGCGCGACCGGGTACGCGCTGTCGGGCATGCGCTCGGCCAGCAGCCCGGCGGTGGCCGCGATGTTCGGGTACGCGTCGGCCGGCAGCCGGGCATACGTCGACTCCCACATCTCCTCGTCCGCCTCGCGCGCCTTCTCCGTCAGCGCGAGAGCGCCCGCGTCGAGCGCCGCGAAGGCCAGGCACTGATCGATGTAGGCGTGATAGATCCGCACCGCGTCCACATCCGCGAACCCCGCGCCGCGAAGGCTCCCGAGGATCGCCTCGTCGGCGGCGATCTCCCGCGGCCGGCCGGTCACCCGGCTCGCGGTCAGCAGCGCGGCTTGCGGATGGGCGAGGTAGGCGCCGTGGATGCGCAGGCCGAGAGAGCGCAGGTCCGCACGCCACTCCCCCGTCGCGGCCCAGCCGGCCAGCGCCCGGCCGATCAGCTCCTCGCCGATGGCGCGTGTGAGGCCGTCCATGCCGTCGAAGTACCGGTACAGAGTGCTGGGGTCCGCCCCCAGCGCGGCGCCGAGCCGCCGGGCGGACAGGCCCGCGCTCCCGTGCTCGCGCACCATCCGCAGGGCCGTCTCGACTATCAGCCGCTCGGTGAGCACCGTCCCCTGCCGAGTGGGGCGCCGCCGTCTGCGGGCCTCCTCGGGAACCACTTCCTTAGCCATCGCCACACTCCTCCGTGTCGCCGTGCGGGCCTGCCGCCTTATGCCAACATCATTGAGCTTAACTCGGAGCACCAGGTTCCATCAGCCCCCGAGGCACCCGCCTCACCGAGAAAGGACTGTGCCATGCGTGTTCTGCTTGTGGGCGCCGGCGGTGTCGGAAGCGCGATCACCAAGATCGCCGCCCGCCGCGGCTTCTTCGACCGTTTCGTCGTCGCCGACTACGACCTGGCCCGGGCCGAGGCCGCGGTCGCGGCCCTGGGCGGCGAGGAGACACGGTTCAGCGCCTGCCGCGTCGACGCCTCCGACGAGGCGGCGGTCACCCGGCTGCTCACCGAGCGCGGCTGCGACGTCCTGATGAACGCCACCGATCCGCGCTTCGTGATGCCTCTGTTCAACGCCGCCCTGGCGGCGGGCAGCCATTACCTCGACATGGCCATGTCCCTCTCCCGCCCGCACCCCGACGACCCGCACAGCGTCTGCGGGGTGAAGCTCGGCGACGAGCAGTTCGAACGGGCCGCCGAGTGGGAGAAGTCGGGCCGTATCGCGCTCGTCGGCATGGGCGTCGAGCCCGGCCTGTCGGACGTCTTCGCCCGCTACGCGGCCGACGAACTCTTCGACGACATCGAGGAGATCGGCATCCGCGACGGCGCCGACCTGTCCGTCGAGGGCTACGACTTCGCGCCGTCCTTCAACATCTGGACGACGATCGAGGAATGCCTGAACCCTCCCGTGGTGTACGAGCGCGAGCGCGGCTGGTTCACCACCGCCCCGTTCAGCGAGCCGGAGGTCTTCGACTTCCCTGAGGGCATCGGCCCCGTCGAGTGCGTCAACGTCGAGCACGAGGAGGTCCTCCTGATCCCGCGCTGGGTGGGAGCCCGCCGGGTCACCTTCAAGTACGGCCTCGGCGAGGACTTCATCGGCAAGCTCAGGACCCTGCACGCCCTGGGCCTGGACTCCACCGTGCCGGTCACCGTGCGTGGCGCGGACGGCAGCCCCGCCCGCGTCTCACCCCGGGACGTGGTCGCCGCCTGCCTGCCGGACCCGGCGGCACTCGGGGAGCTGATGACCGGAAAGACCTGCGCCGGGACCTGGGTCAAGGGCACGAAGGACGGCCTGCCCCGCGAGGTGTACCTCTACCACGTGGTCGACAACCAGTGGTCCATGCGCGAGTACGGCTCCCAGGCCGTCGTCTGGCAGACCGCGATCAACCCGGTGGTGGCCCTCGAACTGCTCGCCACCGGCGTCTGGTCCGGGACCGGTGTCCTGGGCCCCGAAGCCCTGCCGCCGCGCCCCTTCCTGGACCTGCTCACCGCGTACGGCTCCCCCTGGGCCCTGCGTGAACAGGAGCCGGCCCCCACATCCGGCGGCACCCCCGGCCGCGCCTGACGCCCTGCGGCGCAGGAAGTCCGCGCGCCGATGGGCGAGTGGGCGGGCCGGTCACGCGCGGGAGTTGCTGCAGCCCCCCTCCACCTCCCCTCGCGGGTCAGCCGGCGGTCCCCGGGGGCACACCCGGACCCGACGGGCGGGGACCACTCCGAGCGGAAGTCGCCGCCGACGCCCTGGGCGAACCCGCTCGCCGGCCCGCATCGGCGGGACGAGTGCCACTGGCCACGCAGGCGCGCGTGCGGGCGGCGCCCGCCCGGGAGCGCCTCACTCCCGGGCGGCGGGGCCAGGTGACCGCGTCGCACAGCGCCTCCCGCGCCGGCAGTCGGGCGCTCACGGTCACCTGAGCAGCGGCCGGTCCGGCAGCGCTCTGTCACCACGGCCGCGCGACGAGTACGGCGTGCCCGTCGCACATGACCTGTGCGGAGGCGATGGGACCGCAGCGCCGGCGAAGTGCTCGACCGGCGTGACGGACCAGGGGCCGGCCCTGGAACGCACCCGCTAGCCGTGCGTCAGCCTGTCGAACCAGCGCACGATCTGCGGACCCGCCAGCTTGAATGAGCCGTTGTGGTCGGCCTTCCCGTGGTCGATCACGGGGGCCCTGACGCCGTTGCGGGCCAGGTCGGCCGCGCAGCTGACGGAGTTGGCGATCGCCACGTCCGTGTCGCCCGCCGCGGTGTGCAGCCGTACCGGCACGTCGGGCTTCCAGTCGCAGGTGCCGTCCTGCGCCTTGAGCGCGGTCAGCAGGCCGCCGGTCGGGTGGCCGAGCCGCTCGTAGAAGTCGTCGGTCAGCAGTTCCTTCACCGAGCCGGGGAGCTTCGTGACGATGTCCTCCTCGGAGTGCCGGGTGTCGAAGAGCTGCTCCACGTACCCCGCGTACGGCTGACGGAAGGCCTCGGCCGGGTCGGCGTAGACGGGGTGGAGCCGGTTCTGCGCGGTGAGGAAGTACGCCATGTAGAAGACGCCGCTGATGTCGTTGACCCGGCCGTCGAGCAGGGCGGGGACCTCGGCGCCCCGGAGGTCGTACGGTCCGGCGACCGGTGCCAACGCCCGCAACCTGAAGTGCCGGTCCGCGCCCCGCGCCAGCTCGCGGCCGAGCCCCATGGCGACCTGGCCGCCCTGCGAGAACCCGGTACCGTACACGTCCCCGGTGAGCGGCCTGCCGAGCGCGGCCGCTGCGGTCCGGGAAGCCCGCAGCATGTCGAGCGAGGCCGAGACGGAGGAGGCGGTGTCCATGTACGGATGGAGGCCGGGGCCCTTGCCGAGCCCGAGGTAGTCCGGGGCGGCGACGGCGCGGCCCGCGGCGGCGTGCAGGTAGGGCGCGTAGAGCCCGAAGTCCTCGGCGACGGACGGCGCGTAGTCGCGATGGACCATCGTGCCGTGCGTGTCCGCCACCAGGTCAAGCCGACGCTCGCCGCCCTTGGGGAGCACCAGCAGACCGGTGGCGGTCGTCGGCGCCCCCTGCGGCGTCAGCGTCCGGTAGGTGAGCCGGTAGCCCCGTACGCCGTGGCGTACGGTCGAGGTGTCGATGCCGGCGCCCTTGAGGAACGCGGCCACGTCGGCCCGGCTCAAGTCGCCGACGGGGGTGACACCGATGAGGGTTCCACGCCCGGTGGTCTGCTGGACCGGGGCCGGTACCGGTACGGGGCGGAGTTCGGACGCGGCGAACGCCGGGGCGGCGGCCAGTGCGGTGACGACGGCGGCAGTCGCGGCGGCGAGGGACTGGCGTGCCCTCCGGCGCCGGACGGACCCACCCGCGCGGGTGCGCGTCGCGGCGTGGGGCATGGCCTGACTCGTGGTGCCGGTCGTGGTGCGGGGCGTCGCGTTGGGTGTCGTCTGGGTCATGACGAAGACGCTACGGATCCGGTGATCACCGGGACATCCGACGGCCCCCCGGCGAAGAGGGTGGCCAGCCCCACCCCGGAACCGGGGAATCCCCCTCAACGGGAGTCGGCACAGCTTGCGGTGACGGGCGATCAAAGCCGTCGCTCATGGGTACGCACGCGGAGCGGACCGGTTGTCCGTGTCCCTTGTGACGGCCGCCGCAGAGGAAGATCACAAGGCCCTGCGGGGGGGCGCCCACCCACTTCAGAACCCGGCGGACACGTCAGTCGGAATCGGTTCTCGCGGGCTCGCCCTGGCGCGACCCCGCGTGCTGCCGCGGCGAGCACCACGGCGACATGCGCGAAGACGGCCCGCCAGAAGGCGTGGCTCCGGCCGGGGTGGTGTCCGCCCTCGCCCTGTCCAACGAGCAGGCCCCCGCCGAGGGCCGGGCCCGGGCCCTGCTCGGGCTCCGGAAACCGCACCGACCGGGTGTCAGGAAGCCGGGCGCGGCTGTGGGCGGGTCGTCCCCGGGAGGCAGGTGACCGCCGGGTTGTACGTGCTGAACGGGCCCTTGGGGTTCTTCTTCCACAGCCAGAGGTGCAGGGCGTAGTGGACGGGCTGGCCGGGGAAGTTGCCACGGTTGGGGCCCTTGAAGGGCACCCCGAACATGCTCGGCCGGTCGTCGTCCGTCTTCAGGTTCTGGTCGCGGTCCTGGACCAGCCACTCCACACCGACGAGACGCTTGCCGCCCTTGCCGTCGTCCTCGTAGAAGAGGGCGGTGGGCTTCGCCGGGTCCGTCGAGTTGTCGTAGGCGTGGTTGAAGTGCGGGTAGCCGAGCGCGCCCGTGCCACCCACCCGGTCGAACACGCAGTACTGATCGGGCTTGTAGCCGGCTCGCACACCGTTCGCGTGCTGCTGGTACGGAGCGGTCACCCGATAGGTGACCGCCATGTCCGCCGCCGCCCTGCCGGGCTCGGGCCCGGCCACGGCGGGCGCCACGGCGAACGCGGTCGCGCCGGCCAGGGCCAGGGCGAGCGTGCGGGCCATACTCGGACTCCTCAACGACGGCGGATCCCTCACTATTCGGATGCGTCACTAGCCCTTCCCCCACCCACCTCACCCCTCCCACAGACGGCCCGGACGGACGACACCCGACCGGACGATCCCGGGCCACCAGCGGGCAGGGGTGGGACCACGTGCCTGGCCGGGTTCCCGCGCCACACTCCTCTGTGACCTGGACTAGTTCCGGGAGGTCGAGCGCCTCGCCAACGGCGTCAGTGTGGAGGCGTCCAACGAAGGACGGCTCTCGCACACCATGGCCTCGCAGTCGGCAACACCACTCCAGCGCAGCGTGAACGGGCTTGGGCTCCGGGCCATGACCACTTCGACGGTCACGGTTGCCAGGAGGAGGACCGGCCTCTGGTCCGACTGTGGAACACCTGGAGCGACGGGGACCTGAAGGCGACATCGGTGGTGTCAGCCGTCGAGGCGCCGAGGGGCTGGTGGAGATCTGGGCCCGCGGGAGAGCACTCGCCCCGGTGTCACCCCTGCCCTCCCAGATCTCCCTTGTCCGCCAGGGGTGGATCGGACCGATGACGTTCTCACCTCGCGGCCTCACACGAACGAGCCTGTCAGTGGGCGGGGGCACACTGGCTGAATGATCACCTCTTCGTCCAACGCAGACGTCGCCTCCGGCTCCTCCCCTGTCTGGGTGGAGTCGATGGGCGGCCCTCTGATCGTCGTTCCCGTCTCCGCCCTGGCCTCCTGGGGCGGGTGTACGGAGAGTGGCCTGATGGCGGGAGACGCCGCCGCTCCGGACGACTACGACCGGGCCTGTGCGGTGGACGATCTGGCCGGTGTGATCCCTATCGACGAGAACGGTGCCCAAGCACTTGTGCTGGCGGACGAGCCCGCGACCAGCTGCTATCTGCCCCAGCACCGAGCGTTCCTGCGGTGGCTCGCCGCCGACTCCGAGGCCGGACTGTGTGCCGCGGCGGACGCTGCCCTCGCAGACCCGGCCACGGTGTGGGAGGAATGCGGCACCTGGGTCTCGGACGGTCCGGCGGTGCTCATGGACTCCGCATGGGCGGGTTCCGACTTGGGCATCGAGTTCCCCGACGGGGGGATGCCCGCCGAGGCATCGGTCGCACTGCGGGCCGGCCGCTGGAGGGTCCGCGCCACGCACACCAAGGTGGACGAGGCGAACTGGGTCGGCCTGGTCCAGCTCCTGCTCGCCGAATCCTGAACGGACCGTTTCGGTCGGGTGCGGCAGCAGCGGCGCGCAACGTTGCGCGGATGGGCGATGCCGAGCATCGCGCGGTGCCACGCCATCGCCCTCGAGACGGCAGTCGCGGGTGTACGAGGCTATCCAGGACGGACCAGACGCTGTGATCGGGCGTGACGCGGGCGAGATCACCGTAGAGCAAGATCACTTACGAGAAAGCCCTCAGGCTCCAGCCCCTCGGTCAGAGCCGAGTCCACACGAAAATCGCAGCGAGGTGCCGTGCGGCCGTGTGTTCACGGCAGTGAGTCCGGCTCCGACCTTGGTCAGCATCTGGCCGAGGAGGTGGAGGGCTCGTGCCCGTGTCGGAACTCCGCGCGCTGTTCCCGTCCAGTGGGCGTCGGTGAACTCTTCGGTCACCGTGAGGATCCGGTCGTCGTCCTGCGCGGCCAGCACGAGGACGAACCGCACGTAGTCGCCGAGGTCGGTGCCCTGGGGGTGCTGGTGCATGAACCCCTGCAGGCGCGTTGTCAGGGCGGGAAGGGTGCGGTCCGACGGGAAGACGACGGCGAGACCGGCGAGAGCGAGGTGAACCGCAGGGCATTCGGCCGACCAGCGGGCCAGGAGATCTGGCACGAGAGCCTGGACCGCGCTGCGGGCCCGGGCCGCGCTCTCGGGATCGGCGTGCTGCGGGGTGGCCGGCCAGGTCTCGGCGAGGTAGCGCTCGGCAACGGTGGCAGCTCTGAACAGCAGGTCGACGGATTCGAAACGCTGTCGTGCGGGAACCCGGTCGTCGACGGCGAGGGCCCTCAGCAGGACAAGGCCGGCAGCGGTGGCGGGACGGCAGGTGTCCTGGTGGAGGATCTCGTTGTAGAAGTCGCCGAGGAAGCTTCGGTCGTCCCAGGAGGGGTCGACCTCGGTGCCGAACAGCATCGCCGCCTGGGGCGGCCTGCGGGCGGGCAGACGGTCGGCGACGACGTCCCGGAAGAGCCGCCGGATCGGCGGACCGGCGCCGCTCGCGCTGTGCCGGGGCTGCTCGCGTGCGACGTCCGTATCCATGGCCGGCACAGCCTACTGGAGCGTCCCTGGTCCACGGCCGACGGGCCGAGGGCCGTCGTCTGAACGGGGGGCGGGTCGTCGGCTCCGATTCTGTCGCGGTCAGCCGGCCTCGGCGGGTGCTTAGGCGCGGGGCCGGGGTGCCGACGAAGCGGTAGGAGCGGTGCCGGATTCGATGACGGTGCAGTCGAAGGAGCTGCTGATGCAGCCCGGGCCGTGGCGGTGACGAGGCCGCCGGACAGTGGCTGCCCCGGGTCGCCGGGGGACGCGGCAGGTCGACCGAGCAGAGCGGGATCGAACTGCGCCCGGTGCGGCACCGAGCCCCGATACGGGAGCAGGGCCCGCACCGCGCTTGCGGTCCGGGCCCTGCCCCGTGCGGTGCCGCCCTGCGGCACCGGTGCGTCAGCTCTCTGTGCTGTCGTCGCTCCCCTGCGCGGCGGCCCCGGCTCCATGAGTCTTCTCGCGCATCTTGCGCACCAGCTCCGCCTTCTTGTCAGCGGCACTCTGACGATCGAAGTTGCGGTGCGGACCGTTGTTCTGCCGCTCGGTGCGGGACTGCTTCTTGCGCTGGCCACCCCCCTGGCCCACGGGGTTGTTGATGTTCTTGCTGTCGGTCACGGGTTCTCCCGGTGGTGGTGTCGAAGTGGTCTGCGGATTCATCAGCGGGGGGACGGGTGCGGCTGGGTCGGGGCACAGCCGGGGCCCGTCACGCTCTCACTCGTAAATCGGCGTCTGGAAGAACATGACAAGGACGTTACCCGGTTCCGAAGGCCTCGCAGACCAAGCGCTCGACCTGCCCCGGCCGCGGGTGGCAGCCACCTGCCCGGGGCAGGTCGATATGCGTCCTGGGTGCCTCGGGCGGGGTGTCAGCGCTCGCGAGCGCCCTGCTGCCTGCATGAGAGATCGTCTCACCCGCTCTCCCGCCCTGACGGGCAGCCCTTCAGCCACCGTCGACCACGCCGCGGCAGGCTTCCACCACCTCGCACGCGCTGCCGCAGAGGACGGGGCGGGGGCCGCCAGAGCTGGCCAGGTCGCCGCCGGACGGGGTGAGCCGCGCTCAGAACCCCGGACAGAAGCTGGGGGAGATCAGATGAGGGCGTCCTCAAGGACGACCTGTCGCACCGTGCGCAGCGTCGACCGCAGACGGTCCAGATCGGTCGAGCCGAGAGCGAGGCGGAGTGCCTGTGGTGTGTGCGTCGACGTGGTGTACGGCTCCGCCGTGGATACGGAGATGCGCTGACGCGCGAGGGTGGCGGTCAGACGATCGGCGCGTGCGTCGTCGGGCAGCGGCAGCCATGTGAAGTAGGACGAGGGGTGGCTGACCAGGGGTAGGCCTGCCAGCTCTTGTCCGGCGATTGCTTGCCGGGCCTTGGCATCGCCTCGCTTCTGCGCCTCCAACTGGTCCGCCGTGCCGTCGTCGAGCCAGCGGCAGGCGATGGCCGTGGTGAGGGCCGGGGTGTTCCAGGTGGTCGCCCGGATCGCGCGTTCGAGCGGCGGCAGCGTGCCGGGCGGGGCGACGACGTAGCCGACCCGCAGACCGGTGGCGATGCTCTTGGAGAATCCCGAGACGTAGACGGTGATGTCCGGCGCCGACGCGGCCAGCGGCGGTGGCGGGTCCTCGACCAGGAAGGCGTACGAGGCGTCTTCGATGATGAGTGAACCGTACTGTCGGGCGATCTTGATCAGGCGAGTCCGGTCAGCTGCCGACATGACCCAGCCCAGAGGGTTGTGCAACGTGGGCATGGTGTAGATCGCGCGGACGGGGCGGGTCGCGCACAGCTTCTCCAGGGCATCGAAGTCCGGCCCGTCGGTGGTTGCGGGGATGGGCTCCAGGTCGAGACGAAAGGCATCCGCGAGCACCTTGAAACCCGGATACGTCAGTGCGTCGACCGCGACGACGTCGCCGGCGTTGAGCGTGGCCATGACGGTGACGGCCAGACCGTGCTGAGCACCGCCTGCGATGGCGATCCGCCCCGCGTCCGTCGTCATCCCCCGGCGCCTCAGGTGCCGCGCGATCGAGGCTCTGTCCTGGGGACGCCCACGATGTGGCTGGTAGCGCAGCAGCGAGTCGAGGTCACCGGCGGCAGCCACCTCTCGCATGGCCTGCCGCAGGAGGTCGGCCTGGCCGGGCAGCGACGGATAGTTGAAGCTGAGGTCGACCGCATCCTTGGCGACGACCTGCTGGTCGATGCCATGGCCGGCGGGGACCGTCATGTCACGCACGAAGGTGCCGCGGCCCTGTTCCCTGCTCACCAGACCCATCGCTTCCAGCTCCGCGTACACCCGGGTCGCGGTCACCACAGCGATGCCATCGCGGGCGGCGAGAGCGCGGTGTGTCGGCAACCGCGCGCCTGCGGCCAGTCGCCCCGACCGGATCTCCGATGCGAACGTGTCGACGAGCAGCTTGTAGCGCGGGGCGGCCATGCGCCCCATTGTATCCATGACAATTCTTTGACTGTCCTGTTCGCGGATCCTTACCGTCGAGTCCCACCCAGTCGGAAGGACATCCGCCGTGCACATCGCCATCCTCACCTTCGACGGCTACAACGAGCTCGATTCCCTGATCGCGCTCGGTGTCCTCAACCGCATCAAGACCGACGACTGGCGCGTCACCATCGCCACCCCCAGCCCCAAGGTGACGTCGATGAACGGGGTCGTCGTCGAGCAGATGTCCACACTTGAAGAGGCGTGCGCCGCTGACGCCGTCATCGTCGGCAGTGGCATCGCCACCCGCGAGGTCGTCGAAACCCCGGCGATCATGGAGGTCCTGCGCGGCCTGGACCCCTCGCGCCAGCTGATCGGCGCGCAGTGCTCCGGCGCGCTCGTGCTGGCCAGGCTCGGCCTGCTCGACGACATCCCCGCCTGCACCGACCTGACCACCAGGCCCTGGGTCGTCGCTGCCGGCATCGAGGTGCTCAACCAGCCCTTCTACGCCAGAGACAACATCGCCACCGCCGGCGGCTGCCTCTCCAGCCAGTACCTCGCCGCCTGGATCATCACCCGCCTCCAGGGCAGCGCCGCCGCCGAAGACGCGCTGCACTACGTCGCCCCCGTCGGCGAGAAGGAGGAATACGTCGACCGCGCCCGGCGCAACATCACCCCCTACCTGCCCGCACCGACACAAGTGCGCTCCTGACGCAACAACCCTTCCATCCTCACCCTCCGCAAGAGCGGCTTCGGTGAAGCAGCCGTCAGGGTCGATCTCGTACTGGCGGCGCGGGCGGCACATCGGTATGCCATACCGAAGTTCTAGCAGTGTGCCCAGACGTGCTGCGGAGCAGGGGCGAGTGCACTTTTCCAGCGTCTCGTTGAGAGGGTCACCGCGACTTCACGTGGGGAAGCACGCGGCATCCACACGGGCATCCTGTGGCTGTGCTTCGCGGAACTTGCGAGTCGGCTCGACAACGGCGACGCGACATCCCGCCTGGGTTGGCTGGACGACCTCGCACGCAGCGGGCCGACTCCCGCCGCCCCTGACGATTCCGGGTCAGAGGATCACCGATGCCAAGCCGCAGGAACGCCTGGTGGCCCGACGCGCCGTCGTCCCCGGCGACCCTCTCCTCCGTCACCATGCCTTTCCGACCGCGCCCTTCCGCCGCTGCTACGCGGACCGGCCGACCGTGTCACCGAGATGACCCCCTGCTACGAAAGTCCTGCCAGAGCCAGGAAATTGCTCCCCGCAGCACCGCGGCTACATACCCGTCCGGGTGCTCTGAGCGGGCTGTTCAGGGCGCGTCGGAGAAGCACACTCGTACCGCGAGGAGGACACCGGAGGAATCCAGCTCAGCGAGGACGGGGAAGAAGCCATCGCCCCAGCTCGTCATGGCGCACAGGACTCGGGCGTCACCGAGTTCCACGGATCCGGCCTCGACGTGCGAAGCACGTACCTGGCGCATGATCTGCCAGTGATGGGAGTGCGGGCGGAAGTCCACCGCCATGCGTCGACCGGTCTCGTCCTTCCATCTCTGCAGAGCGTGTGCTCTGTCCATCGCCTCCGGGACGGGCAGGCCCGCCCACCCACGAACACCGTCCTCGCCGAGCTCGCCCAGTTCGGGTGCGTCGAACGCCGCGGCCGCTTCGTCCACCGCGGCACCCCAGAACGCCACGTCGGCCAAGCCGTCGATCGACTCGTCGTGCTGCCAGATGCTCAACGCGTCGACATCGCCGAAAAGCACACGTGCCCAGTCCACGCCGATGTCACCCAACGAAACCGATGACACCGCCTGGCCCTCGTTCATACGGATCGAGATCTCGGACCAGCGTTCCCCGGCACCGTCGCCGCGGTCGACCCGTGTGGCCAGCACGGGCAGGTGCCGATCTCGGGGCACGCCACCTACGGCGACGACGGGCACCCCGAACATCCCGAAGCTGCCACCACCCTCTGCCGCTGTCCGGCGGGCCCTGTCGGCATGTGCCTCCCTGGTCGGCAGGGCCTCCAGCCGGGCGTCACGGCCGGCAGCTCGGCAGTGCTCCTCGAAGGCCGCCTCGCATTCGCCGGCCTTCGAGGCCGGGATGTCGTGGAGCCTGGAGCCCGGCTGACGGTCAAAGCTCCGGACGGCATCAACGGCGTCCGGCCCGGTGACCACGAAGTCGATGGCGCCCGTGACGTCGGCGGCCACTGCCGGGTCCTCGATACCCAAGGAGACGGGATCGATGTCCGCCGGGGAGCGGTCCCCGCTCCACAGCCCCAGGTAACCGCCGTCGATGAGCACCAGGGTGCCGGACGGACAACTGATGGTCCCCAGCTCGAACGTCGCTTCCATGGCGCGCGAGTCTACGGCCCGCCTACAAGCTCACCCCAGGCGCACGGCTCACCTGTCGGTCAGCCACCGGAGGCGAGGGCAGCGAGCCCTGGCGGCTGAAGGTGACGGGCAGCCACGTCCGGCCGCAATGGCGCAGAACGGGCCGCAGGAACGGGGGGCAGGTGGGAAGATCAGCGCCATGAGCGAGTGGGGCATCGCCTTGATCGCCGCTGGGTCGGCCATCTTGGGCAGCATCACGACGGGGTTCTTCGCGTGGAAGGCGGGACACCGGCAAGCCGAGGGGGCCGAGGCCGCCGGCCAGGCGCAGGCGCAGGCATTGATATCGACCGTCCAGGCCACCCTCGACGAGCAACGCCGGGTGCACGCACTGGAACATCGCCGCCGTGTCTACATCGACTACTACACAGCGGTGGAGGAGTTCTACTTCACCAGCACGCACGGGCCTCTTGACGCGCCGGATCGCCTCGCGGCGCTCTCCCGCGCTGTTACCGCCCGAGGCCTCGTGGAGATGGAAGGTCCCCAGCCGGTAGCTGAAGCGGCGCAGGCCCTGTTCCTAGCCCTCGTGGCACGCGCATGGGACGACACCCGCCCCGGGCCTGAGGATGATTCGGTGCCATCCAGCCGCGTCGGGTATCTGGATGCAGTTCAAGAGGCCATGCAGGGCGAGGGCGGGACTCTGGTGCTGCCGCCTACAGGAATCTGACGGCGCTGCCTGAGCGAGACGCCGACGTCGAGTATGCGTCGGCCGGCGCCCAGATCTGCGAAGCCTCGGGCAGCGGCACCTGCGGGGTGCCCTCGCACGATCATCGGCCTTGGCGAATAACCCATCCAGAAGATCGACGCGCTGCGTACGACGCCACAAGTGGCGCAAGCCGGTGCCCGGGGTGCACGCTGAAGGAGGGATGTCGACGGCCGCACGCCCGCGCACAGGAGGCGAACGACATGGCCGAGAACATCATGAAAGGTCAACAGAACGACCTCAGTTCACTGATGGAACGGGCGTCGAAACGCGATTCCACCGTCGCCTTCGAAGGCTACAGTCGAGATGACGGCAACATCCCGGGAAACATCCTGATCGTCGAGTCCGGCGACTGTGTCTATTCCTTCGCCAAGTCCGACATCATGGATCGGGAGTCCCTCGGTGAGGACCGGATCAGGGTGCATGTGCGGGAGGGGGCCACGGCATTCCGCCTGGGCCGGATGCGCGCCGGTGAACCGCAGGACGCCTTCATGGTCGCGATGGAGAACATCGCACCGCCGACGAGCCCCGGAATGCCCGGAGACCCCACGCCGGCGAACGGGCCGGCCGGACTTGCGACCGCCGAAGCGATGGAGCACATGGCTCCTCCACCGGCCATCTACGTGCCGGGCGCGCCGCGCTACGCGGCAGCGAGCGAGGGACCGACGGCACAGGTGGCCCCGGCCCAGCCCCGGGTGCTGGCCCCGGCTCTCTCCACCGTCGGGAGTCACTGGACGCACAGTTGCATCGCCGGCGACGCCTTCGCCAACAACTGTGCCCATTTCCTCTCGGACGCGTTCATCCGCGCCGGGTACACGGAACTCTCCGCTTCCAACCCGCACATCAAGGCCCGGTGCTACACGTACGCCCGCCGGCCCATCCGAGCGCGGAACATGTGGTCCTGGTTCAAGACCAAGGCGGTCCGCACGAGCAACACGCCGACACCGAACACCGGATGGTGGGCTGTCTTCCAGCTCGACGAGAGCGTGTACTGGGGCGGTCACGTGGTGCTTTTCGACTCCGACACCTGCACCTACTACGGCACCGGCTGGCACGGCACGTGGCACCAGTACATGTACCAGTGGTGAAGGCCTCGGGATCGCGGATTCGAACCACGTGGCTCCTCCCCCGCCGGGCCCCAGCCGATGCCCCCGGATCTTCCGCAAGAACCGCGACTACCTGCGGCGACGTGCTATCCGTTGCACCATCCCCGAGACGCTGACCATGCGCGCAACCGCAGGAAGCATGGCTCGCGCGACGGCCTTCCACCGAAGTTCACCGAGATTTGCGACCAGCACTTTCATAACCGGCTGCGGGGCCAGTCCAACAAAAACAGCTCGCAAGGCTCATAGGGCGGATGGCAAGGTGCGACGCATGGCCCCCCAGTATCAGATTCGTGCCGATTACGACGCTCGCACGATCGTGGTCTACCAGGCGTACGCGCCTCGCATCGCCGACGCGGCGCTGCAGGCAGGCGGCTTCGTCGCACCGTTCTCATTCCACAGGATGACGTGGATCAAGCCGTCGTTCATGTGGCTGATGCACCGGAGCAACTGGGCCCGCAAACCGGGTCAGGAGCGCGTTCTCGCAGTGCGGATCACGCGCGAGGGCTGGGAGGAGGCCCTGTCCCAGGCCGTGCTCACGACCGCAGACCCAGCAGCTGTGGCCCAGGCGGCCGTGCACGTCCAATGGGACCCGGAGCGCTCACCGCGCGGAGCAGCGCTGAACCACTACAGCATCCAAGTCGGCATCGGCCGCCATCTGATGCGCACGTTCACCGACGACTGGATCGTCAGCCTCACCGACCTCACCCCACAGGTCCGCAAGGCTGCTTCCCTGATACAGACTGGGCAAGCCGCAAAAGCTCAGCGATTCTTCCCTGCAGAGCGTGCCTACCCACTGCCCTCACCACTGGCTGACCGACTTTCCTCAGAGGTGTGACCACCGACCGCCACGAAACCGGCCACACCGCAACGATTGCCGTCGGACATCAATGAACCGGTCCCTGGCAGCAGTTCATGGCACGTGTGATCACGGCGTCGCAACCGTCCTGGACAACCCGTTTACCGGGCTGACCGCATCGGCCCGCTCATCGCACTCCACCCTCGGCGCCGGTTCGCCAAGGACACCGTGCCGGTAGTCGACGGCACCCTGGCGCCGGCCCAGGACCACACCATCGCTGAACAGCGGGAGAACCACCGCTGCGCCACCAACCACCTGGTCGTCCCTGACGCGGATACTCGCCTGGTCGTTGTGGTCGGTGAGCCGTGCCCGGCAATCGCGACGACTGCCGGGCACGGGAGGATTCTGGCACGAAGGCCGCCGCGGGCAGGACCCTCACGACGGCCGACGGCGACTGTCCGGGCACCGGCCCCCTCATCCCCCACCGCCGCACCCCAGGCAAAGAGTTGCCGGGCTGGAAGCGCGAGCACAATCGCTCGCGCAAACAGGTCCGGGCCCGCGTCGAGCACGTCTTCGCCCGCAGGAAGACCTGGAAGATCCTCCGCGACTGTCGTCTAGGGGGCGACGGCATCCGACACACCATGCTCGGCATCGCCCGACTGCACAACCTCGCACTCACGGAACAGCTTCTGCCGCATACGAGACGTGAGAGGTCCCCGGGAGACGGCTCCCCCTCCCAGCCTCGGAGGAGAATCAGGCGAGGCAGAACTCGTTGCCCTCGATGTCCTGCATCGTGATGCACGACTCGTTGACGCCATCGGCGCGCTGCGTCAGCACGTGTTTCGCGCCGAGCGCCATCAACCGTGCGCATTCGGCCTCGAGTGTGGCCAGCCGCTCGTCCCCCACGAGCCCTGTGCCGACCCGCACATCGAGATGCACCCGGTTCTTGACGACCTTGCCTTCGGGAACTCGCTGGAAGAGCACGCGCGGGCCCACACCCGAGGGGTCAGCGCACGCGAAGTAGACCTCGTCCTCAGGCGGCAGCGAGTGGTGGTACTCCTCCCACGTGCCAAAACCCTCCGGGACTGTCGGTACGACGTACCCCAGCACCTCGCACCAGAAAGCGGCGAGGCGCGCAGGTTCCGCGCAGTCGAAGGTCACTTGGAACTGCTTGATCGTTGACATCGGCGCACGATAACAGGGGCCCCGCTCACCTCCCCGGGCGGGTGGATCCACACGTTGCCGGGAGCAGGCCCTCACCGCTTCGGCCGGTCCCGGTGACGCTGCCGGCGCGCCCGACGACGGCCCCGGGCGGCACACCGTCACTCCCGCAGCTCCAGGGCGCCTGGGCGCGCCGCCCGTCCAGCGTCGCTTCCGGGGCTACCGTCGGTTCCATGGAGCGAATCCGTGCGGTCCTGATCGACATCGACGGCGTCCTCACCGTCTCCTGGAAACCACTGCCGGGGACGGTCGCGGCCATGAAACAGCTACGTGCCGCCGGCCTCCGCCTCGCCCTGGTCACCAACAACACCTCTCGTACCCGCGCCGCCATCGCCGCGCGCCTGGCCGCCCTGGGCTTCCCTGTCGGTGCCGAGGACATCCTGACCGCCCCGGCCGCGACGGCGGCCTACCTGCGCGAGCACTTCCCGGGCGCCCGCTGTCTCCTCCTCAACAGCGGTGACGTCCGCGACGACCTGCCCGGAGTCACGCTGATCGACGAGGGGGACGCTGACGTGGTCGTGCTCGGCGGCGCGGGCCCCGCGTTCGGCTACGAGTCTCTGAACCACGTCTTCCGGCAACTGCAGCGCGGTGCCCGGCTCGTGTCCATGCACCGCAATCTGTACTGGCGTACCGAGGGCGGTCTCGACCTCGACACCGGAGCCTTCCTCGACGGCCTTGAGAAGGCCTCCCGCACAGAGGCGGAGGTGACAGGGAAGCCGGCGCAGGCGTTCTTCGCAAGCGCCCTCGCCCACCTGGGCGTCGACGCAGCCGAAGCGCTGATGATCGGCGACGACATCGAGTCGGACGTGCTGGCAGCCCAACAGTCAGGCATCACCGGCGTCCTGGTGAAGACGGGCAAGTACACACCCGAGGCACACCGAGCCGCCTCTGGAACCCCCGACCACGTCCTCGGCTCCTTCGCCGACCTGCCGGCCCTTCTCCACACCGGTTCCGACTCCGGTTCCGACGCCGGTTCCGGATCCAAATCTGGTCCCCACTCCGGTCCCAGCTCCGGGCCCGGCGGCTCGCCAGAAACCTAGCGCACCGGCAAGCCCGTGCGCCCCGGGACGGCCCACTCGGGTCGTCCAAGCCGGTCACTCACAGCCGTGCCGAGTGGCAGGGACACTCGGCGTCGCCAGGATGTCGTCTGCTCACGAAATCGCGTCGACGCTGCCGTTCGGCGCTCCCGCCACGCTCCCTCTCACCCTCCGGCCCACCCGTCGCTGCGGCGAGGTTCTGCCGTAGGTGTGTGAGGCGTGCGATCTCGGCGTCCAGGGTTGCCAGGCGCTCGGCCACGACGCGGTCGGCCTCGCCTGGGCGACTGCCACAGGCTCCCGCCGAGTCCTGGACAAGGAGGTCCAGACGGTGGGCGCGACGGCGGAGTCCTCCGGACGCCCCGATTCGCGGCATGGACGGCGGCCGTCCACAGCGCCTGCGGTGCCCGTCACGAACACGGCGCCTCCCCCTCGCGCCTCGGCCAGGGAGGTCACCGCACCGGAGGCTGCGGAGCTCTGGGCCAGGTGGGCCACGAGTTCGGCAGGAGGCCCTCCAACGGCCTGCGCGCGGCGGCGGGCGTCGCGTACTCCCGCCAGCCCTGAAGGTGCAGAACCAGCTGGCCCCTCTTCAGCGGGCTGTCGACCACCTCGCCGATCGCGGGCCCGAACAAGGAGTCGCCGGGGCGCAGCGGCGGCAGCGGCACATCACGGGTCTCGCCTCCGATGAGAGTGCGCAAGCCCGGAAAGACGAGGAAGGGGTCTTGTCGGACTGGCACTTGGCCGCCTACGAGCTTGGGAACGGGCGCCTGAGCCAGGGTGAGGTCGGCCGGGGTCGGCAGTCCGGCAGGTGCGCCGGAGATTCCGTGACGGACCTGGCTTGAACGGCTCGTGCCGGGCGATCACGGGTGCGTCCCCCGGTCCTGGCCATGGGGCCACCGATGCGGTCAGCCCTGGTGTGTGGCGCCGCGTGTGCATGACGGCTCGGGGTCGTGCGCGAGGAACCCCACGCTGCCGGTCTCGTCCGGGATCGAGAGGGAAAGGTCGGCCTTGCACGTCCTCCCGGCAGACTGCCCACAGCGTGGCCCCGGCTCCATCACCCGCTCCAGTTCTGCGGAACCGTCGGCCCTGACCGTCAGACGTCCGCCGCCTGAAGCAGACCAGACCCCCACCTACTGCGCGAGCCCCTTCAGGACGCCGTGGTCGGCCCGGCCCGGCGCAGGGTGTGTGCGGAGTCTTGCGCCCGTCGATGCAAGGGGGTACACCATGCCCATGACTGACCGGTAGGTCAGTAGTGCCGGACCGCCAGAGGCGGGGTGGGCGGCTCCCCGAAGGGCCGGCGGCCCCAGTGCTCCGCTCGTTGATGACGGCGACGGAGCGGAAGACCGCGCCATATCAAACATAACCACCCAAACAGGTCTAAATCGCATGCATGCGCGCTACGCTCCCCTCCATGCCGACCATGAACATGTCATCTCGGAGTGCCCGCCTCAGCGTGGCCCCGCGGTTCGGACCTCGCCCGGTCGGGACCGCGTCCTTGAGGAGACCCGTCCGGTTCTCCTTCGTCCTCCTTCTTCTGCTGAGCCTTCTCGGGGCACCGGCCCTGGCCAGTGCCGCACCGCCCGCGCCCGACCGAGCCGTCGCGGCCCCCGCGGCGACGGCGAACGGGTCCGCCGTGGCCCAGGCCCAGGCGCGCTGGGGCGACCGGCGACTCGACCAGGTGTCCTTCCTCGGCGCCCACAACGCGTTCACCAACTACGAGGACTCCCGGTGGAGTTCGGTTTCCCAGTCCGAGTCCATACGCCACCAGCTCGACAACGGCGTGCGCGGCCTCAGCCTGGACACCCACTGGTACGAGCGCAGCACGTGGCTCTGCGTCATCAGCTTCGGCAGCGACTGCTACCCGAGCGACGTCTACCTCTGTCACGGCGAGTGCAAGACCTTCGCCGGTGTCACGTACGCGCTGCCCCGGCAGTCCTTCCAGAGCAGCATGCAGACCGTGGTGGACTTCCTCGCGGCGAATCCCCAGGAGGTGGTGACCATCTTCCTGGAGGACTATGTCAGCGCCCAGCAGCTGGGGAACTCGCTCGGTCGGGTGGGCGGCCTCGACCAGCTGCTCTTCCGGCCCGACGCGTGGAACGTACGCCAGCAGGGGTGGCCGAGGATGACCGACCTCGTCGGCTCCGGGAAGCGCCTGCTGATCTTCAGCGACGCGGCTGACCGCGAGCACCTGGGTGTCATGTACGACAGGGCCTGGACCGTCAGCAACTTCTGGAGCCTCGGCGACCTCGGCAACGACGTCTCCTGCGTCAGCCGGTGGTCCGACGTACCGCTGGACCGTCAGGAGCCGGGCTTCCGCAGGCTCTTCACCATGAGCCACCACCGGAACGTGCCCACGGTCATCAACGCCGCTCTCGACAACGGGGCCAAACTGCGGGACCGCGTCAACCAGCAATGCCGCCCGGCGGCCGGCGGCCGCGACCCGAACTTCGTCTCGGTCGACTTCCACCGGACATCCGACAGCAGCGGCCACTCGCCGGCCTCGATCGTCGCCGAGCTGAACGCCCGCAACTGAGACGCCGCAGGCACGTCCCCGGGGCCCGCCCCTCCCGCCGTACGGGGGCGGGCCGCCTTTCCTCCCACGCCACCCGGCCGCACGGCCGAGAGGGTCAGCGACGAAGTCCTCATCGGCCCAGCCACGACGGAACGGCACTACCGACAGCTCCTCAGCAGATCGACCGGTACGGCACGTCCGGGACATAGGTCCTCCACTCATCGGGCGTGAGTGGTCCGAAGCGGGTGCACAGGTCGGTCACGAGCCGTTCTGGGTCGAGCGCGTGGGTACGAAGGGGGGTGTGTGCTCCCTGGGCGTACAAGGAGCGGCCGTCCGGCGATACGGCCAGGGCGCGAACCCGGTCGCCCGCCGCGGGCAGGGGTGCGCCGATCATCGTGCGGTCTTCGGCATCCCGACCGAGGTGCAGCGCGACCCTTCCTGCCGTCCCGGCACCCTGCGGTTCAGCCCGGCCGGAAGAACCCTCTCCGTGCTCAGAGAGAAGGAAGTGGAACGGATCGACACCGTCACCGGGGCCCGCCTGGACCGCTCTTCCAGAGCGGCCTCACCGAGGTGTCCTTCAGTCCGGATTCGGCGTTCCTGGCCGGTCTGACCAACGACAGGCTTCTGCTGTGGCGCAACGTCCGCCGGTCTCCCGACGCACCAGATCTGTTCGACGAGTACGACGGCAATCCCGTACTGAACGTCCCCCTTCCTCAGGAGAAGCCCTAACAACGTGCGTGTGGACACCCGCGCGGGTCTCATCGGCTATCTCGGCGCTACGGGACGGATCGTGCGGACGCTGAACGTGCGCGCGGTCCTCACCGCGGAGTGGAACGACGGCAGCGACGACCCCGCCGGTTCGGCCCTGACGGGGTGTCATGGCAGTGGCCAGAGCCACAGCAGCCGAGCCCGCCCGACACGGCGCACTCGCGTCGTCCGGGCCCGCGGACAGGATTGATTCACCGCCGGAACGGGGCTGCGCAACAACCGCCCACCAGCCAAGACTCGTGGTGCGGGGCGGGGTCGACGAGCCCCACCCGGCCCACTCGGGGGGCCGTGGCGCACAAACAGCGCCCCGCGCAGAACAGCGGACCCGGGCCGCGCGAATCGACCACGACGATCCCAGCGCGAGAACCGCAGACAGGAGAGAACCTCATGCCCCTCAGCGACGACGAGATCCGCTTCATCGAGGAGTGCCGACAGCGCGCCGAGCGCGAGCACGCCGAGTTCCAGGCCCGGCAGGAGGCCGACCGCCAGGCCCGTATCGCCGAGGAGGAGGCCCGCCGGCGCGCGGAACAGCCGCACTCCGGCCCCACCTGGTAGGCACCGGCGCCGTCACACACCGGCCGCCCGCGACCCATGCCGACCCATCCGGTGACCCTCCGCGAACCGGCTGCACGTCCAGGAACGTGTCCACGAGAGGATTCCCATGAGAAACACCCTCCGCGCCGCTGCCACCACCGCCGCCCTCACCGTCGCGGTGACCCTCGGATTCGGCGGCGCCGCCCAGGCCGCGCCGCCCACGTCCACCACCGCGGTCACGGTCACGAGCACCACGGCCGGCCTCACGACGACACCGACCGCCGCCCGATACCGGTGGATCTGGGCCGCCAGGACGAACATCGTGAGCTGCCACGTCTACGGCATCTACTACGTGAGGTCCGGTGCGGCCCTCAACTACGCCTGCGTCCCGTACTCGCTCTGGGCGACGTATCTGCGTCTGCTCGTCCGCTACTGAGCCCACCGGTTCATCGGCGTGGTGCCTTCCACGTACCGCTGTCCGGTCCCGGGTGTGGGTGACGGCCCACACCCGGGACCGGACAGCCGCCCGGGCGGGGTGTACCGGAGTGCAGGGTCGGAGCGCCACGGCCGCCCGGCGCCGGGCGGTGTTCAGCGCCGGGCTGCCACGGCCGCCGCGGCCGCGGCCAGGATGCGGTGCAGGACGGGGACCGGGATCGCCGGATTGGTGACCGCCGCGGATGCCGTGTCGCGGTCGTGCAGCAGCCCGGCGAGGACGCGGGCCGGCAACCGCGAATTGCGCATCGCGGTCCTGCGGACGTGGGCCGCCGGGTCGTTCAGCAGCCGCACCGCGTCGGCCGGTGACAGCCGGGGGTCCTCGGCCGCGCGGCGGCGCACCTCGGCTTCCGGATCGCGGGCGAGGCGCGCGACGTCGGCAGGCGTGGACTGCGCATCGTCCAGGGCCAGGCGGCGCATCCGCCCGGTGGGGTCGCCGGCGTAGCGCAGCAGCCCCGTACGGGGGAAGTTGGGGTGGCTGCGGGGGCGGTCGGGGTGAGTGAAACTGCCGTCCCACCAGCGCCAGACCTCCAGCAGCATCTCGGCCGGGGCATCGTCGCACGACTCGGCGAGGAACAGGCGGACCGTCCGGTCGTCGTCCCGGGCCAGTCGCTCCACGACGTCCCGTGGAAGACGCCGGGCACGGGCCACGCTTCGGCGGATGAGCGGATGGGACGATGCGGCGAGGCGGCGCATCGCACCGGCGTCTCCGTGCAGGCCCTCGACCCAGGGGAGAACGTGCGACATCGTCGTCGGGTCGAAGTCGTAGCGCACCGCGGCACGCTGCTCCTCGTCGAGGTCGGGACGCAGCGCCACCGCCGAGCGTATGTCGTCGTACGGGTCCTCCGACAGGACGGCGACGCCGTGGGCGGTGAGCGCCGGGTTGGCAGCCAGTGCTCGGCGTGCCTCCGCGTCCCCGTCTCGGACCAGCTCCGCCTCCAGCTCGGGCGAGAGACGGCACTGTTCGAGCGCCCGCTGGGGCTGGGGCAGCGCGGCGAAGATCTCGCGTGGCATGGGGACGGTGGCGTGGTGGGCGAGCAGCGCCGCCGTACGCACCGCGTCGTCGGTGTCGGCAAGCAGCAGCGCCCTCAGCGGCGCGGCGAGGTCTTCCCAGCGGGTGCAGGCAGTCACCCGCACCCGGGGGTCGGCGTCGACCGCGAGGCTGGGGAGGTGATGTGCGGGGAGAGCCGGGAGTGCGACAGCCTGAGCACGGGACGGGCCGGCGAGGAGGTCGTCGTACAGGTCCGCGGGGAGTTCGACGCCCCAGGCGCAGGCACGCTCGGCCCAGAGCACGCGCCGGCTCGACGACGGCTCGGCACGGACCAGGCGTACCCACTGGTCGGGCGTGAGCTTGGGCCGGAAGGTGTCCGCGGGGCTCGAGCGCACCTGCGGATCGGGATGCGCCAAGGCGGCGTCGAGTACGGCAGGCCGGGCACAGGCGTGCAGGAAGCCCACCTCCACATCCAGCAGTCGGATCAGCAGCTCGTCCGGCGCGGCCGGATTGGACCCGATCCCCTCCGCCCAGTGCAGCGGCCATTCCGGCCGGCCCGGCACCGCTGCCCACACCTCTGCGCGCTCGGCCTCCGTCTCGCACCCGGCGGCCGCGGCGGCTTCCTCCAGCCGCTCCGGCAGTCGGTCGAGGGCCGTGACCCGGGGCCCGTCCGCGCCGGGCACCTCCGCCAGCAGCACCTGGCCGTCGAGGGAGAGGGCCACGAATCCGGGGTCGCCGGTCAGCCCCGGGACACCGGCGCCGGCGTAACGGACCCGGCTCCACCAGGAGTCGTTGCCGCCGATCCGGTGTCCGGCGACCGCCACCAGGAACTCGCCGTCGGCATCTGCGAGGCGGCGCCACCATGCGGCGTCGAGCGCATCCCGGACCGCGCCGTCCGGCGCCGCGATCCCCCGTGCGATCCGCCAGCCGGCCTCCGGCGGGAACAGACTGCCCGGGCACACGTCCTCGACATCCGTGAGTCCGGCGCGTAGGAGCAGTTCGTGGAGCTTTTCTCGGTGTTGCACGCGGTCATGGTCCCCCGCGGGCTCGCGTGGGGACAAGGCCCGACTGATTGTCTCCGCTCCGGCCCGACCGCTCGTCTCCGCTTCGGCCGAGACGACCGCTCACACGTCGCCGTGCCCCTGCTGCACCTCCGCCGATGGCCGCATCGGCTGGGCCGTCTCGGTGGACTCCTGCGTCGGCCGAGCCCACCGGCAGGCCGCGGTCTGCGGTCTGCGGTCTGCGGTCTGCGGTCTGCGGTCTGCGGTCTGCGGTCTGCGGTCTGCGGTCTGCGCCGTCCAACGGTCCTCTGTGCTGCAGGTGTTGGTGTCGTACGCGGGTCGCGCCTCCGTGGGTCGCGGCGAGGCGCGCCTTCGACGGCGCGGCAGTTACTAGAGGTGGCTGGAGTCGTCATAGAGCCTCCAGTGCCACCACTCTTCCCCTGGGCTCCATGGCCGGCGGTGGGCGAGCGGGTCGGGCAGGGTTCTGCGGTCCAACTCCGCGTCCAACTTCGCTACCACGAGTGCCAGTTCAGAGCGTGCGCGCCGAGGAAGCCGGGCCAGGACCAGCTCCAGGAGGTCCCGCGCCATGGCCACGTCTTCCTTGATGCCGCACTCGTAGCAGCCGCATGCGGTTGCGGTCAGGTACAGGTAGCGGCCCGGACGGGCCAGAAAGGATCGGTAACACCGCAGTGCCACCTCGGTGTCACCAGGTAGCAGGTCTTTGTCCAGGTGGCGGAACTCTTCCCGGCGGATCGCGGAAACCGTCCGGCTGGAGAGCCCGCCGGTATGAGCCGGTCGAGGGATGGAGGAGGGAGTGTGGCTCCAGAGGCCGACTGCGCGGCGCGCCTGACCGGGTGTTGTGTTCTGCGCGCGGAGCGCGCCTGGCCGCTTACGCGGCATCGGCCTTTCGGGTGAGCGTCATACGGGGATCTTGGCACGGGCCGCAGGGACTGTCCAGGAACGTCCGACCGACGGCAGTCCGACGGGCGACGTACTCACGGGCACGGAAGTGGCCGGCCATGCCGGTGCGGCCTTTGCGCAGTCGCGCTCTCGTGGGCGACGCCACGTGCAAGGGCTGCTGGCAGACGCGCCTCGTCACGTTCTGATCCGGCCCCCGGGGAAGGTCGGAGTGGGGCCTTCGGACCGGGAACCGGCGCCGAGGACCTTCTCCCGGATCCAGGAACTCGCCTGCGCCACACGGTTACCTCGATGCGGCTGTCGCAGTGAAACCTCCCTGGCTGCCGTGGGCCCCTGAGCGGACGGGGAACTCACTCCTTCGACCAGACGCACGGGATGGTCCCGTGCCCGTCGCGCAGAAGGAGAAGTCCATGGCACAGCAGACCTTCGATCCCAACCGGCTCACGTTCGAGCAGGGAGTGGAACGGATCAAGAACGCTGTCCGCGAGAGCGGACTCAAGGCCGAGGGCCGCATCATCACGTCAAGGGACGAGGGCGTCGAGAAGGCGATCAAGCTTCTCGAAGTCGACAACGTCCCGCCGGGATTCCGCAAGTGGCAGCTTCCGGTGTACATGGCCTGCGAGTCCCAGCTCTACATCACGGTTGCCGAGCCGG
Source organism: Streptomyces flavochromogenes (assembly GCF_000717595.1). Taxonomy (GTDB): domain Bacteria; phylum Actinomycetota; class Actinomycetes; order Streptomycetales; family Streptomycetaceae; genus Streptomyces; species Streptomyces flavochromogenes. The sequence goes on along the minus strand of NZ_JNZO01000010.1, from coordinate 20,521 downwards.
GTGCGCACGCGTCCCCGCACTCGCACAACGACGGTGCCGGCATCCGGTTCATCGCAGGTGGGTCGATCGTCTACAACGGTTACGAACTCACGGCCGGGGACTGGATGTACATCCCGGCGGGCACGGAGTACTCGTTCGAGGTCGGCCGTTACGGCGCGCTGATGTGTTACTGCTACTGCTGTTCCTGCGCCTGATCAGGGGCGGAATAAGCAGAACGGGCGAGCTGCGGCCGGTCCGGGCACCCGCGCTGAGGGTGTCCGCGAAGCGGACCTCGCCGAGTCCGGCCGCCTCGTCCAGGGCCTGTGGGCCATCATCACGATGCTGTAGGGGATGACCTCACGGCCTCAGGCCGTGGCCGCCGGCCTGCCGTCGCCCTGGCGCGGAGGCAACGGCAGGGTCTCGTTCGTCGCGCTTGGGCATGGCCTGCGCCCTCGGTGTCATCACGGCCGTCACCGCCGCCGAGCTCGTTCGCAGCGGGCCGCTGCCCCCCGCCGACCGTGTACTCCAGACCGACCGAGTAATCCGCGCCGTCCACAGGGCTTTCGCCCGCGGCGGGGGTCTCAGTGGCACGACGGTGACGCCCACTCTCTCCACACTGCCGCACCGTCGGCGGCACCTCCCCCACGCCCCGCGGACGCAACACACCGAAGCGGACTGCCCAACGACGGCGCTGCCGACAGACGTCGAGGATGTCTCGGCCACCGGTCCGGAAGGACCCACCTGCCCGGACATTGCCTTGGGGAACATGCCGCGCTCATCCGGAACACGGACGCTCGGTACCGCCGATGGTGTGTCGGGAAAGTTCAAGACCGACACCAACCAGGTGCCTAGCGTGGGCGGCATGAACGAGATCCACGCACACCTCGCCAGCTGCGCCGTCGAAGTCGTCCGGGTCACCCGTGGCATCAGCCCGGAGCAGCTCGCCGGACCGTCCGGCTGCACGGGCTGGACCGTCCGAGAACTCGCCAACCACGTCGTCCTCTACACCGGACACGGCCTCGAACACCGCGCCTTGCGCACCCGGCTCCCCGATGAGCTGGTCATGCGCGACTTCACCGCCGAAGCCGACTGGCCCGAGCGGTACGACGCTCAGCTCGACCGGGCGCTGGCCGCCTGGGCGAAGCCCGAGGCGTGGAACGGTGACATCGACCTCGGCGGCGGCAGCGCGTTGCCCGCCGGCGAGATCGCCGCCATGCTCGTCGCCGAACTCGCCCTGCACGGCTGGGACCTGGCCCGCGCAACGGGCCAGGACTTCACACTGCCCGAGGACACGGGCGCCTACCTCCTCGACGTCGTCGAGCGCTACGCCGAGACGTACCGCGCATACGAGGGTTTCGCCGCAGCCACCCCGGTGGGCGCCGACGCCCCCGCCTTCACCCGAGCCCTCGCGACGAGCGGCCGTACGCCCTGAGGCCCGCCACACACCGGCCCACCGAAGGGGCACCAGGCCGGCCCCGCCTGCCACATGGTCGCCACCTCGGACCGCATGCCTCGGATGGTCCGCCTCGGTGGTTCTGAGTAGTCATCGGTTCTGCGAGCCCGAGCCCGCACGCCGCCGGCCTGGCCACGGGCCACATGCCGGTGCCCCGGCTTCCGCTGTGGACAGGGCGGAAGAGGTTGATCGCGTGGCGGGTGTTGTTGGTGATCTCGACCCACTCGGCGTTCAGCGACCGCACGGTGCGGTTGTCGCGTCCGGGGCTGTCGGCCTGGACACGGCTGATCTCCACCTTCGGCGTCCGGTGACGGTCGCCGTCGTGGGCGGAGGCCGGCAGGGCGACGAGGGAAACCATGGCGCCGGCCGCGAGGACGGTCGCGGCGATACGGCGGGCGGTCGAAGAAGCAGACATGGGTGATGTCTCCTCAAGAACAGTGCTCCACCAGCCGGTTGCGGCTGGCGAGAGCGGGTGCGGGTCCCGGTCCGGTGCTGGGCCGAGGACCCGAACTCTGCCGCCCCGCCGACCCCGCCGAAATGCCGACCTCGACCAGTTACCGGATACGGACATTTCCGTAACTATCGGCTGCATCTGACACGCATACGCGACAGACGTGACCCTGACAATCTCTGACGGCTACACCCACCCGTTCAGCGATCAACCACAAGCCCTTCCACACCGAGGCGCGCAACCGCCGCGCCCGACCATCGCACTCCGCCAACCGCGTGACCCGACCGCGTAACAGCTGTTCTGCACGATTCTTCGCTCAAAGATGCCGCTCACGTACACGCAATCGAAGAAGCTCAGCACATGCGCAGCAGGCACGGTCGGCACCGAGTCGTTGAACCGCACTTGACGGATCCGGTTGAGCGGATGGTGACGGACGAGTGATGGGTGCTGTCGCGGCGAGTGGTGCCGCCGACGGGGGTGAGCGCCCGCGAGGCGGAGGCGGCGTAGGGAACGGTGACCGTGGGTAGCCGAGAGAGCCGTGTCTCCTGGCCGGCCGACTGTCGCGGACTGCACCGCCGCTACGAACGCAACCCTGAACACGTCGTCGCCGTTGTCACCCTCGCCGCGACCCTCATCCGCCAGCGGCGTCCGGCCAGGAGACAACCCAGACGACGGCGACCTTCCGACTGGATACGCTGGCCTGTCCTGACCAGCTGAAAGGCGCCGCGATGAGCCAGTACTTCGACCTAGGCGAAGAGACCCTTTGGAACCCGTCCAATGGAGCTTCTCGTATGTTCCAGCGCCAAGTGGCGGTCTTCGAGGCGGAGCTGGAACTCCCCTCGGGCATAAGCCCGATGGAGAACGACGAGTGCCAGATCAGCCCCGACACCTTCGAGACCTTCGTCAACGCCCTCCTGGCAGAGCACAGAAGAACGAGCCACGCCATCTGGCTCGCGCTTTCCGATGGGTTCACTGCCACAGTGCTGGTTCTTGCTGAACGCGCAGGGATCACGGTGGACTGGGCACAGCACAGAGCCACCCCTGAAGCCCCGTTCGAAGACGTGCAGGTTTCCAACGTCACCGGGATGTCCGCCCCGGCAGACGGCGGAGCCTGGGCTGCGGGCCTGCGCGAGAAGGCACGGGAACTCGAACGGCGCATGCCCCGCTGACGGGAGCAACCGCGTACGCCGAACCGACCACAGTCCCTCGCCGCCGCAGACGGCCATCAGGCACGGCGCGTGACCATCAGTGATCGGCCCGTCAGAACAGGCACGGATCAATCAGGTCCACCGCCACGGTGCTGGAAGCGCTTCGCACTGGACTCCCGCTGCGTGACCCCTCCTGCCCACCACACTGCCGCAGATGACGACGCGCTGTTGGAGAGACTTCACGCCCTCGCATGGGGTGCCGGAGGAGTGGTCCCCTACCCCACTGCCATGCCGACGGGGCCGTTTCCCCCGCTTGCCCTGTCCGAGCTGGAGCGCGCGGAGCAGAAGATCGGGTATCGCCTCCCCGACCTGCTGCGGCGCATCTACACCGAGATCGGTGACGGAGGATTCGGACCAGAGGGAGGCCTGGCGTCGTTGACAGACGGCCATCGGCCGCCCGGAACCCTGACGGACTGGCACTGCGCGCTGACCATCCATGACCAGCGCCCCGGTTGGGCACCGCCGCGGTCGTGGTTCTTTCTGACAGGCGGTGGCTGCAGCATGGAGTGGTACGTCTCGCTGATGGCGGTCGACCACCCGGTGCTGCTCTACGACGCCGACGGCTGGGTGCCGGAGTGGGGACAGGAACCTCACGACGGCCTGCGTTACGCGACGTCGTCGCTGCGCCACTGGCTCTGGACCTGGGCAGACGGAGGCAATGTCTGGGACGAAGCGCTGCAGACGATCAATCAGGACTGAGCAGCCAGAAAGGCGAGTTACTGCGGGGGCCACGGTCGTACGGAACGACCGGTGTCCATTCGTACTGCTTTCACCGCGCGGTACCCATGCCGCCTTCCGTTCCGGAGCGCCAGATGCTGGAAGTGAACCTCACCGTAACCCCTCAGAGCGTGACCAATGCCTACGGACTGCATGGCGTCACCTACTTCCCGCACAGTCGCATCGCCGGCCTGGACGCACGCACCGCCGGCTTCCTGAGCACCGTCGGGCTCCCGACCTCCGAGGTGTTCACCTCTCGCCTGGACATCGAAGACCCTTACGGTCCGGACGTCGACGCGATCACACTCGGCAGCCGCTTCGACCACTACGGCATGCGGTGCCCCCTCGAGAGCCGCTCATGGTGGAGTCTGGGATACCTGTTCACCTCGCTGCTCGCACTGGACCCGAAGTCCGGCAAGATCTACGCCTTCCCCGAAGGCGCAGTCGGCTGCATCGAGCTCCACCGCGACATCGAGTCGCTCGTCTTCGCCCTCGTCGAACTCCGGAGACTCGAGAACGACCACGAAGACGACGTCGACCCCGGGGTACTGGCCGCCCGGTTCCGCGAAGTCGTCGAAGCCTTCGACCCCACCCCGTTCGAAAGCGAGGACTCCCAGTGGATCCTCTCCCTCGAAGAGCTCGAGCACGGCATCTGGTAGAGCCCCCGATCGGAACGGCATCGACCGGGTCGGCGCAGAGCGGAGCGCGCGCAGATCAGGTCCGCGGCCGACGGTGGGCCGACCACCGCCGCACCCGTGAGGCCATCGCGTGGAGGTACCGCACGTGCTTGCCCTGGCGTGACGTGCCGGAAGAGCTCTGATCGTTCCAGACGGCTCGCCCACGGCTGATCAGGTGGGCCGTCGACGGCCATGGGGAACGGATCCTCGCTCCTCTGCCATTCAGTGCACGATGATCACTTCATGGACGACCTACTGAAGTTCATTCACGCCCGGAACGAGGCCGACAACCATGCCTACGCCGAGGTGGCCTACCGCTTCGGCGGAGAGGCCATCCTCGGCAGTCACCTGCCCATGCTCGACCTGATCAGCATGCTTGCGCAGGCCTACGAGGCGATGGAGCCCGCAGAGCCACGCTTCGACGGAACCACCTACACGCTCCGCGTTCTAGCGCAGTCCTACGACGAGCATGCGGACTACCGCGAGGAATGGCGCCCTTAGAGTCCCATCAAAGGGACAGGCCCCAGGCGTGCCCACGATCCGAAGGCGCCGGATCGTGGTCTTTCAGGCTCGGGTGCCCGTCGGCAGGAAGGCGAGGCCCGTCGGCGTGTTCAGGCCGGTGGTCGGGAGCGTGGTCTGGCCGCCGCCTGCCTCCTCGACGCGGACCACCCGGTTGTTGAACCCGTCGGCGATGTACAGGCCGCCGCAGCCGTCGAGCGCGAGACCGAGCGGGTCGCTGAGACCGCTGGTGGGAACGGTGGTCTGGCCACCACTCTCCGCGATCTTCACGACGCGGTTGTTGCCACTGTCGGCGACGTAGAGGTCCCCCGCCGCACTGAGTGCCAGCCCGGTCGGCTGGGAGAGGCCGACGGTGGGGATCGTGGACTGGCCGCTCCCGTCACCGGCCACCTTGACGACGCGGTCGTTGACGAAGTCAGCGATGTACAGATTCCCGGCGGCATCCAGCGCCAGCCCCCAGGGGTGCAGCAGCCCTGTGGTCGGTACGGTCGTCTGGGTGCCGCTGGCCACGGACACCTTCACGACCCGGTCGTTGAAGCTGTCGGCGATGTAGAGGTTCCCCGCCCGGTCCCATGCGAGCCCCAGAGGGCGCGAGAGGCCGTCGGTGGGAACGGTGGACTGGCCGCTCCCGTGCGCCGGCATCACGACCACACGGTTGTTGCCGGTGTCCGACACGTAGAGGCGGCCGTCTACGTCCCCGACCATGCCCGTCGGCCGTACGAGCCCCTCGAAGGGCACGGGCGTCTGGTCGTCGCCCCTCGCGGGCAGGGTGACGACCTGGTTGTTGCCGTAGTCGGACACGTACAGGGGCGCATGCGCGGAGGGCCGACCGCCTTGCGACGGGGTCGCACCCGCTGTCGTCATGGGCAGCGTGCACAGCGCTACGAAACCCACCGCGGCGGCGAGCCGACGGGCCCATCGGCGCGAGGCACGCCCCATCGAGGGCGCGAAAGTCACCGTTCCGGACCCGGCCGTCGTACTTGCCATGGCTCCCCATCAGTCTCAGCGGCCGGCCCACTGCCGCGCCTGCCCCGACCATAGGAAAGGGCACCGGCCGAAGCAGGAACCACGCCGCCCACCCGGCCTCAGGCCACCCCAACGTCCCAGACACCGGGCTCAAGGGACGCGGTGCTCGACCCCTGCGACGGCCGACATCGCGGACGGTCGAGCGCACGACGTCCTGGCTGAGCGGTTGCCGTCGCCCGCACGGCCGATACGAGCGCCAGGCCGAGCACTGCCCGGCTGCGCCGCGATGGGGTCCTCAGCGTCGCGGTGCTGATCACGCTCGTCCTGACGATGCCGTCGCTGCCGCCAGTTGAGGCTGCCCGCCTGGGTGTGCCGCGCGGCATCCTGAAGGGTGTCACCACGCGTTTCGCACCGCCTCAGACGTTCCTGGTGGTCCTGACGCGCTCGTACGTACACCTACGTCACTCCGTTCCTGGACAGGTCACCGGCGCCGGAATGCAGACGATCACCATCTGCCGGGCCGCATCGGCCCGGCGCCAAGCACGTTGGCGGAACCATCACCTGCTCGGAGCAGTCACGGGCGTTGCCGCCCGACAGGACGAAACCGATGGGCGGCGGACCAAGACTGCGAAAGCCGCGGTAAACAGGCTGCGAGCGTCCGTCGCCATGCTCGGAACGGCCCGTATACGGCGGAACGGCCCATGGACGTCAGAGCCAGCCGTTGCGGCGGAAGCCGCGGTGGATGACGAAGCAGGCGACAGTCATGACGCCGAGGACCAGGGGATAGCCGTAGGTCCAGCGCAGCTCGGGCATGTGCTCGAAGTTCATGCCGTAGACGCCGCAGACCATGGTCGGGACCGCGATGATGGCGGCCCAGGCGGTGATCCTGCGCATGTCCTCGTTCTGCGCGACGGTCACCTGCGCGAGGTGGGCCTGAAGGATCGAGTCGAGCAGGGTGTCGTACGAGGCGACCTGCTCGGTGACCCGCGCAAGGTGGTCGGCCACATCGCGGAAGTACGCGCGTATCTCGGCCGCGATGATCGGCACCGGCTCGGACGCCAGCCGCTGGAGCGGCCGACCCAGCGGTGCCACGGCCCGCTTGAGTTCGAGGAGCTCGCGCTTGAGCTGGTAGATCCGGCCGACGTCGCTGCGGTGTCCCTGCTCGGAGAAGACCGCGGTCTCGATAGCGTCCAGGTCGTCCTGCACGGCCTCCGTGACGGCGAGGTAGTCGTCGACGACATGGTCCGCGATCGCGTGCAGCACCACGGATGGCCCCTTCGCGAGCTGCTCGGGCACCGACTCCAGAGCCTCACGGAGCGGGCCGAGCGAGCCATGCCCGCCGTGGCGGATGGTGATGACGAAGTCGGGCCCGATGAAGGCCATCAGCTCGCCGGTGTCCACCACCTCGCTGGTGGCGGTGAGCTCGTCGTGCTCCACGTAACGCACCGTCTTGAAAACGGCGAACAGAACGTCGTCGTACTGCTCCAGCTTCGGCCGCTGGTGAGCGTGGACGGCGTCCTCCACTGCCAGCGGGTGAAGCTCGAACAGCTCGGCCAGCCCCGCGAACTCCTTCTCCTCCGGTTCATGCAGACCGATCCACACGAAGCCGTCGCCCGACTTCCGCACGCGCCGCACGGTCTCCTCCACCGACCGGACGCCGTCCTGCCGCACCCCGTCCCTGTAGACCACACAGTTGACCACCGCGCTGCCGAGCGGCGAACGCGACGGGTGACTGAGGTCCACGGCACGCCGGTATGTCCGGCGGACGGCGCTGCGCAGGCGGTGAATCATCGACACGAGGTGCTCCTTCGGCAGATCGCCGGCCAGTCTGCCAGCAGCCTGTTTCGGACAACAGTCAGTCACACCGCGCGCTACGAGCCTGGCTCGTCTGCCTGACTGGCACGGACGTACGCCGCAAGCACGGCAAGGTCACGGGCGAAGAATTGCCAGACGGCAACGGAGGAGAAGAAGAAGAGGAGACAAGTGACCTCGATGGCCGAGTCAAGGCCGAAACTGATCAAGGCGACAGAGAAGGCGATCGTTCCCCGAAGCGAGGGCGACCTCCGCCTCGACGACCGCTTCGGGTGATGGTTGAGGCAAGCTGCAGCCGTATGCGACGGGTGGGGCATCTCGGCGGGCTGGGGGGGGGACGGCGCCCCGGGGGCAGGGAGTACCCACCGTCCTCCGCAGCGGCCCTGCTCATCGGCGTCCGGGCCACTACCCTGCCTGGGCCGGCACTTCAGCCTGCGTAATGCTCTCCGGACACCGAACCTGGTCTCGGCGTCATGGGTCAGGTCGCGGTGGGGATGTGGCGTGCTGCTGCGACCTTGGCCATCGTCCGGAGTTTCGCGAAGTAGGAGGCGCAGTACTCCGAGTTGATCAGGGTCACGATCTTGTCGAGGTCGGCAATGCACGCCCAGAGGATGGCGATGCCACTGTCGTCGAGGCCACCGTTCAGCTCTCTCTGAACGAGGCCGGCGACGTCGGAATCCAGAAGGATCAGCTCCACGCCCTCGACGTCGATGCCCCGGAAGCTGTCGGGGTACGGCGAGCGCCGGTGTTCGTCCCACAGCAGGGCGAGCTGGTCTTCAGGCTGTAGCGAGCCCGTGTGGACGGCTGCCCCGGCGACCGCAGCGGGTGGGCGAAGAAGAAGGTCGACCGCATCGAAGACGACCCGCACCATGGCGACGGCCCCGGTCGGGTTGAGGGCGGCGCTCGTCACAGTGCCTTGCGTGAGACTGTCGCGCAGTCGTCGGACGCGGTCGAGTTCGGCCGCGAGGTCGGCTGTGATGAGTCCGGTGACTGTGGCTCGCTCGATCAGGGTGTGGAGCGGTCCGCTCAGCTCCAGCCGCTCGCCGAGGACGTGCTCCAAGGCGATGAGAGAATGCGTGACGGCGACGGTGGCGAACTCGTACCGGTAGTAGGAGTGTCGGATGAGCTCGCGGGACGTTTCCAGCGCGCTCATGACGTGCATCGACGCGCCGTCGGGCAGAACGAGGTCGGCCACCAGCGCGTCCATGTCCGCGAAGTCAGGAACGACGCCGCGGACACGCGGGTCCTGCACCGGCAGGGAGAACAGGCGGGCCGGCGGCGGAAGAGTGGTCACCCGTGCAATGGGATCATCTGAAGGTCGTGGTGCCAACGGATTTTCTCGGCGGTCGGCAACCTGGAGCCGTCGCAACCGTCCGCACGTGGGCAGTGTCCGCTGTCCCTCGTGCCACGCCGAGTTCCCGGATCATGGAGATCGGACTCGGCTGCTTGGTCGAGTCGCAGAGGCTTCAGAGTTTCAGCTGACCTCAACACGGCCGGGAGGGCCATGCGCATGAGTCCTCGACATGGGGCACCCGCCCGGTGCAACGTGCGACGGCGTCCCGGGCGGGCTCTCCCTTCATCGTCCGCCTACGCGCCCGCGTGCGCACGCCGGGCGGGGTGTCAGCAGGCCTGCTGCTTCTCACCCTTCTTCTGCATGACGGCTGCACCCACAGCACGGCGGACGACCTGGGGGCGTTCCAGGTGAGAGGCCTTCCGCCCGACGACCGCGCCCGTCGTCCTTCCAGGTCCCGCTGCGGCCGGCCGCAGCGTTGCGACTCGGTCGACCACCGCGAACGCCATGCGGTCGAGTGCGGGATCAGCCGTCTCAAGCGGCGCCGTCGCCAGCCGCTACGACAAGCTCGCCGGCCGCTACGAGGCAACCCTCTCATCGCGGCCATCAACGAGTGGCTGTGATCAGCACGCGTCGCTAGAGCTCGTAGTCCTGGGCCAGATCCTCCCAGCGAATGTCACGAAGCGCGAGATCGGCATCTTCGCGCGACGGGATGTCCGGTGTGGGTTGGAACCAGACCACGGTGAGCGCGGAGCGATGCAGCACCGGGTCGAGCTCAGGAGCGACCACTGCCGACCGGAAGGAGCCGATGCAGGCCACCGAAGGCAGCGTCTCGACAGGGCCGAAAGCACCGGCGGTGCGGTCTGGGTACTCGCGGCGGGGCGGTACGAGATGGACCGGCGCATAGGAAAACTCACGTTCAGCCTGCCGCTGGAGGCCGCTGACCCTCATGTCGTTGATGCGTTTGAACGGGTAACCCTCCAGCAGGCCTCCATAGGTCGAGGACATCCGCAGTTCAGCGAGCTCGATCGAACGACCAGACGAGAGGACTATGTGACTCAGCGGCATGCCGACACTGTAAGCGTGTACTCCGTCTTGAAACACGACAGGGGTTTCGACCTGACGAGCCGTGCCAGCGACCTGGCTACCTCACACTCCACGACTTGCACGGCGGAGTCCTCTGCCGCAGTCAGCCGGCTCCGCTGGTGTGCGGTTCGTAGTCGGCGAGGGCCTTCTCGCCCTACGGGGAACGGCCTGTGACCGCGTACAGCGGGGCTCATTCGGCCTAGCGTCGCGCGCTCCGAGCATCGGCCGCTCATAGCGTGGGATGACGCTCGCACAGCACCCAGGAGGACTTCCGATGAGCAGTCGCAGCCTGGTCGCCGGCATAGCCCTGGCGATCGTCTCTGTCGCCCCGTTGTCCGGCGTCGCTCACGCTCAGGCTCTCGACTGCCGCGACTTCCACTTCCAGGAAGACGCCCAGGCGGAGTTCGACCGGGACACGAGCGACCCGAACCGGCTCGACGAAGATCAGGGCCCTGACGACGGCATCGCATGCGAAGCGCTGCCCAGGCGCACCAGCCCAGGCGCTGTGCCGCTGGTGGCTCCGAGCACTCCTACCGTCCCGCCGACGACCCCGAGCGCTCCTACCGTCTCGCCGGTGACCCCGAGTACCAGTTCCGTTCAGCAGGCTCCCGTCGTCCCGAGCCGCGGTACCCGGGCGGGAATCGGTGGAGCATCCGGTCCGTCCGTTCTCAGCGTCGGCATCGGCCTGGCCCTGGCCATCGGAGCCACCGTCGCGGGCGGGTACCTCACCACACGGCGCCGGGCCCGCGGATCGAAACGGCCCTGAACCCATGAGGTCGTCGCCGACGATGACGAGGCGCCTGCCCTCGCGGGGCTGCGGCAGTCACCACTGTCATCGAGGAGACAGGCCCGCACCGCAGGCCGTCCGTAGCGCCTTCGTCAGTCCCTGCGGCAGCTGTACGCCGCAGCCACCTCCGCCAGGCCCTCCAGGCCGCCGTCGGCGCCACCGACCTCGCCCACGCGGGCGAGCAGGAGTACCCGGGCCGGTACGCCGGCGGCAGCGTACGCGGCGAGCCGGTGATGACCGTCCAGAACCGCACCCACCAGCCACCGCTCCTCGTGCCGGGCCTCCACATACCGGTCGTCGATCCAGCCGAGGACCACGGCGGCGGGCCGCTCCCCCGCCGAAATTGCGGCCGCGTGCCGGGCGACGGCCGCCGGGTCGAGCGCTTCCGGCGGCTGCGAGGGCAGAACCGCGCCGTAGGTGCACGGCACCCGGCCACCGGGAACGGGCGCGGTGAGCTGGAAGTGCGAGACGCCGGGCCAGTAGTCCTCGGGGCGGTCGCCGTCGTACGCGAAGTCGTCGCCGTCGTCCTTCGCCCTGGCTGCCGCACGGCGGTACCACCACGACCGGGCCGGCGCGGACACTCGCTCCAACGGGAGGTCGAGCAGGAGGGCGCGGTAGTGACCGGTCTCCAGCTCGCCGAGCACAGGACTCCATTCGGCGAGCAGCGCGGTGTCGATTCGGTCAAGGCGGGCCAGCCGCCCGCGCATGCGAGCCGCGATCCGGGTCGCCTCGCGGTCCGGCCAGTCCAGCAACGTCAGGCCCAGCTCGCACGTGTCGCAGAACGAGCCGACCCGGTACAGCGGCTTCCCGTCGAACGTAAGGGACCGGTCCCACCGCGGCCAGGAGGATCCGGGCGACGGCGGGTCGAGGGCGATCCGGATCCGGCCCGCACCCCCGTCGACCGAGAACCGGGCCCACGCGTCGGACTCGACGGCGACGTCCCGCACCACCACGGGTGCGCGCTCGGTGCGCCCGTCGGCCCAGGCGGCGCGCACGGCTGCCGCGTACGCCGCCCCGCTCACCCGCTCGGGCAGGAGCGGGTCGCGTCCGGTGAGCCGTACGAGCGCGTGATGGACGTCGTGGACCCGCTCCTCGCCGCTCTCGGTCAGCCATCGCAGGAGGTACGGCACGGCGGTGGGATCGCCCATCAGCTCCAGGGCGACGGTGAAGGCGGTGTGCTCGAGCCCGGTCACCTCGGACAGCCGGCCGGCGATCGGGGCCGTCCACTCGCGGGCACCGAGGCGGCCCAGTGCGAGCGCGGCGCGGCCGCGCGCGGCGGGGAGTCCGAGGAGGGCGGCGAGGCGCGGGGCGAAGGACAGGTCGCCGGAAAGCCCCATGGCATCGACGAGTTCGGGGGCGGGCGGGCCGTCGGCGCGAGCATCGCTCCCACCGGACGCCGGGAACTGTTCCCCTTCCGCGTACGCGCGCAGCAGCTCCGCGGGCAGCCTTAGCCGGCGCGCCACGGCGGCCTTCAGCAGGTCCTGGCGGTCATCTGCGACGAACGCCGGCTCGGCGAACAAGCGCAGCAACACCTCGTCACCGGTCCCGCCGAGCCCCCGGAGAAACCATGCGAGGTGGGGGCGGAAGGCGCCCCGGTCCGTGTCCGACCGGTACAGCTCCTCGACCGCCTCGGCGAGACCGCTGGGCCGGTCCTTGTTCAGTATGTACAGCGCGGTCCACGGATCGTGGGCGCGCAGAGCGGCGCGCAGACGTACCTGGACGGTGTCGTGTTCCCCCATGTGGGCAGTATCGGCCACGAACGGGCAGCACCGGCGACGGGGCGGCGACTGGCCTTGTTCACGAGAACCGGTTCTGACTCGCCTTCCGTAAAGGCATACGGCTTCGAGGACGTCGGGCCGGACTCTTCGCGGCCGGGTGCTGCTCACGGATGCGCCACTCCTGCGTTCAGGCCATGTCCGAGGCGGTTTCGGGCACTTCGACGGTTGACCGGGCCGGACGCGGACACGGGGCGGCATGGCTCTAGGCTGACCGGCATGACGAGCGCAGCCGGAGAGCTGGTGAGTGGGCGGTACCGACTGGTCGAGGCGATCGGTCGCGGCGGAATGGGCCGGGTCTGGCGTGCTCACGATGATCGCCTCGACCGTGAAGTGGCAGTCAAGGAAGTGGTGGTGCCGGACGACGCGGCATCGGGGCTACGGTCCGAACTGATCGCACGGACGGAGCGCGAGGCGCGGGCCGCAGCCCGGCTCCGGCACCCGGGCGTGGTGGCCGTGCACGACGTGGTCCACCACCGCGGCGTTCCGTGGATCGTCATGGAGTTCGTCGCCGGCCCTTCGCTCGGAGAGCTCGTCCGGACACAGGGCCGCCTCGGCTGGGAGCGCGTCGCGGACCTCGGCGTCGGGATCGCGGATGCCCTCGCACACGCCCATGCCGCCGGGGTGGTGCACCGGGATCTCAAACCCGACAACGTCCTCCTCGCCGGTGACCGGCCGGTCATCGCCGACTTCGGGATCGCCCGGCTCCTCGACGCCACCCAGCAGCTGACGGCCACTCACACCGTCATCGGCACACCGCAGTTCATGCCGCCGGAACAGCTGGAGGGCCGCCGCGTCGAGGCTCCTGCGGACCTGTGGGCGCTCGGCGCCACCCTGTACGCGGCCGTCGAAGGGCGGCCGCCGTTCGACGGGCCGACCCTGACCGCCGTCATCACGGCCGTGCTGACGCAACCCGCCCCGGCGTCCGCCTACGCGGGGCCGCTGGCGGAGCTGCTTGGTGGACTCCTGGAGAAGGACCCGGCCGCTCGTCCCGACGCCCGAGCCGCCGCGAAGAGGTTGCGGGCCCTCAGGGGCACGGCAGGCGGACCCGAAGCCCCCGCGCGTACGCCCACGGTGGTTGTGGATGTCGGACCTGCACCCGACCCCGCTCCTGACCGCGCACCGGCCGGTATCAGTCACGGGTTCGCCGACATGCCCACCGCCCCTGCCGTTCCCGACGCGCTCGAGGCAGGTCCGCGTCGCGCGGATCCTCCTGGCCCGCGCCGTCGCAGTGTCCTCCTGGGCGGACTGGCCGCGCTCGCCGCGGCGGGGGGAGCGTCCGCCCTCGCCATGCGGCAGTTCGGCGGGGACGATGCCAAGGCGTCTCCGCCGTGGACCGCGCTGACCGGCGCTCTGAGCCCTGTACGGACCCTGGCGTTCAGCCCCGACGGCACTCTCCTGGCCGGGGGATGCCAGGACCGCACCGTGCGCATCTGGGACGTGGCCGGCGGCACTCTTGCCGCCACCCTCGAAGTGCCACCGGACCCCGCCCGGGACGACTATCCGATGGAGGTACGCGAGGTCCGGTTCAGCCCGGACGGCAGGACCTTGGCGACCGGCACCAACGGCCCCATATCCCGTGTGCACCTCTGGGACGTGGCGACACGCACCCTCACCCGCACTTTGGAGCGTAGGGGCCCTGTGTCGTACCCGATGGCGTTCAGACCGGACAGCAGGATGATCGCGACCGACGGCGACGGCGAGGTCCTGCTCTGGGACGCCGCCACCGGCGCGCTCACCGGCACGGCGGGCGGCGACTGGGAAACGCTGACGGCCCTCGCGTTCAGCCCCGACGGGAAGGCCCTCGCCATCGGCGACGAGGAAGGCACGCTCCGCCGGTGGGAGCCGGGATCGGGCTCGGAGCCCGCGGCACTGAAGGCTGCGGACAGCGGCTTGCCGTCAGTGGCGTTCACGCCGGACGGAAGCGCCGTCATCAGCGGGGGCGACAAGCTACGCCTGCACGTCCGGACAGACGCGAGCATCACGCAGTTCGGCACAGAGAGGGCCGACTGGGTGATGCCCAGTCCGGACGGCCTCGCGATCGCCAGTGTGGCCTACGTCGAGGGATCGGCGAAGCTGCTCCTGTGGTCCACCGCGACCCGAACCGTCACCGGCGAGGCCGGGGTCGGCGAAGGGCTGGGCTCCGTGCCGGTCGCCCTCAGCCCCGACTGGCAGAGGCTGGCCACAGGTGGCGACGGCAACTCGGTGCGGCTGTGGCCCTTCTCGCTTCGCAACCCGCCCGGGTACGTCCACACACCCACGCCCACGAGCTCCCCCGGTTGACCTCCGGCACCACCACCCCGAGGCGGGTCAGCCAACGCCGGCCCGGCTCACAACACGCACCGAGCCCCGCTCACATCTACCCATTCGGGGACAATCATGCGGATATCGGCCATATGGCTCTTCTCTCATGCCCGTTGGGCCCGCGGGTTGAGGGGCTCACAGACGGGGTTCAGGGGCTCGCGGACGTCGTCGCTTCGTGGAGATGCGCCTCTACGGGGCCCAGGTGCCGGTCATGGGCGAGGACGATCTCGTCCGCGAGGTCGAGGATGCGGATGACGCCGTTGGAAAACTGGACGGAGACGCCCACAGCGATGTCGTAGTCGCCGTCCTGGTAGCGGATCTCTCGGACGGCGAGGATCCACTGGCCGATGAACCGGGTCACGGGGAAGCCGGGCGGGTCGCCCTCGACGGTGGTATGACCGTATTCGTCCATGCTGTAGGGGCCGTGGGGCTGGTCGATCTCCATCAACAGCCCGTCGCCCGGCGTGTGGAAGCGCACGGGGCCGAGGCCGTCCATGTGCAACCAGACATGCAGGAGCGAGGGCTCGGTATCCCGGTAGTGGTGCCAGGACGTCGTCACCTTCAGCAGACGCTTGCCGACAAGGTCCTCAGCGTTGATCATCCACCGATGCTTTCACGACGCCCCCTACCAACGGCTCCCTGGAGGAGCCGGGTTGAGTCCGCGTAACGCCTGGCGGTCGTCTGCGGTGTGACCCCCGCCACCCCGCCCGGCAGCGAGCTCGCATCCGACAATGAGGGTCGCAGCACTCACATCCCCTCTCGCATTCACCTACGTAACGGTAAACACTGTTGCCATCTCGTTAAACGTTTACTTCTTGACGACAATGTGAAGGCCTTGTTGACTTCGTGCCACCTCGGCCGCAACGTCGCGGCCTCGTCAGGGAGGCAACCCCAAAATGAACGCAGCGACGCGTCGCGCCGTCACAGCCACGGCCGCGGTGTCGATGGCCCTCTCACTCGCCGCCTGCGGCCAGGCCGGCGGCGACGAAACCGGTGACAAGGGCAGCTCGACCAAGATCGGGCTCCTCCTTCCGGAGAACAAGACCGCCCGGTACGAGGCGCTGGACAGACCGCAGTTCGAGGAGGCCGTCAAGGGCGCCTGCCTCACCTGCGAGGTCGTGTACAACAACGCGGTCTCCGACGTGGTCAAGCAGAAGCAGCAGTTCGACCAGCTGGTCGCCGACGGCGTGCGGGTCATCGCGCTCGGCCCGGTCGACGCGACCAAGGCCGCCGGCTGGGTCAAGGAGGCCCAGGGCAAGGGCGTCAAGGTCGTCGCGTACGACCGCATGATCGAGGGCGCGGACGCCTACGTCAGCCACGACAACAACAAGGTGGGCGAGCTCCAGGGCGAGGCCCTGCTCGCTGCCCTCGGCGGCAAGGCGGCCTCCGCCAACGTCGTGATGATCAACGGCGACGAGAAGGACCCGAACGCCGGTCTCTTCAAGCAGGGCGCACACACCGCCCTCGACGGCAAGGTCGGCAAGATCGCCTACGAGGCGTCCGGCGAGTGGGACCCGAAGATCGCCGGCGAGAAGATGTCCGCCGCGATCTCCCCGCCGCGTTCGCGGTCGATCTGCTGATGGATGTGCCGCTCCGCGCCAAGAGCGAAACCAACGGCGTCCCGTCGAACCTCCTCGACCCGGTGGTCGTCGACAAGACGAACATCCAGTCCACCGTCATCGAGGAAGGCATCTACACGGCCGCCGAGATCTGCACCCCCGAACTCGCCGACGAATGCGCCAAGCTGGGCCTCAAGTAACCTTCGGCCCATACCAGGAGAAACCGGGCTTTCCGCCCTGCCGAGGTGTCCACCGCCCCGGCGCTCTCCGCCCCCTTCCCGGTCCCCGGGGGTCGGCCGCGGCCATGCTCCTTGTAAAAGAGGTGAAGTCTCAACACGGCGGCGGCTGCCTAGGTTTCAGGCGAGAGCACCTGCCGGCGGGCTTCGCCATCACGTGTTGCCCGGGGAACGCGTGATGTGAGTGAAGGGCAGGAGCACCTGAGGCAGCCGGGGCTCGATCGTCCGTGCGGAGCCCACCCCGTTCGCTTCAGGTGACGTCGTGTCGATCAGAAGGCCGAAGCCGCGTGGGCGCCCGAAGGCCGTCCGCGCTCATCGATGGCGGCTTCACAGGCACCTTGTGGTGCGGCGAATCCGCGGCGTCACCGCGAGGGCTCACGCAGCTGTCCGTCGTGCCGAGATGAGCGGATATGGCCCGGCATCGTTCGAGCACGGACATACGGTTCTCCCACTGCCCTTCGAGAATCTCCTGGCGTTGCCGGCACGGGAGAACCCGCAGGGCTTGTTGTGGCTAATGCCGAGCGCCAAGGCAGGACCGCATGCCGTCCCGCGGCGGTCGCCGCACGTGAATGGTGGCGTGCTGGACACGGGAGCACTCGTTGGGGGACGGCGGGTCTCCGCGACCTGAACCGCCTGCCGTGTCCCCCAGCCCGGCTGAGGCGCTTTCTGCGAGGAAAGGCGCACGACCCCGGCATACGATTCGACACCGGGCCGCCGCGCCGGGCACTCGGCCAGGCCCGACGCGTCCCCATCGACACCGACTGCTCGCGGCGTCACCCCCTCAGGCTCAGATAGCGCATGGATCAGGCGCAATGGCGTACTCCGCCTGATGTACGTCCCGAGAAAGGGGCCAAGCGGGCGCAGGCTCGGCCTGCCCGGGTAATGCCGATCACCGGCAGGGTGGAACGCAGCCGCGCGGTGGGCTGGCCACGCCGCCCAGGTCGTAGTCTGCGTGGAGCAGCGGCAGAGGGACCTTCATATCGCCGTCGACATGGGCGGCGGAGGAGTCGCTAAGGATGCGCCTCGATGAGGACGGACCGCCACGCGTTGTTGCGCTTGGTCGTCCGTCTCGATGCGATACCGGAAGCACCCCTTCGGCAAATTCTCAACCTCAACCCAGGAATTTGGCCGTCAGTCAAGGAGGGCGAGGGCGACCTCGTCGCCGAGTAGTCGCGTCGGGCAGAAGACCCTCAAAGGAATCCCCCGGCACGCGTCCACGCGCGCCGGGGGATTCCTTGTTCAACCCTTTAGCCGAACTTGATCGCCAACCTCAGGGGAGGTTCTCGGCGAGCGCCACCCCAGAGTCGAGTTCACCTTTCTGCGCGAAGAAACCTCTCGAGGCCCCGGACGCGGGCCTTCATGTCCCCCCGGTCGAGACCTGCCGCATCTAGGTGAATGAGGATCACCGCGCTTTCGCGGCACTCAGGAAAGGTCTTCAGGTATTCCCGAATGCACGCATCCAAGGTCGTGAACATGTGGTCCTCGACCTCTGGATCTGTTGCGCCAACCCCTGACGTCCTGCCTGGTCCCGGAGGTGTAGCCAGGATGATCTCCGGCACGTCACCGTCAGTGGTGTTGAGCAGAACCTGGGCCAGCCCAGCCTCGGGGATCCCCCCATACTGCTCATGAGCCAGAGGCCACCACACCACTGCGGCATCGCAGCCAGCACCCGTATCAGGCACGATGCCGACCCTGAACTCCAGGCAGTCATAGCTCGCTAGCGCTGCCCGACAGACATCGACGGTCCCCTTGGTCGCTGACGCGATGACATATTTCATGGGCACCCAACAGCCTTGCTCATTCCCGTCATGATTCGGGGCCTGCCCAGCTTTGAAAGCACATCGTCCTCCAGAGCCACTCCCCCATCGACCACATCCGACGTGTGCGGCATGATCGATTTGGTTGGAATATCAGCCTTCTTGATGATCGTACGAATCATCGTATAGGGGCCGTCCTTCTCACCTCGGAGAGAATATGCCCGTCGCGCGAACTCGGCCGCACCGTGCTCCGTGTACGAGAAGTACTTCACCCCTTGGGTGCTCCTGAAAGAGCGATTGCTCTGAATGTCAGCCAGCTCCGCTGCAGTGACTCCACGCCACAGATAGATCTCGCCAGGACCGGGTCCGCTCTGATTGTGAACAAGGACCGGAGTCGCGCCCACCAGCACGTAATACGTATGGATGCGACTGACTGTCAGATCAAACGTCCGCTGCTGCTTCGTGTAATGCCGGACCGCTGTGGCCTCGACGGCCGAGCCGTTCGACGCACGCAGAGTCGTGCCGGCGGTGATCTCACCGGCGTCGATCCACTTCTTCAGGCTGACCGACCAGAACGGGTGGGTGTCCGTGGCGATGATCTTCGCCTTGGTCGCACCCGCCTTCACCGTGAGCTCGGTGAAGGCCTTGTCGTCCTCCGTGACGATGACGTCGAGGATCTCCTCGCCGCGGGTTTCTCCCGTGTCCGGGTCCGTGGCCAGCACGGTGTCTCCGACCGCGATGTCCTCGATGTTCTTCGACGTGCCGTCGGCCAGCAGGACCTTCGTGCCCGGGAGGAAGCTGTGCTTCCCGACCGGACAGGTCTTGCCCACGGTCTCGGCGACTTCCTCCGTCCGTTCCGCGGCCTTCTCGCCCTTCGCGAGCTTGGCGATCGCCTTGAGTCCCTTGACGGGCTTCAGGAAGGGAATGTCGGTCGCCGCCCAGCCGCACTGGGACCACGGGCCGTCGCCGATGCAGTCGGACCAGGCCTCGACGTCGGGGAGGATGAGGCTGCCGATGACCGGGCCGATGTACCGCTCGTAGAACGTCACCGGCGGAGGCGGGTTGTCGATGAACTTCATCTGCGTCGCGCGTCCGCGTCCCTTCGACGTGGCGCGGTCCGACCAGATGACCTGGTTCGCGGTGAAGGTCGAGATGTTCTGCTTGTAGCGGTAGCTCCAGCCACCGTAGTTGTCCACGAACCAGCCACTACCGGTGGAGCCGTTGTAGTGGCCCGCCCCGGTCGTCTCCCGCTTGTCGTTGTAGTCGGCGCCGCCGACCGGGCCGTCGGGGCGGAGGCCCGTCGGGTCGCTGAACGAGACGGGGTTGTTGTTGCCGTAGCTGTAACCCTGCGACTGCTGCGGGTCGTTCAGGTCCAGGATCGGGTCGACGCTGATGAAGCGGCCGATGACCGGGTCGTACTCTCGGGCGCCCAGGTGGGTGAGCGAGGTGTCCGGGTCCTTGGTGCCTCCGACGAAGCCCTTGTCGCCGATCCAGTTCGTGGGCTGGGTGCCGCGCGGGCCGCCGAAGAGGGTGGTCTTGCGGCGGGTGATCGCCTGGCCGGCGTCGTTGCTGATCTGGGTGCTGCCGGTGCCGTGGTGGTCGGCGAGCAGGAAGGTGAGCTTCCCTCCCTTGTACATGGCGCCGCCGCCGTAGTAGCGCGTTCCGGTGACCTTGCCGGCCTTGTCCTTGTGGAGCTCGTTGCCGCCGGGCAGGTACAGGGTCGTGCCGGTGGAGTCGCGGCGGATCAGCCGCTGTCCGTCGGTGTCGTAGAGGTAGCCGGTGGTGTCGGTGACCTTGGTCGTGGACTTGAGGTGGCCCTCGTCGTCCCAGACCAACGTCTCCAGGTCGGCGTTGCCGATCTTCCGGGTCTCGGTGTTGCCGGCGGCGTCGTAGGTGTACGTCTCCGTGCGCGGGTCGGCGCCGGTCTGTGTCACCGACGGCAGG
>NZ_JNZO01000009.1 GCF_000717595.1 Streptomyces flavochromogenes | reverse complement strand
GCGGAAGCCAGGCGTTGTGCTCGGCCGGTGTGGCGGGAGAGGGGGAGGGGGCGGGGGGTGATGGGGGTGTTGTGGTTCATGCCGGGGGTCTTCCGCTCCCGAAGGGCGCCCTAACCCCTGTTACACGCTCGTCGACAAACAGGGACAACCCCGTCCTAAAGTACGCGCGTTCGAGTGCCGATGAGGGACGCGCCCCCGGCCCGCCCCCGGCCGGCTCCCGGCCCGTCCCGGTGCGGGCCCGGAAAGCCCGGTGGGGGCCGTGGACCGAAGTCCGCGACCCCCACCCGTCATCGACCGGGGTTCGTCAGCCCGCGAGCCGGTCGCAGTCCTGAGCCCGCAGGGCCCGCGCCAGGTCGTCCCGCGATTCGAGGACCAGCCGGCGAAGGGCCGGGGCGGCCGCCTCGTGCGCCGACAGCCAGGCGTCCGTCGAGGCCAGCGTGGCCTCGTCGTCCTGGAGCCCCGGGAACAGGCCCCGGACGACGTCCATGCCGATCTGGATCGACCGCTCGGCCCACAGCCCCTCGATCACCGCGAAGTACTTCTCCGCGTAGGGGGCGATCAGTTCGCGCTGCGAGGGCTGGACGAAGCCCGCGATCGTCGCCTCGACGAGCGCGTTCGACAGGGAGTCCGACTCGACGACCTGCGCCCAGGCCTGCGCCTTGACGGCCGCCGAGGGCCGCGAGGCCAGCAGGCGGACCTGGTGGCGCTTGCCCGTCGCCGTGTCGTCCCGGGTCAGCTCCTCGCCGATCCGCGTCTCGTCCGCGCGGCCGTGCACGGCGAGCGGCGAGAGCAGCGACCAGCGCAGCTCCTGGTCGACATCGAGCCCGTCGATCTTCGCCGTACCGTCGAGCAGCCCTTCGAGGAGCTGGAAGTCGGCGTCGGACGCGGCCGTGGCGGCGAAGAAACGCGCCCAGGTCAGCTGGTGCTCGCTGCCCGGCTCGGCCACCCGCAGCTCGCGCAGGGCGCCCTCGGCGAGCAGCCGCCCGCCCTCCTCGCGCCACGCGGGGGCCGCGTAGTGGGTGACCGCCGACTTGCCCCAGGCGTGCACCATCTGGAGGACGCCGATGTCGGTCTCACGGCCCGCGAAGGCGAGGACGACGGAGACGAAGTCCCGGGCGGGCATCAGGGCGTCGCGGGTCAGGTTCCACAGCGCCGACCAGCACAGGGCGCGGGCCAGGGGGTCGGTGATGTCGCCGAGGTGTGCGCGCAGGGTGGCGAGCGAGCCCTCGTCGAAGCGGACCTTGCAGTACGTGAGGTCGTCGTCGTTGACGAGGACCAGGTCGGGCTTCTCCTCGCCCGCCAGGTCGGCGACGACGGTCCGGGTGCCGGTGATGTCGGCCTCGGCGCGCGCGTACCGGACGAGTTCCCCGCCGGAGAGCCGGTAGAGGCCGACGGCGGCGCGGTGGGGGCGAAGCTCGCCGCCCTCCTGGAGGACGGCGAGTTCGGTGATCCGGCCCTCGGCGTCGTAGGTGACGGCGGGCGTCAGGGTGTTCACGCCGGAGGTCTGGAGCCAGGACTTCGCCCAGGCCTTCATGTCACGGCCCGAGGTCTCCTCCAGGATCGTGAGGAGGTCGGCGAGCCGCGTGTTCCCGTACGCGTGGCGCTTGAAGTAGCGGCGCGCGCCCTCCAGGAACGCGTCACGGCCGGCGTACGCGACGAGCTGCTTGAGTACCGACGCGCCCTTGGCGTACGTGATGCCGTCGAAGTTGAGCTTGGCGTCCTCCAGGTCACGGATGTCGGCCGTGATCGGGTGCGTGGAGGGCAGCTGGTCGGCGCGGTACGCCCAGGCCTTGCGGTTGTTGGCGAAGGTCACCCAGCTGTTGGTGAAGCGGGTCGCCTCGGCGAGGGAGAAGGAACCCATGAAGTCGGCGAAGGACTCCTTCAGCCACAGGTCGTCCCACCACACCATGGTCACGAGGTCGCCGAACCACATGTGCGCCATCTCGTGCAGGATGACGTTCGCCCGGCGCTCGTACGCCGCCTGCGTCACCTTGCCCCGGTAGATGTACTCCTCGCGGAAGGTCACCATGCCCGGGTTCTCCATCGCGCCGAGGTTGTACTCGGGGACGAAGGCCTGGTCGTACTTCCCGAAGGGGTACGGGTAGTCGAAGTTGTCGTGGAAGAAGTCGAAGCCCTGCTTGGTGATCAGGAAGACGTCGTCCGCGTCGAAGTGCTTCGCGAGCCCCTTGCGGCACATCGCGCCGAGCGGGATCTCCAGCTCGGTCCCGTCGGCGAGCGTCCGCGTGTAGCTGTCCGTGATGTAGTGGTACGGCCCGGCCACGACACAGGTGATGTACGTGGAGATCGGCGCCGTCTCGGCGAACCGCCACACGCCCTCGGCGTCCCGCTCGCCCGCGCCGTTCGACCAGACCGTCCAGCCCTCGGGCGCGGTGACCGCGAAGCGGTACGGGGCCTTGAGGTCGGGCTGCTCGAAGGTGGCGTACACCCGGCGGGCGTCGGCCGGCTCGTACTGCGTGTAGAGGTAGACCTCGCCGTCCTCCGGGTCGACGAAGCGGTGCATGCCCTCGCCGGTCCGGCTGTAGGCGCACTGCGCGTCCACCACGAGGGTGTTCTCGTCGGCGAGCCCGTCGAGCGCGATCCGGGAGCCGTCGAAGACGACCGCCGGGTCGAGGGCGCGCCCGTTGAGGGTGACCGCCGTCACGGACGGCGCGATCAGATCCACGAACGTGCTCGTGCCCTCGCCGGTGCGACGGAAGCGGATCGTCGTCTCGGAGCGGAAGGTGCGCACGGCCTCGGCCGAGTCGCCGACCGCCGAGCGCAGGTCGAGGACGACCTCGTACCCGTCGACGGACAGCAGCGCCGCCCGCTCGTGGGCCTCGTCGCGGGACAGATTCTCACCGGGCACGGTCACTCCTTCGTGGCACGTTCGAAACAGCACCGATCTTCCCATGTGCAGCTGTCACCCGGGACACGGGAATGCCGTCGGGCGTCCGGGGGTTCCCTCCTTTCGGCGCACCACCGTCGTCTTTCCGCCTTTCTTTTTCGCCACGGCCGTACCGAGGAGTGACATGTCCGAGAGCAGGACCACCGCCGACTTCTACTTCGACCCGCTGTGCCCCTGGGCCTGGATGACCTCCCGCTGGATGCTGGAGGTGGAGCAGGTCCGCCCGGTCGACGTGCGGTGGAAGGTCATGAGCCTGGCCGTGCTCAACGAGAACCGCCTCGACGAGGTCCCCGCCGAGTACCGGGAGATGCTGGAGACCAAGGCCTGGGGCCCCGTCCGGGTCGTCGTCGCCGCCCAGCAGCTGCACGGCGACGAGGTCGTCGGCAAGCTCTACACCGCGCTCGGCACCCGCTTCCACAACAACGGCGAGGGCCCGACCCGCGAGGCGATCGTCGGCGCCCTGACCGACGTCGGCCTGCCCGAGGACCTGGTCGAGTACGCCGACAAGGACACCTACGACGCCGAGCTGCGCGCCTCCCACACCGAGGGCATAACGAAGGTCGGCCAGGACGTCGGCACCCCGGTCATCGCGGTGCCGGGCGCGGACGGCGACGAGGTCGCCTTCTTCGGCCCCGTCGTCACCCCGACCCCGCGCGGCGAGGCGGCGGCCCGGCTGTGGGACGGCACCCTGCTCGTGGCGTCGACGCCGGGCTTCTACGAGATCAAGCGCACGCGGACGGCCGAGCCCAGCTTCAAGTAGCCCCCGCGGCCTCTCCCGAGGCGTGGAAGAACCCCCGTGATTCACGTCATCACGGGGGTTCTTCTTTCATCCGCCTGCGAGTGAAGGTTGAGAAGACGATCACGAGCAGGGCGACGGGGGAGCCCTTCCGGGCACCGGTCTAGAAGGAGATCAGTGGTACGGAGGCCTTGGCGGCGTGGTAGCGCTTGCCGACGTCCTGCCAGTTGACGACCTGCCACATGGCCTCGATGAAGTCCACCTTCTGGTTCTTGTACTGCAGGTAGAAGGCGTGCTCCCAGGCGTCGAAGACCAGGATCGGGACCGAGCCCTGGCCGACGTTGCCCTGGTGGTCGTAGACCTGCTCGACGATGAGCCGGCCGCTGATCGGCTCGTACGCGAGGACGCCCCAGCCGGAGCCCTGGGTGGTCGCGGAGGCCTTGGTCAGCTGGGCCTTGAACTTGGCGAAGGAGCCGAAGGACTCGGTGATCGCGTCCGCGAGGTCACCGACGCCGTCGGCGGCCAGCGGCTCGCCGCCGCCCCCGTCCTTCGGGCTGTTCATGTTGTTCCAGTAGATGGAGTGGAGGATGTGGCCGGAGAGGTGGAAGGCCAGGTTCTTCTCCAGGCCGTTGATCGCGCCCCACTGGTCCTTGTCGCGCGCCTCCTCCAGCTGCTCCAGGGTGTCGTTCGCGCCCTTGACGTACGCGGCGTGGTGCTTGTCGTGGTGCAGCTCGATGATCTGCGGATTGATCACCGGCTCCAGCGCCGCGTAGTCGTACGGCAGCTCCGGAAGTGTGTAGATCGCCATGTGCCCGGCCCCTTCAATGGCTCCTGCTTATTGCAACCTATATGCAAGTGCAGGCTAACAGTAGGTGCGACAGAAGTTGATCAGCCCTTGGTCCTAGGCCCGTCGCCACGGACGGCCCCGACTGCGGAGCCCGACCCCGCTCCGGCCCCCTCTCTCCGGACACAGCACCGCGCCCCGTCGAGCACGAGCTGCTCGACGGGGCGCGGTCGCGGGGGAGGGGGAGGCTCAGGACTCCTCGGTCACCGGCCGCCGCATCTTCTGTCGGGCGAAGCCGACGGCGGCGAGCAGCAGCGTCAGACCACCCGTCCAGTACAGCTGCACCCGCGTTCCCTCCTCGCGGGCCATCAGGACGAAGATCGCCGCCATGCCGGCGAGCGCCACCCAGGTCAGCACCGGGAAGGCCCACATCCGCACGACCAGCTTCTCGGGCGCCTCGCGCTCGGTGCGGCGGCGCAGCACCAGCTGGGAGGCGGCGATGAAGAACCAGACGACCAGGATGATCGCGCCGATGGTGTTGAGCAGCCAGACGAAGATGTCGTCCGGACGCCAGTAGCTGAGCAGCACGCAGGCGAAGCCGAAGACGGAGGAGACGAGCACCGCCGGGCGGGGGACCCCGCCGAAGGTGCGGCCGAGCGCCTTCGGGCCCTGGCCGCGCGAGACGAGCGAGCCGGCCATGCGGGAGGCACCGTAGATGTTGGCGTTCATCGCCGACAGCAGGGCGACGAGCACGACGACGTTCATGATCTGGCCGGCCGCCGGGATGCCCAGGTGGTCGAGGGTCGCGACGTACGGGCCCTTCTCGACGACCGCCTCGTCGCCCCACGGGACGAGGGTGACGATGACCGCCATCGAGCCGATGTAGAAGAGCGCGATCCGCCACATCGCCGTACGGACCGCCTTGGCGACGCCCTGCACCGGGTGCTCCGACTCGGCCGCCGCGATGGTGACCGTCTCCAGACCGCCGTACGCGAAGACGGAGGCGAGCAGACCCACGATCAGGCCCTCGGAGCCGTGCGGGAAGAAGCCGCCCTCACCGGTGAGGTTCGTGGTGCCGGGGGCGTCCGTGCCGGGCAGGACGCCGACGATCGCGAGGACGCCGATGCCGAGGAAGAGGACGATCGCGCCCACCTTGAGCGCGGCGAACCAGAACTCGAACTCGCCGAAGTTCTTCACGGCCGCGAGGTTGGTGACGCAGAAGACCAGCATGAAGAGCGCGACCCAGGCCCACTCGGGGCTCTCCGGGAACCAGCCGGTCATGATCTTCGCGGCGCCGATGCCCTCGAGACCCACGGCGACGCAGAGCAGGAACCAGAAGGCCCAGCCGGCGGTGAAGCCGGCCCAGGGGCCGAGGGCCCGCTCGGCGTGGACGGAGAACGAACCGGAGGCCGGGTTCGCCGCGGACATCTCGCCGAGCATGCGCATCACCAGCATCACGAGGATGCCGGAGATCGCGTAGGCGATCACGATCGAGGGCCCGGCGGCTGCGATACCGGCGCCGGAGCCGACGAAGAGCCCGGCGCCGATGACGCCGCCGAGGGCGATCATCGAGAGATGGCGCTGCTTGAGGCCGTGAGTGAGGCCTTCGGCAGGTGCGGTCGCGCCGTCCTTGCGGTCGGCCGGCGCGGGCGCGGTGGTCCGAGACATGGGCGAGCCCTGTTCACTAGCTGAGACGGGGAGGGAGCCCACAGTCTGTGGGCCACCACCGCTCACAGGGAACGGATGTCCGCTATACGGGCACGACCTTCACACAAGGTGAAGATCTAACCTCGCTTCGTACGCAGTTCCCGGGCCCAGGCCACCAGCAGTACCGCCCCGGTCGCCGCCCCCGACCACAGCACCTGCGGCCGGGCCGCGTCGTCCGTCAGCATCAGGACCAGCACCGCGCCCATCGCGGCGAGCGCCACCCAGGTGAGCCACGGGAAGCCCCACATCCTCAGGGTCAGCGTCTCCGGGGCCTCGCGCTCGATCCGGCGGCGCAGCCGCAGCTGCGAGACCGCGATCAGCGCCCAGACGAAGAGCAGCACCGCGCCGACGGCGTTCAGCATGTAGAGGAAGACGGAATCCGGCCACTTCAGATTCAGCAGCACGGAGACGAAGCCGAAGGCCACCGAGGCGAGCACCGCCCGGCGCGGCACCCCTCCGCCGGAGACCCGGAGCAGCCCCTCGGGGGCCTCGCCGCGCTCGGCCAGCGAGAACACCATCCGCGAGGAGCCGTACAGGTTCGCGTTGAGCGCCGAGAGCAGCGCCACGAACACCACCACGTTCATGATCTGGCCCGCCGCCGGCACCCCGATCGAGTCCAGGACGGCGACGTACGGCGACTCGCCCGGCTTCATCGAGGTCCAGGGCAGCAGCGTCACGATGACCAGCATCGAGCCCACGTAGAAGAGGAGGATCCGCCAGACCGCGCTGCGCACCGCCCGGGCCACGTTCCGCGCCGGGTCGTCGGACTCGGCCGCCGCGATCGTGACGACCTCCAGACCGCCGAAGGCGAAGACGACGGCGAGGACTCCGGAGATCACGCCCGACCAGCCGTTGGGCAGGAAACCGCCCTGCCCGGTCAGGTTCGCCGACCCCACCGGGTCGGTGTCGGGCAGCCAGCCGACGATCGCGAGCACCCCGAGCACCAGGAAGAGGACGATCGCGCCGACCTTGAGCGCGGCGAACCAGAACTCGAACTCGCCGAAGTTCTTCACCGCGGCGAGGTTGGCGACCGTGAACACGATCATGAAGATCAGCACCCAGCCCCACTGCGGGACGTCGGGCACCCAGCCGTTCGCGATCCGCGCCGCCCCCGTCGCCTCCACGGCGAGGACGACGACGAGCAGGAACCAGTACAGCCAGCCCACCGAGAAGCCGGCCCACCGGCCGAGCGCGCGCTCGGCGTGCACCGAGAAGGCCCCCGAGGCGGGCATCGCCGCCGACATCTCACCCAGCATCCGCATGACCAGCATCGCGAGGGCGCCGGCGATCAGATACGAGACCACGATGCCGGGCCCGGCGACGGCGATGCCCGCGCCGGAGCCCACGAAGAGACCGGCACCGATCACCCCGCCGAGCCCCAGCATCGTGAGATGACGCTGCTTCAGGCCGTGGGAGAGGGGCTCCGGTTCGGGGGTGAGGGAGGCGTGCATGTGGGGGCTCGTGCTCTCTGACGTTTTATGGAGACTCCACAGTCTCTCCAGTGAACGACCCCTGGCGCAAAAGGGACCTCCACGCATGAGTTCCTAGTGACAAGCGTCACGTGGCGAGAGGTGTGATCGGCAGGGTTTGTTCGTTCTCCACGAAGCACTCGACCGTCGCTTTGTCGGCGGCTGACGGTGATCGAGCGTTCACTCCTGGCATACCGTCAAGGCGTCCCACCCACCCTCACCCCCGCGGAGTACCGATGAGCACCGCCGCCGCCCCCGTCCGTTCCCTCCGTGCGGGAACCGTCCTCGCCGACCTGCTGCCCACGAGCGGGAGCGTGAGCGCGAGCCGCGCCCGCGACATCGCCCTGGTCGTCGGCGGCGCCGCCCTCACCGGTCTCGCCGCGCAGCTCTCCGTCCCGGTCCCCGGCTCGCCGGTCCCGGTCTCCGGCCAGACCTTCGCCGCCCTGCTCGTCGGCACGGCGCTCGGCGCCCGCCGCGGCTTCCTCGCCCTGGCCCTGTACGCGGTGGCCGGCATGGCGGGCGTGCCGTGGTTCGCGCAGGCCTCCTCGGGCTACGGCATGCCGTCCTTCGGCTACGTCCTCGGCATGCTCCTCGCCTCGACCGTCGTCGGCGCCCTCGCCCGCCGCGGCGCGGACCGCTCGGCGCTCCGCACGGCCGGTGCGATGGTCCTGGGCTCCGCGATCATCTACGCGGTCGGCGTGCCGTACCTGGCGCTCGCCACCGGCATGAACCTCGGCCAGGCCGTCGCGGCGGGCCTCACCCCGTTCCTCATCGGCGACGCCCTCAAGGCGGCCCTCGCGATGGGCGTCCTGCCGGCCGCGTGGAAGCTGCTCGACCGCAAGGGCTGATCCGTCACCCCGTACCCACGGGACCTCGGCGCATACGAGGAGGGCCCGTCGTTCCCCGAGGAACGGCGGGCCCTCTCGCGTGGGTGCCCCCGGCGCTAGACGCGCTCGGGGATCTCCGTCGAGGCCTTCGTGATGAACCGCTCCTTGACCAGCGCGATCACGATCACGAGCGCGGCCACGAGCAGCGAGAGGACGACCTGCTCACGGGCGCTGCCGCCGTCGTAGATCATGTAGCCCAGGACGAAGACGATCATGCCGATCGTCGCCCAGGTCAGGTACGGGAAGAGCCACATCTTCACGACGAGCTTCTCCGGCGACTCGCGCAGGATGATGCCGCGCATCCGCAGCTGGGTCACACAGATGACCAGCCAGACGAAGAGCGCCACCGCGCCGGAGGAGTTCAGCAGGAACGCGAAGACGGTGTCCGGCCACTTGTAGTTGAAGAAGACCGCGACGAAGCCGAAGACGACCGAGCCGAGGATCGCCGCCACCGGCACGCCCCGCTTGTTGACCTTGGCGAAGGCCTTGGGCGCGTCACCGCGCCGGCCGAGCGAGAAGGCCATGCGGGAGGCGGTGTAGAGGCCCGAGTTCAGGCAGGAGAGCACGGCCGTGAGGACGATCACGTTCATGATCTGACCGGCGTGCGCGATGCCGATGGAGTCGAGGGCGGCGACGTACGAGCCCTTCTCGACGATCGACTTGTCGTTCCACGGCAGCAGGGTCAGGACGATGAAGATCGAGCCCAGGTAGAAGACGCCGATGCGCCAGATGACGCTGTTGGTCGCCTTGGTGACGGCCTTCTGCGGGTTCTCGGACTCGCCGGCGGCCAGGGTGACGATCTCGCTGCCCATGAAGGAGAAGACGACCATCAGCACACCGGTGAGGATCGCCCCCGCGCCCATCGGGAAGAAGCCCCCGCTGTCGGTGAGATGCGCGAATCCGGCGCCCGGGTTGTCCGAGCCGGGCAGCACGCCGAAGACGGCGAGCATGCCGATGACGACGAACGCGCCGATCGCGACGACCTTGATGCCGGCGAACCAGAACTCGAACTCGCCGTACGAGGCGACGGAACCGAGGTTGGTGGCGGTGAGCACCACCATCACGATGAGCGCCCAGCCCCACTGCGGCACGGCGGGGATCCAGCTCTCCAGGATCTTGGCGCCCGCGGTCGCCTCGACGGCGAGCACGACGACCCAGAAGAACCAGTAGAGCCAGCCGATGCTGAAGCCGGCCCACCGGCCGAGCGCGCGGTCGGCGTAGGCGGAGAAGGAGCCGGAGGACGGCCGGGCGGCGGCCATCTCGCCGAGCATCCGCATCACGAAGACGACCATGGCGCCGACGAGAGCGTACGAGAGCAGGATCGCGGGACCGGCGGCGGCGATGCCGGAGCCGGAACCGACGAAGAGACCGGCACCGATGACGCCACCGATGGCGATCATCGACAGGTGGCGGTTCTTGAGACCGGCCTTGAGGCCGTCGGAGGAGTGCGGTGCCCCGGGGGTACCGGTCTCCTCGCCGTCCTTCGTCAGGGTCGGTTGCGTGTTCATGAACGCTTCCTTGCGTGTGGGGGGCGCTCGGATCGCGAGCCCGAGCATTGAACCCTGTGAACAGGGATGATCGGAAGACTTCATTCCGGATTGTTGTGCGGGCCACGGTGCCAGAGGCGAAGGTCCATACCAGGTCGGGTGAAGGTCCCCGACCCCGATGCCGCCTACCCGGCCCCCGACATGCCACACTCGCCTCCATGCGCGTCTACATCGGTTCCGACCACGCCGGCTTTGAACTCAAGAACCACCTCGTCGAGTGGCTCACGGCACACGGCCACGAGCCCGTCGACTGCGGTCCCCACATCTACGACGCCCTCGACGACTACCCGCCGTTCTGCCTGCGCGCCGCCGAGAAGACGGCCGCGGACCCGGACAGCCTGGGCATCGTCATCGGCGGTTCGGGCAACGGCGAGCAGATCGCCGCGAACAAGGTGAAGGGGGTGCGCGCCGCCCTCGCCTGGAGCGAGCAGACCGCCGCCCTCGGCCGCGAGCACAACAACGCCAACGTGATCTCCGTCGGCGGCCGGATGCACACCCGGGAAGAGGCGACCAAGTTCGTCGAGATCTTCCTCAGCACCCCGTACTCCGGTGACGAGCGTCACACCCGCCGGATCGACATGCTCACCACGTACGAGAACACCGGCGAGCTCCCCCCGATCCCGGCCCACCACCCGCAGGAGCCGACCGCCTGATGCCCGAGGGGCACACGATCCACCGGCTGGCCGCCGACCACCGGGAACGGTTCGGCGGCCGGTCCGTGCGGGTGACCAGCCCGCAGGGCAAGTTCACGGACTCGGCGGCGCTGCTCGACGGCACCGTGCTCGACACCACCGAGGCCCACGGCAAGCACCTCTTCCTCGGCTTCGCCGGCATGGGCTGGATCCACATCCACCTGGGCCTCTTCGGCAAGGTGAACTTCGGTGACGCGCCGGCCCCGCCGCCCACCGACACGGTCCGGCTGCGCCTCGCGAACCCCGAGTCGTACGTCGACCTCCGCGGCCCCACCACGTGCGCGCTGATCACGGACGCCGAGAAGCGGGCGATACACGACCGCCTCGGCCCGGACCCGCTCCGCGACGGCGACGACCCCGACCGGGCCTGGCGCCGCGTCTCGAAGTCCCGCACCACGATCGCCGCGCTGCTCATGGACCAGAAGGTCATCGCCGGCGTCGGCAACGTCTACCGCGCCGAGGTCCTCTTCCGGCACGGCATCGACCCCTACCGCGCGGGCAGGGACCTGACGCGCCGGGAATGGGACGCGATCTGGGCCGACCTGGTGGAGCTCATGCGCGAGGGCGTCCGCCTGAACCGCATCGACACGGTCCGCCCCGAGCACACCCCCGAGGCCATGGGCCGCCCGCCGCGCGTGGACGACCACGGCGGCGAGGTCTACGTCTACCGGCGCGCCCACATGCCGTGCCACCTCTGCACCACGGAGATCCGCACCGCGGACCTGGCGGCCCGAAACCTCTTCTGGTGCCCGGGCTGCCAGCAGCGCTAGGGCGCGCGCCCCGCTAGAACCCGTGCGGCAGCCACGGCGCGACCGGCGACCCGAACGCGACGGACGCCTCGACCAGGGCCCCCTCGCGAAGCTCACGCACCCGCCCCGCGGCGGCCAGTGACACCAGCGAGGTCCCGCCCAGGTACGCCGCACCCAGCTCCCGCACGGACAGTTCGAGGTCCGCCGGATCCGAGGTCCGGACACAGGTCGCGCCCTTGGCGTCACCCGTCAACCGCCAACGTCCCTCGTTCCAGGGACAGAACGCGTCCTCGACCTCGAACACCACGTCCACCGGCGCCTGGTACGTCCGTGCCTCCAGGGCCGCGCTCACCTCCACCAGACGCAGGTGCAGCACGTCCCGCAGCGTCGGGGCGCAGCGCCGCACATCGCTCACCAGGTGCTGCCAGGCGTCGTCCACCGGACGACTGTGGATCTGCACCTCCCTGGTCAGGTCCACCGAGCAGAGGAACCGCCACAGCGCCGCCTCCGCCACCGCGTCGAGCCCCATCAGCTGATGGACCACGACGGCCCCGTCGGCCCCCGTCGACGCCCACTCCGGCTTGATCGCGTAGTGCGTGAACCCCACCACCTCCCCGGCCCGTTCGGCGAGCACGCACAGCCGCGGCGAGGAACCCGCCCGGTCGCCCGGCGGGTCGATCAGCGGCAGCCGCTCCCACTCCGGTTGCCGGGCGAGCATCCCCGGCCGCGTCGGCACCACGCGCGCGTACACCGCCTCGCACGCGGCGGAGGACTCCGTGAGGCCGGCCTGGCGCAGGGCCACCCCGTCCGTACCCTCCGGCACCGAGAGCCGCACCCGGGTCGTGTCGATCGTCGCCCGCGCCGCGTACGTGGCCACGCCGTACCCGAACCGCCCGTAGATCTCCGGCTCCGAGGCCGTGAGCACCGCGATCGACTCACCGGCGGCCCGCAGGTCGTCCAGCTGCCGCCGCATCATCGACGTCAGGATCCCGCGCCGCCGGTGCGTGCCGGCCACGCTCACCATCGTCACGCCGCCGGCCGGGACCGACGCCCCGCCCGGCACCGTGAGCCGGAACGTGAACGCCCCCGCCGTACCGACACACAGGTCACCGTCCCAGACCCCCAGAGAACGGTCGAACTCGGTCAGGTCGCGCCACAGCTGGCGTTCCTCCGGCGCCTCGGGCACACCCCCGAAGGCGAGTTCGAGGACTCCGTACCAGCGGTCCCACTCGGTCGGGTCGAGAACCCGCAGTTCAGTAGTCATATGCCATCGATATCAGCGGCGCCCGCCCGGGGCGACCCGATTTCACGCACATTGTCACAGGGGTACCCCTGCGCGATGTCGGACGGGATGGATAGGGTCCAGGCCAATGGGACACCGCGCCGGAGTGAAGACGTACGCGGCCCGGATGCGCCGACGCGCCCGCCGGGCCCGCATCGCGCTGCGCAGATCCGGCGTCGACTACTTCCGCGGGGACGGCTCCGACTGGCTCGCCTTCGCCGGACTCCTGCTGATGATTCCGGCCATCGCCTTCGGAACGCTCCTCGACCCGGTCTGGTGCGCACCCGCCGCCCTCGTGCTCCCGATCGTGGCCGGCGGACTCCTGCTGCGCCCCGCGAGCCTGCTCGGTCTGTACGCGGCCGCCGCCGGCGCCCTCATCGTCGAGTCCATCGTCCTCGGCCCGTACACCCAGGGCCCCGCGCGCGTGACCCCCGGCACCGTCCTCGTCGTCGCCGCCTGCGGACTCTTCGGGCTGCTCATCGCCCAGTTCCGGGCCCGGGTGGGGGTGCCCTGGCGGCGCGGCGGCACCATGCTCTTCGACCTGCGCGAGCGCATCCGCGTCCAGAGCGCCCTGCCGCGGCTCCCACAGGGATGGCACCGCGAGATGGCCCTGCGCCCGGCCGGCGGCCAGTCGTTCTCCGGCGACTTCGTCGTCGCCGCCCGCACCCACGGCGGCCGGACCCTGGAGGTCGTCCTCACCGACGTCTCCGGCAAGGGCATGGACGCGGCCTCCCGCTCCCTGCTGCTCTCCGGCGCCTTCGGCGGACTCCTCGGCTCGCTCCCGCCGCACGGCTTCCTGCCCGCGGCCAACGGCTATCTGCTCCGCCAGAACTGGGACGAGGGCTTCGCCACCTCCATCCACCTCGTCCTGGACCTGGAGTCCGGCGACTACGAGCTCTTCTCCGCCGGCCACCTGCCCGCCCTGCAGCTGCACGCGGGCAGCGGGCGCTGGGAGGAGAAGGCCGCAGACGGGCCGCTGCTCGGCGTCTACGACGGCGCCGAGTTCCACCCGGACAAGGGATCCCTCCGCCCCGGCGACGTCCTGATGCTCTTCACCGACGGCCTCGTCGAGGCCGCGGACCGGGACATCGCCGAGGGCATCGACCGCCTCACCGGCGAGGCCGACCGCTGCGTCGTCGAGGGCTTCGACGGCGTCGCCTGGGACCTGATCGAGGCCGTCGCCAAGGACGTCAACGACGACCGGGCCCTGCTGCTGATCTCCCGCCGCGCCTGACCCGCGGCCCCGCGGCGACGTGATCTTGTCCACGACGATTCGTCACCAGGCAGCGGGGGCAGGGGGGTTGGTGGCACGATGGAGGCAGCGGGGGGTGTTCCGGGACACGGGCTCCCTGGTGGGCAAGGCGGGACCGACCGAGGGTGTGATCAGTTGTGGCCATTTCACTGTCTGTGGTGTTGCTGTTGGCAATCATCCTGGTGGTGCTGATCCGCGGGGGGAACCTCAAGGGCGGCCCTGCCGTGGTCGCGGTCCTCTTCGGCTTCTTCCTCGCCTCCACCGGCATGGCCGACGACATCCAGCGCTTCCTGGACTCGATAACGCAGACGGTCGCGTCGATAAAGTTCTGAGACGGACCACGGGAAGGCGCTGAGGCGGCTCTCAGGTCGCGGGGGCCGCCGGGGTCCCGGCGGTCTCGGAGGGCTTCGCCGCCGCCCGCTTCGTCCGCCGGCCGCCACCGGAGGCCGACGCGGGCCCGGACGCCGCCTTGCGCGACGCCCGCTTCGCCGGTGCGGCCGACTTGGGCTCCGTGGTCTTCTTCGCGGCCCTCGCCGGCGTGCTCTTCGACGCCGTGGTCTTCGACGGTTCGGCAGACTTCTCGGGCCCGCTCTTCCGGGCCCGGCCCGTCGGCCATGTGAACTCGATCTCCAGCTCGACCTCCCCGCCCGACACCTCGAATTCCAGCTCGCAGCGGAGCTCGTCGGGGATGCGCAGGCTCAGGGTTCCCGCCCCCAGCTCCAGCTCGGCCTCCCCACCCTGACGCAGGGCGGCGGCGAGCGCGGTCAGCTGATCCGCCGCCTCGGCGCGGGACAGCGAGCGCTTCTGCTCGAACTTCAGGTCCTTCATGGACGGCCTCCGGTGAGGAGAAGGACGGGGCGTGACCTCAGCCCAGTCTGCGGCCGTCCGCCCGACCCGGCATCTCGCACGGTCCGGGGGCGCCTCGCGAAACGCCTCGGGGCCGGTCAGGAGAAGACAACTCCTGACCGGCCCCGAGCACATGGAGCGGGTGACGGGAATCGAACCCGCGTAGCTAGTTTGGAAGACTAGTGCTCTACCATTGAGCTACACCCGCACAGCATCGCGCCGCAGGTCACGAGGACCGCGGCACGAAGAGCATGGTAGCGGTTCGGAGGCCCTTCGCGCACACCCCGAAAACAGGGGGCGCCGCACAGTCTCCGTCCATGTACCCTACGTGTCGCACCGACGGGGTGTGGCGCAGCTTGGTAGCGCGTCCGCTTTGGGAGCGGAAGGCCGTGGGTTCAAATCCCGCCACCCCGACCATGACGATCACGCGCACAGCCCGCGCGCTCTTGATCACGTTGTGGGCGTCATCCCGCTTGCGGTTACTATGCAAGCTGCGTGCCCGTGTGTCTTTCTGACCGGGCCGACCCGCCGGAACCGCCACACGCGGAACCGGTGGATTCCAGGAATCAGCCACAAGGAGACCGAACCGTGAAGAGCGCCGTGGAGACCCTGAACCCGACTCGGGTTCGGCTCACTGTCGAGGTGCCCTTCGAGGAGCTCAAGGACAGCCTCGACGCGGCGTACAAGAAGATCAACCAGCAGGTCACGGTCAAGGGCTTCCGTAAGGGCAAGATCCCGGCTCGCGTGATCGACCAGCGGTTCGGCCGCGGCGCCGTGCTGGAAGAGGCCGTCAACGACGCGCTCCCGAAGTTCTACACCGAGGCCGTCAACGAGGCCGAGGTCAACCCGCTCGGCCAGCCCGAGGTCGACATCACCGAGCTGAAGGACGGCGAGCTGCTGGCCTTCACCGCCGAGGTCGACATCCGCCCGACGCTCGAGATCCCGGACTACTCCGGCATCGAGGTCACCGTCGACGCGGTCGAGGTCACCGACGAGGACGTCGAGAAGTCCGTGGAGCAGCTCCGCGAGCGCTTCGCCTCGACCTCCGCGGTCGAGCGCGCCGCCCAGGACGGCGACGTCGTCACCATCGACCTCGAGGCCAAGGTCGACGGCGAGGTCCTGCCCGACGGTGTCGCGAGCGACGTCTCGTACACCATCGGTTCGGGCGAGCTGCTCGACGGCATCGACGAGGCCGTCAAGGGCCTGGAGGCCGGTGGCGAGGCCACCTTCACCTCGCAGCTGAAGGGCGGCTCCGCCGAGGGCAAGGACGCGGAGGTCACCGTCAAGGTCACCACCGTCTCCGCCCGTGAGCTCCCCGAGCTCGACGACGAGTTCGCGCAGATGGCGTCGGAGTTCGACACCCTCGACGAGCTCAAGGCCGACAGCCGCAAGCGCCTCGAGAACATGAAGCAGTTCGACCAGGCCACCCAGGCCCAGGAGCGCGTCCTCGACGAGCTCCTCAAGCTGGTCGAGGTCCCGATGCCCGAGAAGCTTCTCGAGGACGAGATCAACACCCGCAAGCACAACCTGGAGCACCACCAGCTCGGCCAGATGGGCCTCGACCTCGCGAAGTACCTGGAGATCCAGGGCAAGACCGAGGAGGAGTTCCTGGCCGAGACCAAGGAGCAGGCCGAGAAGGGCATCAAGACGCAGTTCATCCTCGATGAGCTCGTCAACAAGGAGAAGCTCGACGTCTCCCGCGAGGAGCTCACCGAGCACCTGTTCCGCCGTGCCGCCTCCTCCGGCATGAGCCCCGACCAGTTCGCCCAGGCCGTGGCCGAGGGTGGCCAGGTTCCGATGCTCGTCGGCGAGGTCGCCCGCGGCAAGGCCCTCGCGGTCGTCGTGGAGGCCGCCAAGGTCCTCGACACCAACGGTGAGGTCGTCGACCTCTCCGACGACGAGGACGAGGTCGAGGCCGCCGCCGAGGCCGTCGAGGCCGTCACCGGCGAGGCCGAGGTCTCCGAGGACAAGTAAGGGGCCCTCCGCCCCGCGCGGACCCCGCTCCACGGGCCCGTACGCACTCCGGTGCGTACGGGCCCGTGGACGTACGAGGACCCCCTCACGCGCCCCAACTACCTTGCGCTCCCAGCGAACAGTTCGGGAACCGGGATGGCGTTGTCCTACCTGCGCGTTAGGGTCCATGAAGAGAGGGCAGTGCCCTCGGTACGAGACGCTGAGACGGCCCTGGCCGTCGGAGACGAGCAGGTGGATACGTGACGAATCTGAAGCCTTACGCCGCGGGTGAGCCGTCCATCGGTGGCGGCCTCGGCGACCATGTCTACAACCGGCTGCTCGGCGAGCGCATCATCTTCCTCGGCCAGCAGGT
Organism: Streptomyces flavochromogenes; assembly: GCF_000717595.1. Classification (GTDB taxonomy): domain Bacteria; phylum Actinomycetota; class Actinomycetes; order Streptomycetales; family Streptomycetaceae; genus Streptomyces; species Streptomyces flavochromogenes. The sequence goes on along the minus strand of NZ_JNZO01000009.1, from coordinate 154,179 downwards.
CGACGACGAGATCGCCAACAAGATCACCGCCCAGATGCTCCTCCTGGCCGCCGAGCCGGACAAGGACATCTACCTGTACATCAACAGCCCCGGCGGCTCGGTGACGGCCGGCATGGCGGTCTACGACACCATGCAGTTCATCCCGAACGACGTCGTCACCATCGGTATGGGCATGGCGGCCTCCATGGGCCAGTTCCTGCTCACCGCCGGCGCCCCCGGCAAGCGCTTCGCGCTGCCGAACACCGACATCCTGATGCACCAGGGCTCCGCCGGCATCGGCGGCACCGCCTCCGACATCAAGATCCAGGCCGAGTACCTGCTCCGCACGAAGAAGCGGATGGCCGAGATCACCGCGCAGCACTCCGGCCAGACCGTCGAGGCGATCATCCGCGACGGCGACCGTGACCGCTGGTTCACCGCGGACGAGGCCAAGCAGTACGGCCTCATCGACGACATCATCACGCACGCCGCAGGTGTTCCGGGCGGCGGCGGCACGGGCGCCTGAGCCCGTCCGCCCGCCCAAGAGCCCCAGCCCACCGAACGCCACCAGGACGGTGAACACCCAGATGCAGAACAACCTCTCCGCGAGCGGCCTCTACACCGGCGCGCCGATCGACAACCGCTACGTCGTGCCGCGCTTCGTCGAGCGCACCTCGCAGGGCATCCGCGAGTACGACCCGTACGCCAAGCTCTTCGAAGAGCGCGTGATCTTCCTCGGCGTGCAGATCGACGACGCCTCCGCCAACGACGTCATGGCGCAGCTCCTGTGCCTGGAGTCGATGGACCCGGACCGCGACATCTCCATCTACATCAACAGCCCCGGTGGCTCCTTCACCGCGCTGACGGCGATCTACGACACGATGCAGTTCGTGAAGCCGGACATCCAGACGGTCTGCATGGGCCAGGCGGCCTCCGCCGCGGCCGTGCTGCTCGCCGCCGGCACCCCCGGCAAGCGGATGGCCCTGCCGAACGCCCGCGTGCTGATCCACCAGCCGTCCGGCGGCACCGGCCGTGAGCAGCTCTCCGACCTGGAGATCGCGGCCAACGAGATCCTGCGCATGCGCAGCCAGCTCGAGGAGATGCTGGCCAAGCACTCCTCGACGCCGATCGAGAAGATCCGCGACGACATCGAGCGTGACAAGATCCTCACGGCCGAGGACGCCCTGGCGTACGGCCTCGTGGACCAGATCGTCTCGACCCGTAAGAGCACGGCCGCCGCGGCACACTGACGCCCGACCTTCCCGTGGCACGGCGCGCGTGGCCGAATCGCGACCATGTGAACCGTGCCAAGGGGGGCCCGAACGGGGGGCCCGGCAAGGTACCGTCGAATATGAGGCACCAGGAGTCGCTGAACCAAGCGCTCCCAGGCGAAGGGGAAGCACCTCGTGGCACGCATCGGTGATGGCGGCGACCTGCTCAAGTGCTCGTTCTGCGGAAAGAGCCAGAAGCAGGTGAAGAAGCTCATCGCGGGACCCGGTGTGTACATCTGCGACGAGTGCATCGACCTCTGCAACGAGATCATCGAGGAAGAACTCGCGGAGACGAGCGAGGTGCGCTGGGAGGAACTCCCCAAGCCCCGCGAGATCTACGAGTTCCTCGAGGGGTACGTCGTCGGGCAGGAGCCCGCGAAGAAGGCCCTCTCGGTCGCGGTGTACAACCACTACAAGCGCGTCCAGGCCGGCGAGAACGGCGGCGGGGCGGGGCGGGACGACGCCATCGAGCTGGCGAAGTCCAACATTCTGCTGCTGGGCCCCACGGGCTCCGGCAAGACGCTCCTGGCCCAGACGCTGGCGCGCATGCTCAACGTTCCGTTCGCCATCGCCGACGCGACGGCGCTGACGGAGGCCGGCTATGTCGGCGAGGACGTCGAGAACATCCTGCTCAAGCTGATCCAGGCGGCCGACTACGACGTCAAGAAGGCCGAGACCGGGATCATCTACATCGACGAGATCGACAAGGTCGCCCGTAAGAGCGAAAACCCGTCGATCACCCGCGATGTCTCCGGCGAGGGCGTGCAGCAGGCCCTCCTGAAGATCCTGGAGGGGACGACGGCCTCGGTGCCCCCGCAGGGCGGCCGAAAGCACCCCCACCAGGAGTTCATCCAGATCGACACGACGAACGTGCTCTTCATCGTGGGCGGCGCCTTCGCCGGCCTGGAGAAGATCATCGAGTCGCGGGCGGGCGCCAAGGGCATCGGCTTCGGGGCGACCATCCGCTCCAAGCGCGAGATCGAGGCGAGCGACCAGTTCCAGGAGGTCATGCCGGAGGACCTGGTGAAGTTCGGGATGATCCCCGAGTTCATCGGCCGCCTCCCCGTCCTGACCTCCGTCCACAACCTGGACCGCGAGGCGCTCCTCCAGATCCTGGTCGAGCCGCGGAACGCCCTGGTGAAGCAGTACCAGCGCCTCTTCGAACTCGACGGCGTGGAGCTGGACTTCGACCGCCCGGCCCTGGAGGCCATCGCCGACCAGGCGATCCTGCGCGGCACCGGCGCGCGAGGCCTGCGGGCCATCATGGAGGAGGTCCTCCAGTCGGTGATGTACGAGGTCCCGTCCCGCAAGGACGTGGCCCGCGTGGTCATCACGGCGGACGTCGTCCGCAACAACGTCAACCCGACGCTGGTCCCGCGGATCGTGAAGAACGACGGCAGGCACGAGAAGTCGGCCTGACGCCGAGAACGACGCAGTGAGGGGGTCCCACCGGACGGTGGGACCCCCTCACTCGTGTCCGGTCAGAGCTTGACGCGGATCTCCTTGCGGAGCTTCGCCGAGGTGGCGGCGACGTCCTCCATCGAGGAGCTCTTGCCGGCCATCAGGTCGGCGAGGTTCATGGGCATGACGTAGCCGAGCGTGCTGTGGTCGCTCCAGACGCAGACCGCGATGACGATCTCCTTGGGGCCGAGCCCGCCGGTTTCGGCTCCGGTGTCCGTCTTCTGCTTGATCTCCTGGCACTTCAGGAGCGCACCGTCCAGCCCCTCGGGCGTGAACTCCTTCGGGTCGCCGACCAGTTGGGTCTTGCCGTCCTTCTCCTTCGCGGCCTCGGCGCGCATGTTCTCGAAGATGCCGTCGAGGGTCTTCTCCGGGTCGTCGATCTGGCCGTACGCGCCGCCGAACTGCAGGAGCTTGGCGCCCAGCGGGTTGGCGTCGTTCTTGACCTCCCACTGCGCGTTGACGCGCTGCGGGTTCTTCATGCCGAACTTCTCGGCGTCCTTGACGAAGTCGTCGTCGTCGCTCTGGGAGCCCTTGTCGGCGGTCTTCTTGTACTCGCCGAGCACCGTCTCCGGGGTCGTCAGCTTGTGCGGGCCGTCGTTCGCGACCGAGGCGCCGCCGCCGCCCAGCATGAAGTACGCGCCCACGCCGATCGCCGCCACCACCGCGACCGCGCCGATGATCCAGCCCGCCTTGGACTTCTTCGGGGCCGGCGGGTGGGGGACGTAGCCGCCGGGGCCCTGGGGGGCGCCGTACTGGGGCTGCTGGCCGTACGGGCCGGGCTGCTGGGGCTGCTGCGGGTAGCCGTAGGGCGGCTGCTGCGGCGGGACGCCCTGCGGGGCCTGCTGGGGGTAGCCGTAACCGGGCTGCGCGCCGTACGGTCCCGGCTGCTGCGGCTGCTGCCCGTACGGTCCCGGCTGCTGGCCGTAGGGCCCGGGCTGCTGCGGCTGCTGGCCGTACGGGCCCGGCTGGTTGTAGCTCATCGACAGGTTCCCCTCACAGGATGTTTATGCCTACCGAACATCCTGGCGGAACCGCCGGGGTGTCAGTGCGGCGGGGGCCACACCGTTACCGAACCAAAGCGTTTCAGGACAGCACCGCGACACCCCTAAACTGGCCCCGTGACCGAGAACACTCAGCAGCAGACAGCGCCCACCACCGAACTGCCGACGACGTACGCGCCGGCCGAGGTAGAGGGGCCGCTGTACGAGCGCTGGGTAGAGCGCGGCTACTTCGAGGCGGACGCGAAGAGCGAGAAGCCCGCGTACACGATCGTCATCCCGCCGCCCAACGTCACCGGCTCGCTCCACCTGGGCCACGCCTTCGAGCACACGCTGATCGACGCCCTCACCCGCCGCAAGCGCATGCAGGGCTTCGAGACGCTGTGGCAGCCCGGCATGGACCACGCCGGCATCGCCACCCAGAACGTCGTCGAGCGCGAGCTCGCCAAGGAGGGCAAGTCCCGCCACGACCTGGGCCGCGAGGCCTTCGTCGAGCGCGTCTGGGAATGGAAGGCCGAGTCCGGCGGGCAGATCGCCGGCCAGATGCGGCGCCTCGGCGAGGGCCTCGCGTGGAGCCGCGACCGCTTCACCATGGACGAGGGTCTCTCCCGCGCCGTCCAGACGGTCTTCAAGAAGATGTTCGACGACGGTCTGATCTACCGCGCCGAGCGCATCATCAACTGGTGCCCGCGGTGCCTGACGGCCATCTCCGACATCGAGGTCGACTACCAGGACGACGACGGCGAGCTCGTCTCCATGAAGTACGGCGAGGGCGAGGACACCATCGTCGTCGCCACCACGCGTGCCGAGACGATGCTCGGTGACACCGCCGTCGCCGTCCACCCCGACGACGAGCGCTACGCCCACCTGATCGGCAAGCAGATCAAGCTGCCGCTGACGGACCGGACCATCCCCGTCGTCGCCGACACGCACGTCGACCCGGAGTTCGGCACCGGCGCCGTCAAGGTGACCCCGGCGCACGACCCGAACGACTTCGCCATCGGCCAGCGCCACGACCTCGAGTCCATCGAGGTCCTCGACGAGCGCGGTGTGATCACCGTGCACGGCCCCTTCCAGGGCCTGGACCGTTTCGAGGCGCGCTCCGCGATCGTCGCCGCGCTGCGGGCCGAGGGCCGGATCGTCGCCGAGAAGCGCCCGTACGTCCACTCCGTCGGCCACTGCTCGCGCTGCAAGACGACGCTGGAGCCGCGTCTGTCGCTGCAGTGGTGGGTCAAGGTCGAGACCCTCGCCAAGGCCGCGGGTGACGCGGTCCGCGACGGTCGGGTCGACATCCACCCGGCGGACATGTCGCAGCGGTACTTCGACTGGGTCGACAACCTGAACGACTGGTGCATCTCGCGTCAGCTGTGGTGGGGCCACCGCATTCCCGTCTGGCACGGCCCGAACGGCGAGCTGGTCTGTGTCGGTCCCGACGACGAGGCACCCACGGGTGAGGGCTGGACGCAGGACACCGACGTCCTCGACACGTGGTTCTCGTCCGGCCTGTGGCCGTTCTCGACGATGGGCTGGCCCGAGAAGACGCCGGACCTGGAGAAGTTCTACCCGAACTCCGTCCTGGTCACCGGCTACGACCTGATGTTCTTCTGGGTCGCCCGGATGATGATGTTCGGTCTGTACGCGATGGACGGGCAGCCGCCGTTCCGCACGATCGCCTTCCACGGCATGGTTCGTGACGAGTTCGGCAAGAAGATGTCGAAGTCGTTCGGGAACACGGTCAACCCGCTGGACTGGATGGACAAGTACGGCTCCGACGCCCTGCGCTTCACCCTGGCCAAGGGCGCCAACCCGGGCGTCGACGTCCCGATCGGCGAGGACTGGGTCCAGGCGTCCCGGAACTTCGCCAACAAGATCTGGAACGCGACCCGTTTCGCGATGATGAACGGCGCCACGATCGAGGGCCCGCTGCCGGACGCCTCCGAGATGTCGGCGACCGACCGCTGGATCCTGTCCCGGCTCAACGAGACGGTCGCGCAGGCCGACGCGTACTACGAGGACTTCCAGTTCGCCAAGCTGGCCGACACCCTCTACCACTTCGCGTGGGACGAGGTCTTCGCCTGGTACGTCGAGCTGTCGAAGACCACGTTCTTCGCGGGCGGCGAGGGCGCCAAGGTCTCCGGCCGGGTCCTCGGCGAGGTCCTGGACGTCATGCTGCGGCTGCTGCACCCGATCGTCCCGTTCGTCACCGACACCCTGTGGACCACCCTCACCGGCGGTGAGTCCCTGGTGGTCGCCGACTGGCCGAAGGCTGTGTTCGTTCCTGGGGCTGACGCCCCGGGCGGCTTCCACGACAAGGGCGCCGAGCGTGAGATCGAGCTGGTCCAGCGGGTCGTCACCGAGGTCCGCCGCTTCCGCAAGGAGCAGGGTCTCCAGGACGCCCAGAAGGTGCCGGCCCGCCTCACCGTCGACGGCACCCCGCTCGTCGCCCACGAGGCCGCCATCCGCCAGATCCTGCGCCTCCAGCCGGAGGGCGAGGGCTTCGCCGCCACCGCCTCCCTGCCGGTCGCCGGCGCCACGGTCGCGCTCGACCTGTCGGGCACGATCGACGTGGCCGCGGAGCGCAAGCGTCTCGCGAAGGACCTCGCGGCGGCGGAGAAGGAGAAGGCCCAGGCCGAGGCCAAGCTCGGGAACGAGGCCTTCCTGGCCAAGGCCCCCGACAACGTCGTGGACAAGATCAAGGGCCGCCTCGCCAAGGCGGACGAGGACATCGCCCGCATCCAGGCCCAGCTGGCGACCCTGCCGCAGGCCTAGTGCGGCACGAGGAGGGGCCCGGAACCGGTACTCGGTTCCGGGCCTCTTCCCGTATGCCCCGGGCTCCGTCGCGACCGGGGCCGACGCGAAACAGGAAATGGGACGAAGTGCCCGATGTCACATCAGACGGGACTTCAGGTCCACGTCGTCGGGACGAAAGACCTTGGATGATGGAAGGCATGCTCCGCCTCCCCACCGTCCCCGCGCTGCGCCGTTGCGTGGACCGGTGGGCGGTCTCGCCCCGTGCCCTCGACGTCGTCGCCGCGCTCAGCGCCTTCGGCCTCATGTGCCTGGACGTGCCGGGGCTCGCCCGCGCCGACAACTCGCTGACCGGCGTCACCGCCACCCTGGTCCTCGCGGCCGGCGCCGCCACCCTGGTGCTCCGGCGCCGGCTGCCCTGGGTGCCGTACCTGGTGGCGCTCGGCCTGATGGGCTGGCTGCACGAGCTGACCATGATCCAGTTCGCGCTGTACTCGATCGGCCGGTACCGGGGGCGCCGCGCCGCCGTCGTCGCCACCCTGCTGTACGTCGGCGTCGCCTACGGCCTCTTCCTGACACCCGGCTGGCCCGCTCGCCACGGCGCCACCCTGAGCGACTTCCTGAGCCTGGTCGTCCCGATCGGCGTCCTCGCGGCGGGCGTCGGCATCGCCGCGTACCGGCAGGACCTCGTCCGCGCCCTGGAGGTCCAGCGGCGCGAGGCGGCCGCCCGGCAGGCCGTCCAGGAGGAGCGGATCTCCGTCGGCCGGGACGTCCACGACCTGGTCGGCCGCGAGCTGACCGTGCTCGCGGTGCGGGCCGAGGTCCTCGCCGTACGGGCCAGGGGCGAGGGTCACCAGAGGGACTTCGAGGAGCTCGCGGACACCGCACGGCGCGCCCATCTCATGCTCAACGAGACGATCGTGCGCCGCGCCGACCGGGACGTGGCCACCCCCGGCCTCGAAGGGCTCGCCGAGCTCGCCGGGGAGAGCGAGCGGATGGGAGGCCCCGTCGAACTGACGGTCGCCGAGGAGGCGAAGGCCCTCTCGCCGCTGCGGCAGGCCGCCGTCCACCGGGTCGTGCGGGAGTGCCTGACGAACGCCGCGAAACACGCCCCCGGGCTGCCCGTCACGGTCGCGATCACGGTGGAGGGACCCGATCTGCGCATCGAGGTCCGCAACCCGCTGCCGAAGACCCCGCCGGATCCGGCCCCCGTCTCCACCGGCACCGGGCTGTTCTCGATGGAGGAGCGGGTCAGCAGCATGGGCGGCACTCTGAAGGCCCGCCGGGAGGGCGACGGCTACCAGGTGACGGCGCTGCTGCCGACGGGCCTGTCGCGCTGAGACGGGCGGCGCCCTCGTCCGTGCGGAGCGTGCCGGCCGTGTCGAGGCCGATCCCTCTGTCCAAGATCACCGACTTCGCCCGCCGACAGGGCGGACGGTGGACCGGAACGCCCGAAAGGGCCGGGTCCATGGTCCTGTCGGTCGTGGTGTCGGAACCCGTCCGTAGACTGGGCCCGTGAGTGAGCCGAGCGACCAGAGCGACGACCAGTTCGACGACATCGTCGACACCGAGACCCAGCGCGACCCCGACCTGGCGGTGATCGAGGCCGGCAGCCGTACCCTGCGCACCCAGGGCGGCCGGCCCCAGGGCGATCCGGTGCCGAGCCGCCCGGAGGACCCGGAGCTCGACAAGGCGCTGCGCGAGGTCGAGACCGAGCTGTCCACCCGCTGGGGCGAGACCAAGCTGGAGCCCTCGGTCACCCGGATCGCGGCCCTGATGGACGTCCTGGGCGAGCCGCAGCGCGCGTACCCCTCGATCCACATCACCGGCACCAACGGCAAGACGTCGACGGCCCGCATGATCGAGGCCCTGCTCGGCGCCTTCGAGCTGCGCACCGGGCGGTACACGTCGCCGCACGTGCAGAGCATCACCGAGCGCATCAGCCTGGACGGCGCCCCGATCTCCGCCGAGCGGTTCGTCGAGACGTACCGGGACATCAAGCCGTACGTGGAGCTGGTCGACGCCCGCGAGGAGTACCGGCTCTCCTTCTTCGAGGTCCTCACCGGAATGGCGTACGCGGCCTTCGCCGACGCCCCGGTCGACGTGGCCGTCGTCGAGGTCGGCATGGGCGGCACCTGGGACGCGACGAACGTCATCGACGGCTCCGTCGCCGTCGTCACCCCGATCGACCTGGACCACACGGACCGGCTCGGCGCGACGACCGCCGAGATCGCCGGCGAGAAGTCCGGGATCGTCAAGCAGGGTGCGACCGTGATCCTGGCCCAGCAGCCGGTGGACGCGGCGCAGGTCCTGCTGAAGAAGGCCGTCGAGGCGGACGCCACCGTGGCCCGCGAGGGCATGGAGTTCGGCATCGTCGCCCGCGAGGTCGCGGTCGGCGGCCAGCTCCTGACCCTGCGCGGTCTGGGCGGCGAGTACGACAACATCTTCCTGCCGCTGCACGGCGCCTACCAGGCGCACAACGCGGCGGTGGCGCTGGCGGCGGTCGAGGCCTTCTTCGGGATCGGCTCGGAGCACGCCCGGACTCTGGACCTCGACACGGTCCGGCAGGCCTTCGCCCAGGTGGCCTCGCCCGGCCGTCTGGAGATCGTCCGCTCGTCCCCGACGGTGATCCTGGACGCCGCGCACAACCCGCACGGCGCGCGGGCGACGGCGGAGGGCGTCAGCGAGGCCTTCGGTTTCTCGCGGCTGGTCGGCGTGGTCTCCACGAGCGGCGACAAGGACGCCAAGGGCCTTCTGGAGGCCTTCGAGCCCCTCTTCGCGGAGGTCGTCGTCACGGCGAACTCCAACCCCCGTGCCACGGACGTGGACGAGCTCGCCGCCATCGCGGTCGAGGTCTTCGGCGAGGACCGGGTGGTCGTGGAGCCGCGACTGCCCGACGCCCTGGAGGCGGCCATCACCCTCGCGGAGGAAGAGGCCGAGTACGGCGGCGCGGGTGTCCTCGTGACCGGTTCGATCTTCACGGTCGGCGACGCCCGGCTGCTGCTGCGAAGGGGCTGAACCCGATGCGTACGCTCTGTTCCTCGACGCTCATCGGCGAGTTCTTCGTGATCGGCTTCGCCGGTCTCGTCGCGATGAAGGACGACAGCCTCGCGATGTCCACCGTCTGGTGGGTCTGCGGTGTCGCGATGGTCATCTCGGTGCTGCTCTGTGGGATGGTCACCCGCCCCGGCGGAGTGCAGCTCGGCTGGGCCCTGCAGATCGGCCTGATCCTCAGCGGATTCGTCGTGCCGACGATGTTCTTCCTCGGGGCGGTTTTCGCCGGTCTGTGGTGGGCGTCCGTTCACTATGGGCGACGGATTGACGACATCAAGGCACGGTGGGCCGAGGCCCAGGCCGCGGGGGCCTCGGCAGGGCCTGACGCTGCGTAATCGAGGGGCGTGCGGGGCCTGTAGCCTCGGAGGTCCCGCACACCGCTTTTCCGAAGGAGTTCCCCCGTGAGCCAGCGCACGCTCGTCCTGCTCAAGCCCGACGCCGTCCGCCGTGGCCTGATCGGCGAGATCATCGGCCGTATCGAGCGCAAGGCCGGCTGGACCCTGGCGGCCCTGGAGCTGCGCGAGCTGGACCAGGAGACCCTGGAGCAGCACTACGGCGAGCACAAGGGCAAGCCGTTCTACGAGCCGCTGATGGGCTTCATGTCCTCCGGCCCCGTCGTCGCGCTCGTCGTCGAGGGCGAGCGGGTCATCGAGGGTGTTCGCCAGCTGGCCGGTCCGACCGACCCGATCGCCGCCGCGCCCGGTTCGATCCGCGGCGACTTCGGCACCATCGTCCGGGAGAACCTCATCCACGCCTCCGACTCGGAGGAGTCGGCCCTGCGCGAGCTGAAGATCTTCTTCCCCGGTCTCGTCTGAGGCGGACCCGACTTCGCTGACTCGGCGTCAGCCGAAAGCAGCAGCCTGTGGGGCGACCGAAGGAATTCGGTCGCCCCCAGGCATATGAACGCCGATCCCGGGAACGGATCGCCGCGTCCTACCGTCACCTGTACAGAGGTGGACCACCGCGCGGTATCCGGGCGGGCGGCACTACGATGGAAAACTCCACGCCGCACCACCTTCAGCCACCCATTTCAGCCACCGTTTCGCCTGCCTGAGAAGCCGTCAACGCTCGCTGGGGAAGGCCCGAAGCATCCTCATGGGAAACAAGGGGAACTCAATGTCGTTCATCGGCCGTGACATGGCTATCGACCTCGGGACTGCCAACACGCTGGTGTACGTCAGGGGGCGTGGCATCGTCCTCAACGAGCCGTCCGTCGTGGCGATCAACACCAACACCGGCGGCATCCTCGCCGTGGGAGCCGAGGCGAAGAAGATGATCGGCCGGACCCCCGGCAACATCGTCGCCGTCCGGCCACTGAAGGACGGCGTGATCGCCGACTTCGAGATCACCGAGCGGATGCTCCGCTACTTCATCCTCAAGATCCACAAGCGCCGCTACCTGGCCCGCCCCCGGGTCGTCGTCTGCGTGCCCTCCGGCATCACCGGAGTGGAGCGCCGCGCCGTCATCGAGGCCTCGACGCAGGCCGGCGCCCGCCAGGTGCACATCATCGAGGAGCCCATGGCGGCGGCCATCGGCTCGGGCCTCCCGGTCCACGAGGCCACCGGCAACATGGTCGTGGACATCGGCGGCGGCACCACCGAGGTCGCCGTCATCTCCCTCGGCGGAATCGTCACGGCACAGTCGATCCGGGTGGCCGGCGACGAACTGGACAACGCGATCATCCAGCACATCAAGAAGGAGTACTCGCTCCTCCTCGGTGAGCGCACCGCCGAGCAGATCAAGATCACCATCGGCTCCGCGTACGACCTCGACAAGGACGAGCACACCGAGATCCGCGGCCGCGACCTCGTCTCCGGTCTGCCCAAGACCGTGGTCATCTCGGCCGCCGAGGTCCGCAAGGCCATCGAGGAGCCGGTCAACGCCATCGTCGACGCGGTGAAGACCACCCTCGACAAGTGCCCGCCGGAGCTCTCCGGTGACGTCATGGACCGTGGCATCGTTCTCACGGGTGGCGGCGCCCTGCTCCGCGGCCTCGACGAGCGCCTCCGCCGCGAGACCGGCATGCCGATCCACATCGCCGAGGACCCGCTGGACTCGGTGGCGCTCGGCTCCGGCAAGTGCGTGGAGGAGTTCGAGGCCCTCCAGCAGGTCCTGGACGCCCAGCCGCGCCGCTAGCACCACCCGTACGGCCCATGTGGGCACCACCGCACAGCCGTACACCGCACAGTCGAACAACCGAACCACGAGGAAAGGCACGGCCGCCGCACGTGAGGGACACACGAGAGAGCCGGCTGCTCCTGGTGCTGCTGATCGCCATCGCGTTCGCACTGATCACGGTGGACATCCGCGGCGGTCAGGAGTCACCCGTCGACGGTGCCCGGCAGGCCGCAGCGGCGGTCTTCGGGCCGGTCGAGAACGGTGTGGCGGCCGCCGTCGATCCCATCGGCAACGCCATAGGCGCGGTCAGGGACTCCGGCGAGCGGCACACCCGGATCGCCGCCCTGGAGAAGGAGAACGCCGAACTCAAGGCGGAGCTCGGCAGCGACGACCGCAACCGCAGCCGGCTGCGCGAGCTCGACTCCATCCTCAAGACCGCCGGCGCCGGGCAGTACGGCATCAAGGGCGCGCAGGTCATCGCCATAGGAGCGGCACAGGGCTTCTCCTGGACCGTCACCGTCGACGTGGGCGCGCGCGACGGCATCAAGCGGGACATGACCGTGCTGAACGGCTCGGGGCTCGTCGGCCGCGTCACCACCGTCGGCCCGTCGACCTCCACGGTCCTGCTCGCCAACGACCCCGACTTCACCGTCGGTACGCGCATGGAGAAGTCCGACGAGCTCGGCTTCGCCACCGGCCAGGGCGACCGCCCGCTGCTCGTGCAGCTCCTCAACGGCAAGGCCAAGGTGAAGCCGGGCGACCGGCTCGTGACCTTCGGCTCGCGCGCCGACAAGCCCTTCGTGCCGGGCGTCCCGGTCGGCGAGGTCGTCCGTGTCGACCCCGCGGGCGGCGGCCTGACCCGCAACATCTACGTCCGCCCGTACGTCGGCTTCACCAAGCTCGACATCGTCGGCGTCGTCGTCCAGGCCCCCCGCGCCGACCCGCGCGACATGGTCCTTCCGCAGAAGCCCAAGCCCGCGCCGACCGTCACGGTCACGGTGACGCCACCGCCACCGGACGGGCAGCGGGCCGCCGACGGACAGCGCAACCAGCAGGGCCAGAACCAGCAGGGCCAGGACCAGGGGGACGCGACACCGTGAAGTTCAACCGGATCCTCCTCTCCGCCACCCTGATCGTGGTGGCCCTGGTCGTGCAGGTCTCCGTGCTCGCCCGGTTGCAGCTCCCCGGGGCCGTACCCGACCTGGTCCTGCTCACCGTGGTCGGCCTGGCCCTGGTGTACGGACCGGTCAGCGGCTCGCTCATCGGCTTCAGCGCCGGCCTTCTCGCCGACCTGGCCCCGCCCGCCGACCACGCCGCCGGCCGCTACGCCCTCGTGCTCTGCGTCATCGGCTACCTCGTCGGCCTGGCCCGCCCGGAGAACGGCCGGCTGACCTCGGCGACCGGCCCGATGGCCGTCGTCGTCGCGGCCGCCGTCGGCTCCACCCTGCTGTACGCGGGGGTGGGCGCCCTCGTCGGCGACACCGCCGCCCGCCATGTCGGCCTGGGGTTCCTGCTGTTCACCGCGGCCGTGTACGACCTGCTCCTCGCGCCCTTCACGGTGCCGCTCATCATGGCGCTGGCCCGCCGAGCGGAGAACGACCCGCTCGCCGACGCGGGCGGGGGCAACGGAACCGACGTCGCCTCCGGCTGGCTCTCCTCCGGCACCGGCCTGAGGATCGGGAACCAGAGAGGCGGCCTGCGGGTGAAGACCGCCCGGAGCCGCGCCTCACGGGCCGGACGCATCAAGGGAGTCAAGCGACTGTGACCGAGGGGGCCCCGGCCGTATGAGCAACATCCCCGAGACAGGGCGGACCCCTCGGGTCCAGATCCGGCTCGTCGTCATCCAGATCCTCGTCTTCTCGCTGCTGCTGACCCTGGGGGGCCGGCTCTGGTACCTCCAGATCCGCAACGGCAAGGAGTACACGGACGAGGCGAAGAACAACCACGTCCAGCAGGTCGTGCAGCCCGCCGTGCGCGGCTCCGTCCTCGACGCCCGCGGCGTCCCGCTGGCCGACAACGAGACCCGGCTCGTGGTCTCCGCGTCCCGCACCGAGATGATGAAGATGAAGGACCGCGGCAAGGCGGTCCTGACCCGGCTCGCCGACGTCCTCGACATGAAGCCCGACGACGTCATCAACAAGATCCGGCTCTGCGACTCCAAGACCCCGAAGCCCTGCTGGAACGGTTCGCCCTACCAGCCGATCCCGGTCACGGACGAGGCCACCACCCAGCAGGCCCTCCAGATCCGCGAGCGCGCCGAGGACTTCCCCGGCATCACCGCCGAACCCACCGCCGTCCGCCGCTACCCGGCACCCGGCAAGGCCCGTACCTCGCAGGTCCTCGGCTACCTCTCGCCCGTCACCGACGGCGAGATCGAGAAGGCCAAGGACTCCGACTCGCCGTTCCTCCGCTCCGACCAGATCGGCCGATCCGGCCTGGAGCGCACGTACGACAAGGAACTGCGCGGCAAGGCCGGCGTCACCCGCTACGAGGTCGACAACCTCGGCCGGGTCATCGGCCAGGCCCAGAACGACCCCGCGGTCCCCGGCTCCAACGTCGTCACCTCCATCGACGCCCGCGTGCAGGCGGTCGCCGAGTGGGAGTTGCACAACGCGATGGTCGAGGCCCGCAAGGTGCACGACAAGAACACCAGCGAGAACTACAAGGCCGACTCCGGCGCCGTCGTGGTCATGGAGAACAAGACCGGCCGGATCGTCGCCATGGCCTCCCAGCCCGACTACGACCCCAACGCCTGGGTCGGCGGCATCTCCGCCAAGGACTACGCGGCCCTCACCGGCAAGGACTCCAACTTCCCGCTCCTCAACCGGGCCATCCAGGGCCAGGCCGCCCCCGGCTCGATCTTCAAGGTCATCCCGACGACCGCCGCCGTCAACGCCGGATACGACTTCAACGGGCGCTACCCGTGCCCCTCCTCGTACTCCATCGGCAACCAGGTCTTCAAGAACTTCGAGTCCCAGGGCCACGGCTCCATCACCCTCGGCCAGGCCCTCGAAGTCTCCTGCGACACCGTCTACTACGCCCTCTCCCACCAGCAGTGGCAGAAGGACGGCGGGATGAAGCCGAAGAAGGACGCCAAGGACTGGTTCTACAAGACGGCCCACCAGTTCGGCCTCGGCGCCGAGACCGGCATCGACCTCCCCAACGAGGTCACCGGCCGTGTCCCCGACCGGAAGTGGAAGCAGGACTTCTGGGCGGACAACAAGGACTACTGGTGCCGCATCGGCAAGAGGGGCGGCACGTACGTCCAGCAGCTCTCGTACGAGAACTGCCTCGAAGGCAACCTGATGCGCGCCGGTGACTCCGTCAACTACTCCATCGGGCAGGGCGACACCCTCGTCACCCCCATCCAGATGGCCACCATCTACGCCGCCATCGCCAACGGCGGCACCCTCTGGAACCCCACCGTCGGCAAGGCGATCGTCAGCCCCGACGGCAAGAAGGTCACCGAGATCAAGCCCAAGGCGCACGGCAGGCTCCCCATGGACACCAAGACGCAGGCCTTGATAGAGGAGGCCCTCGCGGGAGTCGCCACCCGCGGTACGGCCGCCTGGCGATTCGGCGGCTGGCCGCAGGACAAGATCCCGATGCACGCCAAGACGGGTACCGCCGAGGTCTACGGCAAGCAGACGACCTCCTGGTTCGCCACGTACACCAAGGACTACGCGATCGTCATGACGATCGCCCAGGGTGGTACCGGCTCCGGCGCCTCCGGCCCCGCCGTGCGCAACATCTACGACGCGCTCTACGGACTCGACGACGCCGGCAACCAGGACCTCAAGCGCGCCCTGCTGCCGCAGCCGCAGAAGAGCCTCCCGAAGATCGAGGCCGACGGCTCCATCGATGCCCCGAAGATCAAGCCGTACGACCCGGAGGTCGGGAAGGTCGACCCCGACGCGCCCCTGAACACGCCGGACGGCACCCGGCAGCCCGACCCGGCCGACCCGGACCAGGCCGACCCCGACAAGCCCGACCAGCAGGAACTCGCGGGCCCGCCCGCCACCTGGCGGAGGGACTGAACCGATGACCGCACCCCACGGCTTCTCCATCTCCCGGTACGCCCCCGAACGCGGCACGCTCGCCAAGCTGGCCGCCCGCGACTCGGTGGTCCGCCGGCTCGACTGGCCGATACTGCTCTCCGCGCTCGCGCTCTCCTTCATCGGGGCGCTGCTCGTCTGGTCCGCCACCCGCGGCCGCACCGAGCTCAACAACGGCGACCCGTACTACTTCCTCTTCCGGCACGTGCTCAACACCGGCATCGGGGTCGCCCTGATGATCGGCACGATCTGGCTCGGCCACCGCACCCTGCGCGGCGCGGTACCGGTCCTCTACGGCCTCTCGATCGTGCTGATCCTCGCCGTCCTCACCCCGCTCGGCGCCACCATCAACGGCGCCCACGCGTGGATCGTCGTCGGCGGCGGCTTCTCGCTCCAGCCCAGCGAGTTCGTGAAGATCACGATCATCCTGGTGATGGCGATGCTGCTGGCCGCGAAGGTCGACGCCGGAGACCAGATCCACCCCGACCACCGCACCGTCGCCAAGGCCCTCACCCTGGCCGCGCTCCCCATGGGCATCGTCATGCTGATGCCGGACCTCGGCTCGGTCATGGTCATGGCGGTCATCGTGCTCGGCGTGCTGCTCGCCTCCGGCGCCTCCAACCGCTGGGTCCTCGGACTGATCGGCGCCGGCGTCGGAGGCGCGGTCCTCGTCACCGCGCTCGGCATGCTCGACGAGTACCAGATCAACCGCTTCGCGGCCTTCGCCAACCCCGACCTCGACCCGGCCGGCGTCGGCTACAACACCAACCAGGCCCGGATCGCGATCGGCTCCGGCGGCCTCCTCGGCTCCGGACTCTTCAAGGGCTCCCAGACGACCGGCCAGTTCGTGCCCGAGCAGCAGACCGACTTCGTCTTCACGGTGGCGGGGGAGGAGCTGGGCTTCGTCGGTGCCGGCCTGATCCTGCTGCTCCTCGGCGTCGTCCTCTGGCGGGCCTGCCGGATCGCCCGCGAGACCACCGAGCTCTACGGCACGGTCGTCGCGGCCGGGATCATCGCCTGGTTCGCCTTCCAGTCCTTCGAGAACATCGGCATGACGCTCGGCATCATGCCGGTCGCCGGCCTTCCGCTGCCGTTCGTCTCGTACGGCGGCTCGTCGATGTTCGCGGTGTGGGTGGCGATCGGACTGCTCCAGTCGATCAGGGTCCAGCGGCCCATGACGGCCTGAAGGACGTCCGGCGGTTCCCTCCCGGGATTTCCGGACAGGCTGAGGGGCGTACTCCCGCGGAGTTCACTTCCCGTCTAGATTCGATTCATGGCGGACACGAAGCGAGAGATCGAGCGGAAGTACGAAGCCACCTCCCGAACCGGCCTTCCGGACCTGACCCGGGCGGCCGGGGTGGCCTCGGTCACCGACGAGGGCGTCACCGAACTCGACGCCGTCTACTACGACACGGCCGACCTGCGACTCGCCGCCGACGCGCTCACCCTGCGCCGCCGCACCGGAGGCGCGGACGCCGGCTGGCACCTGAAGTTCCCCGTCGCCTCCGGCATCCGCGACGAGATCAGAGCCCCGCTCTCGGACACGCTCCCGCGGTCCCTGGCGGGGCTCCTGCGGTCCCGCGTCCGGGACGCCGAGGTCGTCCCCGTCGTCCGCCTCCGCTCCTCCCGTGACGTCCGCCACCTCCGCGACGGCGACGGCACCCTCCTCGCCGAACTCTCCGTGGACACCGTCCACGCCGAGGGCCTCACGAGCGGGGGAGAGGCCGCCTGGACCGAGATCGAGGTCGAACTCGCCGACGACACCGACCCCGCCGTCCTCGACGCCGTCGAGAAACGCCTCAGGAAGGCCGGCATCCGGCCCTCGGACTCCCCGTCGAAACTGTCGCGCGCGCTCGCCGAGACGGGCGTGGAGCCCGCGGCGCCCGCGGCCACGCCGGAGCCGCCCGGCGCGCCCGGCACCGCAGGAGCCGCCGTCCTCGCCTACGTACGGGAACAGGTCGAGGCGATCGTCGCGTACGACCCCGCCGTTCGGCGCGATCTGCCCGACGCCGTCCACCAGCTGCGCGTCGCCTGCCGCCGGCTGCGCAGCGCCTTCAAGACGTACAGGAAGGTCCTCGACCGGGAGGTCACCGACCCGATCGGCGAGGAGCTGAAATGGCTCGCCGGAGAGCTCGGCGTCGCCCGCGACCAGGAGGTCCTCGACGAACGGCTGCGCGCCCGCCTCGACGAGCTGCCGCGCACCCTGGTCCTCGGCCCGGTCAAGGCCCGGCTGCGCCGCCGCGACGCCGCCCACGCCAGGGCCGCCCGCCGCCAGGCCCTCGCCGCCCTCGACTCCGCCCGCCACCTCGCCCTCCTCGGAGCCCTCGACGCGCTCCTCGCCCACCCGCCGCTGCGCAAGGACGCCGCCGGCGACGCCCGGACGGTCCTCGCCCGCGCCGTCCGGAAGGACCACCAACGCCTCGCCGGCCGGATCGGGCACGCCCTCTCCCTCGAACCCCAGCACGAACGTGACCTCGCTCTCCACGAGGCCCGCAAGGCCGCCAAACGCGCCCGCTACGCGGCCGAGGCCGCCCGTCCCACCCTCGGCAAGCCCGCGAAGCGGCTGGCGAAACGAGTGAAGGCGGTCCAGAGCCTGCTCGGCGAGCACCAGGACGCCGTCGTCGCCCGGGGCGCCCTGCGCGAGCTCGCGATCATGGCCCACGGGGCGGGTGAAACGGCCTTCACCTGGGGACTTCTGTACGGACGCGAGGAAGCCGCCGCCGCGGCCGCCGAGCGGAAGCTGCCCGAGGTCTGGGCCAGGGCCGCGGCCCCCGAACTCACGGCGTCCCTGACCCACTGAGCACCGGGGTACGCTTGAGAGTCGCCCCCCTGCCAGCTCACGAAGGTTCGAGATGTCTGCTGCCGAGTCTGTCTTCCCGCAGCTCGAAGCTCTGCTCCCGCACGTGCAGAAGCCGATTCAGTACGTCGGTGGAGAGCTGAACTCCACGGTCAAGCCGTGGGAGTCCGCCGACGTCCGCTGGGCGCTGATGTACCCGGACGCGTACGAGGTCGGTCTGCCCAACCAGGGCGTCATGATCCTTTACGAGGTGCTCAACGAGCGCGAGGGCGTCCTCGCCGAGCGCACCTACAGCGTCTGGCCGGACCTCGAAGAGCTGATGCGGGAGCACAAGGTCCCCCAGTTCACGGTCGACAGCCACCGCCCCGTCGGCGCGTTCGACGTCTTCGGCCTGAGCTTCTCCACCGAGCTCGGCTACACGAACATGCTCACCGCCCTCGACCTGGCCGGCATCCCGCTGGAGTCGAAGGACCGGACCGTCGACCACCCGATCGTGCTCGCGGGCGGCCACGCGGCCTTCAACCCCGAGCCGATCGCGGACTTCATCGACGCGGCGATCATCGGCGACGGCGAGCAGGCCGTCCTCGACATGACCGAGATCATCCGCGCCTGGAAGGCCGAGGGCCGGCCGGGCGGCCGCGAGGAGGTCCTCTTCCGCCTCGCGAAGACCGGCTCGGTGTACATCCCGCGGTTCTACGACGTGGAGTACCTGCCGGACGGCCGCATCGGCCGTGTCGTGCCCAACAAGTCCGGTGTGCCGTGGCGCGTCTCCAAGCACACCGTCATGGACCTCGACGAGTGGCCGTACCCCAAGCAGCCCCTCGTGCCGCTCGCGGAGACCGTCCACGAGCGCATGTCCGTCGAGATCTTCCGCGGCTGCACCCGCGGCTGCCGCTTCTGCCAGGCCGGCATGATCACGCGCCCCGTGCGGGAGCGAAGCATCACCGGCATCGGCGAGATGGTCGAGAAGGGTCTCAAGGCGACGGGCTTCGAGGAGGTCGGCCTCCTCTCGCTGTCCTCCGCGGACCACTCCGAGATCGGTGAGATCGCCAAGGGCCTCGCCGACCGGTACACGGAGGACAAGGTGGGCCTGTCCCTCCCGTCCACCCGTGTCGACGCCTTCAACGTGGACCTGGCCAACGAACTGACCAGGAACGGGCGCCGCTCCGGCCTCACCTTCGCCCCCGAGGGCGGCTCCGAGCGCATGCGCAAGGTCATCAACAAGATGGTCTCGGAGGAGGACCTCATCCGGACCGTCTCCACCGCTTACGGCAACGGCTGGCGCCAGGTGAAGCTGTACTTCATGTGCGGCCTGCCGACGGAGACCGACGAGGACGTCCTCCAGATCGCCGACATGGCGATGAACGTGATCGCCGAGGGCCGCAAGGTCTCCGGCCAGAACGACATCCGCTGCACCGTCTCCATCGGCGGGTTCGTCCCCAAGCCGCACACCCCGTTCCAGTGGGCCCCGCAGCTGTCGGCCGAGGAGACGGACGAGCGGCTGCGCAAGCTCCGCGACAAGATCCGCGGCGACAAGAAGTACGGCCGCTCGATCGGCTTCCGCTACCACGACGGCAAGCCGGGCATCGTCGAGGGCCTCCTCTCCCGCGGCGACCGTCGCATCGGCGCGGTCATCCGCGCGGTGTACGAGGACGGCGGCCGCTTCGACGGCTGGCGCGAGCACTTCTCGTACGACCGCTGGATGGCCTGCGCCGAGAAGACGCTGCCGGAGATGGGCGTCGACGTCGCCTGGTACACGACCCGCGAGCGCACCTACGAGGAGGTCCTGCCCTGGGACCACCTGGACTCCGGTCTCGACAAGGACTGGCTCTGGGAGGACTGGCAGGACTCGCTCGACGAGACCGAGGTCGAGGACTGCCGCTGGACCCCGTGCTTCGACTGCGGCGTCTGCCCGCAGATGGACACACACATCCAGATCGGCCCCACCGGCAAGAAGCTTCTGCCGCTGTCGGTCGTGAAGTAGCTCCGACCGGAGAGGAATCCGGCAGACGGCCCGGCGTGAGGGAGAACCCTCCGCCGGGCCGTTGCGTCCTGTCGGGCATGAGCATGGAAAGCCCGCCGCCGCCCGCCCTGATCCGCATCCCGGTCCGGATCGTCGTGCTGGTCGCCGTCCTGCCGGTCCGCATGGTCTGGGACGTCCTCGTGGCCACGGCCCACTTCCTCGACCGCGCGGTGCTCCGCCCGGCGGGCCGGGGACTCGCGTATGTGCTCACCGGGCTGAACCAGGCCCTCACCCGGGTGCTCACCGGCGTGGGGAGGGGCCTCGGACGGCTCTTCCACCATCTGGTGGCCCGTCCGGTGCGGTGGCTGCACCGGACGGTGCTCACCCCGGTGGGCCGGGGCCTCGCGGTCGGCGGCCGGGTCCTGGGGAAGCTGCTCTTCGTGTGGCCGTGGGTGGGGCTCTGGCGGTACCTCCTCGTGCCCGTCGCCCGGTACGGGATCGCCGCGCCGGCACGATGGCTCCACCACACGGTGCTGCGCCCGACCGGCCGCGGCCTGGCCCGGGCCCTCGCGGCGGTCGGGGCGGGACTCGGGTGGTTCCTCCCCCGGCTCGGGCGGGGCCTGGGGACCGGGGCCGGGTGGCTGGCCAGGGCCGTGTTCGTCTGGCCGTGGGTCGGCCTCTGGCGGTACGTGGTCGTGCCCGTCTGCCGGTACGGGATCGCCGCACCCGCCGTCTGGCTGTACCGCCGGGGCCTCGTCCCGCTCGGCGGCGGGCTCTTCTTCCTCCTGGAGAAGGGCGTGTTCGTACCGGTCTCCGCGCTCTTCCGGTACGTCCTGGTGCCGCTGCTGCGGTACGGCGTCGTCGTGCCCGTCCTCTGGTTCGACCGGTACGTGCTGACCCCGGCCGGCAAGGGCCTCGGCCGGCTCCTCCCCCGGCTCGGGCGGGGCATCGCCGTCGCCACCGTACTGCTGGCCAAGGCCGTGTTCGTGTGGCCGTGGGTGGGGCTCTGGCGGTACGTCCTCGTCCCGCTCGTCCGGTACGGGATCGTCGTCCCCCTCGGGTGGCTCTGGAACCGGGTCCTCGTACCCGTCGCACGCGAGGTCCGGGACGCGCTGGCCGTGTGCTGGCGCGTCGCCGGGTACGTGTCGCGGGCCGTCGGACGGGCGCTGAAGTGGACGGTGAGGACCCTGGTGGGTCTGCCCCTGGTCTGGTTCTGGCGGAGCGTCTGCACACCCGTCGGACACTGGATCCGCGACCACGTCTGGGCGCCGGCCCGCCGCGCCGCCGCAGCGGCCCGTCGCCTCGCCGCCACGGCCGGGCGCGTCGCGAAGGAGACGCTCGCCGGAGCCGGACGCGCGGCCCGCGAAGCGCTCGGCTCGGCCCGCGCCGCCGTGCGGGAGGCCCGCCGGGACACCTGGCGTGCCCTGGTCGGCTCAGTCCGGTCGTCCGGGTCCGGGGAACCGGAGGTGGCCCGGGCGCGTACTCTGGGTAGTACAACGAACGTCCCCGGCGCGGCGCCCGCCCCCGAGATCTCCCTGCGAAAGCGGGGGTGAACCGGGCGGACCCCCCAGGGCCACCCGCACATCTCGTGGTCGGCGCCCCCCGCGCCCGCCCCGCACCGAGGAGAAGAACCACTGGGCAAGCGACAGCCCGAAGGCCCGCCGCCCGCACCGGCGGTGCAGCGCATCCGACTGCGCTACACCAAGCGCGGCCGCCTCCGGTTCACCAGCCACCGTGACTTCCAGCGCGCTTTCGAGCGTGCGCTGCGCCGTGCCGAGGTGCCCATGGCGTACTCGGCCGGCTTCACCCCGCACCCCAAGGTGTCGTACGCCAACGCCGCCCCCACGGGTACGGGCTCCGAGGCCGAATACCTGGAGATCGCCCTCACCGAGACGCGCGACCCGGAGACCCTGCGGGTCCTGCTCGACGAGTCCCTCCCGGCCGGCCTCGACATCACCGACGCCGTCGAGGCCCGGACCTCGGGCCTCGCCGACCGGCTCACCGCGTCCATCTGGGAGCTGCGCCTCGAAGGCGTCGCCGTCGAGGACGTCGAGAAGGCCGTCCAGGCGTTTCTCGCGGCCGAGACCGTGGAAGTACAGCGCAAGACCAAGAACGGCGTCCGCACCTTCGACGCACGCTCCGCGGTCACCGAGCTGACGGCGACGGCTCCCCAGGGCGATCCCCAGGGTGATAGGCCGCTGGACAGCGCCTGTGCGATACTGCGGCTGGTTGTTCGGCACGTGACACCTGCCGTACGACCCGACGACGTCCTGTCCGGTCTCCGAGCTGTGGCCGACCTGGCGCCGCCGGTCCCCGCTGCGGTGACCAGGCTGGCGCAGGGGCTCTTCGACGAGGAGTCCGGCACGGTGACCGACCCGCTCGCGCCCGACCGCGAGGCAGTCAAGGCCGCAACTACCACGGCCGCCGCGACCGCCTCTGCGACGGCGCCGGGTGCCGGCATCGCGTAGGGAGCGGTCGTTGTAGCGCCGCCCTGGTACTCGGGAGCCACCTGGGTCGGGCAGCGCACTGACCAGGAGACTTTCGCCAGGCCGTCCGCACAGTGCGGACGGAACCGGCGAGCCAGACATAGAGCTCCCGTGCGGCGCCCGCGCCCCGGACGGCGGCACCGCGCCACAGGCGTGACCGTGCCGCCGGACCGGACCAAGACGCGGCGCCCGGGAGCGTGACGGGAGAACCCCGCATGCTCGAGTCCAACGAAGACACCAACGCCCCCGGTGACAAGCTGCCGCCGCGCCGCAGGCGCCGCGCCGCTTCCCGCCCCGCCGGTCCGCCGGTGACGGGCGGGACCGCCGAGGCCACCGAGGCCCCGACGGCCACCGAGACCGCCGCCGTGGAGGCCGCCCCGGCCGAGACCGAGGCCGCACCCGCGCCGCGTGCCCGCCGCCGGGCCACCCGCAAGGCCACCGCACCGGCCGCCGAGACCGCGGCACCCGCCGTGGAGACCCCGGAGCCGGCCGTGGAGGCACCCGCCGCCGAGGCCGTCGCCCCCGAGGCCGTCGAGGAGGCCCCCGAGGCCGCCCCGGCCCGCCCGCGCCGCCGTGCCACCCGTAAGGCCACCTCGCCGGTGACCTCCCCGGTCGCCGCCGAGACCCCCGAAGAGACCACCGCGGTCACGCCGGCCGAGCCGGTCGCCGAGGAGGCCCCCGAGGCCGCCCCGGCCCGCCCGCGCCGCCGTGCCACCCGTAAGGCCACCGCCCCGGCCGGCGCGCCTGCCGCCGCCGAGGAGACCGCGGCCGTGGAGACCGCGGCCGTGGCGCCCGCCGAGCCGGTCGTCGAGACCGCCCCGGCCGCCGAGGTCGCGGAGGAGGCCGCCGCGCCCGCGCCGCGTACCCGCCGCCGTGCCACCCGTAAGGTCACCTCGCCCGAGGTGACCACCGAGGCGGCCGCCACCACCGAGGCCGCCGTCACCGGCGAGTCGCTGCCGACGGCCGCCGTTGCGCAGATCACCGCCGACGAGGCCGAGGTCACCGCCGCCGAGACCGCCGCGACCCGTGGCCGCGGCCGCCGCCGCGCGACCTCCCCGCAGTTCACCTCCGAGCCCGCCCCGGCCCGCGAGTCGCGCCGTGCCGCGCGCCCCTCCGTCGCCGTCTTCCAGGCGCCGGTCTTCACCGAGCCGATGTTCCAGACCCCGGAGACCGCCGCCGCGGCCGCCGCCGCCGCCCCGGTGGAGCCGGAGGACGACGAGACGGTCGAGGAGATCGAGCTCGTCGAGGCCGAGGCCGAGGTCGAGGTCGAGGAGGCCCCCGAGCCCGCCGAGCGCCCCGAGGGCTCCCGCCGTCGCCGTCGCCGCCGTGGCGAGCCCGTCGCCGTCGAGCCCGTCCCGGCCACCGTCGCCGACGAGCCCGAGGTCGAGGCCGTCGCCGACGAGGTCGAGGAGGCCGAGGCCGAGGAGACCGACGAGTACGAGGACCGCCCGTCCCGTCGTCGCCGCCGTGGCGGCCGCCGCCGTCGTCGCGGTGAGCTCACCGAGGTCGAGGAGTCCGAGGAGGGCGAGGAGCCGCGCTCCGACGACTCCGACGAGACCGAGGAGTCCGAGGACGGCGAGGAGGAGCACGACGAGGCCGAGGCCTTCGCCGGCGGCTCCAGCAGCTCCCGTCGCCGTCGTCGCCGCCGCCGTCGCAGCGGGGACGCCTCCGCCGACGTCGAGGGCACCGACGAGGAGGGCGTCCGTACGGTCGTCAAGGTCCGCGAGCCCCGCCCGGCCCGTGAGAAGGCCGAGCCCGGCACCGGCGCCGACGAGGTCCAGTCCATCAAGGGCTCGACCCGCCTCGAGGCCAAGAAGCAGCGCCGCCGCGAGGGCCGCGAGCAGGGCCGCCGCCGCGTCCCGATCATCACGGAGGCCGAGTTCCTGGCCCGCCGCGAGGCCGTCGAGCGCGTCATGGTCGTGCGCCAGAGCGGCGAGCGCACCCAGATCGGCGTCCTCGAGGACAACGTGCTCGTCGAGCACTACGTCAACAAGGAGCAGGCCACCTCGTACGTCGGCAACGTCTACCTGGGCAAGGTCCAGAACGTCCTGCCGTCCATGGAGGCCGCCTTCGTCGACATCGGCAAGGGCCGCAACGCCGTCCTGTACGCCGGTGAGGTCAACTTCGAGGCCCTCGGCATGGGCAACGGCCCGCGCCGCATCGAGACCGCCCTCAAGTCCGGCCAGTCGGTCCTCGTCCAGGTGACGAAGGACCCGATCGGCCACAAGGGCGCCCGACTGACCAGCCAGGTCTCGCTGCCCGGCCGCTACCTCGTGTACGTGCCCGAGGGCTCGATGACCGGCATCAGCCGCAAGCTCCCGGACACCGAGCGCGCCCGCCTCAAGACCATCCTCAAGAAGATCGTCCCCGAGGACGCGGGCGTCATCGTGCGCACCGCCGCGGAGGGCGCGAGCGAGGACGAGCTGCGCCGCGACGTCGAGCGACTGCAGGCGCAGTGGGAGGACATCCAGAAGAAGGCGAAGAGCGGCAACGCCCCGACGCTGCTCTACGGCGAGCCGGACATGACCGTCCGGGTCGTCCGCGACATCTTCAACGAGGACTTCTCAAAGGTCATCGTCAGCGGTGACGAGGCGTGGGAGACCATCCACGGCTACGTGCACCACGTCGCCCCGGACCTGACCGACCGCCTGTCCAAGTGGACGAGCGAGGTCGACGTCTTCGCGACGTACCGGATCGACGAGCAGCTCATGAAGGCGCTCGACCGCAAGGTCTGGCTGCCCAGCGGCGGCTCGCTGGTGATCGACAAGACCGAGGCGATGATCGTCGTCGACGTCAACACCGGCAAGTTCACCGGCCAGGGCGGCAACCTCGAAGAGACCGTGACGAGGAACAACCTCGAAGCGGCCGAGGAGATCGTGCGTCAGCTCCGGCTGCGCGACCTCGGCGGCATCGTCGTCATCGACTTCATCGACATGGTCCTGGAGTCCAACCGCGATCTGGTGCTGCGCCGCCTGCTGGAGTGCCTGGGCCGGGACCGGACCAAGCACCAGGTGGCCGAGGTCACCTCGCTCGGCCTGGTGCAGATGACCCGCAAGCGGGTCGGCCAGGGCCTCCTGGAGTCCTTCTCCGAGACCTGCGTCCACTGCAACGGCCGCGGTGTCATCGTGCACATGGAGCAGCCGAGCACCGCCGGTGGCGGCGGCGGCGGCAAGCGCTCGAAGAAGCGCGGCCGCGGCGGCGCCGAGCACGTCCACGAGCACGAGCACGAGCACGCCGAGGTCACCGAGCCCACCGAGACGGACGCCGAGACCGAGACCGAGGCCGAGGTCGCCGCCGAGCTGGCCGCACCGGTGGCCCTGCCCGAGCCGATCGCCGCGGACGAGGAGCTGTACGGCTCCATCGCCGAGGCGGAGGCGGCCGCGACGCGCGGTCGTGGCCGTCGTCGGGCGACCCGCCGGGTGTCCGCGCCGGCCGCCGCGCGGCAGGTCGTGGAGACCGAGGCCGTCGAGTTCGAGTCGAAGCCGAAGGCCGAGCCGAAGCCTGAGCCCGTGGCGGCGCCGGAGCCGGTCGCCGAGCCGGAGCCCGTCGTGGCCCCGGTCGCCGAGCCGGTCGCCGAGGAGACCGTCGCCCCGGCCCCGCGCGGCCGTCGCCGTGCCACCCGCCGGGTGACCTCCCCGGTCGTCTCGACCACGGAGCCGGCCGCCGCGCCGACCGTCGTCGAGCCGGTCGTCGAGACCGCCCCGGAGCCGGAGCCCGTCGTGGCGCCGGTCGCCGAGCCGGTCGCCGAGCCCGTCGCCGAGGAGGCCCCCGTGGCCGCCCCGCCGCGGGCCCGCCGCCGGGTGGTCCGTAAGGCCACCGCTCCCGCCGGCTCGCCCTCGGGCGCCGAGGAGGCGGCCGTCCTCGTGGTGACCACGGCTCCGGCCGAGGCCACCGAGACGGCTCCGGAGGCCGCCGAGGCCGAGACCGAGCCCGCCCCCGTCAAGAAGACGGCGGCGCGCAAGACCGCGGCGAAGAAGACCACGGCCAAGAAGGCCGCCACCAAGAAGACGGCGGCGACCAAGAAGACCGCGGCGAAGAAGACCACCACCAAGAAGGCCCCGGCCAAGAAGGCGGCGGAGAAGACCGCCGCCCCGGCCCAGGACTGACCGGTGGGTACGGGCCGCCCCCTCACCGGGGCGGCCCGTACCGAACGGGCGAATTTGACCCTCCGAGGCAGCCGCCCGTAACCTAGACCGTCGGCGTGTCTATCGACGCGTCGCGCCTCTGAGCACCTCCCTCCCGCTCGTCGGGAGAGGCCGCTCGTCCGATTCCGGAACGCCGCGGGCCCTCGGGTCCGTGTGAGTGGCTGGCTTCAGAGGTTTCGATCCCGAGTGAGAGAGAGATCCGCGTGTACGCCATCGTGCGCAGCGGTGGTCGCCAGCACAAGGTTGCTGTCGGCGACATCGTTGAGGTTGACAAGATTTCCACTGCCAAGGTTGGCGACACGGTCGAGCTCTCGACCCTGCTCGTTGTCGACGGCGACGCCGTGACCAGCGACCCGTGGGTCCTGGCCGGCATCAAGGTCACGGCCGAGGTCGTGGACCACCACAAGGGCGCCAAGATCGACATCCTGCGCTACAAGAACAAGACCGGCTACCGCCGTCGCCAGGGTCACCGCCAGCAGTACACGGCGATCAAGGTCACCGGTATCCCCGCGGCTGCGAAGTAAGAGGGACTGAGACATGGCACACAAGAAGGGCGCATCGTCCACCCGGAACGGGCGCGACTCCAATGCCCAGCGGCTCGGCGTGAAGCGCTTCGGCGGTCAGGTCGTCAACGCGGGTGAGATCCTGATCCGCCAGCGTGGCACCCACTTCCACCCGGGCTCCGGCGTCGGCCGTGGCGGCGACGACACGCTGTTCGCCCTGCAGGCCGGTTCGGTGCAGTTCGGCACCCACCGTGGCCGCAAGGTCGTGAACATCGTTCCGGTCGCCTGATCGGTTCATTCTGCGGAGGCGGACCTCACTTCCCGGTCGGGAAGCGGGTCCGCCTTTCGCGTGTTACTAGATAGACATTCCGCACGTATTCAGATGGAGGCACAACCATGACCACCTTCGTGGACCGCGTCGAGCTGCATGTCGCCGCGGGTAACGGAGGCCACGGCTGCGCCTCCGTTCACCGGGAGAAGTTCAAGCCGCTCGGCGGACCCGACGGCGGCAACGGCGGCCGTGGCGGCGACGTGATCCTGGTCGTCGACCAGGCGATCACCACGCTCCTCGACTACCACCACTCGCCGCACCGCAAGGCGACCAACGGTCAGCCCGGCGCCGGCGACAACCGCTCCGGCAAGGACGGCCAGGACCTCGTCCTGAACGTGCCCGACGGCACCGTCGTCCTCGACAAGGAGGGCAACGTGCTCGCCGACCTCGTCGGTCAGGGCACCACCTTCGTCGCGGGCCAGGGCGGCCGCGGCGGCCTCGGCAACGCGGCGCTGTCCTCCGCGCGCCGCAAGGCCCCCGGCTTCGCGCTCCTCGGCGAGCCCGGCGAGGCCCGGGACATCGTCCTGGAGCTGAAGACCGTCGCCGACGTGGCGCTCGTCGGCTACCCGAGCGCCGGCAAGTCCTCGCTCATCTCGGTCCTCTCGGCCGCCAAGCCGAAGATCGCGGACTACCCCTTCACCACGCTCGTCCCCAACCTGGGCGTCGTCACGGCCGGCTCGACGGTCTACACGATCGCCGACGTGCCGGGTCTGATCCCGGGCGCCAGCCAGGGCCGTGGCCTGGGCCTGGAGTTCCTGCGCCACGTCGAGCGCTGCTCGGTCCTGGTGCACGTGCTGGACACCGCGACCCTCGAATCGGACCGTGACCCGGTCACCGACCTCGACATCATCGAGGAGGAGCTGCGGCAGTACGGCGGCCTCGAGGACCGGCCCCGCATCGTCGTCCTCAACAAGGTCGACATCCCCGACGGCCAGGACCTCGCGGACATGATCCGCCCGGACCTGGAGGCCCGCGGCTACCAGGTGTTCGAGGCCTCCGCCGTGGCCCGGCTCGGCCTCAAGGAGCTCTCCTTCGCCCTCGCCGGCATCGTCGCCGAGGCACGCGCGTCGAAGCCGAAGGAGGAGGCGACCCGTATCGTCATCCGCCCGAAGGCCGTCGACGACGCGGGCTTCACGGTCACGTACGACGAGGCCGAGGACGTGTACCGGGTGCGCGGCGAGAAGCCGGAGCGCTGGGTCCGCCAGACCGACTTCAACAACGACGAGGCCGTCGGCTACCTGGCCGACCGCCTCAACCGCCTCGGTGTCGAGGACCAGCTGATGAAGGCGGGCGCCCGCGCGGGCGACGGCGTCGCGATCGGCTCCCTGGAGAACGCGGTCGTCTTCGACTGGGAGCCCACGATGATGGCCGGCGCCGAAATGCTCGGCCGCCGAGGCGAGGACCACCGCCTCGAAGCCCCGCGCCCGGCGGCCCAGCGCCGCCGTGACCGCGAGGCGGAGCGGGACGACGCGCAGCGCGCGTTCGACGAGTTCGACCCGTTCTAGCGGGACCCGGCGGGAAGACCGCCGCAGCGGGCCCTCGTACCCCCGAGCCGGGGAGTGCGGGGGCTCTCGTGCGTCCGGGCCGGAGGGCGCGGGGGCCCTCGTACGTCCACGCCGGGGGCACGTGGGGCTCCCGTAGGATCCTGATGTGAGTACAGCGCCCCCGCCCGAGACCGCAGGTCGGCTCAGTGTCGTCGTCATCGCCTACAACGACGAGGAGCTGGTGGGGGAGGCGATCAGGTCCGCGCTCGACCAGGGTCCCGTCGTGGCGGAGGTCGTGGCGGTCGACGACTGCTCCCAGGACAGCACGGCCCGGGTGCTCGACGAACTCGCCGCCCGGCACCCCCGGCTGCGCGTGGTGCACCGCACGGAGAACAGCGGCGGCTGCGGCTCCCCCCGCAACGACGGCATCCGGGCCGCCACGGCCCCGTACGTCATGTTCCTGGACAGCGACGACATCCTGCCGGCCGGCGCCGCCGAGGCCCTGGTCGCCGCCGCGGACCGGCACGGCACCGAGGTGGCCGTGGGTGTCTGCGTACGACGTGAGCTTCCCGAGGGCCGGGACGTCCGCTGGCAGCCCGCGCTCTACCGGGAGCCCGCCGTCCTGGAGACGCCCGACGAGCTCCGCCCCCTGGTCCACGACACCCTCTGCGTCAACAAGATCTACGACCGGGCCTTCCTCACCGAGCACGGCATCCTCTTCCCCGAGGGGCGCTTCGTCTACGAGGACTTCCTCTTCACCGCCCGGGTGTACGCGGCCGCTCCCCGCGTCGCCGTGATCCCCGAGACCGTGTACGTCTGGCACGTCCGCCGCGCCGCCGCCCAGCTGTCGATCTCGCTCGACCGGGAAGGCGTCTCCAACTGGCAGGCCCGGATCGCCGCCCACCGGGCGGCCGTCGAGACCTTCGCCCGGGCCGGTCGCGCGGAGCTCGCGGCGGCCTGCCGCACCAAGTTCCTCGAACACGACCTGCGCATGTACGCCCGGGACCTGCGGCTGCGCGACGCAGCCCACCGGGCCGAGTGGTGGGAACTCACCCGGCAGCACCTGGCCGGCTTCGCGGAGCCGGAGGTCGCCGCAGCGGTCGCCCCCGCCCGCTGGATCGCCCGCTTCCTGCTGGCGGCGAAGGAGCCGCGCGATCTGCTCCGGCTCTCCCGGCTGGCCGCCAACCCGGCCCGCCTGCTCCCTCCGTACGCGGGCGGCCGCTCCGCCGCCTTCTGGGCCGACGACCTGCCGGAGGCCCGGCTGGACGGCGTCGAGGGGCTGCCGCTGGACGAGCTGCCGCTCGTCGTGGACGCGCGGCTGCGCACCGGTGGCGGCGGCGAACTGCTGTTCACCGTCCGCGACCTGTACGGACGGCTGGCCGAGGCCGGCCCCCGGACAGCCGAACTCGCCTTCGTGCCGCGTGGCGACACCGAGCCCGCGCGGACGGAACGCGCCGAGCTGCGCCCCGTCCCCGCGACGGACCGCGCGGACGGTCGGGACGGCGCCGTCGGGGCGGAGAACGGTTGGTCCGCCCGCGTCCCCGTCCGGTTCACCGGGCTCGCCGGCAGCGGCCGGACGCGCGGCCGTGAGGGCGTCCAGCTGTGGGACATCGGCGTCACCGTGACGTGTGCGAACGGAGAGACGTTCACCACCTCACTGCGCCCGCCGGACGGATCCCAGCGGCGCTCGGTGCTTCCGAGCAGCCGGTACGGTGTACTTCTGGTGCAGCAGTACGCCACGGCGAACGGATCCCTGGCGGTACGCATCGCACCCGGAGCCCGGGACGGTTTCCGGGCGGTCAGGGCCCGGCTCCGTCGGCTTGCCCGCAGTTCACAGTGAAAGGGTTTGGGGCACTATGACTTATCTGATCACCGGTGGCGCCGGATACATCGGCTCTCACGTGGTCCGCGCCATGACGCTGGCGGGCGAGCGGGTCGTCGTCCTGGACGACCTGTCCACGGGGTACGAGGAGCGGGTGCCGGAGGGTGTCCCCCTGGTGGTCGGCTCCACGCTCGACCGCGAGGTCCTGGACCGCACGATCGCCGAGCACGGCGTGACCGGCGTCGTCCACCTCGCCGCGAAGAAGCAGGTCGGCGAGTCCGTCGAGCTGCCGCTGCACTACTACCGCGAGAACGTCATCGGTCTCACGGTCCTCCTGGAGGCCGTCGCCGCCGCCGGCGTGCGCAACTTCCTCTTCTCCTCCTCCGCCGCCGTCTACGGCATGCCGGACGTCGACCTCGTCACCGAGGAGACCCCCTGCCTGCCGCTGAGCCCGTACGGCGAGACCAAGCTGGCCGGTGAGTGGCTGGTGCGCGCCGCCGGCGCGGCGTACGGCATCTCCACGGCCTGCCTGCGTTACTTCAACGTGGCCGGCGCCGCGACCCCCGAGCTGGCCGACACCGGGGTCTTCAACCTGGTCCCGATGGTCTTCGAGCGCCTGGACGCGGGGGAGGCCCCGCGCATCTTCGGCGACGACTACGACACGCCCGACGGCACCTGCATCCGTGACTACATCCACGTCGAGGACCTGGCCGACGCGCACCTGGTCGCCGCGCGCAAGCTCGCGGAGTGGGCCGAGGCGGGCGAGCCGCGCGACCTGACGGTCAACATCGGCCGGGGCGAGGGCGTCTCCGTCACCGAGATGGTCGAGCTGATCAACGAGATCACCGGTCACACCAGCGAGCCGCTCGTCACCCCGCGCCGCGCCGGTGACCCCGCCCGGGTCGTCGCCGCCGCCGACCGCATCGAGTCGGAGCTGGGCTGGAAGGCCCGTCACGACGTGCGCGACATGATCTCCTCGGCCTGGGCCGGCTGGGTCGCGCGCCGCGGCGCGGCGGTCTGACCTCTCGGTCGGGCGAAAGCAGAGGAAGGGCCGGGGAGTTCGACTCCCCGGCCCTTCCGCTTCGCTACCGCTCTCGGTGGACCGTCAGCGCTCCAGGAAGGCGAAGAGCGCCTCCCAGCGGTCGGTGATCTCGTCGGCGGCGTACCGCTTCACGTTCTCGAAGGCCGCGTCGCCCATCCGGTCCCGCAGTTCCTTGTCGGTGATCAGCGCGCTGATGTGACCGCCGAGCTCCATCGTGTTGCCGAGACGGGCGAGCAGACCGTCCTCGCCGTCACGGATGATCTCCTGGACACCCGGTGCGCAGTCGAAAGCGGCACACGGTACGCCCGCCGCCATCGCCTCCAGCAGGGTGATCGGGAAGCCCTCGGCCCGGGAGGCCTGGGCGAACACCGAGGCCTGGGAGAGGGCCCCGAGGACATCGTTGGTGCGCCCCATCCACTCCACGGACTCGTCGAGCCCGAGGAGGGTGGTCCGCTGCCGCAGCGCGTCCTCCTCGTCACCGGCGCCGTAGATCCGCAGCTTCCAGTCGGGGTGGTGGGACGCGATCTCGGCCCAGCTGTCGAGCAGCATGTCCACCCCCTTCTCGTGCGAGAGGCGACCGATGCAGGCGACGACCTTCTCGGTGCGCGGCGCCGGAGCGTCGGGCATGAAGGGCAACGCGTTGGGCATGTGCCCGATGTTGTCCATGCCCGCTCGGATCCACTGGTCCGCGTCGCCCGGGGTGAGAACGAGGAGCCGGTCGACGTCCTTGTAGTACCGCTTCACCCGGCCGAGCCGGGAGGAGCCTGCGCTGGCGGCGTACGACTCGTGGCTCATACCGATGACGACGAGGTTCTTCGTGTCGGCGAGGGACACCCACTCCATCGCCCAGACCTGGGTCACGATCACGACGGCCCCGGGCCGGGCGGCGGCGAAGAGAGCCGTCATCCGGTCGGCGCGCTCGCGCATGCCGGCGGCGCGCGCCGCGTGGCGCCGGCGCTCGGCCGCGTTGAGCTTGCCCTTGAGTCCGCGCAGCGGGCGGACCTGCGGCGGGTGCCCGTCGTACAGCGTGGTGGTGTCGTACGGCAGCGCGTCGGGGAACTCGTGCCGGCGTCCCTCGGGGGCCGGGGTGATGCCGATGACGTGGACCCGGTGGCCCCGGGCGGTGAACTCCCTGGCCATCTGGTGGGTCCAGGTCGTGACACCGCCCATCTCGTCCACGCTGTTGGAGACGATGAAGATGTCGCGGCCTGACACGGTGGTCTGGTGGGTCACTTCCCGCTCCTGGTGAAGAACTTGGCGACGATCCGACGCGCCGCGTCGCCCCGGTCGTACTCGCTGAACTCCGTGTTGAACCGCTGGCGGGCCGCCGCGTACTTGGTGTCGGCCTCGTCCTTGAAGTTGGCGATCACTCCGAAGAGTTCCTCCTCCGTGGCCACGACAGGGCCGGGAGCGCGCTCCTTCAGGTCGAAGTAGGTGCCGCGGTTCTCCTTGGCGTACTCGTCGTAGTCGTACGTGAAGAAGATCATCGGGCGGTCGAGCAGCCCGTAGTCGAACATCACGGACGAGTAGTCGGTGATCAGCCCGTCCGCGAGGGCGAGCAGCGGAGTGATGTCGTGGTGGCGGGAGACGTCGATGACCCGTCCCCGGACCGACGGCGGCAGCGTCACACTGTTCAGGTAGTGCGTCCTGATCAGCAGCTGGTGGGTGTCGCCGAAGCGCTCCGCGAACTCCTCGACGTCGAAGGGAGCCTGGAAGGCGCGCACCTTGCCACCGGGGGCGGCGCGGAAGGTCGGCGCGTAGAGCAGGACCTTCTTCTCCGGGTCGATGCCCAGCTCGGCCGCGAGCGGACCACGGTCCCGGTGACCCGTCTCGGTCTCCTTGCGGCGCGCCTCGGCGAGGTCGTCGTTGCGCGGGTAGCCGACGGGCAGCAGCACCTCGTCGCGGAGGCGGAAGCCCCGGGCGAGGGTGCGCCGGTCGTGCTCACCACGGATCAGGAAGTGGTCGAAGCGGTCCAGGGCCTGCTGGAAGGAGGCCGCCGAGGCCAGGCCGCGCGCCTTCGTGGTGGGCTCGTCGAAGCCCATCCGCTTGAGGGCGGTGCCGTGCCACGTCTGGATGTACGTGGTCCCCGGGCGCTTGGTGAGGCGCAGCGGGAAGCCCTGGTTGTCGATCCAGAACTCGGCCTGGGCGAGCGCGCGCAGGTACTGCCAGCTCCAGCGCTCCACCAGGGTGGCGTCCTCGGGGAAGCCCGTCGGCTTGGCGCCGGCGTACGACCAGACGGCCTCGAACGGGATGCCCTGACGGCGCATCTCCTCGTAGATCGCCTTGGGGCTGTCGCTGTACTGCTTGCCGAGGTGGCTCTCGAAGACGACCAGGCCCTTGCGGATCGGCAGCTTGCTGTAGAACTCGTGGTAGACGCGCAGCTTGGTCTCGCCCGAACGCAGGTCCTTCTTCGCCTTGAGCAGGCGCTTCAGACTGGTCTTCGCGAGTCCGGCGGCGCGCCCGTGCATGGCGCCCTCGATCATCGCCGAGGTGTGCACGGCCGCCTTGCCCTCGGCACCGAGGACGTACGACAGGTTGCCCTTCTTGGTGACCTCGGGCACGAAGCGGTCGGAGACCAGCTGGGTGAGACGCGGTCGGATCCGCAGGGTGCCGGCCTCGTCGATGGGTGTCCCGCCGACGGACACCCGGGTCCTGAGCCGCTGGCCGTCGACCATGAGGATCAGACGGACGTCCCAGACGGCGTCGATGATGCCGAGGGGGCGGACGGTGCGGGCGATGTCGGCCCGGCCCTCCCACTCGATGTGCTCGCCGGCGTGGCGGATCGTGGTGACGGGGATGCGGGCGGTCTTGCCGCCGACGCTGCGGCGGGCCGAGATCTCGAGCACCGCGCTGATCTCCGCGTCGGGGCTGATCCGGCCCAGCGGGTTGACCACACGGCCCGAGAGGCTGACGACGCCGTCGGCGCTGGAGTACGAGGTCAGCCGGTTGCCCAGGACGATCGAGGTCAGCGGCCGGCTGTGGAAGTTGGACGCGGTGACGTCCAGGATCTGACGGCCCTGCTCGGTGTCCAGGTGCTCGGCGCACCAGTAGACCTGCCCGTCCTTCTCCGCGAGCGGGGAGGTGAGGCGACCGGAGTTGGTGAGCGCGTCGGTGGCCGGGAGGAGGTTGGTCCAGTCCTCCTTGCTCAGCAGGTAGGCGCAGATGGCGTGCATGCGCTGCACCTCGTCGTACGCCTGCGGGTCGATCTCGGCGAGGTAGCCGTTGGCGACCGCGGCGAACTCACGCCGGTAGTCCTCGTCGAGCAGCGCCAGGTCACGGAAGTGGAGGACCAGGTCGTGCTTGAGGAACTTGATGTCCTTGCGGTACTTGAGCTCGTCGTAGCCCTTGCTCTCCAGCAGGGCGTCCACGCGCCGGTGGATCTCCATGCGGTGCACGAAGTTGGCGATCTCGTGGCGCCTGTTGCTGATCGACTTGGCGGCGGCGCTCTCCTGCACGTTCCAGTAGTAGACCGTGTTGGGGATGAGCGTGATCCGGCTCGCGGCGACGTAGGCCTGGGCCGAGAAGAGCAGGTCCTCGTAGTGGATCCCGACCGGGAACTCCAGCCCGGACTCCAGGAGGAACTCGCGGCGGTAGCACTTGTTCGTCGACAGGGTGTCGAAGGTCAGCAGGTCCGGCAGCTCGGTGATCGACTCGATGGTCCGGGTCGCCGAGTAGAGCCAGGGGTACCAGGAGGTCCGCTTCTGGTTGCGGCTGTCGAGGTGCACGCGGACGCAGAGGCCGGAGACGATGTCGGAGCCGGTGCCCTCGGCGGCCTCCAGCATGTTGCGGCAGGCGTTGCGCTCGAGCACGTCGTCGCTGTCGAGGAACATGACGTAGGCGCCGGCGCACTGCTGGATGCCGAAGTTGCGGGGCGCACCGCAGCCGCCACTGTTCTCTGGCAGCTGGAACGCTCTGACCCGGTCAGGGTTCCCGGCGGCGAGCGCCTGGGCCACGGCGAAGGTGTCGTCCTTGCTGCAGTCGTCGACGATCACGACTTCGACGCTGTGCAGGGTCTGATCCAGCACCGACTGTACGGCCGTCGGCAGACGCTCTGCGTCGTTGTATGCGATGACGACCACGGAGACGTCAGGCACTTGCACCTCGATCCACTTGTCTTTCCTCCAGACACACCCAAGCTACCTGGTGTTCCCCACCCGGTTTGTCGCGCCTTCCGGCGGTTACGGCATGTGCCGTGTCCTGATCGTGACGGGCGGGCCGCGTTCGCGGGGGCAACCATTCTCACGCGTCAGGAGTCGCCCGTACGGGCGTTGACTGATCAGCGGCGCCCACACGGGGCCGTGAGTCCCGGGACGGTACCTCACACCCTCTTGCGGACGCCTCCCCGGAGTGACGGGGAACACACCTCTCCCCCGGGTTCCGGAGGCCGGAATCGGGGGAGAGGGGTTCGGCGTGGCGGCCGGATGTGTCCGACGCGACACGCCGGACGAGGCCGTCGAGCGGGTGTCCGCCGGGCGTCAGGGACGGTTGAGCCGGTCCACCTCGTAGTAGCGGGCCGCGCACTGGGCCGCCCAGTCGCGCTCGTACACCTTGGTGAAGAAGGGTTCCGCGAGCCAGCCGATGTGCATGGGGCGGTACGTCACCTCCGTGGCGCCGTTCGCGATGTCCGCGCGGATCTGAGCGTTCTGCCGGTCCCAGGCGATGCCCCGCGCCACCGTGCCCGTGGTCGTCGAGTACACCGGCTGCACCAGGGCGATCGCACTCGCCACGGCGAGTCCTCCCGCCGCGAGCAGCGTGACCGCACGGGCGGCGCGGACGGCGGGCCGGGGGGCCTGGAGCCGCTGACCGAGCCGGTAGCCGGCCCACGTGCCGTACGCGAAGAGGATGAGCAGCATCGGGACGAGGAAGTTCGTCCAGGTGCGGGCGTACGTCCAGCCGGTCACGCCGTACCCGCTGCGCAGGCCGTAGGCGACGCCCAGGCTCGCGAGGGCGAGCAGCGGCAGCGGCAGGAGCGCCGCCACGACCGTCACGCCCCGCGGGCGGCGCCGCCCGGCGGGGGCGGCGGCGCGGTCACGGGACGGGCCGGCGAAGACGAGGCCCAGACCCAGCAGGACGCCGACGGCCAGGGCCCCCGCGTACGCCCACTGGTCGGTGATCGTCTGCCACATGCGCCACCAGTCGTGGACGATCTCGCCCGCCTCCGAGAGCGTCAGCGGCTTCTTCGGCACCTGGGCGCGCCGCCACTGCGCACCGGGAGAGGTGTAGAGGAGGGCGAGGCCGCCCGCGAGACCGACGCAGGCGGCGGCGCACCAGGTGGAGACGTACCAGTCCTTCGCCCAGCCCAGGCGGGGCAGGCAGAGGACTCCGACGGCGGCCGCGGAGATGCCGGCCACCATGGTGAACGGCTCGCTGAGCGTTCCTATCGCCATGCCGATGAGGACCGCCGTCGCCACGGCGGCGACGCGGCCGCGCGGGCTCCGGGCCGCGAGCACGGCGACGACCACGGCCCAGAGGCCGATCACGCTCGGCAGCGTGTGGGAAATGGTCGCCGGGGCCCACAGCAGCACCTGGTAGGCGCGCGTACCGGCGAAGAACAGCAGCGCCTCGATGAGGCCCACGGCGGCCACGAGCAGCACCGCGGGGGGCTGCGGACGGCCGAGGGCGCGCAGCGCGGCGCGGGCGAGCAGGAAGAGCGCGACGCCGAGCGCCACCACCAGGAAGGCGGGCAGCAGCTTCGGGCCCAGCATGTCGTCCGCGTAGATCACGCCGCTGAGGAAGGCGTTGGTGACGCGGCCGTTCTGGGTGTTGTAGAAGTCCGAGACCAGCCCGAACGGGCCCATGTCGCGGGCCTTCCAGAGGGCGCACCAGTCGTCGGACGTGGGGCGCACATAGAGGCCCAGGAAGGCGCCGACCGCGAGGAGCGCGCCCGAACCGACGGCGACGAGGAGCCCGACGCTGCTCAGGGCCCGTCGGAACCCGTTCCCACCAGGGGTGCCGGTCTCCGCTTCGTCTTCCGGAAGCGGTATGTCACCGCGCTCTGAGGTGGTGATTCTGCTCACCGGTGGTAGCTCCCCTGGCCATCGGCCGTTATCAAGGTGGCAATTGTGTGGAAATGCCACGTATGTTCAAGGTCTTCCGCGATGCTTTATTGTATGGACGGCATGCCGACCGGGGCGGCCACGCGGGGCATGCCCGTCGGCCTTCACCCGCCTTGTACCGCACCGTGCTGTCCAAGGAAGAGTCTGCTGGTCGCCGCTCAGGGCGCGCCCTCGCTCATCCCGATGGAGTGAACGTTCCATGACCAAACTTTCCGTCGTCGTTCCCTGCTTCAACGAGGAGGACGTCGTCGAGCTGTTCGACGTGCGGATGCGTCAGGTGCTCGACGCCCTCCCGGTCGACTACGAGATCTGTTACGTGGACGACGGCAGCTCCGACGGAACGCTGGGCAAGCTGCGGGAAATAGCGGCTCTGCACCCGAGCCGGACCCAGTATGCCTCCTTCAGCCGAAACTTCGGCAAGGAGGCCGCCATGCTGGCGGGTCTGCGCAAGTCCACCGGCGACGCCGTCGTGATCATGGACGCCGACCTCCAGCACCCGCCGGAGCTCCTCGCGCGCATGCTGGACCTGCACCACCAGGGCCACGACCAGGTCATCGCGCGCCGGACCCGCGAGGGCGACAAGAAGCTCCGCTCCGCGCTCAGCCGTATGTACTACCGGGCCGTCAACCGCTGGGTCGACGTGGAGCTCACCGACGGCGTCGGCGACTTCCGTCTCCTCTCCCGCCCTGCCGTCGACGCACTGCTCTCGCTCCCCGAGTACAACCGCTTCTCCAAGGGTCTGTTCTCCTGGATCGGCTTCGACACCGTCACCTTCGACTACCAGAACGCCGCACGCGAGGGCGGTGAGACGAAGTGGAAGTTCAGCTCCCTGGTCAACTACGGCATGGACGGGCTGATCTCCTTCAACAACCGTCCGCTGCGCATCGCCCTCTGGCTCGGGATGATGCTGAGCGGCTTCGCGGCCCTCTACGTGGTCTGGGTGGCCGTCGCCGCCATCGCCCACGGCGTCACCGCTCCCGGATACGTCACCCTCGTCGCGATCATCGTCGGCCTCGGCGGTGTGCAGATGGTGATGCTGGGCCTGATCGGCGAGTACATCGGCCGCATCTACTACGAGACCAAGCGCCGCCCGCACTTCCTCGTGAAGGAGACCCACCGCTCCTTCGGTCGCGGTACCGCGGCGCACACCGCCGCCGAGCGGGTCCGCGTCGCGGCCACCGACGGAGAACACTGATGGGGGACGGCTCTCCCACGGCGAAGCGGGCACGACTCGCCGAGATCTTCCGCTTCGGACTCGTCGGCGGCGTCAACACCGGTACCTTCTTCGGCTGTTACCTGCTGCTCCACCCG
Organism: Streptomyces flavochromogenes; assembly: GCF_000717595.1. Taxonomy (GTDB): domain Bacteria; phylum Actinomycetota; class Actinomycetes; order Streptomycetales; family Streptomycetaceae; genus Streptomyces; species Streptomyces flavochromogenes. The sequence continues at coordinate 114,555 of NZ_JNZO01000009.1, read as the reverse complement.
TGGATGCCGTACTTCGCCGCGTACTCCCTCGCCTTCGTCCTCAGCATGATCGGCTCCTTCTTCCTCAACACGTACTTCACCTACCGCACCCGGCCGACCTGGAAGAAGTTCGCCCTCTTCCCGCTCACCAACGTCACCAACTACCTGGTGCAGAGCGTCGGTCTGTACGCGCTCGTCACCTGGGCCGGAATGGACGACCGGATCGCGCCGCTCGTCGCGGCCGTCGTCGCCATCCCCTTCACCTACCTCATCTCCCAGCGCATCCTCGTCCCCCGGAACAACGGAAAGGACTCCGACGACACCGGTCCAGGGAGCGAAACGGACGAGCGGCAGCCCTCCCGGCTCGCGTAGATTGCCTGGCAGTCGCGGCGGGGAGACACGCGGCACGTGGGACAGCCGAGTGAGGACGACGCAGGTGGCGGCACAGGTGACGACGCAGATGACCGGAGCGACGGACGACGCGAGGCGATATGTGACGGAGGCCCGCAGGATCGTCGTCAAGGTCGGATCCTCCTCCCTCACCACCGCCTCCGGGGGCCTCGACGCCGATCGCGTCGACGCCCTCGTCGACGTGCTCGCCAAGGTCCGCAGCGGCGGCGAGAAGGAGATCGTCCTCGTCTCCTCCGGCGCCATCGCCGCGGGCCTCGCGCCGCTCGGCCTCACCCGCCGCCCCAAGGACCTCGCCCGGCAGCAGGCCGCCGCCAGCGTCGGCCAGGGCCTCCTCGTCGCCCGGTACACCGCCTCCTTCGCCCGCTACGGCGTCCGCGTCGGCCAGGTCCTCCTCACCACCGACGACACCAGCCGGCGCGCGCACTACCGCAACGCCTACCGGACCCTCGACCAGCTCCTCGCGATGGGCGCGCTGCCGGTCGTCAACGAGAACGACACCGTCGCCACCGACGAGATCCGCTTCGGCGACAACGACCGGCTCGCCGCCCTCGTCGCCCATCTCGTCCGCGCCGACCTGCTCGTCCTGCTCTCCGACGTCGACGGCCTCTACGACGGCGACCCGTCCAAGCCCGGCACGTCGAGGATCGCCCAGGTCGCGGGACCCGACGACATCGCCCATGTGGAGATCGGCTCCGCCGGCAAGGCCGGCGTCGGCACCGGCGGCATGGTCACCAAGGTCGAGGCCGCCCGGATCGCCGCCGCCGCCGGCATCCCCGTGGTCCTCACCTCCGCGAGCCGCGCCGCCGACGCCCTCGCCGGGCGCGACACCGGTACGTACTTCCACCGCACCGGCCGCCGCTCCGCCGACCGGCTTCTGTGGCTGGCGCACGCTTCCACCCCGCAGGGCTCCCTCACCCTGGACGACGGAGCCGTACGAGCCGTCGTCGAGGGCAAGAAGTCCCTGCTCGCGGCCGGCGTCGCGGGCATCGAGGGCGACTTCGTGGCGGGAGACCCGGTCGAACTGCGCGACACCGCCGGCCGGGCCGTCGCCCGCGGCCTCGTCAACTTCGACGCCAAGGAGATGCCCCGGATGCTCGGGCGCTCCACCCCCGAGCTCGCCAGGGAGCTCGGCCCCGAATACGAGCGCGAGGTCGTCCACCGCGACGACCTGGTCGTCATCGGCTGACCCTCGCGCCCCTCCCGAAACGGCTGAAAGTGCGGCCATCCGGAAGGGACGTTTACCAAAACCGCCCCAAGTGCCGCCTCGGGCTGGTCAACTTTGTCTCGGGGGTAAGAGAGCAGGGGCGGGGTACAGCACCACACGCATCACACAGGAGGCCGCCGGTGAGACGAGCGCGCCCAGGGGCGCCGCCCCGAGGGACTGCCGAACGCGCCCTGACCAGTGTCGAGGCCGGAGCCGACTTCGACGAGGCACGGGACAGGTCCACGGACACCAAGACCGAGACCACCACCGAGACACGCGAGGTTCGCGAAACACGTGAGGCACGCGCCAAGGAACAGCCCGTGTCCAAACTCTGGCACATCACGCTCAGCGTGTCGGGTGTGGAGTCACCGCTGAAGGAGGTGCGGCGCGGGCTCGAACAATTGGCCCACGACCACCCCTTCCTGCTGACCAGCAGGTATGCCAACGACCACGCCGAGATCCGGTACTGGGAGGAGGCCCGCGACCTGCACGACGCCGCGGCCGTCGCCCTGCGCCTGTGGGGCGAGCACCGGCAGACCGCCAAGCTGCCGCCGTGGGAGATCGTCGGCCTCGAGGTCATCGACCGCGAGACCTACCACCAGCGGATCGCGGAGGGCTACGGCCCGCCGCCGGCCGCCCCGGTCGGCGTCCACCCGTACTGAACGGGGGCGTGTTCGAGACGCCTCCCCGCGCGGGGCGTCTCGGAACGACCTGGGCACGTCTCGGAGTGCGGGATACGTGAGGGATGTCCGCAGGGGTGCCAGTACCCTGCGGACATGACCTCGCTCACGCCCCTCGACAACCTGTCCCCGGTCACCCGGGCCGCCTACCGGGCCCGTGGCGCCGCCGCCGAAATCGCGCCACTCCCGCGTGCGGCCAAGGACGACGCCCTGCTGGCGATCGCGGACGCCCTCGAAGTGCGCACCGCCGAGATCGTCGAGGCCAACGCCGAGGACATCGCCAAGGCCCGCGAAGCCGGGACCAGCGAGGCGATCATCGACCGGCTCACCCTCACCCCCGAGCGCATCCGGGCCATCGCCGCCGACGTCCGCGACGTGGCCGCGCTGCCCGATCCCGTCGGCGAGGTCGTCCGCGGCTCGACCCTGCCCAACGGCATCGACCTGCGCCAGGTCCGCGTCCCGCTCGGCGTCGTCGGCATCATCTACGAGGCCCGCCCCAACGTCACCGTCGACGCCGCCGCCCTCTGCCTCAAGTCCGGCAACGCCGTCCTGCTCCGCGGCTCGTCCTCCGCCTACGCCTCCAACAGCGCCCTGGTGAAGGTCCTGCGCGACGCCGTCGGAGGCGCCGGACTGCCCGCGGACGCCATCCAGCTCGTCCCCGGCGAGTCCCGCGACTCGGTCCGCGAGCTGATGCGCGCCCGCGGCCTCGTCGACGTGCTCATCCCGCGCGGCGGAGCCTCCCTGATCCGGACGGTCGTCGAGGAGTCCACCGTCCCCGTCATCGAGACCGGTACCGGCAACTGCCACGTCTACGTCGACGCCCAGACCGACCTCGACATGGCCGTCGACATCCTGATCAACTCCAAGGCCCACCGGGTCAGCGTCTGCAACGCGGCCGAGACCCTCCTCGTCCACCAGGACATCGCCGCGGCCTTCCTGCCCAGGGCCCTCGACGCGCTCGCCGAGGCCGGCGTCACCGTCCACGCCGACGAGCGGGTCATCGCCCTCGCCGAGGGCTCCAAGGCCACCGTCGTGCCGGCCACGCCGGAGGACTGGGAGACCGAGTACCTCTCGTACGACATCGCCGCCGCCGTCGTCGACTCCCTCGACAAGGCCGTCGAGCACATCCGGACCTGGTCGTCCGGTCACACCGAGGCGATCGTCACCACCTCGCAGGCCGCGGCGCGCCGCTTCACCCAGCTGGTCGACTCCACCACGGTCGCCGTGAACGCCTCCACCCGGTTCACGGACGGCGGACAGTTCGGCTTCGGCGCGGAGATCGGCATCTCCACCCAGAAGCTGCACGCCCGGGGCCCCATGGGCCTGCCGGAGCTCACCTCGACCAAGTACATCGTCACCGGCGACGGTCACGTGCGGTAATCACTCCTTTCGGTACGGGCGGGGAGGGTTCGCGCTCTCCCTGCCCAAATCCACCTCGCGGGTCTACTCTGAATCCGTGCCGGACGACGTGGGGGGCACGCCGTTCCAGGACGGTGGGGACCCCGAGGACTCTGTCGACCGCGGAGGCGCCGACGAGGTCTACGCCGACGTGGTGTTCGACGAGGACTTCGTGCGGGCCGCGACCGTCCACGAACCCACCGCCGTCGAGCGGCTCCTCGCCGCCGCCCAGGCCCGCGCGGAGGCCGAGTCGGCCCGTGCCCGCGCCGGTGGCGGATCGGGCGACGACGACCTCTACGAGGACTTCCACGACTCCTCCGGCCTCACCTACGAGCCGGACGACATCGGCGACGACGCCAGCCCCTACGGCCGCCACGGCGGCGCTCTGCGCCCCTATCGGGGCAGCGCCCGCTGGCACCGACCCGTCGCCTGGGTCCTCGCCCTCCTCATGGGGATCGGCATGGTCGCCCTGGCGTTCAGCGCCGTCTACCGCGGCGCGGCCGCCAACCGCCAGGACCAGGTCCCGCAGCCGGCCACGACGGGAGTCGACACGCCCAACCCGAACCCCGCCCCGCCGGCCGCCCACGCGCCCGCGGCACGCTCGGCGGCCCCCAAGTAGGCACGCCCCGCGTCCCCCGCATCGCGGTCCGCAGCCGTCTCGGCGCGGTCCACATCCCCCATCCGGCCGCGCCGCACGGCTCCACGCCGGCGCGCACACACCCTGACGGCGGAATTCTTCCGAACTTGTCGTATACCTGGGCGTTTACCGAAGCCCCCGCGGACCTACCCTGAAGGTATGGCAGGGCGTGGCGACCCGCCTGAGGGGACACCCGAGGGTCTCCCCGGTGGTGAGGACGAGTACAGGTCCGTCGTCTTCGACGAGGCGTTCGTCCGCGCTGCCCACCTCCAGGAGTTCTCGGCCCGGGAGCGGATGGGCGAGCACACCGAGGCCGTCCGCAGCCGCCCCTCCTCCTGGGAGGGCCGGAGCGGCTCCCGTCAGGCCCTCATGCTGGTCCTGCTGATCCTCCTCGCCTTCGGTACGGCCATCTATCTGGGCGTCCGGAACCCCTACCAGCCGCCCGCAGACCAGCGGGCCGAGCCGCTGCGGACCACCGTGGTCCCGCTGGCCCCGCAGGGCCCCGTCGTCGGCGGTGTGCCCGACCGGCTCTTCGACCACAGCCCGGCCGCCGAGTACCGCACGGGCGCCGCCGGCATCAATCTCCCCGTCGCGGGGCGCACCACCCACTTCGCCGAGAGCCAGGTCGTCACCGCCCTGAGCATCGCCAAGGACTATCTGGTGGCCTCGTCCCTGGACCCCGACGTCCTGTCCGGGGTCACCGCGCGGCCCCCGCGCCTGCTGCTCGACCCCGACCAGCTGAACCAGTTCGACCGGAGCGTGGAGGCACCGGCCGACGACGGCCGGCACGCCCTCGCCGCCTGGCTGGTCCGCTTCGACCCACGCCAGGCCGTCCTCGCGGACCCCTCGGTCCGTGTCCAGGGCACCCTCCGCTTCGAGGAGACCGGACCCGACACCCTGGACGTCACCGCGGACCACACGTACACCTACGCCCTCCGCCCGGCCGCCCAGGGCGCGGGACCGGTCGGTCAGGCCTCGCTCTTCACCGTCCACCGCGAGGTGCACTTCCGCTTCGACCGCGAGGACCTGCGCATGCACCGGGCCGAGCTGGTGACCAGCGGCGTCGAGGCGGGCCCGCAGGCGTGCGGCGCGGACACCACAGGCTCCCTGAAGCCGCTCCTGGCCGGAGCGCGGGCCACCGAGGCGGGCGGCGGACCGCCGGTCACCGACCCGTACGCCACGGGCCGGCCCGCCGCCCCCTCACTGTGCGGAGCGCTGGCGCCGGGCGCTCAGCCCGCGCTCTGAGACCCGGACTGCTCGGTACTCGCCGCGGGTCACCGAGCTCGGTTCCGGCTGCGGCTCCCGCGCTCGGTCTCGCTACGAGGCGTCCCCGGTGGCGCCGGCCGGGCCGCCCTTGCCGTCCTCGGCGTTCCCGGTGGTTCCGTCGGTCCCCGCGGCGTCCGGCTTCCTCGGGCCCTGGCCGCCGCCGAAGGCGTTGCGCAGCTTCCCGCCCAGGTCGCCCGCCAGGTCACCGGCGCCACCGGCTATGTCGCCGACCAGCTTCATCAGCGGATCCTTGCTGGTCCGCACGGTGTCGGCGTAGTGCCCCGCAGACTCGCGGAAGGAGTCCGTGACCGAGGCGTCCTTGTCCTCCGAGCGCTTGGGGTAGTGGCCGTCCATGATCCGCTGGAAGTCACGGCTCTCCGACCACTTCCGCAGCTCCGCCGCCCGGACGGTGGTGAAGGGATGCGTGCGCGGCAGCACGTTGAGGATCTTGAGAACCGAGTCCCGCAGGTCCCCGGCCTTCTCGTACTCGTCGGCCTGGGCGAGGAACGCGTCGACGTTCATCTCGTGGAGGTGGTTGCCGCCGGCGATCTTCATCAGACCGCGCATCGAGGCCTGCACGTCCTGCCCGACGAGGAGCCCGGCCCGGTCGGCGGAGAGCTCCGACTTGCGGAACCACTCGCGCAGCGCCGTGACGATGGCCATGATCGCGACGTTCCCCAGCGGTATCCAGGCGATCTTGAGCGCCAGGCTGGTGAGGAAGAGCAGCACCGTGCGGTACACGGAGTGCCCGGACAGCGCGTGGCCGACCTCGTGGCCGACGACCGCACGCATCTCCTCCTCGTCGAGGAGCTCCACCAGGCCGGTCGTGACGACGATGATCGGCTCGTCCAGGCCGATGCACATCGCGTTGGGCTTCGGGTCCTGCGTCACGTACATCGGCGGGACCTTCTCCAGGTCCAGGATGTAACAGGCGTCCCGCAGCATGTCGTTGAGATGGCTGAACTGCGCGTCGCTCACCCGGACGGAGTCCGAGAGGAAGAGCAGTCGCAGACTCCGCTCCGGCAGCAGTCCGCTGAGCGCCTTGAAGACCGTGTCGAAGCCGCTGAGCTTGCGCAGCGCCACCAGCGCCGAGCGGTCGGCCGGATGCTCGTAGGCCCGCGAGGAGATACCGGGGAACCGCTTCCGCTGCCTGCTCGGCACGTTCCCCTGGTCGTTCTCGGTCATGGATGCCCCCTGTTCGTACGAGTCGGTGCTCGTCCCCCTGACGAACCCCAGCCTAGGCGCTGGCGCTACCGTGTGCCGGAGCCTGTGGATAACTCGGGCACCAAGGACGACCGAGGAGCACGACCGACATGCCGGACACCGTCGACACCGCCGCAGCCCTGCTCGCGGCCACCGCGCAGCAGGGGCCGGGTGACACGCTCCGTATCGTGCTGCTGGTCTCGATCGTGGGCGGCGCGCTGCTCGCCTGGTTCCTGCTGCGCGGCTACCGCACCGACGACTCGGGCGACGCCGGCACCGGCGACGGTGCTGCCGGCGGCACCGACGGCGGCCCGGGCGGCAACACGGACCGTGACGCGAGTGCCTGAGTCGGCGTGAGCCCTTCCGGACCGCCCGCATACGATGTGCGCGAAGTCTCCGCTCCCATCCCCGATCGATAGGTCTGCCGAAGATGAGCCTCCACAGCACCGCCGCCAACCTGGTCACTCTCGCCGAGGGCGCCGAGCACGGCGGCAACCACGACAGCCTCAGCCCCTACCTCACCGGCTTCGGCGCCTTCGGTGCCCTGCTTCTGCTGCTGTGGATCACCACGCGCTTCAACCGCGACCGCTGAACCGCGACCCTGATCAGGCGTCCGCTGCCGTGCCAGTAGGCTCTGCACGCATGGGAGAGCAGGAAATGCCTACTGGCGGGCGCGGGAAGCGCCGACTCGGCGTGATGGGCGGAACCTTCGACCCGATCCACCACGGACACCTGGTGGCGGCCAGCGAGGTCGCCGCCCTGTTCCACCTGGACGAGGTCGTGTTCGTGCCGACCGGGCAGCCGTGGCAGAAGAGCGACCGGGCCGTGTCGGCGGCCGAGGACCGTTATCTGATGACGGTCATCGCGACGGCCTCCAACCCGCAGTTCTCGGTCAGCCGGATCGACATCGACCGCGGCGGCGCGACCTACACCATCGACACCCTGCGGGATCTGAGCTCCCTCAACAGCGACTCGGACCTCTTCTTCATCACCGGGGCCGACGCGCTGTCGCAGATCCTCACCTGGCGCGACGCCGAGGAACTCTTCTCGCTCGCGCACTTCATCGGCGTCACCCGGCCGGGCCACGACCTCACCGACGACGGACTGCCCAAGGGCGGCGTCTCGCTGGTCGAGGTTCCCGCGCTCGCCATCTCCTCCACCGACTGCCGGGCGAGGGTCGCACAGGGCGATCCCGTCTGGTACCTGGTCCCGGACGGCGTGGTGCGCTACATCGACAAGCGCCAGTTGTACCGCGGCGAGTGAGCTTCGGGGAGGGCCACCGGTGAACGATCAGCAGCATCCGTACGACCCGTACTATCCGCAGCCGCAGATCATCGGCTACGACGAGTACGGGCAGCCGGTGTACCAGCAGCCGCAGCAGGGATACGGATACGACCCGTACGCCCAGCAGCAGTATCCGGAGCAGCAGCAGTACCAGGAGCAGCCCTCGCAGTACCAGGGGCAGCCCCAGCAGCCCCAGCCGTCCAACGAGCCGCAGTACGACCCGTACGGACAGCAGGGCTACGGCTACTCCTCCTACGACACCGGGCAGCAGTGGGCCGCACAGCCCGAAGCCGCCGCGCCCGTCGCCCCGGCCGCGCCCCCCGCTGCCCCGGCCGCGCCCGTCGCGGCGCCCGCCGGGGTCCCCGGGCAGCGCCCCGCCTCCGAGCGCTCCGCGCCGGCCAGGCCCGCCCCCGACGACGACCGTGAGTACCGCACCGAGCAGTTCTCGTTCATCGAGGAGCCGGACGAGGACTCCGAGGACGTCATCGACTGGCTGAAGTTCACCGAGAGCCGTTCCGAGCGGCGCGAGGAGGCCAGGCGCCGCGGCCGCAACCGGATCATCGCCCTCGTGGTCGTGCTCGTCCTCGCGGTCGTGGGCGGCGTCGGCTACCTCTGGTCCGCGGGGATGCTCCCCGGGGCGTCCGAGGAGGAGCGGAAGGGGAACACCGCGACCGGTCCGCAGAAGCGCGACACGATCGTCGTCCACCTCCACAACACCACGGGAGGCGGGACCTCCACCGTCCTGCTCGTCAACAACACCACCACCCGCCAGGGCACCTCGGTCCTGATCCCCAACTCCGTCGTCGTCGCCGACGGCGAGGGCGCCGCGACCACCCTCGGCAAGTCGGTCGAGGACGACGGGTCCAGCGGCACCCGCGAGGCGATCGGCAACCTCCTCGGCGCCCCGATCACCGGCACCTGGCGCCTGGACACGCCGTACCTGGACACCCTCGTCGACCTCGTCAGCGGTATCGAGACGGACACCGACACCGACGTGCCCGACACGAAGAAGGGCGCGGACCCGCTGGTCAGGAAGGGCGAGAAGCAGTCCCTGAACGGCCGGGCGGCCGTCGCCTACGCCACCTACCGGGGCCCGGGCGAGGCCGAGACCAAGCAGCTCCAGCGCTTCGGGCAGGTCATGTTCGCGGTGCTGCGCAAGATCTCGGACAATCCCGAGTCCGCCACGATGACCGTCGAGAGCCTCACCCAGATCTTCGACCCCTCGCTCTCCGAGAAGGACCTGGGCGCCGCCCTGGCCAAGCTCGCCGAGCACGCCAAGGTCGGCGACTACAAGACGGCGCTGCTCCCGGTGGGCCAGGACGGCGCGCTGTCCGACGGCGCGAGCGACAGTGTGGTGAAGGACATCCTGGGCGGAAAGGTCACCGCCCCCGAGGCGGGCGACGTGCCCCGGGTCTCGCTGCGGGACGGTTCCGGCAAGAAGGCGACCGAGGCGGCCCGGATCGTCCTGATCAACGGCGGCTACACCTTCGTGGGCGGCGGTGACGCCGACGTCCAGGAGAAGTCGCAGGTCGTCTACGGTGACGACCTCCAGAAGGCGACGGCGGCCGAGGTGGCCAAGACGCTGGGCCTGCCGGCCGGCTCGGTCACCAAGGGCAAGCCCTCGGGAGCGGCCGCGGTGACCGTGATTCTGGGCCAGGACTACAAGGTGCCGGGGGCCCGGTAAGGGCGCTCCGGAAAACGTTGGCGGGGCCGTCGGCGGTCCGTGAGACCCTGGAGGGGTACTGGACCGCCGACGAAAGCCTGCTTGTGACCGCCACGGATCGTTCCATCGAGCTCGTCAACGCCGCCGCTCAGGCGGCCGCCGACCGGCTCGCGCACGACATCATCGCGTACGACGTCAGCGATGTGCTGTCGATCACCGACGCCTTCCTGCTCGCCTCCGCGCCCAACGACCGCCAGGTCAAGTCGATCGTCGACGAGATCGAGGAGCGCCTCAACAAGGACCTCGGCGCCAAGCCGGTCCGCCGTGAGGGCGACCGCGACGCGCGCTGGATCCTCCTGGACTACGTCGACATCGTCGTCCACGTCCAGCACAGCGAGGAGCGCGTCTTCTACGCGCTCGAGCGCCTGTGGAAGGACTGCCCCGAGCTCGAGCTCCCCGAGGACGCGGCGAAGACCCGCGGCAAGGGTGCCGAGCACGCCGCCCTGACCGGAGTCGACCTCTCCGAGCACGCCGCCGGGCTGCCCGACGGACCGGACGGTGAGCTGAGCTGAGCACGACCAAGGGCGGCACTGGCCGCCGCATCGTTCTCTGGCGTCATGGCCAGACCTCCTGGAACCTGGAGCGCCGCTTCCAGGGCTCGACCGACATCGAGCTGACGGAGACCGGCGTCGCCCAGGCGCGCCGGTCCGCCCGGCTGCTCGCCGCGCTGAAGCCGGACGCCATCGTGGCCTCCGACCTGAAGCGGGCGGCGGCCACCGCCGCCGAGCTGGCCGTGCTCACCGGCCACGCCGTCGCCCACGACTCCGCGCTGCGCGAGACGTACGCGGGGGAGTGGCAGGGACTGACCCACGACGAGATCGTGGCGCGGTACGGCGAGCAGTACGCCGCGTGGAAGCGCGGCGAGCCCGTGCGCCGGGGCGGCGGCGAACTGGAGACCGAGGTGGCCGACCGGGCCGCCCCGGTGGTTCTGGAGCACGCCGACAAGCTGCCCGAGGACGGCACGCTCGTCGTGGTCAGCCACGGCGGCACGATCCGCACCACCATCGGCCGGCTCCTCGGTCTGGAGTCCCAGCACTGGGAGAGCCTGGGCGGCCTCTCGAACTGCTGCTGGTCGGTCCTCGGCGAGGGCGCGCGCGGCTGGCGTCTGATGGAGCACAACGCGGGCACACTGCCCGAGCCGGTCCTCGGCGACGACGACTGAGCCCCACGACCGGCCTGCCGGACCCGGATTTCACTTTCCGGCAGGTCACAGGCTAAAGTTCTTCTTGTTCGCAGCGCAGAGCGCGAAGAACACGAGGGGCTATAGCTCAGTTGGTAGAGCGCCTGCATGGCATGCAGGAGGTCAGGAGTTCAATTCTCCTTAGCTCCACAATCACCGGATCCCGTCCCCAGCAGGGGGCGGGATTCGTCCTTCCCGGGGTCCGACGGTCGGTGGGTCGGCCGTTCCACGGGGGGCCACTGCTCCACTGGCCCGCCGGTCCGTGGGGTCGGCCGATCTACGGGGTTCGTCGTTCCGTCAGCTTCCCCAGGGACCCGAGCCCCTGGCGGCTCTCCTCGTCGTTCGGCGTGTAGGCCACGATCCGGCACTCCGGCATCCCGTTCACCGAGAGGGAGACCGAGGTCAGCCGGACCTCGCCGGTCAGCGCGTGACGGAAGGTCTTCACCCGGGTCCCCGGCGGGACCACGTCGCCGCTGCGCCACAGCCGGGCGAACTCCGGGCTGGCCTCCGCCAGTGCCCGTACGAACTCCTCCCAGGCCGGCTCGCCGACATGGCGGCCGTACGCTCCCCGCAGCTGGGCCACCATCAGCGGCAGCTCCCGCTTCCGGTCGACCACCGGGCAGGTGGGGCCGGGCACGCTGAACAGCGCCCACAGCACGTTGCGTATGCCGAACGGGCCGGTGTCCAGGTCCTCGCGGCCCTCCTGGAAGAAGAGCAGCTCGTACATGGCGTTGGTCGCGAGCACGTCGTACCGCGCGTTGTAGAGCACCGCCGGGTGCGGGTCCAGGGCGTCGAGGATGCCCTGGATCTCCGGGCTGACCACCGCCACGTCCGAGGCCGACCGCTCCGGCGCGTACGGCACCTCGGCCAGGTGGTAGAGGTGCTCGCGCTCGGGCCGGTCGAGCCGGAGCGTCCTGGCCACCGCGTCGAGAACCTGCGCCGAGGCGTTGATCGGGCGCCCCTGCTCCAGCCAGGTGTACCAGGTGACGCCGACACCGGAGAGCTGGGCGACCTCCTCGCGGCGCAGCCCCGGCGTGCGGCGGCGGAGTCCCGGGGGCATCCCCACGTCCTCCGGTGTCACCCTGGCCCGGCGGCTGCGCAGGAACGCGGCCAGTTCCGGTCGTCGGCGTCGCTGTGTCGGTACCGCTGCCACGATCGTCACACCCCCATGGTCGAGTCCCCGTGCCGCCGCTGCCAGGTGGTGTCAGTACCAGCATCAGCGGGCTCTCGTTACCCGTATCCGATCGAGGTCACGCTCGGCGTATGACCTCGACCACAACACGTCCCGTACTCAGTAAAGACGGTGGGACCGACAACCGCTCCGGACTGTTGCTCGGCGTGGTTCTCGCCGCCCAGTTCATGGCGCTCCTCGACGTCTTCATCGTCAACGTCGCCGCGCCCACGATCCGTGTCGAACTGTCCGCGTCCGGAGCCGCGCTCCAGCTCGTCGTCGCCGGATACACCATCGCCTACGCGGTGTTGCTGATCACCGGTGCACGCCTGGGCGCCCTCCTCGGGCACCGCCGGATGTACCTCGGCGGGCTCGCCCTCTTCACCGCGGCCTCCCTCGCCTGCGGACTCGCCGCAGGCACCGGCCAGTTGATCGCCTTCCGGCTCGCGCAGGGAGCGGGCGCGGCCTTGATGATCCCTCAGGTCCTGAGTCTCATCCAGCGCGAGTTCGCCGGCGAGCGCCGCGCGAAGGCGCTCAGCGCCTACTCCGCGGTCCTGGCCACCGGCGCCGCCGCCGGGCAGGTCGTCGGCGGGATCCTCGTGAGCGCCGACCTCTTCGGCACCGGCTGGCGGCCCGTCTTCCTCGTCAACGTCCCCATCGGCATCGTCCTGCTCGTCCTCGGCGCCCGTGTCCTGCCGCGTGACGTCCGGACCGAGGCCACGCGTGCGCGTGCCCTCGATCTGCCGGGCCTCGTCCTGCTCGCCGGCGCCGTGTCCCTGCTGACCGTCCCCCTGGTCCTCGGCCAGGAACAGGACTGGCCCCTGTGGTCCTGGCTCTCGTTCGGCGGCTCCCTGGTGCTTCTCGCCCTTTTCGGCGCGTACGAGTCGCGGCTGGCCCGGCGCGGCGGCGCCCCGCTCATCGCCCCGCGCGTGCTGAGGCTCCCGGGCATGGGACGGGCTGTCCTCTGGATCGCGGTGTCGATGGGAGTCAACGCCGGTTTCCTGTTCACCCTCACCCTGCATCTGCAGGGCGGACTCGGCCACAGCGCGCTGCGCGCCGGGCTCACCTTCGGTCCCGCCGCGGTCGTCTTCGGCACCGTCGGACTGACCTGGCGGCGCTGGCCGGCCCGGCTCCACCGCGCGCTGATCCCGGGCGGATTCCTGCTCGCCGCCGCGGGAGCCCTCGGCGTCGGCGGGCTGCTCGCGGACGGCGGTGCGGGCGGCTGGGGGCTCTATCCGGCCCTGGGCACGCTCGGCGCCGGGATCTCGCTGGCCTTCAGCCCCGCCCTGACCGGCGCGCTGGCCACCGTACGGCCGGAGGACGCGGCCGACGCGAGCGGGCTGCTCGCCACCGTCACCCAGCTCGGCCAGCTCATCGGGGTCGCCGCGTTCGGAACCCTGTTCCTGGCCGCGGCGGACGGATCCGGAGCACAGAACTCCGCCGACGCGCTGTGGACGACCATGATCGCCCTGGCCGTCGCCGCCCTCGCCGGCGCGGCGGCCGGACCGTGGCGCCGAGCACGCTGACCCCCTTGCGGGGCCATGGCAGAATCGGACGGCCGGAGGGGGACGAGGATCCGGACGGGAGGGTGGCCCAAGTGCTCGGCGACAACGGCGGGGTGTCCTATGGGTGCACGGCCTGCGGCCACAGCTGGAGCTGACTGATGGGTGCACACAGGCGGAAGTGCGACTGGTGCGGCAGCGGCACGCCCATCGTGCGCGACATGGACCCCGTCAACCCGGGGTTCCAGTACTGGTGCGAGGAGTGCGCGCGGGCGCTGATCATAAAAGGCGACCCCATCGAGACGTACCGCGAGCTGGAGGGAGAGCCGATCTACGGCCGGCTCCTCGACGAGCACTGCACCCTCAAGCGGTTCTATTCCTTCGCCACGGCCTGACGCCGCAGCATCAGCACGTACCCCACGAGCAGGGCCGTGGTCGTCAGCGGATAGATCGCGGACAGCACCATCTGACCCGCGTTCTGGTCCAGTTCCGGCCGGCCCGGGTCGTGCGGAACCCACCACAGCGCGAACGAGGCGAAGGCCAGGGCGACCGCCCCCGTCACCGGCCACGCGCGCGTGGCGCGGTCCGCGAGCAGGATCAGCAGGGGCACGCACCAGACCCAGTGGTGGGACCAGGAGATCGGGCTGATCATCAGCGCCGTGAACGCGCAGACGATCACCGCCACCGCCTTGTCCCCGCGCACCGCGGCCCGCACCGCGAGGACCATCGCCAGGCCGCCCAGAAGGGCCGCGGTCACCGCCCACCACATGCCCGGGTCGTCGGTGTGCATCAGACGGGCCAGGACTCCGCGGATCGACTGGTTGGCGGTCTCCTCGGCGAAGCCCACCCGGCCGGTCTCGAACAGCGTCTCCGTCCAGAACCGCTTCGAGTCCGCCGGCAGCACGAGCGCCACGGCCAGCGTCGTCCCCAGGAACACCCCGGTCGCCGTCACCGCCGTGCGCAGCCAGGTGTTCCAGTTCCGGTCCCGGCGCCACAGCAGTACGCCCGCGACGAGCAGCAGGACCACGAAGAGCCCCGGTGTGAGCTTCACCGCGGTGGCCAGGCCGATACCCAGGCCGGCCCAGCGGCTGTCCCGGCGCCGGGTGAGGTCCCAGAGCACCGCCACCGCTATGAGCAGGTTGATCTGGCCGTACCGCAGAGTCGTCCACACCGGCTCGCACCAGACCACCACCGCGGCGACCCACAGTGTCGTACGCCACAGGTCCGTGCGCGACAGCGACGGGCGGACCAGCTGGAGCGACAGCTGCACCAGCGCGACCACCAGAAGCAGGTTCCCCGCGGTGGCCAGCGTGCGCATCACGGGCACGCTCACCAGGGTCAGCGGGACGAACAGCAGGGCCGCGAAGGGCGGGTAGGTCATGCCGAGGTTCGCCGAGGTCGCGCGCATCGCGTACAGATCACCGCCGGCCCGGACCGTCTCGCCCTCGGCCCGGTAGACCATCACGTCGAGCATGTTCACGTGGGCGAGGCGTTGCGCCACCCAGAAGGCCACGAACGAGAGCAGGCAGGTCGCCGCGGCGGTGGCCAGGGGCCAGGGCCGGGCGCGGGTCTTGGAGAGCACGGAGACGGACACAGTCGGCGACCCTACCCGGCAGGTCAGGAGGGCCCGGAGAATCGATTTGGAGATCTGCCGGGAAGCCGGTTAATGTTCTGTCTGTCGCCGCGAGGGAAACCGAAACGGAGACGGAAAGCAAGGGGCTATAGCTCAGTTGGTAGAGCGCCTGCATGGCATGCAGGAGGTCAGGAGTTCAATTCTCCTTAGCTCCACAGAAAAGAAGCGGGTCACCCGGATCGGGTGGCCCGCTTCTTCGTTGTTGTCCGGCTTCACTCGCTGCGGCTCCGCTCCGTGGAACGTCGGTGCGGCCCGCTCGGGCCCTGCGGTACCCTGGCGCCATGCGTGCCGTACGCCTTCTGCTTACCGAGCCGCGCTGATCAGTCCCGGCGGATGACAGACATCCGCCGGAGTCGGCGCGGCGTCCCCTCCTGTGCGAGGGGTTTTTTCATTTCACGGCAGTCCGTGGCAGTGGGCAGAGACGATCGATGGAGCTTCAAGGACCATGACCGAGATCAATACGGCCGCCGAGACGGCGGCCCCGCATCGCTACACGGCGGCCATGGCCGCCGACATCGAGGCACGCTGGCAGGACTTCTGGGACGCCGAGGGCACGTACGAGGCCCCGAACCCCACCGGTGACCTGGCGGGCGACCCCGCGATCGCCGCCCGGCCCAAGAAGTTCATCATGGACATGTTCCCGTATCCCTCGGGTGCGGGCCTGCACGTCGGCCACCCGCTCGGCTACATCGCCACGGACGTCTTCGCCCGCCACGCGCGCATGACCGGCCACAACGTGCTGCACACCCTGGGCTTCGACGCCTTCGGCCTGCCGGCCGAGCAGTACGCCGTGCAGACGGGCACGCACCCGCGTGTGTCCACCGAGGCCAACATGGAGAACATGAAGGTCCAGCTGCGCCGGCTGGGCCTGGGCCACGACAAGCGCCGGTCGTTCGCCACGATCGACCCCGAGTACTACAAGTGGACCCAGTGGATCTTCCTGCAGATCTTCAACTCCTGGTACGACGACGAGGCCGGCAAGGCCCGTCCGATCGCCGAGCTGATCGCGCAGTTCGAGAACGGCACGCGTGAGGTTCCCGGCGGCACGCGCGCGTGGAGCGAGCTGACCGCCGCCGAGCGCTCCGACGTCCTGGGCGAGTACCGCCTGGCCTACGCCTCCGACGCGCCGGTCAACTGGTGCCCCGGCCTGGGCACGGTGCTGGCCAACGAGGAGGTCACCGCCGACGGTCGCTCCGAGCGCGGCAACTTCCCCGTCTTCAAGTCCAAGCTGCGCCAGTGGAACATGCGGATCACCGCCTACGCGGACCGCCTGCTCGACGACCTGGACGCGCTGGACTGGCCCGAGGCCATCAAGCTGCAGCAGCGGAACTGGATCGGCCGCTCCGAGGGCGCCCGCGTCGACTTCCAGGTCGGCGACACCGGTGCCATCACCGTCTTCACCACCCGCCAGGACACCCTGTTCGGCGCCACCTACATGGTCCTGGCGCCCGAGCACGACCTGGTCGAGAAGATCGTCCCGGCCACCTGGCCCGAGGGCACCCACGACGTGTGGACCGGCGGACACGCCACCCCGTCCGAGGCCGTCGACGCCTACCGCAAGCAGGCCGCCTCCAAGTCCGACGTGGAGCGGCAGGCCGACGCCAAGGAGAAGACCGGTGTCTTCACCGGCGCGTACGCGACCAACCCGGTCAGCGGCGAGCAGGTCCCGGTCTTCATCGCCGACTACGTCCTGATGGGCTACGGCACCGGCGCCATCATGGCCGTCCCCGCCCACGACAGCCGCGACTTCGCCTTCGCGCGCGCCTTCGAACTGCCGATGCGCTGTGTCGTCGAGCCCAGCGACGAGCGCGGCACGGACCCGTCGACCTGGGACGACGCCTTCGCCTCGTACGAGGCCAAGCTGGTCAACTCCTCCAACGAGGACGTGGCGCTCGACGGCCTGGGCGTCGTCGACGCCAAGGCGAGGATCACCGCCTGGCTGGCCGACCGCGGCATCGGCGAGGGCACCGTCAACTTCCGGCTGCGCGACTGGCTGTTCAGCCGCCAGCGCTACTGGGGCGAGCCCTTCCCGATCGTCTACGACGAGGACGGCGTCGCCCACTCGCTGCCCGAGTCGATGCTGCCGCTGGAGCTGCCGGAGGTCGAGGACTACTCGCCGCGCACCTTCGACCCGAACGACGCGGACACCCAGCCGGAGACCCCGCTGTCCCGCAACGAGGACTGGGTCAACGTCACCCTGGACCTCGGTGACGGCGCCGGTCCGCGCCAGTACCGCCGCGAGACCAACACCATGCCCAACTGGGCCGGTTCCTGCTGGTACGAGCTGCGCTACCTGGACCCGCACAACTCCGAGCAGCTGGTCGACCCCGCCGTCGAGCAGTACTGGATGGGCCCGCGCGAGGGCATGCCCACCGGCGGCGTCGACCTGTACGTCGGCGGCGCCGAGCACGCCGTGCTGCACCTGCTGTACGCGCGCTTCTGGTCCAAGATGCTGTTCGACCTGGGCCACATCTCCTCGGCCGAGCCGTTCCACAAGCTCTACAACCAGGGCATGATCCAGGCGTTCGTCTACCGCGACGCGCGCGGGATCGCCGTTCCGGCGGCCGAGGTCGAGGAGCGCGACGGCGGCTTCTGGTACGAGGGCGAGAAGGTCAGCCGCGTCCTGGGCAAGATGGGCAAGTCCCTGAAGAACGCCGTGACGCCGGACGAGATCTGCTCCGAGTACGGCGCCGACACCCTGCGCCTGTACGAGATGGCGATGGGCCCGCTGGACGTGTCGCGTCCCTGGGACACGCGCGCGGTGATCGGCCAGTACCGGCTGCTGCAGCGGCTGTGGCGCAACATCGTCGACGAGTCGACCGGTGAGGTCACGGTCGTCGACACCGAGGCCGACGAGGACACGCTGCGCGCCCTGCACAAGGCGATCGACGGCGTCGCCCAGGACATGGTCGCGATGCGCTTCAACACCGCCATCGCCAAGATCACCGAGCTGAACAACCACCTGACGAAGTCCGGTGGCGCGCTCTCCCGGCCGGTCGCCGAGCAGCTTGTCCTGCTGGTCGCCCCGCTGGCCCCGCACATCGCGGAGGAGCTGTGGCGCAGGCTGGGCCACAGCGACTCGGTGGTCCACCAGGGCTTCCCGGTCGCCGACCCGGCGTACGTCGTCGACGAGACCGTGACCTGCGTCGTGCAGATCAAGGGCAAGGTCAAGGCCCGCCTGGAGGTCTCCCCGTCGATCACCGACGCGGAGCTCGAGACGCTGGCGCTGGCCGACCCGCACGTGGTCGCCGCGCTGGGCGGCGCCGAGATCCGCAAGGTGATCGCGCGGGCGCCGAAGCTGGTCAACATCGTCGCCGGCTGACGCACATAGGGATGTCCCCTACGGGCAGGTTGGGGGTTCCGATGGAACCCCCGGCCTGCCCGTTCCGTTTACGGTGGAGGAACCACATCCGTGGGGACCGGACGGACGCCGGAGGGGCGCACATGGAAGCCGCGATTATCACGATCATGGCGCTGCTCTTCTTGTCCTTCGTGGCGCTGGGTGTCTATGCCACGGTGAAGGCGGTCAAGGCCGCCAAGCGCGGCGTGGACCGCACGATCGACCAGGCCCGGCGCACCGTCGAGGACACCACGCTGCGGGCCAAGAGCTTCGGACAGGCCGGGACGGCGGGTGAGCTGGCCCGGCTGCGGCTCTCGCTGCGCACCTCGATGCGGGCCACCCAGGAGGCCCTGCAGGCCGGGGTCGGCGAGGACGCGTCGCTGAGGGAGTCGCTCGAGCTGTTCCACCGGCTGAGCGCGCACGGGCTCGAGCTGGACGAGGACCTCAAGCGGCTCGAGCGGGAGCCCGACCGGGCCTGGGTGGCCGGGCAGCTCGCCGACCTCACCGCACGGACCGAGCGGATCACCAGCTCGGCCGACGCACTGCGGCGCGCCGCCCGGGAGCGGGCCCTCAGGTTCGCCGAGGACGATCTGTCGTCGCTCAGCGCGCAGATCGACGTCGAGGCGGGTGCGCTGCGGCACTGGACGACGACGGGGCCGGAGACCAGCGCCGGGACGCCGGGGACCACCGACACGTCGGGGACGGCCTCAGGGAGCTCGGTGCCGGGTCGCCAGAGTGGAACCTCCGGGAGCTCGCGGCCGGCGGCCGGCGGCGAGCCGTCCGCGATCACGGCGCCCGACCCCCGTCTGACCTCCTACCCATGGGAGAAGTCGGCCCGCCCGGAGACGACCACCTGACGAACCGCGGACGCGGAAGCCCGGCCGGGCGCCGGGCGGGACGGGCGCTCGGTGGTGTCGGAGCGTTCACGGTGGGGGCCGGGCTGCCGCGCGCCGGTCTCGGCGGGTAACCTCCCGCTCATGTCCCGGCATGTCGCGATCGTCACCGATTCCACGGCCTACCTGCCACGCCAGACCAGGGAGCGGCACGCCATCACCACGGTCCCGTTGACCGTCGTCATCGGCGACCGCGCCCTCGAGGAGGGCACCGAGGTCTCGGCCAAGGCGCTCGTCGAGGCCCTGCAGAAGAGGCGGGCCGTCACCACCTCGCGGCCCAGCCCCGAGATCTTCGCCGAGGCCTACCGCGTGGCCGCGGAGGCCGGCGCGAAGGGCGTCGTCTCCCTCCATCTCTCCGCCGAGGTCTCCGGGACCTACGACGCGGCCGTGCTCGCCGCGAAGGACGCTCCCGTGCCCGTACGGGTCGTGGACACCCGCATGATGGGCATGGCCCTGGGCTTCTGCGCCCTCGCGGCGGCCCAGGTCGCCGAGGCGGGCGGATCGCTCGACGAGGCCGTCGCGGCCGCCGAGAAGCGCGCCGCGGGCACCTCCGCCTACTTCTACGTCGACACCCTGGACTATCTGCGCCGCGGCGGGCGCATCGGGGCGGCGCAGGCGCTGCTCGGCTCCGCGCTCGCGGTGAAGCCGCTCCTCGAACTCGACGGCGGACGGATCGAGCTGCGGGAGAAGGTGCGGACGGCCTCGAAGGCCATCGCCCGGCTCGAGGAGATCGCCGTGGAGCGCGCCGGTTCCGGCCCCGTCGACATCGCCGTCCACCATCTCTCCGCGCCCGAGCGGGCCACCGCGCTCGCCGAACGGCTCAAGGAGCGGGTGCCGGGCGTGGCGGAGCTGCACGTCAGCGAGGTGGGGGCGGTCATCGGCGCGCACACGGGGCCCGGGCTCCTCGCGGTCGTCGTCTCGCCGCGCTGAGTCCGCACCGGGGCCCGTCCCCCGGGGGAGTGACGGAGTTTTCCACAGCGCGGGCTCCGTCCACGGAACGTGTGTGAGTCCCGCACGGCACGGCCGTGATTCCTACCGTCATCTGCATGACTCTTCGTACACGCATCTCATCGACGACCTCCGGCGTTCTGGGCACGACGGGCGCTCCGACCAGCGGTCCCGGCAGGACGCCGGGCTCCGACGGGAGGAGCCGCCCCGGAGCGCGTGGCGCGCCTCCCGGGCGGGCCAGGAGGCGGACCCGGGTGAGGAGGGTCGGCGCGGCTTCCGAGGCTGTCGTACGGCGGCGAGGGGATGAGCTGTTCCCGGCCGCGTCCGCGGGGGAAGCGGCGGAGGGGGCTGCGGCGGCGGAGGACGCGGTTGCGGATCCGGGGGCGGACGCTTTTGCGGAGGCGGAGGAGCGGGGATCTCCGTCGGGGGTACGCGATCGGGGTTCGCCGCCAGGAGTGAGGGCGCGGTTCGCGGCGGTGCTGCGTGACCGGACCCCGGTGTGGGTGCAGACGCGGATCGGGCTCGAACCGAGGGCGTTGGCCGCGCTGACGGTGGTGCTGGTCGTGGCCGCGGGCCTCGCGGGCGGCTACTTCTGGACGGGCCGGCCGGAACCGGTGCGGGCTCCGGAGCTCGTGCGTGCCGCACCGGTCGCCGCCGCACCCGCCGCACGTGCGACGCCCGCCTCCAGGACCGGGCCGGGGGTGGTGCCGGGGCCCGGCCTGGGCGGAACGCGGGTGATCGTCGACGTCGGGGGCAAGGTGTACAGGCCCGGGGTGCTGACGCTGCCGGCCGGCTCGCGGGTGGCGGACGCCCTGCGGGCCGCGGGTGGGGCGAAGCCCGACGCCGATCTCACCGGACTCAACCGGGCCCGTGTGCTGTTCGACGGCGAGCAGGTTCTCGTCGGGCTGCCGGGGACGCCGGTCGGGGGCTCAGGTCTCGGTCCTGGCGGTGGATCGGCATCCGGCGGTGGCGCCGGTGGGGGCAGGCCAGGGGTGCCGTTGAGCCTCAACACGGCCACGGTCGAGCAACTCGACACGCTGCCGGGCGTCGGCCCGGTTCTTGCCCGGCACATCGTCGACCATCGTGCGGAGCACGGCGGCTTCCGGTCGGTCGGGGAGCTGCGGGAGGTCAACGGCATCGGTGAGCGACGGTTCGCCGAACTCGAACGGCTCGTGCGGCCGTGAAGCCGGACGAGGTGACGGCGGACGCGGTGGCGGTGGACGAGGCGACGGCGGACGGGCGGGGAGCCCGGGCGCCGTCCTGGGAGGAGGGGCCGGCCGATCTTCGGCTCGTCCCGCTCGCGGTGGCCGCGTGGGTGGCGGCGGCGATCGCGGTGGGGGTCGCCGGGTGGTGGACAGTGGCGGGAGTCCTGGTCTGTCTGGTGGGAGGCGGTCTCCTCCTGACCCCTGGGGCGGCACGCTGGTTCGGCCGGACCGCGTGGCCCGGCGAGGGGACCCTGGCGGCGGACGTGCCGCCCCGGCGGGGCACGCCCGGGTGGCGGTTACGGGCGACGGCGTTCGCCGGGGTCCTGCTCTGTGCCGCCGCAGGGGCCGCGTCGGCCGGGCTGCATACGGCGGATCTGCGGCGCGGACCCGTACCGGCCCTGGCGCGGGAGTACGCGAGGGCGCAGCTGGACGTGACGGTGACCTCGGATCCCCGGCTCACCCGGCCCCGGGTGCGGGGCAGCGAGACGGTGCCGGTCTCCGTCGTCCTGGACGGCGAGGTGACCCGCGCCGAGCGGCCGGACGGGACGGTCCACCGGACCAGGGCGCCGGTACTGCTGATCGTGCCGCCCGGGGAGGGGCGGGCGGAGTGGCTGCGTCTGCTGCCGTCCACGCGGCTGAGGGTCGGTGCCAGGCTCGCGCCGCCCTCGCGTCCCGGAGAACCTTTCGCGGCAGTGCTCAAGGTCAGCGGTGGGAGCGCGCCTCGGATCATCGGCCCGCCGAGCGCGCTGCAGCGGACGGCGGGGGAGCTGCGTGCCGGCCTGCGGCGGGCTACGGACGGCCTCGACCCGGACGCGCGGGCCCTGTTGCCCGGTCTGGTCGTCGGGGACACCTCGCGGATCGGGTCCGAGCTGCGGGACGCCTTCGTCGCCACCGACCTCACGCACCTGCTCGCCGTTTCGGGCAGCAATCTGTCCGTCGTCCTGCTTCTTCTGGTCGGACGTCCCGGGCGGGCACATCAGGTGGAGCGCGGTGGGCTCGCGCCCAGGTTGGGGATGTCGCTGCGGGGCACCGCGGTGGCCGGGGGAGCGCTGACGCTTGCCTTCGTGGTGGTCTGCAGGCCCGAACCGAGTGTGCTGCGCGCCGCGGCCTGCGGGCTTGTCGTGCTGCTCGCGATCGGTACCGGCCGACGGAGATCGCTGATCCCCGCGCTGGCCGCCGCCGTGCTGCTCCTGGTGCTCTACGACCCGTGGCTCGCGCGGAGCTACGGATTTCTGCTCTCGGTCCTCGCCACCGGGGCCCTTCTGACGGTGGCGCCACGCTGGAGCGAGGCGCTGCAGCGGCGTGGCGTGCCCGGCCGTCTGGCGGAGGCGTTGGCGGCGTCCTTGGCGGCGCAGGCGGTGTGCTCTCCCGTCGTGGTGGTCTTCGCCGGGCGGGTGAGTCTGGTGGCGATCCCGGCGAACCTGTTCGCCGAGCTCGCGGTGGCGCCGGCGACGGTGTTCGGCTTCGCCGCGCTCGCCGTGGCGGCGGTCTGGATGCCGGCCGCGGAAGGGCTGGCGTGGGTGGCGGGGTGGCCGGCCGGGTGGATCGCGCGGGTGGCCCGTACGGGCGCCGCGCTGCCGGGGGCGGAGCTGAGCTGGCCCGGCGGGTGGTGGGGCGGGTTCGCGCTCGCCCTGGTGACCATGGTGGTGGTTCTCGCGGCGCGCAGACTGCCGTACCGGGGGCCGGTCGCCGGGCTCGTCGTCGTACTGCTGCTGCTCGCGGTGGTGCGGCCGGTGCCGGTGACGCGGTGGGTCACCGGATGGCCGCCCCAGGGCTGGGTGTTCGCGATGTGTCAGGTGGGGCAGGGGGATGCGACGGTCCTCGCGGCGGGTGGGGACGCGGCCGTTGTGGTGGACGCGGGCCCCGACCCCGTACCGGTGGACCGATGTCTGCGAGAACTCGGGGTGCGCAGGGTGCCGTTGCTGGTGCTGACCCACTTCCACGCCGACCATGTGGCCGGGTTGCCGGGGGTGTTGCGGGGGCGGTCTGTGGGGGCGATCCAGACGACGTGTCTTGAGGAGCCGCCGGCGCAGGCGGCGTTCGTACGGCGGACGGCGGCGGCCGCGCGGGTGCCGCTGATCCGTGCGGATCCTGGCGAGCGGCGCAGGATCGGCGGGCTGGAGTGGACCGTGCTCTGGCCGACGGCCGAGGGCGGGGCGGCGGGGGGAGGGCGAGCGGCGGCGGGCTCCGGTGGGGCGAACGATGCCAGCGTCGCGCTGTTCGTCAGGGCCGCCGGTGGGCTGACGCTGCTGCTGCTCGGTGATCTGGAACCGCCGGGCCAGCGGGGGCTGTTGCGGGCTCATCCGGGGCTCGCGCCGGTGGACGTGCTCAAGGTCGCCCACCATGGCTCCGCGCATCAGGACCCGGGGCTGATGCGGGCGGTACGGCCGAGGCTCGCGCTGGTGTCGACGGGGCGCGACAACCTGTACGGGCATCCCTCGCCGCGGACGGTGGAGTCCTTGCGGGCCGGTGGGGCGCGGGTGCTGCGGACGGACCGCGACGGGGCGATCGCGGTCGTCGGGGCGGGGCCGGGGCTGGTGGCCGTACCGGGGGGAGGGTGACCCGCTGACGGAGAGGACCCTTGTAAAGAAGTCTTTCTAAAGATATCTTTTCATCATGCCGAAGGAGATCATCGATCCGGAGCCCGAGGGTGAGCGGCCCCGCAGTATCCGACTCACCGACCCGCGAGCGCTGCGCGCGTACGCCCACCCCCTGCGGATGTCGCTGGTGGGGCTGCTGCGCAGCAGCGGCCCCTTCACCGCCACCCGGGCCGCCGAACTGACCGGCGAGTCCGTGGCCAGCTGCTCCTACCACCTGCGGATACTCGCCAAGTACGGGCTCGTGGAGGAGGCACCGGGCGGCCGGGGGCGGGAGAAGCCCTGGCAGGCCACGGCCCAGTACACGGAGTGGCCGGAGTACAGCGAGGACGCGTCGATCGCCCAGGCGGCCGACGCGCTGAGCGCCGCCGTCGCCGAGCAGTACTTCGAGCGGGTCACCCGGGCCATGGCGAACCGGCAGCGCCTGCCGAGGGAGTGGCAGGAGGCCGAGCAGTTCGGCGACTCACTGCTCCACCTCACCCACGAGGAGCTGGCCGACCTCGGAGCGCGCATCGACGCGCTGCTCCGGCCGTACGAGGCGCGGGCCTCCGACCCGTCCCTCCGCCCGGAGGGCGCCAGGCCCGTCAGTGTCCTGCGGATCGCCTACCTGGATCTGGACGTCCCCGACAGCGAGAAGGAGTGAGCGGGATGGCTCTCGTCGAACGCGTACCGGCGCTGCTGCGCGAGCGGACCTTCCGCCGCTACTGGACCGGGCAGACCATCTCCCTCGCCGGGGACCAGATATCCCTCATGGCGATCCCGCTCGCCGCCGTGCTCGTCCTCGGCGCCGACGCCGCGGCGATGGGCTGGCTCAAGGCCGCCGAACTCCTGCCCGCGCTCCTGCTCAACCTGCCCTTCGGCGCCTGGGCCGACCGGCAGACCAGTCGCAGACGGGCGATGATCGCGGCCGACTTCGGGCGGGCGGCGCTGGTCCTGACTCTTCCCGTGGCCCATGTGCTGGACGTGCTGACACTCACCCAGCTGTACGTCGTGGCCTTCGGGATCGGCGCGCTCACCGTGCTCTTCGAGGTCTGCAACGCCACGCTCTTCGTGGCGCTCGTACCCACCGAGCGCTATGTGCAGGCGAACTCGCTGGTGAACGGCAGCCGTTCGACGGCCTGGCTCGCGGGGCCCGGGATCGGCGGACTGCTCGTGCAGTTCCTCACCGCACCCTTCGCCCTGGTGGCGGACGCCCTGACCTATCTCGTGTCGGCCGGGTACCTGGCCCGGATCAAGCCGGTCGAACCCCCGCCGGCCCCCGTGGCCAAGGGGCACTTCACCGAGGGACTGCGCTGGGTGGTCCGGGAGCACTCGATGCGGGCGCTGTTCGCCGCCTCCGGCACGGTCCAGTTCTTCAACTACATGTTCCACACCCTCTTCGTGCTCTATGCGACCACCGAACTCGGACTCGGCGCCGGGCTGCTCGGCCTGATCCTCGGAGCGGGAGCCGTGGGCGGTCTCCTCGGGGCGGTCGTCAGCGGCGCGGTCGTCCGGCGGATCGGCATCGGGGGCTCGCTCGTCGCCGGCTTCCTCGGATTCACCCTGCCGCTGGTCCTGATACCCCTGGCCGACGGTCCGCTGCCGCTGGTGGTGCTCGTGCTGTTCGTCGCCGAGTTCCTCTCCTGTGTCGGCGTGATGATCGTCGACATCGCCGCGGGATCGTTCCAGATGGCGCTGATACCCGACGCCGTGCGGGCCCGGGTCATGGGCGCCTTCCGGACGCTCAACCACGGCTTCCGCCCGCTCGGCGCACTCGTCGGCGGCTTCCTCGGTACCGCGATCGGGCTGCGCCCGACGCTGTGGATCGCCACCGTCGGGGCCGTCTTCGCCGTGCTGTGGGTGCTGCCCTCGCCGCTGCCGCGGATGCGGGAACTGCCCTCTCCGAAGGAGGAGTCGGAGCCGGTCGGACAGCCGGGTGGAGCGAAGGGCTGACCGGGCAGACTGGCGACATGACGACGCGACCGACGGCATCCGTTCCCGCCGAGACCCCCGCCCCTTACGGGTCCCTCGTTCCCTCCGATTCCTTCGTCCCCACGCCGGAGGACGTGCGGGCCTATCTACGGCGCATCGGCGCGGAGCGGCCGGACCGGGCGGACCCCGAGGCGCTGCGCGATCTCCATCTGCGTCATCTGCGCACCGTGCCGTTCGAGAACCTCTCGATCCACCTCGGCGAGGACATCGTCCTGGAGGAGAAGGCGCTGCTCGACAAGGTGATCGGCGCGCACCGGGGAGGGTTCTGCTACGAGGTCAACACGGCGTTCGCCGTTCTGCTGAAGGGACTCGGCTACCGGGTGTCGCTGCTTCAGGCGAGGGTCTTCGGGCCGGAGGGGAAGCCGGGCATCCCGTACGACCACATGGCACTGCTCGTGGAGACGGTGGACGGGGAGCGGTGGCTCGCCGATGTCGGCTTCGGTGACCACAGCCACTTCCCGCTCCGCTACGAGGACCGCGCTGACCAGGCGGATCCGGGGGGTGTCTTCCGGCTCGTGGACACCGCCGAGGGTGACGTGGACGTGTTGCGGGACGGGAAGCCGCAGTACCGGATGGAGCTCCGTCCGCGCCGGCTCGCCGACTTCACGGCCGGCGCCTGGTACCACCGGACCTCGCCCGACTCGCACTTCCCGCGCAGTCTTGTCTGCTCGCTGCTCACCGAGGAGGGCCGGATCACTCTCAGCGACCGGAAGCTGATCACACGGGCCGGGGACGAGCGCGACGAGCGGGTCCTCGACGGCGAGGACGAGGTGCGGGGCGCGTACCGGGATCTGTTCGGGATCGAGCTCGACGCGCTGCCGGTCGTTCGCGGCGGAATTTCCGAATAGAACCCTCGGTAACGCTTGTTCACCTCGTGACCGGTTTGCGTCGAACGCCCCGTCGGTGATCGAATGCGACTTCGTTGCATAGTGAACGAGTCGCACGGGGGTGCGTGAAGAATGTTCGATCGTCTCTTCGGGAAGCGTGCGGCGGGCGCCGTGCGAGGCGGCCCGCTCGCCGGCCTCAGTGTCCCCGCCTCGGCGGGGATGCTGAGCTGCCGGGTGCTCGACCCCGTGCACGAACCGGTCCGACAGGCCGAGTTCGTCCTCAGTGACGCCGCCGGGCGCAAGGTGATCGCCGGCGAGACCGACCCGTACGGCACGGCGCTCGCGACCGTGCCGGCGGGCGAGTACCGGCTCGCGGTCACCGCCGAGGGCTACACGCCGCACCACGGCAGGGCCGTGGTCACCGAGGGCGGCCACACCGGCCTCGACGACGTGCTGCTCCAGATCGCCCCGCAGCCCCAGCTCCCCGAGCCCGGCGACTGGGAGATCGACCCGACGCACTCCCAGATCGGCTTCACCGCACGCCACATCGGGCTCGCGCGGATCCACGGCCGGTTCAACGGATTCGCCGGCGCGGTCCGGATCGGTGACCGCATGGAGCGCTCCGCGATGCACGTCGTCATCGACGCGGCCTCCATCGACACCGGGGTCCAGATGCGCGACGACCATCTGCGGTCCGGTGACTTCCTCGACGTCGGCGCGTACCCGACGCTGGAGTTCTTCAGCGAGCGCTTCACGCACAAGGGCGGCAGCCGTTGGGCCGTCACCGGGGCCCTCACCCTCCACGGGGTGAGCCGCACGGTCACCCTCGACACCCAGTACCTGGGCCTCGGGAGCGGTCTGGAGGGCGAGACCCGGTGCGCCTGCCGGGCCACCACCGAACTGCACCGGGAGGACTTCACGCTCACCTGGCAGACGCTGCTGGCGCGGGGGATCGCGGCGGTGGGGTCGAGCATCAGCATCGATCTGGACGTTCAGATCGTGCCCAAGTCGGGGCGGGGCTGAGGGTTCCCCCGGCGCCGGACGCAGGGGGGTTACGGGGCTTCCAGCCAGCCCTCGTACTCCGCCGCCAGGGAGTCCAGTGCCGTCGGGTCGAGCCGGCCGTCCGGGTCCTCGACGACCACCAGCCACTGGGCGTCCTCTGCGTCGTCCTCCCCGGCCAGGGAGTCCCGTACGAGCTGCGGTTCCTCGGCGACGCCGAAGCGGTCGGGGAGCTCCCCTGCGACCTCCTCGGCGGCGTCGCGGTCGGGGAGTACCAGTACGTGTCGTTCACTCACCCCGTCATTCTCGGGCATCGCCGTCCTGTCAGTGGTCCGTGGGATGCTGGACCGCGATGGCCACCAGAAAGACTTCCCCCGACGACCTCCTCGGCCCCGTGACGCTCGCCGTGGGGCAGGAGGACCTGCTCCTCGACCGTGTCGTCCAGGCGGTGGTGGCGGCCGCGCGTGCCGCCGACGCCGACACGGACGTGCGCGACCTCACGCCCGACCAGCTTCAGCCCGGCTCGCTGGTGGAGCTCACCAGCCCCTCGCTGTTCGCCGAGCGCAAGGTGCTGATCGTGCGGAACGCCCACGATCTGTCCGCCGACACGATCAAGGACGTCAAGGCGTATCTCGACGACCCGATCGAGGACATCTCGCTCGTCCTGCTCCACGCCGGAGGCGCCAAAGGCAAGGGGCTGCTCGACGCGGCGCGCAAGGCGGGGGCGCGGGAGGTGGCCTGCCCGAAGACGACGAAGCCGGCGGAACGGCTGACGTTCGTGCGGCAGGAGTTCCGGACGCTGGGGCGTTCGGCCACGCCCGAGGCCTGCCAGGCGCTCGTCGACTCCATCGGCAGTGATCTGCGGGAACTCGCGTCCGCGGTCGCGCAGCTCACGTCCGACGTGGACGGGACGATCGACGAGGCCGTCGTCGGGCGCTACTACACGGGCCGCGCCGAGGCCTCCTCCTTCAACATCGCGGACCGCGCGGTGGAGGGGCGCGCCGCGGAGGCCCTCGAGGCCCTGCGGTGGTCGCTCTCGACCGGCGTCGCGCCGGTGCTCGTCACCAGCGCGTTGGCGCAGGGCGTACGGGCGATCGGCAAGCTGTCCTCGGCACGGGGTGGGCGGCCCGCCGATCTGGCACGGGAGCTGGGTATGCCGCCGTGGAAGATCGACCGCGTACGGCAGCAGATGAGGGGCTGGACCCCCGACGGGGTGTCGCTCGCGCTGCGGGCGATCGCGGAGGCGGACGCGGGGGTGAAGGGCGGCGGGGACGACCCGGAGTACGCCCTGGAGAAGGCGGTGGTCGCGGTGGCTCGGGCGGCGAGGATGCGGCGGGGCGGGTAGCGGTTGGGGGCGGCTTGTCCTTGGCCTGTGACGTGCGGTGACGTGCCCGTGCCTGCGTTGCGGTGACGTGCCTGTGCCTGTGCCCGTGCCCCGTGGCCGGGGTGGGCCTTGGGCGGGCCGTGCTGGGGCCCGGGATGCGGGTCGCGCGCGTGGCGGGTGGTGTGGGTGCGGGGCGGTCGGTGGCTGGTGCCGGGCGGATTCCCCCACCCCGCCCCTTCCCGAAACCCTGCCGGGGGCTGGTGGTGGGTGGGGAAGAGAGTTCCGGGGGCTGTGCCCCCGGGCCCTCCTCGGGGCTGTGCCCCGGCCCCCCCTCGGGGCTGTGCCCCGGACCCTTGTCCGTGCTGCGCCCCTGGGCCCCCGTTCGGGGGTCCGGCCAGGGCCCTGCCTGGGCGGTGGCCCTGGGTCCGCTCAGGGGCTGGGCCACGGATTCCCCCGTGGCCCGCAGCCGCCCCCGTCCCCGTCCGTGTGTACGCCAAAGGCCCCGCCCCTCCTGGGGAAGGAGGGGCGGGGCCTTTGGTGTTTGAGCTGGTGGGCTCGCACCCGCGTGGCGAACGCGTCCGCGTGCGAGTCCTGGGTGGCCGGGTGGGAGCGGGAGAGAGGGCCCGCTGGGTCCCGTGCGGCCGGTTACATCAGAGCTCAGCCCTGGAGAGCGGCAACCTTGGTGGCCAGCGCCGACTTCTTGTTGGCGGCGGCGTTCTTGTGGATGACGCCCTTCGAGACAGCCTTGTCGAGCGCGCGGGAGGCGGCGCGGGAAGCCACGGTGGCCTTCTCGACGTCACCCGCGGCGACGGCCTCGCGGGCCTTGCGGATCGCGGTCTTGAGCGAGGACTTGACGGCCTTGTTGCGCAGGCGCGCCTTCTCGTTCGTCTTGTTCCGCTTGATCTGGGACTTGATGTTCGCCACGAAAAGAGCCTTTACAGGTTCGATGTTCCTTCTGGATGCGTCTCGCAGGCTGAGAGGGCACACGAGACACAGCTGTCCACAGTATCAGCCACTCTCGTGCCCGCCCAAACCGGGCGCAGGGCGACGGGCATGGGACCATGGAGCCTACGTATCGATCCGACATCGCCCCGAGACGAGACCCTGCGTGCCCGCGACTCCTACCAACGTGCCCGAGCCGAGCCGTACCGACCCGGCTCTGATCCGCAACTTCTGCATCATCGCGCACATCGACCACGGCAAGTCCACGCTCGCCGACCGGATGCTCCAGCTGACCGGTGTGGTCGACCAGCGGCAGATGCGTGCCCAGTACCTCGACCGCATGGACATCGAGCGGGAGCGCGGCATCACGATCAAGTCCCAGGCGGTCCGGCTGCCGTGGGCGCCGACCGAGGGGCCGGGTCAGGGCGACACGCACATCCTGAACATGATCGACACCCCTGGGCACGTCGACTTCACCTATGAGGTGTCCCGGTCGCTGGCCGCCTGTGAGGGCACGGTCCTGCTGGTCGACGCGGCCCAGGGCATCGAGGCGCAGACGCTGGCCAACCTCTACCTGGCCATGGAGAACGACCTCACGATCGTTCCGGTGCTGAACAAGATCGACCTGCCGGCCGCCCAGCCGGAGAAGTTCTCCGAGGAGCTGGCCAACCTCATCGGCTGCCAGCCGGAGGACGTCCTCAAGGTCTCCGCGAAGACCGGTGTCGGTGTCGACGCGCTGCTCGACCGGGTCGTCCGGGACGTTCCCGCCCCGGTCGGTGTCGCCGACGCGCCCGCCCGCGCGATGATCTTCGACTCCGTGTACGACTCGTACCGGGGTGTCGTGACCTACGTACGAGTGGTCGACGGGCAGCTCAACAAGCGCGAGCGCATCAAGATGATGTCGACCGGCGCCACCCACGAGCTGCTCGAGATCGGCGTCTCGTCTCCGGAGATGACCCCTTCCGACGGTCTCGGCGTCGGCGAGGTGGGCTACCTCATCACCGGTGTGAAGGACGTCCGCCAGTCCAAGGTCGGTGACACGATCACCTCCCTGAACAAGGGCGCCACCGAGGCCCTCGGCGGTTACAAGGACCCGAAGCCGATGGTCTTCTCGGGCCTCTACCCGCTGGACGGCTCGGAGTACCCGGACCTCCGCGAGGCCCTCGACAAGCTGCAGCTCAACGACGCCGCGCTGGTCTACGAGCCGGAGACCTCCGCCGCGCTGGGCTTCGGCTTCCGCGTCGGCTTCCTGGGCCTCCTCCACCTCGACGTCATCCGTGAGCGGCTGGAGCGCGAGTTCGGTCTCGACCTCATCGCCACCGCCCCCAACGTGGTCTACCGCGTGGTCATGGAGGACGGCAGCGAGCACACGGTCACCAACCCGAGCGAGTTCCCCGAGGGCAAGATCGACGATGTGTACGAGCCCGTCGTACGCGCCACGATCCTCGCCCCCAGTGAGTTCATCGGCGCGATCATGGAGCTGTGCCAGACGCGTCGCGGCACCCTGATCGGCATGGACTACCTCTCCGAGGACCGGGTCGAGATCCGCTACACCCTGCCCCTCGCCGAGATCGTCTTCGACTTCTTCGACCAGCTGAAGTCCAAGACGCGCGGTTACGCCTCCCTCGACTACGAGCCCACCGGCGAGCAGGCCTCCAGCCTGGTCAAGGTCGACATCCTGCTGCACGGCGACAAGGTCGACGCCTTCTCCGCCGTCACCCACAAGGACGCCGCGTACGCCTACGGTGTGCGGCTCGTCGCCAAGCTGCGCGAGCTCATCCCGCGGCAGGCCTTCGAGGTGCCGATCCAGGCCGCGATCGGCTCCCGGGTGATCGCCCGGGAGACCATTCGCGCCATCCGCAAGGACGTCCTCGCCAAGTGCTACGGCGGTGACATCTCCCGTAAGCGGAAGCTGCTGGAGAAGCAGAAGGAAGGCAAGAAGCGCATGAAGATGGTCGGCTCGGTGGAGGTGCCTCAGGAGGCCTTCATCGCCGTTCTGTCGAGCGACGAGTCCTCCGGGAAGAAGAAGTAGACCAGGGCCCCCACACGGCTGTCCTGTGCGGACGACGGGTCCACGCGCCATGTGCGCGTGGGCCCGTTCGTTATGAAGCGGCGCCCTGTAGGCCCTTACGCGCCGGACCTCGGGCCTTTACTCTGATCCCGGCTCGAAGGTTACTCGCCAGTTAGTTACGAACCACCAGAAGGCACCGCCGCCGCCCGGAGGACGTCGTGAGCGACACACAGACCCAGATCGAGAACCGGCCGCCCTCCGTGGCGACCCTCTTCCTTGAGCGCGTCGAGCGGACTCCGGATGCGGAGGCGTACCGCTACCCGGTGCCCGCCGCCTCCGGTGCCGGCCCGGACGACTGGAAGTCGCTCAGCTGGGGGCAGGCCGCCGAGCGGGTCTACGCGATCGCCGCGGGCCTCGTCGACCTCGGTGTCGCCTCCGAGGAGCGGGTCGCCCTCGCCTCCTCCACCCGGGTCGAGTGGATCCTCGCCGACCTCGGTGTCATGTGCGCGGGCGCCGCGACCACCACGGTCTACCCGCAGACCAACGCCGAGGAGTCGGCGTTCATCCTCTCCGACTCCGAGTCGCGGGTCCTCATCGCCGAGGACGCGGCCCAGCTCGCGAAGGCCGTCGAGCGCCGGGCCGACCTGCCGAACCTCCGCCATGTCGTCGTCATCGACGCCACCGGTGTGGAGAGCGACGGCGAGTTCGTCCTCACGCTCGCCGAGCTGGAGGCGCGCGGCAAGGGCTACCTGGAGAAGCACCCCGAGGCCGTCAAGGAGCGGGTCGCGGCGATCACCGCCACGCAGCTCGCCACCCTCATCTACACCTCGGGCACCACGGGCCGCCCCAAGGGCGTCCGCCTCCCGCACGACAACTGGTCGTACATGGCCAAGGCCATCGCCGCCACCGGTCTCGTCACCCAGGCCGACGTCCAGTACCTGTGGCTGCCGCTCGCCCACGTCTTCGGCAAGGTCCTCACCTCGGGCCAGATCGAGGTCGGGCACGTCACCGCCGTCGACGGCCGCGTCGACAAGATCATCGAGAACCTCCCGGTCGTCCAGCCGACCTACATGGCGGCCGTGCCCCGCATCTTCGAGAAGGTCTACAACGGCGTCGCCGCCAAGGCCCGCGCCGCCGGCGGAGCCAAGTACAAGATCTTCCAGTGGGCGGCCGGCGTCTCCCGCGAGTACGCCAAGGCCAGCCAGGACAACTTCCGCCGCACCGGGACCGCCTCCGCGCCGTTCGGCCTCACCGCCAAGCACAAGGTCGCCGACGCCCTCGTCTACGCCAAGATCCGTGAGGCCTTCGGCGGCAACCTGCGTGCGTGCATCTCCGGATCCGCCGCGCTCGCCCCCGAGATCGGCTACTTCTTCGCCGGCGCCGGCATCCACATCCTGGAGGGCTACGGACTCACCGAGACGTCCGCCGCCTCCTTCGTCAACCCGGGCGAGGCCTACCGCACCGGCACCGTCGGCAAGCCGCTCCCCGGCACCGAGGTCCGGATCGCCGACGACGGCGAGATCCTGCTCCGCGGCCCCGGCGTCATGGAGGGCTACCACGGCCTGCCGGAGAAGACGAACGAGGTCCTGGAGTCCGACGGCTGGTTCCACACCGGGGACATCGGCGAGCTGTCCGCCGACGGCTACCTGCGGATCACCGACCGCAAGAAGGACCTGATCAAGACGTCCGGCGGCAAGTACATCGCGCCCGCCGAGGTCGAGGGCCAGTTCAAGGCCGTCTGCCCGTTCGTCTCGAACATCCTCGTCCACGGCGCCGACCGGAACTTCTGCACCGCGCTGATCGCCCTCGACGAGCCCACCCTCCTCGGCTGGGCCGCCGACCACGACCTCGCGGGCAAGTCGTACGCCGAGGTCGTCGCCGCCCCGCAGACCGTCGCGATGGTCCAGGGCTACGTCGACCGCCTCAACGAGGGCCTCCAGCGCTGGCAGACGATCAAGAAGTTCCGCCTGCTTCCGCGCGACCTCGACATCGAGCACGGCGAGCTGACCCCGTCCCTGAAGCTGAAGCGTCCGGTGGTGGAGCGCGAGTACAAGGGGCTCATCGACGAGATGTACGCGGGGTCGCGGGAGTCCTGACCCCTCTCGCCGCGGACGCGGCCCCCGCCCCTGTGGAGAGGTTGTCCACAGGCCGGGCGTTCACCTCGGGCAGTACGGGACAATGGGGCTCATGCCTTCCGTACTGCCCGATGGTGAGTCCGTTCCCGACGACGGGGCGCTGCCCCCGCACGCCCTCGAAGGGGCGGGGGAGCGACCGCTCGGGTTCTATCTGCATGTGCCGTACTGCGCGACGCGCTGCGGGTACTGCGACTTCAACACCTACACGGCCAGCGAGCTGCGGGGGACCGGGGGCGTGCTCGCCTCCCGGGACAACTACGCCGAGCAGGTCGTCGAGGAGATCCGGCTCGCCCGGAAGGTGCTCGGGGACGACCCGCGGCCGGTGCGGACCGTCTTCGTGGGCGGCGGTACGCCCACACTGCTCGCCGCCGGCGATCTCGTACGGATGCTGGGAGCCGTCCGCGAGGAGTTCGGGCTCGCCGACGACGCCGAGGTGACGACCGAGGCCAACCCCGACTCCGTGAACCCGGCCTATCTGGCGGAGCTGCGGGCCGGTGGGTTCAACCGGATCTCCTTCGGCATGCAGAGCGCCAAGCAGCACGTCCTGAAGATCCTCGACCGCACACACACCCCGGGCCGCCCCGAGGCCTGCGTCGGGGAGGCCCGGGCCGCCGGATTCGAGCACGTCAACCTCGACCTGATCTACGGCACCCCCGGCGAGACCGACGACGACTGGCGGGCCTCCCTCGACGCGGCCATCGGCGCCGGGCCCGACCACATCAGCGCCTACGCGCTGATCGTCGAGGAGGGTACGCAGCTGGCGCGGCGCATTCGGCGCGGCGAGGTCCCCATGACCGACGACGACGTCCACGCCGACCGGTACCTCATCGCCGAGGACGTCCTCTCCGGGGCCGGCTTCGACTGGTACGAGGTGTCCAACTGGGCCACCTCCGAGGCCGGGCGCTGCCTCCACAACGAGCTGTACTGGCGCGGCGCCGACTGGTGGGGCGCGGGCCCCGGCGCCCACAGCCACGTCGGCGGCGTCCGCTGGTGGAACGTGAAGCATCCCGGTGCGTACGCCGCCGCGCTGGCCGCGGGGAAGACGCCGGGGGCCGGACGGGAGCTGCTCTCCGAGGAGGACCGCCGGGTCGAGCGCGTGCTCCTGGAGCTACGGCTCAAGGAGGGCGTCGAGCTCTTCCTCCTCAAGCCGGCGGGCCTCGCCGCCTCCCGCAAGGCCCTCGCCGACGGGCTGCTCGACGCCGGGCCGTACGCCGCGGGACGGGCGGTTCTGACCCTGCGCGGACGGCTGCTCGCGGACGCGGTGGTGCGGGACCTCGTGGACTAGGCCCTGATCGGCAAGAGACCCCCCGGGGCTGCCGTGATGCGGGGGGCGTCAGTCGACGTACGGCTCGAACTCCCAGGCGGGGCGGATGCCGCTCCGGGCCGACAGGGTGAGCGGGTGCCGGGAGCCGAGGGCCCCGGTGAGGCGGTGTACGGCGTCTTCCTCCAGTTTCTCGGCCTCCTCGGACTCGCGCAGACCGAACAGGCCCGGCAGGGCGCGCAGGTCGGCGGCGAGAGCGAGCTGGCAGGAGAGGGCCAGCGGGTGCTCCGGGCCGAGGGTCTGCTGGGCGCGCCGGAGGGTGTCGCGGCTGAGTTCGGCGGCGGCGGCGACCTCTCCCTTGTCGTGACGGGCCGCGGCCGTGTTGAGGGCGCAGCCCAGGGTCCAGGGGTGGTCGGGCCCGACCGAGGATTCGAGTCCCGCGAGCGTGGACTCCAGCATGGTGAGGGCGGCCGCCTGCTCGCCGGCGGCCCGCATCACCAGCGCCGTGGTGGTGACGGCGCCCGCGGAGACGGGGTGAGCGGGGCCGAGGAGGGCCCGGTAGCCGGTTTCCGCTTCGGCGCTGAGTTTCCTGGCCTGCTCGAGATCACCGTGCTTGCGCAGGAAGTGCGCGTAGAGGGTGAGGCACTGGAGGGTGATGTGGTGCCCGGGCCCGTGGATCTCGCCGGAGCGGTCCAGCAGCTCGGCGAGTGAGGTGTCCATGCCCTGCGGGTCGCCGTGACGACGGCACAGGGCGAGCTCGACGTCGGCCTCCAGCGTCTGCGGGTGGCGCAGGCCGAAGGCCTCCGCGTGGCGGCGGACGACCGCCGTCTGGTGGGCGAGGGCCCCCGCGTGCATGCCGAGGAGCCGCTGATCGCGTGTGACGGCGTTGGCCGAGGCGAGGCCGGCCAGGTGGTCCCTGCCGAGGAGTTCCTCCCGCTGGGCCCGCGTCAACAGGTCGTTCTCGTACGCCTCCCGGTAGCGTCCGAGGGCCCGGAGGGTGGCCGCGAGGTCGTGACGAGCGGCCAGGCTGCGGGGGTCGTCCGTGCCGACGAGCCGGATGGACCGGTCGAGTATCTCCCGCTGGAAGCGGTGGGCGTCCTCGTACCGGCCCAGGTGCCGCATGCCGTTGGCCACGGCACTCTGGGTGGTCAGTTCGGCGAGTTCGCCGTGCGGGTCGAGGTCCTTCGGTTTCCGCAGCGCGCGCACGCTCTGCTCGTACGCCTCCCGGAAGCGGCCGGCGGCCCGCAGGAGGTCGGCCTCCACGGCGGTCAGGCTGTGCATCGGCACACCGGCCGGGTCCATGAAGTCGTCCCAGTGCTGCCGGATGCGCCGGGCGAGCCGAATCCCCTCTCCGTACACGCCGCTGCTGGCGCAGAACCGCAGGCAGTTGAGGACGGTGGACTGGATACGGGGCGCGGTGCTGCGGAGCGCTCCAGAGGCTTCCAGGTGGGGCAGGATCGTGGAGTAGCGGTGCCACTGGCCGCTGTCCGTGGGGTCACCGGGGTCGGCCTCGGCGAGGAGGTTGCGGACGGCCTTGCGGTGGGCGTCGTGGTGCTCGCGGTCGATGAGCCGGGTGACGATGTCGTGCACCAGGCGGTGCATGTGGACCGACTCCTGGTCAGGGCCGCTCTCCTTCCCGGCGATGGCGGGGCGGGGTATCCGGGTGAGGATCGAATAGCTGGTGAGGGTGTCGAGCGCGCGGTTCCAGGCCGCCTGGTCCGTGGCGATCCAGCGGACATCCACGGGCAGGTGCGCCGCGGGGCCGCTGCGGAGCAGACCGAGCGGCTTGGGGCCGGGGGCTAAGGCGGCGCACAGGCTGAGCACCTGCAGAGCCTGCGGGTGGGAGCGGCGGAGCCGGTTGATCAGCAGCGACCACGAGGCGAGGGAGTCGTGGGGCAGGGAGTCCCCCGAGAGGGAGTCCTCGATGGTGGAGACGCGTCCGTCGCGGAGCCTGCGAAGGTAAGCGGCGGCCTCCTCCCCGGTCTCGCCCAGCCATGCGGCGGCCTGGACGACCGGCAGGGGTACGTCTCCGACCTCGGCGGCGACCTCGTCGGCCTCGGCCGCACTGATCTGCGGGGCGCGGCGCATCAGATGGCCGGTGGACTCGCGCCGGTCGAAGCCGGGGACCTCCAGGATGTCGGTGTGCTCGCGCCAGCCGCGGTTGCGCGAGGTGATCAGCACATGGCCGGGTCCCTGGGGCAGCATGACGTCGATGTCGTCGGTGTCCTCCCAGCCGTCGAAGACGACGAGCCAGCGCCCGTGCGGGTCGCCCCGGCGCAGGGCCTCCCGGACGGCGCGGACGCGCTCACCGGGCTCCCTGCCGACGGGCAGGGAGAGCCCGACCGCGAGTTCGCCGAGAGCGTCGCGCCGGACGGTGCGGTCGGCGGAGTTCACCCACCAGACGACGTCGTAGTCCGGGCTGAAGCGGTGCGCGTACTCGGCCGCGATCTGCGTCTTCCCGATGCCCGACATACCCACGAGCGCGAAGGCCGCAGTGCCCCGTTCGGCGTCCGTCAGCCGTTCCCGAAGGGCGGTGAGGAGGTCGTCACGGCCGGTGAAACGGGGATTGCGGCGGGGGACCTCGCCCCAGACGGCGGGGGGATCGGCGGGGTAGCGGATCGGGGAACCCGGCGGAACGCGCCGGGCGGCGGGTCGGACGGTCCGCAGAGTGAGCCTGGCGAGCAGCCGGGCCCCGGCCTCCTCCTCGTCGACGCCCCACAGACTCACCGGTTCGAGCGCGGCGGCCGCCGGAAGCAGGGTGCGGTCGGTGAGGCTGACGGCGGCGAAGCGGTCGGTGTGCTCGACGGCGAAGCCGCGCAGGAGATCGTTCCATTCCCCGTCCGGCCGGGCTCCCAGTTCGAAGAACCACTCGTCGAGGACGAGGAGGACGTGGCCACGGGGGAGCAGCAGATCACGGAACGTCTGCTCCAGGGGGACGTCACGGGGCGGGTCCCAGCGCTGGAGCGTGGCGCGGTGGCCGTGCGACTCCAGCCGTCGCGCGATCCACGCGGCCCAGGGCCGGTGGTAGCCCGCGAAGACGACGGTGACGTGCGACGCGACGTCCGTGTAGGCAGACCGGGCCTGTGTCTCGGGAAGGGACGGGGGCCCGGTTGCAGATTCGGGTCGGGGCCGGGGTGCGTCGTGCTCTCCCGGGCGCGCCTCCGCCACGCGATCGACCCGGAGCGAGGCCACCTCCTCCCGCAGCCGGTCCAGTTCCTCCTGGCGCCGGGCCAGCTTCTCCTCCATCCGGAGCCGGTCCGCATCCTCCTCGGCGGCGGCGGAGGCATCGGCCGCGAGCAGGGTGTGTTCCAGGTCGGCACAGCGTTGCTCGGCGAGCGCAACACGGAGTTCGGCCGCTTCGAGCGCCGCTTCCAGCTCGGCGACGCGTCGGCGCAGGGCCTGGTGGTCGGTGAGCATGCGGTGTTGTTCCGCGCGCAACAGGTCCAGCTCGATGCCGGTGGTCCGCCGCGCGGCCACCTCCTCGGTGAGCGCCCGCCGTTCGGCCTCCAGCGTCGCGACGCGTTCCTGGTGCTCCAGCAGGGAGGTGGCCACCGCGTCTGCCATGGTCCTGGCGAGTGCCTTCTCCTGGAGGGCTCCTGCCAGCTGGTCCTCCAGCTGCTGGACCTGCCAGGCGCGGCTGTTGGTCGACTTGAGTGCCGCGCGCTGCATACGGGTCATGGCCTGCCGGGCCTGCGGGGACATCGGGCGTCCCAGCTTCTTGCCGACGTCGTCCATCAGCGCGTTGACGAAGTGGTCGGGTGCGGCGGTCTCACCGCTGAGGTAGCGGCTGAGGCTGCTCGCGCTGTAGCGGCGCAGGACGGCGTACCTGCGCATGGTGGTGTCGAGTTCGAAGAAGCACCGGCGCAGCGCCTCGGCCAGCTCGCGGCGCTCGCCCACGACCTGGTCGGGGATCGGCCGCAGGCCCATGAGCAGGGCCTTCGCCACGTCGTCCAGCGGTACGAGCTCCGCGGAGACCACGTCGTCCGCTTCGCCGTGGTCCGTCGTGGCCGGCTCGTCCGCTCCGGAGTGGTCCGCCGCCGGCCTGTCCGCTGTGGCCCGCTCGTTCCCCTCGGGGTGTTCCGCCGTGACCTCATCCACCCGTGCCGCTCCTCCGGGTCGTGCTCGGACCGTGTCCCACAGCATCCGCAACGCGTATCGCTTGGCGCAACACCGCGTGGTCATCGGAGAGTTGGAGCATCAACCGGTCACCTCCGAAAGGCGACGACGATGAAGCGGAAGATCTCCCTCAAGGTGGGGCTCGCGCTGGTGGGCGCGGCCGTCTCCGGCGCGGTCCGGGCCGTGGTGGCGTGGCTCCTGGCCGGCGGGTCGCAAGGGGCCTAGTCGTGGTGGGGGGTGTGGGTCGGTCGGGCGTACACCGCTCGCGGCCCCCCGCGGCCGACACGGCTCCCGGGAACGCCCCTACGGCGCCGTCACGAAGTCGATCAGTTCCTCCACCCGGCCCAGCAGCTCCGGTTCCAGATCCTTGTACGTCGTCACCCTCGACAGGATGTGCTGCCAGGCGGCGCCCGTGTTCGGCGGCCAGCCCAGCGCCTCGCACACGCCCGTCTTCCAGTCCTGGCCCCTGGGGACCCGCGGCCAGGCCCGGATGCCCACCGACGCCGGCTTCACCGCCTCCCAGATGTCGATGTACGGGTGGCCGACGACCAGCACGTCCGGCGAGGTCACCTGGGCGGCGATCCTCGACTCCTTAGAACCCGGGACCAGGTGGTCCACCAGGACGCCCAGGCGGGCGTCGGGCGCGGGGGCGAACTCCGCGACGATCGACGGGAGGTCGTCTACGCCCTCCAGGTACTCCACGACCACCCCCTCGATGCGGAGGTCGTCGCCCCAGACCCGCTCCACCAGCTCCGCGTCGTGGCGGCCCTCCACGTAGATCCGGCCCGCGCGCGCCACCCGGGCCCGCGCCCCCGGGACCGCCACCGAGCCCGACGCCGTACGGGTGGGGCGGGTGGGAGCGGCCGACGGGCGGATCAGGGTCACCACCCGGCCCTCCAGGAGGAAGCCGCGCGGATCCATCGGGAACACGCGGTGCTTGCCGAAGCGGTCCTCCAGGGTCACCGTGCCCGCCTCACAGCGGATCACCGCCCCGCAGAATCCCGTCGTGACCTCCTCGACGACCAGGTCACGGTCGGCCGGGACCTCGGGAACGGGCGCCGAGCGCTTCCAAGGGGGCGTCAGGTCCGGGTTGTAGCTGCGCATTCGGGCGACGTTATGCGACGGAGAAGCGCGTTGCCAGTTCCTCCCGCTGGAGTCGTACGAACGTGGCGTCCACCACCGCCCCGTGCCCCGGCACGTACACCGCGTCCTCGCCGCCGAGCCGCAGCAGCCGGTCGAGGGCGTCCGGCCAGCGGGAGGGGATCGCGTCCGGGCCCGCCTGCGGCTCGCCCGACTCCTCGACCAGGTCGCCGCAGAAGACCACCTCGCGCTCACCCGGCACCAGGAGCACCAGGTCGTGGCCCGTGTGGCCGGGGCCGACGTTCGCCAGGAGGACCTGCCGGCCGCCCAGGTCGAGCGTCCACTCGCCGGAGACCACGTGCCGCGGGGCCACCAGG
Organism: Streptomyces flavochromogenes; assembly: GCF_000717595.1. Lineage (GTDB taxonomy): Bacteria > Actinomycetota > Actinomycetes > Streptomycetales > Streptomycetaceae > Streptomyces > Streptomyces flavochromogenes. The sequence continues at coordinate 73,258 of NZ_JNZO01000009.1, read as the reverse complement.
ACGTCCACCGCCTCCGTCGCCGCCGTCTCGTCGAGCCCGTGCCGTACCGCGTCCGCGCGCAGCGCCTCCCGGTCCCGCGCCCGGCAGAGGAGCTCGTCCGAGCCCACCGCGCCGAAGACCTCCGCGCCCGAGAACGCCGCCGTGCCGAAAACATGGTCGAAGTGGGGGTGACTCAATGCGATGTGCGTCACTCTGCGGCCGCCCGTGAGGTCCGAGATCCGCGTCCGCAGCTCGGCGCCCTCCGCGAGCGAGGAGCCCGTGTCGTACAGCAGCACCGCCCGTTCGCCCAGTACCAGTCCGACCGTGGCGTCCCACCCGGGCAGCCGTCGCCGGCCCACCCCGTCCGCGAGCCGCTCCCATCCGTACGCTTCCCAATCCACGTCCATGCGGCGACGCTAGCCGGTGGAGGCGTCGCCACCTTGCCAGGAGCGATGCCCGCCGCCGTACACTGGCCGGGGGATCGCTGGCACTCGAACAGGGCGAGTGCCAAAAGCGGAGCAACCGGAACGACGACGACAGCTGGAGGTGCGCACGATGCTCAGCGAACGCAGACTCGAGGTCCTGCGCGCCATCGTCCAGGACTACGTCGGGACGGAGGAGCCCGTCGGCTCCAAGGCGCTCACCGAGCGCCACAAGCTCGGGGTCTCCCCGGCCACGGTGCGTAACGACATGGCCGTCCTGGAGGAGGAGGGCTTCATCGCCCAGCCTCACACCAGCGCCGGCCGCATCCCGACCGACAAGGGCTACCGCCTCTTCGTCGACCGGCTCGCCGGCGTCAAGCCGCTGTCGACGCCCGAGCGCCGGGCCATCCACAACTTCCTCGACGGCGCGGTCGACCTGGACGACGTCGTCGGCCGTACAGTCCGGCTGCTCGCCCAGCTGACCCGTCAGGTCGCCGTCGTCCAGTACCCCTCGCTGACCCGCTCGACCGTCCGGCACGTGGAGCTGCTCTCGCTGGCCCCCGCCCGCCTGATGCTGGTGCTCATCACGGACACCGGCCGCGTGGAGCAGCGGGTCGTCGACTGCCCCGCGCCGTTCGGCGAGACCTCGCTCGCCGACCTGCGGGCCCGGCTCAACAGCCGGGTCGTCGGCCGCCGGTTCGCCGACGTGCCGCAGTTGGTGCAGGATCTCCCCGAGTCCTTCGAGGAGCTCGAGGACCGCGCCACGGTCTCGACCGTGCTCGCGACCCTCCTCGAAAGCCTCGTCGAGGAGCACGAGGAGCGGCTGATGATCGGCGGCACCGCCAATCTCACCCGCTTCGGACCCGACTTCCCCCTGATGATCAGGCCCGTCCTTGAGGCTCTGGAGGAGCAGGTCGTGCTCCTCAAGCTGCTCGGCGAGGCCAAGGAATCGGGCATGACCGTACGCATCGGGCACGAGAACGCCCACGAGGGGCTGAGCTCCACGTCCGTCGTCTCGGTCGGCTACGGTTCGGGCGGCGAGGCAGTCGCCAAACTCGGCGTGGTCGGACCGACCCGCATGGACTACCCCGGAACGATGGGAGCGGTACGCGCAGTGGCACGTTACGTCGGACAGATCCTGGCGGAGTCGTAAGTGGCCACGGACTACTACGCCGTACTCGGCGTGCGCCGCGACGCGTCCCAGGACGAGATCAAGAAGGCCTTCCGGAGGCTCGCGCGCGAGCTGCACCCGGATGTGAATCCCGATCCGAAGACGCAGGAACGCTTCAAGGAGATCAACGCCGCCTACGAGGTCCTCTCGGACCCGCAGAAGAAGCAGGTCTACGACCTGGGCGGCGACCCGCTCTCGGCCTCCGGCGGAGGCGGCGCGGGCGGCTTCGGGGCCGGTGGCTTCGGCAACTTCTCCGACATCATGGACGCCTTCTTCGGCACGTCCCAGCAGCGCGGCCCGCGCTCGCGGACCCGCCGCGGCCAGGACGCCATGATCCGTCTGGAGATCGACCTCAACGAGGCGGCCTTCGGCACCACCAAGGACATCCAGGTCGACACGGCGGTCGTCTGTACGACCTGCTCGGGCGAGGGCGCCGCACCCGGCACCTCCGCGCAGACCTGTGACATGTGCCGCGGCCGCGGCGAGGTCTCGCAGGTCACCCGGTCCTTCCTGGGCCAGGTCATGACCTCGCGGCCCTGCCCGCAGTGCCAGGGCTTCGGCACCGTGGTCCCGACCCCGTGCCCCGAGTGCGCGGGCGACGGCCGGGTCCGGTCCCGCCGCACCCTCACGGTCAAGATCCCGGCAGGTGTCGACAACGGCACCAGGATCCAGCTCGCGGGCGAGGGCGAGGTCGGCCCCGGCGGCGGCCCCGCCGGCGACCTGTACGTCGAGATCCACGAGACCCCGCACGAGACCTTCCAGCGGCGCGGCGACGACCTGCACTGCACGGTCACCCTCCCGATGACGGCGGCCGCGCTCGGCACCAAGGTGCAGCTGCAGACCCTCGACGGTCTCGAGGAGATCGACGTCCGTCCGGGCACGCAGTCCGGCCAGTCGATCCCGCTGCACGGCCGCGGCGTCACGCACCTGCGAGGCAACGGCCGGGGCGACCTGATCGTGCACGTCGAGGTGCAGACCCCGGGCAAGCTCGACGCTGAGCAGGAGCGCCTCCTGCGGGAACTCGCCAAGCTGCGCGGCGAGGAACGGCCCACCGGACAGTTCCAGCCCGGTCAGCAGGGTCTGTTCTCACGGTTGAAGGACGCGTTCAACGGGCGTTAGGCGCGCGGCCGGGGGTCCGGGGGTCGTCCCCCGGGTCACAGCCCGGTCGGCAGGGTCTGTTCTCGGGGTTGACGGGCGCCTTCAACGGGCGTCGTGCGCTCGGCCGGGAGGCTCGTGTTCGACGGGCGTCAGGCAGGATCCGTGTACGGAAGGGGCGGCGACCGCGGACCGCGGTCGCCGCCCCTTCCGTGACCTGACGTACGGATTCGGCCCGGAAGCAGGGGCATGACACGATGCCCATATGTCCACCACCGCACTGAACGATCTCTCTCGGTTTCCGATCGTGCAGGCCCCCATGGCGGGTGGCGCCTCCTCTCCCGAGCTGGTCGGAGCCGTGTGCGCGGCCGGGGCGCTCGGCTTCCTGGCCGGCGGTTACAAGACGGCCGGAGGCCTCTACCAGGAGATCAAGCAGGTGCGGGGGCTCACCGCACGCCCCTTCGGCGTCAACCTCTTCCTGCCGGAGTCCGGGCGGCCCGCCGACCCCGCGTCCGTCGAGGTCTACCGGCACCAGCTCGCAGGCGAGGCCACCTGGTACGAGACCCCGCTCGGTGAGACCGACGACTGCCGTGACGACGCGTACGACGCCAAACTGGCGATCCTCCTGGAGGATCCGGTCCGTGTCGTCTCCTTCACCTTCGGCTGCCCCACGCCCGAGGTCCTCGCGTCCTTCGCGCGTGTGGGAACGTTCACGATCGTGACCGTCACCTCCGCCGAGGAGGCCCTCGCCGCCCAGCAGGCCGGGGCGAGCGCCGTCTGTGTGCAGGGCGCCGAGGCGGGTGGACACCAGGGCACGTTCCGCGACGATCCCGCCGACGACACCCCGGGCACCGGACTGCTCACCCTGCTCAGCCTGGTCCGCGAGAGTGTCGCCCTGCCGATCGTCGCGGCCGGCGGCATCATGCGCGGCGCGCAGATCGCCGCCGCCCTGGCCGCCGGTGCGGACGCCGCCCAGCTCGGCACGGCCTTCCTCTGCTGCCCCGAGTCGGGCGCCCACCCGCTGCACAAGCGGGCCCTGACCGACCCGCTGTACACCCGGACCGCCTTCACCCGGGCCTTCACCGGGCGTCCGGCGCGCGGCCTCGTCAACCGCTTCATACGCGAGCACGGGCCGTACGCCCCCTCCGCCTACCCCGAGATCCACCACCTCACCGCCCCGATCCGCAAGGCCGCCGCCACCGCCGGCGACGCCCAGGGCATGGCCCTGTGGGCCGGTCAGGGCCATCGCCTCGCCCGCGAGCTTCCCGCCGGGCAGCTGGTCGAGGTGCTGGCCGCCGAACTCGACACCGCTCTCCCCGAGCTGCCCCACAGGAGCGCCTCATGACCGCACCCGTCTTCGTCGTCGACGCCGTTCCCGGCCCCGGGAGCTTTCTCCTGGACGGCCCCGAGGGCCGGCACGCCGTCTCCGTGAAGCGGCTGCGGGAGGGCGAGGAGCTCGTCCTCGCCGACGGCCGGGGCCGCTGGGCCGCGTGCGTGGTGCTGGCCGCCGAGGGCAAGGACCAGCTCACCGTGCGGGTCGACGAGGTCCACGAGGACCCCGAGGAGGAGCCCCGTATCACCGTCGTCCAGGCGCTGCCCAAGGGCGACCGGGGCGAACTCGCCGTCGAGACCATGACGGAGACCGGGGTGGACGCGATCGTGCCGTGGGCCGCCTCACGCTGCATCACGCAGTGGAAGGGCGACCGGGGCCTCAAGGCGCTCGCCAAGTGGCGGTCCACCGCGCGCGAGGCCGGGAAGCAGTCGCGCCGCTCCCGGTTCCCCGAGGTCGCGGACCTGATGACGACCAAGCAGGTCGCCGCGCTGCTCGCCGACGCCGACTTCGCGGCCGTGCTGCACGAGGACCGCGATCACCCGAGCGGGGCGCTCGCCACCGCCGAACTCCCGGAGAAGGGCTCGATCGTGCTGGTCGTCGGCCCCGAGGGCGGGGTCTCCCCGGAGGAGCTCGCCGCGTTCGAGGCGGCCGGGGCGGAGCCGTACCGGCTCGGCCGGAGCGTGCTGCGGACGTCGACGGCGGGCACGGCGGCGACGGCGCTCGTCCTGGGGCGTACGGGGCGCTGGAGTTAGCCGCTCCCGGCCTCGGGCGCGCCGGGTCCGTCCCCGGCCGTCAGGGTGTCGTAGAGAGGCCAGCCGTCCTCGTCGTGGATGCCGTGGGCGCTCGGGAGCAGCCCGCGGGCCGCGGCCTCGTCCAGGAAGCGGCGTACGACGCCCGGCTCGTTCAGGTTGAGGATGGCGCCGGCGCCGGTCGCGGCGATGTCGCCCGCGCCGAAGGGGTAGCCGGCCACGACGCGGCCGGGGCCCTCCCGGAAGACCAGACGGAGCTGGGTGTGGCGGTTCTCGGCGCGGCGCAGGGTGAGGAACGTCAGGCAGTCCGGGGTGTGGTGGTGCCCGACCGTCCACAGCCACACCGTGGACCTCACCGTCAGCCTGCGCGGTACGCGGTCCCGTCTCATCCGGCGAAGTGTACGGAGCGGGCAACGGACCGAACCCGGTGGACAGCCGCCCCCGCGCGCTCCTTAGGCTGGCCGCATGGCCGACGAGTCCCCCCTGATCCGCAGTCTGCGCGCCGCCGTGGCCGCCGCCCCCGGTGACGTACCCCTGCGTCTTCACTTCGCCGAACTCCTCCTCGCCGGGGGACGGAACGACGAGGCCGTCGCGGAGGCGGCCGTCGCGCTCCAGCACGCGCCGGGGGACGCGGACGCGCGTGCGCTGATGGTGCGGGCCATGGGGATGCCGCCGGCCCCGGCCGCCGCTCCCACGGAGCGCGCGCCCGGGCCGACCGGGCCCACCGCGAGCTCCGCCCCCACGGAGAGCTCCCCCGAGCCGCCCGTGGGCAAGGCACCCGCCTTCGACTGGGACGCCGCCGAGCAGCAGGTGCAGGACGTCGTCGGGCCCCGTTTCCTGGAGGAGCCGCAGACGGCCGACGGCGAGGGTGCCGCCGGGGACGCCGACGCCTGGGACGTCGACGCGCCCGGTGCCGTACGCCTCGCGGACGTCGGCGGCATGGACGAGGTCAAGGATCGACTGGAGGCCGCCTTCCTCGCCCCCATGCGCAACCCCGAACTGCGCAGGCTGTACGGCAAGTCGCTGCGCGGCGGTCTGCTCCTCTACGGTCCTCCCGGCTGCGGCAAGACCTTCATCGCCCGGGCCGTCGCCGGCGAGCTCGGCGCGAACTTCCTCACCGTCTCGCTCTCCGACGTCCTCGACATGTGGATCGGGGCCTCCGAGAAGAACATCCACGACATCTTCGAGACCGCCCGCCGCCAGGCCCCCTGTGTCGTCTTCCTCGACGAGCTGGACGCCCTCGGCGCCAAGCGCTCCCGCACCCACCACAGCGGACTGCGCAATGTCGTCAACCAGCTCCTCACCGAGCTCGACGGCATCGCCAGCGGCGCGGGCAACGAGGGCGTCTTCGTGCTCGCCGCCACCAACGTGCCCTGGGACGTGGACATCGCGCTGCGCCGACCCGGCCGCCTCGACCGCACGCTCCTCGTGCTGCCGCCGGACGCCACCGCGCGCGAGGCGATCCTCCGCTACCACCTGCGCGAGCGACCCATCGAGGCCGTCGACCTCGGCAAGCTCGTCAAGGCCACCGAGGACTTCTCCGGCGCCGACCTTGCCCATGTCTGCGAGTCGGCCGCCGAGGCCGCGCTGCTCGACTCCGCGCGCAGCGGCTCCGTGCGGCTGATCACCACCAAGGACCTGCTGGGCGCGGCCAAGCAGATCAAGCCGTCCACCGAGCCGTGGTTCGCTGCCGCCCGGAACGTCGCCATGTTCGCCAACGAGGGCGGCCTGTACGACGACCTCCTCGCCCACCTCAAGCGGAAGCGCAAGCTGTGACGACGCCGACCACGCTCCTGCGCGCCGAGGCCCTGTACGACACCGGGCGGTTCGCGCAGGCCGGGGAGCTGGTCGCCCAGCACCTGGCGAGCGAACCGGAGGACGCCGACGCGCTCGTCCTGCTGGCCCGCTGCCACCACCGTGCCCAGAAGCACCAGGCCGCCCTGGACGCCGTGGACGGCGCACTGCGCGCCGAACCCGAGCTGCTCATGGCCTGGTTGATGCGCGTCCAGATCCTGCTCGAACTGCGGCGGTTCCAGGAGGCGGAGACCGCCGCCCGGTACTCCGTCGGACTCGCCCCGCAGTACTGGGGCACCCACTACGCCCTCGGGACCGCCCTCGCGCAGTTCGCGGAGCACGCGCGTACGCCCGCGCGTACCGTCGAGGCGTACGAGGCGGCGCGGGCCGCCGTCAGCCTCGCTCCCGAGGAGGACGCGGCCCACTTCCTGGTGGGACTCACCGCCCAGCGCCGGGGCGACCACACCACCGCGCAGCGGGCGTACGAGGCAGCCCTGCGGCTCAACCCGCAGAGCAGCGAGGCCCACAACAACCTGTCGCTGCTCCGGCTGCGGCGCCGCTGGTTCCGGCGCGGGGCGTGGACCCAGGCCGCCGAGGGCTTCGTCGCCTCCGCCGCGCTCGACCTCCAGGACCGCAAGGCCCGCTACAACCTGGAGGCCATGGCCTGGAACACGGTGGCGGGGGCGCGCTGGGTGGCGCTGCTCGGCTTCGTCGCCTCGACGTTCGGCGCCGCTCCGGCCCGGAGCGGCGCCACCGGCGCCGACGCGATCGTGCCGTTCCTGATCGGCGTGGCCGTGATCGTCGGCGCCTGGGGCGGCTGGGTGCTGTGGATGAGCCGCCGGGTGCCGCCGCGGCTGCGCCGCCCGATGTTCCTGGTGGCGCGTTCCTGCCGGCCGGTGATCGCGATGGCCACGGCCGTGGGGCTGCTCGGGCTCTACTCGGTGGTGTCGACGGCCCTCTGGTCCTTCGACGCCGGGGTGGTCGGCGGGCTCGGGACGCCGCTGTTCTGGGCGGTGATCATCACGTACTGGGTGAGCCGCTCGGCCCTCAACCGGCGCGCGCCCAAGGACTGACCTGGGACACGGCGGCGGCCGCGGCGGCGGATAGCATGCGCGTGTAGCGACCGACGAGGCGAGGAGGCCCAGGCCATGGCCGGAGAGCCGCAGAGCGACTGCCTGTTCTGCAAGATCGTGGCGGGGGACGTGCCCGCGACGATCGTGCGCGAGACGGAGACCACCCTCGCGTTCCGCGACATCAACCCGCAGGCGCCCACCCACGTCCTCGTGATCCCGCGCCTCCACTACCCGGACGCCGCCTCCCTGGCCACCGCCGCCCCGACCGTCGCCGCCGACATACTGCGCGAGGCCGGAGAGGTCGCCGCCCAGGAGAAGGTCGACGGCAGCGGCTTCAGGGTCGTCTTCAACACCGGTGCCGGCGCGGGCCAGACCGTTTTCCACGCCCACGCGCACGTGCTCGGCGGCCGCGGCCTCAACTGGCCCCCCGGCTAGACCGGCGGCCCCCATGTCCGTACGGGAACTCGTCGTGCTCGGGACCGCCAGCCAGGTCCCGACCCGGCACCGCAACCACAACGGCTATCTGCTGCGCTGGGACGGACAGGGCATCCTCTTCGACCCCGGTGAGGGCACCCAGCGCCAGATGCTGCGGGCCGGGGTCGCCGCGCACGACATCGACCGGATCTGCGTCACGCACTTCCACGGCGACCACTCGCTCGGCCTCGCCGGGGTGATCCAGCGGATCAACCTCGACCAGGTCCCGCACCCCGTCACCGCGCACTACCCGGCGAGCGGGCAGCACTTCTTCGAGCGGCTGCGGTACGCCACGGCCTACCGCGAGACCGTGCGGCTGGCCGAGGCGCCGGTGGTCGCCGACGGGCCGCTCGCCGTCACCGACGCGTACACCCTCGACGCGTGCCGGCTGTCGCACCCGGTCGAGTCGTACGGCTACCGGCTCACCGAGCCCGACGGGCGCCGCATCCTGCCCGAACGGCTCGCCGCGCACGGCATCACGGGTCCCGACGTCGGCCGCCTCCAGCGCGAGGGCGTCCTCGACGGCGTGACCCTCGACGACGTCAGCGAGGTCCGGCGCGGTCAGCGGTTCGCCTTCGTCATGGACACCCGGCTCTGCGACGGCGTGCACGCGCTCGCCGATGGCGCCGACATGCTCGTCATCGAGTCGACCTTCCTCGACGAGGACGTCCGCCTCGCCACGGACCACGGCCATCTGACGGCCGGACAGGCGGCGACGGTGGCCCGGGACGCGGGCGTACGGCATCTCGTCCTGACCCACTTCTCGCAGCGCTACTCCGACCCGGCCGAGTTCGAGCGGCAGGCGCGGGCGGCCGGGTTCGACGGCGAACTGAGCATTGCCCAGGACCTCATGAGGGTCCCCGTACCGAAGAGATAGACACCCCCCATGCACCTCCCCACCGGTCTCCCCAAGGCCGAACTGCACCTCCACATCGAAGGCACCCTCGAACCCGAGCTGGCCTTCGCCCTCGCCGCGCGCAACGGCGTCACCCTGCCGTACGCGGACACCGACGCCCTGCGCGCGGCGTACCGCTTCAGCGACCTCCAGTCCTTCCTGGACCTCTACTACGGCCTGATGGCGGTCCTGCGCACCGCCGAGGACTTCACCGGGCTCACCGACGCCTATCTGGAGCGGGCCGCCGCCCAGGGCGTCCGGCACGCCGAGATCTTCTTCGACCCGCAGGCGCACACCGCCCGCGGCGTCCCCATCGGCACGGTGATCGAGGGGCTGAGCGCCTCCCTCGAACGCTCCGAGGAGCGGTACGGGATCTCCACCCGGCTCATCATGTGCTTCCTGCGCGACGAGTCGGCGGAGTCGGCGCTCGCGACCCTCGACGCCGCGAAGCCGTACCTGGACCGCATCACCGGTGTCGGCCTGGACTCGGCGGAGGTCGGCCACCCGCCGGCCAAGTTCCGCGAGGTGTACGAGGCCGCCGCCGCGCTCGGGCTGCGGCGCGTCGCCCACGCGGGCGAGGAGGGTCCGGCGGCCTACGTCCGCGAGGCCCTCGACGTCCTCGGAGTGGAGCGGATCGACCACGGGCTGCGGTGCATGGAGGACCCCGAACTCGTCGAGCGGCTCGTGCGGGAGCGGGTGCCGCTCACGCTCTGCCCGCTGTCCAACGTGCGGCTGCGGGCGATCGACGTGCTGGGCGACCACCCGCTGCCCGCGATGATGGAGGCGGGGCTGCTCGTCACCGTGAACTCCGACGACCCGGCGTACTTCGGGGGGTACGTGGGGGACAACTTCGACGCGGTGCGGGATGCGTGGGGGCTGACGCCGGAGCAGCTGCGCGAGTTGGCGCGGAACTCGTTCGAGGCGTCGTTCCTGGAGGACGACGAGGCGCGCCGGGGGCGGTACCTGGCCGAGGTGGAGGCGTACGAGTTCGGCGGCGAGTAGGCGGCGGGGGCGATGGCGGCGGGCCCGCCGCACGCGCCCTCCTCAGCCCCGGTCGCTCGGCCTCGCCAGCCGGAACGCCGACTTCGCCGGCCGACGGCGTCCCGCCGGGACCCGCACCGGGGCGATCTCCTGTTCCGGAGCGCCCATCTGCGGGACCGTCGGTGGTGTCGCCGCCGCCGTGCCCGCCAGGACCGCGCCCGCCGCGCCGCCCCTGCGCCGCACCGAGCCGGGGACCAGGGGGCGGCCCGAGACGTGGCGGGCCACCGCTGTCATCGGGACGGCGACCAGGCCGAGCAGGGCGCACAGGACCAGGCCCATGCCCGGGTACCCGGCGCCCTCCGACAGCAGGCTTCCCGTCACGGGGCCGCAGGCCACGCCCAGGGAGGACGCCGCGCCGACCAGGACCGCCCAGCGGCCCCGGGGGTCGAGGGAGGCGGCCAGGCCCAGGAGGTAGGAGAGGACCACCGGGTAGCAGGCGTTCCACAGGATCTCGCCCGTCGCGAAGGACGTGAGGTCCTCCGCCGCCGAGCTGAGCAGGACGCAGCCCGCGATGAGGACCGTGCCCACGCCGATCGGCACCGCACGGCCCAGGCGGGAGCCGAGCGCCCCGGCCGCCGTGACTCCCAGGAGTCCCGCGCCGAGCGCCGCCGCGAAGACCGCGCCGACGGTGACCTCGGAGAGACCGGCCTGGGTGAGGCCGATGCGGCCGCTCACGCCCCACAGGGCGTTCTGGGAGAGGGACCAGAGGAGGATGCCGCCCGCCAGGACGGCGCCCGCCGTGCGGTGGGGGAGGGGGCCCGTCGGGGCGGACTCGCGGGGCTCCCCGATCCCGCCCGGCAGCCTGCTCGTGAGCGGCCACACCAGGGCCGCCGCGCAGGCGATCGCGAGCAGCGGCGGCGCGTGGCCGCCGGAGAGGTGCGGGAGGGTGAGGTAGAGGGCGCCCGCCGTGGCCGAGACGGACAACAGGCCGAGTGTCGAGGCCCGGTGCGGGTCCCGCTGTCCGGCGATCCCGGCCGCCGCCACAGCCGTCGCCGTACCCGAACCGAGGCCGCCGAGGACCGCGCCCGCGACCACCAGGGGCACGATGCCGGTCGCGGCGGCGGAGCCGTAGCCCACCGCCATCGCGAGCAGGCCCGCGCGGGCCGCCCGGCGGGGGCCGATCCGGTCCCCGCGCGCGGCGAGCGTGAAGCCCGCGGTGGAGGAGCCGAGGAGCAGGACGGATCCCACGAGACCCGCCTGTGCCGGAGTGAGGCCGATCCCGGCGGAGAGCCGGCCGACGACGGTCGGCAGCAGGTACGGGGCGAGGTAACCGGCGGTGAAGAGGGCGACGAGGGCGACGAGGGCCCCCGGGACGCGCGGGCGCGACGACATGGGCGTTCCAGGAACTGAACAGGGAAGTGAGACGGCGCCCGGTGAGCCACGGGGTCGCGGCACCATGTGTATCAAGCATCCGAGTGAGCGGAGAAGGCGGAATCCCCCGATTCGGTCCGTGATACGGGTCACAATTGGTTTGGGGTCGAGTGGGATGGGTATCGCGCGACCGTCGTGTGGCGTCCCCCCGTCTCTCAAGCCCCATCGGGCACACTGTCCAGATCGGCACCACGGTGCCGATCCACGCACCACGACCGGGGAGTCCGCCGTGACCACAGCAAGGGGAGACCAGCCGCAACAGGACGCCGGGGTCGACCCGTTGGTGTGCCTGCGCGAGCCCACCGACCCCGCCTGCGACGTCTTCCTGACCGGCACGGTCTTCCTCGACATCATCTTCACCGGCCTCGACTCCGCCCCCGTCCGCGGCACCGAGTCCTGGGCCCGCGGCATGGGCTCCAGCCCCGGCGGCGTCGCCAACATGGCCACCGCGCTCGCCCGGCTGGGGCTCCGGACCTCCCTCGCCGCCGCCTTCGGCGACGACCACTACGGCGAGTACTGCTGGGACGCGCTCGAACAGGGCGAGGGCATCGATCTGTCGCTCTCCCGCACCGTCCCCGGCTGGCACTCCCCGGTCACGGTCTCCATGGCCTACGAGGGCGAGCGCACGATGGTCTCCCACGGCCACGAGGCCCCGCCGCTGGACGGTGCGCTGCCCGCCTACCCGCCGCACGCGCGCGCGGCCGTCGCCTCCCTCGTCCCCGGCCGCGCCGAGGACTGGGTCGTCCAGGCCGCCCGGGGCGGCGCCAAGGTCTTCGCCGACGTCGGCTGGGACGACACCGGCCGCTGGGACCTGGCCGGCCTCACCGACCTCACGCACTGCGAGGCCTTCCTGCCGAACGCCGCCGAGGCGATGCGCTACACCCGGACCGACTGCCCCCGGGCCGCCGCCCGCGCCCTCGCGGACAAGGTCCGCTACGCCGTCGTCACCCTCGGTTCCGAAGGCGCCTACGCCGTCGACGGCGGCACCGGAGAGACCGCCGAGGTCCCCGCCATCCAGGTCTCCGCCCTCGACCCGACCGGCGCCGGGGACGTCTTCGTCGCCGGGTTCGTCACCGGCACCCTCGCCGACTGGCCGCTCGCCGACCGACTCGCCTTCGCCGGGCTCACCGCCGCCCTCTCCGTCCAGGAGTTCGGCGGCTCCCTGTCCGCCCCCACCTGGGGAGAGATCGCCGCCTGGTGGCAGCACGTCCAGGGCCACGAGAGCCAGGATCCCGAAGCCCTGCGCGACCGCTACGCCTTCCTGGAGCGGCTCCTCCCCGCCCCCGCCCGCCCCTGGCCGCTGCGCAGGGCGGTGCCGACGATCGGGTTCAGAGCGGCGCACCCGTAAACCGCTACGGCCTTGTCGGGCCCGAGTCGTAGGCTTGGTAGCCCAGAGGCGGTCGAGCGGCGACAGCCCTGCATCGGGAGGTGTGTGCAGGCCACAGTGCCGGCCCATGACTCAGACGCCCGCATCCCACAACGGCGCGCTCGGCGAAGCCCGCGCCCACTTCACCGTCCCCGCCAAGCACCCGATGGTGACCATCCTCGGCTCGGGGGACTCACTGCTCCGTGTGATCGAGCGCTCGTTCCCCGAGACCGACATCCACGTCCGGGGCAACCAGGTCAGCGCGGTCGGCGACGCGGCGGAAGTCGCGCTGATCCAGCGCCTGTTCGACGAGATGATGCTGGTGCTCCGCACCGGTCAGCCGATGACGGAGGACGCAGTGGAACGCTCGATCGCCATGCTCAGGGCGAGCGAGAACGGTTCGGAGGGCGGCGAGGAGACCCCCGCCGAGGTGCTCACGCAGAACATCCTCTCCAACCGCGGTCGCACGATCCGTCCCAAGACCCTCAACCAGAAGCGGTACGTCGACGCGATCGACAAGCACACGATCGTCTTCGGCATCGGTCCCGCCGGTACGGGAAAGACCTACCTGGCCATGGCCAAGGCGGTCCAGGCCCTGCAGTCCAAGCAGGTCACCCGGATCATCCTGACCCGCCCGGCCGTCGAGGCCGGCGAGCGCCTCGGCTTCCTGCCCGGCACGCTCTACGAGAAGATCGACCCCTACCTGCGCCCGCTCTACGACGCGCTGCACGACATGCTCGACCCCGACTCCATCCCCAAGCTCATGGCGAGCGGGACGATCGAGGTCGCGCCGCTGGCATACATGCGTGGCAGGACGTTGAACGACGCGTTCATCATTCTGGACGAGGCGCAGAACACGAATCCCGAGCAGATGAAGATGTTCCTCACCCGCCTCGGCTTCGACTCGAAGATCGTCATCACCGGTGACGTCACCCAGGTCGACCTGCCGAACGGGACGAAGAGCGGTCTGCGACAGGTCCGCGACATCCTGGAAGGCGTCCAGGACGTCCACTTCTCGACGCTCACGTCGCAGGATGTCGTCCGGCACAAGCTCGTCGGCCGTATCGTCGACGCGTACGAGCAGTACGACCTCCGCAACGAGAGCCGCGACGACAGCCGCGGCGAGCACCGTCGCGGCCGTAACGGGAAGTAGAACGCAGAACACATGTCGATCGACGTCAACAACGAGTCCGGTACCGAGGTCGACGAGCAGGCGATCCTCGACATCGCCCGCTACGCGCTCGCGCGCATGCGCATCCACCCGCTCTCCGAGCTCTCGGTGATCGTCGTGGACGCGGAGGCGATGGAGCAGCTCCACATCCAGTGGATGGACCTGCCGGGTCCGACGGACGTCATGTCCTTCCCGATGGACGAGCTTCGCCCGCCGGCGAAGGACGACCAGGAGCCCCCGCAGGGGCTCCTCGGCGACATCGTGCTCTGCCCCGAGGTCGCCACCCAGCAGGGCAAGGACGCGCCGACGGAGCACTCCATGGACGAGGAGCTCCAGCTGCTCACCGTCCACGGCGTGCTCCACCTCCTCGGGTACGACCACGAGGAGCCCGACGAGAAGGCCGAGATGTTCGGCCTCCAGGCGGCGATCGTCGACGGCTGGCGCGAGGAGAAGGGCCTCACCGGCCCCTCCCCGGCGCCGACCGTCTCCTGACCCCGATGGACGTTTCGCTGATCCTCGGGGCGGTGGCCCTGGTCGTCGTGGCCTGGCTCGCCGCCTGCGCCGAGGCCGGTCTCGCACGCGTCTCCAGCTTCCGCGCCGCCGAGGCCGTACGGTCCGGCCGGCGCGGGGCCGAGAAGCTCGCCCAGGTCGCCTCCGACCCCACCCGCTATCTCAACGTGGCCCTGCTGGTGCGCGTCGCCTGCGAGATGGCGGCCGGCGTCCTCGTCACGTACGCCTGCCTCGAAGCCTTCCCGGAGACCTGGGAGGCGCTGCTCGTCGCCATCGCCGTGATGGTCCTCGTGTCGTACGTGGCCGTGGGCGTCTCCCCGCGCACCATCGGCCGCCAGCACCCGCTGAACACGGCGACGGCCGCCGCGTACGTCCTGCTGCCGCTGGCCCGGATCATGGGGCCGATCCCGCAGCTGCTGATCCTCATCGGCAACGCGCTGACCCCGGGCAAGGGCTTCCGCAAGGGCCCCTTCGCCTCCGAGGCCGAACTGCGGGCCATGGTGGACCTCGCCGAGCAGGAGTCGCTGATCGAGGACGAGGAGCGCCGCATGGTGCACTCCGTCTTCGAGCTGGGCGACACGCTCGTACGCGAGGTGATGGTGCCCCGCACCGATCTCATCTGCATCGAGCGGTACAAGACGATCCGTCAGGCCCTGACCCTCGCGCTGCGCTCGGGCTTCTCGCGCATCCCCGTCACCGGGGAGAACGAGGACGACATCGTCGGCATCGTGTATCTGAAGGATCTGGTCCGCAAGACGCACATCAACCGGGACTCCGAGGCGGACGTGGTGTCGACGGCGATGCGGCCCGCCGCCTTCGTGCCCGACACCAAGAACGCCGGTGACCTGCTGCGCGAGATGCAGCAGGAGCGCAATCACGTCGCCGTCGTCATCGACGAGTACGGCGGCACGGCGGGGATCGTCACCATCGAGGACATCCTGGAGGAGATCGTCGGCGAGATCACCGACGAGTACGACCGTGAGCTGCCGCCGGTCCAGGACCTCGGCGAGGGCAGCCACCGGGTCACCGCGCGCCTCGACATCGGCGACCTCGGCGAGCTGTACGGGCTGGGGCCCGACGAGTACGACGACGAGGACGTGGAGACCGTCGGCGGGCTGCTCGCGAAGGCGCTCGGCCGGGTCCCGATCGCGGGCGCCAAGGCGGTCGTGGAGCTGCCGGACGGGCGCTCGCTGCGGCTGACGGCCGAGTCCCCGGCCGGCCGCCGGAACAAGATCGTCACCGTTCTCGTGGAACCGCTGGAACCGGAGGAGAAGCAGGCATGACCCCCGACGAGCTGCGCGCCTTCTGCCTGGACTTCAACGACGCGACGGAGGAGTTCCCCTTCGGGCCCGACGTCTCCGTCTTCAAGGTCGCCGGGAAGCTGTTCGCGCTCTCGTGGCTCGAAGCCGAGCCGCTGCGGGTCAACCTCAAGTGCGATCCGGACGACGCCGTACGGCTTCGCGAGGAGCACCCGGCGATCGCCCCGGGCTATCACATGAACAAGCGGCACTGGAACACGGTGAGCGTCGGAGAGCTCCCGGACCGCATGGTCCGGGAGCTCGTCGAGGACTCGTACGACCTCGTGGTCGCGGGTCTGCCGAAGGCCGTACGGCTCCGTCTCGACCGGCCGTAGCCCCCGACCGGCCGCAGCTCTCGGCGGGCCGTGGCCCTCGGCGGGACGTCGCCCACGACAGGCCGTCGCTCTCCCGCCGGCGTGGTCAGGACCGGCGCCGCAGACCGAGGCCGACGAGGACCGCCGTGCCCAGGACGATCGCCGCGTCCAGGACGAGGACCGTGCGGACACCGCCGAACAGGTCACCGCCCGTGGTGGCGAGCACGCCGAGCAGCGGAATGCCGACCGTGAGGCCGACCTGCTGGGTGGTCGTCACCAGGCCGGTCGCCAGGCCCTGCTCCTCGTCCGGGACACCCGAGGTGACGGTCAGTCCGTACGCGATGATCGCGCCGAGGTGGCACATCGAGGCCAGCGAGACGGCGACGGTCGCCAGGACCACACCCGAATCCTCGCCCAGACCGAGCAGCGCGGCCGTCAGCACGCCCTGACCGACCAGCGAGCCGACCAGGGTGACGCGGGCGCCGATCCGCCCGATCACCTTCGGCGCGAGCATGCCGGCCACGACCGACATCACGCCCTGCACACCGAAGACGAGTCCCGTCGCGAAGGCCGACAGGTCCAGCGTCTCCTGCAGGTACAGGGTGAGGACGAAGACGACGGTCGACATCATGGAGAAGGTGATCAGACCGCCCAGGTTGCCGAAGGCGACCGTGCGGCGCCGCAGCATCGGCAGCGACACCAGCGGAGCCGCGTGCCGTGACTCGACCCGCACGAACACCGCGAGCAGGGCGATTCCCGCCACCAGGGTGACCCGCACGTCCGTGCCGCCGAAGCCGCGCTCGGCCGCCGTCGACAGGGCGTAGATCAGGGCGAGCAGACCACCGGTGACGGTCACCGCGCCGGGCACGTCCAGGCGGGGCCGCTCGGGGGTGCGGGACTCGGGGAGCAGGCCGGGGGCCAGCGGCAGCACGATCACGGCGAAGAGGGCGAGCAGGCCCATGGTGGAACGCCATCCGAGGGTGTCCGTCATGACACCGCCGAGGACCATGCCGACGGTGAAGCCGAGCGAGAGCAGCGTGCCGGAGATGCCGAGTGCCCTGTCGCGCAGTGGCCCCTCGGGGAAGGTCGTGGTCAGCAGGGACATGCCGGTCGGCACGATCGCGGCGGCCCCGAGGCCCTGGAGGGCGCGTCCGGCGAGGAAGGCGGCCGGGTTCCAGGCGAAGGTGGCGAGCAGCGAGGCGAGGCCGAAGAGGGCGAGTCCGGCGAGGAACAGCTTCTTGCGTCCGTAGAGGTCGCCGACGCGGCCGAAGAGGAGCAGGAAGCCGCCGGAGGGCAGTGCGAAGGCGGTGACCGCCCACTGGAGGGCGGACTGGCCGAGGCCGAGGTCGGCGCCGAGGACGGGCAGTGCCACGTTCAGCACGGAGAAGTCGAGCGCCACCATGAACTGGGCGGCGCACAGCACGAAGAGGATGAGCCGGGTGCGGCCGGTGAGGGCCGGGGGAGCGGCCGGAGGGGCGGCCTCGGTGTCGGTGCCCGTGGGAGGAGAGGTCAGCGTTGCCATGACCTCACCTTGGGCGTCCGGGAACAACGCTGGGGAGCGGGAACTTATCCTGTTGGTCGTACCACCAGGCATCCAGGGGGAGGAAGCACACGTGGCCACCGCTCTCGAGAGCACCACGGCGAAGCAGCACCGACTCGGGGAACTGCGTGAGTTCCTGATGAGCCGTCGGGCCCGGGTGAGCCCCGCGGAGGCGGGCCTTCCGGACGGTGGCGCGCGCCGCCGGACGCCGGGGCTGCGCCGGGAGGAGGTCGCGGTCCTCGCGGGCGTCGGGGTCTCCTGGTACCAGTGGCTGGAGCAGGGCCGGGACATCACGGTCTCGCCGCAGGTGCTCGACTCGGTGGCGCGGGTGCTGCGGCTGAGCCCGGCGGAGCGGCGCCATCTGTACGTCCTGGCGGCGCTGAACCCGCCGGCGCCGGAGACGGCCCCGGAGGACCGGGACATGTGCGACGGGCTGCGGCGTCTCATCGACGCGTGGATGCCGTTCCCCGCGCACATCATGGACGCGTACTGGAACACCGTCCTGTACAACGACGCTGCGGCGATCGTGCTCGGGATGGGTCCCGACACCGTGCAGAACTGCCTGGTCACCTTCTTCACCGACCCGCTGTACCGCACCCGCATGGGCCACTGGGAGGAGATCGCCCCCCGGGTCGTCGCCCAGTTCCGTTCGGCGTGCTCGGAGAGCCCCGAGGACGAGGGTTTCCGGCAGGTCGTCGAGGAGGTCAAGGGGCTGAGCCCGGAGTTCGCGGAGCTGTGGGAGCGGCGGGACATCCTGCCCGGCGGCCAGAACCGCAAGGAGCTGGAGCACCCGCTGGTCGGCACGCTGTACGTCGAGGCGACCCAGCTCAGGGTCCCGGCCCGGCCGGATCTGGTGATCGTGCTCCACACCCCGCTGCCGGAGGCCGGCACGGCGGAGAAGCTGGAGTGGCTGGTGTCGCCGGAGGGGCGCCGCGGGGCGATGTACCCGGTCGCGGGCTGAGCTCCGGGGGTGCGCGGGCCGAGCCTCGCGCGGCCCGGGCCGCTCAGGGCCTCGGGGCCGTCGCGGGCCGCGTTCCGGGGCGGACCTATGCTCGGGGCATGACACTCAGCAGCGAGCACGGCGACCTCGGCGCCGAGGACCTCAAGATCATCACGCTGGCGCGCAGCGCCCGCGCCCGTAACGGTGTGCCCGAGGGGGCCGCCGTACGGGACGAGACCGGTCGTACGTACGTGGCGGGGACCGTGGAGCTGGAGTCGCTCAAGCTGAGCGCACTGCGGACCGCGGTCGCGATGGCGGTGGCGAGCGGCGCCCAGTCCCTGGAGGCGGCGGCCGTCGTGTCGAGCGCCGAGTCCGCCTCGGACGAGGACCGCGCGGCGGTGCGGGACCTCGGCGGCCCGGAGACCCCGGTTCTGCTGGCCGGTCCGGACGGGCAGCTGCGCGTGGCGGTCACGGCGGGCTGAGCGACTCGCCGCCGCACGGGGACGAGCGACGAGAACGGGACAACGAGGGCCCGGCGTACACGCGCCGGGCCCTTGTGCGTCACCGCGTTTGTGTGTTTGTGAAGGATCACCGCATCTTCTCTTGCCTTCCCATGCGGTCTGCGTCTCAATGAACACCGGTTCGCCCGACGGACCGTCAGATCTCCACCATTCACGCAGTGTCCGCACCCCTGCGTTCGCCATCGGAAGGGGTTCGAACTCGCCATGAGAAGCAGAAGCACCTTAGGAACCTTCGCGGTCGTCGCCGGAGGGCTCGCCGCCGCCTCGCTCGCCTTCGCGCCGACGGCCGCCGCCGTCTCGCCGGGCTCGGCCACGGCGACCTACGACTGCGGTTCGTGGGGCGGCGGCAGTGCCACCCTCGTCGCGACGCAGAGCGGCACCGCCGCCACCATCACCCTCACCTCGTCCGTGACGACCCCGATCCCGGTCGGCGCCGACCAGATCAACGCCACGCTGACGCTCGCCAAGGCCGGTGGCGGTACACGGGTCTTCAGCGGCAAGAAGAACCCGGCGCTCCCCGTGGGTCCCGTGACCATCGGTCCCCTCAGCGGGACCGTGGCCTCCGGCGACAGCCTCAACTCGTACTTCGCGGGTGTCGCCCTCAAGATGGTGATCTTCGGGGTCACGGTGAACTGCGACGCGCTGACCTCGCAGTCGCCGGGCCCGTTCGTCTTCAGCTGATCCCCGTACCGAACCGGACCGGTGTCGCCCTGGGCGGCACCGGTCTCCGTCGTGTTCCGGTGTCCCGGGAGAGGCGGCTGACCTGGGTAAACGCCTTCGATCCGAGGATCTTGACATGATCTGATGGGTCATCAGTCGATGTCTTTCGCTTGCATTGACTTCTCTCCGCCCGCGGCCGTCAATGGCGCCCACTCATCCCTCAGGAGGGGGCATACACATGGCACTCACCCGATCCCGGGCGGCGGCCCGAAGACGGCGCTGGACCGCCGTCCTCGGCGCCACCGCCCTCGCGGTCGCAGGAGGCGCGCTCGCGGCCCCGGCCGGCGCGGCGACCACCTCCCAGCCGGTGGAATTCCAGACCCGCTGCGTCCCGCCGCCGATCGCCGGCATCCCGCCCATCACGGGCACCACCACCGCCGAGATCACCGTCGACAAGGCCAGCCCCAAGGTCGGCGAGACGGTCACGGTGACGTACACGATCACCAAGCCCGCCGCGTCCAACCCGGTCGACCTCGCGCTGCCGGCCGACATCATGACGCCCAGCGGCAAGGTCGTCCTCGGCGGCGCCCAGAGCGGCGCGGTCACCGTCAACGGCCCCAAGAAGAACCCGCCGGTCCCCGGCAAGGGCTCCTTCCCGGCCTTCTCGATGACCGGCACCTTCACCGTCACCCAGGCCGGGTCGATCACCCTCTCGCCCGGCGACTACAACATCCACACCAGCTACCTCATGGAGCTGGACACCCCCTGTACGGTGCTCACCCCGCCCGCCCCGGTCTCCGAGACGGTCGTCGCGAGCCCCGTGACCAGCCCCAACACCCGCGCGCTGGCCCTCGACACCGCGTCCGGCGACCCGGGCGTCCGGGTGACCGTCAACGGCTCCAGGTTCACCCCGCTCACCGAGGTCACCGTCGTCGGCCGGGCCGGGGCGGCGGAGACCGCGGACAAGATGACCGTTACGACCGACAGCGAGGGCTCCTTCGCCGCGCGCCTGAAGGTCAACGACGTGGCGACCACCGGGATCGTGGCCTACGAGGGCGCGGCCTGGGACCCCGACAAGGGCGCCGGACCCGCCGCGTACAAGGTCGTCGTACCGGCACCGCCGAACAGCCAGACCATCACCGCGGCCGTCACCGCGGGTGAGCTCTCCATGACCCAGGCCGGGGACACCGTCGAGCTGTCGTCCGTCGACTTCGGCCAGGGCGGTGCGGCGACCGGCGCCCTCAAGACGGTGACGGTGAAGGACTTCCGCGGCGGCCCCGCGGGCTGGTCCCTCACCGGCAAGGTCACCGACTTCACCGGCACCGGCGGCTCCATCGGCGCCGGCAACCTCAGCTGGACCCCGGCCTGCACCGCCAAGGCCGGCAGCCCCAGCGCCTGCGCGGCGGGATCGTCCGGTCCGGTCGGCAGCGGCGGCGCGACCCTCGCCTCCACGCCGAACGGCGCCCTCACGGGTGGCGAGTTCACGATCGACGCGGGGCTCTCCCTCGACGTCCCGGCCTTCACGGCGCCGGGCTCGTACGCGGGCGTGCTGACGCTCACCCTGTCCTGACCACCGTGCGGGCCGGGCGCGCACCCGGCCGGCCCGCTCCGCACCCCGGGGGTTTTCGGCTCGTGCGCACGCTGTACGTACTCCTCCTGAGCGTCCTGCTCCTCCTTCTGGGCCCCGCCCCGCACGCACAGGCCGCCGAGAACGGCGAGTGGGCCGTCTATCCGGCCGCCGCCCAGCCGGGCAGCCGTCCCTACTTCTTCCTCAGCGCCGATCCGGGTTCCACCCTCACCGACCGGGTCACCGTCGCCAACAAGACGGCCGCCCCGCTGACCTTCCGGCTCTACGGCGCCGACGCCTACAACACCGAGCGGGACGGCGGCTTCGCCGTCCGCACCCAGCGGGAGAAGCAGACCGGCGCCGGTGCCTGGATCACGCCCGAGCGGACCAGGATCACCGTCCCGCCCGGCTCCGCCGTCACCGTCCGGTACACACTGACCGTCCCCGCAGACGCCGACCCAGGCGACCACCCCGGGGCGCTCGTCGCCCTCGACGAGCGGATCAGCCCCGGCGGGAAGGGCGCCGTCGCCGTCGGCGTCCAGCGCGCCGTCGCCGCCCGCCTCTACCTGCGGGTCAACGGGCCGACCGTGCCCGCACTCGGCGTCGAGGACGTCACCGTCGACCAGGACCGGCCGCTGGTTCCCGGCGTCGGCACGAGCAGCGCGGTCGTCTCGTACACGCTGCACAACCGGGGCAACGTCACCCTCAACCCCAAGGTCGCCCTCAGGGCCGAGGGCCTCTTCGGACGCACCCTCCTCGACCGCGACCTCGCCCAGGTGCCGTCCGAGCTGCTGCCCCGGCAGAAGATTCGGCTCACCGAGCGGTGGACCGGCTCCCCGCAGCTCGACTGGGGTGACATCACCCTCACCGCCACCGCGAAGGACGTCAGGGAAACCGGCACGGTCTCCTTCCTCGCCCTGCCCTGGCTCGCCGCCGCGACCCTGCTCGTCGGGGGCGTCGCGGGCCTCTTCGGCCTGCGGATCCGACGGCACAGGGCGGCCCGCGCGGAGCCGAGTGCGCACGTGAGTACGTGAGGCGGGCGCTCATCGGGGACAATGGCCCCCATGAGCGCTCGCAACCAAGAAACCGAAGCCGTCCACCGGGCCGGCTTCGCCTGCTTCGTCGGCCGCCCCAACGCGGGCAAGTCCACCCTCACGAACGCTCTGGTCGGCCAGAAGGTGGCCATCACCTCGAACCGGCCGCAGACCACCCGGCACACCGTCCGCGGCATCGTGCACCGCCCGGAGGCGCAGCTGATCCTGGTGGACACCCCCGGTCTCCACAAGCCGCGCACCCTCCTCGGCGAGCGGCTCAACGACGTGGTGCGCACCACCTGGGCCGAGGTCGACGTGATCGGCTTCTGCCTGCCCGCCGACCAGAAGCTCGGCCCCGGCGACAAGTTCATCGCCAAGGAACTCGCCGGGATCAAGAAGACCCCCAAGGTCGCGATCATCACCAAGACCGACCTGGTCGACTCCAAGACCCTCGCCGAGCAGCTGATCGCCGTCGACCAGCTCGGCAAGGAGCTGGGCTTCGAGTGGGCGCAGATCGTGCCGGTCTCGGCCGTCGGCAACAAGCAGGTCCAGCTCGTCGCCGACCTGCTGATCCCGCTGCTCCCGGAGTCCCCGCCGCTCTACCCGGAGGGCGACCTCACGGACGAGCCGGAGCAGGTCATGGTCGCGGAGCTGATCCGCGAGGCCGCGCTCGAAGGCGTACGGGACGAGCTGCCGCACTCGATCGCGGTGGTCGTCGAGGAGATGATCCCGCGCGAGAACCGCCCGGCGGACCGGCCGCTGCTCGACATCCACGCCAACGTGTACATCGAGCGCCCCAGCCAGAAGGGCATCATCATCGGCCCGAAGGGCAGCCGTCTCAAGGAGGTCGGCATGAAGTCCCGCAAGCACATCGAGGCCCTCCTCGGCACCCCGGTCTTCCTCGACCTCCACGTGAAGGTCGCGAAGGACTGGCAGCGGGACCCCAAGCAGCTGCGCAAGCTGGGCTTCTAGTTCCACTAGGCACCCCCCGCCGGCGCGTGCCAGCATGGCACCGTGACAGAGATCGTCAAGGGGGGAAACCTGCCGGTCCCCGGGCAGGTGTGGCGGATCGCGGTCGTCCGGCGGGACGCCGATGACGGAGTGCCGGAGGTCGACGCCTCGGCGCTGCTGCTCGACGCCTCGGGCAGGGTCAGGGGCGACGGCGACCTGGTCTTCTACAACCAGCCGGTGCACGCGTCCGGCGCGGTGCGCCTGCTCGACCGGGTACGGGACGGGGAGCGGCGGGTCGCCGACTGGCTGGAGATCGACACCGAGCGCGTCGAGCCCGCCGTCCGGCGCATCGTGATCACCGCCTCCAGCGAGCACGGGACGTTCGGCCAGGTCCCGGGCCTGCACATCCGGACGGTCAGCGCCGCCACCGGCGAGCAGCTCGCGCTGTACGAGGTCGACGACGCGAGCACCGAGACCGCGTTCCTCCTCGGCGAGTTCTACCTGCGCGACGGTGCGTGGAAGTTCCGCGCGCTCGGCCAGGGGTACGACTCCGGCCTCGTCGGCCTCGCCGAGGACTTCGGCATCGTGGGCGGGGACCCGGAGCCCGCGCACGACGACGAGCCCGCCCCCGGCCACGAGCCCGCGCACGACGGGCCCGACCCGGTCGACGAGCCCGTCTCCGTCGGCGCCTCTCCGGAGGCCATCCCCGAGGAGCTCCTCGCCAAGGTCCGGGAGGCCGAGGCCGAGGCCGCCCTCGTACGGACATCGCCGCAGGTCCCCGCACAGCGCCTTTCGCGGACCGGCCCGCGGTCGGACGCCGAGCTGTTCGGCGGGGAGTTCCCGGAGTTCGTCCGCAGTGGCGAGGGCAAGGCCGACATCGTCGTCGACGTGCCCGTCCCGGCCGGTTGGGTCGTCGTCGAATCGACCCGGAGGGGCGACGGCTACTTCGCCGTGCACAGCATCGACGAGGAGGGCCAGAGGGACGCCCTGCTCGCGAACACGCTGCTGAAGGACCAGGGGGCCCGCCGGGTCCTGCGGTACGACGGCAAGGCCCCGCTGCGCCTGCGCGTGAGTTCCAGCGAGCCGTGGACGGTCGCCGTCCGCCCGGTGAGCACCGTGGAGGTCCTCGACGGCACGGCCGAGGGACGGGGCTCCGACGTGCTGCTGTACACGGGCCCGGCCGGCCAGCTCACCTCACGGCTCCGCACGAGGCTCGGATTCGAGTGGTTCAACGTGCACGGCTACGAGCCGGACGGCCGCGATCACCTCCTCGCCAACGAGGCGAGCAGGTTCCCCCGGGAGACGCGTCCGCTGCCCGAGGGGCCCCTGCTCGTGCAGCTCGTCAGCGCCGACGGGGACTGGTCCCTGAAGGTCCGGCCGCCGAAGGAGAACAGATTCTGGCGGCGTGCCTCCCGCTAGGCCGTGCAGGCCTACGCGCCCTCCTTGAGGACCCTCGTGACGAGGGCCCTCTGCGCCTCCGAGAGGCGGGGGTCGCAGCAGCGGACGGTGACGCCGTCGATCGTGATCTCGTACGAGAAGCCGTCCGGCACGCCCCGGACGTCACTCTCGCCCTCGTCGAGGACGGCGGTGGCCAGGGACTCCCACTCGCGGTCCGAGACCTCCACCTCCGCCGACCGCTCGATGCCCGCGAAACCGCCCGTGCGCCGCACTCGAATCCGCATGGGACCTGTGTACCAGCCGGATCAGTCGGTCGGTACGCCCACCGCCGACCAGGCCTTCAGGACGGCCTGGATCTCCTCCCCGTCGCCGTACCGCGCCCGCGCCGCCGCCACCGTGGCTGCCGCGAACTCGGAGAACCGGGCCTCGGGGGTGAGGGTCCCGCCGGTCATCACGTCGTACCAGATCTGCCCGGCCCGCTCCCAGGAGTTGCCGCCCAGTTCGGTCGCCGCCAGGTAGAAGGCGTGGTTGGGGATGCCGGAGTTGATGTGGACGCCGCCGTTGTCGCGGCCGGTGCGGACGTAGTCGTCCATGTGGCCGGGCTGCGGGTCCTTGCCGAGGATGTCGTCGTCGTACGCGGTGCCCGGGGCCTTCATGGAGCGCAGCGCCGTCCCCTCCACGTTCGGGTGGAAGAGACCCTCGCCGATGAGCCAGTCGGCGGCCTCAGCGGACTGGCCGAGCGCGTACTGCTTCACGAGGGAGCCGAAGACGTCGGAGACCGACTCGTTGAGGGCGCCGGACTGGCTGAAGTACTCCAGGTTCGCCGAGTGCTGGGTGAAGCCGTGGGCGAGCTCGTGGCCGATGACGTCCACGGGGAGGGTGAAGTCGAGGAAGATCTCGTCGTCGCCGTCGCCGAACACCATCTGCTCGCCGTTCCAGAAGGCGTTGCCGTACTTCTCGTCGTAGTGGACGGAGGCGAGCAGCGGCAGCCCGGCGCCGTCGATGGAGTTGTGCCCGAAGGCGTTGAGGAAGAGGTCGAAGGTGGCGCCCAGGCCGGCGTACGCCCGGTTGACCGTGGCGTCCCCGGTCGCCGCGTCGCCCTCGCCGCGGACCTTCGTCCCGGGCAGGTCGGTGCGGCGCTCGCAGTCGTAGATCGTGCGGTGCGGCTTGCCGGCCTCGGCGGGGGCGAGCGTGGGCGCGGTGCCGGGCAGCGGCAGGATCCGGAACGTACGGGCCGAGGCGTCCGCGATGAGCGTGCGGCGCGCGGCCTCGGCGACGGCGGGGTTCGAGGAGTGCGCCAGGTGCTCCAGGAGGTGCGGGGGGACGATCGAGCAGAAGACGGGCGTCTGGGGAGTCATGCTCGCAATGTGGCACTGCGTGAGCCCTCTGTCACGGGCTGAGACGAGGATTGGCGAAATGGAGTGATGCGTCACTGTTCGGCCTTGACGCGGGCGCCGTCCCGCATACTGATACAGGGCGTCCGTCTCCGGCGTCCCTGGGCTAGGCTGCGGCACATCATGCGTTTCGGGCTGCTTCTCCTTAGCTGCCGCGGCGAGGGCCTGTAGTCGTAGGCCGACCCCCTCCCCGCGGGACCTGGTGTTGCGTTCGACAGTCGGCCGTCCTTCTTGCCGGACCCGAGGAGCCCAACGCACATGTCCCAGTCTCCGTTCGTCAGCCGCCCCACGCCGATCACCAACGCGACGCAGCTGCAGAAGCCGTCCGGGATGCCGATCCACAAGTACGGCCGGTACGAGCAGGTACGGATCCCCGACCGCACCTGGCCCGAGCAGCGGATCACCAAGGCCCCGCGCTGGCTGTCCACCGACCTGCGCGACGGCAACCAGGCCCTGATCGACCCGATGTCCCCGGCCCGCAAGCGCGAGATGTTCGACCTGCTCGTGCGCATGGGCTACAAGGAGATCGAGGTCGGCTTCCCGTCCTCCGGCGAGACCGACTTCGCGTTCGTGCGCTCCATCATCGAAGAGGGCGCGATCCCGGACGACGTCACCATCTCCGTACTGACCCAGGCCCGCGAGGACCTGATCGAGCGGACCGTGGAGTCCCTGGTCGGCGCGAAGCGCGCCACCGTCCACCTGTACAACGCCACCGCGCCCACCTTCCGCCGCGTCGTCTTCCGCGGCTCGAAGGAGCAGATCAAGCAGATCGCCGTGGACGGCACCCGTCTGGTCATGGAGTACGCGGAGAAGCTGCTGGACGAGCGCACGGTCTTCGGCTACCAGTACAGCCCCGAGATCTTCACCGACACCGAGCTGGACTTCGCCCTGGAGGTCTGCGAGGCGGTCTGCGACGTCTGGCAGCCGGGCCCGGGCCGCGAGATCATCCTGAACCTGCCCGCCACCGTGGAGCGTTCGACGCCGTCCACGCACGCGGACCGCTTCGAGTGGATGTCCCGGAACCTGACCCGCCGCGAGCACATCTGCGTATCGGTCCACCCGCACAACGACCGCGGTACGGCCGTGGCGGCCGCCGAGCTGGCGATCATGGCCGGCGCCGACCGCATCGAGGGCTGCCTGTTCGGGCAGGGCGAGCGCACCGGCAACGTCGACCTGGTGACCCTGGGCATGAACCTGTTCAGCCAGGGCGTCGACCCGCAGATCGACTTCTCGCAGATCGACGAGATCCGTCGCACCTCCGAGTACTGCAACCAGATGGAGGTCCACCCGCGCCACCCCTACGCGGGCGACCTGGTCTACACCGCCTTCTCCGGCTCCCACCAGGACGCCATCAAGAAGGGCTTCGACGCCATGGAGGCCGACGCGGCCGCCCAGGGCAAGACCGTCGACGACATCGAATGGGCGGTGCCGTACCTGCCGATCGACCCCAAGGACGTCGGCCGCTCCTACGAGGCGGTCATCCGGGTCAACTCGCAGTCCGGCAAGGGCGGCATCGCGTACGTCCTGAAGAACGACCACAAGCTGGACCTGCCCCGCCGGATGCAGATCGAGTTCTCGAAGATCATCCAGCAGAAGACGGACACCGAGGGCGGCGAGGTCACGCCGGCCGCCATCTGGTCCGTCTTCCAGGACGAGTACCTGCCCAGCCCGGACGACACCGCGGCTCGTTGGGGTCGGATCCAGCTGCGTTCCGGCCAGACCACCTCCGACACGGACGGCACGGACACGCTGACCGTCGAGGCGGTCGTCGACGGCGCCGAGACCGTCCTGTCCGGCTCCGGCAACGGCCCGATCTCCGCCTTCTTCGCCGCCCTGCAGGCGATCGGCGTGGACGCCCGCCTGCTGGACTACCAGGAGCACACCATGAGCGAGGGCGCCTCCGCGCAGGCCGCCTCGTACATCGAGTGCGCCATCGACGGTCAGGTCCTGTGGGGCATCGGCATCGACGCCAACACGACCCGCGCCTCCCTGAAGGCGGTCATCTCGGCGGTCAACCGCTCCGCCCGCTGACCCGGCCCTCGGGAGACGGCCCCCGCACCCTTCCGAGGGGCGGGGGCCGTCCCGTTTCCGCCCCGGTCATGTTTCCGGGCTCGGCACCACCCCGGAGGGTGATCTCGCGACGACCGCTTCGGCCATCGAATCCGTTGCGATCGGCCCGGCGGAGGCGGCCGGCGGGGCCGGCGGAGCCTTCCTGGCCTTCGCAAAGCGCCGCCGCCGCGCTGCGCGGGCGGTGACGTGTCTCGGCCATCTCCGCAGTGAACTCCTGACGGGGTGCTGACGCCACATCAAGGATGTGGCTAACATCACGCCAACGCCGGCAGTGCAGCCGGGCCGTTGAGGAGGTGCGTGTGCGGTCTGCCCGGAATTCACGTGGTGGGAAAGTGGGCGTCTGCGGAATCCGCACCTCCTGGAACACGGTCGGTGACGGCGAGTTCTTCTGCGAGGAGTGCGGCGGCGACCGCAATTACCGGCGCCGCACCGGCCGCCGCAGGTTCGCCGTCCTGGGGGTCCCGGTCCTGCCCCGGGGCTGTACGGGGCCCGTCGTCGAATGCGCGGCCTGTCACACGCACTTCGGTACGGACGTGCTCGACCACCCCACGACCAGCCGTTTCTCCGCGATGCTGCGGGACGCCGTGCACACCGTCGCCCTCGCCGTGCTCGCGGCCGGCGGCACCGAATCACGGGCGGTCCTCGACCGGGCCGTGAGCGCCGTCAGGTCCGCCGGCTACGCCGAGTGCACCGCCGTCCAGCTCGTCGACCTCGTCGAGGCCCTGGAGGCCGACACAGGGCGCTTCATGCCCGAGGTGAACCCCGAGGGCGCGCTCCTCGCGATCGAGCTGCACGAGGCCCTGGAGCCCCTCACCCCGCACCTCGCGCCCTCCGGCCGGGAGTCGATCCTGCTCCAGGCGGCCGGGATCGCCCTCGCCGACGGGGTCTACAGCCCGGCCGAGCGGGAGGTCCTGGGGACGGTCGGCAACGCGCTCGCGCTCGCCCCGGACGACGTCGTGCGTCTGCTGGCCTCGGCCCGGACGGTCTCGTAGGACCGCTCAGGGCGCGATGTTCTGGTTCAGCCGGAACACGTTGTCGGGGTCGTACCGGCGTTTGACCGCCCTGAGCCGGTCGTAGTTCTGGCGGTAGTTGACCCGTACGCGGTCCTGGTCGTCGGTGTCCATGAAGTTGACGTAGCCGCCCTCCTGGGTGTGCGGGCGCAGGGCCGTGTCGTAGGCGCGGGTCCAGGCGATGTTGTGGTCCGAGTCCGCCGGGTCGGTCCAGGTGCCGCCGAAGGAGTGCGAGAAGGCGGCGTCCCGGTACGCGAACGCGGTCTCCTCCGGGCCCACCCGGTGGCAGGCGCCGTCGATCGGGAAGATCGCCGTGTCCGATTCGAGGGACGGCATCGTCGCGCCGTACTCCATGTGCGCCGCGATCGCACCGTCCGACAGCTCGCGGCTGAAGTTGCCCTTCCAGTAGTGGTAGAGCCCGGCGGGCAGCTGTTCGTCGAAGAGGGTGTTGATCACCGGGTACGGCATCCGCTCCATGAACCGGCCGATGACCGGGCCGAGTCCGTCCAGGCGGGCGAGGACCTTCTCGTCCTCCGCCTCCGGGCCGCTGAAGCAGGTGAACGCGGCGCAGATCGGACGGCCGTGCCAGCGCTCGGGGAGGAACGGTTCCTCCGGGCCGAGCGCGAGGACCAGGATCGAGTTCAGCTCCTCGGGGGAGTCCGCGATCAGCTCGCGCCAGGCGCGTGCCACGTCCCCGCCGAGGGGGTAGCAGCTCAGGCCGCCGAAGACGTCCGCGACCGGGTGCAGCCGGTACGCGAGGGAGACGGCGACGCCGAAGTTGCCGCCGCCGCCCCGCAGCGCCCAGAACAGGTCCGGGTTCCGCTCGGCGTCGCAGGAGACCAGGGTGCCCTCGGCGGTCACCACGTCCGCCGCGATCAGGTTGTCGCAGCTCAGGCCGTAGCGGCGGGACAGATGGCCCATGCCGCCGCCGAGCGTGAGACCGCCGATGCCGGTCGAGGAGATCACCCCGCCGGTGGTGGCGAGCCCGAAGGCGTGGGTGGCGTGGTTGAAGTCTCCCCAGGTGGCCCCGCCCTCGGCGCGTGCCGTACGGGCCGCCGGGTCGACCCGGACGCTCCGCATCCGGGACAGGTCGACGACGAGGCCGTCGTCCACGGTGCCGAAGCCGGCGACCGCGTGGGAGCCGCCGCGCACGGCCAGCGGGAGCTCGTGCTCCCGGGCGTGGAGCACCGCCGCGATCACGTCGCCGGCGTCCACGGCGTGGACGACGACGGCCGGACGGCGGTCGTGCAGGGCGTTGTAGACCCGGCGGGCCTCGTCGTACGACGGGTCGCCGCGGGTCACGACGGTGCCGCGCACGGCACCGCGAAGCGTGTTCAGGGGGTCGGTCGTGGTGGTCATGTCTCCGGTGTAGCCCGGTGGGCTCCCGGCGCGCATCGCCCGAACCGCCCATGCGCGGGCACCGGTCCGCATGGGCCGTTCAGACCAGGTCGTGCGCGTACGCGTAGGCCGTCGCGGAGGCGCGGGAGCCGACGCCCAGCTTGGCGAAGATGTTGTTCAGATGCCGGGCGACGGTGTGCTCGCTGATCACCAGGGCACGGGCGATGTCCTTGTTCGTGCCGCCCGAGGCGACCAGCCGCAGCACCTCCGCCTCCCGCGCGGTGAGCCCGCCCGGGAGCCGCCGCCGCGACCCGCCGCTGAGCAGGGCGGCCGCGCGCCGGGCGTCCGGTACGGCCCCGAGCCGCTCGAAGACCGCCCGCGCGGTGCCGAGCTCAAGGCGGGCCGCCTCCTCGTCGCCCGCCGCACGGCAGGCCGCCGCGAGCAGCATCCGTACCTGCGCGGCCTCGTACGGCACCCGCAGCTCCAGCCATCCGGCGAGCGCCCGGCGCAGCGGGAGCAGCGCGCCGGGGCGCTTCTCGGCGAGGGCCACCGAGCCGAGGGCCGTGTCGGCCAGGGCACGCAGCAGGGGTACGTCTCCGTCGGCGGCGCCCGAGAGGGCGTCGAGGTCCGCCGCCGCCGTCGCCGCCCCGGGTACGTCACGGACGGCGAGCGCCACCTCCGTACGGGCGGCCAGCAGACGGGCCCGGCCCAGGACGTCGTGGTCGGGGTCGCTCCGGCAGGCGAGGGCCAGGTCGACGCCCGCCACGGCCGCGTCGGCCCGGCCCTGCGCGAGGCGCAGCAGCGCGAGGCCCGGCTGCGGGATCCGGCCCAGCTCGTGGGCGTGCCCGTACGAGACGGCGGCCGCTTCGAGGCGGCCCTGGCGCCGCTGGACGTCCCCGGCGGCGTAGTACGCGGCGGCGGCCGACTCCAGACAGTCCACCGGCACCTCCCGGCAGGCCTGCCGGGCCTCGGCCTCGGCGAGCGCCCAGGCGCCGAGGAGGTCGAGGACCTCGACCCGGTGTGCCCGGCAGACGCCGCGGAAGGGGTTCTCACCGGAGGGGACGGTCATGGGGAGCGGGGCCGCAGCCGCCGGGAAGTCCTCCGTGGCCGGGCCGGCGGCCGTGTCCCTGTCCTGCGGGCGGCCCGTCCACGGCGGGGCGCACCACTCCATCGCCGCGTTCGTCCACTCGACCGCGCGCGCGAAGTCGGCGGCCTCCATGCACTGGGTCAGGGCCAGGCAGTACAGCCAGCCCGTGACCATGCCGCTGAGTTCGCCCGCCGACACCGCGCACATCGCGTCGTCGAGGAGGGCGAGGCCCTCGGTCCTGCGGCCGGCCGCGAGCAGCACACGGGACTCGGCCTGGCGGCTGAGGGCGAGGAGGTCGGGGCTGCCGCAGGCGAGGGCCAGGGCGGTCATGCGGCGGGTCGCGGCGAGGGCGGTCCCGTGGTCGCCGTGGGCCGAGGCCTCCTCGGCGGCCGTCATCTCCAGGAAGCACTGCTCCGGGCAGTCGGGCAGGTCCTCCAGGTGATGCCGGGCCCGGTGGAGCCAGCCGGCGGCCGCCGCGGGCCGCCCGAGGCCGGCGTACTCGTAGTACAGCCACCAGGAGGCCAGCCCGGCGCCGCGGTGGTCGTCGGCCGCGAGATAGGCGGCGTGCGCCCGGAGCCGGGCGGTCACGGACTCGTCGACGTGCCCGGACCACCAGGCGGCGTCGGCGAGCACGGAGAGGTCGTCGGCGGTCAGGCCGCGCGAGGGGTGCCGGTCGTGGGCGTGGAGCAGCTCGTACGCCTCGGCCCAGGACTCACGGGCGGCGGCGACCCTGGCGCGCTCGACCGGATCGGTCGTGGTGGGTACGGACATGGCTCTCGCCCCTTCCCGGTCCTTTCAGGGTAGGACGGGGAAGGGGCGAGGGCCTGCGAAGTGCTACTGGATCGCGCCGCTCGCGCGCAGCATGTCCTCGCGCTCGACGATCTTGACGCGCTCGCGGCCCTGCGGCTCGCCGAGCGCCTTCTCGGCGGCGTCCAGGGCGTACCAGCCCTCCCACGTGGTGTACGTGAGGCCCTTGCCCTCCAGGAAGGACACGACGGCGTCCTCCTCCGGGGTGTCCGGGGTGAGCAGCCGGCCGTTCGCGAAGTCGTCCAGGAGGTTCGCCACGGTCTCGTTGGCGTCGCCCTTCGTGTGGCCGATGAGGCCGACGGGGCCGCGGCGGATCCAGCCGGTGCAGTACGTGGAGGCCATGTGCTCGCCGGTCTCCTCGACGACCCGGCCGCCCTCGTCCGGGACGGTGCCGCTGACGGCGTCCCAGGGGAGCTTGGGCAGCTCGTCGGAGAGGTAGCCGACGGCGCGGTAGACGGCCTGGACGTCCCAGTCCGTGGTCGTGCCGGTGCCCTTCACGTTGCCCGTGCCGTCCAGCTCGGTGCGCTCGGTGCGCAGGCCGACGACCTGGCCGTCCTCGCCGAGGATCTCGACGGGCGACTCGAAGAAGTGCAGGAAGAGCTTGTGCGGGCGGTCGCCGACGTCGCGGATCGCCCAGTTCTCCAGGGTCTTGGCGACCATGTCGGTCTGCTTGTTCTTGCGCCGCTCGGCGATCGAGCCGTCGTCGTAGTCGATGTCCTCGGGGTTGACGATGACCTCGATGGTGGGGGAGTGGTCCAGCTCGCGCAGCTCCATGGGGCTGAACTTGGCCTGGGCCGGGCCGCGGCGTCCGAAGACGTGGATCTCGACGGCCTTGTTGGCCTTGAGACCGTCGTAGACGTTCGCCGGGATCTCGGTGGGCAGCAGCTCGTCGCCGGTCTTGGCGAGGATGCGGGCGATGTCGAGGGCCACGTTGCCGACGCCGAGGACGGCGACCTTCTCCGCTTCGAGCGGCCAGGTGCGCGGGACGTCCGGGTGGCCGTCGTACCAGGAGGCGAAGTCGGCGGCGCCGTACGAGCCGTCCAGGTCGACGCCCGGGATGCTGAGCGGGCGGTCGGCCATGGCGCCGGTCGAGAAGATCACGGCGTCGTAGAAGGCGCGCAGGTCGTCGAGGTGGATGTCGGTGCCGTAGTCGATGTTGCCGAAGAGGCGGACCTGCGGCTTGTCGAGGACCTGGTGGAGGGCGTTGACGATGCCCTTGATGCGCGGGTGGTCGGGGGCGACGCCGTAGCGGATGAGGCCGAACGGGGCGGGCATCCGCTCGAAGAGGTCGATGGACACACCCGGCTCGGTGGCGGCCTCGGACTTCAGCAGCGCATCGGCGGCGTAGATTCCGGCGGGGCCGGCGCCGACGATCGCGACCCGGAGGGGGCGGGGCATGACTGGGTTCCCTTCGCAAGCGACGTGGCGGCGAAGCCGCCGACACTTAGGTCACCCTAAATAATGCGGGACGCGGACCGGTACCCGCCCCCGGTCTATGGGCCCATAAGGCGAACTTATGACTTCCATAAGGAGGGGTGTAGGTGAGCGGGTGCGGTCTCGGAGGCCGCCTCGGAGAGTGCCTCAGAGACCGCCCTTGCCGAGCAGGGTGAGAACCGTGAACGTGAGCACTCCGGCGGCGGCGAGGAGGCCGATGGCGATCCCCGAGCCCACCAGCGCGACGTCCAGCAGCCGTCGGCCCCGCGACCGGAGGACGACCACGCGCCCCGGGTCCTCCGGGTCGTAGGCGACGTCGATGGTCCACGCGGCGGCGAAGCTCCGTACGGTGCGCTGCAGTCCGATGGGGTCCTCGTAGAGGAAGGTGCCCTGCTCGCCCGGGACCCGTTCGGCGGCGACCGTGACGCCGTGCCTGCGCAGGTGCCACTCCTCGTACGACGGGTACCCGGCCCCGCATCCGAGCACCAGGAAGAACAGTGCGAACGCGCCGCCCGGGATGATCGCGACGATCCCGGCCGCGTGGCCGGTGGCGATCACGAGCACGCACAGGGCGACGATCACGAGGGCGCCGTACAGCGCCGCCCGCTTGAGCCGGCGGAACAGCTTCACCGTGTTCAGGTCGCCCAGACGGTTGCCGGAGAGGTACCGGGTGCCGTCCACCATCTCCTTCTCCTCCGGCAGGGCGGCGTTCACGGCCTCGGCGAACGCCGCCGCGGCCGCCTCGTCCACGTCCTCGAACCGGTGGACCGCCGGTACGGCCCCGGCGGCGGCGGTCAGCTCGATGGCGACGGCCCGCCCCTCGGCGCGGACGCGCCCGATGGCCTTCAGCGGGATGTGCACCTCCTCCTGTACGCGGCGCAGGAGGAGGGCATCGCCCGTGGCGCGCAGACCGGTGCCCTGAGGGCCACCGAGGGTGGGTATGGGAGGCGTGATCGGCATGGCGTGATCGTAAGGGCGGGCCGGCCGCGGGCGGAATAGGGCGCATGGGGCGACGTGTCGACGAGTGTGCGCCGCGTTCGTTCGAAAATGCCGCCGGTTTGCAGGAGCCGGTCGATTCTCATCGCCGCATCCGGCTGCGGTTTACGGATTCCCTGCTCGAACAGGCGATGTATCCACCGGATACGAACACGCGTCTGCCCGGTTCGCCCCGAGTAAGGCCCGCCGCCTCCCGGTGCTTCTTGAGTACCCGCCCGAAAGGGCACCCGTGTCTCCGGCTGCTCGCCTTTGGCCATGGACTAACTCCCCAGGTCCACGCCCTAGTTGCGGGATCTACGCATCTGTCGATTCTACGGATCCGGCCCCGCCCTGGTGAGGCGAAGCAGGAAATGGATTCAGAAAGGCATACGTTGGTGAAGGAAGACACCATGAAGACGACCACGGGGGCCATCGACATCGCACAAGAGGAAGTGGCGGAATTGCGCGAGGCACTCGCGAGGGCCGGAATCCGGCTTCCCTCGCTCGGGCCCGACGTCGTCACCCTCGCCGCCGATCCTCCGAGGCCGCTCGTCGCATTGGGACGCTGCACGGTGGAAACGGCACGGCTCCACGCCGCCGCCGTCCTGCCGGGGGAGGAGAACCGGTCATGACACTGCCCATCGGGTCGTACGTCGTCGAGATCCGCACCGGGCGGGTCGGGAGGGTCATGGGGCACGAAGGGCCCTACGTCCAGGTCCGGCCGCTGGGTGGCGGACGGGAATGGGACGTGGAGCCCGACGGGGTACGGGAGGCCACCTCGGCCGAGCGGCTGAGCGCGGCCACGGCGCACGTGAACGCGCGGAGCCGCGGCGAGGTGCCCTGACTCCGCACGGCACCGAACGTGGAACGCCCGGCCGGGAGGCGACCTCCGGCCGGGCGTTCGTCGTGCGGGGGTCAGGCCTCCCGGCGCATCCGGAGCGTCCGGTATCCCTTCACGGCGATGACCACGCCCAGGGAGGCGC
Organism: Streptomyces flavochromogenes; assembly: GCF_000717595.1. Lineage (GTDB taxonomy): Bacteria > Actinomycetota > Actinomycetes > Streptomycetales > Streptomycetaceae > Streptomyces > Streptomyces flavochromogenes. The sequence continues at coordinate 37,493 of NZ_JNZO01000009.1, read as the reverse complement.
CGCCGACGAGCAGGAGCGGGTCGTTGCCCAGCGCGATGGCGGCCAGGAACGTCAGGGAGGCCGCGGCGTCGAGGAGGTCCATCCGGCCGTCGGTCCGGACCGAGGGATCGGGGCGGCGCATCCGGCGGACGGCGGGGACGAAGGCGAGGAGCTGGAGAAGGGCCAGGGCGACGAACACCCAGCGGAGCGCGACAGGTAGGTCCACATCCGAACCATAGGGCTCGGCGTGTCACCCCGAGGGGGAACGGGGAGTGAACGGCCGCCCAACTCATTCCCTCGCGACTTCGGGCCGTGGAGCCTCCGTCGTACGTGAGAATGGGCGCATGAGTCTGTTCCGCGACGACGGCATCGTGCTGCGCACCCAGAAGCTGGGTGAAGCGGACCGCATCATCACCCTCCTCACGCGCGGTCACGGACGGGTACGCGCCGTGGCGCGCGGCGTGCGGCGCACCAAGTCGAAGTTCGGCGCGCGGCTCGAACCGTTCTCGCACGTGGACGTGCAGTTCTTCGCCCGGGGGAGTGAGCTGGTCGGACGCGGCCTGCCGCTCTGTACCCAGAGCGAGACCATCGCCGCCTACGGCAGCGGCATCGTCACCGACTACGCCCGCTACACCGCCGGCACCGCCATGCTGGAGACGGCGGAACGGTTCACCGACCACGAGGGCGAGCCCGCCGTGCAGCAGTACCTGCTGCTCGTGGGCGGGTTGCGGACCCTCTCCCGGGGTGAGCACGCCCCCCACCTCATCCTCGACGCCTTCCTCCTCCGCTCGCTCGCCGTGAACGGCTACGCGCCGAGCTTCGAAGACTGCGCCAAATGCGGCATCCACGGGCCCAACCGGTTCTTTTCGGTCGCGGCGGGCGGTGTCATATGCGGCGACTGCCGGGTGCCCGGAAGCGTCGTACCCTCTCCGGAGGCCATCGGCCTGCTCAGCGCGCTGCTCACCGGCGACTGGGCGACGGCGGACGCGTGCGAGCCGCGTCACGTCAGGGAGGGCAGCGGACTCGTGTCCGCCTATCTGCACTGGCACCTTGAGCGCGGCCTGCGCTCCCTGCGATACGTAGAGAAAAGCTAGGTAGGAGAGACCACGTCATGGCCATCGCACGACTGCTCGGTCGCCAGCGCCGGGAGTACAGCGCCCCCGAGCCGCACCCGTCCGGCGCCCGCCCGCCGAAGCTCCAGTCCGAGCTGATCCCGGAGCACGTCGCGATCGTCATGGACGGCAACGGCCGATGGGCCAAGGAGCGCGGCCTGCCCCGCACCGAGGGCCACAAGGTCGGCGCCGAGCAGGTCCTCGACGTGCTCCAGGGCGCGATCGAGATGGGCGTGGGGGCGATCTCGCTCTACGCCTTCTCCACCGAGAACTGGAAGCGCTCCCCCGAGGAGGTGCGCTTCCTGATGAACTTCAACCGCGACTTCATCCGCAAGTCCCGCGACCAGCTCGACTCGCTCGGCGTCCGCGTGCGCTGGGTCGGCCGGATGCCCAAGCTCTGGAAGTCGGTCGCCAAGGAGCTCCAGGTCGCGCAGGAGCAGACCAAGGACAACACCAAGCTCACGCTGTACTTCTGCATGAACTACGGCGGCCGCGCGGAGCTCACGGACGCGGCGCAGGCGCTGGCCGAGGACGTGAAGGCCGGCCGGCTCGACCCGGCGAAGATCACCGAGAAGACCATCCAGAGGTACCTCTACTACCCGGACATGCCGGACGTGGACCTCTTCCTGCGGCCCAGCGGCGAGCAGCGCACCTCCAACTACCTGATCTGGCAGAGCGCGTACGCCGAGATGGTCTTCCAGGACGTGCTGTGGCCCGACTTCGACCGCCGCGACCTGTGGCGCGCCTGCGTCGAGTACGCCCAGCGCGACCGCCGCTTCGGCGGCGTCGACCCGGCCGACATGGCCGTCCTCGACAAGGCCTGAGCCGAAGCGCACGACGAGGCGCCCACCGTCCTCGGACGGTGGGCGCCTCGTCGTGCGATCAGGAGCAGGTGCCGGCGAAGGCCGCCCGGGTCACCACGTCCGTCGAGGCGGCCGTCGTGTCCAGCCAGGCCGCGCGTCTTGCGGGGGCGACCATCGCCTCCCGTGGGGCCGGCGGGGTGGGCTCGTTCACCTCCTCGGCCTGTGCCGGAGCGGTCGGCAGCGCCGAACCGGTCGCTGCCGCGACCACACCGGTCGCGAGCATCCGGCGTATCCGTCGGGTTCTTTGCGTCCTCACGAGGCCCTCCCCCGGTCGACCAGGCCCTGGAGTACACGGACGACCGCCCGGGGGTCCGCGCCGGGCGGCGTGACCGTGTCCGGGACGCTGTCGGGGCGGTCGACGAGCAGCCGGTAGACGGCGTCCTGCCCGGCGTCCTGCCCGGCGTCGAGCCCGAGGAGCGAGAGCAGCGAGGAGTCGGCCGCCGGAGGCGGGCCCTTCGGCGTGCTCTCCATGCGTTCCCCCTCCGGCGGCCGGCGACGGGGGCCAGGGTAGGCGGGAAGATCGAAAACCGGAATGGGTCCCGCCTGCTCGCACCGCTACGATCGCCGCCGTGAACGAAGCGACGGAACACACCACTCGGGACGGGCTCGAACTCGGCTACCCGCCGGTGTTCGCGGAGGTGAGCGAGGCCGTACGGGTCCGGCTGCGGGCCACCGGCTGGTGGCCCGCGCTGCGCTGGGCCGCCCGGGGCGCCTGCACGCTGGCCTTCGCTGCCGCGGCCCTCGCGCTGTTCCTCCCCCGGGAGCCCGAACCGGGGAAGGCCGTCGAGATGGTCCTGCTCGGCCTCGTGGCCCTGGCCGCCGCGGAGCTGGTGCCGTGGGGGACGGCCCGCAGCGTCTTCCTGATGGCCCGGTCCCAGGGCGAGGCGCGGGCCGTCGTCGACGAGGACGGCGGGCGGTGGATCACCCGGGACACCGACATCGTGGTCCGCTGGGCCATGCTTCCCCGGTACGTCGAGACGCCCCGGCTCTTCGTCCTCCTCACTGCCCGGAGGGCCGGCACCGGCTTCGCGTACCTGCCCAAGAGCGGGCTCGCCGACCCGGCCGGCATCGACCGGCTGCGAGCGGTCCTGGACCGGAACTCCGTCCGGCTGTGACCGCATGCGAGAAGGCCCGCACCTCTCGGTGCGGGCCTTCTCGCATGTCGGGTCACGACTGTGTCAGGTCACCGCGCGAAGATCACTTCCCGGCGCAGTCCGCGCAGGTGCCGAAGATCTCCACCGTGTGCGCCACGTTCACGAAGCCGTGCTCCGAGGCGATCGTCTCGGCCCACTGCTCCACCATCGGGCCCTCCACCTCCACGGCCTTGCCGCAGACGCGGCACACCAGATGGTGGTGGTGGTCGCCGGTCGAACAGCGGCGGTACACCGTCTCGCCCTCGCTGGTGCGCAGCGCGTCGACCTCGCCCGCGTCCGCCAGGGACTGGAGCGTGCGGTAGACGGTGGTGAGGCCGACCGAGTCGCCGCGGTGCTTGAGCATGTCGTGCAGCTCCTGGGCGCTGCGGAACTCGTCCACCTCGTTCAGCGCCGCGGAGACGGCGGCACGCTGCTTGGTCGAGCGGCCTCGTACGGGGGGTCCTGCCGTCACCACGGGGGCCTCCTTGAATGCTTGTCTGCCCCCGCCATTCTGCCAGCCCCCCACGGCCCTGAGTCCGGGCCGGATCACACCTTCACGTCGTCCGAGGGGCGACGGGTCGCCGGAACCGGTGCGTCACAGCTCTCCGCGCCCGCCTCGGCCGCCCGCGCCCGCCGTTTGGCGAGCGGCGTGGCGAGCAGGGTGAGCAGGACGAAGACGCCGATCGCGTAGAGGACGATCGTCGCGCCGGGCGGCACGTCCTGGTAGTACGAGGTGACCGTGCCCGCCAGGGTGACCGTGATGCCCGTCACCACCGCGAGGACGAAGGTCGCGCGGAAGGACTTCGACAGCTGCTGGGCCGCCGCGACCGGCACCACCATGAGCGCGCTGACCAGCAGCAGGCCCACGACCCGCATGGCGACCGTGACGGTCACCGCGGCGGTGACGGCGATCAGCAGGTTCAGGGCGCGCACCGGGAGACCGGTGACCCGGGCGAACTCCTCGTCCTGGCTGACCGCGAAGAGCTGCCGGCGCAGACCGACCGTGACGAGGACGACGAAGGCGGCCAGGATGCCGATCGCGGTGATGTCCGCCTCGGAGACGGTGGAGAGCGAGCCGAAGAGGTAGGAGCTGAGGTTGGCGTTGGAGCCGGTCGGCGAGAGGTTGATCAGCAGGACACCGCCGGCCATGCCGCCGTAGAAGAGCAGCGCGAGCGCGAGGTCGCCGCGGGTCTTGCCGTACGCGCGGATCAGCTCCATGCCGACCGAGCCGACGACGGCGACCAGGGTCGCCATCCAGACCGGGCTGGAGTTCAGGAGGAAGCCGAGGCCGACGCCGGTCATGGCGACATGGCCGATGCCGTCGCCCATCAGCGCCTGACGGCGCTGGACCAGGTAGATGCCCACGGCGGGCGCGGTGATGCCGACGAGCACGGCCGCGAGGAGCGCGCGCTGCATGAAGGCGAGATCGAGCATTTCCATGATCAGGTCAGCTTCCTCAGGTCAGCAGACCCGTACGGAGCGGCTCCCCGGCCGCGTGCGGATGGACGTGGTCGTGGCCCGGCAGCGCGTGCTGGCCGAGGGCCTCCGGCGGCGGGCCGTCGTGGACGACACACCCGTCGCGGAGCACGACCGCACGGTCGATCAGCGGTTCCAGGGGGCCCAGCTCGTGCAGGACGAGGAGGACGGAGGTGCCGCCGGCGACCTGCTCGCGCAGGGTCGAGGCGAGGATCTCCTGGCTGGCGAGGTCGACGCCCGCCATCGGCTCGTCCATGATCAGGAGCTCGGGCTCGGAGGCGAGGGCGCGGGCGATCAGGACCCGCTGGTGCTGGCCGCCGGAGAGGGCGGAGACGGAGTCCTTGGCGCGGTCGGCGAGCCCGACGAGGTCGATGGCCCGCTCGACGGCGGCCTTGTCGGCCTTGGTCAGCCAGCCGAACCTGCGGCGGGAGAGCCGGCCGGAGGACACGACCTCGCGGATGGTGGCGGGGACGCCGCTCGCGGCGGTGGTCCGCTGCGGTACGTAGCCGACGCGCGCCCAGTCGCGGAAACGCTTCCGGTCCGTGCCGAACAGCTCGATCGTGCCGCCGGTCAGCGGCACCTGGCCGATGACGGAGCGGACCGCGGTGGACTTGCCGGAGCCGTTGGCGCCGAGCAGCGCGACGACCTCACCGCGGCGGACGGTGAGGTCGACACCGCGGAGGACGGGCCGGGCGCCGAGAGCCGCGGTGGCTCCGCGGACGGAGATGACGGGTTCCCGTTCCGGTGTCGGGGCTGCCATGGCTCGTACCTCCTGCTGTGCGGTGATCACTTCGCGCCGAGGGCCTTCTGCAGCGCGGCGAGGTTGGAGCGCATGACCTCGATGTAGTCATCGCCCTTGGACGTGTCCGTGATTCCCTCCAGCGGGTCGAGCACGTCGGTCTTCAGACCGGTGTCGCCGGCGAGGGTCTTCGCGGTCTTGTCGCTCGCGAGGGTCTCGAAGAAGACGGTGGTGACCTTGTCCTTCCTCGCGACGTCCTGGAGTTCCTTGATCCGGGCGGGGCTCGGCTCGGACTCGGGGTCGATGCCGGAGATGCCCTCCTGGTCGAGCCCGTAGCGCTCGGCGAGGTAGCCGAAGGCGGCGTGGGTGGTGATGAAGGTCTTCGTCGTGGAGTTCTTCAGACCGTTCGCGAAGTCGGTGTTCAGGTCGCCGAGCTTCTTGACGAGCGCGTCGGTGTTCTTCTTGTAGTCGGCGGCGTTCGCCGGGTCGGCCTTCTCCAGGGCGGTGCCGACGCCCTTGGCGACCTCGGCGTACTTCACGGGGTCGAGCCAGATGTGCGGGTCGGCGCCGGCCTCGGAGCCGTGGTCGTGACCGGCTTCCTCCTCCGCGTGCTCGCCCTCGGCGTGGTCGTGGCCCTCGTGGCCGACCGCGGTGCCGTGGGCCTCGAGCTTCGTGAGGGTGGCGGCGTCGACGGTGTTCTTGACGCCGGCCTGGGCGATCGCGTCGTCGACGGCGGGCTGGATGCCCTTGAGGTAGAGGACGACGTCGGCCTCGCCGAGCTCGCCGATCTGCCTCGGCTTGAGCTCCAGGTCGTGGGGTTCGACGCCGGGCTTGGTGAGCGTGTTGACGGCGACGTGGCCGCCGCCTATCTGCTCGGCCAGGTACTGCATGGGGTAGAACGACGCCACCACGTCCAGCTTGCCGTCGCTGCCCTTGTCGGCCGCGTCGGAGGTCCCGCCGCAGGCGGAGAGGGTGACGATGCCGAGCGTGACGGCCGCGGCGGCGGCGGTGCTGGATATGAGGCGGCGACGTACGTTCATGACACTCATTTTCAACAAAACTGGAAACGATTGTCAATTGTCGTACGTGTGGCTCCGCCCACGCGGCCCCTCGCACGGTCCCCTCGCCGAACCGATTTGATACGGGGGGTGCGGGCGCCGGTAACCTGAGGCATTCGCACTTCGTCGTCGTAATGAAGAGAGCACCGTGGCCGCCGACAAGATCGACACCATCGTCAGCCTGAGCAAGCGCCGTGGCTTCGTCTACCCGTGCAGCGAGATCTACGGCGGCCAGCGCGCCGCCTGGGACTACGGACCGCTGGGCGTCGAACTCAAGGAGAACCTGAAGCGTCAGTGGTGGCGTTACATGGTCACCGCGCGCGAGGACGTCGTCGGCATCGACTCGTCGGTCATCCTGGCCACCGAGGTCTGGGAGGCCTCCGGCCATGTCGCCACCTTCACGGACCCGCTGACCGAGTGCACCTCCTGCCACAAGCGCTTCCGCGCGGACCACCTGGAGGAGGCGTACGAGGAGAAGCACGGCCGCCTCCCCGAGAACGGCTTCGCCGACCTCAACTGCCCCAACTGTGGCAACAAGGGCACCTTCACCGAGCCCAAGCAGTTCTCCGGCCTGCTCTCCACGCACCTCGGCCCGACCCAGGACACCGGCTCCGTCGCGTACCTGCGTCCCGAGACCGCGCAGGGCATCTTCACCAACTTCGGCCAGGTGCTGCAGACCTCGCGCAAGAAGCCGCCGTTCGGCATCGGCCAGATGGGCAAGTCCTTCCGGAACGAGATCACTCCGGGCAACTTCATCTTCCGCACCCGCGAGTTCGAGCAGATGGAGATGGAGTTCTTCGTCAAGCCGGGCGAGGACGAGCAGTGGCAGGAATACTGGATGGAGCAGCGCTGGAACTGGTACACGGGCCTGGGTCTCCGTGAGGAGAACATGCGCTGGTACGAGCACCCGAAGGAGAAGCTCTCCCACTACTCGAAGCGCACCGCCGACATCGAGTACCGCTTCCAGTTCGGCGGCAGCGAGTGGGGCGAGCTCGAGGGCGTCGCCAACCGCACCGACTACGACCTGAACGCGCACTCCAAGGCCTCCGGCGCCAACCTCACGTACCTGGACCAGGAGTCCGGCGAGCGTTACACGCCGTACGTCATCGAGCCCGCCGCCGGTGTCGGCCGCGCGATGCTGGCCTTCCTGCTCGACGCGTACAACGAGGACGAGGCCCCCAACGCCAAGGGCGTCATGGAGAAGCGCGTCGTGATGCGCCTCGACCCGCGCCTGGCCCCGGTCAAGGTCGCGGTCCTGCCGCTGTCCCGCAACCCGCAGCTCTCCCCGAAGGCCAAGGGCCTGGCGGCGGACCTGCGCCAGAACTGGAACATCGAGTTCGACGACGCCGGCGCCATCGGCCGCCGCTACCGTCGCCAGGACGAGATCGGCACCCCGTTCTGCGTGACCGTCGACTTCGACACCCTTGAGGACAACGCGGTGACCGTGCGCGAGCGCGACACCATGAAGCAGGAGCGCGTCTCCCTCGACCAGATCCAGGGCTACCTGGGCAGCCGCCTCCTCGGCTGCTGATCTCAGGTCGCCGGTCGCTCGTCGTGGGCCGCTGATCGTGTACGGGAAAAGCCCCCGGTTCCGAGAGGAACCGGGGGCTTTCCCGTGGCCGGGGTCAGGCCGCCCGGGCGACGGCGGCCGCCTCGGCCTGCCGTCGTTCACCCTCGGCCGCGCGGCGCCTACCGAACCAGGCCGTCCACACGGCCAGGACGCCGAGGGCCCCGTAGATCATGACCGGGCTCAGCGTGACCATGGTCTTCGTCGGCAGCGCGTACGCGAGGGCGATACGGAGCAGCGCCTCGGCGACGTACGCCACGCCCCACACCAGCGTCATCGTGCGCAGGGTGGAACGGAACCCCTCGTACTGCCACTTGTCGTTCCACCAGGCCGTGCTCGCCGGGGTGCCGTCGGTGGCGAACTTGCGGCCGAAGTAGAACATCAGCGGGCGGGGTGCGAGAAGGGTGGTGAGGCACAGCAGCCCGAACAGGCCCGTCACGGACGAGTCCTTGACCAGGAGCGCGCGGGCGGTGTGCGCGCCGACGAGCGACACCACGGCCGTGATCACCATGAACACCAGGGTGACCATGGCGAACTCGTCCACCTTGCGTCGCCAGGCGACCGTGATCGCGGTGTCGAGGACGGGCCAGGCGCTGCTCAGCAGCAGGGCGGAGAACTCGGACCAGTGGCGGTCCTCGGTCAGGGTGTTGTACGTCAGGATCGGTGCGACCACGTTGAGGCCGATGGTGAGGACCCAGCCGATCGCGGAGGCGGCGCCTGAGCGGGCCGGTGGCTTGGCGGATGCGGACATGGTTCCCCCTGGGAGCGTGTGTGGTCGCGGTGCGGGGGAACGCTAGTCATGTACCGGACAGGGAAGGGGAAAGTCCACGCCAAATGATCTTCAAGGGTGTGGTTCCCCGCCTTGCGATCCCGGCCCCGTGGGTGCCCGGCCCCGTGGGTGCTCGGCCCTGCGGACTCGCGGGTCCACGGACTCCCGGGCCGGCGGAATCAGGCCCGCAGCGCCCGCTGCACCAGGGAGACGATCGCCGTGAACGCGTCCTCGACGTCCGGCGCGGACCAGTCGGCGGCGTGCGCGGGGTTGTGGAAGCGGTCCGTCGCGTCGAAGACCGCACGGGCCGTGGTCCCGAAGTCCCGCTCCGGCGCGGCGAACAGGCCCTCGCCGTGACCGTCCTCCAGGATGCGGGCGATCTGCTCCACGAGGTGCTCCTCGTGCCGGTCGACCACCGCGCTGTTCTCGCCGATCAGGACCTGGAACGTGGCCATCAGCTCCGGATCGCCGCCGGCCTTGCGGCGCTTCAGGGTGAAGAGTGCGGTGAGCCAGCCGGTCAGGCGCTCGTCCGCGGGCTCCCCGGCCTCGACGTGCGGCCGCAGCGCGACGATCGTCCGCTCCAGCCACCGCTCGGTCACCGCCTCGCGCAGCGCCGCCTTCGTACGGAAGTGGCGGTAGACGCTGCCGTGGCTGACGCCGAGGACCCGGGCCACGTCCACGACGGTCGCCTTCGCCGGTCCGTAGCGGCGCAGCACCTCCTCGGTGGCTTCGAGGATGCGCTCGGCGGTCAGGGTCTCGGTCGCGGCCATGGAATGACAGTACCCGTCAGTCACCGGACTCCCGGAGCGCCGGTCAGTGCTCGCTGTCCAGGTGTGCCATCTGCGCCGCGGGGTAGCGGTCGCCGGCCGCCGCACCCGCCGGCACGGCCTCCTCGATCGCCGCGAGGTCGGCGGCGTCGAGCGTGACGTCCAGGGCGCCGAGCGCCTCCGCGAGCCGGTCCCGGCGCCGGGCGCCGACCAGCGGGACGATGTCCACGCCCTGCCGCTCGGCCTGTGCGAGGACCCATGCGACGGCGGTCTGCGCGACGGTCACGCCCTTGGCCTCGGAGAGTGCCCGCAGCCGGTCCACGAGGTCCAGGTTCCGCTGGAGGTTGTCGCCCTGGAAGCGCGGGCTCATGCCCCGGAAGTCGTTCGCCGCGAGCTCCCGGTCGCGGGTGAAGTGGCCGCTGATCAGGCCGCGCGACAGCACCCCGTACGCCGTGACGCCGATGCCCAGCTCCCGGGCGGTCGGCAGGATCTTCTCCTCGATCGACCGCGAGATCAGCGAGTACTCGATCTGGAGGTCCGCGATCGGGGCCACGGCCGCCGCCCGGCGCAGGGTGTCCGCGCCGACCTCGGAGAGCCCGATGTGCCGCACGTGCCCCGCCTCTACCAGCTCGGCGATGGCGCCGACGGTCTCCTCGATCGGCACGTCCGGGTCGACCCGGGCGATCCGGTAGATGTCGATGTGGTCGGTGCCGAGGCGTTGGAGCGAGTAGGCCGCGAAGTTCTTCACGGCGGCCGGCCGCCCGTCGTACCCGGTGAAGCCGCCCTCGACCGTGCGCAGGGCACCGAACTTCACGCTGGTCAGCGCCTGCTCGCGGGCGGCCGCCGGGGCCGTGCGCAGCGCCTCGTCGATCAACAGCTCGTTGTGCCCCATCCCGTAGAAGTCGCCGGTGTCGAGCAGGGTCACCCCCGCGTCCAGGGCGGCGTGGATCGTGGCGATCGACTCGGCGCGGTCGCTCTCGCCGTAGAGCGCGGACATGCCCATGCAGCCGAGGCCGAGGGCGGAGACCTCGGGCCCGGTGGTGCCGAGCCGGCGGGTGGGGACGGGGCGCCCGGTGGTGGTCATGGCTGTCTCCTCGGAGTCGGGGAAGCGGTTCGGTCGGACACGCCAACCATGACATGACCGATGACAGATTTCAATATCTGTCATTCATTCAAGCGGTGCGGGGAAAACCGGATGCCCTCGCCCAGGGGCCGGGGGTAGCGTCACCGGCATGTCTTCGTTCTTCCAGATCTACGAGTGAGCGCCGTCTCCGGCAGCCCGAATCAGACCACCGCCCACCTCACTGACGGGAGAACACCGTGGCGAAGAGCCGCAACAACCTCCTCGGCGTCGGAGGACAGCGCAAGAAGCTGTCCCGCGCCGACCAGCACGGCAACAGCCAGAGCCGCACGGCCGCCCAGCGCTCCGCCGACGACCGCAAGCAGGACCTCCTGAAGAAGATGCGCGAACGCGCCCGGGGAGGCGACGCCGCCGAGACCGCGGCGGACACCGCCGGCACGGCCGACACCGGCACCGGCCAGGAGTAGTCACCACCGCATGACGAAGGGCCCGGGGCGTCTCCACGCCCCGGGCCCCTTCGCCGTCCCGGCTAGCCCACCTTCCTCGGCAGGCGCGCGGACAGTGCCACCGTCACGGCCACCATGGCCAGTTGGACCAGGAGCGTCGTCGTCAGGGCCGTACCCGCGCCCTGGGGCGAGGTCGCCAGGCCCAGGTAGAGGGAGCCCAGGGTGGCGACGCCCAGGGCGAGGGCCGACTGCTGGGTCGTCACCATCACGCCGCTGCCCACGCCCGCGCGTTCCCCCGGGACCTCCGAGAGGATCACCCGGAAGAGCACCGGGAGCTGGAGGCCCTGCCCCAGGCCCGCCATCGCCATGCCCGGGAGCAGGATCCCCACCGAGAGGTCCGGCCAGGCGCGCCAGACCGTCACCGCGAGCAGTCCGATGCCGACGCCCTGGATCAGGCCGCCCGCCGTCACCACGCGCGTGCCCCAGCGTCGTACCAGCCGGGGGCCCGCGAGCGAGGCCGCGAAGAAGGCCACCGCCATCGGGACCAGGGCCAGGCCGGAGGCGATCGCGCCCAGGCCGAGACCCTGCTGGAGGGCGACCGCGATCACGAACATGAAGCCGCCGAAACCCATGCAGAGCGGAAGCAGCAGGACGAGCCCGCGCCGCAGCGACACCAGGCCGAGCAGGCTCGGCGGGACCAGCGGCGTGCCGTCACGGCGGTCCATCCGCCGCTCCACCCGCCAGAACGCCACCGCCGCGAACGGGAACACGGCCAGCGACACCCACGTCCACAGCGGCCAGCCCGCCGCCCGGCCCTCCGTCAGCGGCGCGAGCAGCGTGGTCAGCGCGAGGGCGAGCAGCAGCGTGCCCGGCACGTCCACCGGCGCCGGGCGGTCCGAGCGGGTCTCCGGGACCGTACGGAAGGCCAGGACCAGGCCGACCACCGCCACCGGCACGTTCACCAGGAACACCGCACGCCAGCCCGAGCCCGCGAGGTCGGCGGCCACGAGGACCCCGCCGAGGATCTGTCCGGCCACCATGGAGAGCCCCGCGGTCGCCCCGTACAGGCTCAGCGCCTTGGCGCGCCGCGCGCCCCGCGTCGAGGAGTGGATCGTCGCGAGGACCTGCGGCAGCATCAGCGCCGCCGCCGCGCCCTGCGCCACCCGCGCCCCGACCAGCGTCCAGGCGTCCGGGGCGAGACCGCAGGCGAGCGAGGTCAGCCCGAAGGCCGCCATGCCCGCGAGGAAGAGCCGGCGGCGCCCGAAGAGGTCGCCGAGCCGTCCGCCGAGGACGAGCAGGACGGCGTACGACAGCCCGTACCCGGCGACGACCAGTTCCAGGAGCGCCGGTCCCGCCGCCAGGTCGTGGTCGATCGACGGCAGGGCGACGTTGACGATGAAGAAGTCGATCAGGGGCAGGGCCGCGCCGAGCAGCACGGTGAACAGACCGAGTGAACCGAGCGCCGGTCGGTCGTGGAGGACGGGAGCGGACCCGGGCGGGGTGCCGCCCGGGGGAGAGGCCGGAGAACGGGGAGAAGCGGAGGTCGTAGTCACGGCATCGACGATCCGCCGCTCCTCAGCCTGGTACCAGAGTGTCTTTATCCTGGTAGAAGCAGTACCTGGCACGGGTCTCCCGGGCCCGGCACCCTGGGAGCGTGACGACCATGACGACGGCCGAACCCGGTACGCGGCGACACGAGCTCGCCGCCTTCCTGCGCAGCCGGCGCGAGCGCATCACCCCCGAGCAGGTCGGCCTGCCCCGGGGGCGCCGCCGCCGCACCCCCGGTCTGCGCCGCGAGGAGGTCGCCCACCTCTCCGCCGTCGGCGTCACCTGGTACACCTGGCTGGAGCAGGCCCGTGACATCCAGGTCTCCCCGCAGGTCCTGGACGCCCTCGCCAGAGCCCTGCTGCTCGACCCGACCGAACGCAGCCACCTCTTCGCCCTCGCCGCCCAGAGCGATCCGCACCCCGAGACGGCCTGCCCGGCCGTCACCCCCGCGCTGCGCGAGCTGCTCCACCAGCTGGAGCCCGTGCCCGCCTGCGTGCAGAACAGCCGGTACGACTTCCTCGCCTACAACCGCACCTTCGGGCGGCTCTACTGCGACCTGGACGCGCTGCCCCGCGAGGACCGCAACACCCTCTGGCTGGCCTTCACCCACGAGGACTTCCGCGCGGCCTTCGGCGACCTCCCGGAGGTCCTGCGCGCGATGGTCGGCAAGCTCCGCGCCTCCATGGCCGAGCACCTGGCCGAACCCGCCTGGAAGGCGCTGGTCCAGCGGCTCCAGGACGCGTCCCCGGAGTTCCGCGAGCTCTGGGAACGGCGCGACGTCGCCGACCTCGCCGGCCGCGCCAAGGTCATCCGGAACGCCCAGGTGGGCGTGCTGCACCTGGAACACACCAATCTCTGGCTCGGGCCCGCCGCCGGACCGCGCCTCGGCACGTACGTACCCCTCGACGAGGAGTCCCGGGCGCGGCTCGAACGGCTCCTGGAACTGGCCGTACGAGAGGAGGCGCGGCAGTCATGGGCCCTCAGCGCCGTCTGAGCGGCAGGTCCCCCGCCGCCCGCGTCCCGTCGTCCGTCTCCAGGCACCGTGCCGTCCGCTCCGCCGTGCGGCGGGCCCACTGTCCGCTGGTCAGCGCGCCGACCGCGAGGACGGCGAGGCCGCAGGCCGTCACCACCCAGTAGCCCGGCCGTGCCGCCGTCACGAAGTCGTCCGGGGACATTCCGGCGCCCACCCCCGTCGCGAGCACCGTCCCGACGACCGCCACCCCGAGCGTCTGCCCCACCTGGCGGCTCGTCGAGGCCACCGCCGCCGCCACCCCGGCCTGCGCGCGGGGCATCCCCGAGACGGCCGTGTTGGTGATCGGCGCGTTCACCAGGCCGAAGCCGATGCCGAAGGCCACGTACCCGATGAAGAGCAGCGGATCGTGGGTCTCCGCCTCGAAGGCCGCGAAGAGCAGCGCTCCCGTCGCCATCGCCGTGCCCGCGAGCAGCAGCGGGAGACGGGGGCCGCGCGCGCCCGTGAGCCGCCCCGACAGCGGCGCGAAGCCGAAGGTCATGCCCGCCATCGGCAGCACGTACAGGCCGGCGTCCAGCGGGGAGAGCCCGCGTACCTCCTGGAGGTACAGGGTGTTCAGGAACAGGAAGCCGGCGAAGCCCGAGAAGGCGCAGATCGCGACGACGGTGGCGCCGCTGAACGGCGCGCTGCGGAAGAACCGCAGGTCGATCAGGGGTTCGCGGCGCCTCGGCTCGTACACGAGGACCCCGCCGAGCGCCACGGCGGCGATGCCGGCGAAGAGCGGGTCGGTCTCGATGATCGCGTACGTGAGGGAGCCCAGGAGCGTCGCCACCAGGAGCTGGCCGACCGGGTCCGGGCGCCGGGGCCGGGGCGCGCGGGACTCGGGGACGTACCGCAGGGTGAGGAGCCAGGCGACGAGGGCGACCGGCAGGTTGACCCAGAAGATCGCCCGCCAGCCGACCGACTCGACGAGCGCACCGCCCACCAGCGGCCCCAGGGCCAGCGAGATGCCGACGACCGCGCCCCAGACGCCGATGGCACGCGCGCGTGCGGCGGGTTCGGTGAAGGTGTTGGTGATGATCGACATGGCGACCGGGTTGAGCATCGAGCCGCCCACCGCCTGCACCGCCCGGAAGGCGATCAGCGCCTCCAGGTTCGGGGCGAGGGAGCAGAGCAGCGAGCCGAGCGCGAAGACGACGAGGCCGGTCACGAAGACCCTGCGGCGACCGATCCGGTCGGCGGTGGAGCCGGCCAGCATCAGCAGCGAGGCCAGGACCAGGGTGTAGGCGTCGATGACCCACTGCAGGCCGGAGACGGAGGCGTCGAGGTCGCGCCGCAGGGAGGGCAGGGCGACGTTGAGCGCGGTGTTGTCCAGGCTGACGATCAGCAGGCTCGTGCAGCAGATCGACAGGACGACGAGCTGCCGGCGCCGGGGGAGCGGCGAGCGTGTGAGCTCTGGCATGTTCGGATAGTACGGCTAACTAATGACTGGCGCAGTGCGCGACAATGGGCCAATGACCGCGTTCTCCCCCCTTGCCATCGGGCCGCACATCGTGCAGCCGCCGGTGGTGCTCGCCCCCATGGCCGGCATCACCAACGCCCCCTTCCGTACCCTCTGCCGCGAGTTCAGCGGCGGCAAGGGGCTGTTCGTGAGCGAGATGATCACGACGCGCGCCCTGGTCGAGCGCAACGAGAAGACGATGCAGCTCATCCGCTTCGACGCGACCGAGCAGCCGCGCTCGATCCAGCTGTACGGGGTGGACCCCGTGACGGTCGGCAAGGCCGTGCGGATGATCGTCGACGAGGACCTCGCCGACCACATCGACCTGAACTTCGGCTGTCCGGTCCCCAAGGTGACCCGGAAGGGCGGCGGCTCGGCCCTGCCCTACAAGCGGCCGCTGCTGCGCGCGATCCTCAACGAGGCCGTGACCAACGCGGGCGACCTGCCGGTCACGATGAAGATGCGCAAGGGCATCGACGACGACCACATCACGTATCTGGACGCGGGCCGGATCGCGGTGGAGGAGGGCGTCACGGCGATCGCCCTGCACGGGCGGACGGCGGCGCAGCACTACGGCGGCACGGCTGACTGGGACGCGATCGCGCGCCTCAAGGAGCACGTGCCGGAGATCCCGGTCCTCGGCAACGGCGACATCTGGTCCGCCGACGACGCCCTGCGGATGATGCGGGAGACGGGCTGCGACGGCGTGGTCGTCGGCCGTGGCTGCCTGGGGCGGCCGTGGCTCTTCGCGGACCTGGTGGCCGGCTTCGAGGGCACGGGGGCCTACGCGGCGCCGGGGCTGCGGGTGGTCGCGGACGCGATGGTGCGGCACGCGCGGCTGCTCGGGGAGTGGATCGGCGACGAGGCACGCGGTGTCATCGACTTCCGCAAGCATGTGGCCTGGTACCTGAAGGGCTTCTCGGTGGGTTCCGAGATGCGCAAGAAGCTGGCGATCACCTCGTCCCTCGACGAACTGAGCGCTCAGTTGAGCGAGCTGGACCTTGATCAGTCGTGGCCGGTGGGTGCCGACGGCCCTCGGGGTCGTACGTCCGGAAACAACCGAGTTGTCCTGCCGGACGGCTGGTTGAAGGACCCGTACGACTGCTCCGGCGTGAGCGAGGATGCCGAGCTGGACACGTCCGGCGGCTGAGATTCGGCCTTGATTCGGCCTTTCCGGGGGAGTGATCCTCGCCACCCTTGAGGGGGGTGGTGCTCAGATGAGCAGGTTGGGAACGGCTGCATCGCCTGAAGGGTGGCACGGGGTGCCACCCTTTTTGCGTTCAAGGCTTGAACGCAAGTGCTCGGATGCGCGCTCATGTGAGCGAGTTGTCCCTGGTTTGGGTCATGGCGTCTTCGGGGCCTGAAAGCGGAGGCTACTTCGCGGTTACTTTCGAAGTGCTGGCGGACGGGTGGTTAAGGCCACGTGACCGCTAGGCGTACCTCCCCAGAAGCCTTCGATCTGGGTATGTTCCTCGCCGTCAGGGCAGCCAACCGAGTCATCGAGGAGTCGGGACCCGTGTCGGAAATTAATGATCAGAAGTTCGTCTACGACTTCACCGAGGGCAACAGGGACCTGAAGGACCTGCTCGGTGGCAAGGGCGCGAACCTCGCCGAGATGACCAACCTCGGCCTGCCGGTTCCCCCCGGCTTCACGATCACCACCGAGGCGTGCAAGGTCTACCTCGAGAGCGGCTCGGAGCCGGTCGAGCTCCGTGACGAGGTGAGTGCCCACCTCGACGCCCTTGAGCAGCAGATGGGCAAGAAGCTCGGCCAGGCCGACGACCCGCTGCTCGTCTCCGTGCGCTCCGGGGCGAAGTTCTCCATGCCGGGCATGATGGACACCGTCCTCAACATCGGCCTCTCCGACGCGTCCGTCGTCGGTCTCGCCGGCCAGGCCGACAACGAGCGCTTCGCGTGGGACTCGTACCGCCGGCTCATCCAGATGTTCGGCAAGACCGTCCTCGGTGTCGAGGGCGAGCTCTTCGAGGACGCGCTGGACGAGGCGAAGGCCGCGAAGAAGGTCGCCAGCGACACCGACCTCGACGCCGCCGACCTGAAGAAGGTCGTCGAGCACTTCAAGAAGATCGTGAAGGCCGAGACCGGCCGCGACTTCCCCCAGGACCCGCGTGAGCAGATGGACCTCGCGATCGAGGCCGTCTTCAACTCCTGGAACACCGACCGCGCGAAGCTGTACCGCCGCCAGGAGCGCATCCCGGGCGACCTCGGCACCGCCGTCAACGTCTGCTCGATGGTCTTCGGCAACCTCGGCCCGGACTCCGGCACCGGCGTCGCCTTCACCCGCGACCCCGCCTCCGGCCACGCCGGCGTCTACGGCGACTACCTGCAGAACGCGCAGGGCGAGGACGTCGTCGCCGGTATCCGCAACACCGTGCCGCTGGCCGACCTCGAGTCGATCGACAAGACGTCGTACGACCAGCTCATGCACATCATGAACACGCTGGAGACCCACTACAAGGATCTCTGCGACATCGAGTTCACCATCGAGCGCGGCCAGCTCTGGATGCTCCAGACCCGGGTCGGCAAGCGCACCGCCGGTGCCGCCTTCCGCATCGCCACGCAGCTCGTGGACCAGGGCCTGATCGACGAGGCCGAGGCGCTCCAGCGCGTCACCGGCGCGCAGCTCGCCCAGCTGATGTTCCCCAAGTTCGACGAGGACGCGAAGGTCGAGCAGATCGGGCGCGGCATCGCCGCCTCCCCGGGCGCGGCCGTCGGCAAGGCCGTCTTCGACTCGTACACCGCCGTCAAGTGGTCCCGCTCGGGCGAGAAGGTCATCCTGATCCGCCGCGAGACCAACCCGGACGACCTGGACGGCATGATCGCCGCCGAGGGCATCCTCACCTCGCGCGGCGGCAAGACCTCGCACGCCGCCGTCGTCGCCCGCGGCATGGGCAAGACCTGTGTCTGCGGCGCCGAGGAGCTCGAGGTCGACACCAAGCGCCGCCGGATGACCACGGCCGACGGCCAGGTCGTCGAGGAGGGCGACGTCGTCTCCATCGACGGCTCCACCGGCAAGGTCTACCTCGGTGAGGTACCCGTCGTACCGTCCCCGGTCGTCGAGTACTTCGAGGGCCGCATGCACGCCGGCGCCGACGACGCCGACGAGCTCGTCGCCGCCGTGCACCGGATCATGGCCTACGCCGACCGCGTCCGCCGGCTGCGCGTCCGCGCCAACGCCGACAACGCCGAGGACGCCAACCGCGCCCGCCGCTTCGGCGCCCAGGGCATCGGCCTCTGCCGCACCGAGCACATGTTCCTCGGCGAGCGCCGCCAGTTCGTCGAGCGGCTGATCCTGGCCGACACCGACGTCGAACGCGACGACGCCCTGGAAGCCCTCCTGCCGCTGCAGAAGACCGACTTCGTCGAGCTCTTCGAGGCCATGGACGGGCTGCCCGTCACGGTCCGGCTGCTCGACCCGCCGCTGCACGAGTTCCTGCCCGACATCACCGAGCTCTCGGTGCGCGTCGCCCTCGCCGAGTCCCGCAAGGAGCCGCACGAGAACGACCTGCGTCTCCTCCAGGCCGTCCACCGGCTGCACGAGCAGAACCCGATGCTGGGTCTGCGCGGTGTCCGCCTCGGTCTGGTCATCCCCGGCCTGTTCACCATGCAGGTCCGCGCGATCGCCGAGGCCGCGGCCCAGCGCATCGACGCCAAGGGCGACCCGCGCGTCGAGATCATGATCCCGCTCGTCGGCACCGTCCAGGAGCTGGAGATCGTCCGCGAGGAGGCCGAGCAGGTCATCGCCGAGGTCCAGGCCCGCACCGGTGTCGAGCTCAAGCTCGCGCTGGGCACCATGATCGAGCTGCCGCGCGCCGCCGTGACCGCCGGTCAGATCGCCGAGGCCGCGGAGTTCTTCTCCTTCGGCACCAACGACCTGACGCAGACGGTCTGGGGCTTCTCCCGTGACGACGTGGAGGCCTCGTTCTTCACCGCGTACCTGGAGAAGGGCATCTTCGGCGTCAGCCCCTTCGAGACCATCGACAAGGACGGTGTCGGCGCGCTGGTGCGCAGCGCCGTCCAGGCCGGCCGCGCCACCCGCCCCGACATCAAGCTCGGTGTCTGCGGCGAGCACGGCGGCGACCCGGAGTCGGTGCACTTCTTCCACGAGGTCGGTCTGGACTACGTCTCCTGCTCGCCCTTCCGGATCCCGGTGGCGCGTCTGGAGGCCGGCCGCGCTGCGGCCGAGTCGAAGGGCAGCGACAGCCGCTGAGTCCTGCTGAACGGGGGTTCAGGAGCGGCGGTCGGGCCCTCCTGAACCCCCGTTCAGCAGCGGGAATCACCGAACCACTCCGGTACCACCGGGGGCGCCGCCGGTCATCACACCACCCTCACCGGCGGGCGGCGTCCCCGGAATCACGGCGACGGGACGGACACCTTTGTGCGGAGGTGTCCGTCCCGTCGTTTGTTTGTTGAGCGGATGTGAGTAGTTGTTCAATTGCGCCTGATTGAATTATTGGCCATTGAACTTCCTCGTTCCTCCGCAAAGGATCCACCGCAAAGAATGGAGCGGGCGCGACCCCCGGATCCCCACCCGGAGGCCGCGCCCTTTACCGATGCCGGGCAGGTGAGCCGCAACCTCGCCGACCGCCGCCGGACGAGCAAAGCCCCCCACGGTCTTCGCCACGTCACCTCGGTCCTGAAGGTTTCCTGCCCGACCCGTACAGCTTTTCGGTTCCGCCCCCATTGCCGCGATGCTTTTCAACTGTGGCTGAAACACCCTGGTAACGTGCAGTGATGCTGTGCATACTCGTCGTCGGGGGTGGTTGCGAGTGCACAGGTGGGGACGTCATGCTGCGGATTCATTTCACCGGAAACGACCTGGCGGGGGTGCGGACCGCCGCCCGGCCCGATGTTCTGTGGGAAACGATTCTCAGTTTTCACCGTTTAAGGGACCGGCGCGGCCCCGTCGTCTTCGGAGATTGGCGCTCCGAAACCCGGATGCGGCTCGGTGGTGAGACCCGGCTCCTCGCCGCGCTCGTTCCCAGCCGCGGCTATTTTCCCGACTTCCTGACGCCCGCCGAGGGCGTGCACGGGCTCGACGAGGGCCTGGAGGCGATCCGCGCGACCGACTCCGGCCGGCTCCGCGGCGAACTCTCGCTGCTCGCCGCGCACCGCTCCGGCGGACGGACCGTACCCCATTCGCTGCGGGCCCTCGCCGACGGCGGCGCGGAGCCCTTCGACCGGCTCGTGGGGGCGCTGCGGAGCTACCACCGGGCCGCCGTGGAGCCGTACTGGCCGCACATCAGGGCCCGTGTCGAAGCCGACCGGGCCCGGCGCGGCCGCGCGCTCCTGGACGGCGGTGCCGAGGAACTCCTCGCCTCGCTGCCGCCGATGCTGCGCTGGCGCGCGCCCGTCCTGGAGGCCGACTACCCGGTCGACCGGGACGTCCACCTCGACGGGCGGGGGCTGCTGCTCCAGCCCTCGTACTTCTGCCGGGGGACGCCCGTGGTGCTGCGCGATCCCGCGCTGCCGCCGGTCCTCGTCTACCCCGTCACCCACGGCGAGGCGCCGACGGTGCGCGCGCCGGGCGGCTCCTCGCTCGCCAAGCTGGTCGGCCAGACCCGCTCGGCGGTCCTGCACGCCATCGGCGACGGCGGTACGACGAGCGAACTCGCCCGGCGGGCCGGGGTGTCACTGGCCTCGGCGAGCCAGCACGCGGGCGTGCTGCGCGAGGCGGGGCTCATCGCGACCCTGCGGCACGGGAACGCGGTCCTGCACACACTGACGCCGCTGGGCGCCGCCCTTCTCGGCGGCGCGCAGCGGACGGTGGACCTGCGGTGCTACGCCCGGAACGGGACGGTCACCTCGTAGGGATCGCGGGGCGGGAGGGACCCGCCGCCGCGCGGTAGCCGGACGCGGAACGGGCCCGTCACCGCGCGGGCGTCACGCGGGGGACGGGCCCGTCACCTCGTACGTCAGGCGCGGAACGGACCCGTCACCTCGTACGTGATGCCGGCGGAGGAGCTGCCGCTCGTCCCGCGCTGGCTGGAGAAGTACAGGCGCCTGCCGTCGGGGGAGAAGGCGGGGCCGGTGATCTCCGAGGAGGACTGGCCGCTGATCCGGAGGAACGGGGCGACGACGTCGTCCGGGGTGATGACGCAGATCTCCATGTTGCCGCCGTCCTCGGCGATGAACAGGTCGCCGGAGGAGGAGCCCGTGACGTTGTCGACACCGGTGAGCGGGGCGGCGCCGCTCGGCACCAGCGAGTCGTCGTACGCCAGCTCGTAGGTGCTGGTCGCGAGGTTGAGCTGCCAGAGGCGGTTGTCGCCCTTGGTGGTGAACCAGACGGTGTCGTTGGCGTAGTGGCAGCCCTCGCCGCCGTTGAACTTCTTCGAGCCCGAGACCTGGCTGCGGGTCACGGTCGGGGAGCCGTCCGGGTCCGGCACGTTCTGCCAGGTGAAGGAGCCGGAGGCGGCGGAGCCCGCGACCATCACCTGGAGGGTGCCCGCGGAGAGGTCGCCCCAGGTGGTGGGGACGAAGCGGTAGAAGCAGCCGCTCGTCTCGTCCTCGGTCAGGTAGACGACCTTGCGGACCGGGTCGGCCGCGGCGGCCTCGTGCTTGAACCGGCCCATGGCGGCGCGGCGGACGGCGGCGTTCACGCCGTACGGGTCGGTCTCGTAGACGTACCCGAGGCTGACCTCCTCGCAGGAGAGCCAGGTGTTCCACGGGGTCTTGCCGCCCGCGCAGTTCTGACGTGTGTCGGACAGGATGCGGTAGGCGCCGGTGACGGCGCCGGTGGAGCCGAAGCGCACCGCGCTCGCGCCGCCGCTCGGGTTGATCTCCGAGTTCGACACGTAGATCCAGCCGGTGCCGTCGGCGAAGCACGCGCCGCCGTCGGGGGCGCTGTGCCAGGTGTACGAGGTGCCGGGCACGGTCTGGCCCGACCGTGCGATGACCCGGCTGGTGAAACCGGCGGGCAGCAGGATGCCGTTGGCGTCCGCCGCGCCGAGGGCGCCGTAGGGGCCGGCGCCGGGCTGCGCGGGGGCCGCGTAGGCGGCGCCGTGCATCAGGGTGCCGCCGAAGGCGGCCGCCGACGTGCCGATGACCGCTCCGCGCAGAAAACTGCGTCGCTCCACGTCTCACTCCTGGGAAGGGTGGTGAACCGCCCCGTCAGTCCGGTCGGCGACGGGGTCGCGCGTTTCCGGAAACTAGGAGTACGGAATTGACTGTGCATCAACAAGCGGTGAAGGGGAAGCGGCGATGCCCTGTCGGGTGGGCGGGGCCCTGTCGGGTGGGGCCCCGCGGGGTGGGGCGGGCAGGGACGGGACGTTCGGCTCTACGGGCGGTGCGCCGCAGCGGGCACACTGGGGGTATGCGTGCCAGCCGGGATGTCCGTGGTCGGGACGACCTCGACGTGTTGTTGCGGCGGTTCTACACCGCCGCCTTCGCCGACCCGCTCATCGGGCCGTTCTTCACCGAGGTCGCCGGAACCGACCTGGAGGTCCATCTGCCGCGCATCACCGACTTCTGGGAGCGCGCCCTCTTCCGTACCGCCGACTACGGGCGGGACGCCTTCGCCCCGCACGCCGCACTCCACTCCGCCCGGCCCCTCACCGCCGCCCACTTCGGGCGCTGGGTGCAGCTCTGGCACGCCACCGTCGACGGCCTCCACACCGGGCCGCTGGCGGAACGGGCCAAGGCGCAGGGCGAGCGGATCGCCCTCGCGATGCTGCGGCGGCTCGCCGGACCCGGGGCCGGTACCGAGGGCACGGGCGGCGGATTCGTACCGTTGGCGGCCCTCCGGCTGCGTTCCGCCGCCTGAGCGCAAAAAATCTTCGGGAGAGCGATGAGTCACGGGCGGGACGCCCGTCCTACCTCTTGAAAGCGCCGGAGCGACCGGCGCGACCGCAAGGGAAGAGAGAGCGCACCATGGCCCCGCAGATGATCTTCGTGAACCTGCCCGTCAAGAGTGTCGACGCCAGCAGGGCCTTCTTCGAGAAGCTCGGCTTCTCCCACAACCCGCAGTTCAGCGACGAGACCACCGCCTGTGTGGTCTTCAGCGACACGATCTTCGCGATGCTCCTCGCAGAGGACAAGTTCAAGTCCTTCATGGCCCCCGGCAAGGAGATCTCCGACGCCACCAAGGCCACGGAGGTCCTGGTCACCCTGAGCGCCGAGAGCCGTGAGAAGTGCGACGAGCTCGCCGACGCCGCCCTCGCCGCCGGCGGCACCCCCGCGAAGGAGGCGATGGACATGGGCTTCATGTACGGCCGTTCCTTCACGGACCTGGACGGCCACCACTGGGAGGTCTTCTGGATGGACCCGGCGGCCGCCCAGGGCTGAGCCCCGCGCGCGTCAGGCGGAGACGCCGCCGTCGATCACCAGGTCCGTGCCGACGGCGGAGCCGGCCGCGTCCGACGCGAGGTACAGCACCGCCGCCGCCACCTCCGCGGCGGAGGAGATCCGGCCCAGCGGGGACTCCTGCTTCATCCGGACCTCCCGATCGGCCTCCGTCTCGCCGGGCCGCAGGGACATCGCGGACTCCGAGGCGCCGGGGCTGACCGCGTTGATCCGGACCCCGTCGGCGATGTGGTCCAGGGCCGCGGCCCTGGTCAGCGCCGACACGGCCGCCTTCGAGACCTGATAGCCGAAGACCCCCGGGATCCGGACGTGCGGGCCCAGGTTCGACGCGATGTTCACGATCGAGCCGCCGCCGTGCGCCCGCATGTGCGTCACCTCGGCCTGCAGGGCGTGCAGCACTCCGGTGACGTTGATGTCGAGCAGTGTCCGCCAGTCGTCGAGAGGGAAGTCGGCGGCGCTGTGGCCGCCGCGGAAGACCCCCGCGTTGTTCACGGCCACGTCGAGACCGCCGTAGACCTCGACCGTACGCCGGACCAGTTCCCGTACGGACCCGGCGTCGGCCACATCGGCCGTGACGGCGGTGGCGGTGCCCCCGGCGGCCTCGATCAGACCGACCGTCCCCTCCAGGGGCTCGGTGGTACGGCCGGCGACGACGACCTTCGCGCCCTCGGCGGCGAAGGCGAGCGCGATGGCCCGGCCGAGACCGGATCCGGCCCCGGTGACCAGGACGACGCGGTCGGTGAAGCGTGCGTTCATGTGAGTCGACTCCCGTGTGTGTGCCTGCTGCGTGCGCGGATCGTGGTGACGGTGACGGCGAGTGCGGAAAAGAGGGCGGCGGCGGCCGCCAGGGACACCGCGTCTCCGCCGAGGGTGAGCAGTGCGGCGAAGACCACGGTCGGGCCGAGTTCCATCGCCGTGTTCAGGACGCCGCCCGCGAGGCCCGCCCGGTGCGCCGGGACGCCCTCGGTGGCCAGGACGGCGGCGGCCGAGAAGGACAGGGCGCCGCCGGCCGGCAGCAGGAGCAGGCCGGGGAGCAGCCCGTACGCGTACGGCACCGAGGTGTCGAAACCGGTCGCGGCGAGCAGTCCGAGCCCCGCCGCCGCGGTGCCGAGCCCGGCCGCGGTCACGCGCCCCGGGCCGTACCGCCCGATCAGCGGGCCCGCGAGCCGTCCCGAGCCCAGCAGGGCGACCGCGAAGGGCACGAAGGCGGCCGAGGCCCGCAGTTCGTCCCAGCCGCGCTGCTGCTGGAAGGAGAGGGAGAGCAGGATGAAGACGGTGGCCGTGCCGGCCGCCGTGAGGCCGATCGCGGCCAGGCCCAGGGCCCGGCGGCCGTCGCGCAGGAAGTCCGGGGGCAGCAGCGGGTCGGCGGTGCGTCGCTCCACCGCCCCGAAGGCGGCCAGCAGGGCCAGCCCGGACAGGAGGGGGGCGAGGACCGGGACGGAGCCCCACGCGTGGGCGTCGGTGAGGACGAGCCCGAAGCTGGCGAGGGTGATCCCGGTGGTGGCGAGCAGGGCGCCGGGGAGGTCGAGGGAGCGGCCGTTCGGAGCATCGCCGGGTCCGGGTGCGGTCCCCGGCAGTACGCGCGGCGCCAGGAGCAGGGCGGTGACGGTCACCGCCACCGGGACCGCGAACGTGCCGCGCCAGGACGTGGCCCCCGCGATCACCCCCGAGAGCAGGTTCCCCGCGGTGGCGCCCAGCACGGAGAGGCCGCCCCAGGTGGCCATCGCCCTGCCGTACGTCGCGGGTTCGGGGAACAGGGACCGGAGCACCGCCATCGCCGCCGGGGCGACGAGCGCGGCGCCGGCGCCCTGGCCGAACCGGGCGGCGAGCAGTGCCTCGTACCCGGGGGTGAGCGGCGCGAGAGCGGAGGCGGCGCCGAAGACCAGCAGCCCGGCGGTGAGGATCCGGCGCCCGCCGTAGCGGTCGGCGAGCCGCCCGCCGAAGAGGAGCAGTCCGGCGAAGGTCAGGCCGTACGCGGCGCTCAGCAGGATCACCTGGGCGCGGTCCAGCCGGAATTCGACGCCGATGCGGGGGAGGGGCACGGCGAGGGAGGCGAGCGTGAAGATGAGGGTCATCTGCACGGCCGCGAGGAGGGCGAAGCCTCCGCGGGTGCGGGGCTCGCGGGCGCGGCCTCCCGGTGTGCGGCTCTCGGGTGTCCGGCCTACGCGTGTGCGGCGTCCGTCCGTACGGCCTCCGCGTGCGCCGCGTCGGTCCGTACGGCCTCCGCCGCCGGCGGGCCCGTCGGGTTCCCGCAGCTTTGTCGACGACACTTTCCATCCCCCTGTACT
Organism: Streptomyces flavochromogenes; assembly: GCF_000717595.1. GTDB lineage: Bacteria > Actinomycetota > Actinomycetes > Streptomycetales > Streptomycetaceae > Streptomyces > Streptomyces flavochromogenes. The sequence goes on along the minus strand of NZ_JNZO01000009.1, from coordinate 11,877 downwards.
TGACCGTACGTTCCAGAATGAGCCCCGAAGAAAGGGCGCCCCCCGTGGGCGCCCTTTCCTCCGTCCGGCTGCCTCAGTCCAGCAGGCCCAACGCCTGTTCCGCCGCGTCCCGGACCCTGGCCGGGTCGCTCGACGCCTTGCCGACTACCCGGATCCCCTGGAGCAGGACCAGGAGCATGCGCGCCAGGGCGCGCGGATCCCGGTCGGCCGGGAGCTCGCCCCCGGCGCGGGCCCGGGTGAGCGCCCCGTACAGGAGCGTCTCGATCTGCTCCCAGCTGAGCTCGACCCGACGGGCCACCGCCGTGTCGTGCGGACCCAGTTCCGCCGCCGAGTTGGTGACGAAACAGCCGTTCAGCCGCTCGTCGTCGGCCGACGCCTCGGAGGCGAAACGGCGGACGAGCGCGCGGACGGCCGGCAGGGCGGGGCCCGGGGCGGACAGCTCCTCGACGATCCGCGGGTCGCGGGTCTCCAGGTAGCGGTCCATGGCCTTCAGGTACAGCGCGTGCTTGTTCCCGAAGGTCGCGTAGATGCTGGCCCGGCCGACACCCAGGTGCTCCACGAGGTCCGACATCGTCGTCGCCTCGTAGCCGCGCGCCCAGAACAGGTCGAGAGCGGCCTGGAGCGCGGCGTCGGGGTCGAATTCCTTGGTCCTGGCCACGAGAGGACCGTACGACTATCTGGAACGATCGGTCAAGTTACTTCCCTCGTGCGAGGTCACGCGAGCGACGCCACGCGAGGGACGTCACACGTGCGACGTCACACGCACCGGGAACACCGTCACCGTGACCTCGTCGTCGTCCAGGCATCGGCCGGTCTCCAGGTCGAAGCGCTGCTTCAGGAGCGGCGAGGCCACGAACGGCCGCCCCTCCGCCGAACCGAGGAGTCCCCGGGAGAGCACCTGCGCCCCCGTGAACGGGTCGCGGTTGTCGATCGCGTACGTCCGTCCCGAGCGGTCCCGGAAGACCGCCACCTGCCGGCCGTCCGGCAGCAGTGCGGCCACGCCCCGGCCCGGAGTCAGCCGGGCCTCCTCGCAGACCGTCACCCAGGAGCCGGGGTCGGGGGAGATCTCGAGCGTCGTCGTGGTGAGCGTCGTGAGGGTCGTCATCGGGAGGAAGCCCCTTCCAGCGTGCTGTTCGTCCTGCCGAGCGTCAGGATCGTGAGGTCCGGCTTGATCTGGTCGCGCTCCGGGACGAAGCGGACCGAGGGGTCCGGTGCCTCCGGTGCGTTCACGAAGGAGACGAAGCGCCGCAGCCGCTCCGGGTCGTCCAGGGTCTGCGCCCACTCGTCCTGGTAGTCGGCGACGTGGGCCGCCATCAGCGCCTCCAGCTCGTCGCAGAGCCCGAGCGAGTCGTGCACCACCACGTCCTTGAGGTGGTCGAGCCCGCCCTCCAGGCGCTCCAGCCAGGTCGACGTCCGCTCCAGGCGGTCCGCCGTCCGGATGTAGAACATCAGGAACCGGTCGATCAGGCGCACCAGTTCGGCGTCGGAGAGGTCCTGGGCGAGCAGATCCGCGTGGCGCGGGGTCGCGCCGCCGTTCCCGCCGACGTACAGGTTCCAGCCGCCGGCCGTCGCGATGATCCCGAAGTCCTTCGACTGCGCCTCGGCGCACTCGCGGGCGCAGCCGGAGACCGCCGACTTGAGCTTGTGCGGGGCGCGCAGGCCCCGGTAGCGCAGCTCCAGCTGGATCGCCATCTTCACCGAGTCCTGGACGCCGTACCGGCACCAGGTCTGCCCCACGCAGGACTTGATCGTGCGCAGCGCCTTGCCGTACGCGTGCCCCGACTCGAAGCCCGCGTCGACCAGCCGGGTCCAGATCGACGGGAGCTGGTCCACCCGGGCCCCGAAGAGGTCGATCCGCTGGCCGCCGGTGATCTTCGTGTAGAGGCCGAAGTCGCGGGCCACCTCGCCGATCACGATCAGCTTGTCCGGGGTGATCTCGCCGCCGGGGATGCGCGGAACGACCGAATACGAGCCGTTGCGCTGCATGTTGGCGAGGAAGTGGTCGTTGGTGTCCTGGAGGGAGGCCTGCTCGCCGTCCAGGATGTAGCCGTTGTTGAGCGAGGCGAGAATCGAGCCGACGGTCGGCTTGCAGACCTCGCAGCCCTCCCCGCCCCGCGCCTCCTCCCGCCCGTGCGAGTCGAGCAGTGCGGCGAAGGAGGTCACCCGCAGGGCGCGGGCGATCTCGTACAGCTCGCTCCGGGTGTACGAGAAGCAGCCGCACAGGCCCTTGTCGGCCGGCGCCGGCAGCAGCTTCTCGATGACCTTCACGCAACTGCCGCAGCCCGTACCGGCCTTGGTGCACTTCTTCACCTCGGCGAGCGAGGAGCACGCGCCGATCGCGTGCTTCGTCACGTTGTGGCAGGAGCAGATCACCGCGTCGTCCGGCAGCGCCGAGGGCCCCAGCGCGACCGGCGCGCCCGCGCCCGCCGGCAGGACCAGCTGCTCGGGGGAGACCGGCGGCACGGTGCCGGTGAGCGGGCGGAGCAGGCCGTACTGCTCGGCGTCGCCGACCAGGACACCGCCGAGGAGGACACCGTCGCCGCTCACGACCAGCTTCTTGTAGACCCCCGAACGGGAGTCGGAGTACACCACGTCGAGGCAGCCCTCGGCCGTGCCGTGCGCGTCGCCGAAGGACGCGACGTCCACGCCGAGCAGCTTCAGCTTCGTCGACAGGTCGGCGCCGGTGAAGCCGTCGCCCTCGCCCGCCTCCTCCGCCAGGGTCGCGGCCACCGTCTGCGCCATCTCGTAGCCCGGCGCGACCAGGCCGTACACCCGCCCGTCCGAGGCGAGGGCGCACTCGCCGATCGCGAAGACCGCCGGGTCGGAGGTGCGGCACTGCTCGTCGACCGCGATGCCGCCGCGCTCCCCGACGGTCAGGCCGCAGTCGCGGGCGAGCTGGTCCCGGGGCCGTACACCGGCCGAGAACACGACCATGTCCGTGGCCAGTTCGGAGCCGTCCGACAGCTTCATGCCCGTGACCGAGCCGTCCGCCGTCACGACCTCCTGGGTACCCGTCCCCGTGTGGACGGTCAGACCCATCCGCTCGATCGTGCGCAGCAGCGCGGCGCCGCCGCCCTCGTCGACCTGCACCGGCATCAGCCGGGGTGCGAACTCCACGACGTGGGTGTCGAGTCCGAGGCCCTTGAGCGCGCCGGCCGCCTCCAGGCCGAGCAGACCGCCGCCGACGACCGCGCCGGTCGTCGCCGTCTTCGCGTACTCCTCGATCGCGAGGAGGTCCTCGATCGTCCGGTAGACGAAGCAGCCGCGGGCGTCCTTGCCGGGGACGGGAGGCACGAAGGGGTAGGAGCCGGTGGCGAGGACGAGAGCGTCGTACGCGAAGACCCGCCCGGAGCGCGCGGTCACCGTGCGGGCCTCGCGGTCCACCGACTCCGCCGCGTCGCCCACGTACAGCTCGATGCCGTGCTTCTCCATGAAGCCCGCCTCGACCATCGACAGATCGTCCGGGGTCTTGCCGGAGAAGTACGAGGTCAGCTGGACGCGATCGTAGGCGGGGCGCGGCTCCTCGCAGAGGACGACGATCCTGGCCCGCTCGGTGACACCGCGGTCGGCGAGCGACTCCAGGAACCGCTGGCCGACCATTCCGTGGCCGACCAGGACGATGGTGGGGGTGGTCATGAGGAGCCTCCGTCGTGGGTGAGCAGGTGCAGCAGGGGGGCCTCGTCGGGCAGGGCTTCGTCGCCCTCCCAGGCCCGGGCGAGCGTGCCGACGGCGGCCAGATCGCCGAGGAGGACGCCACCGACGAGGCGGTCTCCGCGGACGACGACCTTGCGGTAGGCGCGGCGGGTGGCGTCGGTGAGCTGGACGACGTCGTCGCCCGGTCGCGGGGTGGCCTCGCCGAAGGCGGCGAGGTCGAAGGGTTCGGCTCCGCCGAGGGTGAGGCGGGTGAGGGCGCGGGTGCCGGTGTACCCGGTCACGAGCGCTTCGTCCGGGGGGACCCCCACCGCCCCGGCGGGACGATCGCCCACACGGGAGTGGGTGGAGGTGGCGGTCTCGGGCGTGCCTCCACGGGAGTGAACGGAGTTTTCCGACAGGAGGAGGTCCGCCAAGGCGTCCGCCTGGTCCAGGGCCGGGCCCGCCAGGCCGTAGACCCTGCCCCCGTGCTCCGCGCAGTCGCCGATCGCGTGGATGTACGGGTCCGACGTCCGGAGCTCGTCGTCGACCACGATCCCCGTCGCCACCGCGAGGCCCGCCTCCCTCGCCAGGGCCACCCTCGGGCGGACCCCGCACGCCAGGACCACGACCTGCGCGTCGAGGACGAAGCCGTCGGCCAGTTCGACCGCCGTCACCTCTCCGTCCCGCTGCCGCAGACCGCTCACCCGGCACTCGGTGTGCACCTCGACCCCGAGGGACTCGACATGCTCGCGAAGCAGGTCCGAAGCGGCCTCGTCCAGTTGGCGTTCCATCAGGCGCTCGCCCTGCTGGGTGAGCACCACCTCCGCGCCCAGCGCGGCCAGTGCCCGCGCCGCCGAGACTCCGAGGAGCCCGCCGCCGATGACCACCGCCCGCACCCCGGGCCGTACCCGGTCGCGCAGCGCCAGGCAGTCGTCGAGCGTGCGGAAGGCGTGGACGCCCTCCGGCAGCTCCGCTCCGCCCGGGCGGCGCAGTCCGCGCAGCGGAGGGAGTACCGGGTTGGATCCCGTGGCCAGGACCAGACGGTCGTAGCCGACGAGCGAACCGTCCGCGCACTCCACCGTCCGCGCCGCCCGGTCGATCCGCACCGCCCGCACCCCGAGCCGTACCGGCTCGCAGGTCCCGGGCAGGGCGATCACCTCGGGGGCGTACCGCCCGGCGAGGACGTCGGCGAGCAGCACCCTGTTGTACGGGGCGTGCGGCTCCTCGCCGAGGAGGGTGACGGGCAGGCGCTGGGCGAGCCGGGCGCCCGCCGTTCCGCCCCCGACCACCACGATCCGTGTACTCATACCGGGAAGCGTGCGCGGCCGGTGTTACCCGACGGGATCCCGACTGTTTCCCGTACGGAACGCTGATCTCCGTCCCCGGCCCCGTCCGCTGTGAGGCCGGGCGGGGCGGCCGTCCGGATTAACCCGCGGTCAGGCTCGGCTCAAGCCAGGCTTAAGGATCGGGGGGAGTGAGCTGAGCTGCGGATTCCCGTATACGGGCGGACCTACTGTGCCGGATGTGACCACCGAGGCCAGCCATCCTCTCTACGTACCCCTCCGACCCCTGCGCGCCGAACCGGCCCCCGCGCCGCCGGCACCCGCCCCGCCCCTGCCCGTGCTGCGGCTCGCCCCCGGGCGCCTGAGGAACGCGATCCTCGGCGGCGCCGGGGCCGTCGCCCTGCTCTGGGGTGTCCAGGCCCGGGCCTCCGCCCGCCTCGACGCCTTCTTCGCGTCCGGCGCGCACCTCACCGGTCTCCTCGCCGGGTACGGCGTCCTCGTCCTGCTGCTGCTCATGGCCCGCGTCCCGGCCGTCGAGCACGGCGTGGGCGCCGACCGGCTCGCCCGCTGGCACGCCCTCGGCGGCCGGTACGTCCTCGGCCTGATCGGCGCGCACGCGCTCCTCGCGCTCTGCGGTTACGCCGTGCACACCCGTACCGACCTCGTCACCGCCACCGGGGGCCTCCTGGGGTACGGGGCGATCGCCGCCGCCACCGCCGGCACCGCCCTCTTCGTCGCCGTCGGCGTCACCTCCGCCCGGGCCGTACGGAGCCGGGTCCGGCACGAGATCTGGCGGGCCGTCCACCTCGGCGGGCTGCTCGCCGCCGCCCTCGGCTTCGTCCACCAGCTCGCCGGCCCCGACATCGCCGGCAGCCTCCTCGTCCGCTGGCTCTGGTCGATGGCGCACGGCACCGTCGCCGTCCTCCTCCTCTGGTACCGGCTCGTCGTCCCCGTCCGTGCCGCCCTCCGCCACGAGCTGCGGGTCGTCGAGGTGCGCGACGAGGGCCCGGGCGTCGTCTCGGTTCTCGTCCGGGGCAGGGGAGTGGCCCGACTGTGCGCCGAGCCCGGCCAGTTCTTCCGCTGGCGCTTCCTGCGGCGCGGGCTCTGGGCGACCGCGCTGCCCTTCTCCCTCTCCGCGCCCGTCCGCGACGACACCCTGCGGATCACGGTCAAGGCGCTCGGCGACCACACCCGCCGCATCCGCCGGCTCCGCCCCGGCGTCCGGGTCCTCGCCTCCGGCCCCTTCGGGGCGCTCACCGCCCACCGCCGCACCCGCCGCAAGGTGCTGCTGCTCGCCGGAGGCGTCGGCATCACCCCGCTGCGCGCCCTGTTCGAGACGCTGCCCGGCGGCCCCGGCGACGTGACCCTCCTCTACCGGGCCTCCGACGCCGCCGGGCTCGTCCTGCGCGAGGAGCTGGAGGCCATCGCCCGCGAACGGCAGGCCGCCCTCCACTTCCTCCTCGGCCGCTCCGACGACTCCTTCGACCCCCTCGCGCCGCGCGCCCTGCGCCATCTGGTGCCGGACCTCGCCGCCCACGACGTCTACCTCTGCGGTCCGCCCGCCATGGCCCGCGCCGCCACCGCCAACCTGATCCGGGCCGGGGTACCGGCCTCCCGCATCCACAGCGAGGACTTCGACCATGCCTAGACACGGCGCTCCCCGCGTCCCCCGCGGCCACTCCGTCGAGCAGGCCCGGCGCCGGCTCGCCGCCGCCCTCCTCGGCGCCGGCGCGCTCGCCGCGACCCTCCTCACGGCCTCCGTCTCCCCGGCCGCGCCGCCGGCCCCCGACCGAGACCCCGGCGCCGCAAGCTCAGACGTAGCTCAACTCTCCAGAGATTGATGGACGGGGCAACGATCGCCTCCCTAGGCTCTCGGGCATGCCCGAGATCTCGCTGACCACCCTTGTCCTGCTGTGCCTCGCCGCGCTCGTGGCGGGCTGGATCGACGCGGTGGTCGGCGGCGGCGGGCTGCTCCTGCTGCCCGCCCTGCTGCTCGGTCTGCCGAACGTCCAGGCCGCGCACATCCTCGGCACCAACAAGGCCGTCGCGATCGTCGGCACCACCGGGGCCGCCATCACCTACGTCCGCAAGGCGCCCGTGCGGGTCTGGACGGCGGTACGCATCGGGCTCGCCGCCCTCGCGGGCTCCATGGCCGGCGCCTTCTTCGCGGCGGGCATCAGCAGCGACGTGCTGCGCCCGGTCATCATGGTCGTCCTGCTCGCGGTGGCGGCCTTCGTGATGCTGCGGCCGTCGTTCGGCGCGAAGGCCGAGGGGGAGGAGCGGGCGCCGCTGACCCGGGCCCGGATCGTGACCGCGATCGTCGTGGTCGGCGGCGGGATCGGCTTCTACGACGGCCTGTTCGGTCCCGGCACCGGCACCTTCCTGGTCCTCGCGCTGACCGCCGTCCTCCACCTCGACCTGGTGACCGCCTCGGCGACCGCGAAGATCGTCAACGTCTGCACCAACGCGGGCGCGCTCGCGATGTTCGCGTACCAGGGCAGCGTGTACTGGCAGCTCGCCGCCGTCATGGCGGTCTTCAACCTGATCGGCGGGACGGTCGGGGCGCGGATGGCGCTCAGCAAGGGCGCCGAGTTCGTGCGCGGGGTGCTGCTCGTCGTGGTGCTCTCGCTGGTCGCGAAGCTCGCCTTCGACCAGTGGGCCTGACGCTCACCCGACCGTTCACCGGGCGGTCGCGGTGGCCGACGCTCACCGGGCCGACGGTCGCACCCCGATGAGATGCCCGAAGGCGACCACGTTCCCCTGGTAGCCGTTCTTCTTCGAGAAGCCGCCGCCGCAGGTGATCACCCGGATCTCCGCGCGGTTCGCCTCGTCGTACACCTTCCGGTCCGGGAAGTCCTTGTTCTCGTAGACCTCGACCGCGTCCACCGTGAACACCGCGGTCCGCCCGTCCTGCCGGTCCACCTCGATCCGGTGGCCCTTCTTCAGGGCGCCGAGCGTGTAGAAGACGGCAGGCCCTTCGGCGTTGTCGACATGGCCCGCGACGATCGCCGTGCCCTTGGCGCCGGGCGCGGCGCCGCCCTCGTACCAGCCGGCCATGTTCCGGTTCCCGGCTGGCGGTACGGCGAGCGAACCGTCCGAGGCCAGGCCGAGCGGCATCATCGGGGTGTCGACGTCGGTCTCGGGGATGCGCAGCCGGACCGGCGCCGAGGGCGGCAGCGGGTCGGCCGCGGCGTCGGTGTGCACGCTCGGCCCTGCGGCGAAGGCCTGGGCTGCCGACGGCACGGGCGGGGTGACCTGCTCAGAGCCGTTCTGGACGAGCCAGAGCCCGACGCAGGCGGCCGCGGCTATGCCCCAGCCCTTGCTCCTGTTGCCCACCTGGGCTCCCTGGGGTGTGGCCCTGCCCCCGCCGGGGCCGCGATCGGGCGCTCCGGCGGGGGCAGGACAGGCGGATGGTCTCAGTGGCCCTGCGCGCCGCTCGCCCGGCGACGCAGGAGCCAGACCCCGCCCACGGCAGCTGCGGCCAGCACCGCCGCGCCTGCCGTGACCTGGGCGGTGTCGGGGCCGACGCTGCCCCCGACACCGGTCTGGACGTGGCCGCTGGGACGGCGGTGCTTGACGGTCAGGTCGCCCCGGGCCGTCTTGCCGTTGTCGCAGGCCACGCTGATGCCGTACGTGCCGGCCTTGGCGTGCTCCGGTACGTGGAACTGGCCGACCACGACCTCCTTGTGCGTGCTCGGGCTCAGCTGGAACTCGCCCGCGCCGAGCGAGTTCGCGTCCCCGACGCCGCGGCCGTGTTTGCCGCAGGCGAGCGTGTTCACGGTGACGGTCGTGCCGGGTTCGGCATCGGAGGGGAAGATTTCGAGCCACTCGGAGTCGCCGGCGAATGCCGAGGGGACGGCGAGGGCTCCGATCGCGGCGACCGTCAGCGCGGTACCGGTGAACAGGCGGACAATGGTGCGCATGGGGGGCCTCCGGGGCGCGCGAGCGGTCGAGCGGGGCGGTCGTTCCGGGAGGGACTTCCCGGAACGGCCTTCTGTGACCGAGATAAGAGCCGCCGCGCGCGCCGCGCCTCCTGATGAGGCATCAGGATTGGGCCGTCCGATACGGTGTGTCGCCTGGATTTTCTGTGTTTACGCAGGTCAGGGCGGGTTGCGTTGTGTCAGGTGACGCTTCGTGCCGAACGGGTGATCAGGTGCCGCCCGTCGGGCGGGTCCGCCGTGTCCTGCGCGCCCCTCGGACCCTTTCAGGCGCCCTCGGACCCGCCCGGACCCCTGTCGGGCGAGCGCTTTGCCCGCCGGCCTCGCGCGGCGAGACGGTGTGTCTCGGACCCTTCCGGTGTGTCCCCCGTGCGGCCCGCACGTCGTGCGCGGTCGCATGCGCCCTGTGTCGCTCTACAGTTCGTCCCACTCCACCGAGTCGTACGCCGAGTACACCCGTCCCATGAGCTCCTCGTCCACCGCGAACGTCACCTCGTCGATCGCCGTCACGGCCGCGATGGAGCGGGAGTTGGTGACGAACGCGGCCCGGTAGCCCGCCAGATCGGCCAGCGTGACCGGGCGCCGGACCGACTCCAGTCGCGGTTCCAGGAGGGTCATGGCGATCCCGCGGAGGCAGGGAGCCGACGGCCAGACCACCGAAGTGCCGTCCCAGAAGGCGATGTTGGTGATCGCGCCCTCGGCGATCTCGCCGTACGGGGAGGTCAGCACGGCCTCGTCGAAGCCGGCTCGCTGCGCCGCCGCGCGGTGATAGCTCTGGCCGAAGCCGCCCAGGTGCTTGATGTGCGGCGCGGGTCGCCAGTACTCGACCGTCGTCAGGCGCTGCGGGGCGCCGGGGCCGTCCGGGGCGGGGGCGGCGACGGTCACCGCGATACGGACGTCCGGGTACACGTACACGCGCACGGAGGCGTTCCGCTGCCCGGAGGTCGCGAGGGCCCCGGCGATCAGGGTGCGGACGTGCTTGCCGTCCAGTTCCCGGCCGAAGAGTTCGCGGGTCGCGCGGTCGAGGCGGTCGAGGTGCAGGTCGAGGCCCTTCACGCGTCCGTCTCGCACCTGCATCGCGGTGAAGTGTCCGAAGCCGGTCATGAGGGCGGCGAGCAGCCCGGGGTCGGTCGCGGGGGCGCCGTCGATCTCGATGTGCGGGGTCGGAGTCGTCATGCACTCACCGTACGTCCGGGGAAACGGCCTTGGGGAAGGGCTTCGGATCGCCGCTTGACCTCAACCAAACTTGAGGTACCACGATCATCGGCATGGACATCACGAACGCCTCCACGGCCACCGTTTCCCCCGCCTCCTCCGCGACTCCCGCCGCCGCGGACGGCGCCCCCGCCCCCCTGACCCTCGCCCTCGTCGTCGCCAGCGACCGCGAAGGACGCTTCGCCCCCGTCGTCACCGACTGGTTCCGCTCCCGCCTCGCCGAGCGCGAGGACTTCACCGTCACCGTCGTCGACCTCGCCGAGATCGACCTCCCCACCTCCCTCTCCTACGACCCGTCCCCGGCCGTCCGCGCCGAACTCGCCAAGGTCACCCCGGTGCTGGAGGCCGCCGACGCGTACGTCGTCGTCACCCCCGAGTACAACCACTCCTTCCCCGCCGCCCTCAAGAACCTGATCGACCGGCACTACACCGAATGGCAGGCCAAGCCCGTCGGCTTCGTCTCCTACGGCGGGATCTCCGGCGGCCTGCGGGCCGTCGAGCAGCTCCGGCAGGTGTACGCCGAGATGCACGCGGTCACCGTCCGCGACACCGTCTCCTTCCACAACGCCCATGGGCTGTTCGACGCGGACGGACGGCACAAGGACCCCGCCGGCGCGGAGGGCGCCGCCAAGGCGCTCCTCGACCAGCTCGGCTGGTGGGGACGCGCCCTCAAGGACGCCAAGTCCGTGCGCCCCTACGGCGCGTGAGGGACCGTCACCATGCTGCTGCGACTCCTCGCGCCCCGCCTCAGGCCGTACCGGCACCTCCTCGCCCTCCTCGTCGCCCTCCAGCTCGTCCAGTCCCTCGCCTCCCTCGCCCTGCCCGCCCTCAACGCCGGCGTCATCGACCGGGGCGTCCTGCGCGGCGACACGGACCGTGTCCTCAGCGGCGGCGCCGCGATGGTCGCCGTCACCCTCCTCCAGGCGGCGGCCGCGGCCGCCGCCACCTACACCGGCGCCCGGGTCGCCATGGGCGTCGCCCGCGACCTGCGCTCCGAAGTCTTCCGCCGCGTCCAGGAGTTCTCCGCGCGGGAGCGGGGCCGCTTCGGCGCCGCCTCCCTGATCACCCGTACGACCAACGACGTCCAGCAGATCCAGACCTTCACCGTCCTCGTCCTGACCATGCTGGTCGCCGCGCCGCTCCTCTGCTTCGGCGGCATCGCCATGGCCCTGCGCCAGGACGTGCCGCTCGCCCTGGTGCTGCTGCTCTTCGTGCCGGTGATGACCGGGGCCGTCGGCGCCGTCGTCCTGCGGATGCGGCCGCTCTTCAAGGGCATGCAGGAGCGCATCGACCGCGCCGGACGGGTGCTGCGTGAGCAGATCACCGGCGTCCGCGTGGTCCGCGCCTTCGTCCGTGACCGGCACGAGCGGGAACGGTTCGCCGCCGCCAACGACGAACTCCGCTCCGTCGGCCTCCGGGCCGGCCGGCTCCAGGCCCTGATGTTCCCGACGGTACTCGTCGTCTGGGAGCTGACGACCGTGGCCCTCGTGTACGTCGGCGCCCACCGCATCGACTCGGGCGCACTCCAGCCCGGCGGGCTCGTGGCCTTCCTCGGCTATCTGCTCCAGATCTCGATGTCCGTGATGATGGTCCTCTTCCTCCTCATGCACATGCCCCGGGCCGAGGCGGGCGCCGTCCGTGTCCGCGAGGTGCTCGACATCCGCTCGTCCGTCGTCCCGCCGGCCTTCCCGGTCCGTACATCCGGCGACCGGGGGCATCTGGAGGTCCGGAGTGCCGACTTCCGGTACCCCGGTGCGGAGGAGTCCGTCCTCAAGGACGTCGGCCTCGAAGCCCGCCCGGGTGAGACG
>NZ_JNZO01000008.1 GCF_000717595.1 Streptomyces flavochromogenes | reverse complement strand
ACCCCCACCCCCACCCCCACACCCACGCCGACCGGGCCGCGACCCGGCGCCGGACCGGACGTGACGGTGGGCCAGATCCAGGCGGACTCCGTCGTGGTGAGCTGGCCGCGGGTCAGTGGAGCGTCCTGGTACCAGGTACTCCTCGACGGCAGGCACCTCACCTGGGTCCAGGGCACCGCACTGCGGATCTACAACCTGCGGCCCGGCACCTCGCACACCGCCGCCGTCTCCGTCCGCGACAGCCAGGGCCGTGACAGCGGACCGGGCCGCGCGACGAGCTTCCGTACCGCCGGGGCGGGCGGCACCACCACCCCCGGCACCCGCTATCTGCTCTCCAACGGCAGCACCGGGCTGAGCGCCCAGTTGTGGGGCGGCCGGAGCGCCGACGGCACGGTCCTGGTCGGTGCTCAGAGCAACGGGTACGAGCAGCAGCAGTGGTACTTCGACGACGCGGGCAGCGGTCTCGTACGCGTCCGGTCGGCGGCCTCCGCCAAGTGCCTGCAGCCCGGCGGCACGCCTGCCCCCGGCATGTGGGTGGCCCAGCAGCCCTGTGCCGCCGGCTCCTCCGCCCAGCAGTGGCGGATGACGGTGGCGAACGGCGCGGTCACGCTCACCGACCGGAGCGGAACCTATGCCCTGACCGTCAGCAGCCGCCCGTACTACGGATCCTGGCTGCTCGACCTCCAGCGCGTGGACGGACGGCCGGCGCAGATCTGGACGGCCCGCCGGGCCGGCTGAGCCGGCCCGCACGTCGCATCCGCCGTACCTCGGGCGGGCCGCCGACCGGCGGCCCGCCCTCGCCGGCCCCCGCGCCTCGCGGCCCCACGTCTCGTCGGCCCCAGCGACGCGAGCCCACGCCTTCCCTCCATCACCGGACCGGAGCACCGCCATGCACACCGCCACCCGACCCGCACTCGCCCTCACCACAGCGCTCGTCCTCGGACTCACCCTGCCGCAGCCCGCCGCCGCGCACGGCGACAACCTGGAAGTGGTCATCACCGGTCACCGGGACGGCCACGTCCTGACCAAGGTGACCTGGGAGAACGACGGCGACGCCGTCGACGAGAAGGTCGCCGCGCTGGTCAGCGCTGTCAGCACGGACGGCCTCCGTACGGCGGGCCCTTGGAAACTCGTCCGGGGCCCCCACCCGACCGACTGGACCACCGCCGAGGCCCTGCCGACCGGCATCTGGAAGGTCACGGTCGCGGCCGGACAGCCCGCACTGGGGCACGCCGAGCGGCGGTTGACGGTTGCGGCGGTCTCCTCGTCGCCCGGTGCCTCGTCGGCTCCGGGCGGGACCGCAGCCACACCGTCCCACACTCCTCCAGGGGCGCAGGAGACATCGCAGGCTCCGGAGGCTTCCCGGTCCCCGTCGACGTCTCGCTCCGCGGCCGAGGACAAGGACGAGGAGACCTGGGGTCCCTGGCTGACCACGGTCGGGCTCGCGGTCGCCTCGCTCGCCGGAGCCGCCGCCGGGATCTGGATACGACGCAGGCGGGGAGGGCGGCGCTGACGACAGCCGGGGAGCCGCGCCACACCCGAGCCTGTCCGCCCGACGCTCCGGGCCCCCGTGCACGGGTCGGCGGGGTTGCGGACCGCCGGAGCACTAGACCGGCGGGACCCCGGCCACCAGGGCCCGCCGCAGGCAGTCGGTCAGGCGGCCGGCGATCGTCCCGTCGGGGTCGAGCCGTGGGTTGAAGATCGTGACGTCGAACCCTACGGCACGCTCGTGGCCCAGGGCCGTCCTCAGCACGCCCTCCAGCTCGGCCCAGCTCAGCCCCCCGGGCTGCCGGTAGTCGACGGCGGGCATGATCGCGTCGTCCAGGACGTCGACGTCGAGGTGGACCCAGTACCCGTCGCGCTCGGCGAGCCGGGCGACGGCGCCCCGCGCGGCCTCACCCGTACCGGCCGCGCGCACGTCGTCGAGGGCGAGGGCGTACAGCGTCGGCGGGAGCGGCCGGCTCCCCGCCGCGGCGGACTCGTCGGCGTCCCGGAACCCGAACGCGACGACGTCCTCGTCCCGCACCAGCGGCCCACGGCCCTCCAGATCGGCGAGCAGCCGGGGGCCGCGCCCGGTGGCCAGGGCCAGTTCCATGGACGCGACCTCGCCGGTGGGCTCGGCGGACGGCTGGTAGAAGTCCGTGTGTCCGTCGAGGAACAGCAGTCCGTAACGCCCCCTGCGCCGCAGGGCGAGCAGGTTCCCGAGCAGGATGCTGCAGTCGCCGCCCAGGACGACGGGAAAGCGCCCGGAGTCGAGCACCTCGCCGACGACGTCCGCCAGCTGTACGGAGTACCGCGCGATCCCGCCGGGGTTGAGCACGCCGGTGCCGGCGTCCCGCACCGGTTGGTACGCGGGCGGTTCGACCCGCGCGACCCGCGCCACTCCGCCGAGTACGGCATCCGGCAGCTCCTGCACCCCGGACGGCCGCAGCCCGAGCACGGACGGCGCCTCGACGACGGCGAGGCCGCGCTCGCCGGGCAGCGTCATACGTCCATGGTGTCCCCATCGGCCAGACCGTGCGCGCGCCGGTGAAATGGGCCTGCTCAGGGCGTTGCGGGGGCAGTAGCATCCCCGGATGCGAAGCATCGAGGACCTGATACCGCAGGCCGGATCCGCCGACACCGCAGGTCTGCGGGAGGTCGACGCCGAGGAACTCGCACGGTACGTGGCGGACCCCGGGAATCCCTGGTGGCGCCACAGGCCGTGCGTGATCGCGCTGACCGGCCGGGTCCCCGAGCGGTACGTCCCCGAGCTGATCGCGCGCGTCCAGGACCCTCGGGAGACCCCCGAGGTGCGCAGGGCCCTCCTCGACCTGCTCGCCGACCGGCCGGAGCTGCTGCCGTGGCTCCGGCACGAGGACCGCGCGTCCGACACCGCGTACGGCATGGGCGACGCCTTCCTGAAGGCGCGGGGCCTGCTCGGGGACCGCTCGGCCGCGCGGGAGCTGGCGACGATCGCCGCCTCGCCGTGGCGGCACTCCCGCGACGCGGGCGATGCCGGCCTGGACGGTCTCGTGGACCGGTACGGAGCGGAGGCGATCCTGACCCAGCTCGGCGAGGAGCGCCCAGAGGACCGGGAGTTCCACGTCTGGATGCGGTATCGCGCCGACGAGGACGTGACCTACGCGCTCGCGGACCCGGACCGGCGGGTCGCGTACGTCGCGCAGTCGCTCGCGACCGACGCGGACCGTCTGCGCGCCTACCTCGACGAGGCGCCGACGACCGAGGCGAAGGTCTGGGCGGCGTGCGCGCTGTACCGCCTCACCGAGGACAGGGCCGAGGCCAAGGCGGTCTACGAACGTCTGGGGCGCCCACGGGTCGAGGTCGAGGGACTGGACGAGGAGCTCCGCGCTGCGATCGTCCACGAGTACGGTCCCGGCTGCGAGCGGCTGAGCGACCCGCGGTGGCGGCTCGAGGCCGTCTGCGCCGAGCCGCCCGCCGGCCCTGACGTGGACGATCAGCTCCGCCGGGCGACGGCCGCTCTCACCGAGGCCGGCCTGGCGCCGAAGCCGCCGGTCTCCTGCGGTGAGGACAACCAACAGGGGGACGGGACGTACCATGTGATCGAGGTCGGCGGGGACCGGCTCCAGATCAGCACCCTCGGCCCGTTCGCGACCGCCGAGTACGAGTTTTCCGACGCCGCCCGGCGAGCGCTCGAGTCGGCGGGTTTCCGCTGGATCGACGGGGAGACGGGCGCGATCCGGGTCACGGACCTCTGCGTCTACTACTTCGGCGGACGGAACGCCGTCACGGTCGACACGGCTCTCTTCTACTGGCAGGACTAGGGGGTGTCTTGTCGATCGCGCCGTGCGCCCGGCTTGATCGGCAAGACACCCCTGAGGGGCGCCTCGGGCCTGTCCGGCGGCGGTCGCAGCCGGACAGGCCCCCGGTTCCGTGGAGGACTCAGCGCTTGAGCACGAAGCTGAAGTCGCCGGAGAGCAGGCCGCTCAGCCGGTCCGCCGAGACGAGCCTGCCCTCCGCGACCAGTCTCTCGACCTCGGCCCGTGACAGACCGAAGCCTTCGGCGATCAGCCGGACCGGCCGTACGGGAATCGGCGCGGCGAAGCGGACCGAGACATCGACGGCCTCGCCGCCCAGGTGATCCGATCCGCCGGTGTCGAGGCGCCAGGCACCGTCCCAGTCGAGGGCGACGCGGTTGCGGCGCCGTAGGGCCGGATCCTGGAGCAGCTCGGCCGCCAGACCCCGGTCGTTGTCGTGCATCCGGTCGAGCAGCTCAGGTCGTACGGAACGGACGTTCGCCCGCTCCAGGACCGTGAGCTTCGCCGTCTCCCCGCAGGAGGTGCAGAGCACGAGAAGCCAGGCGTCGAGGAGCTTGTGGTGCGCGTTGACACGGATCTTGCCGTTCGCCCGGAAGCGTTCGGATCCGCAGGTGTGGCAACGGCGGAGGACCGCAGGAAGGCAGGTGGGCATGACCACCCAGCTGTTGAGCACAGGAGTACACCGGTTTCAGTGAGAGATCCGCAGCAAAAAGGAGCGCGGCGCGCAGGGCGCGACGCGCGACGATTCAGCGCTCGGGGGGTCTCAGACGGTGTACAACGGCCTGCCCTTGGCTCGACGACGTGGCTCGGCAGCACAGTACGGGCGCGCGGTGCCGCCGTTCCACAGGTTTTCGCGGTGGTGGACGGGCCCGCGCTACCGGCCCTGTACGCGGCGGGAGACGAGGGTCAGCTCGCGGAGTTCGTCGGGTGCCTGGGGATGGCGCCCGGCGGCGATCTCGGCGAGGGTGCTGAACTGCCCGGGGTGCACCATGACCGGCAGGTCGCGGCGGGTGCGGCAGCAGAAGACGGCGAACTCCTCCAGGAAATAGGCGCTGGAGGTGTC
The DNA here is from genome assembly GCF_000717595.1 of Streptomyces flavochromogenes. Lineage (GTDB taxonomy): Bacteria > Actinomycetota > Actinomycetes > Streptomycetales > Streptomycetaceae > Streptomyces > Streptomyces flavochromogenes. The sequence goes on along the minus strand of NZ_JNZO01000008.1, from coordinate 294,495 downwards.
GACGCGTCGCCGGAGTTCCGCGTCGTCGACCGTGGCGGAGTGCTTGGCGTGATAGGCACGGCCGAAGGCCTCCACCGAGGCGCGGAAGGCGTCGTCCTTGGCGAACAGGGTGCGCAGCTCGTGGTGGAACTCGGCGTACTCCGCGGTCTCCTGGACATCGCCGCACAGCGTCTTCCTGCCGGGGGTGCGGACGAGAGGGAGGAGGCAGGGAAAAAGGAGGGACTGTCCACGGTGGTCTTCCGCCTGAAGGGATCGCCTGGCACGGGTTGTTGCCCTGTTTGATGACACCGGATGCAGAAACGCTGCTTCAGTCTTCCGAGTGGAGCCCGGGCCGTGCTGCAGCGGTGCACCATCGAGGAGTCGGCCTTCGCCGGCCTCTGGCGCGCGTGCGTCGAGTTCAGATGTCCGGTCGATGACGTCGGCCGAGGAGAGGAGGGGCGTGTGTCCCAGGAGGAACGTGACTTCAGGCTGGGCCTCACCGGCTTGACCGGTGCGGAGCGTGAGGCTCGGGTACGTCTGCTCACCGAGCAGGTGGCGCAGGAGGTCGCCGCGGCGAGAGCCGCACTGCAGGCCAGGCGTTCAGAGGCCCGCTCGACGCGGGACCCTGCGCCGGAGACGGACTGAAGCACGGCGGGGGCAGGGCATCCGGGCGCTCGCCCAGTGAAGGCCGGGCGGGACCCGGCGCTCTCACAGCCCTGCCCGTCGTCGCACTCCGGGACCGCCGGCGGCAGCTCTTGCGGGCCGCGCACACCGGCGTACGTCCGGGCATCGAGGCGCCCCGGCTCGTGGGCCGCTCGGGAGGGTCGGCGCAGTCCAGCACCGGAAGTTGACGACGTTTGCGTTGCCGAAGCCGATGAATCCGGCTCAAGCCCTTCCGACGAAGGGAGGTCTATGCAATTTTACATGTCACACATCATTGCCGCGTTCCCCGACACGTGGCTTCAACGGCCCCGGAGGCCCCCACAGATGCATCCGTTCCGGATATCGAGAGCCAACGCGCGCAGACTTCCCGCGCTCGGCGCAGCCGTCTTCATCACGCTCGGCCTGTTCACCCCGCCAGGCCGAGCCGCCTCCGCCGACGCCCCCACGGCGACCCGTGCGAGCGCGCAGGGACCCACGTCCTCGGCGCCGCGGTCGATCCCGGTGCCCACGTCGCCCGACGCGATAAGCAGCAGCCCCCGCTTCCGGATCTCCTCGCAGGACAGCACCGAGGAGTCCGCCCCGGCACCCGCCCCGACCGTCAGGTCCGTCAAGGTCGGCAAGCAGTCCTCGGGCGCCGCGACGGACGAGTGCGGCGACCTCACCGGCGTCATCGACGCCACCGGCAGTCTGTTGGTCCAGCAGCTCACGTCCCTCCCCCGGATCAACTGCACGTACCCGCTGTTCAACCTCACCGGGGAGAACGCGCGCAAGGCCTTCCACGAGGCCCAGATGGTGACCGTCGCCAACGCGCTGCGCGACGCCTCGGTCACGTACTCGGGCGACAACACCGCCGCAATCGGTCAGCTGGTGCTGTTCCTGCGCGCCGGCTACTACGTCCAGGACAACAACGCGGACGCCGTCGGCGACTACGGCACGGCGCTGGACACCGCGGCCCGCGGCGCGCTGGACGCGTTCTTCGCCTCCCCTCGCAGCAAGGACGTCACCGACGCCAACGGCGAGATCCTCAACGAGGTCGTCACGCTGATCGACAGCACCCACACGGCCGGGCGGTACGCCGGTGTCGTCAAGTGGATGCTCGGCGGCTACGACGGCACCTGGCCCGGCCAGATGAACCTGGCCATGCAGCACGTCGAGTGGGTCGTCGAGAACGGATTCAAGGCCAAGGGCGACGCCCGTGGCTGGCGCGCGGCCCTCAAGGCCGACCCCACGATCCTGGACACCTGGGCCGGCTTCATCACGCGCAACGGCGCGCAGCTGAACCGCCTGGACGTCGTCAGCAACGTCGGCCGCTACCTCGGCCACGCCCTCGACGTCCCCGAGCTGAAGGACCGGCTCCGCCCTCTGCTCAAGGACCTGATCAACCGCTACCCGAACGTCGGCCCCACCGCGCCGATCACCATGAACCTCGGCTGGTACACACGCCAGTACGACAGGAACAACTGCGCGGCCTATGCCATCTGCGACCTGGGCGAGCGCGTGCTCCCGGCGATCCTGCCGATCCAGCACACGTGCACCCCGGACCTGAGGATCCGCGCCCAGGACATGTCTCCGGGCCAGCTGGGAAGCACCTGTACGAGCCTCGTCGAGCAGGACGCCTACTTCCACCGGATCATCGGCGACAAGGGTGCGATCCCCGGTGACGTGAACACCGACCTGGAGGTCGTCGTCTTCGACGACTACACCCAGTACGCCCTGTACGCCTGGGCCATCTACAACATCGACGTCGACAACGGCGGCATGTACGAGGAGGGCGACCCGGCCGCCGCCGGCAACCAGGCCCGCTTCATCGCCCACGAGGCTCACTGGCTGCGCCCGGACTTCCAGATCTGGAACCTCAACCACGAGTACACCCACTACCTCGACGGCCGCTACACCATGTACGGCGACTTCGAGGCGGGCATGACCACGCCGACCATCTGGTGGGTCGAGGGCATCGCCGAGAACATCTCGTTCGGCTACCGCGGCGAGCGCAACGCCGACGCGATCGCCGAGGCCCGCAAGAACACGTACAAGCTGAGCGAGCTGTTCGACACCGTCTACGGCCAGGAAGAGGACCCCGAGGTCAACTCGAACCGGGTGTACCGCTGGGGCTTCCTCGCGGTCCGCTACATGCTCCAGGCGCACCCGGCCGACGTCGAGACCGTGCTGGACAAGTACCGCGCCGGAGACTGGACCGGGGCCCGTTCCTTCCTGAAGGAGACCATCGGCACCCGCTACGACGCGGACTTCGCGAACTGGCTGACGACCACCTGCGCGACCGACGACTGCGGTGCGCTGCCGGAGGCCGCCTTGACGGCGCCCGCCCCGCTCTGCACGATCGGCGACCCCCGCCAGTTCGACCAGAACTGCCGCCGGGACGATCTCGCGGCCGCCACCGGCAATTACAGCTACCACTTCGTGTACCTGCCCGCCGGCGTGAAGCAGCTGACCATCACGAGCAGCGGCGGCACCGGCAACGCCGACCTGTACTACGGCGGCAGCAACTGGGCCACCACCGGCAGCTACGCGGCGAAGTCCGTCAGGCCCGGCAACGGCGAGACGCTCACGATCGACAACCCGCCGTCCGGCTGGGTCTACTTCAGCCTCGCCGCCGCGCGGGACTTCAGTGGTGTGAGTCTCTCCACGCAGTCCAAGTGAGCCGGTTCGCCGGGGCCGGCCGGGTCGGACTCACCCGGTCGTCCCCGGCGGCACGGGAACGGCGTACGTTGCCGCCGCGGTCCTACGTCGCCTGCCGTGATCCGGGGTCGTCTTTGCGGCAAGCCAGGGCGGCGGCAAGGGCAGTTGCTCTATTTTGGATCTCCTCATCCGATCGACGGGGGATCGCCGCATGGCCGAGGAAGAGATCGCGCACGACATTGATCGACCCGACGGGGAACGTCTGAACACAGAGTTCGGCCACCAGCTGAACTCCGACGTGAAGGGCTGACCTCTTCACCGTGGAACAGCTGACGGAGCAGGACCCCACACACATCGGCCCCTACCGCCTGATAGCCCGCCTCGGCGAGGGCGGGATGGGCCTGGTCTACCTGGGCCGGTCCGATCTCGGCCGTACGGTCGCGGTGAAGGTCGTACAGGCCGACCACGCCCAGCACCCCGAGTTCCGCAGGCGGTTCACCCGCGAGGTCGCCGCGGCCAGGCGGGTGGGCGGCGCCTGGACGGCTGCTGTCCTGGACGCGGACACCGAGGCGGCCGTGCCCTGGGTGGCGACCCAGTACATACCCGGCCCCGACTTGACCACCGTGGTCGGCAAGGAATTCGGCCCGCTGCCCGAGCACTCGGTTCACACCCTCGCCAACCGTCTCGCCCTCGCCCTGCAGACGGTGCACGAAGCGGGCCTGATCCACCGCGACCTGAAGCCCTCGAACGTGCTGGTGACCGTCGACGGCCCTCGGGTCATCGACTTCGGGATCGCCCGTGCCCTCGACAGCATCGGCGGGGACAGCCTGCTCACCCGCACCGGCATGCTGATCGGCTCCCCCGGCTTCATGTCTCCGGAGCAGGTCCGCGGCCACGAACTGACCCCGGCCAATGACATCTTCTGCCTGGGCGCGGTCCTCGTCTACGCCGCCACGGGGCGCCTTCTCTTCGGCGCCACGGACACCGGACTGAACGCGCACCTCTTCCGGATCGCCGAAGAGGAGGCGGACCTCACCGGCGTGCCCGATTCGCTCGTCGCGCTCGTGCGCGCCTGCCTGGACAAGGACCCGACGAAGCGGCCCACGCCCGCGCAGGTGGTGGAGCGCACGGTGACGAACCGGGCCGAGGAGTGGCTGCCCGGGTCGGTACTGGCCCACCTGGGGCGCCGGGCAGCGGAGTTGCTGGACTTCACCCCGCAGGTGCGAGGCACGCAACCGGATCCACGGGCCCAGGCCGCCTTCTCGGCCGCTCTGCCCCAGCCGACCTCGTACCCTCTGCCGCCGGCTTCACCGCCGGCTCCGTACGTTCCGAACCCGTACGATCCGACGGCTGCGGCCGGCTCCGGCCCCGTGGGGGGATTCGGACCGCCCGCGACCCCACCGCCCGGCGCCCTGGTCACGCCCGCGCCCGTCGGCCCGGCGGGCGACGACGGGGGCCCTCGTACCCGGCGCTGGTGGGGCCTTGCGATGGGAATGCTCGCGCAACTGGTCGTGCTGCTCGACCTGGCGATGACGACGCCCCGGCTGCTGTTCGCAATCAGCGCCGACCTGGGCATGGGCCGCTCCTCCGAGCAATGGATGTACGTCGGCTATGCCCTGGCCTTCGGTGCGCTGCTCCTCGTCGGCGGGCACCTCGCGGACCTCATCGGCCGCAAGGCGACGCTGCTCATCGGCCTGACCGGTTTCGCGGTGAGCACCGCGGTCGGCGCGGTGTCCCCCGGGCCGGCCGTCCTGGTCTGGAGCCAGGTCTTCAAAGGCGTCTTCGCCGCCCTGATCACCCCGGCGTCCCTCGGCCTGGTCGCCGCGCAGTTCACCGAGCCGAGGGCACGCAGGAGGGCCTTCGGGATCTACGGCGTGATCGGCCTCGGCGGTTCCGCGCTGACCATGTTCCTCGCGGTGCCGCTCACATACGTGCTGGCCTCGTGGCGCATGTCCATGTACGTCACCGTCCTGCTGGCCTTCATCGCCCTCCTCGGCACGGCCACCCTGGTCCGTGACCGGCCCGGCGGCCGCAACCCCGCCGGCTTCGACACGCCCGGCGCGCTGTTGAGCGCATTCGGGGTCGCTTCCCTCGTCTTCGGCCTCGCGGAGTCGGGGGCCGCAGGCTGGGGAGCCCCCCTCCCGTCCGTGGCCCTCGTGTGCGGCATCCTCCTGATCGCGGCCTTCGCCCGGCGGCAGTCGACGGCCCGGAGCGCGATCCTGCCGGCCTATCCGACCAGGACCCGCGACAGCCTCGGCGCGTCGCTCGCCCTGTTCATGATCGGGCTTGCCCTGTCGACCGTGATCGCGCCCCTCGACGCCTTCCTGAACAGCGACGTCGGAGCGGTGCCCACGGTTGCGGTCTTCGTGCTGATGACCGCCTCCTTCCTCGTCGGCTCCTTGCTGATCTCCGCCCGGCTGCTGCCTCGTGTCGGGCCGCGCGTCCTGCTGGTGTCGGGTCTGCTCGTCGCGGCGGTCGGGCCGCTCGTCCAGCTGGCCATGGGCGGCTCCGTCTCCAGCGCCTACCCCACCGTGATCTGCATCGGCCTCGGTGTCGGCACGGCCGGCACGGTGCTCTACTCGGCCATCATGGACGGCGTCGCCGCACATGACTCCGGCGGACGAGCCGGTCTCGTCATGGTGAACCAGCATGTGGGCGCCGAGCTCGGATTCGCGCTGCTCGCCGGAGCGGCCGGGCACAGAGCCGGGCTCCTCTTCATGCACGACGACCCTCTGCTCTCCTACCTGGAGGCGGGGGCCCTGGTGGTGGCTGCGCTGGTCGGAGGACTGCTGGTCAGGGCCAGGCCTTCGGAGGGCGGCGCGGACAGCGCGTCGGCACCGCACTCGGCGGGCTGGTCCGCCCCCGTCCGGACGACTGTTGACCGCAGCGAAGCGAGCGGCGTGCTGCTCGTGGAGAACGGCCGCGTCAAGCGCATTCCGACGGAATTTCGCGGGATGGATCTGGTGCAGGAGATCAGCCGCCTGCTTCGGGCCGAGAACGTCACGATGACACGGCTCGGCACGGACCTGACCCTCTGGCATGCCGTCGGCCCCGGGACGCCCAATCCGGTCGCGAGCCGTCTCATGGCCGAGCACGGCTTCGAGCCGGTCAGCGGGGCCGCGATCGTGGCCGGACCTGTGATCGGCCACATTCCGTTTCCCCTGGGCGGCAACGCGGCCGAGGGCCTCGCGCTCCGTCTTGGGCGTTGATCCTCGGCCACCATGAGATCGCCCGTGACCTCGACCGCGGAGCCGCCGTCGTGGAGCGGGTCCGTCCACTCCTTCGGGCTGCCCGTCAGCGGGGACTCGGGGAAGCCTCCTTGGAGCCGGCCGAGGCTCTCACCCTCTTGGGGCACGCAGGCGGCCACGTAGACGAGCCCCACGACGTTCTCCGCGGCGCCGGCCACGGTGATCAGGGCACCGCCGTACGCGTGGCCGACGAGTACGACCGGGCCTTCGACCTGCGTCAGGAAGGCGGAGAGACAGGCGGCGTCCGACGTCAGGCCCCGCAGGGGGTTCGAGGGGGCGATCACCGGGATTCCGCTGCTCCGCAGTTCCGAGATGACGCCTGTCCAGCCTGTCGCGTCGGCGAAGGGTCCGTGCTGTGCGTCGCCTACGGCGACGGACAGCTGAAGCCGGCCAAGCGGGCGATGCACGGAGACGCGGCCGGCAGGTGGAGCACGCAGACGGTCGACGCCGAGGGCGGTGTTTGGCCTTCCCTGGTCTGCCCCAAGGACGACACCCACGTGGCCTACATGAAGGGCGGTCAGCTCTGGTAGGCGCTCGGCGTGCGGGACGATACCCCTGCCCCTCTCCCCCGACACGGCAGACCACAGGTACTCGCCGCCACTGCCGTGCCCGGGCCGGTGACCGCGACCGGCACGCTTGCGCCGCGGCACCCCGGGACGCATCGGACGACCACTGCTCACCGGCACGCACAGGACACCGCCCGGCGGAGACGGTCTGATCCGCCTCGCGGACCCGTGGAACTTTCGTACAAGACAGGGCCGCTGAAGTCGGCGACGGTAGAGGCATGCGCAGACACGAAGCGGAGGCCGCCCCCATGGATCGCGATGCCGAGTACGGCTGGGAGGTCGCCCATCCCCTCGGCGGGGCATCCCTCGACGGAGTCAGGATGGCCGGATTCCGTGACCGCATGGCCGCCGGGCTGGATCTGCGGGTGCTCCCCCAGCCCGCCGTGATCGTCGTCATCGAGCTCGGGGACAACACGGTCACGGTGGAGAGTGCCCGGGGACACCAGCCCATGAGGAGTCTCGTCGCCTCGCTGTCGCCCGGCCCTGCCCGCATCCGTGGCGAGCGCGTCGAGTGCGTCGAGGTGCGTCTTTCGCCCCGGGCCGCCCATGCGCTGCTGGGCGTCTCCCCACGCGAACTGGACGGCTCCGTCACCGCTCTTGAGGACGTGTGGGGGCGGCACGAGCGACGCCTCCGCGAGCAGTTGACCGACGCCACGACGTGGCAGGAACGCCTCGCGCTGATGGACGCGTTCCTCACGAGACGGGCTGCGGGGGCACCGTCGATGTCGCCCGAGGTCGCCGCAGCCTGGGAGACCATCGTCGCCCGTCGAGGCCGGATACGGGTCGGTGACCTCGCCGCGTCCTGCGGATGGAGCCGCAAGCGGCTGTGGTCCAGGTTCAGTGCCCAGATCGGCCTCACCCCCAAGCGTGCCGCCATGCTGGTCCGCTTCGACCACGCCGCCCGAGCGCTCCGCGCGGGCGAGAGCGCCGGCAACGTCGCCCTGGCGTGCGGATACGCCGACCAGCCCCATCTCCATCGCGATGTGCTGGCCCTCGCCGGATGCACTCCGGGCGCCCTGGCCGGCGGGGCCACGTCCACCGACTGACCGCGCCCGATCGACCGGCCACACAGACGAGTGTCCACGCCGGTTCAACCACGTACCACCACACGAAGAAGGGAAGCACCTGTGGCGAACATCGACGTCCGAGCAGCAGGCATGGCCGACCGTGATCTGATCGTCCGGCTCGCGTTCGGGAGCATGGCCGCGCAAACCCTGCGCGCTGCGGTCCGGTTGAGGGTGATGGAGCTGGTGGGCGATGCGCCCCGCCGGGCCGCCGATGTGGCCGTCGACGCCGGAGCCGAACACCAGCCCATGACCCGACTGCTGCGCGCCCTGACCGGGCTCGGCCTGCTGCGGGAACACGCCCCCGACTCCTTCTCGGTGACCCCCGCCGGCGCACTCCTCGACCCCGGCCGCCCCGACTCGCTCACGTCGTTCGTGGGAATGTTCACCGAGCCGGCGATCGTACGCGCCTGGGAGCACCTCGACGACAGTGTCCGCACCGGCGGAGTCGCGTTCGACGCCGTCTTCGGCACGGACTTCTTCAGCCACCTCGCCCAGCACCCCACGCTGTCCGCGGAGTTCAACGCGTCGATGAGCCAAGCCGCCTCGGAGACGGCCTCCGCCCTGCCGTACGCGTTCGGCTTCGGCAGGTTCACCACCGTCACGGACGTCGGTGGCGGCGACGGCACTCTCCTGGCCGGTGTACTCACCGCGCATCCGGGCCTCGCCGGTGTCCTCTTCGACACGGCGGAGGGTCTGGCCGAGGCGCCGAGGACGATGGCGCGGCGCGGGCTGGACGGGCGTTGCTCCCTGATCGCCGGGGACTTCTTCCGTTCGGTGCCCGGGGGCTCGGACCTCTATCTGATGAAGAGCGTCCTGCACGACTGGACGGACGATCAGGCGGTCACGATCCTGAGTCACTGCCGCGCGGTCCTGCCGCCCGGCGGCCTCGTCCTGATCGTGGAGCCCGTGCTTCCCGAAATCGTCGACACCCGTGCGGAATCCGACAGCACCGACGGCGGAATCACCTACTTGAGCGACCTCAACATGCTGGTGAACGTGGGTGGCAGGGAGCGTACCCGCAAGGACTTCGAGGACGTGTGCCACCGCGCGGGCCTGTCCGTCACATCGGTCACCCCCCTCACGGAGGCCGCACCGTTCTCCCTCATCGAGGCCGTGGCCGGCTGACGGCCCTCAGCCGTTCGCCACCTGCCCCGCCAGCCGGCAGGGCAACGCCCTTGACCTCAATCAAGCTTGAGGTACCAGGATCGTGTGCAGCGGGGAGCACCCGCCTCACGGACAACGGCAGCGGGAGTACCTCATGAGCGGCAGCACGGCCGGAATTCGTGGGAGGGGCGGGCGCATTCGCGGACAGTGACCTGCGGCGTGCGGCCGTCGTGGCGCTCCGCGAACTCGGGTGAAGCGATGACTGCCGAGACCGGGCGGATGCCGGTCACAGCCTGGCAGGGTCCTCCGAGATGCAGGAGGCCGTGGAGCCGCTGATGGCGCTTGTGCTCGACCCTGATGACAGCTTCGTCACCCGGCGGACCGCGGAAGGTCTGCTCCGGCGCAAGGGCAGGGCCGGACTCGCGATCGTCGCGCCGCACCGGCAGTCGCCAACGACAACCACGCCGACTGGATTCGCACCGCCACCGTCGATGTCTTCAGCATCTCCTCGGACGACCTGGACGAGGCACTACGGCTTTGCGAGGAGTTGTCCGGCGACACCGACGATCGTGTTGCCCGGGGGCCCGTCGGCTGTCCAAGAGCCTGGTGACCATCGATCCCGTTCTTCGCCCCGCGTAGCGGGTCGCGATCGCCGTTGTGAGGGTGGAGATCTGGACGGCGGCGGCAGGCAGTGTCCAGCACGTTGCCGACCCGGCGCCCACGGACCTGGACGAGGCGTGAGCCGCCGGGCGTCCGGCACGCATCAGACGCGCAGGGCCGTCGCGTAGGGCCAGCCGTGCGGGAGAGCGGTCTCGGGTTCGCCTGTCGGGCCGGACGCGGTCTCGACCCAGGCGTGGTGGACGCGCGGCGGCGGAAGGAATCGCACGCCGAGGCACCAGGAGAGGCGGTAGCCCTGGGCGGCGGCCGCCAGGCTCGCGGCGAGCGAGGTCTCGAGGCAGGCCGCGCGCCCCGGCCACCAGACACCGGCCGCGCGCGCCGCCTGGACCATGCGGGCGGCCCGGGGCTGCGCCGGTTCCCTCAGTGGCAGACGGTGCAGCAGGCGCACGAGGGCGGTGGTGCGGTGCAGCGGGAGTCTCAGCAGGAGGACGGCGGTGAGGAAGCCGAAGGATCCGCAGAGCAGCTGGGGCAGGGAGGGCTGCGGGCCGACGGCAGGAGCGACGGGGAGGCTCATCGTCCGGTCCTCCCCGTGAGGAGTCCGGTGAACGGCCACCGGCGGCGCGCCGGCACGGCGGGTTGTCTGATCAGGAGTCCTGCGACGCGCAGGTCGTGGAACAGGGCCAGGAAGGCGCGGTCCGAGCGCGAGGCGTCATCGCCCGATACGGCCGCCGCTTCGGCCGCGGCGGCCTCCGGGTCGGCGCCGGCGAGGATCGCCTTGAGGAGTGAGGCTCCTGGCCGGGACAGGTGGTACCAGCGTCCGGAGCGCTCGTCGAGCAGAGCGGCGCCCGCGGTGTCGTCATGGACGACGTGCACGGTACGGGGCAGGACCCAGGGCACGGGATCGGTTCTCCTTCCACCATGTCGAGCGGTTCTGGGTTTCCAGCTGCCGCAGCCACACCTCGACCGCGACGAGGTGGTGCACCGCGCCGAGCGGCAGCGGCAGCCCCGGCGCCGCCCGGCGCAGTACGGCGGCCACGGGGACGGGGTCGACGAGCCCGAGGCGGGCGAGGCGGGAGCCGGCTCCGAGCAACTCGGTGAGTGCGGCGCAGTGTTCGGCCAGGCCCGCGTAGACGGGCCCGCCGAAGGTTCCCTTGGTGCGCCGGTCCAGGACCTGGTCGGCGACGATGCCGCGCATGGCGCGGGTCAGCAGCGGCTTGTACACGCCGGGCAGGTGCCGCTCCTCCGGCGGTACGCCGAAACAGACGGCCACCACCTCGTCGTCCAGGTACGGGGCCCAGAGGGGCATGCCGAGGCTCGCGGCCAGGTGTGCGTATTGGGCGACGTCGTCGCCGACCCTGGCCAGGCCGTGCGCGTCGCGCCAGCGGGCGAGGCGGTCCGGCTGTTCGCGGGATCGGCAGGCGTCGGTCACGTGGTCCGCCAGGAGGTCGCGGGCCGGGCGGGGCATCCAGTCGGCGACCGTCTGGACCGGCAGCCAGGCGGCGCCGGCGCTCCCGGTCCCGCGGTGGGCCGTATCGGCCGGGGCCGCGGGCCCGCGCAGCCGGTCCGCGAGGTGCCCCGCCTCCACGGTCAGCGTGAGCGCGGCCTTGGACCGGGCGGCGCGCCACAGGCCCCACACGGAGGTGTGGGTGACCCGGGCCGCCGCCCTGGCCGTCGCGGCGGCCCGGCGGCGTTGTCCGGCGCGCAGGGCGTCGGTCAGGACACCGGAGGCCGTAAGGACGGTGTCGCCGCCGGTGCCCACGAAGTGTCCGCGTGAACCGTGCGCCGCCATCGCTCCCAGGACCTTCGCCTTCATCGCCCACAGCACGACGGTGGGGCTCGGGGCGTCGGAGACGGGGACCGCGAGGTGCTCCGGACCGAGTCCGATGTAGTGGAGGGTGGAGCGGTCGCCGGTCATCACGTGATGGACCACCCCCGGCATCTCGGCGGCGGCGGCCGTCGCGTACGGGAGATCGTCGTTGCGCAGCCATGCGTCGGTGTACGTGACGGCATGGGTCTCCCCCGCCCTCGCGGAGAGGTGGGCGAGGGTCGTGGAGTCCAGCCCTCCGGACAGGTCGGCTGAGCACAGCGGGGTCGACCCTGCGCGGCGGTCGACCGCCTCGGTCAGCCGGGCGTGCAGGAGCCGGGCCCCTTCGGGGAGGGTGAGGTGCTCCGCGTGTGCCCGGGTGGTGGTGCCGGTTCGGACGAGACGGGCCGCGCCACGTTCGCAGAGCAGAGCCGTGCCGGGTGGTAGACGGGCGACCCGCGGGAACAGGCCGGCGTGCGGGTCGAGCACCACGTCGGGCAGTGCGGTGCGGGCCGCGAGCGCGCGGAGGTCGGGGATCGGCACGCCGGAGAGCGCGGCCAGCGGTGTCGCCGCGTTCGACCACCAGACCCCGCCGTCGAGATCCGCACGGTAGAACACGGGCCAGACACCGGCGCGGTCGCCGACGACCACCGTACGGTCGCGGGTCTCGGCCACCAGCAGGCACGAACCCGGCCGTTCCGGCATCCGGTCCAGCTGTCCGGCCCGTATCGCGTGGAGCGTGGCGGCGAGTTCGGCATGCGTGGGCGGGCAATCGCCGACGGCGGCGATCCGGGAAGGTCCGGGGCCGTCGCCCTCGACCGTGCGCACCAGGACGGGTCCGACGGTCCACGCCGTGGCGAAGCCGGGGATCCCCTCTCCGGCGACAGGCGCCGGGACCGGCGTCCTGCTCGTGTCCGGTCCTGCCCGGAACCCGGCCGCCCAGCGCATCAGTCGTCGGTCGGCGTCCAGTGCTGCGTGTCGTCGGGGTGGCCGTGCGACCAGTTCCCGAGGGTGACGTCACGCACCGATCCGGCGTCGACGAGGAGCAGTTCGGGGTCGCGCGCGTCCGCCGCGGCGGCGGAGGCGTTCTCGTGTGCGGGGTCGCGGTGCTGGTGTGCAGAGTTCATTGCTCTCGCTCCCGATGGATCGTCAAGAACAGTGACAGGCCGGCCGCAATGACCGTCCGTGATGCCTTCCGCGAGGATTTCCGAAGGTGTCAGCATGACCAGTCCGCGCCGGTGAGTCCATCCCGGCGCGGTGGGGAATCGGCCCGTCCTCCCCACACCGCGTCAAGTTGGCCGGATCACGCCCTCTTGTGCGTGTGGGTGGTGGCCTTGACCCGGACGCGGGTGTGCCCTGGACCCGGACGGCGACGTCTCCGTACCGGCGTTCGCCGCCGGGTGTGTCGCCCTCCGAAGAGACTGTCAGGAGGCGTGCTCCGCCTCGGAGGTGCGGGCGCGATGGAGCATCCACCGCGCCCGCACCTGACTCCAAGGAGGCCCGAGCGCCGGTAGGGCCGTTCGGGCGGCTCAGGGGACCTGCGGGTCAGGAGAGGAGGTCGTACCGGATGTCCGGGTCGGCGCTGTACCAGGAGACCCCGCCCCGCGTGCCGAAGGGCTGCTTCCAGGAGCCCGTGCCCTTGTACACGTACGCGTCGCCGCCGCCACCCTTGACGGAGGCGTACAGGTCGGGGCGGCCGTCACGGTTCGCGTCGCCGACACCGAGGAGACGGTCGTACGTCCCCCATCCCGCCCCGACCCTCACGCGAGGCGCGAAGGTGCCGTCTCCCTTGCCGAGGTACAGCCAGAGGACGCCGGCCGTGTCGCGGGCGACGAGGTCCCCGGCCGGAGCTCCGGCGAGGTTGCCGGTGGCGGTGAGCTGGTTGTAGGCGCCCCAGCCGGTGCCGATCTTCTTCCGGGCGCCGAAGGGGGCCGTGGCCGAGCCCGTGCCCTTGTACAGGTACAGGCCGCCGGTCTTGTCCGTGGCGACCAGGTCGGCCCGTCCGTCACCGGTCAGGTCGCTGCCGCCGGTGAGCCGGGTGTACGCGCCCCAGCCGGAGCCGATGCGGACCCGGGTGCCCAGCGGGGCCTTGGCGTTTCCGGTGCCCTGGTAGAGCCAGAGCACACCGGTTTTGTCCCGGGCCACCACGTCGCTCACGGCCGAGCCCGCGATGTTCCCGACGGCCTCGATCCGGTCGTAGGCACCCCAGCCGGCGCCCACGAGGAGCCCCGGGTTCTGCTCGATGTAGCCCTCGTACGGGTTGGGGAACGTGTCGTCGATCCACAGGCGGCCCGTGGTGTCCCGGACCAGCACGTCGGGTGAGCCGTCGGCGTCGTAGTCGTGCGCGCCGGGCTTCCTCGTCACCGTGAACGCACCGGAGGACTTCAGCTCCGGTCCGATGCCGTTCAGCGGCTTGGCCGTGATCTCCCAGGTGTACGGCCCGCTGGGCGCCCCGGTCCACATGTCGCGGGTGTTGTTCCAGGTGAGCTGGCCGTTCCAGGTGTACGCCGCCCGGTGCGGGTCGTAGTCGCCGTTCAGCGGATAGACCCCGTCCGTCAGGGTCTCGCCCGTCCGGGTGTTGCGGATCCTGACGGTCATCTCGACCTCGGACCGGCTGAGCTGCCAGACCATGCTGAGGCGGCCGCCGGTCCTGTCGAGGTCGACGACCGCCGGAATGGCGTGGCCGAGCAGAGTGACCTTGGTGGACAGGCCGGAGGAGGCGACCTGGGTGGCGGCCGGTTCGCCGTTCGCCCCAGGGGCGATGCGGTACAGGCCCTCGCCGCCCTGGACGGTGCCGCCCTGGACGAGGAGGGATCCGTCGGGACCGACGGCCGAGGAGTCCGAGTCGTCCATGAGCTTGCGGGTCGTGCCGTTGGCGAGCGAGCGCGCGGTCACGGCGTACGCCGAGGAGGGGTTCCGCTCCTCGTACCCGCCGGTCTGCCCGTACGTCAGCCAGCCGCCGACCAGACCGAGCGAGTCGACCGCACCCGGCAGGGTGATCCGCTGGGTGGCGGTGCCGGGCTTCCGCTCGGCGACCACGGCGGTCCGGAAGCCTCCGCCGGCGGGTCCCATCCAGGCGACGTGCGTGCCCGAGAGCGCGACCCGGGCCTGTGCGGGGTCGCCCGTCATCGCACCCGTGTCGGTGACCTCGGCGGTGGCGAGGTCGACGGTGGCCCACTGCGCGCCCGTGGGGGTCGTGTACGTGAGCAGTGCGGTGTCCGGTGTCGCGGCCCTGACCTTCGGGTCCGTCGCGGTGGCCGGCAGGCCGGTCACGACGCGGTCGCCGACCTTGCCGTCGTCGCCCTGGGCAAGCAGGTGCACGGCGTCTCCGCCCTGGCTGTCGGACGCCTTGACGAACAGAGTCCGGCCGACGGCACCGACGAAACTGGTGTCCCTGGCGCGGACAGACAGGACGTCCTGGCCGGTCGCCATGTCCCGGAGGGTGATGAAGCCGTCGTTCCCCACCCGAACGATCACGTCGGAGGCGCGCGAGGCGGTGATCCAGGAGTCGTCGAGGGACCACGGCTCCGCCGTGGTGCCGTCGTAGCGCGTCCAGACGACGTGCAGGCGCTCGTCGGTCCGGGACCAGGTCAGGAATCCGGTCGTGCCGGCGCCGACGACGACCGCGCCTTCCTTCGGGTAGGGCACCACCACCGAGGCGGAGGCTGCGACTGCCGAAGGAACGGCGGCCGTTGCGGGGCCGGCGGTCGCCAGGCCGCCCCCGGTGACGGCGAGAACGACGGCGACAGCCGCGCCGCGCCGGACGCGGGGGGTGCGTATCGGGGTCAAAAGGGTGTTCCTCTTCAGAGTGCGGGCATGGCGAATTCTCGCCGTAGCCACAGGACTTCCGGGGGAACCGAAAGGTTGTACGTCCGATCGGAAGAACTCGTCGACTTCGTCCCTGCTCCACGTACGGCAACATCGACATGCGCCCGAAGCGGGCCGTGGGGGAGCCCGTGGAGCCGTGGACGTACATGCCCGGCACGCCGCGTGCTTGATCAGGTCCGGGCGGCCATCCCGGTGACGTCACCGGGGCCGACGAACCCCCACTGCAGATGGCCTCGGACTCCGCGGGGCCGGCCGAAACCCGTGACCGCCTCTGGCTAGACGGGCGGTGACGGCGGAGGATTGCCCGGGAGGGCCGGATTCTCCGGGTGACGTACGTCGCCGCTGCCGAGCAGGACGCGGGCCCGGACCCGCATCGGCTCCTCGCCGCGCCGGGAGAGGAGGACCAGCTCGCCGACCCGGGCCGTCATGGTGCCGAGGAGCGCCTCCGCCTTGCGGGCGAGGGCGTGCGGGTCCGGGGTACGGCCGAGGGACAGGTGCGGGGTGAAGCCGTGCGAGTGCGATCCGCAGAGCGGGAAGCGGAGCTCCAGGGACTCCCACAGTCGCGCCCAGGGCTCGTGGTCGGCGGCGGCCGGATCGAGCCAGACGGTGGCGTCCTCCCGGTGCCCGAACCAGTGGACGCCCGCCAGGCGGGCGGTGAACGGCGGCGTCTCGGCGAGCGCCGCGGCGACCAGCGGCAGGGCCCGGGCGAACTCGGCCTCGGGGACGAAACCGAAGAGCACGTTGACGTGCGGCGGCCAGCGGCGGATCTGCCGGTCGTGTGCGCGGCGAACGTGCTGGATCGGCGGCCACAACTCCGCCGGCGGCAGCCAGGCGACGGCGGTGCGGTTCGTCGACGGGACGGCGAGGACGTCGCCGGGTGCCGGGTCCGGCACGGGACCAACCTGCCCCACGAGGGTCTCGTCGAGCCGGTCGACGCCGGAGGCGCGGTCCCAGACGACCCGGCCGTCCGCCTCGAAGAACACCACCCGGTGCCAGGGGATCTCCCCGCCCGGCACGAAGTCGCCGAGCAGGACCCGCTTCGGCGGGGCCCCGCGCTCGGCGATCCCCATCACGAACCGCTCGGGGTCGAAGCGCGGATCCCAGAGCACCCGGTGGTAGATCTCGTCGCTGGTGTGCACGTCGGCACCTGCCCTCGACTACAGGGTGACGCGCGCCCGGTCGCCCTTGCAAGCGCGCGGGCCCGGACGGCCCTGGGTGCGCCTGCCGCAACCCGCAGCGAGGTGAGCGGGCCGGTCACTCGCCTGTCGCTACAGGCCGCAGGCGCCGCCCGCGATGACACCGCGGCGACCTCCAGCGGGCGCGGACCGCCCACCCTGGTCTGTTCCGCCTCCTCGTCCCCGTGCCCTCTTCGAGGAGAAACCGGCCCCCTCCATGACCGGGTTCCTCGCCTTGTGTCAGACGCACCTGTCACGAGAGGAATCGGAGATCCTCTGCGGCTGGACCGTGATCGTGCCCTTGTCGCTCGACGAGGAGATCTGGTTGCCCATCGATTCAGCCGACCACGAGTCCATGGTGGCCGGCGCTCCTCAGGTGCTATCGCTCGCAGAGAAGCCGGCGGCAGCCATCGGTCTGCCCGCCGAGACCCCGGCGACATGCGACAACCTCGACCTGAGCATGTGGTTCATGCACCAGGCAAAGGAACTGGCCCCTGCTCGACCAGGACCGTGGACGGCGGACCTGGGCACGGCGTTCTACGCCGCATGCTCCTGCGCGCCGCCCAGCACTCGATCCGACGCGGCTGCCCCCTCGTCTGCACCTGAGACCCGGTGCGCAGCACGTTGCCGGGTGAGCGGGCCGTGCATATCCACGACGGGCGCGTGGAGGCCGGGGGGTCCCCACGGGGGGCTACCCTCGCACCGTGACTGCTGCATGGGAACCCACGACGGCGGGCGTGCTGCGACTGCCGTCAGGCCGACTCGTCCGCGGCCGGGGGCTGCGTCGACCACTCCCGCAGGGCCCGCAGCCCACCTTCGCGCTCTACCTGCTGGGCCACCGGCCACCCCCGGTCGACTGGGAAAGCCGCTGGCTCCGCTGGCCTGACTTCTGGCTGCCGTCCGACCGCGGCGCAACCGCCGACGCGCTGCGCGAGGCGTGGGCGCGCGCCGAGACCGAACGCGTAGAGATCGCCTGTGCGGGCGGACAGGGACGAACCGGGACCGCCCTGGCATGCCTCGCCGTTCTCGACGGTGTACCCAACCGTGAGGCCGTCGCCTACGTCCGGGAGCACTACGCTCCGCGCGCCGTCGAGACACCCTGGCAACGTCGTTTCGTCTCCCGCTTCCAGTAGTGGCATCGGGTTCGGGGGCGGTGGGCGGTGACGTTTCGATGTCACTGTCGCCGTGCCGTCGATGGCCGCGTAGTCCTCGGCCCGCACCAGGTCGGTGACGAGTCCGATGGCGGGCAGGTCGGTCATCCTATGACCGGTCGGCCCACGCGCCAGCCGTCGCCGCCAACCCCGTCCCGCCCCACCGGCCCTGCCCGGGTCCGCAGGTGTCGGACCCGGGCCTCGGCGGCGGAGGGTGCCCCGCGCGGGGTCGTGATCAATAGGCCTGGCGCAGCAGGAACTCCTCGGCGGCCCGGGCGCCGCCGTCGCTGCGGCTCTGGGTGGAGTGGCCGGCCCCCGCGAGAACGACGAGTTCGGCCCGCGGGGTCACGGAGGCCAGGTCGCGAGCCCAGCGCACCGGCGTCGACAGGTCCCTGTCGCCGGCGAGGATCAGCACCGGCATCGTCAGGGTGCGGCGAGGCGCGGCTTGGTGGGGGCGCGAGGCGGGCCAGTGCAGACAGGTCCGCGGGATGCCCTGCGCGCCCGCCGTCTCCGGCTCGAAGGGCCACACCGCCGCAGGCCGGATCCGTTGAACGGCCCGCTTCAGGGCTCGTTCCCGTCCCTCGACGGGGGCGGCGGCATCGCCCCACGGCCATCGGGAGTCGGCACAGAGCGTCGCGGCGTGCAGTCCTGAGCTGAACTCCGAAGGCGGTTCGTCGGACGGTGCGGAGAACCCGGCGACGAGACCGTCGAGGCGGGTGCGGTCGCCGGATGCGGAGGCGTGGATGGCGGCGAGGATGCCGAACCGCGGGTTGTCGAGTTTCGGGTCGATGATGCTCGCGATGACGAGCAGGTTGAACACGCCGACCCCGTTGCCATCGCGCCGTACGACCGTCGCCAGGTCGTGGGCCGGGTCGAATCCGCACGCCTGCTCACGGCAGGCGGCGCGGAGCACCCGCGCGGAGTGGCCGAGGGCGTCCTCGTACAACACGCCCGCACCGTCGAGCGGTACGACGGAGTCGAGGACGAGTTTGCGGACCCGATGCGGATGGGTCAGGGCGTACTGGCCGGCGGTGAACGTGCCGTACGAGACTCCGTCGAGCGTCCAGGAGCCCACGCCGAGGGCGCGCCGCAGGTCTTCCAGATCGGCCACCGTGTCAGCGGTGGTGTAGAAGTTCCGCTTCACACCGAGGCTTGCGGCGCAGGCGGTGACGGCGCCGGCCGTGGGCGCGACGGTGTCGCTGCTGCCCACCTCTCGCTGGAGCTGCGGGCAGTCGACGGCCGCATTACCGGTACCGCGCTGGTCGATCATCACCAGCCGGTACTGGGCCAGGGCTTCGGGGAGCCGCTCGCGGATGCGCTGGACGAAGGGGATGCCCGGCTGTCCGGGGCCACCGGTGAGGAAGAGGAGCGTCCCTCTGGGCGCGTCTGGGGCGCCGAAGACCGCGGTCCGGAGTTTCAAGGTGCCCGGCACGGCGCCCGTGCGGTCGAGAGGCACGGCGAGATCGGCGCAGGTCACGTCGGTCTGTCCCGGGCAGGGACGCGGATCGGTGAGCCCCGGTGCGGCGACTGAGGAAGCGGAGAGGGCGGTTGGGAATGAGGGGTACGAGGCTGGTGCGGCGCTTGGTGCGGAACTCACGCACACGAGGGCCGTCAGCGCTGCCGCCACGGTCGTGGCGGCTCTGGTCAGAAAGGTCATCGTCACGTTCCCCCACGAGGAAGAGGGGCGCCGTACAGCATCCACGGGGAGCACGGCACCGGCCGGGTCTCCGGCCGCCGCCAGTCTGCGGCCCGCCCCGCCCTGGGGCGTTGGACATTCATGCGCGATCCGCGAGAACCCCCCTCAAGGCGCTGGGGACGCGCCCCGTATGGCTGCGGCACACACGGGTCAGATGTGCCTGGTCGGCGAATCCGTAGTCGTACGCGAGGGTGCGCAGGCTGTCCTCGCCCTCCTCGATCGCGTGCAGGACGCCCCTGACGCGCAGCTCGTTGCGGTGGTGCGTGAGGGTCCTGCCGGTGACAGCGCGGAAGACGCGGCTGAGATGGTGCGGCGAAACGCCTGCCGCGCGGGCCAGCTCCTCCAAGGAGAGGTGGAGCCCTGGGGTTCCGTCGGCCAGGACGGCGCAGACGTCGCGGACCAGCCGGGCGTGGGCGCGGGCGGCAGCGGGACGTCGGCACGTGTCCGTGCGCCAGGGCGCGGCGGAGGCGGCCACGCCGTCGAGCAACCGGTGCAGCCGCTCGCCCAGTTCGAAGTCGTCGGCCCCGCGACGTGCCGCGGCCAGCAGGGCGCGGTGGTGCACGTCGGTGGTGCCGGTGACCGTGAAACGGCGGGAGTGCGGTGGGCCGTCGAACCGGTCGGTGAACAGCTCGGCGCCGAGCCGGATCTCCGTGGACCGGTCTCCGGGTCCGATCGGGTGGGCGACCCGGTGTTCGTCGCCGGGCCGGGTGACGTAACCGCCGCTCGCGTCGACGAAGAACTCCTCGCCGGCGATGCGGCGGAGGTAGCCGCCGGACCGGGCCAGGACCACGGTGTACCCGTCCGCGTGCCCGGGCCCGATGAATCCCGTTCTGTCCTCGCAGCACAGGATGTCCTGGGCGGTGATGCCGGCGGTGCTGATCTGGCCGCGCAGGGCCCCGCGCCGCTCCCGTACGGCCTCGTCTTCACGTAACTCCCTTTCCTTGCGACTGTCTTCGTTCAAGTGCTCCACCCCCTGCGGCCTCGGATCCCCCACTGCGGGGCGGTTCACACGCGCCGACCCCCGACGGCGGTGAGGGCGACATGGCCTTGACGGCAAGCCGACGCCGGGTCGAGGCCGGGGTCGTACTGTCCGCGCATGATGGCGCCGATGGTCTGGCAGCGGACGCCCACCCCTTCGGCCAATGCCCGTCGAGACACCTTCCGCTCGACCTACGCGTCTTGCCGTACAGGTGCGGCCGCCTGCGGCTCGGGGGCGGCGGGTTCGGGCAGGGTACGGAACAGCAGCCAGCTCAGGGCGGGCATGGCGATCAGCGGTGTCAGGGCCATCCGCAGGGAGGTGGAGTCGGCCAGGTGTCCCCACAGGGGGCTGATGAGGCCGCCGATGCTGACGGTGAGGCCGAGGGTGACGCCGCTGGCGGTGCCGATGCGGGACGGCAGGTAGTCCTGGCCGAGGGTGACCTGGAGGGAGAAGGGGACGTACAGGCCGGCGGAGGTGAGGGCCACGAAGAGGAACATGGCCGGGCCGGGCATGTAGATCACTCCGGTGACCGCGGCGATCGAGAGCAGGTAGGACCAGCGGGAGACACGGACGCGGTCGTAGCGGTTGGCCAGCCACCCGCCCAGGACCGAGCCGACCGCGCCGCCCAGGAACACTCACCGGCCATGTCGGCCGCGGCCTGCACCTGTTGCAGCAGCCGCTGCCACGCTCGTCCGCCGACCACTGCCGATGACGTCATTTGCGGTCTTCCACGGCCCGAACCTCCCAGGAAGACCACGCCAGTGCACCCCGGTTCGCACCCGGTGCGAGATACCGTCGATCACCTGCCGATGCGATGGCCCCTCCACCGGCCACACCGGTTGTTGCTGACCAGCAGCAACAGGCGCAGCCGTTCTCACTCCGTATCCGTCAAGTGGGGCCCGGCGCGCCGGCGAATTCCGCGCGGAAGCGAGTGACGTCCGGCGCCGCCTCTCAGGCCCGGTCCGTCAGTTCCTCCGCGAACACCTGTGACAACGGCTGTGGTCCCACGTACTGCTGGCAATTGCATTGGCCTGCCTCGTAGCGGACCGGCTTCTTGTTCTCGTCCCAGGCCGTCGGCACCTCGACACGTTCATGGCACCGGCCCTGATTGTCGTGCTTCGCCAGATGGTGCGTGCACCCGCACACTGGCTCCGGCGCCTTGTGTACGGCCTCAAGCGCCAGACGCTCCTGCTTCGCCACCTCCAGCAACTCCAACTTCCGCTCATGCCGATGGCGCAGAGCGGTCCGGGCGTTGTCGACCGCCCCCCCTCGGGCCACGATCCGGTGACGGCCGACCAGAGCGCCGCCTCCTCGCCCGCGCACCCCTGAGCGGTGTGCGTGACCGCTCTGCGCCGCAGGGGTCGCGGAGTGCGTGCCACACCGGATCTGACAGAAGCTGCGGCTGAGCGCTCCAAGGCCTGCGTGGCGTCGTCATCGTGTTTCAGGTGATCGCTTCCGGCGACCGCGATCGAACGGGGAGACGCCCGAGCAGCGACCGCCTGTGCGCTCCCCGCTCAGCGAAGACCGAGCCTGGCGCGTTCGGCTTCGATCAGCTCCTCCATGAGTTCCTCCGGGACCACCTTGTACGCGGTGTCATCAAGGGCCTCGTAGTCCTGGGTGCTCAGCGGTAGGCCAAGGTCGGCGAGTTCGGCGGCCAGTTGTGTGAACGCGATTCGCTCGTCGGGCTCATCCTGGTAGCTTGCCCGCTCGGCCGCGACCCCCTCGGTCAGGGTGAGGCCACCCAGACTCCAGAAGGTGAACTCGGTGTCCAGCTCTGTGAGATGCCAGGGACGATCCGCGGGTTCGTCGGGGTGCAGCCAGTAGCCGATCCACCCCTTTCCACCCTTCGCCACGAGCTTGACGTACGTGGCCATCTCCGCGGTCGCGGCGTTGATGGCCTGCAGCTCCGGATCCGCGAGTTCCTTTTCGCTCAGATAGCTGGTGTCCAGGAGCGGGTGGACCTCTCCCGCCTCGAAGAAGTCGAGGTCGAGTAGGCGGGTGAAGTCGGTGCGGCCTTCCCACTGCGCCACGAGCAGAACGCGCAGATCATCGGGTATAGGACGGCCGTCCAGCCGCTCGCGGGAGAACTCGGCGAGCCGTTCGTCGTACATGTGCCCTCTCCAGAGGTCTAGGCGAGATCCTCACGTCAACGTAACAGCGGCGTTTGACACGAGGCTCGGCATGCCGGCCTCTGCCTCTGGCGGATTTTACGATGGAAGGATTCATCAATCCGGGGCGCGACTGAGCGGATTCAACGGCCACAGGTGGGCCTCGTTCCGCTCACAGGCCACCGTGAGGGCCAGGCGCGGGGCCCGGCCCTCAGCGGCAGGCGTACGGGTTGAACCGTTCACCGGTGATCACCGGTGGTGGCAGTCCCAGTGGCCCTTCACCCAGTGGTGATCCCAGTGGGCCGGGACGTAGACCCACTTGTGCTGGCGGTCGTGGCTCCAATAGCCCTTGTGCCAGTCACCGTGCTTGTCGTGATGGCCGGGGTGCCACGTCTTGTGGTGGGTCCACTTCTTCTCCCAGTGGCCCTTCACCCACTTCTTCTCCCAGTGCCCCTTCTTCCACTCGCACCGGTCGTGACGGTCGTGGCGGTCCTGACCACCAGCCACGACGGTCGAGACGGATGTGGGCGCGGGTGCCGCCGTCGCCGTGCCGGACATGCCGAGCGCGGCGCCGCCGGCCAGCAGTCCCGCCGCGGCGGCGCTTGCCACCAGACGACGGGCGCGCATGGACGCGGTCATCAGACGCACCTCCCTCGATGGATCGACTTCCGTGAGCACGTCGAGTGGTGCCGTCGGGTTCGATCGGTTGACTCGCCGTGCGGGGTCACCAGGGATTCGGAGCCGGACCGGCGGCAGATGAAGAAGCGCCGGAATTCGTGGGCAGGGCGTCGGAGGCGAGAGGCGCCGAAGGCTGCGAATCCGAGCCGAGAAGGAGCGCACCGTGTGCGAGACCGTGGCCGCACGAGCCGGCGTGCGGGAGGCTCTCGCCGTCGATCCGTCATCCGCGCTCGGGGCGGCTACGAATCCCTCACACAAGAGGTCCCCGTCCCCAGGGAGCGGTCATGACCCTCACCGCATCACCCTCAACGTCCAGCGCGACGCGCCTTGTCGTGGCCCTGCCCTGGGGCCTGCGGAGTCCGGCCGTCGCCCGTCGCCTCGCGGTCTGCTGGCTGGAAGCGGCCGACTGCGCCCGAACGGCTGACGCCGTCCTCGTCGTGTCCGAGCTTGTCACCAATGCCGTCCGCCACACCCGCGGCCCTTGCCTCCTGACCCTGACCGATGACGGCGCGTACCTGGACATCGCGGTCACCGACCACAGCGAGGACATGCCCGACGTCCACCAGCCCGCAGGCGGCGACCACCGAGGCGGCTTCGGCCTGGAGATCATGCGCCGGCTCGGGGACTCCGTCAGGGTGGTCCCCCGCATCGGCGGCAAGACCGTGCATGTCGCACTGCAGGTCCACACTGTCCACACACCCGCACGCGACCGCCGGAGGCCGCCGTGATGGCCCAGGCCCGAGCTGGACTCACTCGGCTGGCACGGCCACGCGGCACGAGCCCGTCGCAGGCGGCAGAGTCGGACGCGTCGGGCCACTCCGAGCAGGGCGGCCCGGCGCCGCACGCCCGGGCGACCGACCACCAGAGGCACGATGGGGGAAGACCATTGCCTCACGCACGCGAATCGAACGCCCACCTCGACACGCTCCTGCTCAGGGCGGCGAACGGGGACCGGGACGCGTTCGCCGGCGTCTACGACGCACTGGCCCAGCCGGTGATGGGGCTGGCCTGCCGGATCCTGCGGGACGCCGGCCAGGCCGAGGAGGTGACGCAGGACGTCATGATCGAGGTGTGGCGGACAGCGGACCGTTTCCGGCCCGACCTCGGAACGGCGAAGGCATGGGTGCTCACCCTCGCCCACCGGCGCGCCGTGGACCGCGTGCGTTCCGTCCAGGCGAGCAAGGACCGCGAGGTGCGTGCCGGGATGCTGTCGGCGGACCGGGACTTCGACCAGGTCGCCGAGACCGTCGAGAGCCTCGACGAGCGGCGCCGTGTCCATCGCTGCCTGGCGGAGCTGGCCCGCCTGCAGCGAGTACCGCTGGTGCTCGCCTACTACCAGGGAATGACCTGTCTCGAGGTGGCGCGCTCGCTGTCCACCCCCGAGGGAACGGTGAAGTCCCGGATGCGCAAGGGCCTCGATCAGCTGCGCGCCTGTCTGGAGGCCGGATCATGACCACGCCGGAGGATCCGCACCTCAGTGCCGCGGCATACGTTCTGCACGCTCTGCCACCAGCGGAGGAGGCCGCCTTCGAGAATCATCTCGCCGGCTGCGAGGTCTGCCGCAGGGATGTCGTCGCGTTCGAGAGGACTGCCGCCCGGCTCGCCGCCGCCGAGACCGCACCGGTGTCCGAGGAGCTGCGTGTGCGTGTCATGGAGCAGGTGTCCCGCACTCCGCAGGACCGGCAGCGTCATACCGTCCGGCCCCGCGGCGGATCCCTCCGCCGGAACGGGTTGCGTCTCGCCCTCGCCGCGAGCATCGCGGCGGCGGCCGCGCTCGGTGCCTTCGCCGTCCGGGAGCACGAGGAGGCCGACGAGGCACGCGCCCAGGCAGCCCTGGCCCAGGAGCAGGCCCGTACCGCAGGAGAAGCGTTCGCGGGCGTCCTCACCGCGCCCGACGCCACCGTGCACACCGGTGAGCTCGCCGACGGAGCCGAGGCGGCGGTCGTCGTGTCCCGCGCGCAGGCCAAGGCCGCATTCACCGCCCGGGACCTCCCGGCGCTGCCGAGCGGCACGGTGTACGAACTCTGGTACGCCGGTGAGGCCGGCGACCTGCGCCCGGCCGGCCTTCTGGACAACACCGGCGACCGGGCCACACGCGTCCTCGACGGTCCCCTGGGCGACGCGGTCGCCGTCGGCATCACCGTGGAACCCGCGGGCGGCTCCGAGCAGCCGACCACCGAGCCCCTCGGCATCATCTCCATCAGCGCCAGAGCCTGACGAGCTCGTGCACGGGAGGCGGGGTCACGAAGGTCGGCTGGCAGCTGTCATCGGGCCCTCGGCATCACGCCGAGGCGGACGTCGTACGTCGAACGCCGGAGAGCCTCGCGAGGTCTCGTCCGTGACGGCCACCGGTGCCTTCCGGCAGGGATCGTCGGCCGTACCTGTCCGGGCGTCTCGGGCCGTCTACGTCGAAAGCCGGTGCACCGTGTTGTCGTCGGTGACCTCGTACAGGTCGATGCGCAGCAGTCTGCGTACGCGCGCGGGCACCCGCTCCGCGGCCTTGACGGACGTCGAGGGCACGACCAATGCGTACCGTGTGCCGGGTGCTTCGCTCGTCATACGGCGCAGCAGCTGCCCGTAGGCGATGTCTGCGTCGATGCCCCTCTCCGAGGTGCGGCCCTTGACCTCGCAGATCAACCGGTCGTCCCCTCGTACGGCTTCGACGTCGGTCCAGCGGTCCGTGGGGTCGACCGGCGTCCACCCTTCGGAAAGCAGCCAGGTGCGGAAGGAGTCGACGACGCGGTCTTCGTCGCTGTGGCGGGCCAGGAGCTGTCGCAGTACGGCCACGTCGGCCTCCTCACTGCGTCGCAGCCGTCCCCGACCGTCCGCGTCGAGGTCGGCAGGCCGGATGACCACCAGCCTCAGGCCGTGTGCGGGGATCTCTGTGTCCCGCCGCGAGTCGTACAGGGCCCGCTGTTGACCCCGGTGGACGCCGCTGACGGTCATCCGGTCCGGTTTGTCGAAGTGAGGCATCGCCTGGTCGTGCTGAAGCTCGCGGTACTCGACCACGAGCCGGTGGCCTGGCCAGTAGGCGTCGACCGGCAGCCTGGCCTGCCGGCCGCTCGTTCCGGGATCGCCCAGCAGCCAGTCGAACTTGTGCTGTGTCAGCGCGGCTTCGCCCAGGACCTGGTTGCACAGGCCCACCACGTAGGCCTCGTCGCTTGCGTCTCTCGTCCCCATGGCCAGGCATCCTCCCACCGGCTGATGCTCGTCACCGGGGACTTCGTCCATCGCGTACGGCACGGTCTGGCGCGTCGCCCGCACATCGGTGATGCGGAGCGGCTCCCACTGTTCGCTCGGTCCGACAGCGACCGCTCGACGCCGCAGCGCCCGCCGGTATCGCCGCCCTCCGGCACACATCCGGAGCTGCATTCCGCCGTCACCCTCCTGGCCGCGGAGCTCGAGAAACCGCGCACGGGCACGGACGCCGCCGTCCCCGTGCTGCTGGACGCGCTACTGCTCTACATCCTGCGCATCTGGTTCGACGAACAGTCCTCCCGGGCCAACCCCACGGGATGGGCCGCCGCGCTCAACGACCCCCCGGTCGCCGCCGCCCTCCACGCCATCCACCGAGATCCGGCATCGCCGTGGACGGTGGCGACACTCGCGGCGGAGGCCGGGCTCTCCCGGGCCTTTCGCCCGGCGCTTCGCCCTGCTCATCGGTCAACCACCCATCGGCTACCTGACCTGGTGGCGGATGACCGCGGCGGCGCGCCTGCTGCGGACATCGGACGCACCGTCGAGATCCATCGCCGCCCAGGTGGGCTACACATCCGAGTTCGCCTTCGCCCATGCGTTCAAGCGCACGCACGGCTTGGCCCCCGGCTCGTACCGGCGGAGGAACTGACGCCGGGGACGGGGAGAGCGCCGTCGGGGAGGGCATCGCGTCCGAGTGCGAGCGTCGAGCGCAGCCGCCTGATCGCGCTCGCGGCGGTGACGGGGCTGCCCCCTGGACATGACACTCCCCTTTGGCAGAGTGGACGACCGCGGCTGTCACGAGTTGCGCGGCGTCACCAGTCCCGATTCGTAGGCGAGAACGACGAGTTGGGCCCGGTCACGCGCGTGGAGTTTGGTCATGGCGCGGTTGATGTGGGTTTTCGCGGTCAGCGGGCTGATCACCATGCGGTCCGCGATCTCGTCGTTGGACAAGCCCTTCGCGACCAGGACGACGGCCTCGCGTTCGCGACCGGTCAGCCCTTCCAGCGCTGTGCCGGCGTCGGTGGGGAGCGGCTGGGTGACGTACCGGTCGATCAGCTTGCGGGTGATCGAGGGTGCGAGCAGGGCGTCCCCACGCGCGGCGACGCGTACGGCGTGCAGGAAGTCCTCGGGCACGATGTCCTTGACGAGGAATCCGGCGGCGCCTGCGCGGAGCGCGTTGAAGACGTACTCGTCCAGGCCGTAGTTGGTCAGGATGACCACTCGTACCGCGGCCAGGGCCGGGTCCGCGGCGATGCGGCGGGTTGCCTCGATGCCGTCCATGACCGGCATCTGGACGTCGACGAGCACGATGTCGGGCAGGTGTTCCTTGGCACGTTCCAGGCCCTCCTCGCCGTTGGCGGCCTCGGCCACCACCTCGATGTCGTCCTCGAGGTCGAGGAGTGCGCGGAATCCGCTGCGGATGAGCGGCTGGTCGTCGACCAGCAGGACACGGATCACGAGGCCCGTTCCACGGGGAGCTCGGCCTGGACGGTGAAGCCGCCGTCGCCGCGCGGCGCTGCCTGGAACCGACCTCCGAGAGCGGTGACGCGTTCTCGCATCCCGAGCAGTCCCATGCCGGGCGGCGGGGCGGTGTCCGGCGTGGCCTTGCCGTCGTCGTCCACCTGCAGGGCGACCATGTCCGGGCGGTAGGCGATGCGGACGGATGCCTGGGTGGCGTCCGCGTGACGGGCGATGTTGGTGAGCGACTCCTGAACGATTCGGTAGACGGTCCGGCCCACCGCCGCCGGTACGTCGTGCCGCTGCCCCTCGATCGTCAGCGTCGCCGCGAGTCCGCTCCTCCCGGCCCGCTCCACCAGCTCAGGGACATGCCCGAGCCCGGGCGGCGGGGTCGTGTCGTCGTCGCGCAGCACCTCCAGGGTCGCGCGCAGCTCCCTCGCCGCCTCTCGTCCCGCCTCCCGGATCGCCAACAGGGCCTCCGGCACCTGCTCGCCCCGCTTGCGGGCCACGTGGACGGCGACTTCGGACTGCACCTTGATGACCGAGATCTGATGGGTGAGCGAATCGTGCAGCTCCCTCGCGATGTGCAGCCGCTCCTCGTCGGCGCGGCGCCGCGCTGTCTCCTCGCGGGTGCGCTCGGCTTCGTCCGCTCGCCGCTCGGCCTGCCGCAGCGCTTCGCCCGCGGCGCCGGCGGCGATCAGCCAGGCGATCTCAAGGGCACCTCGGGCCTGGGCGAACGCCTCTCCCGTGTCGTGCAGGCCCGAGGCCAGGGCCGCGAGCGGAAGAGCCGCCAGTACGGCCACGCTCGTCACCACCGTGACGAGGCGGTGTCCCGCCCGCATCGCCGCGTACACCGCGAAGAGGAACGCGACGGCGGGCACGTCGAACCCGGCGGCCTGGTACCCCACCGCGCACAGCCCACTGACGGCCAGTACGGGAACCGGAGCCCGGCGGCCGGCAGCCAGCGCCAGGCCGCCGCCCGCCAGCAGGGCGAATCCGAGGACGTCGAGGCCCGTGAAGGAGTGGTGCGAGGACATCCCGGTGACCATCAGCGCCGCCGCCACACCGCCGGCGGTCAGGCAGTCTCTGACCCCGGCGCGAACGCCGAACCGTCCTTTGCTCATGCGCGAACCGTAGCCGGATGCCGCCGCGGGCGAATCCCGCGCCGGGACGAGCGGCCGACTACCACGTACGCAGTACCTTCGCGGCTCCTGCCGCTTCCGCGGTAGCGCGAGATGCCTGCGTCTGCTGGACGACCTTCCGCAGGCCGCCCGACATGCTCGGAACACATCCAGTCGTGGGAAGAGAAGGAGCACCTCGATGTCCGCTCGTCGCCTGTTCGTCGCCGCCTCGGCCGCCCTGCTCGGAGGTCTCGGTCTCGGTCTCGGTCTTGCCGTGCCGGCAGCAGCCCACGCCTCCGTCCAGCCGGTCGCCGTCGCCGCCGGTGTCTACGACTTCAGCCTCGGGCGACTGGGGGCCACCACGGGCGGGCTGCTGGGGCTGGTCGGCGTGGTCATCGCCGTGGTTGCGCTGGTACGGCCTGCCGGTCCCCTCGCCACTGCCCGCCGGTCGCGCACGGCCATGACGGCGGGGCTGATCGCCATGGCCCTCGGCGGGCTGGTCGCGGCCACCGCCGAGGGTGGTCTCGGCACCGGGAACGGGCTGGGGGGCGCCTACGTGGCCTTGCTGCTGGGGTTGATCAGCACAGCCCTCGGCGGCCTCGCTCTGACGCGCTCCCGCCACGCCGGCTGACCGGTTGACCGGCCGACCGGCCGACCGACTGTCCGGCCGACCGACTGTCCGGCTGTCCGGCTGTCCGGCTGTCCGGCTGTCCGGCTGTCCGGCTGTCCGGCTGTCCGGCTGTGCCCAATGCCCAGGGGCGCGGAGGACTTCCAGCGCGTGGCGAGGCGATCGGCCGTGGCACGCCGGGGCTGGATCGCATGCGGTCCGGCGATCGGCATCGAGCGCCGGCCGGGGCCGCCGGACCGCGCCCAGGCCCTTACGGAGAACCGGGCAACTGGTGGCCGATGCGAGTGACCACGTCGGGGCCGGCGTCGTGACACCTGCAGCAGGTTCGGCCGGTTGCTGCCGAGGCGCTCCAATGCCTGTCATCTGATGGATGACAGGTTACAATGTCGTCGATATGATGACAGTCGAAGGAGGTGCCCGTGACCGCAGCCGACCAGCCGTCCACGACCGGCACCGGCGCCCACGGCCCGGCGTCCTTTCTCGCCGCCGCGGCGGCCCTTGCCGCCATCGACGACGCCATGCGCGATGCCCAGCACGAGACTTCCGACGCCACCGGCCCCGGTCCTGAGCAGGCGCTGGCTTCCCTCATGCTGCTGCGGCAGGTGCGCGAGCAGCTCGCCGGCTGGGAGACCGGGCTGATCGAGACCGCCCGCGAGGCGGGCGCCAGCTGGGCCGACCTCGCCCGCCCCCTCGGAGTCTCCAGCCGTCAGGCCGCCGAACGCCGATATCTGCGGGGCCGCCCCGGCGCCGTCGGCGCCACCGGCGAGCAGCGCGTGACGGCCACCCGCCAGGCCAGGGCCGCCGAACGCGCCACATCCACGTGGGCCCGCGCCAACGCCGCCGACCTGCGCCGCCTCGCCGGGCAGATCACCGCGCTCGCCCATCTCGCGCCCGAAGCACGCTCAGCTCAGGCCGCCCTGCATGCCGCCCTCGGCGCCACGGATGCCGCCGAGCTCATCGCTCCCTTGACGGACATGCGCCCCTACCTCGATACGCACCACGCCGACCTCGTCACCCGCCTCGACGCCCTCGACGACCAGCTCACGGCGACGGCGGCTGACGATGACTGACTCCTCGCACGGAGAGTCACAGAATGCCGGTGCGATCCCGGCCGCCGCGAAGCACGCCGGCGGCAGGCAACGACTCACATCGACGCCATACCTGACCGTTCATGACGTTCCCACAGAAAGGGCCCCCCATGGGTAGCAGTGTCGAGACGCTGGAATTCCAGGCTGAGACACGCCAGTTGCTCCGACTGGTCATTCACTCGATCTACTCGAACAAGGACATCTTCCTGCGCGAGCTGATCTCGAACGCCTCGGACGCACTGGACAAGCTGCGGCTGGAATCACTGACCGACTCCAGCCTCGTCGACATCGACACCACCGGCCTGCACATCGCGTTGGAGGTCGACAAGGACGCCCGCACCTTGACCGTCCGTGACAACGGGATCGGCATGACCCGGGACGATCTCGTGGAGCTGATCGGCACCATCGCCAAGTCCGGCACGGCCGGCCTGCTGGAGAAGATCAAGGAGTCCAAGGACGCCGCCACCGCCGAGAGCCTGATCGGGCAGTTCGGCGTGGGCTTCTACTCCGCGTTCATGGTTGCCGACAAGGTCACCCTGCGCACCCGGCGGGCGGGTACCGACTCCGGTACCGAGTGGGAGTCCGACGGCGAGGGCTCCTACACCGTCCAGACCGTCGACAACCTGCCCGTGGGCACCTCGGTCACGCTGCACCTCAAGCCCGCCGACAGCGAGGACGGGCTTGCCGACTACCTGTCCGAGTCGAAGATCCGTCAGATCGTCAAGCAGTACTCGGACTTCATCCGCTGGCCTGTCCGAATGGCCACCGAGCGTACCGACGCCGAGGGCGAGACCACCCACGAGGTCGACACGCTCAATTCGATGAAGGCGCTGTGGGCCAGGCCGCGCGCCGAGGTGACCGAGGACGAGTACAACGAGTTCTACCAGCAGATCAGCCACGACTGGCTGGCGCCCGCCGAGACGATCCACATGCGCGCCGAAGGCACCTTCGAGTACGAGGCGCTGCTGTTCATCCCCTCGCAGGCACCCTTCGACCTGTTCTCCCGCGAGACCAGGCGCGGCGTGCAGCTGTACGTCAAGCGGGTGTTCATCATGGACGACTGCGAAGCGCTCATGCCCGACTACCTGCGCTTCGTCAAGGGTGTCGTGGACGCCCACGACCTGTCGTTGAACGTCTCCCGCGAGATCCTCCAGCACGACCGTCAGATCCGCGGCGTGCGTCGTCGCCTGGTCAAGAAGGTCCTCGGCGCCCTCAAGACCATGCAGGCCAAGGACGCCGAGCGCTACGCGAAGGTGTGGGCGCAGTTCGGCCGGGCTCTGAAGGAAGGCCTGGTCGAGGACACGGACAACACCGAGGCCCTGCTCGAACTGGTGTCGGCCGCCTCCACGCACGACCCGGAGAAGACCACCACGCTGCGCGAATACGTCGAGCGCATGAAGGACGGACAGGAGGCCATCTACTACCTGACCGGCGAGACCCGCGCGATGGTGGAGAACTCCCCCCACATGGAAGCCTTCGCCGCCAAGGGGTACGAGGTCCTGATCCTCACCGACCCCGTCGACGAGGTGTGGGTGGACCGGGTCCCGGCGTTCGACGGCCACCGTCTTCAGTCCGTCGCCAAGGGCCAGGTCGACCTCGACGCCTCGGCCGACGGCGACCAGGACACCGACGCCGAGAAGGCCCAGCGCGAGCAGGACTTCGCCGCCCTCCTGCCGTGGCTGACCACCACGCTGTCCGAGCAGGTCAAGCAGGTGCGCCTGTCGTCACGCCTGACGACCTCGGCAGCATGCATCGTCGGCGACGCCCACGACGTGACGCCGACCCTGGAGAAGATGTACCGGGCCATGGGACAGCAACTGCCCACCGTCAAGAGGATCCTGGAACTCAACCCCGCGCACCCGCTGATCACCGCCCTGCGCACGGCCCACGACAACCACGCGGACGACCCCGCCCTGGCGGAGATCGCCGAGCTGGTGTACGGCAGCGCGCTGCTCGCCGAAGGCGGCGACCTGCCCGACCCGGCCCGCTTCACCCGGCTGCTCACCGACCGCCTGACCCACACTCTGTAACCAGGAAGCGGCCCCGCACGCCCGGACACACCCACGCCCGCCTCGCCACCCGTGCCCCCCACTCACCACAGGAGGAGACATTCCGTACGGAGTGTCGGGGCGGGGCGGGCGTGGTCGGGCTGCCGCCCGCGCTCACCGCACAGGGCTTCGCCGAGCACCACGTCCCTCACGATGTCGTTCACCTCGGGGCTGAGGGGTGGGTGGTGGAAGACTCCGGCACCGATGACGGCGATCTCCTCGCAAGGCCGCCCCGTCGGCATCCCCGTCTTGCTCGGCACGCCTGAGTGGGCTCCGGTCAGGCGAGCTCGGCGGCGCCGAAGGAGACATCGAAGCGGTCGCACCAGATGGCGACACTGGTGAGGCCGGCGAGGTCGGTGTCGGCGGGTACGGCGTAGTTCTGATCGCCCTTGTTGCCCTTCAGCTTGCCCAGACTGACGTACGTCCCGTCATCGAAGACGCGCCAGCCCGCCGTCCCCTCCCTGACGGGGGCGTCGGTCAGCCAGACGCGCAGATCGGGTCCGCTGCTCGTGTCCAGGTTCTCCAAGCGCACCACGTGCGAGCCGTCCGGCAGCCGGATGAGCTTCACCGTCCCGGTGGTCGTGTGCTCGTGGCTGATGAAGGTGCCCTGAACCACAGTCGTGGGACCGGTGGGCGCGGTCGTCGCCGTGGCGGACGGTGTCACGCTCGGAGTCCGGGAGAGCGAGGTCGCGGAGACGGTCGGCAGCGCCTCGTTCACCGTCTCGTCCACCCACAGCGCCCACGGCTTGAACCACACCAGCCCGGCCACCATGACGGCCGCGGCCGACACCGCAGCCCCCGCCCGCCACCGATTTCTCACCACGTGCCCCGCCTTCTGCGCGCGAACTGCTCCTTCTGCGGCCATTCCACGCGATCGGACCTCCGAGCGGAAGGCCCACCGGGATGACGGAAATCCTACGGCCGTGATGGCGGAGAGCAGAGTGCGGCTCGCCCTCGCGGGACCGGTGATCGTGTACGGGGAGGGGGGTACGAGTGCCTACAGCGGAACCGCGGGTCCGCGGCGGGTCAGAGCGATGGTGGCCGCGTCGCCGGCGTAGCCGCCGCAAACGCGCCGCCGCGACCAAGGACTCGGTTCGGCGCTTCCGCCACCCCTCACGACGCCGCTCTGCCGAGACTGCAGCGGGAAGGTGTTCTAGCGTGGAAGAGGACACGCACCGCGCAGCGGCGATGACTGGCGTCGGTTCCCTCGTCCAGCCGCCCGCCCTTCGTGCGATGCTCCGATCGGCAGGTGAGATCCATGAGCGGCACGGCCGGCCCATCCGGCGACGGAAACCACCACCACGACGTGATCGTCGTCGGGGCACGCTGTGCGGGCGCGCCGACGGCGATGCTTCTGGCTCGTCTGGGTCACCGGGTTCTCCTGGTCGACCGGGCGACTTTCCCGAGCGACACGATCTCCACTCATCTGATCCATCCGCCGGGACTGGCCGCGCTGAGCCGATGGGGACTGCTGGAGCAGGTCGTGGCGACCGGATGTCCCCCCATCGACACCTACGCGTTCGACCTCGGGCCGTTCGCCATCGTCGGCTCTCCGGCCGGAGAGGGCTTGGACGCCTCTTACGCACCGCGACGCACGGCCCTCGACAAGATTCTCGTCGACGCCGCCGCCGAAGCCGGTGCCGAGGTGCGCGAGGGGTTCACCGTCGAGGAACTCCTGTTCGACGGTCCTACGGTGACCGGAATCAAGGGCCACAGCAAGGGCGGCGACACCTCCGTCGATCACGCCCGGGTCACCGTGGGCGCGGACGGACTTCACTCGTCCGTCGCCAGGGCGACCGGTGCCGCCTGCTACGCGGAGAAGCCGAAGATCAACGCCTACTACTACGCGTACTGGGCCGGACTGCCCATGCACGGAACGTACGAGGCGTACGACCGCGGCGACTGCGCCTTCGCCGCGTGGCCCACCAACGACGACCTGACGATGGTCGTCAGCGGCTGGCCCATGCGTGACTTCGAGGGCAACCGCAGCGACATCGAAGGCAATTACCACGCCACGCTGGCCCGTGCGCCGGCCTTCGCCGAACGGATCGCGAAGGCCACCCGGACCGAACGATTCGTCGGCACGGCCGTCCCCAACTACTTCCGCAAACCGTACGGCCCCGGCTGGGTCCTCGTCGGTGACGCCGGATACCTCAAGGACCCCATCACCGCCCAGGGCATCCAGGACTCCTTCCGGGACGCGGAGCGATGCGCCCGCGCACTCGACGACGTACTCGCCGACCGCCGGTCCCTCGACGAAGCGATGCGGGATTCCCAGGAGGCCAGGGACGCCGAGGTCATGAGCATGTACGAGTTCACAGCCCAGTTCGCGACGATGGAACCGCCGCCCCCCGAGATGCGACAGATGCTCCTGGCCGTGTCCCAGGACCCCTCGGCATCCGATGAGTTCGTCAGAGTCTCGGCGGGAATGACGCCACCCGAGGAGTTCTTCGGCCACATGCAGGAACGGATGAGCCGCCAGACACCCGACGCGGCCTGATCGCTTCGCCGGAAATCGACCGGGCTGCGGGCCGTCGCTCATCCCGGGCTCCGCGCCGTGGCTACGTGGGAACCGACCCTTCCGGGGCCCTGGCCCGTACCCGGCAGACGCCCCGAACCCGGTCGGCCGGCGCACCGCCGGCGTTTCCAGCCCGGCGGGCCTCCTGATCGAGGTCCTGTCCGTTTCGAGGTCCTGTTCGTTCTGTGTCTGCCATACCGCGACGCCGCCCGGTGGGACGGCCGCCACGCTGACGGCCGGAGCCGGCGGGGGGTGATCCCTCGGCCGCCCGGGCGTACCCGTGCATGAGCCTGGGGTCGTCCGGGCAGGCGGGTTGTCCAGAGAGCTCTGCGGGGCGGCGACGGGACGAGGTGGGGCGTGGCACGCGGCGAAGGACGGCACGACCGGGTCGGCGGGCTGTTCGCGCGCCTCCGGCGCGACCCCTTCGCCGTCCAGACGGTGCGGTCCGCGGCGGCTGCCACCCTCAGCTACGTCGTCGCCCTCCAGCTCAGCAGCGAACCGGCCCCCCTCACCGCCCCCCTCACCGCCCTCCTCGTCGTCCAGGTCACGCTCTACTCCACCGTGACCACCAGCCTGCGCCGGGTGAACTCGGTCGTCGTCGGCGTGCTGATCGCCATCGCGTTCAGCGCCGTCGTCGGCCTCTCCTGGTGGAGTCTCGCCCTCGTCATCCTCGCGTCGCTGCTCGTCGGCCGGCTCGTCCGGGTCGAGGAGTTCATCCCCGAGGTCGCCATCAGCGCCATGCTCGTCCTCGGCGTCACCCAGGTCTCCGACACCGCCTGGGACCGCGTCCTGGAGACCCTCATCGGCGCCGTCGTGGGCATGCTCTTCAACCTGCTTCTCGCCCCGCCCGTCTGGGTGGACACCGCAGGCGACTCCATCGAGGACCTCGCCCGACGGATGCGGCTGCTGCTCCTCGACGTGGCGGACGAGTTCACCGGCGCACCCCCTGTCGAGCAGGCCGCCACCCGGCTCCACGAGGCCCGCCGCCTCGACAACGACGTCGCCGACGTCGACGGGGCCCTGCGCACCGCCGAGGACAGCCTGCGCCTCAACCCCCGTGTCAAGGAAGGCCTCCTGCACCGGGTGGTGCTGCGGACCGGCCTCGACACCCTGGAGATCTGCGCAGTCGTCCTGCGCGTCCTCGCCCGCACCCTCACCGACCTGGCGAAACACCGCGGCGGGCACCAGCTGCTGCCCGAACCGGCCGCCCTGTCCATCCGGGAGACCGCCCAGTACACCGCCGACGCCATCGTCAGCTTCGCCGTCCTGGTCACCGCACCCGGCAGTGAGGACGCCGAGGCCGCGGAGACCCGGCTCGCGGGCGAGCTGCGGGCGGCCAGGGTCTGCAGAGACCACGCCGCCGACCGGCTCCTCGCCCTCGCCCTCGCCGACCCCGGTCGCTGGCAGCTGTACGGGGCGCTGCTCACCGAGGTCGACCGGATCCTCGACGAGCTCGACCCGGAGCACCGGGGCCACCGGCTGATGGAGGAGCTGGACCGGCGGGTTCGAGAGCGCAGTGACCGCCGACGCCGTCTCGCCCTGCGTGACCGGTGGGAGTCGCGTCGGACCACCCGCGCCGACGGATGACCGCTCGCGACGGGGACACCCGCGCGGGTACAGAGAGGAGAACCATGCGTCCGACGTCTTCTTCAGCAGGCTCCGGGACGGGCACGGTCACCACCGCCGTTCCGGCGCGGCTCGACCGGCTTCCCTGGTCCCGGTGGCACTGGATGATCGTCATCGGACTGGGCACCGTCTGGATTCTCGACGGTCTCGAGGTCACCATCGTCGGCAACGTCGCCGGCCGGCTGGCCGAGGAAGGCAGCGGCCTGGACATCACCGCGGCCCAGGTGACGGGCGTGGCCGCCGCCCTGTATGTGGCAGGAGCCTGCCTGGGCGCCCTGTTCTTCGGGTGGCTGACCGACCGCTACGGCCGCAAGAAGCTCTTCATGATCACTCTGGCGGTCTATCTGGGCGCCACGGCGATGACGGCCCTGTCCTTCGAGTCGTGGTGGTTCTTCCTCTTCCGCTTCCTCACCGGCTTCGGCATCGGCGGCGAGTACGCGGCGATCAACTCCGCGATCGACGAGCTGATCCCGTCCCTCTACCGGGGACGCGTCGACCTGATCATCAACGGCAGCTACTGGCTGGGCGCCATCGGCGGCGCCCTGCTGTCGATCGTCATGCTCGACACCGACATCTTCCCGAAGGACCTCGGCTGGCGGCTCAGCTTCGCCCTAGGCGTCGTGCTGGGTCTGGTCATCCTGCTGGTGCGCCGACATGTTCCGGAGAGTCCCCGCTGGCAGTTCATCCACGGCCACAGCGAGGAGGCCGAGGAGCTGGTCACCTCCGTGGAGCGGGAGATCGAGAAGGAGAAGGGCACGGAGCTGCCGCCGCCTGCCGGCGAGATCACCATCGAACAGCGCAAGAGCATCGGCTTCGGCACGATCGCAACGACCGTCTTCGGCCGCTATCCGCGCCGGGCCGTCCTCGGGCTGTCCCTGTTCATCGGACAGGCCTTCCTCTACAACGCGATCACCTTCGGCTTCGGCACCATCCTCATCACCTTCTTCGACGTTCCCACCGGCAGCACCGGTTATTACTTCGCGGTGATCGCAGCGGGCAACTTCCTGGGACCGCTGCTCCTCGGCCGGCTCTTCGACACCGTAGGTCGCCGGATCATGATCGCGGGCACGTACCTGCTGTCGGGCGTGCTACTCTTCGGCACAGCCTGGCTCTTCGGCCGTGGATCGCTGTCGGCCGCGACTCTGACGGCCTGCTGGTGCGTCGTATTGTTCTTCGCTTCGACGGGCGCCTCCAGCGCTTACCTGACCGTCTCCGAGATCTTCCCGATGGAGACCCGCGCCATGGCCATCGCGTTCTTCTACGCGCTGGGAACAGCGGCCGGCGGTATCAGCGGCCCGCTGGTCTTCGCCGAGCTGACCGAGTCGGGCGTGGTCGGGGACACAGTGCTGGCCTTCCAGATCGGCGCCGGGCTGATGTGTGCGGCGGGAATCGTGGCGGCCTTCCTCGCGGTGAACGCTGAGCGCCGGTCGCTGGAGGACATCGCCGAACCGCTGTCAGCGGTCCGGGACAGCAAGGGATCCGCGCAGGACTGAAAGGCTCCTCCCTCGCCACCGCACGCCTCGGCCTCGATTCCGAAGTCGGCGTCGGGGCCGCCACCGTGATCGGGATCGGCGACGGCAGCACCTTCCCGCCCCGCCGCCCCGAGAGCTTCCCCCCTTTCAGGAAACCCGTCTCTCACGACTCGTCCACTATGTCCCGAACCTCGTCGGCGATTCCTTCCAGAACGATTCCCGGATCGGCCGACGGTGCGACGGCTTGGCCGATGTTCCGCTTGATGGTGTTGCTCACCTGCAGCCACGACGGTTCGTTGACCGGGTAGAGCTCGGCACCGCTCAGGGCATCCAGGAACTGCTCGTTGCTGGGGTCCGCCGCGTCCTTTGACGCCAGGCTCGCGGACACCGTCGAGGGCAGCAGATGGTAGCGGCCGGCGAACGCGTTCAGGTTCTTGTCCTCGTAGACGAATTCCAGAAAACTCCCGACCAGTTCGCGATTGCCGTCGCGCTTGAAAGCCATCATCCAGTCGGCGACGCCCGCGGACGCGGCAGGCTGGGCGTCTTGACGTGTGTCCGACACCGGCATTCTCAGCGTGCCGACCTTCATGCCCTTCGCCCTGGCCTCGTGGAGAAGCGAGGGGTAGCCGTTGAGCATGCCGACATCGCCTCGCAGAAAAGCGGCGAAGGCATCCTTCCGGTTGAAGTTGGCCGGCGGGACCGGGCCGGTCAGGCCGGGCTCGACGAGGTTGTTCTTGATCCACCGGAAGGTCTGTGTGTTCCGCTCGGACGCGATGTCGTATCCGCCGGTGTCACCGGCGTACCCTCCGCCGTTGCTCAGTTCCCAGATCAGGGCCTCGGCGTGGGCCTCCTCGGGGCCGAGCGGCAGGGCGTACGGGCAGAGCACACCCTCCTTCTTCAGGGCCTTGGCCGCCTCTGCCAGATCGGTCCACGTCTTCGGCGGTTTCGCTCCGGCCTTGTCGAACAGCTCCTCGTTGTAGAAGAGAAGCCGACTGCTCGCCACGAAAGGCAAGCCGTAGAGTGTGTGGTCGACCGAGCCCGCCTCCACCAGCGGTGGCAGGAAATTCGATTCCACCCTCACCGGCAGCAACTCGCTCGCGGCATAAAGCCGGCCCTGCGCGGCGAAGTCGGAGTACGCGCCCATCAGCGCCACGTCCGGGGCATTGCCTTCCTCGACGAGACGGGTGACCTCGCGGTCGACGTCGGCCCACGGGTAGAGCGTCACCTCGACTTTCCTACCGGGGTGCGCGGCGACGAAATCAGCGGTCAGTCCGTCCCAGTACGCCTTGGAGCTGGTCTCCGGGCTGTTGCCGTACTCGGCCGCCACCAAGCGCAACGTCGTCCCGTCACCGCTTTCTGACGAGCCGCAGGCGGTAACGAATGAGCCCAGTAGGCCGAGTGCGGCCACGGAGGCGGTCGCACCGGTGAGTCTTGGTCGCACGGATCGTTCCTCTTGATTTCTCTGGACAGTGCGTCCGGCATCCTCTCCCGGCTCGGCACGCATGGCGCCCCTTGCTCGGAGATTGTGGAAACTTCTCCAATGGCAGCAGCGGGACCTGGTGCTTTCCCCTATGCCGCCATCGAATTCAACGCGCGTAGAGCGCTCCACCGTGTCCGACACCACTACGCGATGGAGTGTCGCCGAACGGTTGGATCGCGAGGTACACGGCCCGACGCCCCGTCCTGACAGCAAGGAGACGCATCGCCGCGACGACGACGTGTTCGCACCATCCACGCAGCCGAGCTCGTCGTGCACCGAGGGCGGTGACGCTGCCGCAGCCGAACGGGGGCCGGACGGTCTCGGTCGCGGCATCGCTCCGGGAGACGGGAGAGGCGAGTCCCGAAGGGGGCATCCGCCGAGGCGGGCCTGACTGCCGGATCATAGAGTGGCCCCATGCCGAGAACCTCTCCTGCCGTGGCCCTTGACGCCCTCCTCGCCGGTAACACGCGCTTCGTGTCGGGCGTACCCCTGCATCCCAACCAGGACGCCGCCCGCCGTACCGAGCTGGCCCCCGGCCAGGATCCCTTCGCCGTGATCCTCGGATGCTCCGATTCACGGCTCGCCGCCGAGATCATCTTCGACCAGGGACTCGGCGACCTGTTCGTCGTACGGACCGCCGGCCACGTCCTGGGGACGGAGGTACTGGGGAGCGTGGAGTACGCGACGAGCGTGCTCGGTGCGAGGCTGATCGTCGTTCTCGGCCACGACTCGTGCGGTGCGGTCGCCGCCGCCCGCGCTGCCGTGGAGGACGGCTTCTCCGCCGGCGGATTCGTCCGTGACGTGGTGGAGCGGGTGACGCCGAGCATCCTTGCGGCCCGGGCCGCCGGACTGACGGCGGACGGCGACATCATCGACGAGCACATCCGGCACACCGTGGATCTGATACTCGAACGGTCCCGGCTCCTCTCCGAGCAGGTCGCGTCGGGGGAGGTCGCCGTGGTGGGTCTCGGCTACGCACTGTCCGTGGGCAACGCCCGGGTCGTGACCGCCCGTGGCGACGTGCGCACCGATACCGCCGCGGCCGGCACGGGACCCGCGGCCGCCTGACCGAACGCATCGACTGCTCCGACCATCGACGTCATCGGCCTCGGCATGCGTCTGCCCCGCAGAACAACCGCGGCCAGGTGAGCACCCCGGTGGTCATCAGAGTCGGCTCCTCCCCCGCTTCGCCGCGTCTCACACGGGTGTCTGCCCGCCGGGCAGGGAGTGGGCGAGGAGGTACTCGGTCGCTCCGGCGATGGCCTCGGCATACGTGCGGTGGACGGGTTCGGACTCCGTCTCCTGATGGTCCGCGGCGGTGGCGGCGTACCACCAGGCGTCGGTCTCGGCATCGTGGTGCACCACGGCGGTGCCACCCGCGTAGTGGAGGGGGATGGACTCGCTGGCCGTTCGCCTGACGACGGCGTGGGGCCACTTGAGGCGGGCGGACTGGCGCTTGATGCCGCCCCAGGCAGCGCCGAGCTGGGCGTAGTTCGCTCCGCTGCGGCCGGCGACGGTGGCGGCGCTCTCCGCCAGCCGTTCGACGGAAAGCTTGGCTTCGTACAGGGCGCGCAGAAGCGCCAGCTGCACATCGGGCGACGCCATGAGGACGGGGTCGAGGGGCTTGCCGGCGGCGCGGTAGGCCAGTGCGCGGGTCGAGATCCGTTCGGCCAGGGCGCGCACGGCATCGTGGACGCTCTCGTCCATGGTGAAGGTGTCGCTCTGGGCGGGTTCGCTCCAGGCGGGCTCCACCAGGGCCGAGGCGGCGGTCCAGAAGTTCTCGTCGTTCCTGTCGGGCGTCGGAACTGCACTCACATCAGTCATGCGACAAGTTTAGCTGTCGAGAGAGAGTGTCGACAGTAATATCTGTCGCTGAATCTCGTGGGTGACCGGCACGGCCCCAGGGGAACCGTCTGCGTGACATCGTGGTGCCATGACCATCGTGGTTCGCCCGGCTTCGGTCTTCGAGGATGTACGCACCCTGGTCGGCCCGAAGTCGCCCGGGGCCAACGTGTGCTGGTGCCTGAGCTACCGGATCCCGTCCAAGCTCAACAACGAGCTCCGTGGACCCGCCCGCGGTGAGTACGTGGCCGAGCTGTGCCGGGCGGCAACCCCTCCGGGGGTGCTCGCCTACGACGGTGACGAACCGGTCGGATGGGCCGCCGTGGCACCGCGCTCGGCCACCTCCTTCGCGCACAGCCGCAAGATCCCGCACGTCGACGAGCTGCCGGTCTGGTCGCTGTGGTGCATCCGCGTGCGCCCCGGGCATCGCAAGAAGGGAATCTCGCACGCCCTGATCGCCGGCGCGGTCGAGTTCGCCCGCAGCCACGGCGCACCGGCGATCGAGGCGTACCCGGTCGACAACGGCGACGCCAGGGTCGACATGACGATGGCGTACGCCGGGATCCGGAAGAACTTCGAACGCGCCGGGTTCACCCACGCCGCCGACACCACTTCGGTGCTGGCCGGTCACCCCCGGGTCCTGATGCGACTCGACCTGCACTGACGGACCCGGCGGACCGGCGCGAGGACCTCTCCGACGACAGCGGTCGGTGCGGCGCGCCCCGGTTCGGCGGCGGCCCTCCCCGCGTAACGTGGCGGGCCCCGGGACGGTCCTGGACGGCCGGCGGAACCCGGGACGAGGGACGAGGGACGAGGGACGAGGAGTGACGGTCGGCATGGCGACGACGGACGACAAGCCCTACGACGTGACGGTCGTCGGCGCCGGGGCCGCCGGGCTCGCCTGCGCTACGGACCTGTCCGCCGGCGGGTTGCGTGTGCGGCTGCTGGAAGCCGACGACACCGTGGGCGGGCGGATGCGTACCGACCGGGTCGCGGGTTTCACCGTCGATCGAGGATTCCAGGTCTTCAACACGGCGTACCCGCAAGTGAAGCGCCGCCTCGACCTGCGGGCGCTGCGGCTGCGGCCGTTCACGCCCGGCGTCCTCGTGTACACCGAGGACGGGATGCGCCGGTTCACCGATCCCAGTCGGCGCTTCCGCGAGAGCGGTGACCTCCTGCCCGGACGGCTGGCATCCGGCCGTGACCTGCTTGCCCTCGGTGCGCTGACGGCACATGACGTGCTCGCACCGGCCGCCCGGCTGCGTGCGCGCCCCGACGGCACGACCCTCACAGCCCTGGCCGACGCCGGGGTGTCCGCCGACTTCGTGGAGACGTTCTTCCGGCCCTTCCTCTCCGGAGTCTTCCTCGAGGACGACCTGGAGACGTCGGCCCGCTTCTTCCATCTCGTGTGGCGCACCATGCTGCGCGGCACGCTGTGCCTCCCCGCCGACGGCATCGGTGCCGTCCCCGCTCAACTGGCCTCCCGACTTCCCCCGGACGTGCTGCGGACCGAGACCCCCGTGGCCGCCCTCAATCCGCATGGGGTGACGCTCACCGACGGCGCCGAGGTCCGCTCCCCCGTCGTCGTCGTCGCGACCGGACAACGGGCCGCCGCCGAACTCCTTCCGGGGCTCGCCGTACCGCGGGGACGGACCGTCACCACGCTCTACCACGCACCCGCAGATCCGCCCCTGTCCGAGCCCGTCCTCGTCATCGACTCACAACGCCGGTTCCTCAACAGCTGCGTCCTCACCGCCGT
Organism: Streptomyces flavochromogenes; assembly: GCF_000717595.1. Classification (GTDB taxonomy): domain Bacteria; phylum Actinomycetota; class Actinomycetes; order Streptomycetales; family Streptomycetaceae; genus Streptomyces; species Streptomyces flavochromogenes. Next base: position 250,956 of record NZ_JNZO01000008.1, on the reverse strand, counting down.
CCACCCTCACTACTCCCCCGACGGCAGGGCACTGGTGTCCACCTCGATCCTCGGTGCGCCCGATGACCAGGCCGTGACCGCCGTCGTACGTGCTCTGAGCGAGGTGTACGACACGGACGCGGGCTCGTGGGACCTCGTCCACCGGGTCACCGTTCATGACGCCCTGCCCGCGATGCCCGCCCCCCACCCCCTGTCGCTGACCACTCGCGTCGCACCGGGCCGGTACGTATGCGGTGACCACCGCGCCACGGGTTCCCTTCAAGGCGCTCTCGCCTCGGGCACCCGGGCCGCGCGAGAGGTCCTGGCCGACAGGAGAGACGGCGCCCGATCTTGACCTCCGAGGCTTCTCGGCTCGGCGCACGATCGACAGGGGTGCATCCGTCGCTGCCCCGGACCGGGAAGTCAATCGAGGCGGGTTTGCGCCGCAAGCGCTCGTCCGGTCAGGAGAAGACGGAGGTCGGCACGGTGATCACGGTGGAACGGAGCTTCGTCGTCGGGCTGCCGCTCGACGAGCTCGTCACGTATCTGGAGGACTTCAGCCGCACGGAGGAGTGGGATCCCGGGACCGTGCGCTGTGTACGTCTGGACGAGGGGCCGGTGCTGCCCGGGGCGCGGTGGCGCAACACCTCGCGCTTTCGTGGCCGCACCACCCGTCTCGAGTACCGGCTGGTGACGCGCGAGCCCTCCCGTCTGATGTTCGTCGGGGAGAACAAGACGGTCACCGCAACGGACGACCTTGGTTTCAAGGCCGAGTCCGCCTCGCTCACCCGGTTGACCTACCGGGCGTCACTGCGGTTCAAGGGGCTGGCGAGGCTCGCCACACCCTTCCTCAGGGCCGAGTTCGAACGCCTGGGCGACGAGGTCGTCGAACGCCTCCCGACCGCCGCCGCGCAACGGCGTGCGTAACGGCGCTGACCGGCTCCTGAGGGAACGAGGGGCCGACGATTTCCGCGGGCATCCTCAGGGGCGAGGTCGGGAACCGGGACGTGGCAGCCGGGCGCATTCGGGCCCTGGTGAGCACGTCGGCCGTGGCCGGGCGGAGATCGACGGGCTGGTTGATCCTTCCGCGGCGGGGTAGCCAAGCCGCATGGCCCACGACAACACATCCACCACCGCGACGACCGGCTACGTACAGCCCGACATCGACGTCCGGGCACTGTCCGCGGTGCTCGACGGCGAGTACGCCGAGATCCGCGACCTCGTCCGGACCAACCTGACGACGTACGCCTCCCTCTTCGAAGAGGCTGAGGAACTCGACATCGACGCGTTCCGCGATCGGGTGCGTGAGGTCGTGGTCGGGATGGCCGCGACGGGCCAGACCGGCATGGGTTTCCCGGCCGCGTACGGCGGTGGCGGCGACGTCGGGGCCTCGATCGCCGCGTTCGAGACGCTGGCCTTCGGTGACCTGTCGGTCCTGGTGAAGGTCGGTGTGCAGTTCGGTCTCTTCGGCGGCGCGATCCTGCATCTCGGCACCGAACGCCACCACGACGCCTATCTGCCGGGCCTGATCAGCGGCGAGCTGATGGGCTGCTTCGCGATGACCGAGACAGGGCACGGCTCCAACGTCCAGGCCCTCGGCACCGTCGCACGGTACGACGCCGCACATCAGGAGTTCGTCCTCACCACCCCCGATGATCAGGCGCGTAAGGACTACATCGGCAACGCGGCCCGCCACGCAGAACTGGCGGTCGTCTTCGCCCAGCTGGAAGTGGCCGGGAAGTCCCACGGCGTGCACGCCTTCGTCGTGCCCGTCCGGGTCGGCGGCGCACCGGCGCCAGGCGTCCGCATCGAGGACGACGGCCGCAAGATGGGGCTCAACGGCGTGGACAACGGCCGCATCTGGTTCGACGAGGTGCGGGTGCCGCGCGAGGCGCTGCTCGACAGGTTCGCCGACGTCAGCCCGGAAGGCGTCTACGAGAGCTCGATCGACAACCCCCACCGGCGGTTCTTCACCATGCTCGGCACGCTCGTGCAGGGCAGGGTCAGCGTCGGCGGCGCCGGAATCAGCGTCTCCAAGGTCGCCCTGGCGGTCGCCACCAAGTACGCCGTACGGCGGCGGCAGTTCGAGGCGGCCCCTGACGCCGAGGAGCAGGTGCTGCTCGATTACGGCCTGCATCAGCGCCGGTTGTTGCCGCTGATCGCCCGGACCTACGCGCTGCACTTCGCGCAGGACGTCGTCCGCTCGCACCTGCACGACGTGTTCTCCGGCATCGCGGACGACGCGGGGGCGCGGCGTCGGCTCGAGTCGCGGGCCGCGGGCATGAAGGCGCTCGCCACCTGGCACGCCACCCGGGTCGTCCAGGAGTGCCGCGAGGCGTGCGGCGGCGCCGGCTATCTCACCGTCAACCGGTTCGCCGCGCTCAAGGGCGACAGCGATGTCTTCACCACCTTCGAGGGCGACAACCACGTCCTGCTGCAGCTCGTCGCCAAGGGACTGCTCACCGATCAGGCGAGCGCGTTCGAGGACCTCGACCAGGCCGGCATGGTCCGCTACGTCACCGGCCTCGCTCTCGAGACGCTCCTCGAGCGGGCCTCCGTACACAAGATGCTCGAGCGAGTACGCGACCTGCTGCCCGGCGGCGACGAGTGGGACCGCGAAGCCGGTCTCCTCGACTCGGAGTACCAGCTCGCCATGGTCCGCTTCCGGGAGGAGCACATGCTGGCCGGCCTGGCCCGCCGGATCAAACGCGGGATCGACCAGAAGCGCGATCCCGGTGTCGTCTTCTCACAGGTGCAGGACCACGTCGTCGCGCTCGCCCGCGCCCACGTCGAACGGCTGGTGACGGAGGCCTTCGTCGACAAGGTACGCGCCATGCCCGAGGGCGACGAGAAGGTCGCGCTGGCATTGCTGTGCGACCTGTTCGCCCTGTCGACGATCGAAGCGGACCGGGCCTGGTTCATGGAGCACGGTCGACTGACCGTGCAGCGTTCCAAGGCGATCAGCCGTGAGGTGAACGACCTCTGCCGCAAGGTCCGGCCCCTCGCGGTCGACCTCGTCGACGCGTGGGGCATCCCGCCCGAGATGTTGCGTGCGCCCGATCTCGTGAGCTGAGCCGTGTGGGCGCCATCCCCAAACCGCCCGTGCTGGTTGGGATGCTCGTCGTTGACGGTCCCCGGGGGTACGGGCGGTCGACGACGGCAGAAGTGACAGAGGGCCGCGGGACTCGCTCCGGCGACCTGTCCGAAGGCGGGTGTACAGCGGTCACGGCCCTGCGGCGGAACGCCCGCAGAGGTTCGTACCTTCACCTGCTGCCAAGCACCCGCACGGCCTCCACGATCAGCTCCCAGAACCCGTCCGTGTCGACCTCCATCCCGACCTCGGTGACGGCCGGCCTGCCGGTCACACCGTGCAGGTCCACCACCGTCGCGCCCCGTGTGTGGGTGCCGGTCAGCTCCACCGTCACCGCCGCCCGCACCAGGCTGACCAGTGAGGGGTTGATCAGGTGGGCCACGGTGAGCGGGTCGTGCAGCGGCGGCGCGTCGAAGCCGTAGACCTCGCGGTAGGTGGACGCGAAGTAGGTGAGAAGGTCGACGCAGAGCCCGCTCAGCGGGGTGCCGAGCCCGGCGATCCGGGCGACCACCTCGGGGGTGGCCCGCACCTGGTGGGTGGCGTTGAGACCGAACATCGTCACCGGCAGCCCGCTGCGGAAGACGATGTCCGCGGCTTCCGGGTCGCAGAGGATGTTGAATTCGGCCGCGGGCGTGGTGTTGCCGCGCTCCGTCGAGCCGCCCATGAGCACGATCCGCTCGATCCGCGACGCGAGCTCGGGGTGGGCGAGCAGGAGGACCGCGATGTTGGTGAGCGGTCCGGTCGGCACCAGCGTCACCGGCGCCGGGGAGGCGAGCAGGGTCTCCCGCATGACGGTGAGTGCGTCACGCGGGTCCTGCGGTACCTCAGGCTCGCTCTCTCCGAAGCCGGGCCCGTCCAGGCCGGAGGTGCCGTGGATGTTCTCGGCGACCCGGATCGGCCCGTGGAGCGGTCGCTCCCTTCCCGCCGCGATCGGTACGCCCCGGATCCCGGCGACCGCACACACCCGGCGGGCGTTGAGCGTGGTCTTCTCCAGGGTCTGGTTGCCCGCGACGGTGGTGATGGCGAGCAGCTCGATGGCGGGGTGCGCGGCGGCCAGCAGGATGTTGAAGGCGTCGTCATGACCGGGATCGCAGTCGAGGATCACGGGGATGGGCATGTCTTCACCGTCCCATACTCGGGCCTGCGCGCGAAGGGGGCGGCGCCGGTCGTGACGAGGTCTCCGGGTCGGCGCCGGCCCGGAGCGGAACGGCACGGCGGATCATGCGACGCGCAGCTTCACCGGGCGGCTCAAGCGGGATTCTGCGGATCCACGCGTCCCAGCACGTCGGCGAGCGGTGCCCCGGTTCGTGCCGCTGCGATGCGGCGTTCTCGCACCTGGGCCCGGGTACGGGGTCGAAACGCGGGGTCCTTCCCGCAGCCACAGGTTTCGCGGCCCTCGTAGCGCAGCCCGGCGTCCAGCACGACTCCCACGACGGTCCACGCCTTGACGTCCCGGCGCCGCGGTGCCGCAAAGTCATGGCCGGCACAGACCATCGGCCCGGAGCAACAGGGGCATCGGTGCCCGCCGGGTCCCGGGTGTCGCTTGAACGCGACGCGGCAGGGCACGCACACGTGATGCAGCTTGTAGGACTTCTCGGCGTAGAGACACACAGGGTGAACGTACCCGCCATGGTGGTGGCTGACGAGGCGATTTCCCTGGCGCGGCGGGCTCAGTGGGTGCTCTTGAACATCGACCGCGCGTCAGTGCAGGCCAGCGGGTCCAACCGGCGGATCCGGCGGAGGCCGGCTCATCACCGGCTCCCCGGCATGGAGTCCGCCAACCGCAGGGACGTCCGTCGTGTGTACGTTCACCGCGCTCGTAGACCCGCGGTGACATCCACGAACGGTTCGTACGACGACCACGGGCCCGACGACCGCCGCTCGCCCCTGACACCCGTGGCGGAGGCCGGTTCGTGCACGACTCTGGCGTACCCGACCGGCCCGGTGGCAGGGTGACCTGCAAGCGGCCCTCCGCACCGCTCCCCCGCGGACCCGGCCGCCGGCCGTGCTCCGCGTCGTCCGCGGCAGTCGATGGCCGCGCCCGCCTCCCGGCTCCCCACGGGAGGCCACAGGCGCGCGAGGAGACAAGCTCACCACCACGGCGTGTCAGTGACCGTGCCACCCTGAACGGACCTGGTGGCACCCGTGTTTCATTCGAGGTCGATCGTGAAGCGCCTCGTGCCCGGAGCGATCGTTTCGGCGTGGACGGAACCCCGAGCCCGGTCGTAGATCCCGGTGCCGCCGGTGATCCCGTTGTCGAACGCAGGGGGAGGGCCCGGGTTGAGAATGCCGAAGACCATCCCCTGCACCGAGAGCTGGCCGCCCGGAAGGGTGTAGGTCACGACGCACACCTCCGCTCCGCCGTTGTCGACCCGGGTGGTGTCGCAGGTACCGCCGGTCTCGCCGACCTGCTTGCCCTCCTGGTCGAAGAGGATCGAACGGAAGACGGTCCGATCGCCCTGAGCGGGGGCACCGCCGGGGTTGACGGGGAAGCGCGTCTGCTCCGCGAGCCGGCCGGTGAGTGTGATGACCTTGCCGTGGGCCGAACCGGCGTCGGTCGCGGCAGCGGCCGCGACCGGGGCACCGGCGAGAAGGCCGACCAGCGCAGTGGCCGTTCCGAGACAGACTGCTCTGATGGGGCGCATGAAGGGGCTCCTGCGGTTGATGTTCATGGATGTTCCGGTGACGCATCCATAACCTCAGCCCTGCCGCGCCCAGCGTGACCACCGGAAGATCCGACCTATCGGATGAGCCCGTACGAGAATCGGCGCCCGCCCGGCCTTGGTCTTCGCCGGCACCGCTGCTCCCTCTCGTCCGCAGAGCATCCGGAAGAGACGGCCTACAGTGACGCAATGCCCTCATCCGCGGACCAGCCCGCCCTGGACCTGCTCGATGCGCACCTGGAGGCACTGGGGGACGGAACGGACCCCCCACTGCTGGAGGGGCCGGTCCTCCTTGCCGCGGAGGAAGGGGACGAGCTGGTCCGCTGGGCCCTGGACCGGCTCCGGCGCCTTCCCAGCGAGCCGAAGGACGCCTTCGCCCGTCGCGTCGGCAGTCTTCTGGAAGAGTTCCGCTCCCGCCGCTGTCCCTGGAACGCGGCGGCGCTGCGGCTGCTCGGCGCCACGTACACCTTCGCCGCCACCGGCCCGCGGCGGTACGAGGACTGGGCGCACGACGTCCGCGCCGTGCTGCATCGGTCGGTCCCCGACCCCCGGGGCTGGGTACGACTGGACGGGGACCGCGCCAACACCGCCCGCCACACGGTGCCCGCGTACCCCTTCGACCCGCCGGACTCCGCAGAGTTGCGCCGTCGCCTGTACGCCCTCGAGGCCGAGGCGGCGGTCGCCGCGCTCGCCGTCATGGCCGAGGAATGGCAGTCGGAACACGCCCCCGTCCGCTCCCGCCCGGACCGGAACGCCGTGCTGACGGATGCCCGGACCCTGCTCGACCGGTACGGGCCCGCCGCGCGCTACTGGACCAACGCGACGGCCGCCGCCTCTGCCCCCGCTCCGGACTTCCTCGCGGCAGGCCTCCAGGGGACTCGATCCCACGGCTTCCTCACCTCTGAGTACATCAACGGCCTCGATCTCCTCGAAGACCTGGGTCTGATCGCGGTGACCGACGACGAGGTGGGCGTCTTCTGGTCGTTCGGGGCGTACTGACGACGTACCGGCTCTCGGGGGCGGTTCTGCCGCCGCGGGCGATCGGCACTGTCGAGGCGGCCTCCTCGGCGGTGCCGGACCCCTCGTACGACCTTCGCGGTGACACATTCGACCGCTCCCCCTCCTGGCCCGCTCACTGTTCGTGACGAACCACCGGGGAGGGATGGCATGGAACCGAGTCGGCTCCGCTCCTTCGTGACCGTCCCGGAGGAGGGCGGCTTCGGCCCGGCCGCCGAGCGACTCGGCATGGTGCCGGCGGCAGTCGGTCAGCAGATCGCCAGGCTGGAGCGCGCTTGGGGCGTGGTGCTCTTCGATCGCACGACCCGGCGCGTGCGGCTCTCCGCGGCGGGGGAACGGATGCTGCCGGAGGCGCGCGGTGCTCGCCGCCGCCGACCACACGGCCCGCGTGGCCTCCGACATCGCGGCGGGCGACGACGGCATCCTGCGTCTGGGCGTCGTCCACGGCCCTGGAGAGCGGCTCAACCGCGTCCCGGCCGGGCTTGCCGCCGGGGGCGCCCCTGCTCCAGGTACGGCAGCGGAGCCTGCATGACCGAGGCCCGGCTGCTCACGGAGGACGACGACACGTACCGGCTCACCCCGCTGGGCCGGAACCTCGTCGAGGTGCTCCGTCCACTCGACGCCTGGAGCCGCCGCTGGGCGGAGGAGACGGCCGCCGAGACCGACGCGGCGACGAACCCTGGAGGGGGTGCGCGTCGACCGATGGTCGGATGAGACTCTGTCCAAGAGGCTGCTCGTCGTCCTGTCCTGGGAGCAGCCGATACGAACGCGGCGAGCGAGACGACCGGAGGAATGAGTGACTGCTCAGCAGCCCCGTGACGAGGTTCCGGTGACGGTGGCCACGGAAGCCGGAATGCTCGCTCTGTGGGATCCGCAGCGGTTCGAGACCGTCGTCGACGACGACAGCTGGGAGGACGAACTCCTGGAGGAGGACGACATCGTCCGGCACATCCAGGCGGGTGCTCTTGTCCCGCTCAACGTAGGCGGAGACGGCGCGTTCGGGGTTCTGATCCGGTCGGGCACCGAGGCCGCGCCGGCCCGGTTGACCGAACGGGAGGCAGCCCATCAGCTGATCGTTTCCCAGCCCTACCTCTTCGTCTCCCGAGGTCGCGCGCTCATGGGTGGCATCGAAGACGTCGGCGGAGACGCCTCGGACGGCTCCGTCGAGCACCCCACGCCGGAAGGCCGGCATGCCGTGGTCGTCCACTTGATCGACTGGCAGGCCGAAGCCGGCGGTCAGGACGAGGCCGGGCGGCCCGCTCCGGGAGCCCTGCCGGACTTCGTGGTGCTGATCAACCCCGCTCAGTCCACGCAGGGAACCTTCCGGACCGCGGTGCATACGTTCGAGGCCGCGAACAGCTGATACCGGCGAAACCCGATGCAGACCGCTGAGCCGCTGCCGCTGCTGGGTCTTGGTGGCGGGGCGGCGTGAGCGATGCGTAACCTCTTGGTCGTACCGCAGCGATCAATGTGGCGAGAGGTCTCGGCGGAAGGCAGTCACCGGCCCGGGTCCGCCCTTGATCCTCGCCGCCGCGTGTGACTGGGTTTGCCCGCTGAGAATCGACGATCAGGCAGGTGGGGCGTATGGCGAGTGTGGGCGACCTGGTGCAGTTGTTCGGCCCACCACCGGTCCGGGAGTCGTCCCCGGACGACTGGGCCGAGGTGGAGAGCTATATCGGCTCAGCGCTGCCCCGCGACTTCAAGGCGTTCCTCGACGCCTACGGCACCGGAGTGATCAGCGGAGAGCTGGTCGTCTTCCACCCCAGCGGGCCCAGCCCGCTGCTGGAACGTATGCGGCAGGTCCACGAAACGTTCGGCCGGTCATGGCGCCGCGACTCGGACGAGTACCCGTTCCGGTTTCACCCCGACCCGGACGGCCTCATCTCCTGGGGTTACGACTATTTCGGCGACGAGCACTTCTTCTGGCCATGCGACCCGGACCCGGACCGCTGGAAGATCGTCACGAACAGCGACGGGGTCGACCCCGAGGTCTTCGACGGACCGTTCTCCGACTTCGTGCTCGCCTTCGCCGAGCGCATGCGCGATGTGGACCCGCACTACGGGATAGACCCGGACGCCCTGGAGTTCCTCGAGCCGGAAGACCTGAACGAACTGGCGGAGCGCGGTGAGATCGGCCCGGTCACGCCCAGCTTTGAGCCGTTCTGATCCGACTGCTCCGCAACGGCCTGTCGCCCCGGATCGAGCGATGAGGCTCGCGCGCTTCACACGTCCCGGCACATCAGCGTCATCGGTGAACCGGGAGAGCGACCAACGCGCTCGCGGTGCTTCGTGCGGGCTGGGACTGGCTCTGGTGGGCCGTCGGAATGCAGGACGTCCCGGACTCCGGCGAGTGCTGGACGTGCCTCTGGGCGGCCGACAGGTCCGGGGAAGATCGAGCCCTCGACACTCTGCCCCCGTGCACGCATCCGCAGCCGGTCCGGGTGGGGCCCGACGTGCCGGCCGGCTCACCTCCACGGGCGCGGGCCGCGGGGCCCTCCGGCGCGGCGACCGGCGGCAAGTGGATGCGGAACGGCGGCCGGTCGCGTCGCACGTAGCCGCACATGTACAAGGCGCCGCCAGGCACGACGGCCCGCCGACCGCGCCGCCTCCCCGCCACGGCGTCAGTGGGACGGGGTGTGCGCGCGCCGCTGCCACCAGCGGGGGCGAGTGCGCGGGCGGACGATACGACCCAGCCGACGGCCGACGAGCACGTAGCCGAGGAGCGCTCCCGTCGTGTTGAGGAAGACGTCGTCGATGTCGAAGGCACGACCCGTGACGAGCGCGCCCTGCACCAGTTCCACGAGCAGCATGGTCACCGCGGTGATGAGCGCGACCCGAAGGAATCCGCGCGCCTTGAGCGACAGGAGCGGCAGCAGGATTCCGAAGGGGACACCGAGGGCGATGTTCCCCCCGAGCTGCTTGACGGTGTCCACGAAGCCGGGCTGGTTGAGGTAGTTCTCGATCGACCGGCCCGGTGTCAGATTGCTGTGGGTGAGGGGCACGGATGCCGGCGAGGCCTCAAGGGTGAGTCTGGCCAGGACCACGGCGAACGCCACCATGCCCGCGAGGGCCGTCAGCGTGACCAGCGCCCGCACGAACCGCCCCGGGCCCCGCCGGACCGGGACCGCTGCCTTCGCCTTCGTCGCTCGGGTCCCCGGCCCCGCCCCGCCTGGCCCCGCATCGGCCGGCTCGGCGCCTCCCCCGCCGGTGTCGGCCGGCTCGGAGTCGGCTCCTGCTCCCCCGCCCGGCCTCACCTTTGCCGATTTCGTCTCGCCGGGCCGCGCCGCCCTGCCTCGCAGCCCTCCGGCCTGTCTCCGCACCGCTCTCCAATCGATCATGCCCCTCTTCCTCCTCCGGATCACCACCTGCGGACAGACCCCGCGTACCCGCGACCACGTGCGGTATGCCGCGTGGTTCATCGGGTCCGCACGTCCGGCACACCCTCCTCAGGAGCATCAACCCGTCGCATTATCAGCGGAGTTGGGAATGGGATACGTAGACGCGGGCACGAGGCGACCATGGGAGAAGACACCGAGAACAGCCCCTCACCGCCCCACCGGACCTGGCGGCGATCCGGAGGAAAGTGGCGCCTCGTCACCGGCGCTCTGCTCGTGCTCGCCGTCGCCCTCATGCTGATCGGTCAGTTCCTCAGGCTCCCCGGTCTGGACGTCTTCGGGACGCAGGTGAAGGACCGCTCCGGTCCCGCCGTCCTGCAGTCCGTCCAGGACCTGAGCCGGTACGAGGGCGCGGCAGGGACCTACCAGGTCGTGGTCGACCTGGAGCGCGACGCGCGGTTCCTGCCGGACGCGATCCGCGGAACCCGCACGCTCTACGTGGCGAACGGCAGCGTCGGCGCCTACGTCGAACTGGGCGGCCTCGGGAACGACGCCGTGACCGTCGACGCGGACCGGACCGAGGCCACCCTGCGTCTGCCACACGCCCGGCTGGCCGCTCCCGCGCTCGATCCCGGGCGCTCGTACGCCGTTTCCAAGCAGCGCGGCCTGCTCGACCGGCTGGGCGATCTCTTCTCGGACAATCCGGCGAGCGAGCAGGCTGTCAACGTCCTCGCCGCCCAGCGGATCAGCGACGCCGCCCGCGAGTCCGGCCTGACGTCGCGGGCGGAGCGGAACACGACCGAGATGCTCCAGAAGCTCCTGCTCGGCCTCGGCTTCGAGCGGGTGACGGTCACCTACACATGAGTGGGATCGCCTGCTGGATGGCCTGCGCCTCCTTCCGTCACCCGGCGAGGGCGAAGCTGTGCAGGCGGGCGACGCCGAGCATGGCGTGGTGGACGCCGTCGCCTTGGAGGCGGCAGTCGCGGAGAATCTTCCAGGTCTTCATGCGGGCGAAGGTGTGCTCGACGCGGGCTCGAACCATGCGGTGGGAGGCGTTGTGCTCCTCTTTCCAGGCCAGGAGCTCGGGCTGGCCGGGTTCGCAGCGGTGTGGGATGACCGGGCCGGTGGGTGGTTGGTGGAGTACCGGTAGTTCTTCGACTGCTCGGCGACGCTGTGGCCGCGGGTGGGGACCAGGGTGCCGTCCACGATCAGGACGGTGTCCTTGCGGAACTGCCGGCGCTGGTTCAGCGCGAGCAACGGCCCGAGATGGTCGATGATGCGGTCGGCGGCCGCCTTCGACACCCCGAACAGCGGGGCGAGCTGGCGCAGGGTGAGGTTGGTGCGCCAGTACGCGGCGACCAGCAGGACCCGGTCCTCCAGGGGCAGGCTCCGGGGCCGGCCCTCGCGGACCGGATCAGCGCCCTCGCGCCGCAGCGCGGTGATCAGCTGGCCGAACTGCCGCGCGCTCAGCCCGGTGAACGGGGCTATCCAGGACGGCTGCGACGCCGTGATCACACCAGTCACGGCGAGCTCCTCACACGGTTCCCGTCGGTACTGCCGCGCTGATCACTTCCTGGACAGGCACAGATCCTTGGCTGCGGGTCAGGGGATCAGCGCTCTTCCCACTGGGTGCGGGCGAGCTCCATGTTCGTCCGGACCAGGTCCTCGTCGTCCTCGATCATGAACAGCGAGTACCGGCCCGTTGCGTCCAGGGCTTCGAAGACCCGGTGGGCCCAGGCGTCCGAGTCCGGCTGATTGGCAGTGACCCGGGCCGGGTGGGAATGGTACGGCTCGTCCAGGTCTGGCGGCACGGCGACCCAGCAGCTCAGCCAGTGCTCGTTGTCCCCCCAGGTGAAGGAGGGGGATTGCCCATCGGTGTCACAGAAGAACTCGATGCCGAAGGCCACTTCGAGGTCGGCCCGCAGGGCCTCCGCGAGGGTGGCCCCAGGGGCCTGCGGCCCCCGGAAGCCGGCGTAGATGTCGTATTCGCTCAAGATGATCAGCCTCAGCCCACGTCGAAGGTCTCGTTGTAGCAGTATCCGATCAGTCGCACCTGGGTGAACTCACGCGACGCTCCCGCGGTGCACAAGAACGTGTCGAGCCCCTTCTCAACTTCGGCCCACGACCCACGCGCATCCGCACGGGGTCAGAGATCGTTTACGGGACAAGCCTTAGGCTCCCTCCCATGGGACACCCTGTGCGCACCGACGACGGCCGGCTTCTGGTGGCCGAGGAATGGGGCGATCCTTCGGGCACCCCGGTGGTTCTCCTCCACGGGACGCCCGGTACCCGTCTCGGCACCCTGCTGCCCGGGCTCGCCGCGCAGCATCCCGGGTTCCGCTTCCTTGCCTACGACCGTCCCGGCTACGGGGAGTCCGAGCGCGCCCCGGGCCGCCGGGTCGCCGACGCGGCCCGGGATGTGGCGGCCGTCGCCGATGCCTTCGGCGTCGAGCGGTTCGCGGTGGTCGGCCGGTCCGGCGGAGGCCCGCACGCGCTCGCCTGCGCGGCGCTGCTGCCGGAGCGGGTCCGGGCGGCCGCCGTACTCGTCGGGCTCGCTCCCCCGGACGCGGCCGGTCTGGACTGGTACGCGGGCATGACCCCGTTCAACGTGCACGAGTACGGCCTGGCCCGTGCGCATCTGGACGGGCGGGACCCCGATGGGCTCGAACGGGACCTGGCCGCCCGGGCCGTCGCCATCCGGCAGGACCCGGTGCGTCTCCTCGACGACCTGCGTGCCGATCTCTCCCCCCATGACCTGCCGGTCGTCGAAGACCCGCGGGTACGGGCGGTGCTGCTGCGCACCTACGAGGAGGCCCTGCGGGTCTCGCATCACGGCTGGCTCGACGACTGCCTGGCCTTCGTCCGCCCGTGGGGCTTCGACGTCTCCTCCGTCACCTCACCCGTGCTGCTGTGGCACGGCCTCGACGACGCCTTCTCGCCTGTGACGCACACCCGTTGGCTGGCCGGACGGATCCCCGGCGCCGAGCTCGTGCTCGTACCGGAAGCCGGTCACTTCGCCGCCCAGTGGGCGCTGCCTGATGTGCTGCGCTGGCTGGACGGTCAGGGCGCGGGGCGCTGATACGAGGTCGAGCGGGCGCCCTTCAAGGCGTCGAGGATCCGCTCGTGGCTGTCCCCGACGACATCGCCGACGCGGACCCTGATGTGGAGCGCCTCTACCTCGTCGACGAAGCGCTGGGAGAAGGCGCCGAGCATCGTCGTCTCGTAGGAGCCGGTGCCCACCAGGGGGAATCTCCCCATGGTGATCAGCTGGAAGTCCTCCCCGACGGTGAGCCCGGCCCCGGTCAGCACCTCGGCCACACCCTGGATGTCGGTCCACGGGGCGGCGTGCTGCGGGTCCTCGCCGCGCAGGACGGCCCGGCACTCGTAGGCCTCGATCACGACGGTGTGCGAGCCTCCGTTGAGCAGCCCGACCTGCCACTCGGGTACGCCGCCCCGAAGGTGCCCGGTCGTCCAGTCGGCGCGCCAGCCCAGCATCGGCCGTACGGTACGGGCGTACTGGGCCCTGGCGAGGACCGCGCCGGCCGCGACGGCGAGCAGGCTGCCGAGCGGCTCCATGTCGAGCAGCTGCAGCCGCCACGGCCATTCGGCCCGGGCCTCCGCCGTCAGGTTGGCCCGGACGGCCTCCCAACCGAGCACCGCAGTCAGCAGGACGAGCAGCACGATGGGCATCGTGAAGAGCAACGGGCTGCGCCGCACCCGCCGTTGAGCATCCGTCTCGATGGTCGGCCCACCCCGCCTGAACCTGCCCACGACCAACTCCCCCGGTCCTCGAACAACGGTCCCCCGACCGCGCGTACGACCCGGGGCCCCGACCGGCTCATGGTGCCCGAACGGAGGCCTGGCCCACTAGGGCGTGTACGGAAAGTGGATCTTGAACTGTGTCTGATCGCGGTATCCGCGACGACATCCACCACGCGTTCGTCACCCTTGACTGCGCCGCCACCTGCCGGAGACGTCTCCGCACCACGCTTTGTTGAGAGCGAGGGCCGGGGGGCGTCCGAGGCACTCGTAGCAGTCGGGCCCGCGTAGCCTCACATCCGGGATCTCAGCACGTCGACCTCACAGCCTGGCGCGAACGGGTCGAAGCCGTGCTCGATCAGCCAGCGAACTGCCAGCAGGCTTCGCAACGACCACCACGCGTGGATCACGTCGAGGTCGATGTCGGTGCCATAGCCGGCGAGGACGTCGTCGAGGTGCTCCTCGTACCCGAGCGTGAAGGTGGCGAGGTCGTACAAGGCATCGCCCTGGCCCGCCTCGGACCAATCGATGATGCCGGTGACCTCGTCGCCTTCGACGAAGACGTGCGCGATCTGCAGGTCGCCGTGGGTGAACGCCGGAGTCCACGGCCGGAGCGCGGCCTCGGCGACCTGGCGGTTACGGGTGACCAGGTCGGCGGGCAGGAGGCCGTTCGTGACGAGCGACTCGCACTCGGCGTCGAGTTCCGCCGCCAGCGCGACGATGCTTTGGCCGGCCCGGCCGGACCGGGGCGGCAGCGGCGCGTCGTGCAGCGTACGGATGACAGCGCCCGCCGCGGCCCACGCCGCCGGCGTGCCGGTCGACGGTCTGCCGAGACGGCCGAGCGTCGTCCCCGGGAGTGCGGCGATCGCGAGCACGGGCGGCTTACGCCACAGGACTTCCGGGGTGGGGACGGGCGCGAGGGACATCGCCTCGACCTCGACGTCGATACGCGCCTGGTCGGCGTCCACCTTCAGGAACACGTCGCCCACGCGCAGGGTCGCACGCTCGGAATGGGCGACGACGACCTCGACCTCATCCATGGGCGATCAGTATTCCGGAGGTGATCGCCGACGTCGCCGGCTTTATCGCGTGCGATGACGCAGCTGACCGCGTTCCGCTACCTGGGCAGCCTCGTGCGCGACAGTGGCCCATGACCAGGTCAAGCCCACCACTTTTTCGAGGAGTCCTCACAGAGCGCCTTATCCCGGCTGGGGCGTCTGGTATCGCCGGGTTGCTTGAGGAGTTCCGCCGGTGCGGTGGCTACCAGGTCCGGACAGCCGAGTCAGCGGCGGATGAGAGGATCGCGAGATGCCTCTGCCTCAGCCCGATGATCTGACCTCGCTGGTTCTGCGTACCGACTTCGGTGACGAGAAGGCCTGGAAATCGCTTCGAGTCGCGCTCGACGCGGCGGGCGATTACCCCCATGCCACGTGTGTCAGCGAGCTTCGCTTTGCCGGCGTGGGGGTCCAGGCCTTGATGGCTGAAGAGGCTGCTGCCCACGAAGACGAGCAGATCGTCTACATGTTTCTGGCGGACGCAGCCGCGATGAAGGATCCGGGTCACCCACTCCTGGCCGTGGACCTCTCGGACGAGCCTGGGCGGACGTTCAGGGTCCCCGCTCGCTGGTTCCCTGATATCTCGACCAACCTCAGCATCGCCAACATGGACTTCGCGGAGTTCGCCGACGCCGCTGATGAATCAGGAACCTTCCGCGGCTTCGACGAGGGCTGATGCCCTTTCGTTGCGGCCCGTCCGGGTGAGCCATGTACCGCGCAAGTCCAGTGCGGCTTCTCGGGTGAGGCGACGGCTCAGCAGATCGATCATCACGATCGGATCATGCCTTCGGAACGGGAGGGCAGGGCTTCGTAGTCGCGGGCCAGGCGTCGGTGGTGCATGAGCCACCGTCGCCTCGCCAGCGACTACGCGACCCACCCGCATCGCTCCGCGTCGTGGACGCTTCGGACCTGGACAGGGTGACGCGCATGGCCGATGTCATCCCCACGAACCCGCAGGAGGAAGCCGCGCAAGGCCGCATAGCCCTCTGGCTCACAGCAGAGGACCTTCGGTGGCCGGCGGGCCATTGCTGCTGCCCACGCCAGGCGGTCGAGTGCGGGATCAGCCGCCTCAAGAGGCAGCCGCCCGCGGCCACATGACGACGAACTCGCCGTTTGTTACGAGGGTGGCTCCGACCAGTACTTTCGCAATGCACCCTAGTCGGTGAAAGGCGAGGACGCCGAGCGCCAACGGCTCGTCCCGCTGCCGGCCCGAAGGACATCACTCACCGATCTGGGTGTGTGCCGGTCCTGAGTCGTAGCGGTCGAGGAACTCGCTCGACGTGAGGTCGAGCGCATGGAGTTGGGAGAACACCTCCGTCCCCGCGCCCAGCTCCTCGTCGAGGTCGGAGATCCGGTATGCCTGCATCATGTCGAGGACGACGAAGTCGCCCTCCCGTGCATACTCGGCCGACTCCCGCTCAGCCAGGGTGAGGGCATCGTCGAGGGACTGTGCTCGGAACAGGACGACACGCTCCTCGTAGGGGCGGTTCTCCCAGGTCAGCCATCTGTAGAAGGTTCTGACGCTGTACCACGCCTTCGGCTCTTGCTTCATTCCGGTCTGCCATGTCCCCTCGCGCTACGCCGTGATCACTGTAGAGAGAGATCCACATTCGCAACAGGCCTGGGCGCGAGCCCGGCACGGTCCCGCTCAACGGCATCGTCGCCCGTCGGCCGCGAAGCCCGTATCAGCGTTGGGTTGCAGTTCCTCGGGCCCACGCGCCCCGCCAGTCCTGCCCCTTCAAACGGCAGGCGGCCGGGACCGGGTCGGGTCTAGGCTGGCGTCTTTGCACGTCGCGAAGGAGAGTTGCGGTGCTGGTCATGCCTGGGCGGCGGACGTCGACGATGGAGCTGCTGGCCGTTGAGGCGGCGGGGCGGGGGATGGTGGTCGCCGCCGCTGAGGAGGTCTCTCCGGCGCCGGGACCCGCGTACTGGTACGGGGGGCCGGTGGCAGGCGCGCGGTTGGCCGGGCGGCTGGGGTTCGCGCTGCTCGAACCGGCGGACGACTGGCTTTCCGAGCTGCCGGAGGAGTTCACCGGACGGGAGGTCCGTGCCGCGACCGTCCTGGATGCTTGGGCGATCGAGCGGCCGACGTTCGTCAAGCCGCCACGGGACAAGTCCTTCCCGGCGGACGTCTACGCAGACGGTTCCCGGCTGCCCGCCGATCTGGACCCTGGCACGCCGGTGCTGCTCTCCGATGTGGTGACCTTCGCCGCCGAGTACCGGCTGTTCCTGCTCGACGGACAGATCGCCGCGGGCAGTCGATACGCGGTGTTCGGCCGGCTCGACCCACACCCGCTCGACAGGCACGGGCCCATCGCCGCGGAGATCGCCGAGTTCGTCGACCGCCTGGTCGCTGCGGCCGGGCCCGCCCTGCCGAGCGCCGTCGTCGTGGATGTCGGACAGCTGCTCGACACCTACCGCCCGGGCCATCGGTGGGCTGTGGTGGAAGCCAATATGGCGTGGTTCTCCCACGCGTACGCCGCTGACCCGGCGCGGGTGCTGGACGTGGTTCTGCGGGCAGCGGGGCCGCGGGAGCACGTGAAGCCGACGGATCTGCCGTTCGTGCGGCATTGATGTGACGGTTCCGAGTGGGACGGCTACGGCCGGCCTTCCGGTCAGCCGAACGTCGTTGCGGCAGGCGGCGGGATCACCGGCAGGTGATCGACGGACCCCCTGCGCCGGGTACGGACCGGCGTGCAGGGGCGTTACCTGCCGAACGGAGAGTACGGCCGCCCACGCCCGCGTCGCTCTCTGCGGAGTCGTCCCTGCTCGGCAGTGCGAACCATGGGCCACATTCTTGACCAGCAGCGGAGGCGTATTCCGCCTGGGCAGACCGGCTCTCCATGATGATCGCCGCCGAGAACGCGATAAGTCCCTTGGTCCGCCCTGTGCGCACATCGCCGGATGCTCCTCCGAGCCCGAGCCCGAGCCCGAGCCTGGCCCGAGGACCTGGGCGTCGTCTGGGTCACTCCTGCGAACCGCAAGGCCGAACAGCAGGGCAACGGGGCCTGGCTGTCCGGCGATACGCTGGTCCACAGCCGATTCGACGCAGTGCGGCTACGACGCCCGTACGGGCGAACGGAGTTGGGAGTACGTGCCACCCGGCCGCTCGGCGGTCTGCCACGGTCCCGCCGACAGGGGCGACTCGGTCCTGGTCCTCACCCGCGATGGGGACGGCGCTCCCTACGCGGCCAAGGGGGAGCCTGCGCCACCGCCGTCGCGATCCACATGAAGAACGGCCGCGAGATCTGGCAGGTCCCTCCGGCCGCCGGCGAGTCCGGGCTCCATCGCCTCCGGCCCTCTCCGGTGTCCGTCGGGAGCGGCGTCGCCGTCCTGCTCACGCAGAGCGAGCTGCACGCCGTGGACGTTCCGGTGGGCACGATCTTCGTGTACGGATGCCGACCCATCGGCGCCACCACGACTCGTACCCGGCACGGAGCAGGCCCTTCACGGCCTACGAACGCCGCTGACCGTCGACCCCACAGCCGATCCCTCGCGCCGCTCCTGATGGGACCGCGACGCGTTGATGAGCTCCGACGGCGCCCGCCCGGACGGGCGCCCTGGTGACGCGCTCAGCCGGAGCGGTACCCCCACCGGGCCGCTCCGTCCTTGCCCATGAAGCACTTCGCCGGACGCCCGTCGGACGTCGTGGCAGTGGCACCCACGGGGGAGCAGAACTGTCCGAATCCAACGCCGGAGCCGGTGCCGGAGCCGCCGCTCGTGCCGTCCGAGCCTCCGGAGGAGCCGTCGTCCCGCGACTCGTCGCCGCTCCCTCCCGACGTACCGCCGTCCGAGGCGGAGTCACGGGACGGCTGCGCACGTGGCTTGGGGTGCGAGGTCGCCTGCGAACCCGACTCGGGCTTCGGCTTCGGCTTGGGCTTGGGCTTGGGCTTCGGGGCCGGGGTCGGGCTGGGTGCGGTGCAGGGGACGCTCGGGCCGATCAGCCACAGGTCGACCTGTGTGGTGAGGGGCACCTCGATGCCCGCCTCCGGCTGCTGCCGGCAGACCCGCCAGTCCGCCAGGCCCTGGCTCCGGTCGTCCAGACGCTGCCCGGTGTGCGCGTGGAAGCGCGTGACGCGGTCGAGGTCGAGCGTGGCGAGCGCCCGCGACGCGGCATCGAGCCGTTCGCCGACGAGGTCCGGCATCAGCACACGCCGAGTGCCGTCCAGTTGCGAGGGACACAGTTCCGCCTCCGGAACGGCGTAGAGCGTCAGAGTCCCGTGGTACCCGTCGGGCCGTTCGCCAGGGGAAGGGTTCTGGAAGCAGACACGCCAGCCGGCCTGAGAGGCCGTCACCGACCGGTACGCGGACGAGGCGTCGGCAGCCCCCACCCGCCATGCCCCGCGGCGCGCCGTCGCAGCGGCGGCGGCCAGGGAGGCCCCGCGGAAGTCGGGCACGGCCGGCGCGTGGTCCGTCCCGACCTGTGCCACGGCATCGGGCTGCCCGGGCCCGCTCAGCCCGGCGACCAGCACCGCGACGGCCCCCGCGACCACCGAGACCGGGTGCCGCCGTATCCATGCGGAGGTCCGCCTGCCGCCGCCGGGACGCAGGGGCGAGTCCGGGGGCAGAAGCGTTCCCGACGCTTCCAGGAACTCTCCCTTCGGATCGAGCTTCGAGCCGTGCAGCTTGTGTGGTTTGCCGTCCACCAGGATCTCGACGGAGTCGAACATCCCGTACGCGCTCCGCAGGATCCGCAGCGGTCCGGCCACACGGCTCGCCTTCGGCGCCAGAAGGTTCCGGAAAAGGATGAGCCCCTTCCCGGTGAGCACGGCGTAGCCCCAACCGTCGTGATAGACGGACCGGACGACCTCACCCGCCCCGAGCTCCTGCAGCAGGACTTTCTTGTGACTGTCGGAGAGGGAGATGCTCTCGCCCGACGCGGCTGCAGCGGTCCTCGGGTCGTCAGCCAACAGATCGGACACACGCTTCCCCATGCTCGGAGGTACGACAGACGGCCCGAGAGGCCGCGCGGCGGTCCCGGACGTACGGGATGGTAGTCGCCGCCCGTCAAAAGTCCCTGGTCCGGGCCTCTGTCCCGCCGATTCCACGCCCACACTCCCTGGGGCGAGCGGAGGCGGGCTGGTCGTCGCGGCAGGCGTGAGCTCGTCGACACGGACTTGGCAGTGAGCCCGTTGGGGCTCGACCGGTCGCTGCGGCAGACGTTGATGCGTCGTCGCCTTGTGGGCGCTCAGTTGGCGGCTTCGCTGAGACAGCGGTCGAGGAGTGCGTGCATGCGGGGGACGGGAAGGGACGGGTTGGCCGCGGCGCCCTCCGCGGTGCGCGGGTCGGCGAGGAGGGCCTCCAGAGCCTCCGGTGTCAGGCTCGGGTTGGCGGCGGCTGCCCTGCACACCGACTCGTCGGGGTCTTCCACCGGGGGCACGGGCAGGATGGGATCGGCTGCGGCCAGAGCCCGTACCTCGGGATCCGGGTGGTCTACGAGGTGGGTGAGGCCGGTGCGCGGGAAGTCGGGCAGGGTCAGCAGGTGCGGACGGTGGGCCGGGCGGGTGACGAAGACGTCCAGGAGGAGGTGTGGCGGGGCGAGCGGGTGGTGGCAGGCCAGCCGGATCCGTACCTCCTCGTCCTCGTCCTGTGCGAGTGTCGCGACGAGTTCTGCGGGCAGGCCGGGCCGGCTCGCCGCTACCCGGCGGAGCACCGGTTCCTCGGACACCGCGCAGGCGGCGAACCAGTCGGGGGACGGGTCGGTGGCCGGCTCAGGGATCGGGCAGGTGCAGTCCGGACCGTGGCCGAGGACCCGGCGGATCTCCCCGTACTCGGCCCAGGTGCGGGGGAAGGGGTGGAGTCGTGCGCGCATCCGCACGTACGCGTCCGGGTCGTCCCTCAGCTCCGCCACGAGGTCCGGTCCCACGTCGGGCCGCGCGGCGACCATCGCGCGGACCTTCGCCTCGGGGTGGCGGGCGAGTCGCGCGACGGCGTCGGCAGGGGTGTGCCGGTTCCAGGTCAGGGGCTGCACCGTGCCGTCGGTGAAGCACTGCTCGACGAGCGCGGGCGACAGGACGCACGTGCCGAGCGTGTGCGGTTTGCTGAGCGAGCCGATGGACGGCAGCTGGGCCTCCACCCGTTCCGGGTCCAGCTCCCAGCTCCCGTCCTGCGCCGCTTGACGGACCTCGGGGTCCGGGTCGTCGAGGAGGGCCTCCCGCTGCGCCGGGGTGAGCGACTGCCACCTCCGGGTGGCCCGTATCCGGAGTTCGGGGTGCTCGCTGGCGGCCATGGAGTGGTGGAAGGACCGGGGGATCTGCCGGGACGAGTCGAGCTCCGCACTGATCTCGTTCTCGGTGAGCATGCCGTCCTCGCCACCGTCCCGGGCGGTCAGGAGGGTCACGATGACGTCGTCCGGCAGCGGTCGGACCCGTCGGGGGAAGTGACGGGGGCCGGCTGCGAGCCACCCGCGGACGAGCCCGGACGGGTCCGTCGCCAGGGGGGCGAGCCGCGCCGGGTCGACGTGCCGGTTGCGGGCGAGCGCGCGGCGGATCTTCTCGGCCGGGTGGTGGAGGGCCGCGTCGATGACGGCGTCAGGTAGGTCACGACCTTCGCACATCGAAAGGCCGGTCTCACCGGACGCCGGGTCCACCAGGCGTATCAGGACGTCGGAGGGCGCCGCCGGATTGAAGGCGATGCCGCGCAGCCACGGTTCATGCAGGGAGTCGGACACCGCGTCATCCTGCCACCTCGATGCTGGGACCGGGCCGCCCGGACGGCCGTCTCGCCCCGCGCATCGCAGCGTCGCCGCTGCTGTGGCGTCGTGAGAGACGACCGCGATGACGGTGCCGAGTACGCGCGAAGCCCCACCATCCGCAGCGCCGGGGCGTGTAGGGCGGAGTGCGGAACCGAGGGAAAGTCAGGAAGCGCTTACCCCGCGGTACTTCCTGCGGGGCCAACAAGTTCGGACCTTCTTGGGCGCAGTACGGGAAAAGTATGCTCGCCCATGAATGCCGATCCGATCACAAGAGTTCCGAACTGATCAACAACACATCTATAGTGCCGTCGTTGCGACTCCCTTCCCCGTGTGCCCGCTCCCGAGAGTCTGGTTGATGTCGGCGTCACCCACCCCCTTCCGTCCTGCCCTGACCGCCTCGCTGCTGACCGCCGCCGCGGGCGGTGCCCTCGCCGCGGCCGCAGTCGCCGCGGCACCCGGCGAAGTCCGTGAGCCGCTCGGCTGGTTCGCCGCCTGCGGCGTCCTCCTGCTCTCGGCCGCGGCCTTCGCCGTGACCTGGTACGGGCGAACCGCGCGCGTACTCGCCCGGAGGTCCGAGACCCTCGCCGCCGAAGTCGCCTCCAAGGACGCGTACCTCGCCGGATTCCAGGCCACCGCCGAACGCGAGGCGGCCGTCCTCAAGGACCGCCACGACGCGGAGACCGGCGCCTCCCGTGCGGCGCACGCCGCCCAGGCCGAGGAGATCGCCCGGTCCCACGCGGCCGAGGTCGCCGTACTGGTTCGGGAACACTCCGCGGAGACCGCGCGGCTCGAAACCCGGCTGCGGCGCGCCGAGTCCGGCCGGTCCGCCGCCATGGCCGCCGCGGCCAACGCCGCCGGACGCATGCAGGCCCTCGCGACGAGCATGCTCGCCGACCTCCGGGAGATGGAGAACCGGCACGCCGACGAGGACGTCCTCACCGACCTGCTCCACCTCGACCACCGCACCGCGCAGGCGGGCCGGCTCGCCGACTCCGTCGCCGTGCTCAGCGGGGCCAGGTCCGGCCGGCGCTGGGCCCGCCCCATCGTCATGGAGTCGATCCTCCGCGGCGCCATGGGCCGGATCAGCGGCTACCAGCGGGTGCGGCTGCACTCCAGCAGCGACGCGGCCGTCGCCGGGCACGCGGCCGAGGGCGTCATGCACGCCCTGGCCGAACTCATGGACAACGCCGCGAACTTCTCGCCGCCCACCGCCGAGGTGCACGTCTACGTCGAGGAGGTCCCGGCCGGCGTCATCATCGCCATCGAGGACAGCGGCCTCGTGATGAGCGACGTGCAGCAGCGCCGCGCGGAGGCCGCCGTCGGCTCCGCCCCGCAGGACCTGGCCGGCCTCTCCGGCACCCGCCTCGGCCTCGCGGTCGTCGGCCGGCTGGCGCGCAAGCACGGCCTCACCGTGTCGTTCCGTCCCTCCGCGCGCGGCGGCACCGGCGCCCTGCTGATGCTGCCGCAGGAGCTGATCAGCCACGCACCCGCGGAGCCGGCGGCCACGCCCGCCGACACGCTGCCTCCGGTCTCGGGCCGCGGCCTGTCCGTGCCCGCCACGACCGGCGCCCCGGCCACGGCCCGCGAGCCCGAGACCGTGCACGACAGCGCGGCCGAGAGCACCGGCGAGCACCCGCGCTTCGGTGAGAGCGGCCTGCCCCAGCGCCGCCGCGGCCGGGCCATGGCCGCCGCCCACCCCGAGGGGCCGCAAGCCGCCGCGAAGGCGCCCGCCGAAGGGCCGCGCACCGGCGCGGCCGCCGGTGCGGCGAACCGCTTCGGCACCTTCCGCCGCGCGGTCCGCGGCACCACCGACCGGCCGGACGGCGAGCCTGAGGGCGGCCCCGCGCCGGAGATCGCGTCCGCCCCCGACGCGTCCGCCGGCGACGACCGTCCCGGCTCCCCCTCCGTACCCACCGATCCCGCCGGCCCGACGTCCGCTCCGCGGACGCCGTCACCGACCTCGAACCCCCCGTACCCGGAAGGCACCTCGTAATGACCGGCTCCACCACCGACGAGAAGCTCAGCTGGCTCCTCGAGGGCCTGCTGGAACGCACCCCGGGCACCCGGCACGCCCTGGTGCTCTCCCGTGACGGCCTGAAGCTCTGCCGCACCCCCGAGCTCTCCGTCGACCAGGCCGACCAGCTCGCCGCGATCGCCGCCGGCATCCAGAGCCTGTCGCACGGTGCCTCCGTGGAGTTCGGCGACGGCACCGGCGGGGTCCGCTCCGCGATCGCCGAGTTCTACGGCGGCATCCTCTTCATCGTGGAGGCCGGCGAGGGTGCCCACCTCGCCGTCGTCGCCGACGAGGACGCCGACGCAGGCCTCGTGGGCCACAACATGTCGGAGCTGGTGGAGCAGTTGGGTGAGCACCTGGTCGCGAGGCCCCGGGGATGAGCCGCGGCAGGCCGGGCCGGGACGACTCCCCCGACCGGCTCTACACCCTGACCGGCGGCCGCAGCCGCGCCGGGTCCGACGCCTTCGACCTGGTCACGCTGGTGGTCTCCGAGAGCGACCCGGTCCCCGGCATGCAGTCGGAGCACGCCGCGATCCTGCGTATGTGCAGGTACCCCACCGCGGTGGTGGAGGTCGCGGCCGGGCTCGGTCTGCCGGTGTCGATCACCCGGATCCTCCTGGCCGACCTGCACGACACCGGCCGGATCAGCGCCCGGCATCCCCGTGCGTCGTACCGCCTTCCCGATCACGACATCCTGGAGCAGGTGCTCGTTGGACTCCGTAACCTCTGAACAGCGCCAGACCCTGCACAGCACCGCCGACAACGGATTGAAGATCGTCGTCGTCGGCGGATTCGGAGTCGGCAAGACCACCCTCGTCCGCTCGGTCAGCGAGATCCGTCCGCTGAACACCGAGGAGACGATGACGCAGGCGGGCGAGACCGTCGACGACACCGCCGGGGTCGCCGCCAAGTCGGCCACCACGGTGGCCTTCGACTTCGGCCGGATCTCGCTCGACACCCACAACGTCCTGTACCTGTTCGGGGCACCCGGGCAGGAGCGGTTCTGGTTCCTGTGGGACCGGCTGTTCTCCGGGACGCTCGGCGCGGTGGTGCTCGTCGACACCCGACGGCTCGCCGACTCCTGGTACGCCATCGACCGCCTGGAGCACCACGGGACGCCGTTCGTCGTCGCCTGCAACGACTTCGGCGGTCCCGCCCACACCCCCGCCCAGATCCGCGGGGCCCTCGACCTCGCCGACGAGGTGCCGCTGGTCTTCTGCGACGCCCGGTCGCGCGAGTCCAGCAAGCAGGTCCTCATCACGCTCGTCGAGCACCTGCGGACCGTCGTCGCCCCGGCCGCACGGCCGGTCCCGCAGCCGATCCCGGAGCCCACCCCGTGACCCTCCCCGAGCACCCGCCCGTCCCCCTGAGCGGGCCGCGCTTCCAGACCGACCCCACCGAGCTGTACCGGCAGATCCGGCGCGAGCACGGCGCGGTCGCCCCCGTCGTGCTCGACGGCGACGTACCGGCCTGGCTGGTCCTCGGCTACCGCGAGCTCCACCAGGTCACCAGCGACCCGGTCCTCTTCTCCCGCGATTCCGAGCTGTGGAACCAGTGGGACTCCATTCCGGCGGACTGGCCGCTGCTGCCGATGATCGGCCGCAAGCAGCCGTCCATCCTCTACACCGTCGGCGAGCGGCACCGCGAGCGCGCGAACGTCATCTCCACGGCCCTGGAGGGGATCGACCCGTTCGTGCTGAAGGAGCGGGCCGAGCGCTTCGCCGACGAACTGATCGACGCGCTGTGCGGCAAGGGGGCCTGCGACATCATCGCCGAGTACGCGATGCTGCTGCCGGTACGCGTCCTCGCCAGCGTCTACGGCTTCTCCGAAGAGCAGGGGCCGGGGCTCGTCACCGCCCTGAACGACATGATCAACGGCCAGGAGGGCGCGCTGGAGGGCCAGCGCCACCTGGCCGAGTCCATGTTCGCCCTGCTCGCCGCGAAGGCCGAGGAGCCCGGCGACGACGTCGCCTCCCGGATGCTGGGCAACACCGACGGCTTCACGGTCGAGGAGGTCGCCCAGGACCTCATGGTGATGCTGGCCGCCGGCCACCAGCCCACCGCCGACTGGATCGGCAACTCGCTGCGGCTGATGCTCACCGACGACCGGTTCGCCGCCTCGCTGTCCGGAGGCCGCCACAGCGTGGGCGAGGCGATGAACGAGGTCCTGTGGGAGGACACCCCCACCCAGAACGTCGCCGGCCGCTGGGCCTCGCGCGACACCCACCTCGGCGGACGCCGGATCGGCCGCGGCGACCTGCTGCTGCTGGGCCTGGCCGCCGCCAACTCCGACCCGCACGTGCGCGCCGACGCGGGCGGCCGGCTCACCGGAGGCAACAACGCCCACCTCTCCTTCGGCCACGGCGAGCACCGCTGCCCCTTCCCCGCGCAGGAGGTCGCCGAGACCATCGCCCGCACGGGGATCGAGGTGCTGCTGGACCGGCTGCCGGACGTCGACCTCGCGGTCCCCGCGGCCGATCTCGCCCGCCGCCCCTCCCCCTGGCTGCGCGGACTCACCGCGCTCCCCGTGACCTACACCCCGACCCCCGCCCTTGGAGCCCTCGGATGACCTGCCCGCACGCCCACGCCGCGTCCACCGCCGACGCCATCGCCCTGGACCCGTTCGTCGCCGACCTCGACGGCGAGAGCGCCCGGCTGCGGGCCGCCGGCCCGCTGGCCCGTGTCGTCCTGCCCGGCGGTGTGGCCTGCTGGGCCGTCACCCGCCACGCCGAGGCGCGGCGGTTGCTCACCGACGCCCGCCTGGTCAAGGACATCGACGTCTGGGGGGCCTGGCAGCGCGGCGAGATACCCATGGACTGGCCGCTGATCGGCCTCGCGAACCCCGGCAAGTCGATGCTGACGGTCGACGGCGACGAGCACCGGCGGCTGCGCACGCTGGTCGCGCAGGCGCTGACCGCGCGCCGGGTGGAGCGGCTTCGAGAGGGCATCGAGGCCCTGACCACGGGCATGCTGGACCGGCTCGCGGAGCGTCCGGCGGGTGAGACCGTCGATCTGAAGGCGGAGTTCGCCTACCCGCTGCCGATGAACGTGGTCAGCGACCTCATGGGCGTCGACCCGGTCGACCACCCGCGGATGAAGGCCCTGTTCGAGAAGTTCTTCTCGACGCAGACGCCGCCCGAGGAGGTGCCGCAGATGATGGCGGACCTGGGCACGCTGTTCGCGGGGATCGTGGCGGGCAAGGTCGAGAAGCCCGGTGACGACCTGACGAGCGCGCTGATCGAGGCGTCGGAGGGCGGCGACCGGCTCACCACGGAGGAGATCACCAACACCCTCCAGCTGATGGTGGCGGCCGGGCACGAGACGACGATCAGCCTCATCGTGAACGCCGTCGTGGCCCTGGAGACCCACCCCGAGCAGCGTGCCCTGGTCCTCTCCGGGGAGGTGCCGTGGGCGAACGTGATCGAGGAGACCCTGCGCTGGTCGACGCCCACCTCACACGTGCTGATCCGCTTCGCCACCGAGGACATCGAGGTGGGCGACCGGGTCCTGCCGAAGGGCGAGGCCCTGATCGTCTCGTTCGGTGCGATCGGCCGGGACGAGGAGCAGCACGGCCCGACGGCGGGCTCGTTCGACGTGACGCGTACGCCGAACCGCCACATCTCCTTCGGTCACGGCCCGCACGTCTGCCCGGGTGCCGCCCTCTCCCGTCTGGAGGCGTCGGTGGCCCTGCCCGCCCTGTACGCGCGTTTCCCGGGGCTGCGTCTCGCCGTCGCGCCCGAGAAGCTGCGGAACAAGCCGGTCGTCACGCAGAACGACCTGTTCGACCTCCCGGTCGTGCTGGCCTGACGGCCGCACCGAGGGGAGGGAGCCCGGCAGCCCAGCGGCCGGGTTCCCTCCCCCGGGGCGGGGAGGGGGCGGAGAACGCCCGGCTCTCCGCGCCCGAACCCGTTCACGCGGTCGTCCTGAGCCCGGGACGCCCGGGACGGCAAGTCTCCGCGCCCGAACCCGTTCACGCGGTCGTCCTGAGCCCGGGACGCCCGGGACGGCAGTAACACCTCTACCTTCAGTCCGAGCAGCCTCGGCCGTTGACGGCCCCCTGCTCGTCGCGCCCCCGCCGGGCGCCGTCTGCGGGCCGGTGTCGGCCGCGACAGGACGAGCCGTCCGGAGCGCCGCAGCCCCGCTGTTCCAGCCCCGATGCTCATCGCACCGCACGGTGCCGCGCGGGACCACGCTCCCCACGCACCAGCGCGCACGCGTCGCTCTGACCGTTCAGGCCGTGCTGAAGCGCCGTCACCCCGACCGTCGGCAGGCCCCGGCCGGGACTGATCCCAGGCTCCCTCTCCCCCTCCTCCGCCCGGTCATCACGGGTCCTCTCCTAGCGACGCACAAACGATGCGCCTTGAGGTGCTGCCGTCATTCGCCGGAGTCTGAGGAGGTACAAAGCATCCGCCCAGACACCGCGGGCCGGAGGAGACGTGGAAACCGCCACCCATCCGAACGGGCCACGGCACCGAATCACCCATGAGAACGCGCCGCACGCCAATGTGCGGACGCGCCGTGACGCGAGGGGGAACGAATGGACCGGCGAACCGTCGCGGTCGTCGGGTCGGGCGTGGCCGGCCTGACAGCCGCTCACGTGCTGTCGCGGACCTACGACGTGGTGCTCTACGAGGCGGACGCCCGGCTCGGCGGGCACGCGCACACCCATGAGCTGCCGACCCGGCAAGGCGGCACCGTACGTGTGGACACCGGCTTCATCGTCCACAACGAGCGCACCTACCCGCAGCTGCTCCGCCTCTTCCGCGAGCTCGGTGTCGCCACCCAGGACGCCGAGATGAGCATGTCCGTCCGGTGCGACGGCTGCGGCCTCGCCTACGCGGGCGCCCGTGGCGTCCGCGGCCTGCTCGGCGGCGGCAACCTGCGCCGCGGTCGCCATCTGAGGATGCTCGCCGACGTGCCGCGTTTCCACCGGGCCGCCCGCCGACTGCTCGCCGCCGCGGACGACAGCCAGACCTTCGGCGCGTTCCTGGCGCGCGGCGGGTTCTCGCCGTACTTCGTGGGCCACTTCGCCGTCCCGCTCGTTTCCGCCGTGTGGTCGTGCGCCCCCGACACCGCGCTCCTGTACCCGGCGGCCCATCTCTTCCGGTTCCTCGACCACCACGGGCTCCTCTCCACCACCGGCTCGCCGCAGTGGCGGACCGTCACGGGAGGCTCCGGCGCGTACGTCGAGAAGGTGGCCAAGCACCTTGCCGCCGTCCGCACCGCCACCCCGGTCCGCGCGATCGAACGTGGCACGGACCGGGTCCGCGTCACCACCGAGGACGGCGAGTCCGAGACCCACGCGGCCGTGGTCGTCGCCGTCCACCCCGACCAGGCCCTGCGGATGCTCACCGACGCCACCCCCGACGAACGGCGGGTCCTCGGCGCGTTCACGTACTCCCGCAACCCCACCGTGCTGCACCGGGACACCAGCGTGCTGCCGGCCGGGCCACACGCCCGGGCCTCGTGGAACTACTGGCTCCCCTCCTGCGACGCGCGCCCCGGGGCGGTCAAGGTCAGCTACGACATGAACCGGCTCCAGCGCCTCCCGGTGGACGAACCCCACCTCGTGACCCTCAACGCGGACGGACGCGTCGACGAGAGCACGGTGCTCGCCCGCATGGTGTACGAGCACCCCGTCTACACGCCCCGATCGGTCGCCGCCCAGCGCGAACTGCCCGGCCTCGCCACGTCCGTGACCGCCTTCGCCGGCGCCTACCACGGCTGGGGGTTCCACGAGGACGGCTGCCGTTCCGGAGTCGAGGCGGCCCGTGCCCTGGGGGTGACCTGGTGACCACCGCCGGCGCCACACCCGCCGCACCGGCCGCGCCCACCTCTCCCGTCACGCCGGCGCTCTACCCCTGCGAGGTCGCCCACACCCGCGTCCAGCCCGTGCGCCACGCCCTGCGGCAGCGCACGTACCTGTGGCTGGTCGATCTCGACGCCCTGCCCCGACTGCCCCGCCCCCTGCACACGCTCGCCCGCTTCGACGCCCGCGACCACTTCGGCGGCCGGGCACCCACCCTCCGCGCAGGCCTCGACGCCTACCTCGCGTCCCAGGGCGTACGGAACGCCGACGGACGGGTGCTGATGCTCGCCCACGCGCGCGTGCTCGGCCATGTCTTCAACCCGCTCACCCTGTACTGGTGCCACGACCGGACCGGCAGTCCCGTCTGCGTCGTCGCCGAAGTCCACAACACCTACGGCGGTCGGCACTGCTACCTCCTGCGGCCCGACGCCGCCGGTCGCGCCGACGTCGCCAAGGACTTCTACGTCTCCCCGTTCTTCGACGTCGAAGGCTCCTACCGGATGCGGCTGCCGCTGCCCGGCGAGCGTCTCGATCTCACCGTCCAACTGCGCCACGGCGACGGAAGCCGGCCCCTGACCGCCACCGTCCGCGGCCACCGGCGGCCCGCCGACACGCGAGGCCTGCTCACCGCGGCGCTGCGCCACCCGTGGTCCACCGCCGCCGTCAGCATCGGCATCCGGTGGCACGGGATCCGCCTGTACCTCAAGGGACTTCCCGTCCGTCCCCGTCCCGTCCCGCCCACCCGAGAAGGCATGCTGTGACCGTCTCCGTCCCGCCGGCCGCCCCTCGCGTCGCGGCCCTCGGCCGCACGCCCGTCGATCCGGAGCGCTGGCCCGACGTCGCCCGCCTCCCGCGCGCCTCGGCCCTGCGCACGGCCGTCGCCAGGCGGCTCCTCGCCCGTGCCTTCGCCCGGCTGCCACTGCGGGCGGACCACGGTCGCCCGCCCGGCACCGTCCCCCGCCCCACCGCCGGCGAGGCCGGCACCGGAAAGGCCGGCCCACCCACCCTGACGCTGCACGACCCGGCCGCCTTCCACCGGCGGATCGGCGCCGACGGGCTGATCGGCTTCGGAGAGTCGTACATGGCGGGCGAGTGGGACAGCGACGACCTCGTGGGCCTCCTCAGCGTGCTCGCCGCCCACGTGGACGAGCTCGTACCGGCACCGCTGCGCCGGCTCAGGGGCGCATGGGTCCGTCGCCGCCCGGCCCGCGACCGCAACACCCTCGAAGGCGCCCGCGACAACATCCAACGGCACTACGACCTGTCGAACGACCTGTTCGCCCGCTTCCTCGATCGGAGCATGACCTACTCCGCCGCCGTGTTCGACACCCTGCCCGCCACACCGGACGCGTTCACCGCGGCGCAGCACCGCAAGATCGACCGCCTGCTCGACCTGGCCGACGTCGGCGGGGGAACCCGGCTCCTTGAGATCGGCACCGGCTGGGGCGAACTCGCGATACGCGCCGCGTCCCGGGGCGCCGACGTCCTCACCGTCACGCTCTCCGAGGAGCAGCGCGCGCTCGCCCTGCGCCGGATCGCCGAGGCCGGCCTTTCGGACCGGGTACGCGTCGAACTGCGCGACTACCGGCAGGTCGAAGGCCGGTACAACGCCGTGGTCAGCGTCGAGATGATCGAAGCCGTCGGCGCCGAGTACTGGCCCACCTACTTCGCCGCCCTGCGCCGTCTCCTCGCGCCCGGCGGAGCCGTCGCCCTGCAGACCATCACCATGCCGCACGAGCGGATGCTGCACACCGCCCGCACCCACACCTGGATCAGCAAGTACGTCTTCCCCGGCGGCCTCATCCCGTCGCCGGACGCCCTCGCCCACGAGAGCGCCACCGCCGGCCTGAGCATCACCCACGACACCGGCTACGGGGCGCACTACGCCGAGACGCTGCGGCTCTGGCGGGAGACGTTCCTCCAGGAGTCGGCGGCGGTCGGCGCACTCGGCTTCGACCGGACCTTCCAGCGCATGTGGGAGCTGTACCTGGCCTACTCCGAGGCGGGCTTCCGCGCGCGCTACCTGGACGTCCGCCAGCTCCGCCTCGTCGCCACCGATGGCCCCCTCGTCGCGACCGACGGCCCCGGAGCATCCCGATGAACGCGTCCGCGCTGGCGGTCAACCTGGCCGCGTCGGCCGGAGCGGCCCTCACCGTCATGCTGGTGACCTTCGCGATCGCCTCGGTGAAGGGCGTCCACCGTATCGTCGACATCGCCTGGGGCGTCGCGTTCACCGCCGTCGCCGTCGTCACCTGGGCCCTCTCCGCCGGGTACGGGGACGACGGCCGGAGACTCGCCGTCACCCTCGCGACCAGTCTGTGGGGGCTGAGGCTCGCCTTCCACATCGCCCGCCGAGGCCGTGGCCACGGCGAGGACCCGCGCTACGCGAAGATGCTCGCCCGGGCCTCCGGCCATCCGGCGCTCTACGCACTGCGCACCGTCTATCTCCTCCAGGGCTCCCTCGTCTGGCTCGTCTCCCTTCCCGTCCAGGCTGCGGCCTACCTGCCCGAGGGACCGGATGCGCTGCTCACGCTCGGCCTCGGCCTCTGGGCGGCGGGCCTCGCCTTCGAGACGGTCGGGGACCACCAGCTCGCCCGATTCAAGTCCGACCCGGCGAACCGCGGACGGATCATGGACCGGGGACTCTGGAGCTGGACCCGGCACCCCAACTACTTCGGTGACTTCCTGGTCTGGTGGGGGCTCTATCTGTGCGCCTGCGCGAACTGGCAGACTGCTGTCATCGTCCTGGTGTCACCCCTGGTGATGAGTGCCCTGCTGATCTGGGGAAGCGGCAAGCGGCTCCTGGAGGCCCACATGGCGCACCGCCCGGGTTACGCGGCCTACGCCGCCCGTACGAGCGGCTTCCTGCCTCGCCCGCCCCGCCGGCCCGTCCACCGGACCGAAGCCCGATGACGCCCGAGGCCACCTCTGCGGTCCGGCACGGCGACGCAGGCTGTCTCGTCGTACGCAGCGCGCCGGCCGTCCCCGTCGCGGCCGTGCTCCTGCTGCACGGCGGTCGCTCCGAGGGCCTCGGGCCGCCACCCCCGGTCAACCTGCCCGCCCTCCGCATGCGCCCGTTCGCGACCGCCGTCGCGCGTGCGCTCGCCGATCGGGAGGTGCTCGTCGCGGAGGTCCGCTACCGGCACCGGGGCTGGAACGGCGCCCGCCGTGACGCGGCCCTGGACGCGGCGGCAGCGCTCGTGCGGTTGCGGGAGCGGGCCGGACGGATCCCCGTCGTGCTCGTCGGTCACTCGATGGGCGGCCGCGCCGCGCTGAGCGCCGCCGGCGACCCGATGGTGCGCGGTGTGGTGGCCCTGGCTCCCTGGTGCCCGCCGGGTGAGCCCGTCGGGCACCTCGCGGGACGCGCGATCCGCGTCCTGCACGACGAGGCGGACCGGATCACCTCCGCCCGGGAGTCCTGGGACTTCGTGCGCAGGGCCCGGGAGGCGGGCGCCGAGGCGGTCGGGATCCGGATGGCCACCGGAGGGCATTCGATGCTCCGGGGCGCCACCCGCTGGCACCGCCTCACCGCCGAGATCACCTCCGCGCTGCTGCCCCTGGCCGAGCCAGGCGGCTGAGGCCGGCGGGGGCCGGATCGCGCGGGCCGGACAGGCGCGCGAGCGTGCTGCTCGCCCGGCACGCAGGCGAGCAGGACCCGCGCTGTGCCGGCCGCGGTGCTGCCTCCCGAGCCGGCTTTTCGCGACCGCGGCGGCTTGTTCCCTACGACGTCGTGGCCGCTGCGTCGTAGGGAACACGCCCGCCCCCGGGCAAGGGCCCGTGGTGCCGCCGCAAGTCGCCGCGTGTCGCCTCTGCGCTCCCTCCCCCAGAGTGACGCACAAACGATGCGAGTGCGGCTTCCGCCCCGGGGCACCCCCAGAGCACCCGTCCGAGGTGACCGGTCCCTGCGCCTCTCGTTTGCACAGTCATGCAGTCCCACGACACCTTCCCCAGCACCGACATATCCTCCGCCGCGCCCCCTCGCCCGAGTCGGAACGATGCCGAGGCGGCGCTCGTCGAGCACTATCCACGGCTCGTCCGGCTCGCCCACCTGATTCTCCCGCCCGCCCTCGGCAGGCACCGCCGGGTGCTCGCCGCGCACGCGCTCGTGCAGAAGTCCCTCGCGGCGGCGGCCCCCTCTCGTCCCGGCCCGACACCCGCACCCACGGTTCCCGCGCAGCGCGGCGAGCCGGGACCGGTCCTCGTCTGGCTACGGCAAGGCGTCGTGTCCGCCGCGCTGCGGGCGGCCTCCCGCCCCCGGTGGTCCCTCGGGCGCACCCCGCTTCCCACCGTCATGGGGCTGAGGCTCTTCCCCCGGGCCGGCAGCGACGACGAGCTCGCGCTGGAATCCAGACTGGCCACGATGACCCCTGACGCACGGGCCGCCTTCGCCCTGCGCGTCCTCGAAGGACTCACCGCGCAGTCCGCAGCCCTGCTCCTCACCGCCGCGGGCGTGCCCACGCCCGACGAAGCCCTCCACGCCGCCGAGCGCCTCCGCACCACCGTCGGCACCGATGCCGAATCGCTCCTGCACGGCGCGGAGTTCGACCCCTGCACCGTGCAGGCACGACCGACGGACCTGCTGCGCCGCCGGCACCGGAAGCGATTCACCGCCCTCGTTGCCGCCGTGCTGCTCGTCGCGTCCACGACCGCCGTACTCACCCTACGCCCCGAGCCGCCCACCCCGCCGACGCCGTCGCCACCCGTCACGGCCCTCGCCGCCGCGGCCGCCCGCGCGACCGACCCCGGGCTCCTGCTCCGCACCCCCGCCGACCGATGGTCCGACACCGCTCGCGTCGACCTGACCCAGTGGCCCGCCCGCGGAACGCGGACCGGCGACACGGCCCTGCTGTCCCGCGCCCTCCACGCCTGGGCTCAGAGCACCGGCGACCGACCCGGCGTCCGGGTGAGCGTCACGCCGGGCACACCGACGACCCCGCCCGCCGCACCGGCCCGGCTGCTCTTCGCCGGCACGGTCGACGGCTCCGCCATCGTCCTCCTGCACGACGGCGGCCGGATCATCCGGTATGCCGAGCCGTCGACCGGCCGGGGCGGGGCGGTCCTCGAACTGGCCCGGGCGGACGACTCGGACGTGACCACCGGCGCGGCCGTGGCGGTGAGCAGAACACGACTCGGAGCACGGTTCCTGCTCGCCCCCTGGATCGACGAGAGCGCGGTGCGCGACCTCCTCCGGCCCGACGTGCCCGCCCGGCGGCTGGCCGTCTCCGTGGACGGCGTCACCGACCCCGTACCGGAAGCGCCGGGCGACTGCCGTCGCCTTCCCGCGCTGCAGGTGCGGTCCTCCACCCGGATCGTCGAGGACCACTCCTTCCTGCTTGCGGACCTCGGGGAGCTCAGCCCCGCGCACCTGACGTGGTCCCCGGCACCGGGGACCGGAGCCCCGGCCCGCCAGCCGCGAGAGGCGACGTCGGCGGCGGGCCTCGCCGCCTGGGCCCGTACGGCCTGCGCGCTGCCGGGATTGCGGGGCACCGGCGTACGGGCCGTGAACCGGTGGGAGTTCGCCCGCCAGGCCCTTCCGGAGCGGGCCGGACGCGCCACCTGGACCTGCACGCGCGCGGAGAACTGGGACGGGCACGGCCGCGTGACCGTGGCGTGGGAGGGGGAGGACGCACACAGCCGGCCGGTACGGGTGCCGGGCCCGGCACGCGAGGACACGGCGGCGTGCAGTCGCTTCGGCCAGCATCTGTTGGCCGGCACGTACTGGACGGCGCCGTCCGGGGCACGCTACTTCCTCGCCGCCGGGAGCCGCGCCGTGACCACGGTCACCGCCCGTGGTCCCGTCTCCGCCACCGTACGGGGACAGGTCCTGGCTGTCCGCACGAACGCGGACGGCCAGGTGCGGCTGACCGGCACGGTGCCTGGTTCCGGTGAACTGCGGGGCTGGGAAGAGGCCGAGCGGTATTCGGGCGGACCGTGACGCGAGCGGTGACCGCGAGGTGCGCCCCGTTGCGGCGCACCTCGCGGTCACGCGGCGGGGTGGAGGTGGGCGTGCGGGCGGGGCATCAGTCCGGCCGCGCCCGGTCCGGAATCGGGCCCGGCGGGGCAGCTGCGGAGGCCGCCCGCCGGTCTTCGACCGCGAGACCTCCAAGTACCGCAACGTCGTGGAACGACGCTTCAACCGCCTCAAACAGTGGCGAGGCATCGCCACCCGGTACGACAGAATCGCCGGCCCCTACGAAACAACCGTCACCGAACAGCCGTCACCCTGGCTGCACTCCTCGCTGGGAGTGAAGCTTGCGCCCGTCTCCTGTGGTGCCGCCGAGGAGATGGTCACGATCAACGCGTGTCGAAACCAAGACGATTCGGGATATCGCCCATGGTGCAGAGCGCCGTGACCTGCTCCTCCAGACAACTCAGGGCGTCCGTGAGGGAAAGTTGATCGATCCGCTCGAAGTAGAGGGTGTGGACGTCGGCGCCGAACTCTCCGAAGGGCCGTTCAAGGTAGACATCCACCGTGGCTTCAACGATGCACCCGGCCGATGTCATGGTCACACCTGCCGAGAACCGCAGCTCGCTGACCTCAGCATCGCCCTCCGCGAAGAAGCTGAAGCGATGGTAGAGCCTCAGTTCAGGTCCTGCGGCGTGCCTTTCGATCACGATGTCGTGCACCAGCCCGGAGTCATCCCCGAAGGTGTGCGCGACGTAGAGCTGAGTGGTGAAATCACCCAGTTTCTTGTGCAGCCGGTACATCACGGTCAGCAGGAGAGCTGTACTTTCGGCATCGTCCGCGCCGGAGACGTTCAACATCGGTGAATCATCACCCAGGCACTGCGGCGCCGGCACCTAGGTCTCGTCCACGGCTGCCCCGTCCTCCGCGCGGGTCAGCCCGACCTCACGGGCCGTCGTCCTTTTGACGACACGCCATAGCGCTCAGCGCTCAAACTGCCCCGCGGGCTTCGACGGCGCCCGTCCGCAGCCTGCTCCCGCATCTGCCGAAGCTGCGACTGCTGTCGCATCGACTCCGCCGTGCCCGTACGCCTGCCACGGCTCGGCAAGCTGATCTTCCAGCTCACCGAGATCTGATCCGGCTCCCCTGGGACGAGCCGGTGGGTCAGCGAACCCATTCCTTGAGGACCACGGCAACCTGCCGGACGTCGACCCGGCCTTCGGCAACCTGCTCGACGAGGTCGATCGCCTCTTCCGCCGTCACGTCGACCGGATACCCGCAGGCGTGGAGGTAAGCAGCCGCGACGACCACGCCGTACAGCTCGTTGGAGTGCTCCAGGGCGGGGACGCGGACGAGCTGTTCCAACAGGGCGGCCGCACGGTGGTGCGGGCGCTCGTAGACCGGGACGTCCATGACGCGGAAGGCGTGGCGGGCGCGGGCGGCTTCGAGCGAGCCCCAGTCGGCGATCTCCGGATCGCCGGGGATCTCCTGCTGGGCGATTTCGAGCAGCCAGGAGAGATCGACCGTGAGTATCACGCGCAGGCCGCGATCAGGCCGCGTCGGCGCCGGCGGGGCGGCCGAAGTGCTTCGCGAAGGCCTGGCCGTGCTGGGCGACGAAGGACCGGGCGCCTTCGACGAACCGTGCGCGGGTCAGGTCGGCGTCCAGCACCCGGCCCGCGTAGTCCTCGGCGGGCACGTGCTTCTCGGCTGCGACACGCTCCAGCGCCTCGTACGCCTCATCGCTGATCTCGATCCTGATTTCGCGCGCCATGAGGACCACGGTAGCGGCCCGCCGCCTGATGCGGCAGGGGGAGCGTCGCAACCGTCCGCGAACCCGGGGCACTCGCCCCTGCCGCTGGGCGACTGGCCGCTGGAGGCCGACACCGAGCCCGCCACCATCAGCGTCACGTCCGGCACAACGGGCGCCGTCGTCCACGTCTCGGTCACGGGGGCGAGCACGGGCAGCTTCTCCATGAGGGCCGCGCGGCATCGGAGCGGGGCCACGTCCGCGCTCCCGTGCCGCCCTGCGCCTCGGTCGAAGCCCTCGGGCCGAGTGTTCTGCGCGACGGCGGCGACCCGGTGGAAGCCCCGCACGGCGAGGACGTCTGCGGCACGAAGCGGCCCACCCCACCAGCCGTATCCCGCTCGGCCAAGGGCGGAATCCGGCGGCCCTCGGGCGCAGGCCCTCAAGAGCGGCTCCCCCAGGGCCTCTGGCCGATGCACGTGGCCCGGCTCGGCACCTGGGGAAACGGGGGAAAGGAAAGCTCTCCGGACAATTGGACGGCGGGTGCGGCCCCATTCCCCCCAGGGCAGCCGTCCACGGACCGGCCCCTCGATCAGCCGACGCGTCGGGGCCGGGCCGCAGCTGACGAAGCCGCCGGACGGGTCGAATACGGCGCGGCGGTGCCCAGCCCGGCGCCGGACGCGGACAGGTAGCCGGACGGTGTCTCGCGCACCGGGAATCGTCGCCGCGCACCAGGGGCCGGTGAGAGCGCGTACGGCGACGGGGCACCCGACGCGTGTCGGGAGGAGCGCGGCGGGCCGCTCGCCCGGACGCCGCATGAGGGAGAGAGCCTCAAGGCAGGCATCCGGTGAAGCGAACGACCTCTTCCGGAAGCGGTCCGGCCGACTGACGCAAGGTCAGATGTCGCCCTGGACGAGGGCGTGCAGGTGCTCGTCGTGCCATCCGTCGGCGTGCAGCAGCGCGCTGCGCATGGTGCCTTCGAGTGAGTATCCGGCCTTCTCCGCGACACGGCAGGACGCCGGGTTGGCCACCGAGTGACACAGCCGCAGGCGATGCAGGCCGAGGTCTTTCAGGGCCCACTCGCTCACGCGCTTCGTGGCTTCGACCACCACACCGCCGCCGCGTGCTGCGGGGAGGACCCAGTAGACGATCTCGGCGCTGCCACCGCTGAGGTCGATGTCGCCCCACCCGATCAGGCCCACGGCCTCACCTTCCGGTCGAGCGATGGCCCAGATCGCACTCAGCTCGGCCCGCCAACGCTCGTGCATTCTCTCGATTTTCCGACGCGCGTCCTCCGGTGTCTCCACCAGCAGGCGGTTCCACTGACGCACTCCGGGATCCTGGCTCCCGGCCACCAGGACAGCGGCGTCGGAGAGACGCCAGGGGCGCAGCTCCAGGCCGCTCGGAAGGCCGAGCACCGGCTGGTCCATCTTGGCCATCTGCCCTGCGGGAACCACTGCCGGTATGCGTGAGCTTGAGATCATCGCGGCATCCTTGCACGGCCCCTCTGTAGGACGTAGGCCGATCAGGACCGAGCAGCCCTCGGCGCGTATCCGGCCCAGCCCGTCGGGGGTAAGGCCGGGGTGACGCCACGCGTCCACCGCATCGACGACGTGGACGAGGCGGCGGCCACCGCCTTCGCCGACGGGGTCAACGCGCTCCTGGCGAACCGGACGGACAGCGATGACGTCGACGGGGCGCCGTTCGCCGTGGTCCGCTCGCTCACCCCCACGTGGCGGACGAGGTTCCACCGCCGGATCATGCGGGGCACGCTGTGGCACCTGCTGGCGCTCGTCGCTCTCTGCGTGGTGGCCGGCTCACTGGGCAGGTGGGACCTGGTGCTGCTCACTGTCCCCATCGGCGGCTTCGCCTGGCTGGGCCTGTGGTCGGGCCTGTACGGGGTGATCCGCGCGCGACGGGAACGGTGGCTGTACCGGCACGGCGTCATGGTGACGGCCACCCGGGCGACGATGACCCGCGGGGGGTACGTCTACCCGGACGCGGCCGGGACGTACCGCGGCTTCCTGCACGGCGAGGCAGGCCCCATGATCACCGTGGCCCACCCCCCGGAGGACCCGGCGGACGTGCTGGTGCCGACACCGCCGTTCACGCACCTGGTGAACACCTACGCGGGCGCCGTCCTAATCTTCTGCGGCAGCGCCATGATCGTCCTCCACGCCGTGTGGCGGTGGACTTCCTCCTCGACGGCTAGGGCGCGTATCAAAGTGGATCTTGGGTTCCGGCCCCGGCGCCGGCTGATCGACGGCATACGGCCCCGGGTCAGGGTCGGCCGTGACAGGAAGGGCCTGTCGAGTGCGGACCGTGAACCCCGCCCTCGTGATCGCCAGGGCAGGGCCCGATCCGTCACTCGCGCGCGTACACCGAGAAGGGGTGCATCCCCGAGTCCTGCCGCACGGCGACGACCAGGTCCGCGTGCACCAGCAGGTCCGCCAGCTCGCCCTGCGCCCGGTCCACGTCGAGACCGGCATCGATGCTCTCCTTCTCGTCACCGGAGGCGGCGTCGAGCACTCGCAGTTCGTCGAGGCCGTCGTGCCGGGGGCCGCGGTCGGCGAGGACGGTCACCCGGCCCGCGGTGACGTCGAGGGCTCGCAGACCGCCCGCGACGGCCACGTCCTCCAGCCAGACCTGGCTGCCGCTCGTGAGGTCGAAGGCGACCACGCGATCCCGGTACGCCTCGCGCTCCCTGCTCTCGGCGCCCAGATAGAGCCGTCCGTCCGCGACGGCCACGAGGGCCGGCGTGTGCGCCTGGACTGTTCCGTATCCGCCCGTGGTCCCGATCCGGGCGGTGACCTCTCCGCCCGTGCCGAAGGCCAGGAAGGCGCCTGGCCGGCCCTCCGTCGTTCCGCCGGTCTGTACGACCGCCGGCTCGGCGGATCGCAGGGTCACCTGCCCA
Organism: Streptomyces flavochromogenes; assembly: GCF_000717595.1. Taxonomy (GTDB): domain Bacteria; phylum Actinomycetota; class Actinomycetes; order Streptomycetales; family Streptomycetaceae; genus Streptomyces; species Streptomyces flavochromogenes. The sequence goes on along the minus strand of NZ_JNZO01000008.1, from coordinate 210,977 downwards.
TCCGGTACGGGCGTCGTCCGGCCGCCGAGGGGCGCGGTCCATCGCTGCCGGCCATCAGCCGGATCGAACGCGGCGAGCCGCAGTTCGGTGCGGGCACAGGCGAGTACGGCGACGACCTGCCGCTCCCCGGCGGCGACCTGCTCGGGCACGCAGCCCTCAGGGACGGCCGCTGTCCAGCGCGGGGCGCCGGTCCTCAGATCGAAGGCGCGCAGGGCCTTGGTTCCGGAGACGGCGGGCCGAGTGTCGAGGGCCCACCTGTCGTCGGCGTCTCGCAGGACCCCGATCCTGCCACCGACGGCGACCATGTCGGTGAACGTCTCGGCCTGGTCCCCCGCAGTGCGAGGCGTGTGCCATCGCTCGCGGCCGGTCGTGAGGTCGAGCGCGGCGACGGTCGTGCAACCCGCGTCCGCTACCGGCCCCCGGACGATCAGAACGACGGAGTCGGCCGTCCGCCGGCTGACGGCGCAGATGTGCTCCTGTGCGGGTGGGGCGTACTCCCAGCGGCCCTTCCCCGTCCCCGCGTCGAAGGCGGTGACCGCGTCATACCGGCTTCGGACGAGTGTGTCGCCGACCAGCCAGGCGCCGTTGCCGTAGTTTCTGGCGCTGCTGTCGACCGGGGCCTCCCAGACGACGCGCAGCGAGCCCCCCAGGGCGGAGCAGCCCGTGGCGAAGCCGGCGACGAGGAGCGCGGTGGCGGCCGAGAGGAGGGGGCGGATGAACCCCCTTCCCTGACGGCCGGACAGTCGCCGTTCCCGTCCCGGCCCCGTGTCGTCGGTCGTGTGCGTTGCCATGCGGATCCCACCCCTGGCTTGAACAGTCGAAGCCCTGTCAGGGTAGGACACAGCTGATCAACGCACTGTGCGGACGTGTGCTCGATCCCTGTCCGGAGTCGATTGCGCGTGAGTGGACTGTGCCGAGTCTTGTTTCGCCGCGGCGGAATACGGGTTCACGGACGCGGCTGCGGAGATGCCGACCACAAGCCGGGACCGGTGAACGAACCGCCCACGCGCCGAGTCGGGCCCGCTCCCCGCCCGGTGCCCTGGCCGGCCCGCCGTATCGCGCGGGGGATGATGGAGGGGAAAGACGGAACACAAGGTCAGGAGCTTCCATGGCGAAGCGGGTTCACCAGCCCCGTGAGGACGCGGAGTTCGACTTCATCCTCAGAATGAGCGCGGTCCCGGTCCTCGCGTACTTCACCGGGACATGGCCCAAGGCCATCGAGCCCTGCCGGGCGATGGATCTCGTCGTCGGTGGCATCGCCGACGAATACGCGGGCCGCCTCACGGCCGTACGGACCGACATCACACGCTGTCCGGCGGCAACCGAACGGTACGGGATCACCGGAGCCGCCTCTTACATCCTGCTGAAGGACGGCGAGCCGGTGGCCCACGGGGCGGGGCCCTCTACCAGCGCCGAGGTCCGGGAGTTCCTCGACGGCCACCTCTGACACCCGGCACCCTCGCCAGAGCGCGAGCCACACCCCCTTCCGCGCCTTCACCGCGCGGCCCTCCGTCGCAGCGCCCGGAACCGGCTGCGCAGCTCGGCGGCCGGCTCACCGGAGGGAACGGGAGGGCCCGGTGGGGCCGCATACACTGCGTTCGGCGCGCCCCGGCGCCGACGACTGACCCACGTGGACACGGCGTCGCCCTCCAGCGCAGGTGCCGCCGCTGGGTCGTGTCGCCCATCCGGGGAATCCGTACCCGTACCCCACGCAGTTCAGGAGCCCGCCCATGCACCACTTCGATGTCGAGACACTGACTCCGGGCCGGTGGCGCAACGGCGGCGGCACGACCAGGGAAATCGCCTCCCGGCCCGTAGGCGCCGAGGACTTCGGGTGGCGTGCGAGTGTCGCTGACATCGACCGGGACGGGCCGTTCTCGACGTTCGGCGGGGTCGATCGGACACTCACCCTGCTGGCGGGCGACGGTGTTCTGCTGACGTCTCCCGGGGAGTTCGAGCGTCTGCCCGCACGCGCGGGCGAGCCGTTTGCGTTCTCCGGCGACCTGGCGCTCTCCGCCGAAGTCTCCAGTGCCGGCTGCCGGGTGCTGAACATCATGGTGCGGCGTGGGAACTGGACGGCTCGGGTGGAGCGGGTCGCCGGCAGGGTCCTGGCGCCGTCCGCACACGCTGGGGTGTTCTACGTCCTGCGCGGCCGGTGGCAGACAGGCGAGGACGGGCATGTCCTGGCGGCCGGCCAGGGCGTGTGGTGGGACGAGGACGGTCTGGCACCAGGGGAAGGCGTAGAAGTAGGGGTAGGCGTCGAAGTCGCACCGCTCTCACCCGACGCCGTGGCCCTGTGGGCGGATCTCACCCCGATGGGGTGACAGCCTGCCGGCCCGTCAGACGGCCCCGGCTCGGGGCGAGCGGTTGGGCCCGATGCCGACGACCGTGCGGAATGCCGGCCCCGCGCCGTCCACAGGGGAATTCGTCGTCCTCCACCGGGTCGGCATTCTCGGTAACGTGACCATCCGCCGTGTGGAGCGTCCATGCGCCCGGCAGGTCCACACCCGGGCCTCCGGCAAGGAGCAGTGAGGCCGCGATGAGTGAACTGACGAAGCCCGAGATCGACGTTCCCGAGGGTGACCCTCCCACCGAGCTGACGATCCGGGACCTCGTCATCGGGGACGGGACCGAGGCGAAGCCCGGCAGAGTCGTCCAGGTTCACTACGTCGGCGTCACCTTCGAGTCCGGAAAGGAATTCGACGCCTCCTGGGACCGCGGCCAGCCCTTCAAGTTCGCCGTGGGCGGTGGCAGAGTCATCAAAGGCTGGGACCGGGGGATCAGGGGAATGAAAGTCGGCGGACGACGCGAGATCATCGTTCCCCCACGCCTCGGCTACGGCAAGCAGTCGCCCTCGCCGCTCATTCCGGCCGGCTCCACCCTCATCTTCGTCGTCGACCTCCTCACAGCCACAGCCTGAGAACGAACCGGCACGAACCGGCTACCGCCCGGCTTCTCCGCCCCAGGCCGGCGCTTCCTCTCGCCGACAGCGGCAGCCCGTTCGGAGCCGCGTACGTGCGGGCCCATGCCGGCCTCGCCCGCTTGCGCCGCGGCTGGAGGGTCTCTGCCTCGGCGAGTTCTTGTGCGCGGTCGCTGGTCAGTTCGCAGATGCCCTGTACGGAGGTCTGGGGGCTACGGCGGCGGGGTGCACAGGGGACGCACGCTGTGTCGCGCCGGCGTTAGGGCCGAGAAGATCGAGCATGTGCGGCGGCCGAGGGCGGAGGCGGAGTTCGCAGGCGAAGGCGCCCCCTGCTTCCGCCAACGGTCGACCGCGGACAGGACATCGTCGAATTCCTGCCGTTGTTCGCACAGGATGCGGCACTCCTGGCTGAGTTGTCGGCGCCGGTCGCACGGTTTCGGGGGAGCTCCCGGCCGGGTGCGGTGCGGCGCGGCGGCCAGACCTGGTGGAGGAAGTCGCGTCGTGCGAGGCCTCGGGGGCGGCGGCAGCGCTGATGGGGCGTTTCGGTCTCCGCCAGGCTGAACGTACGCACCCCACGCGATCCCTGCGCTTGCAGCCCACAGGATGGACCTGTCGGCAGTCAAACACCGCTGCCCCCCAGGCCGCCTGCTCGACCATCCCGACAACATGCTGCGGAACGCACCTCATCAGCCGCAGAGACCGTCAACTTCCTTTCCTGCCTGGCTGGTTATTGCGCCTGGCGTTCGAGCTCTACGTACACTTCCCAGCGCTGCGCAGCGCCTGCAGGAGCGCCTCACCGCGGAAATCCGGCGACGGCCGACACCGCGGTACTCGCCACCGAGAACGCGATCTCACAGCGTGCTCCACAAGGACAGGCTTCCGCTCGCACACCTAGTCAATGGGGGAAAAGTGAACTGGTACCTCGAAGTTCTCAAGAAGTACGTGGTGTTCAGCGGACGGGCACGCCGCAAGGAACACTGGATGTTCTTCCTGTTCAACATCATCGCGGTGATCATCGTCGCGACGGTCGACCTCGCTCTCGGCACCTTCCCACTGCTCTACCCGATCTACTTCCTCGCCGTACTCCTGCCGCACCTGGGCGTGACCGTCCGCCGCCTGCACGACACCGGTCGCTCCGGCTGGTCGGTCCTCTTCGGTCTGATACCGCTGGTCGGCGGCATCATCCTGATCGTCTTCCTTGCCACCGAAGGCGAGCAGCACCAGAACGCCTACGGCCCGAGCCCGAAGCCGGCAGTGGCCTACTGACGGTCCGCGCTACTGAGCCGCAGCCCCTGGGAGGTCGCCTTCCGGGGGTCTCTCGCGTACAGAGAGCCGTTACGGAGCGATGGGCCCACGGGCCGGCGCCGCTGCAAGCCCCACGACGGCTGCTGCGGGGTGGGCTGGTCGCCCGCGCACGGGCGATGGGGTTCACGCTGAACTGTTTGACCTTGCGTGTGGTGGGCGCGTCCGACGGGGCATCCTGAAGCGATGGATGACACCGATGCGGCATGGCAGTCCTGGCTCTCCGGGCTTGCTCCGTCCAAGCGGTCGGCGGCGGAGTCGCTTCGGATGCAGTTCGAGGCGCTCGGTGCGGTCGACGCCGTCGACTGGGCGCGGTCGGCGATCGATGAGAACCAGCCGCAGTTGGCACGCTTCGTGCTGCGCGTTCGCTGTGGCGTGGTGCGATCGACGGCTGGGCTGCGCCGGAGGCGTTGGAGCAGGTGGCGGCGGGCCGGCGTCTGCTGGACGCGGGGGCGAACAGGGACGACCTGGTGCTGCCGGCCCGGGCCGTTGCCTACGAAGCTGTCTTCTCCGCGGTGGACGAGCTGGATTGCGGCGGGGACGTCAACGTGTCCGGCGTGGATGTCGGCTGGGTGGTCATGGAGTCCGGTGAAGACGGGGCTTCCGCAGGTCGCCCCCTCGCGGGCCTTCACGAGGACTTGCTGACGATGGATCCGAGCGGGCGCGACGGCGCGGACCTGTGGCGGTAGGCAGCCGAGCTTGGCGTTGGGAAGATCAGGGCCGGGCGCCGAGCAGCCTTTCCTTCTCCTGGTCCGCGAGCGTCTCGCCAGGCCGCAGGATCCACGAGGCGATACGGCGCGGGCTTGGGACATCCACGCGGACCGGCTCGGCCGTCCCCTCGCGTAGCTTGGCCAGGTGGCGGCGCACGACCTCGGCCTCACCGGCCTCCGCAATGCGGTCCAGTGGACGCGGGCGCCCCGCACCCGGGCCGGGTGGGCCGGCGGCCGGCCGCCGCGTCGCCGGGCATCGATGCCCTCGCAGGCCTCACGCGCCTGAACCTCCTGGCCGGAACCGCGGCCCGTCCCGCCCTGCGCGCAGGGCCGCCATGACGCACGGCGCGTGCGCCGTGGCCGGCTCACAGGCGCACGCGGCCGAGACCTTTCTCGCCGACGACGGCTTCGGCCGGGAGGCGAACCTCGCTCTCCAGGACCGCGACGGCGGCGTCCTCGTTCGCCCCAGCGCCACGCTCTCGTCGGCAGGCCGACGGTCGTCGCGTACGCCCCCGACTCCGGTGTCCACCTGACCTCGGCGGACGGCTCAGGCTTCGTCGGTCACGGCGTCGGCGGAGGACGGGACCGCCCTTCTCCTGCGGTACACCACCACCCCGCACACCGCGAGGAGGAGGACTGCCACGGCGGACACCCCGAGGGCCGTCTGCTCGGCGAAGAGCCTTCCCAGCACTTCGAGCGCCCCGAGACCGGCAGTCGCGTAGACCATCGCCCAGGCCGCTCCACCCACGAACAGGGCGGGCAGGTAGCGAGGCAACGGCATGCGCATGCTGCCGGCGAGGAAGTTGGCGGCGGTCTGGAACCCGACGGTCAGGAAGGAGACGGCCACCACCGGCGCGCCCCACCGCTGGATCGCCCGCTCCGCGCGGCCGAACTTCTCCGAAGAGATCCGCCCGGCGAATCTGCTGCGCCGGGCACCGGCGCCGGCGAGCCACCCGACGGCGAACGTCCCTCCGGCGCGAAGGAGGACGATGATGTAGAGGGCTCCGGCCGTGAGCGCGATCTTATCCACGGCGCCTCGTCCCGTGCGCCGGGACGAAACCCGCGACCCACGTCACGCGCATGGGGCGTCCCGCTTCGCCGGGCGCACGACGCGCCCGAGCTCGCTCGCTGTCTCTCACCTGCGCCCCGCCTCTGCCCGTTCCGTCTTCTGGGTTCCCGCCTGAGGACCGGAACCCCACCCGCACGCCTGGGTCCGCACGTCAGGCAAGGTCAGCCTAACCTAATGCCCATATGGCGGATACAGTGCCCGGGCCCCCACGGAGCCGCAGGCGGCCGCGGTCACTGCATCAGGTCGGCTCACCCACAGCGTAGGCCGCCTGCTGCACACTCGTCGTGGACCTCCTTGCCTGCCACAGCACCCGCGGGCGCTGCCGTATCATCCCCGCACGAACCACCCAAGAGAGGCCACGCGTTGAAGGTGATCCTGTTCGGGGCGTCCGGCATGGTCGGCCAAGGTGTGCTGCGCGCCTGTCTGGAGGACCCCGAAGTGACCGAGGTCCTCGCCGTCGCCCGCCGCCCGCTCGGTCGCACCGCCCCCAAGCTCCGCGAAGTGCTCCACTCCGACTTCATCGACCTCACCCCGATCGCCGACGACCTGGCCGGGGCCGACGCGTGTTTCTACTGCCTCGGCGTCTCCGCGGCCGGGCGCGACGCCGCCGAGTACGAGACGATCACCTACACCTACACGCTCGCGGCCGCCCACGTGGTCGCCGCCGCCAACCCCGACCTGACCTTCGTGTACGTCTCCGGAGAAGGCACCGACAGCACCGAGCAGGGCCGCTCGGCCTGGGCCCGTGTGAAAGGCCGCACGGAGAACGCCCTCCTGGCCATGGACATGCACGCCTACGCCTTCCGGCCGGGATGGATCCAGCCCCTCCACGGCGAGACGTCGGGCACACGCTGGTACCGCGTGATGTACCGCCTCACCTCATGGCTCTACCCGGTCATCCGCCGCGTGGCCCCGCGCTATGTGACCAGCACCGAACAGGTGGGCCGCGCGATGCTCGCCACCACCCGCCTCCACGGCGCCGAGCCCCATATCCTGCGGACCCCCGAGATCAACCGACTCGCAGCCTGACCGAGCCCCGGAACGAGGGCTATTCGGGCAAAACCGCCTACCCGTGCCCCGGTGGCGGCGGCCGTCGGCCCCGCCCCGTACCGACGGGCCTTCCACCGGGTGGGCCACGGTCGGCGGACACGAGCCACAGGCACGCCTGGCAGAAGCTGCGAAGCACCGCCGCCACGGCACGGCCATCCGGCTCCGATCCAGCTGCCGCGGCCAGGGTGCTCCTACCCCCTGCTCAGTCGGTCGTGAAAGCGTCGTGCGAGGTCCGTCAGCTCTTCTGCGTTCCGCGCGGTCTGCTGGAGGTCGACGAGGATCTCGTCCGCCCCGGCCGCATGGGCGGCGAGCAGGTAGTCCGACACCTGCTCGACCGTCCCCCGGTGCGGAACGGCGTCACTCGGGGCCGCGTCGGACGTCACCGCGGGGTTCACCCGTACGACGGCGCGCATGGCCTCGGGGTCACGTCCGTTCGCCTCGGCGATCTGCCTGATCCGGCCGATGACATGGGCCAGTTGCGGCAGCGGCATCGCCGCTCCCGCCCAGCCGTCCGCCCGGCGGCCGATGCGTTCCAGCGTCGCCGGGGTGAAACCGCCCAGGAGCACCGGCGGGCGGGGGCGCTGTACGGGAAGGGTCCCGATGTGCGCACTCGGGATCCTCCAGACGGCCCCGTCGTGCTCGGCCGACGTACCGGACCAGATGTGGTCCAGGACGTCCAGGATCTCCTCGAGCCGTGCCCCGCGCCCCCGCCACGGCACGCCGATGGCCTCGTACTCGTCGGACGACCAGCCGAGCCCGAAGCCGATGTCGAGCCGCCCCGCGCTGAGGATGTCGACGGACGTCAGCGAACGGGCGAGCAGGAGCGGGGAGTAGAACGGCGCGTTCAGCGTGCTGGTCCCGAGTCGCAGCCGTCGGGTGGCGTGCGCCAGGAAGGACAGGGTGACGACGGGGTCCAGGAAGGTACGGTGCTCCTTCGGTACGGAACCGCCGCCGGGATACCGGTCACGGGGCTCGGTCGGGACGAGGGCCCGGTCTCCCACCCACAGGCTGTCGTAGCCGATCGCTTCGACCGTGGCCGCGAACTGCGAGATCACCGCGGGGTCGGTGAACAATCCGTACTGGGGGGCTCCGAGGCCGATCTTGAGCATGTCTCTCACCTGTTCGAGGAATTGCCGTGGGCCGCTGCGGTCCGCTTCTCCGACACCGTGCCGAACCGGGATCGACATCTGATCAACAGCGCGTGAATACGCTGCTCAGCGCGGTGAGCCCCCGACGGGTCATGGCGCCGGCGATGAGCACGCGCTGGGCCGTACCGCCGGACAGCTCGTGCGGAGAGCTGCGCGTGACCCCGCTCGGGGCGGGGGTCTCGACCCTTCGCAGGAGTTCGAGCGCCCGCTCGACGGCCTCCTCGCGAGATATGCCGAGGACCTGCCGGGGACGTGGCGCATGGGGTCGGTCTCGTGTGTCGCAGGTTTGCCCGTGGGGCGCGGTGGAAGAGTTGAATCCGACGACCGGCCGGACCTCCTTGACGCCACGACTCGAACGGGAGTCATCCATGCGCCTCTACGCCCAGACACCCGCACGCCGGAACCTTCAGGTGCTCGTGGACCTGATCGCCGTGGCCGTGATCGCCGTCGCGGTCTGGGCGGCCCTCGTCGTCCGCGAGACGATCATGTTGCTGGCCGAACCGGGCCGCAGGGTCGAGAGTTCCGGCGACCGCCTCGCCGAGGAGCTCGGCAACGCGGGAGACGCGGCGTCCGATGTGCCGCTGATCGGCGGCGTCCTCAAGAAGCCCCTCGAGGCCGCCGCCGACGCCGGCTCCGGATTCGCCGACGCGGGAGTCTCGCTCCAGGAGACCGTCAACCAGGTCGCCAATGTGATCACGACGGCCCTGATCGTCATTCCGGTGTTCTTCGTCCTGCTGCTGTGGCTCCCGCCGCGCCTCCTCTGGATCCGGCGCAGCAGCACCCTGCGCCGCCTCGCCGAGGCTCCCGGAGGCGCGGACCTACTCGCCCTGCGCGCCCTGACCGGCCCGCCGGGCGCACTCGCCAAGTTGCCCGTACCGCCTGGCGGATGGGCCGATGCCTGGCGTCAGGGGGACCGGGAGGTCATCGCGGACCTCAGCGCGGTCGCTCTCCAGCGCATCGGGCTACGGCCTTGAACAGTCGCGGGAGTCCGAGGCCGGAGTGCCCTCGTCGGTGAGCGAGGATGCCGGCCGACGGTGGTGGGGGCGCGCGCGTCACACGACGGCGGGCGACGCCTCCGTGCGTAGGGCGGCCGGGAGGGAGGGAGAGGCCGCGGAGATGACCTCGTCGAGGACGTCGCGGGACCGGATCAGGTCCGCGATCGTGCGGTCGATGCGTTCACGTTCCGCGTGCAGCTCCTCGACCAGCTTTGCCGTGGCGATCTCGCTCGGCGCGCCGTCCGTGTCCCGCATGCAGGGCAGCAGCCGGGCGATCTTCTTGCTGGTGAGCCCCGCGGCGTACAGCGCCTGGATGCGGATGACCCGGTCGACCGCCCATTCGCCGAAGTCGCGCTGTCCTCCGGGCGTTCGCTCGGACGCAAGGAGGCCCTGTGCCTCGTAGTAGCGCAGCGACCTGTCGCTCACGCCGCTGCGCCGAGCGAGTTCACCGATCCGCATTCCCCACCCCGATCGCCGGTCACGGCCTTGCCCCTGACACCAGTGTCAACTTTTACCGTACGGGCATGACGAACGCACCGGTCGAATCCCGCCTCTTCGACTCCGCCCTCCTCGGCCCGCTGGAACTCCCCAACCGCCTGGTCATGGCGCCGATGACGCGCAACCGCGCGACGGCCGACGGCGTCCCGCTGCCCCTCATGGCCACCTACTACTCCCAGCGCGCCTCCGCCGGCCTGATCATCGCCGAGGCCTCCACGCCGAACGCCGTCGGCCAGACCTACCCGAACATCACCGCCATCCACAACGACGCCCACGTGGCGGGGTGGCGTCAGGTCACCGGCGCCGTGCACGCCGCCGGTGGGCGGATGTTCCTCCAGCTGCAGCACGGCGGGCGGGTCGGGCACCCCGACAACAGCGGGCTCACGCCCGTCGCTCCCTCGCCGATCCCCCTGCCCGAGCCGATCCACACGGCGGCCGGCCGCCGAACGGCCGTCGTCCCGCGGGAGATGACCGTCGAGGAGATCCGCTCCACCGTCGCCGACTTCGCCGCCGCGGCCAGCAAGGCCGTCGACGCGGGCTTCGCCGGCGTCGAGGTGCACGCTGCCAACGGCTACCTGCTGCACCAGTTCCTCGCCAAGGGAACCAACCAGCGCACCGACGCGTACGGCGGTGCGGTCGAGCACCGCATTCGCTTCGTCGTCGAGGTGGTCCAGGCCGTCGCCGACGCGATCGGCCCCGACCGGGTGGGTGTCCGGCTCGCACCCGGCCTGACCGTCAACGGCATCGAGGAAGGCGACACCGAGGACATCTACCCCGCCCTCGTCGCCGCACTGAACGACATCGGTCCCGCCTACCTGCACCTCGTGTTCGCCGACCCGGACCAGCCGCTCTTCCAGGACATCCGCAAGGCCTGGCCGCGCACCCTCATCGCGAATCCGGTGCTCGGCTGGGGCAGCCCCCTACCCGCAGACGGCGGCCGACACGCCGCCGAACGCCTCCTCGCCGCCGGAGCCGATCTCATCTCCCTGGGCCGCCCCTTCCTGGCCAACCCCGACCTCGTCGAACGCCTCCGGACCGGCGCCCCCATCAACCCCGTCCGCGAGGAAGGCCTGATGTACACGGGCGGCGAGAACGGCTACACCGACTACCCGCGCATCACGGCGACCGTTGCCTCGCCGCGTGCGCACGCGGACCGCCTGTAGTTCGCCTTCCCCACTCCTCCGCTCCCTCGCTCCCCCGCTCCCGCTCCCCGGCCCGACGGCTCCCCTGGCGTGCCTCGGGCGGCCCGTCGGTCAGCGGGCCTCCTGCCGCGCGGGCGCCTTTCGCGTCTTCACACCGACGAGGACGAGTGCCAGCCCCACGGCGACGATGCCGAGGGAGGCGGCCGGCGGGAGGTCGACGACCTTGTGCAGCCAGCCCCACTCCGTGCCGAAGAGGGTCTGCGAAGCGAAGCTGACAAGCCCTTGGGCTCCTATGACGTAGCCGACGCTTTCGGCGGTGTATCCGATGGTTGTGCTCACGGATCAAGCCTCTCCCGGCGGGGCCGCAAGATCGTCCTTCGCACGGCCGAGAAGGCAGTAGGCCGAAGGATGGAGTCGCCGGAGGTGCGCATTCGGCCGCCTTGTGGCTACGAGGCCGTCACGAATGGGGAACGAGGGCGGCAGAGAGGTCGGGGCAGCTCTACCGTGGGCGCGGACCTGGGGGGGGTGCGATGCGGCGTCGGGGGTGGCGGTGGCTGCTGGGTGGGGTACTGGCCTTACTGGTCACGGGGTGTTTCGCCCCGCAGGGGCCGATGTTCGGCGATGGTTCGGCGGTCCCCGAGGAAGCCTCGCGTGTGCGGATGCCGGTGCGGCCCGGGCCTGACGGCACCTGGGCGGTGAATTCCACCGAGGCGGGGCTGCTCGGCCAGGGGCGCACGCTCGTCCGGCTGAAGGGGCCTGAGCGCCAGGGCTGGCGGCTGACGCTGCCCGCCGAGTTCGCGTTGACCTCAACCCGACCGGGTGCGGCACACTCCGCGCTGGTCCAGGACCACAAAGTCGTGCTGGTCGGCGGGGGCGAAGGTCACCGGGGACCGACGGCCATCGCCGGGCTCGACCCGCAGCACGGGCGCCTGGCCTGGCGACAGCCTCTGCCGCCGGGCAGCCGGGTGTTCCTGTACGAGAGCGGGTTCGCGACGGTGCTGGCGGCCGACTGCCGCCCCGGTTCCTGCCAATTGACCGGCTGGGACTCCTGGTCGGGCGTGCGCAAGTGGACGCGCACGGAGTCCGGGGCGGTACGGGTCCTGGACGGCTGCCGGGCCGACGCCTTCGCCGTCGAGCCGCCCTCCGACGTCCACCGCTGCCGGCCCTATCTCGTCACCCCGGGCCGCGTCGCCACCCTCGGCCCGGAGACCGGCCGACCGGCCTGGATGACAGGTCTCCGGATGCCCCGCGAACCCATCGACCGGATCACCCAGAACGGCGGGCACGTCACGATGGCCACCGCCCCGGCCAAGGGCAGCTGCCGCGCCACCGTCCTCGCCTGGCGGATCGCCGAGTACGCCGGTCACGAAGAATACGACTGGCAGCGCTCCTTCGTGTGGGACCAGCCCCAGGCACCTCGCGACCCGCGTACGGGATGCCGCTGGGACCGCACTCTCCCCCTGTTCATCGGCTACGGGATGGCGCTGCCCGAGGCCGGAGGAGCCCTCGTCGTCCCGCACTACAGCGGCACCCTGGGCCACTCCCGGCGGCTCGCCCCGGGCGAGTACCTGGTCACCGACGGCACCATGAACCAGATCATCCGCGCACCCGGCCGCCCGGACCGGACCCTGAACGAGACCGGCCGGCCGCTCCGCCCTCGCGGCCTGAGCCCCGCCTCACGCCTCCTCATGGACAGGTTCTGGCAGGACGGCCGACGTCTGCTCCTGCTGGGGTACGAGGATCGCGTCCTCTGGGAGGGCACATCGGACTGCCGGGCCTTCGCCGGCCATGGCAAGGGTCCGTGGGTCGGCCTCACCTATTGCGACGGCGACGACCTGGTCACCCTCCGCCCCAAGGACAAGGACTGACGGGCCGTGCAGGCGACCGTCGGTCCTCTTGAGCCGTGCGCGGGAAGCGAGGGCGACCACGACAACCAGGCAGCCAGAGCCGCGAGGGCTGTGAGGGCTGTGAGGGCTGTGAGGGCTGTGAGGGCTGTGAGAAAAGGGAAGGCGACGGCGGCGTGACGTTGGCAGGATGTTCGCGGTCTGCACCCGCTGGGAAAGGACCCACCGACCGTGGCTCGTGCCATCACTCTGATCCGCTCCGCCGCCCTGTCCGACGTCGCCGAGTACGCCTATGCCGCCACGGCACCCGCCGAGTCCCGCCTGATCTTCCTGGCCGGGGCGTGCCCTCTGAACGACGACGGCTCGACGGCGGCTGTCGGGGACTACGCGGGCCAGGCGTCGAAAGCCGTGGAGAACATGCGGGTCGCTCTCGCTGCCGCCGGCGCGTCGCTCCAGGACGTCATCAGTACACGGGTCCTCGTCGCATCGGCCCGGCAGAGGGATCTGGTGGCAGCCTGGGAGGTCGTCCGGGACGCTTTCGGTGACCACGACGTCCCCAGCACCTTGATGGGCGTCACCGTGCTCGGCTACGACGACCAGCTCGTCGAGATCGAGGCCGTCGCCGCCGTACTGGATCAGTAGGACCACGCTGCGGGCGACGGCGCAGGAACACGTGACGTTCAAGCGGATGCCCGCTGTCGTTCCGGCCGCGCTCGGTGGCGGCGCCTCGTGTCTGGGCGCGGGGCTGCTCGCACGCGACCCGCTCACCAGGGCGAGGGCTTCCTGACCCGGCACCGATGCCGGAGGCCGGCCCGCACGTGCGCGGCGAGCGCTGTCCGGGATGCTCGCCGGGGGAACGGACGCCGGCGAACTCCATGGGGGCAGGAGCATGACGAGCAGCAACGAGACACACGGGGCGGACTTCGGCTCGCCGGGACACCCGCCGGGGCCGCCCCGTCGTCAGCCGCGGCCGGTGTTGCCCACGCAAGCCCTCGTGCGTGAGGCCGGAAGGGCGCGGCAGCTCCTGGCCTCCGGGCAGTGGTGCCCGACAGCACCGGACTCCGAGGCAGCGGCGGCGGTACTGACGCGCCTCGCGGCTCCGCTCCCGCTCCGGCGTGCGGCGTCCGCACGGACGACGCGCACGGACCGGGACCGACGGCTCCAACGCATCCTGCGCACCGCGCTCCATCATCTCGACGCCGGCGCCGTCAGCCCGCGTGCGGCCGCCCTCCTGGCCGCCGTCGCCCGTGCGTTCCTGCCGTGGCACGGCACTCCGAACCCACCACGCGCTGCGGCGGCCCCGAGGTACGGAAGGTCGGTCGGGGCGGCGGACGACCCGACCGTGCCGCCGACGGACGCCGGCGAGGCTCTTCTCCCCGATCTGATCGAGCTGTTCACCCTGCTGGCTTCCGGGAGGCGGCCGGGGGCGGTCCCCGTCACTCCCCCGGTCGGCCTCTGGCGGGTCCGGTACGCGGGGCGCTTCCGGCACTACGGCAGGCCCGCTGCCGACGTGTGGACGGCCGAGACCTTCAGGTGCCCCGCGTGCGGGGGTGCGACCGGCCCGTGGACGGTGACCGGGGACGAGGGCCGGATGTCGTTGGGCTGCCCGTGCGGGGTGGTGACCCACGAACACGGCCTCGCCCTCTCCGAGGTCTGGCTGGTGCTGCCGGACGGCTGACCGGGCGTCATGGCGCCGCCCCGCTCTCACGCCCCTGCGCCTGCGTCTGCGCAGGCCATGGGCCGCGGACGCCGGGCCGTCACGAGGTCCCCTGGGGCAGGCGTGAGGTGATCGTCCGGTGCAGCGCGGCCAGGCCGTCCCGGTAGATGCCGTGGAAGAGGGCGATGGCCTCTTCGTCGCCGACGCCGTCCGGTGTGAAGGTGCCGGTCCACTCCACACGAGCCGTGGTCTGGTCCCGTCCCTCGTGGACGCTGAGCGTGGAGAGGTAGCCGGTGACGGGGAACGGGGCCTGGAGGATGGAGTAGCTGTAGCTGCGGGCCTTGTCGTCGAAGGACTCGAGGCGTTCGACGATCACGCCCCCGTCCTCGTTGGTGAGGGTCCGGACGCGGCCTCCCTCCCCCAGGCGACTGGCGGGGATGTAGGGCAGCCATTCCGGGAGCGAGTCGAAACCGCCCATGAGCTGCCAGACGCTGTCCGGGGACGCAGGGATGTCGATGGTCGCGGTCGTGGTGGCCACGGGTTCTCCTTGGATTTCGGGTTCTGCAGGGACGGCGGATCAGGGATGTCAGAGGATGTCGGGGAGAGGTCCGTCGGGCGGTGGGGAGAGAGGATCAGGCGGTGGGGGCCGGCGCGGGGGCGTCCCCCGCGATGAGCCCTTCGGCCCGGAGCTCGGTCCAGAACGCGGAAGGGATCGTCTCCTCCAGGGCGGCGACGTCCTCCGCGATGCGGCTGGGCTTCGTGGCGCCCGGGATCGCGGCGACGGTGGCCGGGTGGGCGAGGGAGAACTGCAGGGCGGCGGCCTTGATGCCGACGCCGTGACGACCGGCGACGGCCTTGATCTGCTCGACCTTGTCGATGACGGCCGCGGGTGCCTTCTGGTACTCGAAGTGCGTGCCCCCGGCGAGGATGCCCGAGCTGTAGGGGCCGCCGACGACGATGTCGACTCCCTGTTCCACGGCGGCGGGGAGCAGGCGCTGCAGGGCGCGGTCGTGGTCGAGCAGCGTGTAGCGGCCGGCGAGGAGGAACGCGTCGGGCTTCGGCTCGTCGAGGTCGAGGGTGAGCTCCAGGGGCTCTACGCGGTTGACTCCCAGGCCCCAGGCCTTGATGACGCCCTCGTCGCGGAGCCGCTGGAGGGTGCGGAAGGCGCCGGTGCGGGCGGTCTCGTATGCGGCCAGCCACTCGTCCCCGTAGAAGTCCTGCGCGACGTCGTGCACCCACACGATGTCGAGGCGGTCGGTCCTGAGTCGCTTCAGGCTGTCCTCGATGGAACGCAGCGTGGCGTCGGCGCTGTAGTCGTTGACCATCTTGTGGGGGCGTCCGTGCTGGAAGAGGCCGCCCTTCTCGCCCAGGTCGCGGGCGGCCGGGTCCTCGATCTCGTCGAGGACGAGACGCCCGACCTTGGTGCTGAGGACGAACTCGTCTCGGGGGTGCTGGGCGAGCACGTCGCCCAGGCGGATCTCCGAGAGGCCCGCGCCGTAGAAGGGGGCGGTGTCGAAGTAGCGGATGCCCTGGGTCCAGGCGGCTTCGACGGTGGCCGCGGCCTCGTCGTCGGGGATGGCGCGGAACATGTTGCCGAGGGGAGCGGTGCCGAAGCCGAGGGCGCCGGGGAGGAGGGACGCGATGGTCACGAGAGATCCTTTTGCCTTGGAATGCGATGGATTGCTGAGAGATGGCCGATCCGTCGGCCTTGTGCTTCCGAGGTTAGGATCCGTGGATGAGACTGTCCAAGACTTACTCGGGCTCACTTCAGTCCTTTGAGGTCCCACATGCTTGACCTGCGACAACTCCGCTATTTCGTGACCGTCGCCGAGACGGAACACGTCGGGCGGGCCGCCGAACGGCTCCACATCTCCCAGTCGCCTCTCAGCCGGCAGATCGCCCAGCTCGAGAAGAACCTGGGCCTCACCCTCTTCGAGCGCAGCCAGCAACGCATCCGGCTCACCTCGGACGGCCATGTCTTCCTGACCGAGGCCCGCGCTCTGCTGCGGCACGCGGACCGGCTGGAGAACCTGGGCCGGCGGCTCGGCCGGGGCGAGGAGGGCGGGCTGTGCATCGGATACGTCGCCGACGCCATGCACACCGGCGTCCTGCCGACGGCCCTGCGCACCCTGCGCGAGGAGCGGCCGGGAATCCACGTGGCGTTGTACGACCAGGAGTCGGCCGACCAGTTCGAGGGCCTGCGCCAGCGGAGCCTGGACATCGCGCTCGTCCGCACGCCCCCTCCGGAGGACGATCCGGACCTGGACGCCGCGCCCCTGCTGCGGGACCCGCTGTTGCTCACGCTGCCCGAGGACCATCCCCTCGCGGGTCGGGAGGACGTGACCCCCGGCGACCTGGACGGTCAGCCGTGGATCGCGGTGGGCGACTCCCACGCCCCCGGATGGCGTGACGCGTTCGTCGCGTCGTGCACCGCGTCCGGGTTCACTCCGGACATCCGCCTCGACGCCGCCGACGCCCTCACCGCGCTGGGCCTGGTCGCCTCCGGCCTCGGCCTCGCGCTCGTACAGCAGAGCATGGTGCGCGGCTCGACCGAGGGCATCGTCGTACGGGAACTCCCCTGGTACGACGGGTCGGTGCAGCTGTGGGCGGCGTGGCACCGGGTCGATCTCCGGCCGGTGGTGGCGTCGTTCCGCTCCACGGTCTTGGCGGGAAAGCCGCACCCTCAGTGAGCCCGAGCCCGTGGCGCGAAGCGGCCGTCAAGGCTGCCGCGTCGGCGCGTACGAGTTCCCGGCACCGGGCTCCGTGCCAGGCTCCGTGGACGATCAGGAGGGCCGGCCCGTCGGTGTCGGCGTACTCGGGCGGTAGCTCCGTGGCCCGGGCTTCCTGCTCCGGCCTTCGCCTTGCGGCGGCTCCGCCTCGTCCCCGCGCGGTTCGTAGTGCCCCCGGGCCTCCGGCCTCCCAGAGGTCCCTTCCGTAGGCCGGGTTCGGCAGCGGGCCCGGTTTCCCTCTTCCCCGGGGAACCGGCCGTGGCGAGAATCTGTCCCTGTGAGGGGGAAAGTCGGCCACGGCGTCAGGGGGAGTGACATGGGCGCATGGGTGGTGCCGGGGTACACCGAAGCCCGGGAGCTGGGTTCCGGTGGCAGTGGGCGCGTGGTGCTTGCCACGCACGAGGGGACCGGTCTGCCGGTCGCGGTGAAGTACCTGAGCGAGCGGTTCCGTTCGGACGAGGCGTTCGTGCGGGGGTTCCGGTCCGAGGCCCGGCTGCTCGGGGCCCTGGACAGTCCGCATGTCGTCGGGCTCTACGAGTACGTCGAGGCGCCGCGGGGCGCGGCCATCGTGATGGAACTCGTCGACGGCGTCGCGTTGCGTGCCCTCATCGCGCGGGAGGGGTCGACGGGTCCGGAAGCCGCACTCGTCGTGCTCAAGGGATCGCTCCTGGGCCTCGCCGCCGCTCACCGCGCGGGTGTCGTGCACCGCGACTACAAGCCGGAGAACGTTCTGGTGGCCGCCGACGGATCGTCCAAGCTCGTCGACTTCGGGATCGCGGCCGGCCGGGGCGCCAGACCGGGTGTCGCAGGAACCCCCGCCTATATGGCGCCGGAGCAGTGGAACGGCGCTCCCGCCTCACCGGCGGCCGACGTCTACGCGGCGACCGCGACCTTCTTCGAGTGTCTGACCGGCCGTAAGCCGTTCTCCGGCGACAACTTCGCGGAGCTCGCCCTGCACCACCTGGGCACGCCGGTCCCCGACGGTCAGGCTCCGGAGCCGCTGCGCCCGTTGATCCGGAGGGGTCTGGCCAAGTCCCCGCACGAGCGGCCGGAGAACGCGGCCGCGTTCGTGACCGAGCTGGAAGCGGTCGCCTCGGCCGCCTACGGTCCGGACTGGGAAGAGCGCGGCCGGGGACGGCTGGCGGCGTTGGCCGCGCTGCTGCCTCTGTTCTTCCCTTCCTCCGGCGGCGGCGTGTCGGAGGGCACGACCGCGCTCGCCACCACCACGCTGCCGGCCCCGCCGCCGCGCCGCCGTTGGCATCTCCCTCGCGGAGTGCCGGCGGGTGCGGCCGCGCTCGTCCTGGCGCTGCTGCTCGCGCTCGCCGCGCGGGCCGGCGGCGAGGAGACGAACGGCGACAAGGCCGCCCAGGCCTTCGCGACGACGAGTGCCGTCCCCGGCACGTCGCCACCCCCGCCCGGCACAGCACCGCCATCGCCGTCGGCGTCGTCCCCGGGCCCGGAAATCTCTCCGTCGGCAACGACTCCGTCGCCCTCGTCGCCCGGGAGCACCGGGCCGGGCGCCACGTCCGACGGGACTCCCACCGACGACACGACGACGGCGCCGACCGTGACCTCTCCCCCCACGCCCACGTCCGGCTCGACATCGCCCACCGCGCCCACGACCCCGCCCACCCCGACCGTCACGTCCTCGACCACGACTCCCGCTCCCCCTCCGGTCGTCGTGACCGCGGTCTCCGTCACGAGCCTGCGCCAGACGGGGTCGGCCTCCGCCTCGGGCACCGTCGAGGTCACCACGGACGGAACAGGACCGGTGACGATCCACATCGAGTGGTTCACCGGGGACGAGAAGGGAGCGCCGGGCGCCCCGGACGGCTCCGAGACCTACCAGCGCGAGGGGGCCACCCGGTACTCCCTCTCGCTCGCCCACGACGTCCGGGGCGCCGGATGCTACTGGGGCCTGCGCGCGACCACGTACCCCGCCGCCGCGAACGGCGGTTCCCTGCAGCAGATCTTCATCCGGCGGTGCACGATCTCATGAACGACGACGACTACAGCGCCACCGAGCTCGGCAGCCACTGGTTCGAGCGTCCGACGCCGGAAGCGGCACCCGACCGGGTGGAAGGCGAAGTGCTGCGGTTCGGGCCGGGCGTGACCGCGGCGGCCCTCCGGCGGGCCGAGAACAGTCCCACGGTGGTCGAGATCTGGCACGGCACGCTCCCCGGCGTCCCCGCGCCCCGGCCCGCCCGCTCCCGATGGCCGTGGCGCTACGCGTTCCCCGCCGTCGTGCTGGCCGCCGTCCTGATCTTCCTCGCCTGGCGGCAGTACGGGCCCGGCGTCGCGGTGCGGGACGTCGCCGTCAGCGCGTCGGTGCCCAGGCTGGGCTGCGACGGGACGGCGGACGTGGTGGGCCTGGTGCGCACGGACGGGCGACCGGGCACCCTCACCTACCGTTGGGAACGCAGCGACGGAACCCGGTCCGGGGCCCTGAGCGAGAAGCTGGCCCGCGGACAGAAGGAAGCGAGTCTCCATCTTCTGTGGACGTTCCACGGGCCCGGAATCCACAAGGCGGTGGCGCGGCTCGTGATCACCTCCCCCAGTACCCACTCGTCGGCCGCGACGTTCACGTACGACTGCGGCTGACTCGGCCGACGTACGGCGCACGTCCCGCAGGAAGGCCCACGGGTGGTGCTCAGGGGGTACGGGGAGTCCTGTCGGCCACCGCCGTCGAGGAAGGAGGGCCCTGTACTCGACGGCGGCAGCCCGGCCGGCCCGGACTACCGTCTGCCGCGGGCCGGACGGCCCGGCGTCACTTCAGGTGGCGGTCCAGGAACCGGCACCCGTCCTCGAGCTCGAACCACGGGGTGCCGGTGTGCCCTCCGAGATTGGCGTGCAGCGTCTTCTCCTTGCTGCCGAAGGCGTCGAAGAGGTCCAGGGCCCGTTGCCGGGGGTTTCCCTCGTCGTCCCACTGCAGCAGGAACAGCAGCGGAACGGTGACCTGCCGGGCCTCCTCGCGCTGGGCACGGGGCACGTAGCCCCCGGCGAAGAAGCCCGCGGCGGCGATGCGCGGCTCGGCCACCGCCAGCCGGATGCCGAGGGCGGTCCATCCCCCGGAGTACCCGACCCGGTCGCCGATCTCGGGCAGGTCGAGGAGGGCGTCCAGCGTGGTCTGCCACTCGGGGACCGCGTTCTCGACCAGCGGGCCGATGAAGGACTCGAAGATCTCGTCGACCGGTTCACCGGCCTGCATCGCCCGCCGGAGCTCGGCACGGACCTGCTCGTCGGCGGCCGAACGGGGACGGTCACCGCATCCGACGGCGTCGATGGTGGCCACCGCGTAGCCGCGCGACGCCGTGTACCGGGCCCGGGCCACCAGTCGGGGGTCCGCCTTGGGAAGGCCGTTGTTGTGGGACATCAGGACCAGCGGGGCGGGCGCGGATCCGGGCGTCCAGAGGGTGCCGGGGATCTCGCCGAGGGTGAATTCGCGCTCGAGGACGCCGTCGTCGAGGCGTTGTTCGGAAGTGAATTGCACGGTCGTGCCTTTCGGGAGGCTCTTGTACGGCGCTCCCGGACGACCTATCGCCCGACCGTGACCCCGGAGGGGAGCACCCATGTCGATACTGCGTTCACGGGTACCACCTCCTCGTTCTCTCGCACGGCCTCCGCGAGGTTAGCAACGGTCACGGCGGGCGGCCAACGGGTTTTCCCGGGAGTGTGGTCGAGGTGCGTTCGTACCGACATGCGCGGGGACCCGCCCGGTGATGCAATGGATCCACTGAGAGAGCCACGACACCAGGGGTTACGCCGTGAACGACGAAGCCGAAGAGCTGGGACCGATCGACTATCTGATCGTGGAGTTCCCAGGCAACCGAATGACCGGTGAGGGCCTGCCCCTTCTGGTCGATCTTGTGGACCGTGGCCTCATTCGCATCCTCGACCTGACCTTCGTCAGGAAGGAGGAGGACGGCTCGGTGAGCGGCCTGGAGATCGCCGACCTCACGGGTGACGGCGAGCTCGACCTGGCCGTCTTCGAGGGCGCGTCCTCCGGACTCCTCGGCCAGGACGATCTCGAAGAGGCCGCAAGCGCCCTGCAGCCGGGCAGCTCCGCCGGCATCCTCGTCTACGAGAACCGCTGGGCCGCACCCTTCGCGGCGGCCCTGAACCGGGGCGGTGCCCAGGTGGTCGCCTCCGGACGGATCCCGGTGCCCGCCCTCATGGCCGCGCTCGACACCACGGACGACGCTCGCTGAGCGTGTGCTGACGTCAGTCGAGGAAAGAAGGGAACTCCCATGCCAGGCCTCCTCCGCGGTGTCGCGCGTACGGCCGTCGTCGCCGGAACCGCAACCGCCGTGTCGAACCGGGTCAGCCGCCGCCAGCAGGGCAGGTGGGCGGCGCAGCAGGAACAGCAGTACGCGGCTCCGCCGCCGCCCCCTGCGGATGCACCCGCGCCCCCTGCGGCGGGCTCCGACATGACGAGCAAGATCGATCAGCTGAAGCAACTCGGCGAGCTCAGGGACCAGGGCGTACTCACCGACAGTGAGTTCGAGGAACAGAAGCGCAGGATTCTCCAGGGCTAGGCTCTGTCGTCGCTGTCCCGCCCGCACCAGGAATGAGGTGCGGGCGGCGGCTGTTTCGTCGCCGGGACGCGGTTCACGTCATGAGCAGGCGGAGGCCGAGATCTGCCGCGTCGAGGCCGGTGAGGTCGCTGTTCCGCTCGTCCCATCTGCCGGAGTCGAGGTCGTCGCCGAGGCGTCGTACCGCCCGCTGCTCGGCCTCCGGCCCCACCCTCGTCGCGGGTGAGCCAGAACCGGTCCCGCCATCCGGGCTCGTCCGTGTCGAACGTGAGCACCACGACCCGGCGTGCCACACGCCTCATCTCCCGCAGCCCCGCAACCGGGTCCCCCCAGTGGTGGACCGTGGAGACGGCCATCGCGACGTCGAAGGACTGATCCTCGAACGGCAGGCTCTCCGCTGCAGCGGCCACACAGGGTGCCGAGCCGGCAGGTCGCTGGCGCCCGACTATGCGGCCTCACGCCACGTGAGGGTCAAGAACGGCCCTCAGGAACGGAGGAACGCGCGGACGCCCTGGGAGACGGCGTCGTCGCCGAGAAGGTCGTTGTGGGCCAGGCAGCCCGCGGCGTTGTTGGTCGCGCCGGTCAGGGGAACGCTGCTGTCGGGGTTGACGACCTCGTCGCAGTCGGACCACCAGGTGGCGTAGCGCGCGGTTCCGGGCGTCTCGTCGCCCGCGGCGAGGCCCTTCTGGACGTACGAGCCGGGAGTCATGTCGCGGCACGCCTGGTCCCACAGCGCGCAGGCCCATGCGGTGCTCGTGCCGTGGTTGGGACCGGCGAGGGAGGCCCAGTGGGCGACCGAGGCCTGGCCGGCGGGGTCGTACTTCGCGTACCAGCGGGTGACGAGACTGCCGAAGGAGTGGGAGACGAGGTCGACGCGGGCAGCGCCGGTCTGCCGCTTCACGCCCTCGACGTACGCGGCGAGTTCGCCGGACAGGACCTCGTTCACGGACCGGTGGGTGTCATAGCCGAAGGAGAACAGCTCGCCGTCGGTGTATCCGTCGGCCTTGAAGTCCTCCCGCAGGCCGCCCCATACGCCGGGGTCGGCGTTGTAGCCGTGGACGAACACGACCGGCGTGTGGGCGACAGCGCTCCGGGCGGGCGCCTGGGCCCGGACCGTGGCGGTGGGCACGGACAAGGACATGACGGTGGCGAGCATCGGGACCGCGATCCTGGCGGCGATCCGGGAACCGGGCTTCCACACACTTCCCCCTACGACGTGTTACGCACGAGTAGTCAGGAGCATGGTGGGGCTTCGGGGCAGAGAAGAACAGCCCTCGTACGCCGGGAGATCTCGCGGCACACGCCGGCATGGGCGGGATGCTGTGGAGGGTCGACTCACGGACCGACAGTCAGCGGTTCGCCCCCGACGCCATGCTCGGCCGGTACGGCGTCGCCACCCGGCTCTGCAGCTGGGGCGCGATGCCGCACGGCGCCGGCCCGGTCGGCGCCGGCCGAGTGGTTCGGGATCCGCACCGCCCTCGCCGTGGCGACGGGTACGGTCCGGTCGCCGGACCCCCACCGGCCGACTCCCTCACCGGCCGCGTGCCGCCAGTGGCGTCCAGCTCGGGTCTCGGCCGCTCAGGCCCACCGCCCGGTCCAGCAGCGGCGCGTCGTCCGGGACGGGCACCACGGCCCCGAAGATGCCTCCGCCGCGGCTCTCGTCCTCCGCGGCCGCCAGCAGAAACGCGTGCGAGGCCCCCAGCGCGGTCGCGTCGGGGACGTACTCCTGGCCGGTGGCCCGGGCCAGGTCCCAGCCGTGGATCACCAGTTCGTCGACCGCGACCGCCGCCGCGATCTCGCCGGGCAGGTCCACGCTGCCCGCACGGGTCATGCCCGTCCACGCGGACGGATCCCTCCAGGCCTCGGCCAGTTCGTCCAGCACCCGCGGCAGCGCCTCGCGCCAGTCGGCGGGGAGGGAGGGCACGGTCGTGTCGGGGGCCGCGTCCGTCGTGGGCCCGAGGTCCTTGCGGGCCGCGTCGCGGAAGGCCACGGCAAGTCCGGTGAGGTGGCCCAGGAGGTTCCGGACCGCGTAGTCGGGACAGGGCGTCGGGTCGGCGAGCCTCGCGTCGGGTACGGCCGCCGCGAGACGGGCCACGACGCGGGTCTGTGGCCCGAGGTCGAATGTCGTCGGTTCGGTCATCTTCCGCTCCTTGGACTCATCGGTGGTGAAGGGTGGACCGGATGCGACGGGCGGACTCATCGGTCGTCGCGCTCCCGATCGAGGCGTCGGCCACGGGGCGGTCCCGCGCGCGCGACGGCAGAGGGTGGCGCCACGGTTCGCGGGCTCCTCGCTTCGGCACGGTGTTCCATCGTCGCCCCGCAGCGGCCCGTGGGGCGCGGCGAACCGCCGCGCCCCGCCCTCATCAGCTCATCGGCCCATCAGGCCAGACAGTCGGCGACCCGCTCCGCGAAGGCCTCCGGGGTGAGGACCTCGACGCCGAGTTCGGCGGCCTTGACCGCCTTCGAGCTCGGCTTGCCGTTCGCGGACGGGGCCGCCACGAGTATGGATGTCTTCGCGCTGACGCTGCTTCCCGCGCGACCGCCGGCCCTTTCGATCAGGGCGTTCATCTCGGAGCGGCCGAAACCGTCCAGCGGCCCCGCCATCTTTCCGGTGACCACGACGACCTTGCCCTCCAGCGGGCCGCCGCCCTGGGCCGCCGACGGGTCCTCGGGTTCGGTCATGTTGACTCCGGCCGTCGTCAGCTTGTCGATCACGTGGGCCAGCGCCGCCACCTGCTCGACGATGACCGGGGCCTTCTCCGGGCCGATCCCCTCCACGTCCTGCATCTCGGTGGCGTCGGCCTGCCGGATGGCGTCCATGGTGCCGAAGTGCCGGGCGATGCGGCGGGACATGCTGCGCCCGGTGCCGAGCACCCCCAGGGCGCAGAAGACACGGTTGAGGGGACGGTCCTTCGCGGCCGTGATCTGCTCGGCCAGCTTGGCCCCCCGCTTCGCGCTGCCGGACGCGGCCGTCAGCTGCTCGACGGTCAGCGTGAAGAGGTCCGCCACGTCGCCGACGTCCCCCGACTCCACCAGAGCCGCCACGTACGTCTTGCCGAGGCCGTCGATGTCGAGCATCTCGCGCCCGGCGGCGTACTCGATCAGGGCCGGGAGTGCGCAGGCCGTGCCCTTCGCGCAGCGCCACCGCTCCTGGGCCGTGTTGATCTCGCCGCCGCAGCGCGGGCACGCCTCGGGCAGCGGCACCTGCGTCGCTCCGGCCGGGCGGAGCGGGACGACCGCCGCCTGGACGCGCGGGATGATGTCGCCCGCCTTGTACACCGTCACCGTGTCGCCGATGTGCAGGTCCCGGCGGCGGATGTCCGCCGGGTTGTGCAGGGTGGCCCGGGTGACCGTCGATCCGTCGATCTCGACCGCGGTGAGGATCGCGGTGGGGGCCAGGACGCCGGTGCGACCGACCTCCCACACGACGTCCTCGAGCACCGTCTGCCGTTCGATCGCGGGCAGCTTAACCGCGATGGCCCAGTACGGGAAGCGGGAACCGAGTCCGGCCGCCTCCTGCTCGGCCGTGTCGTTCAGCTTGACGACCAGGCCGTCGATTCCCACGGGGAGTTCCGTACGTATCGCGGCGACCGCGTCGGCCTGTGCCTGGGCGGCGGCCAGGTCGGAGACGACGAGCAGGCCCGCCGGGGAGGCCGCGGTCGTCTGCACGCCGGCGTCGGCCACCGCTGCCAGCGCCTCGGCGTGGGTCGCTCCCGCCGGAAGGAACGGCACACCGTCCAGCTCCACCACCCCGTAGGCCCAGAACGTCATCCGGAGCCGGTACGGGCGGCCCTTCGCCCTCAGCGTGCCCGCCGTGCCGTTGCGGGGGTTGACGAAGACCTGGGCGCCATGGGCGGCACGGACCTCGTTCGCCGTCTCGAACTGCTCCTGGGTGAAGGCGACCTCGCCCCGGACCTCGACGGTGACCGGGTCGGCGAGCTGCTCGGGCAGGCCGTCGATCTGACCGATCACATGGCTGACGTCCTCACCGTGCGTGCCGTCGCCGCGGGTGACGACCCGCACCAGGCGGCCGTCGCGATAACGGGCGGCCACGGCCGCTCCGTCGATCTTCGGCTCGACGGTGAATCCACCGGCCGGGGCGCGGCCGAGGCGGCGCTCGACGGAGGCGCCCCAGGCCACCAGGCCCTCGGCGTCGAAGACGTTGTCCAGGCTCAGCAGTCGGGTGGTGTGCGCGACGTCGCCGGCCGGGGCGGCCCCGTCCGCCACCAGGCCGGTGGGGCTGTCCGGGGAGACCTCCGTCGGGTTCTCCTCCTCCCAGGCCAGGACGGCGAGGCGGAGGCGGTCGTACGAGGTGTCGTCCATCGCGCTGTCGCCGTCCCCGTAGTAGGACTGCGAGGCTTCGCGGAGGCGCTGGAGAGCGGCCTCGTACGCGGCGCGGTCGGACACGGTGGGCTGGTCGGACAGGCCGGACAGCGCCTCATCGGCGGGAATCGTCGTCATGAGGAGATCCTCTCGCGAGGGTCTGACAACGGCCGGTGAGCCCGTGGGACGCTCGGCTTCCGCCCGGGGAGTGCGCTCGCGCAGGGCCTGCCGCCCGGAGTCGAGAGGGTGCTGCCGGGGATCGCGGACTCCTGTCGGTCGCGTGCCCCGGGCGTGGTGGGGCGTGTCGTGGTGCGAGAGTGGCGGGCGACGATCCGGGGGTCCGTGCCCGGCGCGTTCATCCGGGCGTCATTGGCTCGACAAATGACGCCTGCTCCGGTGTGGTTGACGCGCGTCGACCGGGCCGTCAGTCTCGGGGGGACTCTCACCCTGGGTCACCTCGGATTCGTGAGGCCATGGAGGATCGATGTCCCGACGCCCCCTGCGTTCCCTGCCGCTCCGCCTACTCCTATCGCTTGTCATGATCATGACTGCCTCGTTGGGCGGGGTGGTCGCCACCGCCGGCACCGCCCAGGCCGACGGCTGCTACACCTGGTCGCGCACCCTCTCCCAGGGCGCCTCCGGCGCCGATGTCACGGCGCTGCAGATTCGGGTGGCCGGGTATCCCGGCTACGGCGGGGTGCTGGCGATCGACGGCGCGTACGGCCCCGGAACGGCGGCCGCGGTCAAGCGCTTCCAGGCCGCCTACGGGCTGGCCGCCGACGGCGTCGCGGGACCCGCGACGTTCAGCAAGATCTACGCGCTCCAGGACGACGACTGCACCCCCGTCCACTTCTCCTACGCCGAGCTCAACGACTGCAACACCACCTGGGCCGGCGGCGCCGTGAGCGCGGCCACCGCCAAGTCCAACGCCCTGCGCACGATGTGGAAGCTGGAGGCCCTGCGGCACGCCCTCGGCGACCAGAGCATCCGCGTCACCAGCGGCTTCCGCAGCCAGGCCTGCAACGACGCGGTCGGCGGCGCCGCTTCGAGCCGCCACCTCTACGGCGACGCGGCCGACCTCGGCGCCGGGCCCCACTCGCTGTGTCTGCTGGCCCAGCAGGCCCGTAACCACGGCTTCAACGGAATCCTCGGCCCGGGCTACCCCGGACACGGCGACCACACCCACCTCGACCACCGGGCCGCCCGCTTCTGGTCGGCGTCCGGCTGCGGCATCTGACGGTGGGACGGCGTACCTCGCACACGGGCGCCGGAATGCCCGCCGTCGGTGCGCGGGACGCCGTCGACCGCCGAAACCCTGCCCGGACGGACCACGCGGAAGCACTTCTCGTCGGCGGGCAGGGGGCGGCACGACGACGGTCGGACTGGGTAGGTGGCCGCCACCGGATGGACGGGGCCGCGGATTCCTTCCGGCGGGTGCGACACGTGCCGGGTCAGGCCGTCGCCGGTCGGACGGGGATCGCCGCGGAGAGGACCGTGCCCTCGCCCGGGAGGGATTCGATGGTGAGGGTGCCGCCGAGTTGACGGGTGCGGGTCCGGATGGCGGGGAGGCCGTGGCCTCGTGTGCCCGCCGGCTCACCGTCCCGCGCCCTCCCCTCCCCTTCCCTTCCCTTGTCCCGCACGGCGGCGGGTTCGGCCTCGGGGTCGAAGCCGTGGCCGTCGTCGGCGACGTCCAGGACCACCTGGTCGTCGAGGTACGTCAGAGTGAGCGCGGCGGTCGTCGCGCCGGAGTGTTCGCGGACGTTCGCGAGGGCGCCCTGGGCGATGCGGAGCAGCGCGGACTGGACGCGATCGGGCAGTGGCTCGGCGGGGGTTCCGTCGATGTGGCAGCGGACGGTGAGACGGTGGGAGGTCTCGCGCTCCGCGAGTGTCCTCAGGGCCTGGTCGAGGCCGTTGCCGTCGGCGAGGTCGGCCGGGGCCAGATCGTGGACGAATCGGCGGGCCTCGTTGAGGTTGTGCTCGGCGATCGCGGTGGCGGTACGGACGTGGGTGCGCGCCGTCGCCGGATCGGTGTCCCAGACGCGGTCGGCGGCCTGGAGCAGCATCTGCTGACTGGAGAGGCCCTGGGCCAGGGTGTCGTGGATCTCCATGGACAGGCGTTGGCGTTCGGCGAGGGTGCCCTCGCGGCGCTCGGTCGCGGCGAGTTCGCGCCGGGTCCGGATCAGGTCGTCGATCAGCTCGCGCTGGCGCCGCGCCTGGCGGTCCATCTGGACGAAGACCGCGACGGCGATCGCGGCGATCGCCGGTGGCGCGAGGAACACGTCGACGTCCAGCCGACCGGCCAGCCGCAGGTGGGCGGTCACCGAGGTCGCTGTGATCAGCGCGATGAGCGCGATCGCGGCCGGTGGACGCAGGGTGCGCAGGCCGATGAAGAAGAGCGGGACCGCGCACCAGCCGAAGCTCGGCGCGAGCCAGACCAGCGCCATCCAGACGGCGACGACCGCCCCGAGCCAGACGTGGCGGCGCTGGGTCCGGCCGGGGCCCAGGAGTGGTTCGACGACGTAGAGCACCGCCAGGGTGCCGGAGAGGACGATGACCCAGGGGGCGAGGTTCTCACCGGTGTGCCGGACCAGGAAGCGGGTGAGGGCGGAGCCCAGGAGCAGGAGAAACGCCACGTACAGCAGAATCCGTAGCCGGCCGTCACCGTGTTCCGTGGTCTCCTCGCCGTAACTGCCACCGTTCCGCACCATTCCCGCTTTCCGTATCCATCGGGTGAACAACACAGCAAACATCCCATAACGGCGTACGAGGGTGGTGTCCTGGGCCTGGGCCGGGGTGTTACGCGGTGAGCGGTGGGGTCGGAGTGCGGTTCCAGGGCATCCGGGACCAGGGAAGGGCGAGTTCGGTCTGGTCGGCGATGTCCCGCGGAGCGAGGTCGGCGAGGGGTGCCGCTTCGCGGTGGCGCGTGTAGACGGTGTCGGTGTATCGGTGGCCGGTGTCGGGGGCGATGAAGAGGACGGTGCGTTCGGGGGCGCGGTCGTGTTCGTGTCGGGCGGCGAGGTAGGCCGCGCCGCTCGACAGGCCCGCGAAGACGGCGTGGCGCCGCAGGAGGTCGACGGCTCCGGACAGGGCGGCGTCGAAGGAGATCCAGTGCAGGGTGTCGTACAGCTCGTGCGCGACGTTTCCGAAGGGGATGGAGCTCCCGATGCCCGCGATGATGATCTCGGGGTCGGAGGTGTGCTGGGCACCGAAGGTGAGGCTGCCGTAGGGCTGGACGCCGACGAGCTCGACGTCGGTCGGCGCGGCGCCTGAGGCGTCGCGCAGATAGCGGGTGAGGGCGCCCGTGGAGGCGCCCGAGCCCACTCCTCCGACGACGGTGAGCCGGTCCGTACCCGTCTCCTCACGGATGCGGTCGGCGACGACGCGGTAGCCGAGGTAGTGGATGTCGTCGTGGTACTGCCTCATCCAGTGGTACTCGGGGTGTGCGGCGAGGATCTCGTGGATCCGCTCGACACGTCGCTTCTGGTCGAGCTTGAGGTCGTCGCAGGGTTCCATCTGTTCGAGCGTGGCGCCGAGTACGGCGAGCTGGGTGCGCAGCGTCCTGTCGACGGTCGTGGAGCCGACGACGTGGCAGTGCATGCCGTGCCGGTGGCAGGCCAGGGCGAGGGCGTACGCGTAGATCCCGCTGGAGCTGTCGAGCAGCGTGTCCCCGCGCCGTACGACTCCGGTGTCGAGGAGGTGGCGTACGGCCGCGAGCGCGGAGACCACCTTCATGGTCTCAAAGCGCAGGCAGACGAGACGGTCGTCGAGACGTATCAGGTCGGGCCGTCCGATCGCCTCGGCGACGTGCTGGTCCATCGGGCGACTCCTTGGTGGTGAGCGAGGGAGATGCGGGGGCGCTTCCGGGGCGGGTCGGGGCAGGTCTCGCATCAGGGGCGGGGGTGGTGAACGTGCGGGTGGTGGGGATCCCGTGGGTGTTCAGCGCGCGGCGGCAGGCGCGTACGCGATGACGCAGGTCCCCGGGTGCGGCCGGGTCGAACAGGACGCCTGCCACGGCGCCGCTGTGCGCGATCTGCACGCCCGCTGCTCCGGACCGCCGGGCGATCGCGGTCAGCGTCTCGAACTCCGGGTGATGCAGAACCTGTTGGCCACGTCGTGCGCTGGCCGTCGCGACGCGCCCCACGAGTGATGCGTCCCCCGTGGCGATCGCTCGGCGCAGGAGGGTGCGCAGCCGCTGGTACTCCTGGACGTCGGCGTCGGTGGCCTCCCGTACGGGCAGGGCGAGGGTGTCGACGGGCGCTCCCCCACCGAGGACGCAGCCCACGACGACCAGGGGCGGGAGGGCAGGACCCAGGACGTCCAGGATCCGGCCCTCCCGCTGGGCGAAGAGGACCGGGCGGGCGTCGAGCATCAGCGGATCACTGGCCCGTTCCGCGCGGACGGCGATGCGGGCGACGGTGTCGGGGGCGAGACGAAGCCCGTACGAGTCGGCGACCGCGCGGACCGTCGCGATCACGTCGCTGGTGGAGCTGCCCATGCCCAGGCCCACCGGTACGTCGCCCGTGAGCCTCAACTGCCCACCGCTGGGCGGAAGTCCGAGCTGTCGCGCGCACTCCGTCACCGTGATGCCCGCAGCGCGTCCTGCCTTTCCCCGGTCGGCGGGGACGACCGTGAGCGCCTCGGGCGGTGCGCCGGGCCGACGGACGAAATCGGCCCGGCTGCCGGGGCCGGCCAGGGGGAGGGTGACGAGGCCCGCGCACCTGCGTCCGTCGGCGTCGAGGAAGACGCCCTGGAGAAGTTCGCCGTGGTGACAGGGGGCATGGCCGGTTCCGGCACCGGCGGCGGCTCCGCTGCCGGCGTCGAGCGCGGCCGGGTGGGATGGCCGTGGGGCGCGGGCTCGGTGCGTGGCGGGGGTCATGCGCCGTCCACCGAGCGGTAGCGGTACAGGACGGTCTCCTCCGCGCTGAACTGGGAGAAGGGGAACGGTTCCGCCGACAGGGCGGTCACTCCCGAGCCGAGGAAGGCACGGGCGACGGCGCTGCCGCTCTGCGCGTACACGATCAGGGGGATGCCGCGGTGGCGGCAGCGCTCCAGGATCGTGTCGAACGAACCGTTGCTCAGCGTCATTCCCGTGGCGACGACCGCGTCGGCGCGGTCGAGCACCTCGTGCATGTCGTCGGTGACGGGGTCGCCCCACCGGGTCGTCCTGAGGTTGAAGTCGCAGGGCAGGGGTTCGCCGCCGCGCTCGCGGATCGCCGCGACCAGCGGGTCGACCACTCCGATGAGGCCGACCTTCGCACCCTCCTCGATGTCGAGCAGACCCGCGATGGCCGCGTCGCGGGCCCTCGCGCGGATCTCAGGAGTGCCGCTCGGGAGGCTGACCGGCTCGGCGTCCCCTTCTTCGGCGGCGGCCCGGTGCGGTCGGGTGTGGGCGAGGTAGGCGTCGAGGGCGGCGATCCGCAGGGGGCCCGGGGCGTCGCGCAGCAGGACGTCGAGCGGCGTGCCGGAGTGGTCGCGGCAGATCGTCGGGGTGAGTTCGCCGGCCTCGAACGCACAGCCGCCGAAGGTGTCGCCGACGCGGACCAGAACGTACTGGTTGAGGTAGGTGGTGTCGCCGCCGGCCAGCCGGGTTCCGTGGTGGATCCAGAACACGCTGGTCGCGATGAGTTCGGCGGGGAGCGGACCGTGTTCGCCGGCCAGGACGGCCCCGATGAGCTTGTCGACGGAGAGCGACAGCGGGACGGGGGCCGAGGGAGCGCCGGAGAGGGTGGCGCCGGGGTCGGGCTCGGTGTGGGCGGACGGGGTCAAGGTCGTGTCCTTTTCAGAGTGGGTCGGGGCGTCGGAAGGAAGGCGCCAAGGGAGCGGCGGTAGATGACGGTCGGGTGCCCCAGGGCGTCGGTGCCGCGTTCGGCGTCGACCTCGAACACCTCGGCGAGCCGATCGGCCGTCAGGACGGCCTCGGGGGTGCCGGCCGCGATCAGTCGACCGTGGTGCAGGAGAAGGAGCCGGTCGCAGTACCGGGCCGCGAGCGACAGGTCGTGCAGGGCGACCAGGACGGTCCGGTCGGTGCCGGTCAGCAGCTCCATCAGGTCGAGCTGGTGCCTGACGTCGAGGTGGTTGGTCGGTTCGTCGAGCAGCAGCGCGTACGGCTGCTGGGCCAGCGCGCGGGCGATGTGGGCGCGCTGCCGCTCGCCGCCCGAAAGGGCCTTCCAGGAGCGGCCGGCGAGCGCGGTGAGGCCGACGACCTCAAGGGCGGCGGCGATCACGGCCCGGTCGGTGGCGTCCGCCCCGCGCCAGCGGTCCCGGAACGGGGTGCGGCCGAGGCCGACGACGTCGGCGACCCGCAGATCGCTGTCGGCTCCCGAGTCCTGGGCGACGAAGGCGACATGGCGGGCGATCCTGCGCGCGCTCCACTCCCCCACGGATGTGCCGTCGTACCTGACCGCACCCGCGTCGGGGGCTCGGAGCCCGGCCAGGCAACGCAGCAGGGAGGACTTGCCGGAGCCGTTCGGGCCGAGGAGGCCGACGGTCTCGCCGGAGGCGATGCTCGCGCTGACCTCGCGTACCACCGGTGTGCCTGCCACCGACCAGCTCACATTCTCGGCGGTGATCCTCACAGTTCACCCCTCTTGCGCAGGACGAGAAGGAAGAGGGGCACGCCGAGGAGCGCGGTGATGACGCCGACGGGGACCTCGCGGGGTGCGAAGGCGATCCGTGCGAGGGCGTCCGTCCACACGAGGAACACCGCGCCGGCGAGCGCCGCGTACGGCAACAGCACCCGGTGCAGGGGTCCGACGAGGAACCGCACCCCGTGGGGCACGATCAGCCCGACGAAGCCGATGGCGCCGACGGTGGCCACGGCGACCGCGGTCAGCGCGGCCGTCACCACGAGCAGCAGCATCCTGGTGTGCCGTACGCCGATGCCGAGCGAGGCGGCGGTGTCGGTGCCGAAGGCGAGCCCGTCGAGGGCACTCGAACACAGCCACGCCACGGTCAGGCCCAGCGGGGTGACGATCGCGCAGACCACGACGGTGTTCCAGCGGGCCGGTGCCATCGATCCCAGCAGCCAGTGCGTGACGGCCCGCGTCGTGTCCGCGTCCGCCGAGGCCATCAGGATCAGCGAGGTCAGCGCGGTGAGCAGTTGTCCGACGACCACGCCGGTGAGGACGATACGGACGGAGTCGAGGCCGGTACGCCTCAGCAGGAGGAGCAGCAGCGCGAAGGAGAGCAGCGCGCCGACGAGCGCGCCGCCGGTGACTCCGAGCGCGCTCGCGCCGATCCCGAGGACGACGACGGCGACGGCTCCGGTCGACGCTCCGGAGGAGACGCCGAGCAGGTAGGGGTCGGCGAGTGCGTTACGGGTGACCGCCTGGAGAACCGTGCCGCACACGGCGAGCGAGGCGCCGACGAGCGCGGCCATCAGGACGCGCGGCAGCCGCAGGTCCCAGATGAGCGAGTCCACCAACGGGGGCAGCGGCTCGACGTCCAGGCCGAGATGGGTGGAGAGGACGCGGGCCAGGTCGGTCCAGCCGGTGTCGGCCGTGCCGATGCGGACGGCCGCTGCGATCGAGGCCACGAGGGTGATCGCGGAGAGGAGCAGGAGGAGGCGGGGACTTCCGGGGCGAGAGCCGTGCCGGGGGCCTCCGGGGTGGGGTGCTGCGGACTTGTCGAGCCTGCCGGACCGGCCGCCTGTCTCCGGCGGACTCGGCACACCCGGCGTACCCGGCAGCGGATGTCCGGAGGCGGTCTCCGCCGTACGGCCGCGTTCGCGGGCCGTGGGGAGCAGGAGGTCGGCCGGGCTCGTACTGACGGGCGGTTCAGCGGGCGGGGGCGAGGACCGTCGGGCATCGCGGCCGGCAGGGGCGCGCGGGATCCCGGCCTCGCACCCGCCGACCGACACGCCTCCCGAGGTCCCGGGAATCTGGTGGTCAGCGGGCATGTCCGAGGTCCTTCATGCCCTGGGCGAGCAGTTCGAGGGCGTGTACGGAGCGGACCGAGGGGTCGAGTTCGATGCCCGGCACTTCGAGGATCTTGTCGTCGCGGACGGCGGCCAGCCGGGAGATCACCGGGTGCGCCTTCATCGTGGCCCGCTTCTCGGCGGCGCTGTCGCCGGGGCGGCCCCGCTCGGACAGGTCGCCGATCACGATGAAGTCCGGGTCGCGCCGGGCGACTTCCTCCCAGGAGACCTCGGGCCAGTCCTCCTGGACGTCGTCGAAGGCGTTCTCGGCGCCGACGATCCGGCTCATCTCGCTGGGCAGGCCGGTCCTGCCCGCCACGTACGGCATGCCGTTGAAGACGGAGTAGAGGTAGACGACGGTCGGCCGGTCCCCGCTCCGCACGCCGGAGGTGGCGGCGCCCGCACGGGCGACCGCGGCGCGCTGGTCCGCCGCGAGCTTTCCGGCGCGTTCCTCGGCGCCGAAGAGCGTGCCCAGGTTCTCGTAGTCGGAGAAGAGCAGCTCGAAGGGCGTCCGGCCGGGCGGGTTGTGCTGCGGGCAGTCCACGGCGCTGACGAAGGTGGGGACCTTCAGGGCGTCCAGCTCCTCGCGGGTGCCGGCGCGGTCCGCCGTGTAGAGGTCGGCGGAGCCCGCGACGACGAAGTCGGGTGTTGCCGCGCGCAGTTGCTCGCCCGTGGCGATCTTCGGTGCGATGACCGGGATCTTCGCGTACGCGGCTTCGTACGGAGCGGGGATCTTGGTCTTGAGGTTGGCCGTGCCGGCCATCCGGTCCTGGAGCCCGAGTTCGAGCAGGGTCTCGGTCGAGCTCTGGTCCAGGGCGACGGTCCGCCGCGGCGGGCCGGCGAGCGACACCTGGCGGCCACAGCTGGTGACGGAGCCCCCCGGCCCCGCGCCGGGCGCGGCACCGGGCCTGGTGTGCGCCGCCGACCCACCGCCGCCCGCGGTGGAGCAGCCCGCGGTGGCGAGGGCGAGGGTCAGGGCGATGCCGAGACGGGCGGTGTTGCGCATGGGTTCTCCGGTCTGGGAGGGACGGGCATGGGTGTTGTCGTGCACCGGGCAGGAGTGCCGCGTTCGAAGGGTACTGTAATGGCAATCATTTTCATTAATGAACCCGAGGGCGGTTCGCCGAACCGCTCCCCCACCTCCGAGGAGCAGCACACCGTGGCCACCACGCCCGCACCCACCGCGGCCAAGTCCCCTGCCCCGCCACCGCGTTCGGTCCTCCGGGACCCTGCCTTCCTGCGCCTGTGGGCAGGCACCACCGCGTCCGGCCTCGCGACCTGGGCCCTGCCCTTCGTCCTCGGGCTCGCCGTCCTGCACCGCGACCTCGGCGCCGCGGGACTCGGTCTCGTCCTCGCCGCCCGCACCGCCGGATTCCTCGCCGCCGTCACCGTCGGCGGCGTGCTGGCCGACCGTCACTCCCGCCGGGCGGTCGTCCTCTGGTCCGCCCTCGCCGCGGCGGCCGCCGCGCCGCTGCTCGCCGCAGGCCTCGGCCGGTCGCTCGCACTGATGACGTTCGCCGCGGCCCTGGCCGGCGCCGGACAGGGCGCCTGCCGGCCCGCGTTCCAGGCACTCACGGCGGAGACCGTCGAACCCGGACAACGCCAGCAGGCCAACGCCGCCATGACCATGGCCGTGCGCGGCTCCACACTCGCCGGACCCACCCTGACCGCGCTGCTCGCGGCGTTCCTCGACGTCCGAACGCTGCTGCTCGCCATCGGGGCACTGTGGCTGGTCGCCGCACTCGCCCCGGACCAGGGGGGCGCCGCCGCGACGGCGGATCCGGGCGCGGAGGCGTGCGCCCGGCAAGCCGCGGCGGAAGCGGAGGTGACCACGGAGCAGCCCGCGAAGGGGATGGCGGCGACGACCGCGGAATGCGTCACTGGTCCGTCCCCACGTATCGGGTTCCGCGCCGAATTCCTGGAGGGCATACGGGAGGCACGCCGCCACCCGTGGTTCCTCGCCGGACTCGCCGCCCTCATCGCCGTCATCGCGCTCGGCTACTCGGCCACCAGCGTCGCGTTGCCCCTGATCAGCCGGGACCGATACGGCACCGAGTGGGTTCTGGCCGCGGCGATGACCGCGTACACCGTGGGAGCCCTCGGCGGGGCCCTCGTCATCGCTCGCCTGCGGCCCCGCTCCCAGGGCTGGGCCGCGTTCGCCGGCCTCGGCGCGTACGGTGTCGCGCCGCTGAGTCTGATGCTGCCCGTGCACCCGGTCGTGGTCGTCGCGGCGTACGCCGTCGCCGGGATCGGCATCGAGCTGTTCAACGTGCCCTGGTTCACCGCCACCCAGCGGGAGGTCGCGCCGGACAAGCTGGCCCGGGTCTCGTCACTGGACTTCCTGGTGTCCTACGGCCTCGCACCCATCGGCCTCGCCCTGATCGCACCCGCCATCGACCGCTTCGGCGTCACTCCGGTCCTCGCCGCGTGCGCCGCGGCCTGCTTCCTCGTACCGGCCGCCGCGGCGCTCGTGCCCACGGCCCGTCATTTCGCGCGCACGGCCCCGGCGGAGACGCGGAGGGACGGATCGCCCGACTGACGGGCCGGCCAACTGACTGACCGACTGACCGATCGATGGCGTCCGGGGCAGGGGCGCGGCGGCCCCGGACGTCTCCACTCACGGTACGACGCCGAGCGAGGCCCACCCGCTCGGTGCGGCACGGAAGGCAAATCGGTGGGGTGATGCGGGGGCCATCTGCAACGATCCTCGAATGAGCGCATTGGACGCAGTGGCAGGCAGGGTCTCCGGCGGGGCCACCGTGACGTTCCGGCCCAGCGGCTCCTCGATGGTGCCGCTGATACGCAGCCGGCAGCAGGTCGTCGTCGCTCCGGTCGACCCGGCGAAGGTGGAGGTCGGGGACATCGTCCTCGCCCGTGTCGCCGGGACGGTGTACCTGCACAGGGTGTCGTCCGTGGATCCCGCCAGGAAGCGGGTGCAGATCAGCAACAACCGCGGCCGCGTCAACGGCTGGACCAGCCATGCCCGGGTCTTCGGCATCTGCGTGGCAGTGGACGGAGTCGCCCGGCCTGGAGTCACGGACAAGACTCGCGTCGATGAGCAGGAGGCCGGCGGCGTCGCCGGACGGCCGCTCGGCAGCCCGTAGCCCGGCGCCGTCACCCGCGGGCTCAGACCGCACTCGGCTCGCTGAGCCTCGTGGAGCGTGCCGAGTCGTGCGGGGCCTGATCAGGCCGCGTGGACCCGGCCGATCGAGGGTGCGGCGTGCCGGGATCGCGGCTGTGGGATCCGACCCGGCAGCCGCGTTCCCGAGGGGCAGGAGCCGTCCGCGCACTGGGGCGAACCCGTGCGGGTCGGGCCGGCGACGGCTTCAGGCGAGGGCGGCGACCAGCAGGGTGAACGCGGCGATGATGACGGCGACGCGGAGGTAGTGGTAGCGGTTCCAGCGCTGCAGCTGCTTCTTCCAGTCGGCGGGCCGGTTCTCGGGGGTCCAGCTCTTGTTCCTGTTGTTGATCGGGACCAGCAGCAGGATCGACATGACCACGCTGAGGATCAGGAGTCCGGCGGCGGTGACGACGAGTCCGGCGCCGTGGTGGCGCCAGCCGGCGAGGGCCCAGACCGCGACGAGGACGAGCGAGCCTAT
The DNA here is from genome assembly GCF_000717595.1 of Streptomyces flavochromogenes. Classification (GTDB taxonomy): domain Bacteria; phylum Actinomycetota; class Actinomycetes; order Streptomycetales; family Streptomycetaceae; genus Streptomyces; species Streptomyces flavochromogenes. Next base: position 173,544 of record NZ_JNZO01000008.1, on the reverse strand, counting down.
GTACCAGAACGGCATCAGGGTGCCGAGCATCCGGCCGCCGTGGGCGTGGCCGAGCTGACCGCTGTCCTCGGGAAGCGCGTCCAGGATCCGGTTCATGATGAAGGCGACGGAGAACTCCACCCCCACCATCAGGCCGACGACGACGGTGGTGAGGACCTGGAGTGCGTTGAGCATGATGACCCCTCCTGGGATCTAGCGCTGCTAGCTGATGAGGCAACGCTAGTACTGCTACCGCTCGAATGTCTAGCAGTGCTAGAATTTCTTCATGTCGGTACAACAACGCAAGGAACGCGAACGGGCGGACCGCGAACGCCTCATCGTGGCGACGGCCCGCGAACTCGCCGAGCAGCAGGGCTGGGACGCGGTCACCACCCGCCGCCTCGCCGAGCGCATCGAGTACAGCCAGCCCGTCCTCTACAGCCACTTCCGCGGCAAGCGCGAGATCATCGGCGCCGTCGCCCTGGAAGGCGCCGCCGAGATGGCCGCGGCGGTGCGGACCGCGGCTGCCGACGCGGACGGCCCTCGCAGCCGGGTCGCCGCGCTCGCCCGCGCCTACCTCGACTTCGCCGAGCGCAACCCGGCGGTCTACGACGCCATGTTCCACCTCGACGGCGGCCTGGCGTTCGCACACGAGGACACCCCGGAACCCTTGAAGGACGCGTTCGCCGCCCTGCTGGAAAGCCTCGGCGAGGTCGCCGGGGACGGCGTCCACCCGGGACTGTTCACCGAGGTGTTCTGGGCGGCGCTGCATGGACTGGCCACCCTGACCCGGGCGGGACGGCTGCCGCCGGAGCACACCGCGTGGAGGGTGGAACTCCTGGTGGACCGGCTCGCCGTCGTCTGACACACCGTCCCCTCGACGAACGCTTCGCGCCCGGCCCCGCGTCGGCCACCGCCCGGTGGCAGGAGAAGGCAGCCACCCGCCTCCCGGCCGGTCCGCGGCGGTCGGGTGGGAGGCGGGTGGAGGGGGAAAGGCGCGTTCGGCCCGTGGGGGCGGGCCGCGTGCCCGGCGGGCAGGCCGGCTCTGGTTCAGGCGTGCGGCGGCCGCCCGTCCGGGTCGAACTCGGCGAGCAGCCGCTTCGCGGCCGTCATCGCGCCGTCGGTGCCGACGGTTGCCGCCACGACCCGGGACCGCGCGCGGGTCGCCGTGGTCAGGGCCGTTTCGAGGCCCGCGAGCAGGGAAGCGAAGGTCGGGGTCGGGCCGTCGTGCGCCACGCCGATGCCGAGGTCGGTCACCCGGCCCGCCCAGTACGGCTGGTCCCCGCCCTGGGGCACCACCACCTGAGGGGCGCCCGACCGCGCGGCCGTCGTCGTGGTGCCCGCGCTGCCGTGGTGGATGACGGCGGCCACCCTGGAGAACAGCGCCTGCTGGTTGACCTCGCCGACGGCGAAGCAGTCGTCTCCGTCGTCGATCAGGTCCAGGCCCGCCCAGCCGTGGGCGACGATCACACGGCGCCCCTGCGCACGGATCGCCTCGACCGCCACCCGCGCCATGTACGTCGAGGCGTCGGCACCCATCGGCGTACTGCCGAAACCCACGTACACCGGCGGGGCTCCGGCATCCAGGAACTTCACGAGGCCGGAGGGGAGCGGGCGGTCGTCCGGACGTATCCACGCGCCGGTCTGCACGACGTCGAGACCTGACGCCTCCGGCCACGGACTGAGGACGGGGTCCGTCGCCAGCCACGGCCGGTCGGTGAAGGCGTAGTCGCGGACGTTGCCCACCGGCGGCAGTCCGATGGCCGCCCTGCGGGTGTTGATCTCCGTGCCGAACATCTCGTTCGCGTTCCTGGCGTCCGTCTCCCAGAGTTCGCGGTTGTCCGTCACCCCTGGCGGCAACGGCCGGCCCCGCCGCGCGGGCGGCGGCTGGTGCGGCGAGGGCAGAGTGATCGGCTGATGGCTCGCGTGCACGTAACGGATACCCAGCTTCTCCGCGGCCGACCGCGCGCCGGCCGTCACCGGCAGCGGGCCCGTCGCCACCAGCGCGTCGCACCCCTCGGCCGTCGCGGCGACCGTGCCGAACTGTGCGTCGATCAGCTCCGCCGCCCGCTCCGCCAGGCCCGCCGTCGACCCCGGTTCGACCGAGGCCACCAATGGGCGGACGGGTCGGCCCACCGGCACCGGCGACACACCGATGCCGGCGAAGAGGTCCACGAACTCCTCGTCCGGCGGTGCGCACACCCGGACCTCCGCGCCGAGTTCCCGCAGCCGTACCGCGAGTCCCACCATCGGTTCGACGCTTCCACGCCCTCCGTACGTCGACAGCACCACACGCATCCCGCAGCTCCCCATTCCGTCTCTCCGTCCGTACGCCCCGGAGTCGGCCGGTGATTCTGCGGCACGCCCCCGGCCTTGCCCCAAGCCCCCCGCCGACCGGTAAGTCGATCATGAGGACCGCCGGCGCCACGCACAAGGACGACGCGGGCGGGATTTCGCAGGGGATCCCTCCATCTAGGACGGTAACTGGCCTAGATGGAGGGCAGACTGCTCTGCATGACGACGACGTTCCGCGGCCTCGCGACCATCCGCTATCACGCCGACGACCTGACCGCCGCCCGTGCCTGGTACTCCGAAGTCCTCGGCATCGAGCCCTACTTCGAGCGCCCCGAGTACATCGAGTTCCGGCTCGGTGACTACCGCCAGGAGCTCGGCATCTCCCGAACTCCGTCCGCTCCGGCCGGAGTCGTCGCCTACTGGCACGTCGACGACGTCGACGCCGAGATGGCCAGGCTGCTGGACCTCGGCGCGAAGGAGCACGAACCGCTGCGCGACTACGGCGACTTCCGCGCCGGTGCGGTACTCGACCCGTTCGGCAACGTCCTCGGCATCATGCGCAACCCGCACTACCTGGAGGTGCTGGGGGAACACGGCCAGGGCGCCACAGGCAGCTGACGGTCTGACGCCGCCCACTCCCCCGCCGACGCCTCGCAACCCCGGAACGAGGCGGGGCGCCGGCCGACCGCTTCTCACGGTCGTCCGGCGCCGACCCCGGCCGGGGCCGCAGGGCGTCTGCCGCTTCGAGGGGGAGCCCATGCCTCGCCGGGGCGCGGCGCGTCAGTCGACGTCGTCCCCGAAGGCGTTGTCGGGGATCCATGAGCCGTGGATGCCCGCGGTGACCCGGCGGGGAAGATGGACCGTCGCGATCCGGTCCAGCCCCGAGGCGTCCATGACCAGGAGCTGCGAGGCGTCCTGCTTCAGGTCGGACACCACCGTGAGCAGGTAGCCGTCGTCCTCCCGGGTGGCGCCCGCGGCCGGCACGAAGACCGCCTCGCTCGGCAGACGCGCGTCGCCGACCTCACGGATGCTCCGAGTGCCCGTCGTACGGTCGTACTTGACGATCCCGTAGCCGCCGAGACCGTTCCGGTCGGGGAACGACACCGCGTACTGGTAGCGGTGCGCCGCGCCGAGGAAGTCCTCGTTCAGGGTGGGGAACTCCACCGCCAGGTCGTCGACGATCTGCTCGTCGACACTCTCGGTCGTCAGGTCGATCACCCAACGCCTGATATAGGAGCGGGCGTTGGGCTCGGCACCGCGCCCGGGGGCGCCGACCCACCAGTTCCAGGAGAGCCGGAATCCCTCACGGTCGACGGTGGGACCCTCCAGGACGACACGGCCCCTGTCGTCCTCGTAGGCGTTGGCGGCGTGCAGCATGCTGCCGGGCTCGACGGGGAACCAGCGGATGTGCTCCGCGCCGTCCGCACCCCTCGGCATGACGCCGATCCGGGCCGGCTGGGCGTCGTTCCAGGCGTAGGGGATGCCGGAGTGCCCGTTCGGGTCGAAGGACACCGTCCCCTCGACGAAGACGACGTGGTGGCGGGTGAGGGCGAAGTCGTGCTTGAGGGAGGCCGTGGCCCCGGGGACCTCGACGCCGTGAGTGATCGCGCCCTCCGTGTCGGCGACGTAGTACATGAGGTACGGAGGGAAGGGCGAGGAGCCGAAGAAGTGCAGCTCCCCCGTGACCGGGTCGGTCTTGGGGTGCGCGGTCATCGCGCTGCGCAGCCTGCCCCCGAAGTCGTAGGCGCCGACGGTGTCCAGATCCCGGGTCAGCTCGAACGGGACGTTGGCCTCGCACAGGGCGAGGAGTCGTCCGCCGTGCTCGATGACGTGCGTTCCGGCGGTGCTGGCGGTCAGGTCGGGACCCGTCTCGGTCATGTACGGGGCGCCCTCCAGCGCGGGAGTGCGCACCCAGCGGTTGCGGTACCACTCCGCCCGGCCGTCCTGGAGCCGGATGCCGTGGACCATGCCGCTGCCCTTGAACCAGTGGGTGGGCGTGACGCCGGGCTTCGGGTTGTGGCTGTTGCGGATCAGCCGGCCGGACAGCTCCGGGGGCAGGCTGCCCTCGACGGTCAGCCCGGTCGCGGTGATCTCGTCGACGGCGGGCGTGTAGTGGCCGGTCAGGAAGGGCTTGCTGGTCATGGCTGGAGCCTCACTTCTCGGTGTGTCCGGTCGTGTCCCGACGGCGGTGCGGTGGGGTGGAGTGTCGGTGGGGTGTGCGTGTCTCAGGGGGAGCGGGGCTGCGCGGGCCTCACACGCCGCGTTCCGCGCGGTCCTTCAGCGAGGTGAGCCAGCTCCTCAGGGACTGGTCGAGGGCTTGGCCGAGTTCCTCGGTCGCCGCGTCGACGGGTGCCCCGCTCCAGGACTCCTCGGTACGGACGGTGACCCGGTCGCCGGTCCGCTCGAAGGTCCACACGTGGATGCCGGTGATGCCGTTGGCGGGGCCGCCCCACACGATCCGCTCGCCGGGGACGAGTTCGGTGACCGTGGAGGTGATGTCCAGTCCGTGGGTCTTCCAGGTGAAGGAAGTGCCGGGACGCAGCGGGCCGTCGAGGGTGGCCTCGTCGACGTCCGCGTTCCAGGCCGCCCAGGCGCCGATGTCCGTGTGGAGCTGCCACACCCTCTCGATCGGGGCGTCGATCACGGTGGACAGGCGGACGATGACGGGGGCGTTCTCGTCGATGGTGTGCATGGTGGGTCTTCCTTCTCTCGTGGTGGGTCGTGCGTGGGGAACGGGTCTGCGGTGATGGGTGCGGGGCTGCCGGCGCGGTCAGGAGGTGTGCGTCAGAGGGAGGGGGAGAGAGCGGCGGCCCGCTCGGCGGGAGAGGATCAGGGCGAGGGCCGCTGTGACCGTGAGGACCGCGGCCGCGAGGCCGAATGCGGTGCGGAATCCGGCCGTGAGCGCGTCCGCGTGCGGTCGGCCGCCGTTCTCCGCGTGGGCCGTGACGGAGCCGGCCACGGTGGTCAGCACGGCGAGGCCGACGGCTCCGCCGATCTGGCGTGTGGTGTTGACGAGGCCGCCGGCCAGACCCGCGTCGGTGCGCGGAACTCCGTCGACGGACAGGGTGGTGAGCTGGACGAAGGCGACGCTCAGGCCGAGCCCGATCAGCAGGATCGGGCCCAGGACGTCGGCGGCGTAGCTGCCGTCGGCGCTGATCCGTGCGAGCCACAGCAGCCCGCCCGCCTCGGCGAGCAGGGCCGCCGTCACGGTCGCCGTGGGTCCGATCCGCCGGGCGATACGCGGCGCCGAGGCCGAACCGAGCATGATCGCTCCGGCCAGCGGAAGCTGACCCAGGCCCGTCATCAAGGGGCTGGAGCCGAGCACCTGCTGCTGGTACAGCGGCAGGAAGAAGAACAGGGCGATCCAGACCGATCCGAGCAGTGCCATGAGCGCGTTGCCGTCGCCGACCCTGGCTTCGGTGAACAGTCGTGGCGGCAGGAGAGGGTGGGGGTGCCGGCGCTCGATCAGGGCGAACACGACGAGGAGTACGGCGGCGAGGGCAAGGGTTCCGACCACCCGGGCGTCCGCCCAACCGGAGCGGCGGGCGCCGGTCAGTCCCCAGACCAGGGCGACGAGTGCGAGCGTCACGCTCACGGTGCCCGGCAGATCGAAGCGGCCTCGCCTCGACGGCTCGCCGCCGGAGAGGGGCGCCGTGCGCACCGCGACGGCCACCCCGCCCAGGACCAGCAGCGTCCCTCCGGCCACCGCGTGGAAGATCCACGGCCAGCCCCACGCCTGTGTCAGGGCGCCGCCGAGAAGGACGCCGGCCGCACCTCCCGCTCCGGAGACCGCGCCCCAGACGCCCAGTGCTGTCCCCCGCCCCGGACCGGGTGGGAACAGTTCCATCAGAAGCGCCAGCGCCGCCGGGGCGACGGCCGACGCCCCGACGCCCTGCACGGCGCGCGCGGCGATGAGCACGTCCGGCGTGCTCGCGAGTCCCGCCGCCAGTGACGCCGCCCCGAAGAGCCCGAGTCCCGCGAGCAGGACCCGCCGACCGCCCACAAGGTCCGCGGCGCGGCCACCGGCCAGGAGCAGTGCGCCGAAGGCGAGACCGTAGGCGTTGACGACCCAGGTCGTCCCGCTGTCCGACAGGCCCACTCCGGATCGGATCTGAGGCAGGGCCACGTTCACGATCGACGTCGCGAGCATGACGGTGAACTGAGCACCCGACAGTGCCGCGAGCGCGGCCCAGGAGCGGCGGGTGATGGTTCCCGAAGGTTTCTGCATGACAGGCTCCCGCCCCTTCGCGTATCAATGCGTGGTCAACCACTCACATCCGTGCCCGAAAAACAGGCGGGGCCGCCACACCCCGCCGATCACTCCCCGCGCACCGCCCGCCCGCCGAAGCGGGCCCGGGTCAGTAGTGCCTGATGCCGGCCGACAGCGTCCGGCTCCAGGGAGCGTCCACCTCACCCGCCCCCATCGACACGATCAGATGACACAGCGTGCCCAGCGCGAAGAACTCCTGAACCTGCCGCTCACTGCCGCCCGAGGCGCCGCGCACGTACTCCACCAGCCGGGCGTAGCCCTGTCGAACGGCCTCGCGCACAGCCGGTTCGGACGTCGAGGCCGCCTGCGCCTGGAGCTGCACGAGCATCAGGTCACTGTCGCCCTCGCTGCCGCTGATCAGCCTGGCGTACGACTCCCCCATGGCCGACAGGACGACCTCCGGAGCGCTGCCCCGCGCCTCGGCGGCAGCCTGCTCCAGGCTGGCCCGCACCTGGACGAAACTGTGCTCCACCACGGCGACGAACAGGGATTCCTTGTTCGGGAACAGCCGGTAGACGTACGCCTGGGAGATGCCTGCGGCCTTGGCGACCTCGGTCGTCGTGGTGCCGAAGTAACCGCGGGCGGCGAAGGCGCCGATGGCGGTGCGCAGCACCGTCGCGCGGCGCTCCTCGGCGGTGGACAACTGGCGGGGACGTTCTGGCTTCATGTGAGTACTTAACCACTCACACTTTGCCGTCGTCAAGCGCCACTCGACTCCTCAAGCCCCGCCGAGCCCCCTCAAGCGCCGTCAAGCCCTCCCACCGCCACACCGCCGTCGACCGGGCGTCGCGTTCTCACCCCTCCCTACCGAACCGCACCCCACCGAACCGCACCCGCACGGTCAGGCCGCCGCCCTCCGGGTTGGGGAACGCCTCCGTCGTCGCGTCGTGGGCCCGTGCGATCGACTCGACGATCGAGAGTCCGAGGCCCGCGCCCTCGCCGGGGGCGTGGGTGCGTTCCGTCAGACGGCGGAAGGGTTCGAAGAGCAGCGGCACGGTCTCGGGCGGGACCTCGGGTCCGGTGTTCGACACCTCGACACCTGCCGGGCCCGTACGGACCTCGACCCTGCCGCCGGGGACGTTGTGGCGTACACCGTTCACGACCAGGTTGTGCACCAGGCGGTCGAGGAGCACCGCATCGCCGTCGACCGTCAGGGGCAGGGCCCGTACCGACACCGTCACCTCGTGTTCCGCGGCCTCCGCCGCCATCGCGTCCACCGCCTGGCGGGCCACCTCGTGCACGGCCACCGGGCGGCGCTCCCGGAGCCCCTGGTCGGACGCGGCGAGGAGCAGGAGGCCCTCGATGATCCGTTCGCTGTCGTCCGCGACCTCGATCAGCTTCGCCCGGATGCGGGCGACGCGGTCCGGCGAGGGTTCCCCCGCGAGCCCGATCTCGGCGGCCGCGCGCTGCACGGCCACCGGTGTGCGCAGCTCGTGGGCGGCGTTCGCCGCGAACCGTTGCTGGGCGGAGACCAGCCCCTCCATCCGGCCGAGCATCCCGTCGAAGGTGTCGGCGAGCCGCTTCAGCTCACCGGGCGGCCCGTCGAGCGCGATCCTCTCGTGCAGGTTCTCGCCCGACAGCCGGCGGGCCGTCTCCGTGATCACGGCCACCGGCCGGAGCACCCGGCCGGCCATCCACCACGCGAGCACCACGGAGAGCACCGCGTACACGAGGAGCACGATCAGCGACACCGTCAGAAGGCGCTCCAGCGCCGCCGACTCCGCCGCGCCGCTCACCGACCGCGTGATCGCGAGCACCTCGCTGGGCAGCTGGGCGGCACCGCTCGGGGCCGGGCTCGCGGGTGCCGGACTCACCGGTTGCGCAGTGGCCGGAAACGGACTGGCGGGAACGGCGCTGGTGATCGCCGTCGGATACGGGCTCGGCAACTCCTCCAGCCGCCTCGCCGGCACGGTCCCGGTGACGGCCAGACTGATCGACGAGTAAAGGCCCTCCTTGACGAGGAAGTACACGACCCCCGTCAGCAGGGCGCCGGCGAGCAGCAGAAGCCCCCCGTACAGGGCGGTCAACCGGGCCCGCTCCCCCGTGACGACCCGCTTCACGACCCCTTTCATGACCCGATCCGGTAGCCCGAGCCCGGGACCGTCTCCACCACCGGCGGCTCGCCCAGCTTCGCGCGCAGTTTGCTCAGCGTGACCCGTACCGCGTTCGTGCGGTAACTGGTGTGCTCCTCCCAGACCTGCTCGATGAGGTCCTCGCCGCTGACCACCGCGCCCTCGGCCCGCAGCAGGGCCTCCAGGACGGCGAACTCCTTCCGTGACAGCTGCAGATGGCGACCGTCCCGGCTGGCCTGGCGGCGGGCGGTGTCCAGGACGATCCCGGCCCGCTGCAGAACGGGCGGCAGGGCGGGCCGGGCACGCCGGCCGAGCGCCAGGACACGGGCGAGCAGCTCGTCGTACGCGAAGGGCTTGGACAGATAGTCGTCGGCACCGAGGCCGAGGCCCTCGACCCGGTCCCGTACGGTACCCGCCGCCGTCAGCATCAGGACCCGGGTCATCAGCCGCTGTCCGACCACGCGGCGGCAGACGTCGTCGCCGTGCAGCCCGGGCAGGTCCCGGTCCAGGACGAGCACGTCGTACTCCCCCAGTTCCAGTTTCCGCAGTGCTTCGAGGCCGTCGGCCGCGATGTCCACGGCGAGCGCGTCGCGGCGCAGCCCCTCGGCGATCATCTCGGCGAGAAACGCCTCGTCCTCCACCACCAGTACGCGCATGCCTCCTGTGTATCCGAAGGCCACCTTTCGCCGGTGTAAACAAAACCGCTGAGAGAAACGAAACACCCCTTCGCGGCACGCTCCGTGCCATGACGATTCGACGGATCACCCGGGCCGCCGCCGCCACCTCCCTGGCCGCCGCCCTCACCCTGCTCGCCACCGCCTGCTCGGGAGCGGGCTCGGACTCGGCCGGCTCCGGAAGCGGGAAGAAGGACGGGAGCGTGAACGACGAGGGAAAGAAGGCCGACCAGGCCTTCGAGCACCGCAAGTGCCTGCGCGAACAGGGTCTCGACGTGCCCGAGCCGAAGCCGGGCGAGCAGGGGGTCGGGCTCACCATCGGCGGTGACGGCATGTCGAAGGAGAAGATGGAGAAGGCGTTCAAGGCCTGCCAGGACAAGGCCGGCGGCGCCGGCTTCGGGAAGGAGCCCACACAGGCCGACAAGGACAAGGCGCTCGCATACGCGAAGTGCATGCGGGAGAACGGCTTCAACATGCCCGACCCGAAGTTCGACGGCGGCGCGCAGGCGGCCATGCCGATACCGCAGGGCGCGGAGAGGCAGAAGTTCGACAAGGCCGCCAAGGCGTGCGAGAGCGTGGCCCGATGAGCGGCCGCGAGCGGCCGATGGCCCGGCGCCGGCTGGTGCTCGCCCTCGCGGCGATCGTCGCCGTCGCGGGCGGCGGCGCGGCGGTCACCGCCGTGTCCGCGCCCGACAAGGCGGCGGACGGGTCCGGCGGCGCCGCCGACTCGAAGGGTCTGCCGGCCGCGACCGCTCCTGTCACCCGGGGCGACCTCAGCAACAGCTCCCAGCAGGACGGCACCCTCGGCCACCTCGGCGAACGGAAGATCAACGCGGGTCCTGCCGGGGTCCTGACCTGGGTCGCGGCGACCGGTTCGGTCGTCGGACGGGACCAGCGGCTGTACGAGGTCGAGGGCGGCCCGGTCCGTCTGATGTACGGCGCCGAACCCATGTACCGGGCACTCAAGACCGGTGACAAGGGCAAGGACGTGCGCCAGCTGGAGGAGAACCTCGCCGCCCTCGGGTACATCGGATTCGACGTCGACGAGGAGTACACGGCGAAGACGGCCGCCGCCGTGAAGCGGTGGCAGAAGTCCCACGACCTGAAGCAGACCGGCACCGTCGGCCCGGACCAGATCGCCTTCGCGGGCAGTGCGGTACGGGTGAAGGAGGCGGGCGCCGCGCCCGGCGACCGGATCGCGCCGGGCGGGCCGGTGCTCACCGTTACCGGATCCGAGCGGGTCGTGCGCTTCACGATCCCCGTGTCGGAGGCGGAGTCGGCGAAGACCGGGACGCGGGTGAAGGTCCGGCTGCCGGACGGTACGGAGCTTCCGGGGAAGGTGTCGGCCGTCGGGAAGACCGCGTCCGCGGGCGACGACCCTCAGGACAGGACACCGAAGATCCCCGTCACGGTCTCCTTCGACCAGCCGGAGAAGGTCAAGGGCATCGACCAGTCCCCGGTCACCGTCGAGCTCACCGGCGAGACGCGCCGGAACGTCCTGACCGTGCCCGTGAACGCGCTGCTCGCCCTGCCCGGCGGCGGCTTCGGCGTCCAGGTCGTCGAGAACGGAACGGCCCGGGACGTGGAGGTCGAGCTCGGCATGTTCGGGCAGGGCCGGGTCGAGGTCGGCGGCGAGGGGCTGCGCGAGGGCATGAAGGTCGGGGTGCCGTCCGCATGACGACCACCTCGGCCATGACCACGAGCCCGCTCCCGACGCCGGGTGGAACGCCGACGGCCGGTGCGACGGCGACCCCGGTCGTACGCCTCCGTGGAGTCACCAAGGAGTACGCGGGCGGTGTCCGTGCCCTCGACGGCGTCGACCTCACCATCGGGGAAGGTGAGCTGCTCGGCATCGTCGGGCCGTCCGGATCCGGCAAGTCGACGCTGTTGCACATCGTCGGCACCCTGGACCGGCCCAGCGCCGGCACGGTCGAGATCGCCGGGTACGACATCGCCTCCCTGTCGGACCGCAGGCTGTCGGCCCTGCGCGCCCGCCGCATCGGCTTCGTCTTCCAGGCCTTCCATCTGGTGCCGGGCGTGGGCGCGCTGGAGAACGTGGCCGAAGGGCTGCTGTACTCCGGGCTTCCCCGCGCGCGGCGGCGCGAGATGGCCGCCGAGGCGCTGGCCCGGGTGGGCCTCGGCGACCGGATGAAGCACCGGCCGCACGAGCTGTCGGGCGGGCAGAGGCAGCGCGTCGCCATCGCGCGCGCGGTGGTCGGCGAACCGGCCCTGCTGCTCGCCGACGAACCGACGGGCGCGCTTGACTCGGCGTCCGGGGAGGCGGTGATGACGCTCCTGCACGAGCTCAACGCGGAGGGCGCGACGATCGCGGTCATCACGCACGACACGGAGATCGCGGGGCGGCTGCCGCGGCAGGTGCGGATACGGGACGGGCGGGTGGTGGCGGACACGTCACTCGCCTCCGGCGAGGTCGGTGTGACCGGTGCACCCGGTGCACCAGACGCCTCCGGTGATGGAAAGGGCGCGGCCTGATGTCCCGTACGAGGAGACTCACGGCCGCTCGGCTCGGTCCGCGGGACGTCCTGCACGTCGGCTCGGCCGGGCTGCGGAGCCGTCCCGTACGCGTGGTGCTCTCGGCCCTCGGCATCGCCATCGGGATCGCCACGATGATCGCGGTCGTCGGCATCTCCGCCTCCAGCCAAGCTCAGTTGCTGCGCCAACTCGACGCGCTCGGTACGAACATGCTGGTCGCCAAGCCGGGCGAGGGGATGTTCAGCGGGCAGGAGGTCAAGCTGCCGAAGGACGCGGTGGGGATGGTCGGCCGGATCGCCGGCGTGGAGAAGGCCGCCGGGACCGGTGATCTGACGAGCTCGGTGCGCCGTTCCGAGAAGATCCCGGAGGCCGAGACCGGCGGGATCGCGGTGAAGGCGGCGACGGAGGGACTCCTCGAGGTCCTCAGGGGCGGGCTCGCGTCCGGCACCTGGCTGAACGCCGCCACGGGCCGCTACCCGTCCGTGGTCCTCGGCCATGTGGCCGCCGAACGGCTCGGGATCACCGAGCCCGGCCGGCAGGTCTGGATCGACGACCGGTACTTCACGGTCATCGGCGTCCTCGACCCACTGCCGCTCGCGCCCGAGATCGAGCGGTCGGCGCTGGTCGGCTGGGCGGGCGCGGAGCGACTGCTGCGCTTCGACGGGCATCCGACGACGGTGTACGAGCGGTCCACCGACGCGTCCGTGGAGGACGTGCAGCAGCTGCTCGCTCCGACGATCGATCCGCAGAATCCGCAGAACGTGTCGGTCGGCGACCCGTCCTCGGCGCTCAAGGCCAAGGCGGCGACGGAGGGAGCGTTCTCCACGCTGCTCCTGGGGCTCGGCGGAATCGCGCTGCTGGTCGGCGGGGTCGGCGTCGCCAACACGATGATCATCTCGGTCCTCGAACGCCGCCACGAGATCGGCCTCCGCCGCTCGCTGGGCGCGACCAGGGGGCAGATCAGGATCCAGTTCGTGACGGAGTCCCTGATGCTGTCCGGCCTCGGCGGCCTGGCGGGTGTGGGGCTCGGCGGGGCGGCGACGGGGGTGTACGCGTCGACGGGCGGGCTGCCGTGGGTCGTACCGCTGTGGGCGGTGGGCGGCGGCTTCGCGGCGACACTCGCGATCGGCACGGTGGCGGGGCTGTACCCGGCGGTGAGGGCGTCCCGACTGTCACCGACGCTGGCGCTCGCGACGGCGTAGGACCCGAGGCACCGGCACGCGGCTCGGCTCCTTCGCACGCCTCTTGCTGCCCGGATCACCCCCGGGCGGCCGGGGGGGCGGGACCACCGGTGACCAAGCGGTATCTCGTCGAGCCGGCGGTGGCGCGCCGGCGGTGACGCCGGTACGCCCCCGGCACCGCATAAACACGGTGCCGGGGGCGCGAGCCTGCTGTGATACTCCTCCGATGATCAACGTGCCTGTAGCCGTCCTCGACTCGTTGCACGGGCTCGCCTTCGGTGACGCCTTCGGTGACCGATGGTTCGGCATCCTGCGCCGGGAGGGCCCGGCGGCCCTGGAGTCGCGGACCGTGCCCCCGGAGACCCTGTGGCAGTGGAGTGACGACACCGCCCAGGCACTCGTTCTCGTGCGGGAGCTCGCCGACAGTGGCGGCGGCGTCGACCAGGACCGCCTCGCACTGCGCTTCGCGGCGGCCTACGCCGACGACACCCACCGGGGGTACGGCGCCTCGATGCACGACGTGCTCCGTCGGATCGGAGCGGGCGAGCCCTGGCGGGAGGTGGTCGCCGGACAGTTCGAGGGCCAGGGTTCCTGGGGCAACGGCGCCGCCATGCGCGTCGCCCCGCTCGGCGCCTGGCACGCCGCCGATCTCGACGTCGTCGCCGAGCAGGCGGCCCGCCAGAGCACGGTCTCGCACCGTCATCCTGAAGCGGTCGCCGGGGCGGTGGCGGTCGCCCTCGCCGCCGCTCTGGCGACGACAAGCCGGGGCGGGCCCGCTCCGGGGCGGCCGGAGTTCCTCCGGGCGATCGCCGCGCGCCTCCCCGAAAGCGACGTCCGGTCGGGTGTGCGCATCGCGGCCCGGATGCCGGAGCGCACTTCGGTCCGGCACGCCGCGGAGGTCCTGGGTTCCGGCTACCGCATGTCCGGACCCGACACCGTTCCCTACGCGCTGTGGTGCGCGGCGGGGCACCTCGACGACCTGCACGAGGGCCTGTGGTTCACGGTCGCCGGGCGCGGTGACATCGACACCACCTGCGCCATCGCGGGCGGGGTGATCGCCGCGCGGACGGGAGTCGCCGCCCTCCCGGCGGCCTGGCACGCGGCCCGTGAACCGCTGCCGCCGGTCGTCCCGTGACGGTCCGCCGCGGACCGCACGCCGAGTCCGAGCACGGGGGATGCGGGGCGGTCGCCTTCTGGACGACTCCCCCGGGTCGACGAGACCGTTCACCACGGCGACGGGTTCCCCGTGGACGCTGCACCCGACGTGCTCGTCGTCCTGCGGGACGGAGTCGGGTCGCGAGGAGGCGTGGGGCAGGATCCGGTTGACCGCGCCATCCCGAGGAGTCCCGCCTCGCCCCCCACCCGGGCCTGTTCACCCGGCGCACCGGAGGAGCGGTCGTCACTCGACCGTGCCCCACCACGTCCCGCCCCGCGCCGCGTCCGTCGCCGGGTCGCCGGGCGCGCCGTCGCCGAGGGCGAGACGGGAGACGATGCGGTAGCGGTCGCCCCGGTAGAGGGAGCGGACGTACTCGACGGGTCTGCCGTCCGTGGCGGAGGTGATCCGGTCGAAGAGGAGGGCGGGCGACAGGACCGGCACGTCGAGGAGGGCCGCCTCCTCCTCGCTCAGGACGGTCGGCTCGATCGACTGGACCGCGTGGGCCGGCCGGATGCCGCGCCGCTCCCGCAGATGCGCGTAGAAGCCGCCTTCCATGTCCGCGGCGGTGAGTCCGGGTACCAGGTCGGCCGGGACGTGGAGGTGCTCCAGGGCGATCGGGGCGCCGTCGACGCGCCGGAGGCGTGTCACGTGGACGAGCTGCGCCGCCGGGGAGATGGCCAGCCTGCGGCCGATGCGGGCGCCGGCCCGTACGGTGCGGAGTTCGAGGACCGTGCTCGTCCAGTCGCCCCGGCTCCGGGGCGCGCCCGCCGCCCGGTGTTCGGCGACGAGTTCCTGGGTGATCTTGTCCGGTGCGACGAACATGCCGCGGCCGTGTTCCCGTACCAGCAGGCCCGTGGCGACGAGTTCGTCGACCGCCGCCCGCAGGGTGGGCCGGGAGACTCCGAGGGTGGCGCAGAGGGTGCGCTCGGACGGGATCGCGTCGCCTGGACGGCGGCTCTCGATCACGGTCAGGAGGTGCTCGCGTACGCGCTCCCGCTTCAGCTCCATGCCGTCCACTCCCCCGTGCGCCGTTCCACTGCGGGTCAGTATGCATCCCCCTCCGTCGAGGAGGTCACGAGGCCGTCGCGGGTGAAGTCGAGGCGGGAGACGATGCGGTAGCGGTCGCCCCGGTAGACCGAGTGGACGTACTCGACGGGGCGGCCCGCCGTGTCGAGGGTGAGGCGTTCGATCAGCAGGGCGGGCGAGAGGACGGGGACGTCCAGGAGCGCGGCCTCGTCCTCGCTGACGACGGTCGGCTCGATCGACTGGGTGGCCTCCTGGACGTGGACCCGGTGGTGCGCCCGCAGATGGTCGTAGAGGTCGCCCGCTTCGAGCTCCTCCGGGGTGAGGGCGGCGCCGACCAGGTCCGCCGGGATGTGCAGGTGCTCGATGGCCATGGGTGCGCCGTCGACCAGGCGGAGGCGGGCGACGTAGAGCAGTTCGGCGGCGGGCGAGAGGCGGAGTCTGCGGCCGATGCGGGCACCGGCCCGGACCGTGGCGGACTCCAGGACGGTGCTGGACCAGCTGCCCGACGCGCGGGGCACGGTGAAGGCAGCGTCGTCCGGGGCGAGCCGCTGGGTGATCTTGGCGGGGGCGACGAACATGCCGCGGCCGTGTTCCCTCACCAGCGCGCCGGTCGCGACGAGTTCGTCGACGGCCGCGCGCAGGGTGGGCCGGGAGACGCCGAGGGTGGCGCAGAGGGTGCGCTCGGAGGGGATCGGGTCGCCGGGGCCGCCCGCCTCGATCAGGCCCAGCAGGTGTTCGCGTACCCGCTCCCTCTTCAGCACCCCGCTGGAGGAGCCGTCCTTCATGCCATCCACCCTCACCCTCACTGGTCAACTGGTAAGTCCGATACTAGCCGCAGTGGTTGGCCCGAGACCCCATGAACAACCCATGTTTTTCAAGGGATTGACGACGCACCTCGACCGTGCCACCTTCTGGTCACACACCTGACCACTTGACCAATTGGTCAACCATTCATCGAGGTGCCCGTGAAGACTCGTCCCCTCGCCGGCTCCGTCGCCCTCGCGGCGACCGTCGCCCTCACCGCCACGGCCTGTGGCGGATCGGGCGACCCGGCAGCCTCCGGCGGACCGGAGAAGGTCACCGTATGGATCATGAAGGACAGCGTCACCGACGCCTTCCTCGACCGCTTCCGCACCGGCTTCGAGGCGGAGCACAAGGACATCGACCTGGACATCCAGATCCAGGAGTGGGACGGCATCGGCGAGAAGGTCACGGCCGCCCTCGCCAGCAAGGACGCCCCGGACGTCATCGAGGTCGGCAACACCCAGATCGCGCAGTACGCGGCGAGCGGCGGCGTCCGCGACCTCAGCGACAAGACCGCCGAGCTGAACGGCGCGGACTGGCTGCCGGGGCTCGCCGAGCCGGGGAAGGTCGACGGCAAGCAGTACGGCATCCCCTGGTACGCGGCCAACCGGGTCGTGATCTACCACAAGGACCTGTTCGCCCGCGCGGGCGTGACCACGCCCCCGAAGACACAGGCCGAGTGGCTCACCGTCACCGCGAAGCTCAACCAGGGCAAGACCCAGGGCATCTACCTGCCCGGCCAGAACTGGTACACCCTGTCCGGCTTCATCTGGGAGGAGGGCGGCGACCTCGCGGTCAAGGACGGGTCCGGCTGGAAGGGGGCGCTCGACACCGCCCAGGCGCGCGCCGGCATGGACTTCTACCGGCAGCTCCAGACCCTCGGCAAGGGCCCCAAGGACTCCGACGAGGCCAAGCCCCCGCAGGCCGAGGTCTTCGCCAAGGGCGAGGTCGCCCAGATCATCGCCGTACCCGGCGGCGCGAAGATCGTCGAGGAGATCAACCCCGCGCTCAAGGGCAGGCTCGGCTTCTTCCCGGTACCCGGCAAGACCGCGGGGAAGCCCGGCTCCGTCTTCACCGGAGGCTCCGACCTCATCGTGCCGGAGGCCTCGACGCACCCCGACGCCGCCTACGAGGTGGTCAAGGCGCTCGCGGGCGAGAAGTGGCAGACGGACATGGCCAGAACCATGAGTTACGTGCCCAACCGCACCTCGCTCGCGCGTGTGATCCAGGACGACGAGGGGACGGCCGCCATGGCCGCCGGCGCGGCACAGGGCCGGGCGACGCCGAACTCCCCGCAGTGGGCGGCCGTCGAGGCCACCAACCCGATCAAGCAGTACATGACCGCCGTGCTCACCGGTACCGACCCCGCACAGGCGGCCGCGACCGCCTCGCAGAGCATCACCAAGACCCTCGGCTCGTGAGCGGCCCCGCCGTACGGCTCCCCCACCGGTCGAACCGGGCGGCCCTCTGGCCCTACCTCCTGGTCGCCCCCACCGTCCTCGGCGGACTGCTCCTCCTCGGATATCCCTTCGCCCGCAACCTGCTGATCTCCTTCCAGGAGTACGGCCTGGGCGAACTCATCCGTGGCGACGCCGCGTTCGTGGGGTTCCACAACTACCGGACCGTTCTCGCCGACCCCGAGTTCTGGGAGGTCGTCAGGCGCACCTTCTGGTGGACCCTGGTCAACGTCGTCCTGATCATGGTGATCGGGACGCTCGTCGCCCTGATGATGCAGCGGCTCGGCCGGCGGATGCGGATCCTGGTGACCACCGGCCTGGTGCTCGCCTGGGCCAGCCCTGTCATCGCCACCACGACCGTCTTCCAGTGGCTCTTCGCCTCCCGGCTCGGAGTGGTCAACTGGGTACTCGTACAGCTCGGGTTCGAGTCCTTCGAGGGGTACTCGTGGCTGGCCGACGGCCCCGCCGCCTTCACCGTCCTGGTCCTGCTGGTGGTCTGGCAGTCGGTGCCCTTCGCCGCGATCACCCTTCACTCCGCGCTGCTCACCGTCCCCGCCGAGCTGTACGAGTCCGCCCGGCTCGACGGGGCCGGAGGCTGGCGGATCTTCCGCTCGGTCACGCTCCCCCTGCTGCGCCCGATCTTCGGTCTCGTCCTCTGTCTGGAGGTCATCTGGGTCTTCCGCTGCTTCGCGCAGATCTGGGCGGTGACCAAGGGCGGGCCGGGCGAGGCGACGACCACCCTGCCCGTGTACGCCTACCGGGTGGCCCAGTCGCTCCACCGCTACGACCTCGGGGCGGCCGTGTCCACGCTCACCGTCCTCCTCCTCGTGGCCGTGCTGATCGCCTACTTCCGACAGATGCTCCGACAGGAGGCCGACCGGTGACCCCGCGCGTCCTGCGCCGACTCCCCCTGAACACCGCGGCGGCGCTCGTCTTCGTCGTGGCCGTCTTCCCGGTGTACTGGATGGTCCTCACGGCCTTCCGGCCGACCCCCGACATCCAGTCCGAGACCCCGCGGTTCCTGCCCGTCTCCGTCACCCTGGAGCACTTCCGGGACGCCGTGGCCGCCGACGGGTTCTGGATCTTCTGGCGCAACAGCCTGCTCGTGACCGCCGGTTGCGTCGTGCTCGCCCTCGTGGTGGCGCTGGCCGCGGCGTTCGCCGTCGCCCGGATGAACTGGCGCGGCCGGCGGGGCTTCATCCTCATGGTCTTCATCGCCCAGGTGGCGCCCTGGGAAGCGCTGCTGATCCCGATGTACGTGATCGCCCGGGACGCCGACCTGCTCGACCGGCTCGCGACCCTCAGCCTCATCTATTTCATGGTCACCCTGCCCTTCACCATCGTGACCCTCCGCTCCTTCCTGGCGGCGGTCCCGGCCGAGCTGGAGGAGGCCGCGCAGGTCGACGGGTGCACCCGCACCGCCGCGTTCCGCCGGGTGACGCTCCCCCTGCTGGCCCCCGGACTCCTCGCGACCTCGCTCTTCGGGTTCATCACCGCCTGGAACGAGTTCGCCTTCGCCAACATGCTCATCATCAAGAACCAGGACGACCGGACCCTGCCCGTCTGGCTGTCGTCCTTCTCCAATGTCTTCGGCACCGACTGGGGCGCCACCATGGCCGCCTCCACCCTCTTCGCCCTGCCCGTCCTCGTCCTCTTCCTGGTCCTGCAGGGCCGGGTCGCCGCCGGAATGACCGGCGGAGCCGTGAAGGGATAACGCCCCGCGATGCCCCAGCCCCGACTCGTCCCCGAACCCACCCACCTCCAGTGCCTGCCCGGCACGTTCACCTTCACGGACTCGACCGCGCTCAAGGTCTCACCGGGCGCCGAAGGCGCTGCGGGACTGCTCCGCACCCTGCTCGGCCCGGCCACCGGCCTGCCGCTGCCGGCGCGTGCGGACGGCTCCGTCGTCCTGGCGCTCGACCGCGCCCTCACCGGCCTCGGCGAGGAGGGGTACGGCCTCACCGTCGGCGCCGAAGGGGTGCTGCTGCGGGCCGCCCGCCCGCAGGGGCTCCTCGCCGGCGTCCAGACGCTGCGCCAGCTGCTGCCCGTCGAGGCGCTCCGCGCGGAACCCGTGGCCGGCGTCGCATGGTCCGTGCCCTGCGCGCAGATCACCGACACCCCCCGCTTCCCCTGGCGCGGCTCCATGCTCGACGTCGCCCGACGCTTCCGGCCCGTCTCCTACCTCCGGCGGTACGTGGACCTCCTCGCGCTCCACAAGCTCAACGTCCTCCATCTCCATCTCACCGACGACCAGGGCTGGCGCATGCCGGTCGCCGCACTCCCCCGGCTCACCGAGGTCGGCGGACTGCCGCACGGCGGTGCCTACACCCGTACGGAGCTCACCGGTCTGGTGGCGTACGCGGCGGAGCGCGGCGTCACCGTCGTGCCCGAGATCGAGATGCCGGGGCATGTCCGGGCCGCGCTCGCCGCCTACCCGGAGCTCGGCAACCATCCGGGCCGTACCTATGACGTCTGGGACCGGTGGGGCGTCTGTGACACGATCCTCGGCGTCCACGACGGAGCGCTCGACTTCTGCCGCACCGTCCTGGACGAGGTGATGGACGTCTTCCCCTCCTCGTACGTGCACATCGGCGGCGAGGAGTGCCCCACCACCGAGTGGCACGACTCGCCGGCCGCGCGCCGCCGAGCGGCCGAGGAGGGGCTGCCGGGCCCCGCGGCCCTGCACGGCTGGTTCATGGAACGGATCGGACGCCACCTCCTCGAAGCGGGGCGGCTGCCGCTGAGCTGGACCGAGAACGGCGCCGACCTCCCGCCGTACTTCACCGTCATGCCCTGGCGCGACGCCGACCACGGCCGGACGGCCGTCCGCCGCGGGCACCGCGTCGTCATGGCGCCCCACCGCACCACCTACCTCGACTACCCCCAGTCGACCAGCCCGGCCGAGCCGCCGGGCCAGGCCGGCGAGGTCGTGGACCTGCGCACCGTGCACGGCAACGAGCCCGCCCCGGCGGACTGGAGCCCGGAGGAGGCGGCCCAGGTCCTCGGCTCCCAGGTGCAGTTGTGGACCGAGTACGTGCCCACCACGGCGCACGCCGAGTACCTCACGTTTCCGCGGCTCTGCGCACTGGCCGAGGTCGTCTGGACCGGCCGCCACGACTGGCCGGGCTTCCAGGAGCGCCTTCGCCACCACCGGACACGGCTCGACACCCTCGGGGTGCCGCGCCGTCTGCCGCCCGCGCCCGCTCCCCTCCTCACCCCCGCCCCATGACCCCGTCCACCGACCGGAGACACCCCCGAAGCACCCCACCCAAGGAGAGGAATCACCATGAACGACCCCACAAGGACCAGGAGCCTGCGGATCCGTGCCGCGCTCGCCGTCGCCGCGGTGACCGGGCTCGGCGCCACCGCCCTCACCGCCCTGCCGGCGGCGGCCGCCGGTGAGGCGGTCACCGTCCAGTACCGGCAGAGTTCGACCGGCGGCGACCAGGTCGAACCCTGGCTCAAGGTGGTCAACACCGGCTCGTCGAGCGTCCCGCTGAGCCAGGTCAAGGTGCGCTACTACTTCAAGGCCGACGCGGGAGCCTCGTACACCTACGCCTGCTCCTGGGCGGTGAAGGGCTGCGCGAACCTCACCGGCACCTTCGGCACGCTCGCCAACCCCACCGCGACCGCCGACCGCTACCTGGAGATCGGCTTCACGGCCGGCGCCGGTTCCCTCGCGCCGGGCGCGGACACCGGCGACATGCAGCTGCGCTTCCACCGTTCCAACTGGCAGGCGCTCAACCAGAGCGACGACTACTCGTTCGGGCCCGCCCAGACGACGTACGCCAACTGGTCCAAGGTCACGGCGACCGTGGGCGGCGTCCCTGTCTGGGGCACCGCCCCGGCGGGCAACGAGCCCACCCCGACGCCCACCGACCCGACCACTCCCCCGACCACCCCGCCGCCCAACGGGGCCACGCTCTTCGACGACTTCGACTACACCGGTCACACGGACCCGGCGATCGACGCCCACGGCTGGAGCGTCCGCTCCAACTCCGGCGGTCCCGGGGTGCCGGGCGCCACCTGGGCGCCCGAGAACGTCACCTTCGCCAAGGAGGGGACGAACTCGATCATGAACCTGCGGAGCTCGACCGCCGGGACGGGTGAGTCCACCCGGCACACCGAGATCCTCACCCGGGCCTCGAAGTTCAAGAACGGCACGTACGCGGCGCGGGTGCGCTTCTCCGACGCGCCGGTGTCGGGTCCGGACGGCGACCGTGTCGTGCAGACCTTCTTCACCATCAACGACCTCAAGGCGCCGATGGCCGACGACTACGCCGAGTACGACTTCGAGTACCTGCCCAACGGAGGCTGGGGCGAGCCCGCCAACATCCTCTACACCACGTCGTGGGAGACCTACCGGCCCGACCCCTGGGAGGCCGTCAACCAGCACTCCGAGTCCCGCACGAGCTACGCCGGCTGGCACGACCTCGTACTGACCGTCGACGACAGCACGATCGTCTACTACGTCGACGGCCAGGAGTTCGGCCGCCACGACGCCCGGTACCTCCCCGAGCGTCCGATGTCGATCAACTTCAACCAGTGGCTGATCGACCTCGCCGGCCAGACCTCGACGACGCCGCGCTCCTACGACCAGAAGGTCGACTACGTCCTGCACGTCAAGGACCAGGTCCTGACCCCGGCCCAGGTGGCCGCGAAGGTCGGGGCGTACCGAACGGCGGGCACGACCTTCCAGGACACGGTGCCGGCCACGTGACAGGCCGCCCCGGCGGGCCGCCGTCCCTCGGGGCGGCGGCCCACCGGGAGGGGTCAGGGGGTGCGGCAGGTCGGGTCGTCGACGGCGCTCACGGTGTACGGGGGCCGGCCCGGCGGCTCGTCCAGCTGGCTGTTCACCACGTAGAGGCGGCAGCCGTGCCGGGCGAGGGTGGTGGGCAGGTCGAAGGGTTCACCCGTGAGGCGGTGGGTCACCGTGCCCGTACGAAGCTCCTCGTCGAGGCGGGCGATGTACACGCCGTGCGGCGCACCGTAGTTGAGCACGGCGTACAGCGTCCGGCCGCGCAGCACCATCCCGTCGGGCCCGAAGGACTGCTCACCGAGGGAGAGCCGGGTGACGGTCCGGTCGGCGGTGTCCACGCGCCAGACGGCCTCGGTGCCGTTGGAGGCGACCAGGAGCGTGGTGCCCGACTCGTTCGCCACGATCCCGTTCAACAACCAGTACCGCGCCGGGAACTGCGGGAACGCCTCACGGATGTCGAGCCACGGTTCGAGGGGTCCGAGGGTGCCGCCCCGCAGGTCCGCCCGGTACACGACGGGGTTGGCCCAGTCGGTCACGTACACCGCGTCCTTCGTCACGGTCAGGTCGTTGAGATCGGGTGCGCCGAGCGGTCCGCCCACGGCGGTACGGGTGGCGAGCAGGCGTCCGTGCCGGTCGTGGACGGTCAGGGTCGCTCCGCCGACCGACAGGACACGGCCGCGCCGGTCGGTGTGGACGCCCAGGGTGCTGGTCCGGCCCTCCAGTCCCCGAGCCGGGAACGGCCTCAGGTCCGTGCGGCCGATGTGGCCGCGGTACAACGCGCCCGTGCCGTCCGAGGACACGTACAGGGTGCCGTCCGGGGTGACCGCGATCCCCTCGGGGAGCACACCGGGAGCCCGGGAGACGACATACGTGTCGGGCAGATCCCTGGCGACGGCGGGGCCGGGCGCGCCGGCGAGGGCGGTGAGCAGGACCGTGGCGACGAGACAGGCGGTACGGGTGGGGGCGCGGCGCATGGGTGTGACCTCCGGAGGTGGTTCGGCGGGAGCTCGGTGGGACGAGGAGCCGTGGAGACGGATCGCCGGGGTGGACACGGGTCGGCGAGGTGGGCTCAGGCCGGTCGGTGGACACGTTCGGCGACGTGGACACGAGGAGCGTGCTCCTTCGTCCTCCGTGACGCATCGCCTTTCACGTCCGGGCGAAAGGGTCGGGCGTCGTCTCCCTCGAACGGGTCGGCCGTCGCCTCTGGGTGAACGGCGCCGTGGGGCCGATAATCGGTCGGCATGATCCGCCTTCACTTCACCGCCGCCGATCTGCGTCGGATCACGCTCGCTCCGGCGGCGAACGCGCTCTCGGAGACCGTTCTGAGCCTGCGTCCGGGTCTGTGTCCGGGCCTGCGCCGGGGTGCGCGGGTGCGGACCGCGGCCCGGCGGTGGCACGCGTCCCTGCCGGGAGGCGCGAACCTCGGGGCGGGTGTCCTCGCCGAGCTGCTCGCCGAGGACGGATTCGTCCCCGACTTCCTGCTGCAGCCGTCGGCGCACGACTTCGCCGAGGCCCTGGAGTCGGCCGCATCCACGCCGCCGGAGCGGCTCGCGCTCGATCTCGGGATACCGGAGGTAGCCGGATGGAACGGCGGCCTGGGCCGCCCCGGCCGGTGGGCCCATGAACTCGCCCAGGGCGCACCGGCCGCCACCGCCGCCCTGGTCGCCGACACCCGCGGCTACTTCCGTACGGCGATCGAGCCGCTCTGGCCACGGATCCGCAGCGACGCCCTGACCGATCGCGCGCTCCGGGCGGAGATGCTGCTGCGCGGAGGTGTCGACGCCCTCCTCACCACACTGGGCACGACCTGGAACTGGCAGCCGCCGACGCTGCACCTGCCCTCCGCTTCGACGTACGACATCCCGTTGTGCGGGCGCGGTCTGCTCCTCGTTCCGTCCTGGTTCGCGACCGGCCCGATGGTGATGTACCGCCCTGAGGCGGCGACGGTGCTCGTCTATCCCCTGTACGACGACGGTGCCGGCGCGGGCCGCGCGGACGGGTCGGGCGACCGGCCGGACGCGCTGGCGGCGCTGCTCGGGCGCAATCGGGCGCGGGTGCTGGCGCTGCTCCGGTCTCCCGCCACCACGACGGCGCTCGCCGAGCGCGCCGCCCTCTCGCTGTCGGCCGCCAGCCAGCACGCGGGGGTCCTGCGCGGAGCCGGTCTGATCACCACCGTACGGACGGGCACGTCGGTGCTCCACAGCCTCACCCCGCTCGGCGCCTCCTTGCTGGCCGGGGTCTGAGCGACGGCGCCGCGCTGCGTGGATGCCGGGCAGCCCGGGAGCACCGATCGGCGCAGGGCGGACGCCCGCCGCATGCCGGACGGAGCGTCCCGGTGGATCCTGGGGGTATGCGTGGCACTCCCGGGGTGCGGCCTTCGAAGGCCCGGCTCCCGCCCGCCTACGCGGCGGCCGTACGGCGGTCGGTCCGCGTCACGCTCGCCGCCACCGTCGGCTTCTACCTCTTCCTGTACGGCTTCGACTCGCCCGTCGCCGCCACCTACGCGCTCTTCGCCGCGGTCGCGATGGCGGGTCTGTCGCACATCCCCGGCACCGGGCGGCAGCGCGCCGCCACCCTGCTGCCCGTGGTGCCCGCCTGCTGGGTGCTCATCACCATCGGCACCTACCTGTCCGTACGGACGTGGAGCGCGGCCCTCGGCATGCTGGTCGTCGGGTTCGTCCTTGCCTTCATGGCCGTGGGAGGGCCGCGGCCGGCCGGCGCGGCTCCGGGACTGCAGCTGATGTACATCCTGCCGTCCTTTCCGCCCTACGTCCCCGAGACCCTCGGCGAACGGCTGGTGGGAGCGACGGTCGGCCTGGCGCTGCTGATCCTCGCCGAGGCGTTCCTGCTGCCCGATCGCGTACCGGGCGTCCCGTACCGCGAGCTGGCCGCCCGGGCCGCCGACCGCGCGGGGCGCTGCGCCGGCGAGCTTGCCTCAGCCCCGTACACGCTCGGCGACACGGCGCTGCGGGCCGTCCGGGAGCTGAGCGGCGGCCTGCGGTCCTCGCGGGTGCCCGAGGCGGAACGGCCCGCGGGCCCCGGTGTCAGGGCCCGGGCCCTGGCCCACACCGGCCTGGCCGCCCGCACACTGCTCGGGCGGCTGGCGTCGCTCCCGCCGCCGCCCGGCGGCCCGGCGGAGACCGGGACCTGGCCCGACGTGCTGCGCGCGGTGCGCGACACGTGCCTGGAGACCGCGTCCCTGCTGCGCGGCCGGGAAAGCGCCGGAGCAGCCCGCTCCCGGCTCCAGGAGGCCCGTCAGGCCTTGTCCGAGGGCGCGGAGCCGGGTGCCACGCCCGCAGGGCTGCGCCGCCACGCGGCGGTCCTGGAGGTCGCCGACGCCGCGCTGGCGATGGCCACGGCGGCGGAGATCGCCGTCCGGGGCAGAGCCGCCCCCGCGCCGGCTCCGGGGCGGTTCTGGTACGCGCGGATGCGGGCCCCCCAGCTGTGGTGGCGGCGGCTCTCCGGGCATGCGGGGCAGCGGTCGGTGTTCTTCCAGAACGCGGTGCGCATCGCGCTGGCGCTCGCGGCGGCACGGACCATCGCCGGCCTCGACACGCTGCCGCACGGATTCTGGATGCTCCTCGCCACACTCACCATGACCCGTACGACGGCGCGGGAGACGAGGAGCACGGTGCGGGCGGCCCTCACCGGGACCCTCGTGGGCGCGGTCGTCGTGGCCGCTCTGCTCGCTCTGACAGGGACGGACACCGCGGTGTACGCCGCCGCTCTGCCGCCGCTGATGCTGGTCGCCTTCACGCTGGGTCCGGTGAAGGGAGTGGGGTGGGCCCAGGCGATGTTCACGATGGTCGTCGCCCTGGTCTTCGCCCAGCTGGCCCCCGCGACCTGGCGGCTCGCCGAGTTCCGGCTGCTCGACGTGCTCGCGGGCAGCGCGGTCGGCGCCGTGTTCGGGCTGCTCGCCTGGCCCAAGGGAGCCCACGACGAGTTGCGGCGGTCGGTGGCGACGATGCTCCGGAGCGCCGCGGAGACCGTGGTGGCCACGACGTCGCAGCTCGCCTCGGGCGGGACGCGTGCCCCGGTGGCCACCTCGCCCGGTCACCGGTCCCTGCAGCACGCTCTGATCATGGCGGAATCGGCGTACGCGCAGTACCGGAGCGAGCCGAAGGCGCTGGACACACCGAACGACCCGCGGGACTGGCAGGCCGCCCTGCTGTCCGGCCACCACACCCTGTGGGGTGCGGACCGGCTGCTCGTGCCACCCGAGCCGACCGTCGTCCCGCCCCTGCCCCCGGAGCCGGCCGAGGCGGTGACGCGGATCGGCGACCGGGTGGCCGCGGGCATGCTGCTGGTCTCCGCCCGTCTGGACCCCGTCGGCGACACGCCGGGCACACCGGCCGCCGTCGGCGCACGGGACTTCGCCGACTTCGCCGTCGAGCCACCGGGGGCTCCTCGGCCCTACTACGCGGCCGTGGAGTGGCTGGAATCGCTGATGACGGACGTGGAGCGGATCACGGGCACCCACAAGTGAGCTCCGCCACATGCGAATTGGCTGTTCAGGGCCCGGGACCCGAGGTTCTGGGGGACGACAGCGATGCGTTAGCACGGCGGCAGCGGGACGTGAGTGGCGCGCGGCAACCTGTGAGGGACCACCGTGGCCGGCACGCCGGCCACGGAGAGCAGCACGGCTGCACATCAGACCGGTAATCAGCAGACCACGGGGACCTCGCCATGCGGCCGCGCACGGACGGTCGAGGCGAGTGAGAAAGAGCAGGTAGCGGAAGTGCTCACCAAACGGGTGACGGTGACCGTCCACGCGTCCGACCCACTCAGCCGGGCCGGACTCATCAGCCACTTGAGGCATCAGCCGACCGTCGACGTCGTCCCTGACCAGGACGACGTGTGCCCGGACGCCCCGGCGGTCGCGGTGATGCTCGCCGAGCGGATCGACGAACCCACCACGGCCGAACTGCGGCGCCTGTTGCGCGGCAGGGACCAGCGTGTCGTGCTCGTCGCACGCGAGCTCCGCGAGCCCGATCTGCTGGCCGTCGTCGAGTACGGGGTACGAGCCATCATCTGGCGTCATCAGGCCACCGAACAACGTCTGTTGAGTGCCGTGCACAGCGCGGCGCGCGGCGAGGGAGAGCTCCCTCCGGACCTCGTCAGCCGTCTGCTGAACCAGGTGGGGCGCTTGCAGCGGGCGACGACGGCGGGGGCGGCCACCGGAGGGGCGGCGCCGCTCTTCGGGATGGCGCCGCGCGAGGTCGACGTCCTGCGGCTGCTCGCCGAGGGGCTCGACACCCGGCAGATCAGCGAGAAGCTCGCCTATTCCGAGCGCACCGTCAAGAACATCCTGCACGCGCTGATGACGCGCCTGCAGCTCACCAACCGGGCGCATGCCGTCGCGTACGCGCTCCGCGAAGGCTATATCTGATGCTCCATGAGATCGACGAGGCGCTGCGCCGGCTGCTGACGCCCGCCGTCGAGGGCGATGTCGCCTTCGACGCGCCGACCCGGGACTGGGCGGCCCGCCGCAACGCCCCGACCCTGAACGCGTATCTGTACGACATCCGGGAGGACGTGGCCCGCCGCGAGCGCGGCGCCCACGCCGAGAGGGACGCCCAGGGCGTCGTCACGCGCAAGCGCCGACCACCGCGCTGGTTCCGGCTCTCGTACCTGGTGACCGCCTGGACCTCCCGGCCCGAGGACGAGCACCGGCTGCTGTCGGGGGCGATGGCGCTGCTGCTCCCGCACGAGGTGCTGCCCGACGACGCGGTGCCCGAGTCGGTGCGCTCGATCACCACGTCTCTGCCGATCTCCGTCGCGGTCCCGCCCGCCGAGTCGCGCTCGCTCGCCGACATCTGGTCGGCGCTCGGCGGTGAGCTGAAGCCCTCGCTGGACGTCGTGATCACCACGCCGTTCCCGGTGACGCCGGTGTACGCGGTGGCTCCCCCGGTCACCGAGGGGGAGATCGTCGTACGTGGCGTGGCGGGTGCGCCTGTGGCGTCGAAGCCCCGGATGATCCGGCGCCAGGGGGCGGCACGGGTGACTCGTCGGGCCCCGACGCCCGACGAGGCCGAGGAGGGCACGGAAGGCTTGGCGGCGTCCGAGGCCCTGGAGGCCCCCGAAGCGCTGGAGAGCGGCAGCGGCGGCTCGCAGGACGGAGCCGGCGCATGAGCCACGACCGGGCCGTCCTCGGTGTCCCGCTGCTCGACCACCTCGCCGTGCTGCGCGCGCGGGTCGGCGAACTCGTCGACGTACGCAGTGCCGGTGACCCCACGGCCGGTGATCCCCTGCGCGGGCTCTACGTGTCCGCGGAGGCCGCACGCCGGATCGCCGCGGGGCCCGTCGGCCACGAGGCGCTTGAGGCTCACGAGGTCCAAGAGGCGCAGAAGGCGCAAGAGGCGCACGACGTCGCCCTCCCGTTGCCGGACCTCGGCGGGAACGATCGCCTCGGCGCGCTCGCGGGGGCCTTCGGCCTTTCCCCACTCGATGCGCACATCCTGCTCGTGGCGCTCGCGCCCGATGTGGACCGCGGCTTCGAGGCGCTCTACGGGTACCTCAACGACGATGTGGGGCGGCGGCGCGCCACGATGGCGCTCGCCCTCGACCTCGCGGGTACCGGGCCCTTCGACCCCGCCGCACGTGACCGCTTCCATCCGGGCGCGCCACTGCGCTCCGGCGGCCTGCTCGACGTCGAGGACGAGGACCGTCCGCTGCCGGGTCGGTCCCTGCGCGTACCGGAGCGGGTGGTGGCGCATCTGCTGGGCGACGACACCCGGATGGACGCCCATCTGTCGGGGGTCGGCGTGGAGTTGCTGACACCGTCCGCAGCCGACGCGGAGTCGGACGTGGCGACCACGCCGCTCGGCGCGCGGGTGGCCGCCGCCGGGCCCGTCACCGTACATCTGCGGGAGCGCGTGCCGGGGGCGGCCACGGACGCGGTCGTGGCGGCGCTGCTCGGAGCCGGGCGGCCCGTCCTGCGGTACCGGCCGGAGTCCGTCGACGCGACGGTGGCCCGGACGGTACTGCGTGAGGCGCGCTTGCGCGGCGCCGCCGTGGTCGTCGAGCCGCTGCCGCAGCGGCCCGGGCCGCTGGTGCGTGCGCTCGCCTCGTCCGGTACGACGGTGGTTCTCGCCGGCGCCGACGCGCCCGACCCCGGCTGGGCGCCGGACACGGAGCTCCTGGCCGTCGACGCGCCGATCGGCGCGGCCGGCTGCGCCGATCTGTGGCAGCGTGAACTCGGTCCCCTGCCAGCTGATTTCGACCTGGCCGAGGCCACGGCGGCGTACCGCCTCAGCGGCGATCAGATTCGCCGTGCGGCCCGTACGGCACGTGCGCTCGCCGCCTTCGAGGGCACCGCTCCGACCCGGGCGCAGGTGCAGCACAGTGCCCGGCTGCTCTCCGCGCCGCTGCTCGACAGTCATGCACGCCGGATCCGGCCGGCGGTCGGTTTCGCCGATCTCGTGCTGCCGGGCGAACCGTTGGGTCTGCTCCACGAACTGACCGCGCGGGCGCGTCACAGGGACCGGGTGCTCGGCGAGTGGCGTCTGCGCACCGGTGGCGGGCGCGGGCGCGGTGTCGTGGCGCTGTTCGCCGGGGAGTCGGGCACCGGCAAGACGCTCGGCGCCGAGGTGGTCGCGGGCGAACTGGGCCTGGACCTCTATGTGGTGGACCTCTCCTCGGTGGTCGACAAGTACGTCGGTGAGACCGAGAAGAATCTTGAGCGGATCTTCGTCGAGGTGGACCGCACGGACTGTGTGCTGCTCTTCGACGAGGCCGACGCGGTGTTCGGCAAGCGGTCGGAGGTGAAGAGCTCGCACGACCGGTACGCCAACCTGGAGAGCGCGTATCTGCTGCAGCGTCTTGAGGCGTTCGACGGGATCGCGGTGCTCACCACCAACCTCCGGGCCAACATCGACGACGCGTTCACGCGCAGGCTCGACGTGGTCGTGGACTTTCCGTTCCCCGACCCCGAGCAGCGCGTGGCGCTGTGGCACTCCTGCCTGGCGGGCACCCCGAAGGGGGAGGACGTGGCCGAGGAGATCGCGCGCTGTGCCGAGGAGTTCGAGCTGGCGGGCGGCGCGATCCGGTCGGCCGCGGTGACGGCCGGATACCTGGCCGCGGCCCGTGGTTCGGCGGTGACCGGCGAGGACGTACGCGCGGGGGCGCGGCGCGAGTACCGCAAGGCGGGGCGGCTGGTCCTGGAGGGGCGGGCGCCCTGGGCCCCGTGACGGCGGGAACGGAACGGAGGAGGGGGGCCACCCGTCGGGTGGCCCCCCTCCTCCGTCGTCGACTCCCCTGCCCCTCGGGTCACATGACGCTGCCGCCGATCATCTTGCGGAGCGTGGCCCAGTCGGTCGTGCCGGTCGCGGGCAGACCGACGGCCGTCTGGTAGGCGCGGATCTTGTCGGCGACCTGCTTGCTGTACGTGCTGGGCGCTTCCTTGTTCGTACGCAGGTACGCGATGCCCTGGCGGGCGAAGGTGCGCTCCCTGGCGAGGTCCGTGGGGCTGGACTCGCGGTTGTACGCCCACCAGAAGGCCGCCGTCAGCTGGGTGGTCTGCATCGTGGTCGATCCGGGCTTCACCGTGTCGGGAGTGATGCGCTGGGCCCACAGGGAGACGAGGGTGGCCCGTCCGAGCTCGCCCTCCGTGTCCGTCAGGAAGATCTCGGCCGAATTCTTCTGCTTCTCGACACCGTCCTTGTACACGAGGCGCTGGTAGCAGATGAGCGAGTTGCGTGTCGCCGTGTCGATCACGCCCGGGTTCCAGCCCGGCTGGAGTGTGCACGCGTTGCCGAGGGACGCGAGGCGTTCCTGGGCGAACTCCACGACGTCGTCCTTCGGGTAACCGAGGCGCCAGGGCGGCAGGGTCACCGGCTCGGCGGACGAGGCCGGAGGCGGCTCGTTCCCGCCGTCACCGGGCCCGGAACCGCCCTGGGTCGGTCCACCGCCGCCGCTGCCCCCGCCCCCGGGTGCGCCGCCCTCGGTCGATCCTCCGCCGTTCCGGTCGTCGCCCGTCCCGTCGCCGCCGCCCGGCGACCCTCCGTCCGTCAGGGGCGGCAGGGGACCGGGCGGCTTCCCGCCCGGGGTGGGTCCTCCGGAACCGCCGGGCGGAGGCGGCGCGTCGGGGAGCGCGTCACCGGTCCCCTGCGGCGCGGGCCGGGGCGCGTCTGTCGCCCGGAGATCCTTCGCCGCGCTGACGACCTTCGGAGAGAAGTTGAACCAGAGCACGACGAACGCGATCACGGCCGTCAGCAGGAGTCCGCCCGCCACGACGAGCCAGTTCCCGAAGACGGGGCGCTGGTCGAACGTGGCGTCGAGGTCGAGGGCGGTGTCGTCGCCGGCCCTCCGGACGGCCACGGTGAACCGGTGCGACTCCTCGGCGCCGGTCCATCGCACGGCCTGCGGCCGCACCACGAGTTCACCGAAGGCGGCGCGGCCGGGGGCGATCTGCACGGCGTTCGGCCGTACGTCGAAGGTGAGCCGGTTCGCCTCGTCACGCGCCACGAGGGACGCGGTCAGTGGGGTGTTGCCGAGGTTGTCCACGGCGATACGGGCCCGCCCGCGGAAGCGGCCGAGCAGGGCGGGAGGCAGCAGTTCGGCGCGCGTCTCGGTGAAGGGCGTGATGGTCAGCCGGCCCTCCACGACGTCGCGGGCGCCGGAGTTCTCCCGGGGGTCGACACGGATGCCGTACGCGAGGGGTCCGGCCTCCACGTCCGAGGAGCGCGGCGGGGCGAAAGAGATCTCGGCGGTGCCCTCGCTGCCCGGGTAGAGGCGGAGCACGTCCGGCTCGATCCGGGACCAGCCCGAGGGTTTGCCGACGAGCGAGAGGCGGTATTCCTCGACGGTGTCGCCGGTGTTCCGCACCCGCAGCCGGGCGCCGGCCCGTGCTCCGGGCTCGACGGTCACCTCGGCCGGGTCCAGAGAGGTCCACATGGTCATGGGCGAACGCTAAGGGCGCGGGTGGGGCGTCCGGCTGCCCGAAAGTCCCTGCTCGGGGGCAGCGTGACGTGCCCCGGCAGCCCGTCGGCCGCGGTGGAGTCGCCGCAGCGGCCGGGGCCGCGGGTCCGGGTGGACGAATCCCGTGGTCTCCGGCGCACGACCCGCGGGCCGGACGTCGGGTGCGCGATGTCCGTGAGGGCAATCGGGCCTGCCCTCGTGAGCGCCCCTTCTCCCCTGCTCGGCGCGGCGCGGCTCGGCGAGAGTCGGAGACGTACGACAGCTGTCCACGGCCGAGGGGAGGGCGAGCGGGATGAGGTCGACGCACCGCAGCAGGCCGGACGCGGGCGACCGCACGCCCCACGCTGTGGCACCGCAGAGCCACCGCATTCCGCAGAACCACGCTCTCCGAGGAGAACACGCACCATGCCCACGTACCTGTCCCCCGGCGTCTACGTCGAGGAAGTCGCCAGCGGCTCCCGTCCCATCGAGGGCCTCGGAACCTCTGTCGCCGCGTTCGTCGGGCTCGCGCCCGCCGGTCCGCTCAACGAGCCCGTGCTCGTCACCAACTGGTCTCAGTACGTAGCGTCGTTCGGTGACTTCACGGACGGGTACTACCTCGCCCACTCCGTATACGGGTTCTTCAACAACGGCGGCACCGCCGCGTACGTGGTGCGCGTCGGCGGTGGCGACGCGCAGGGCGCCACCCGCGCCCTCGGATCGGCCGACGCGTCGCCCGCCGCCGCGCCGCAGCTCGTCGCCGGTGAGGCCGTCGCGCTCGGCAGCTTCAAGGTCGCCGCGATCACGGCCGGCTCCGAGGCCGGCGGGGCGCTCACCGTCGAGGTGCAGGACGTCGAAGGCGAGGCCGAGCGCTTCAAGCTGGTCGTCAAGGACGGCGAGAAGGTCGTCGAGAGCTTCGACGCCTCCGCCAAGAAGAGCGCCCGCAACTACGTGGTCGCACAGGTCAAGCAGCGTTCCAAGACGATCCTCCTGGAGGAGGCCGCGGCCGGCGGGCAGCTCGCCAGGCCCGACGCGCAGTCCGTGACGCTCGCCCCGCCCGCGCGGACGCCGGCTCAGGCCGTCGACGCGGGCGCCGACGTCGCCGCCGCCCTGGAGTCCGGGCAGTTCATCGGCGACTCCGCCGACCGCACCGGCTTCGGCGGCCTGGAGGCCTACGACGAGATCAACATGGTCGCCGTGCCCGACCTGATGGCCGCCTACCAGCAGGGACTCATCGACCTGGAGCAGGTCAAGGCCGTCCAGATCGGTCTCATCGCGCACTGCGAGCTGATGGGCGACCGGATGGCGATCCTCGACCCGCCGCCGTCGCTGAACGCCCGCGACATCCGCAAGTGGCGGCAGGAGATCGCCGGTTACGACTCGCCGTACGCGGCCCTCTACTACCCGTGGATCAAGGCCTTCGACCCGGCGAGCGGCCAGACCCGGGTGGTTCCGCCGTCCGGACACATGGCCGGCGTCTGGGCGCGCAACGACGCCGAGCGCGGTGTCCACAAGGCCCCCGCCAACGAGATCGTGCGCGGCGCGGTCGACCTGGAGCTCCAGATCACCCGCGGCGAGCAGGACCTGCTCAACCCGATCGGCGTGAACTGCATCCGCGCCTTCCCGGGCCGCGGCATCCGGGTGTGGGGCGCGCGGACGCTGGCCTCCGACCCGGCGTGGCGGTACCTGAACGTCCGCCGCTACTTCAACTACCTCGAGGAGTCGATCCTCGTCGGAACGCAGTGGGTCGTCTTCGAGCCCAACGACCCGTCGCTGTGGGCCCGGATCCGCCGCAACATCTCGGCCTTCCTCGTCAACGAGTGGCGCCAGGGCGCGCTGTTCGGCCAGCGCGCCGAGGACGCCTTCTACGTGAAGTGCGACGCGGAGACCAACCCGCCGGAGTCGGTCGACCTCGGCCGTGTGGTCTGCGAGATCGGCATCGCCCCGGTGAAGCCGGCCGAGTTCGTGGTCTTCCGGCTCGCGCAGATCCAGGGCGGCGGGGGCGAGCTGGAGGAGTAGTCCTCCCCTCCTCGCCCTCGATCCCGCTCGTCGCCCCGCCCTTCCGGCCCCGGGCCGGTGCGCCTGCCGCGCCCGGATCCGCCCCTTGAAACAGGAGTGAACCCCCATGTCCCTCGACACCGGTGACGCCCTCACCACCCACAATTTCGGCCTGCAGATCGACGGCGTCATGGTCGAGACCCTGCAGGAGATCAGCGGCCTCTCGATGGAGCAGGACGTCATCGAGTTCCAGCAGGTCTCGGCGGACGGCAAGCCGATCATCAAGAAGCTCCCCGGTGTGAAGAAGGCCGGTTCGTGCACGGTGACCCGTGGGGCCACCCAGTCCGCCGCGTTCACCGAGTGGATCACGTCGTCCATCGCCGGCGACATGGGCGCGGCCCGCAAGGACGCGTCCATCATCTTCCTGGACTACCAGCTCACCGAGGTCAAGCGGTACAACCTGCGCAA
This sequence comes from Streptomyces flavochromogenes, assembly GCF_000717595.1. GTDB lineage: Bacteria > Actinomycetota > Actinomycetes > Streptomycetales > Streptomycetaceae > Streptomyces > Streptomyces flavochromogenes. The sequence goes on along the minus strand of NZ_JNZO01000008.1, from coordinate 139,015 downwards.
CGCCTGGTGCACCAAGGTGGAGTTGAGCGCGACGAAGGCCGGCGACGCCGCTGCCCTCACCGAGCAGGTCACCATCACCTTCGAAGAGCTGACGCTCGGCTGATGCGACGCGAGGGATCGGCGGGCACGCAGCAGGGCCGCCCACAGGAGCCGCTCCGCACGGAGTTCGAGTTCGAGCTGCCGCGCGGGTTCGTCGACGAGGCGGGCACCGTGCACCGCAACGGTGCGATGCGGCTGGCCACGGCCCGGGACGAGCTGCTGCCGCTGCGCGACATCCGGGTCCGCGAGAACCCGGCGTACCTGTCCGTGGTGCTGCTCGGCCGGGTCATCACCCGGCTCGGCACGCTCCCGTCGGTCCACGACGGGACGGTGGAGAACATGTTCGCCTCCGACCTGGCGTTCCTCCAGGACTTCTACCGGCAGATCAACGCGGAGGGCCATACCCGGGCCGCCGTGGCGTGCCCGCATTGCGAGGAGTCCTTCGAGGTCGAGCTGGCCGGGAGCCGCCTGGGGGAATCGTGACGTACGCGGCCGACCGGATCGAGGAGGAGACCGCGTACCTCGCCTTCCACTTCCACTGGGGCATGGACGACATCCTCGATCTGGAACACGCGGACCGGCGGAGGTACGTGGCCCAGGTGGCGTCGCTGGTGGAGCGGTCGCAAGCGTGACGACAGGACAGGGAAGGGAGGTTGGAGGGGACTGTGGGGATGTTCGAGAAGTGGCGGACGGCGCGGACGCGGAACGCGCGCGGCGAGGAGTCCGGTGTGCGCGAGGAGAGCTCGGCGTCCGTCGCGCCGGCGGCGTCCGGCGACGCGTGGCGGGCGCTGCCGCCCGTGCAGCGGGTACTGGCCGGGGGTCCGAAGACCGTCGCGGAGTACGGCTTCTCCGCGTCGCTCGCGACCCACTGGAACCCCTCCTTCCAGAGCGACCTCGGCCACGGAGCGGTCCCGGACGCACCGGGCGGCGTCATGCTCGACGCGGTGCGGGCGGTGCCTCTGCCCGTCGAGCGGGAGTCGGCGGGGCGCTCCGAGGGGACGGAGCTGCCGGGGCTGCGGTTGCCGGTGGCGGGTGCGGCGGCTCCGGACGTACAGCGTGCGCCCGCGACGCCGCCGGTCGGTCGACCCGCGCCGACGCCTCGTCCCGTACGGGGGGAGGCCACGACCGCTCCGGTACGGGGTGGCGGCGCGGCGCGCGAGGCCGGAGACACGGGCGCGGACTCGCGCGCGGCTTCGGGTGCGGCTTCGGGTTCGCCTCGCTCGGCGCCTGCCGCCGTCCAGCGTGCCGCCGTGGCCTCCAGCAGGGCGGACGACCGGGTTGCTCCGGCGTCCGCGCACACGGTCGGTGAGGCCGGGATCACGCAACCGTCCGACCGTCCCACACGGCCGAGGACCGTACAGCCCGCGCCCGTTCGGCGGTCGCCACTGGTCTCGGCACGGCCCGTCCAGCCGCCACGGCACCTGGCTCCGGCCGGTGCCGCGCGCCTGATGGAGGGAGCCGGGCACGGCACGGCGCCGGTCCAGCGGACAGCGACCTCTGCCCCTACGCCGGAGAACGGGGCGCGTCCCACGGATGCGCCCGACATCGCCGCACCGGAGCCCTCGGCTGCCGGTCGGCCCCAGAACGTCCCGGGTCCCGCATCCCCCGGCGGGCCCGGGACTCCCGGCCTCACACCCGGCACCCCGGTGCAGCGCCGCCCTCCCGTACGCCGCTCGCGGCGCGCACCGGGCGGCGACTGGAACACGACGGGCTCGACGCCCCCGCTGGCGGCGCCGGCACCTCAGGCGAGCCCTTCGACACGGCGGGCGTCGGCACCGGAACCTGCACCCTCCGGTCCTACGGCTCCGGCACAGAAGGCCGATGCCGTCGCGCCCGCCGGGCCCGTGGCGCAGGGACCGAAGCACGGACCCTCCGCGCCGACGCGGCCGGAGACTCCGGCCGCCCCGGTGGCCCCGGTGGCCCCGGTGGCCCCGGTGGCCCGAAGCGTCGCACGTTCCTCTTCCGCGGCAGCCGCCGCGATGCCTTTGGCCCCGTCGACCCCGTCCGCCCCGTCCGCCCCGTCCGCCCCGTCCGCCCCGTCCGCCCCGGAGACTCCCGCACCTCCGGTGGCCCGAACCGTCGCCAGGTCCGTCTCCCCCGCGCCCCCCGTGACGCCGTCGGCCCCAGCGGCCCGGACACCCGTCACCTCCGCCCCCGCGCCTTCGACCGCGCCGGCACGTCCCGCGACGACCGCCTCCCCGGCGGCCACCGGGCCCACTACTGCAGCCGCGCCCGCACGGGCCGCCTCACCGAAGTCCCAGGCGGGCCCGACCGCTCCGACGCCCCTCGTCGCACGGGCACCCGCCCCCACCCCCGGGACGCCGGCCACCCCGCAGACTCCCCCGACCAGGCCCGGACTCGGTGCCCCCGTTCAGCGCGCCACCGCCGACGCGCCGGTGTCGCCTGCGAACCCCACGTCGCGAAGGTCTCCGATCGGCGCGCCGATCTCGCGCGCGTCCGCACCATCGTCGACGTCTGCCCCGGCCAAGACGGCCTCGCCTGCGCCCGGCAGCCCCGTCACACCCGCCCCCCGTCCCGTCGGGCCGGTCGGACCCGTCGGACCGCAGGTGCCCGCGCGGGTGACCGCCCCCGCCCCGACGCCGGCCTCTCCCGTCCCGACCTCGGCCTCCCCCCTCCCCACGTCGGCCGAGTCCGCGCCCGTGCAGCGGTCGACCGCGAACCAGCACCAGCACCAGGCGCCGGCCGTCCCCACGACCCCCCTCGCGAACCTGCCCACCGGGCCGTCGACTCCTCCCCCGGTCCAGCGCGCCACGGCCGCACCGGGACCTGAGACCCCTGTCGACTCCCCCGCGTCCATGGTGCCCACCGCCCCGCGCACCCCCGTCACCACGCCGACTCCCACTCCCGCGCAGCCGCCCGTCGTCACCGTCACCGACCTCCCCCGTGCCACCGCGCCCACGGTGCAGCGGCGGACCGCCCGTCCGCTCGCCACCGCCCGGCCGCTCGCCCCGAGTCTGCCGAACAGCGCGACCGCTCCGTCCAGGTCCAGCACCTCGGCTCCCTCCGCCGCGCCTGGTCCCCAGCAGCCCGCGGGCGTGCCCGCGACGCCCCTCGCCGTTCCCCTCTTCACGCCGGCCGCCGCCCCCGCCCCCGCCCCGACCGTTCAGCGCGCTCCGGCCACTCCGCCCCTCGGCGCCACGGCCGCACCCCAGAGCTCTCCCCGTCCGGTCGTCCCCCTGGCCCGGCCGTCCGCCGCACGGCCCGTCGCACGGCCGGTGGTCCAGCGGCAGACCGCCGCCGGGGCGACCCCGGCCACGGCGCCCGCCCCCGAGCCGGTCGTCCCCGTGGTCACGCCCGCCCCGCTCCAGCGGACCTCGGCCGCCCCCGCCCCAGCCCCTGCCGCACACGCGCCGCGCGCCGCCACGACGGTCACCCGGACCGCCCCGGCTCCGCCCACGGCCTCCGTGCAGCGCTCCGCCGCACCGGGCGCCGCCGACCCCGAATCACCCACCCATCTCGACGAGTTGGCCCGTCGTCTCGTCACCCCCCTCTCGCGGCTCCTCCGGGCCGAGCTCCGTGCCGACCGCGAGCGGGTGGGCCGCCTCCGCGACCACGGCCGCTGACCGGAATCCCGTTCTCACCACCACGCCATCCACCGCTGACCGCGCCGATCCGAGAGACCCGTCACCATGCCCCAGCAGCCGGACCCCGCATCCACCGTCTTCTTCAAGCTCACCATCGACGGCGAGGACCTCGGCGTGTTCAACAGCTGTGACGGTCTCTCCTCCGAGGTCGAGGTGGAGCAGCGCCGGGAGGGGGGCAACAACGGCTTCGTCTGGCAGCTGCCCACCCGTGTCACCTTCTCCACCATCCGGCTCACCCGCCCTCTCACCCCCGAGACCGCGAACGTCGCCGCCTGGATCTCGTCGCTGGCCACGGGCATCACCCGTCCGACCGCGCAGATCGCGGCGCTCCGTGCGGACGGGTCGATCGTGGCGCAGTGGGGTCTGGTCGAGGTACTGCCGGTGCGCTGGACGGGTCCGACCCTCGACCCGGCGAGTCCGGCCGTGGCGACGGAGACCCTGGAGATCGCGCACCACGGGTTCACCGACGCGGGAGGCGCCTGAGATGGCCCCGTTCTTCGCCGGGTTGACGGCCAGCGGCCTCTCCCGCGCCTCGCTCGCCATCCACCAGCCACCGACCGATCTGTCGAGTTCGTACGGCGCGAAGCTCGGCGAGGTGAAGTTCGAGTTCAATCCGGATCAGCTCCAACTGAGCCGTTCCGCGCACTGGTTCACCGAGCAGGCCGTCGCGTACGACCGGGGTGCGCCGCCCAAGTTCACCGGCAGCGAGCCGGCCCAGCTTCAGCTGGAGGTCTTCCTGGACCGCTCGGGCGACCCGTCGTCGAACGACGTGCAGCAGCAGGTGGAGTTGCTGCTGTCCTGTTGCGAGGTGACCCAGCAGAGCATCGCGGCGAAGGCTCCGTCGCCCCCGTGGGTGCGGTTCTCCTGGGGGTCGTTCTCGACGGTGCAGTTCGTCGCGTACGTGACCTCCGTGTCGGCGACGTACACCCTCTTCAGCCCCAGCGGGATCCCGATCCGTGCGACGTGTTCGCTCTCCCTCACCGAGGTCTCCAGCGCGACCAAGAAGCAGAACCCGACGTCCGGCGCGCTCTCGGCCCGCCGGGTGCACCGCACGGTCGCCGGTGACTCTCTCGCCTCCCTCGCCTGGCGCGAGTACGGCGACGCGACCCGCTGGCGGGTCATCGCGGAGGCGAACCGCATCGACGACCCGATGCGGCTGCGCCCCGGAACCGAACTGCTGCTCCCGTCCACCACCGAAACGCCGGAGACCGAGGGCGCCTCATGAGCGAGAAGACCTTCACCACCGTCCTCCACGTGCAGCTCGACGGCACGCCACTGCCGGACCCGCTCGCGGTCCGCCTCACCGAGGGCTGGGTGGACGCGAGCGTCAACGTCCCGTCCGCGTTCCAGCTGACGTTCAGCGACAAGGACGGCACCCTCACCACGAAGTTCCCGTTCCTCAAGGTCGGCGCGATGGCGGTGCTGTCCCCGTTCACCGACGGCAGGCTCGGGGAGCCCATGCTCACGGGCGAGGTCACGGCCGTCGAGGTGGACGCGGCGCCCGGTCACGGCCGGTACCTGATCGTGCGCGGCTACGATCCCGGGCACCGTCTGCTGCGGAGCCGGCGCGTCGAGGGCTATCCGAACATGACGGCCTCCGACATCGTCCGGAAGCTCGCCGGGCTCAACCGGATCCCTCTCGGCAAGGTCGACGCGACGCCGACGGTGTACGAGCTGGCCACCCAGCCCAACATCACCGACTGGGACTTCCTCTCCCGGCTCGCACGCGAGAACGACGTCCGGCTGTCGCTCGACACGGCGGGCCGGATCGTGTTCGCCGCGCTGCCCCCGGCCTCCTCGGCGCCCGCCGACACCACGCCGGCGGCGGCCAGCCCGTACGTCCTGGACTTCGGCAGCAACACGCTGCAGAGCCGGGTGTCCGTGACCGCCGCCGGGCAGGTCGGGAAGGTCGACGTGCGGGGCTGGGATCCCCGCACCAAGCAGGCCCTGTCCTCCCCGACGCCCGCGGTCGCGAGCAAGGAGATCGTCTCGGACATCACCCCGGCGCAGCTCTCCGCTCCGTTCGGGCCGGCCGAACTGGCCGCGACGGACACGCCGTTCACCACGCAGTCGGAGGTGACCCAGGCGGCGGCGGCGCTCGCCGACGACGTCACCGGTTCTTTCGCGGAGCTTGAGGTGGCCGTGACCGGCAATCCGGCGCTGAAGCCGGGGCAGCCGGTGGCCGTGAAGGGCGCGGGTTTCCCCTTCGAGGGGCGGTACACCGCGACCGGGGTACGGCATGTCTTCGCCTCCGGACGGCAGTTCGCCACATGGCTGACCGTGTCCGGGCGTCAGTTCCGTTCGCTGTACGGGACGGCCTCCGGCGGCGGGGAGGCGGCCCCGCCGATGCCCGGTGTCGCTGTCGCGCTGGTCACCAACACCAAGGACCCGCTCTCGCTCGGCCGGGTCAGACTGCGCTTCCCGTGGCTGTCGGCGACGTACGAGAGCGGCTGGTGCCGGGTGGCCCAACTCGGCGGACGCGGGGGCGGCGGTCTGATGCTCCCCGAGGTGGACGACGAGGTGCTGTGCGCCTTCGACCGGGGTTCCCTCGAACACCCCTATGTCCTGGCCGGGTTGTACAACGGCGTCGACAAGCACACCCCGGCCACCGACCGGGTGCCGCCCGTCGATCCGACCAGCGGGCGGGTCCAGTGGCGCGCCCTGACCTCCCGTACCGGTCACACCGTGGAACTGCGCGAGGAGGGCGGCCGGACGCGTGCCTCGCACGGCATCCGGCTGCGCACCGCGAAGGGGGGCCTGAGCGTGGAACTCAACGAGGCCCGCACCACCCTGACGATCGACAGCGACGGGACGGTCACCATCACGGGGGCGAAGGGGGTGAAGGTCGAGTCGGGGGCGGATCTGACGCTCTCGGCGACAGGGCGGATCACGCTCGACGCGGGGCTCGGTGTGAACATCAAGGCCGGGACGAAGTTCAAGGTCACGGCTCTCACCGAGGCCGTGGTCAACGCGCCGGCCTTCATCTCGATGACTCCCCCGTTCCCCAACCCCCTCAAGGCGAGCCTGCCGTTCTGACGACGCTTCCGCCGCACCGTCCCATGGATTCCAGAGGAGGACCTTTCCTTGAGTGAGCACTTCGTCGGCGCGGGCTGGGCCTTCCCGCTGCGGACCGGCCCGAGCGGCTCCATCGCGCTCGTCCGGCGCGACCGGGAGATCGAGGAGTCGATGCGGCTCGTCCTCGCCACCGCACCGGGCGAGCGGCCGATGCGTCCCGAATTCGGCTGCGCGGTGCACGAGTTGGTGTTCGCACCGGTCAACGACTCGACGATGGGCCGGGTCCGGTACGAGGTGATGTCCTCACTCGACCGCTGGGAGCCGCGCATCGACGTGGAGGAGGTCACGGTCTCTCCCGCCCCCGGGGAGCCGACCACCCTCTTCATCGACATCCGCTACCGGGTGCGCGGTGCCAACAACCCGCGCAACCTCGTCTTCCCCTTCTACGTCATCCCCTCCGAGGACTGAAAGAGCCACCATGGCCCTGCCCGCACCCCATCTCGACGACCGCCGCTTCCAGCAGTTCGTCGACGACGCCAAGCGCTACATCCAGCAGGCGTGCCCCGAGTGGACCGACCACAACGTCTCGGACCCGGGCGTCACCCTGGTCGAGGCGGTCGCGCACATGGCGGACCAGCTCGTCTACCGCCTCAACCGGGTCCCGGAGAAGAACCACCTGGCCTTCCTCGACCTGCTCGGGGTGACGCTGTTCCCGCCCGCGGCCGCCCGCGCCGACATCACCTTCCGGCTCTCGGCGCCGCAGCCGGAGCCGGTCGTGCTGCCCACGGGCACGGAGGTGTCCACCGGGCGTACGGAGACGGAGGAGGCGGTCGTCTTCGCGACGGCCGCCGACCTGACCGTCGTTCCCTGCTCGTTGACGCACATGCTGCGCCAGGAGGCGGGCGGCGCTCCCGAGGACCGCTCGCAGGATCTCCTCGGCGGTACGGACGTGCCCGCGTTCTCTCCGCTGCCCCGCGTCGGCGACCTGCTGCTGCTCGGTCTCTCGGCGGCGGTGCCGGACTGTGTGCTCGTCCTCGACCTGGACAGCAGGGTGGACGGTGTCGGTGTGGATCCGCGCAGGCCGCCCCTGGTGTGGGAGGCGTGGACCGGGGCCGAGGGCTGGGTCGCGTGCGAGGTCGACGAGGACAGTACGGGCGGGCTCAACCGCCCGGGCGAGGTGGTGCTGCACATGCCGTCCGGGCACGCGGTGTCGCGCCTCGGCGGGCACGAGGCGGGCTGGGTGCGCTGCCGGGTCGTCGAGGCCGCCGCCGGTCTGCCGTCGTACAGCGAGTCGCCGACGGTACGGGCGGCGGAGGCGTTCACCATCGGCGGGACGGTCCGCGCGGCGCACGCGGAGGCGGTGCGGAACGAGCAGCTCGGCGAGTCCGAGGGCGTGCCGGCGCAGCGGCTGCGGCTGGCGCACGCGCCGGTCGTGGACCGGCCGCCGCTGCTGCTCCAGATCGCCGAGCGGGCGGACAGCGGCGTCGACGAGGAGGACCCAGAGGCCGGCTGGCAGGAGTGGACCGTCGTCCGCGACTTCGCCTCCTCGCGCCCCGGCGACCGGCACTTCACCCTCGACGCGACCACCGGCGAGATCGCCTTCGGGCCGTGCGTACGCCAACCGGACGGCACGCTGCGGCAGTTCGGTGCCGTGCCGCCCAAGGGGGCGGCGATCCGGGCGGTCCGGTACGGCACCGGCGGCGGCCGGGCGGGGAACGTGGCCCGCTCCACGATCACCGTGCTGCGCAGCTCCATCCCGTACATCGCCCGCGTGGAGAACCGCGAGGCGGCGCGCGGCGGGGTGGACGGGGAGACCGTCGAGGAGGCCAAGTCCCGCGCGCCGATCAGCCTCCGTGCGCAGGAACGGGCCGTCACCGCCCGGGACTACGAGGAACTGGCGCGCCGGGCGGCGCCCGAGGCGGCACGGATCTCCTGCCTGGCCGCGGACGCCGCCGACGCGGGCGACAACGCGGTCCGGGTCCTGGTCGTGCCGCAGGCCGTGCCGGACCGGGGCGGCCGGCTGCGGTTCGAGCAGCTCGTGCCGGGCGAGGAGCTGCTGTCCCGGGTGACGGGCTTCCTCGACGAGCGGCGCCCGCTGGGCACGCGGCTGGCCGTCGGGCCGCCGTTCTACCAGGGCGTGACGGTGGTGGCGACGCTGCACTCCTTCCGGGCGGCCGAGGCGGAGCGCGTACGGGCGGAGGCGCTGGACGCGCTGTACGCGTACCTGGACCCGCTGACGGGCGGGGCGCACGGCGAGGGATGGCCGTTCGGGCGCCCTCTGCGGGCCGGTGAGGTCTTCGCGGCGCTCCAGCGGGTGCCGGGCGTGGAGCTGGTGGACGAGGTCCTGCTGCATCCGGCCGATCCGCTGACCGGCCGCAGGGGTGACACGACGGACCGGATCGAGCTGGAGCCGTCCGCGCTGCTCTTCCCGTTCGACCATCGCGTCCGTGTGATCGAGGCGCGGTGAGCGGCTCGGCGCGAGGTACGGTTCCGGGTCTCGCGACCCCGTATCCGCTGGGTGCGGCGCTGCCGGCCGTGTACGCGGAGGACGATTTCGGGCAGCGGTTCGTGTCGGGCCTGGATGTCGTCCTCGCTCCCCTCTTCAACGTCCTGGACTCCCTGGAGGCGTACTTCTCTCCGGCGCTCGCCCCCGCCGACTTCGTGGACTACCTCGCGACCTGGGTCGGAGCGGAGCTGGACGGCGACGAGCCGCTGCCCCTCCGCCGCCACGCGGTCGCCTCGGCCGTGGCGCTGCACCGGGTGCGCGGCACCCGGCAGGGGCTCGCGGCGGCGGTCCGGCTCGCCTTCGGCGTGCCCCCGGAGATCACCGAGAGCGGGGGTGCGAGCTGGTCGTCCGCGCCGCTCGGACCGTTCCCGGGGGCGCCCGTCGCCGGACTGCACGTGGTGCTCCGGGTCGCCGACCCGGCCGCCGTGGATCCGCACCGGCTGCGCGCGGTCGTGGCCGCGGCCCGTCCCGCGCACCTGCCGTTCACGGTCTCGGTGACGAACTCCCCGGCGACCTCTTCCCGTACATCCGAAGGAGCTTGACCCTGATGAGTGACGCGCCCCTGTCCCGCCCCTGCCCGGACTGCGCGAGCCCGGTGCGTGCGGCGGACCAGTCGTTCTGTGACAGTTGCGGGGCGTTCCTGCGCTGGGACAGCCCGGCCGCCGCGGCGAGCACGGAGGGCTCGTCCGCCACCGCGCCGTCCGCCTCGTCCGCCCCGTCCTCTGCGGAGTCCGGGGGGACGGCCCGGGAGGAGCGGGAGGCCACGCCGGCGGAGGATGCGCCGCGGGCCGCCGCGGAGCGTTCGGCCGGCTCCCCCGCCGATGCGACGGACAGCCGGTCCTCCGTCGGTCCCGAGGAAGCGACCGCCCCGCTGCCCGCCGTGGCCCCCACCCCGGAGGCGCCCGAGCCCGTGTCCGGGCCCGTGTCCGGGGCCGCGCCCGTCCCCGTACCGGAGGCGGGGTCGGTGTCCGACGGCCCGTCGGACACGCTCGTACGGTCCCTCCTCGTTCCGGTCCCCGGGAACCGTCCCGTCGAGCCGGCCGTCGCGGCGCCCGTCCTCCCCGCGCGTCCGGAGGCCGCCCGTCCGACCGTCCGGGCCGCGGGGGCGCCCGTCCCCGTACAGGGCGGCACACCGTGCCCGGCCTGCTCGCTGGCCAACACCCCGGGCCGTCATTTCTGCCGCTTCTGCGCGACTCCGATGGTTCCCGAGCAGCTCTCGACGGCCGAGGGCCCGTACGCGGGCCGGCGTCCCGGGCTGACCCGCGACCGGAGCCGCTGGATCGTCCGCGCCCTGATCGCGGCAGGGGTCGCCACCGTGGTGGTCGGCGGCATCGTCGGCGGTCCGCCGGCCGTCCGCGCGATCCAGGACCACTTCGCGAAGCGGGTCCCGGTCCACCCGGTGGCCTGGGCGGCCTCCCACTCGGCGCCGAGGCAGCAGGCGAAGCTGGCGGGCGACGGGTACTCCAACACCTGGTGGGGCACGGGGTACGCGGGCGACTCGGCGGGTCAGTACATGGAGGCCCGGTTCGCCGAGCCGACCGATCTGCTGAGCGTCCTGATCACCCCCGGCAGCTCGAAGAACACCACGCAGGCCGACGGCCAGGCGACCCCGCGCACCTTCGACCTGGTGGTCAAGGACTCCTCCGGCGAGACGCACGTCTCGCAGCACCGCATCGACGACGGCGGCACCCAGCGGGTCGACGTGCGGGTACGGGACGCGCTGACGGTGCAGTTGGTGCTGCGCACGGCGTGGCGGGCCGACGCCACGAAGCAGGTGGCCGTCGCGGAGCTGGAGTTCTTCGGCAGGTCCGTGTCCTGACCCCGTACGAGCGGGAAAGGCCGGAAATCGGGGCGGGCCCCCTTCTCAGGCACGGCACCGGGCAGAACGATGATCCCCGGGGTACCTGACTGAAGGAGGGGTCCATGCGCGGCTACACCGGCGTGCTCATCGGCAATCTGATCCTCGCCGCGTTCGCCGGTCTGGCCGGACCGGTGTTCCTCGTCGTGGGGTACGTCGCCTGGGTCGAGGGCGCCGCATGGTTCTGGGTGGCCGGCGCGTCGGTCGTCGGGGCGGTGGGAACGGCCGTGATCCCCTTCTCGGCCGTCCGGAGCGCGCGGCAGGAGTCTCCCCGGATCACGGGGCGGAACCGTGCACGGGACGCGGGCCCCGCGTACGGGGACGACACCACGGTGGTGTGGGCGCCTCGCTCCTCCGGGGGTGCGGTGGGCGCCCGCTTGGTACGGGCGGACGTCCTCCGGGCGTCGTTCGTGCGGTACAGCCCCGAAGGGGGCGCGACGTTCACGACGTACGGCGGCGATCACGATCCGGCGGAGTTCAAGGCGACGGTCGAGCTGAGGCTGTCGGTCCACGACGAGGAGGACGCGGGCCGGGGTTCCGCGGGACGCGAGGTCACCGAGGAGGTGCGGGTGCCGTCCCTCTGCCTGTCGGCGATCACGGCGGGGCGACTGGCCGTCCTCGTCGATCCCCCGGACGCCGCGATGCCGGGGAAGGTGACGGTCCACTGGCCGCGCAGCCTCCTCCTCGCGGGGACGAGGACCTGCCGGGTGATCGGCCTCGACGGACACGTGACCGACGTGACCCGCTACGCCCGTCGGCAGCTGGAGCAGATGCGTATCTCGCGGTCGGTCGGCGGTGTCGTGATGGACGGCGATCTCATCGACCTCCGGCGCCTCGACGCGACGACGGCTGCCCGGTACGCGGCCGTGGCCCGCGACGTCACCGAGGAGCGGGCGCCGGTCACCGAGCCGGGCGAGGAGGCCCGTCGGCTCGCGGAGTTCCTCCCGGGTGACGAGGGGGCGTTCGGCTCCGTGCCCCGCCGCTGGTCGCGCCGGGGTGGCCACTTGGTGCTCGCCCGGTTCCTGTCGCTGCGCGGCCGGACCACCTTCCAGGACCACGGTCCGGTCCTGGACACGCTGCTCCGCGTCCGTCCGGCGGACGGGTCTCCCGCGTACGACGTGGTCCGGCGCCTCACGGTCCCGATGAACTATCTGGCGGTTCTGCACCACACGAGGGACGTCGTTCTCCGGGTCAGCCCGAACGGCAGGTCCCAGGTGGTCGACTGGGCCCGCACCAATCTTCTCGCCGGAGTCACGACGGCCCAGGTCGTCGCGCCGGACGGGCTCGGCATCCCCCTGCCGAGACGCTCCGGGGCCCTCTGGCCCCTGATGAACCTGCTCGTCGCCCACGGCGTCTCGAACCCGACGCCGGTCCTCGACCTCCGCGAGCCCCGGATGCACGCCGTGTCGGACGCGGTGATGGACATGATCCGGGGTGCGGAGGTGAGGGTGGACGAGGCCCGGTTCTAGGCGGCCCTCCGGCGCAGGGCGAGGAGCGGGCCGAGCCCAGCAGCAGGGCGAGTGCGGCGAAGCCGAACGTGCCGCTCCTGAGGCGTACCGGCCGCGAGGGCGGCGAAGCCGAGGGGGGTGATCAGGCCGGTTCCCACACCGATGAGGGTCGCGCCGGTGAGTACGCCGAGGAGGCCGGGGAGCATCGCGCAGCCGAGTCCGGCGGCGGTGATGAGGAGACCGGCAGGAAGCCGACGCCGACCGACAAGGCCGCGGTCGGAGCCAGGAACGTGCGGGAGTCAGGCGGCGCGCCAGGTCGAGCACGGTCTGCCGGGCCTTGGGGAGCGGCGGCACGACGGGCACGGCGACGGTCGCCCATACCGCGACGGCCGCGGCGATGACCGCCATGACCGTGAAGAGGAGGCGCAGTCCGCCGGCCCAGACGAGGATGCCGCCGAGGAGCGGACCGAGGGTGTAGCCGATGGACTTGTAGAAGCCGTAACTGCCGAAGGCCCGCCCGTGCTTGGCGGCCGGATTGAGGCGGGCGACGAGCGCGGAGTCCGAAGGCGAGAAGGCGGATGCGGCGGCGCCCTGACCCGGACGGGCGGCCCACAGCCGGCCGGGGCTGTCGGCGATCGCGTACACGGCGGAGGCGGCGGCGAACGCCACCAGGCCGCCGAGGAGCACGGGTCGAGCGCCGATCCGGTCGGCGAGGGTGCCGAAGACCGGCTTGAGGAGGACCTCGGCGCCGTCGTACAGGGCGAGGAGCCCGCCGAGTATGAGGAGCGAGGTGACGGCGTCCTCCGAGAAGCCGCCGAGGCTCGCGGCGACGCCGTGGGCGGTCAGGTCGCGGTGCCAGCGCCGCAGCCGCTCCAGGCTCTGTTCCTCTTCTTCGAGCTCGGCCAGGGTGAACTCGGCCGTACGGATCTCCTTGGCGATCTCCTCCCCGAACGTGTCGCAGTCCGCGAGGAACTCCGTCCGGTCCTCGGATCGCGCATCGGTGAACATCGCCTCGAACCGGGCGGCGTCCTCAGGAGAGCGCCCCAGCGCCGTGAGCGTGACGGCCTGCCCTTCGGTCACCGAGCGTGACATGCGTTCCGCACAGCGGCATGGTCCGGGTTATCGCGCCGCCTCGCGGGAAGGCTCGGTCGTGACCATCAGCTCCCAAGCGCTGCTCGACCGTGTGACGCTCCTGCTCGCGGGCGAGTTCGGCATCGTTCCGGCCTCCCTCGTCGAAGGGCCGGCCGGTACGGCGACCCGCAACTTCGTGGCGGAGACGGCCACGGGCGAACGGTGGTTCGTGAAGACGTACCCGACCGGCACGGATCTCGCCCGCGCCGAGGCCGCAGCCGGACTCAGCGAGTACGCCGGGCTCTGCGGTGTGCCCGTGGCGCGGGCCCGACCCGTCGTCGACCAGGGGCGGCTGGTCGCCTCGTACCGGGGGACGGCGCTCTCGGTGACGGCGTTCGTCGCCGGAGCGGTCACCGCCGACGGACGGCTCACGGGCCGGAGGTGGGAAGCGGTCGGGACGGCGATCGGGCGCCTGCACAGAGGCCTGGCCCGGCACCCGCTCGGCCGGCCCACGCGCGGGCCGAGGGACCGGTCCTTCGATCCGGCGCGTGCCCGCGTGAGGCTCACGGATCTGGTGCGCCGGTACGAGGCGGAGCCGCCGCGAAGCGGTTTCGAGCAGTGGGCGGCGCGAGCCGCGAGGGAGCGGCTGGCCGCGTTGCATCGCGTGGAACGGCTGCTCGAGACGGCGCCGTCGGAGACGACCTCGCAGATCGTGCACGGGGATCTGTCAGGGCCGAACGTGCTGCTGCGCGGTGACCGCGTCGCCGCCGTGATCGACTTCCACCCGCCCGGCCGGCGCGACCCGATGTGGGAGCTGGGCCGCCTCGCGCTCGACCCCCGCACCGTGCTGACCCACGCGGACTGGCCGCAAGGCCTCGCCCGGCTCGTCGCCGCCTACCGCGACCTCCACCCGACGCCGTCGGTGGAGGAGCTGGTGAGCGTCGTGCGGCTGACGGCCGCGTACCTCGGCTGCACGGTCTACCCTTTGAACACCGTCGTCGACGGGCTGGGACCGGTCACGCCGTCCCTGGAGGCGTACGCCCGGAACCGTGTCCGGGCGGCGGTCGTACTGCGCGAGCGGCTGGACGAGGCGGAGGAGGTGCTCCGTGACCACCTCGGGTAGCGACCACCTCCGGGCGCGGCCCGTGGAGTTCCTCGACGTACGTCGGATCAGCTTCGTCGAGCATCCTCCGCCCGTCCTGACACCGTGGGAGCAGGCTGAGGTGGACCGGCTCTGGACCGTCACGAAGGCCCGCAACCCGGCCACGTTCGACGGTCCTCTGGTCGCGGGTCTGGGCGTGGATCTCTCCGTGCCCGGTGTGCTGGTGGCGCGTTGGGCCCGGCTCTCCTACCGGCACAGGGCCCTGCGGGTGCTCCGGGCCGCCGGGGGCGTGCCGGGGTCGGTGTTCGTCACGGTGCTGCTGCCCACCGAGCGGGGTCTCGTCGTCGGCCGCGGGGCTCCCACCACGGCCGCGCCCGGCCGCTGGACGCTCCCGGGCGGTTCGGTGGAACCGCCGGCCGACGGCCACCCGCTCGACGAGGACGCCCTGCGGCGGGACGCCGCGCGCGAGCTCGCCGAAGAGCTCGGCGTCCGGATCCCCGACGAGGAGTTGCGGTTGTTCGCGGTCACCCGCGGACGCCGGTTCGGCAGCCTCGGCTTCCATCTCCTCGCCCCGCCCGTGACCTCCGCCCTCCTGCTCCGCCGGCATGCCGAACTGGTGGTCGCGGAGACCGGGCGCGGCGCCGGGCCCGAGCTGGACGAGGTCGCCTTCGTGTCGTCGGCCCCCGAGGCGGACCGCCTCGGTCCCGGCGCGGACTATCTGCCGCAGGTCCTCCGCAGGTACGACGACGCGGTCTGAACCCACGGCCGCCCGGCGGCCGGAGCCCTCCGGGGTGGCACGGAGCCCCCGGTGCCGGGAGCGCCGTGCCGCGCCGGGGCGGCCGTACGAGCAGCGTCAGGTCCGCAGCCACACCGCCGTGTCGCCGGGCAGGCGGCCGTCGGTGTCCAGTGGGCCGCTCGCCAGGAGCAGTGCCTCGTGCGCCGGGAGTTCGGCCGGGGTCGCGGAGAGGTTGACCAGGCACAGCAGACCCTCACCACGGGCGAAGGCGAGTACCCCCTCCGCCGCGGGCAGCCAGGTCAGGGGGCCGTCGCCGAAGCCCTCCACCGAGCCGCGCAGCCTCAGCGCCTCGCGGTACAGCGTCAGCATCGAGTCCCCGTCCGCCTGCTGACGGTCCACCGCGTAGCCGTCCCAGTCCCGGGGCTGGGGAAGCCACGGCTCGGAGCCGGCGTCGGGGCCGAACCCGTACCAGGGCGCTCCGGAGGTCCACGGCAGCGGTACGCGGCAGCCGTCGCGACCGGGGTCCCTGCCTCCGGAGCGGGCGTGCATGGGGTCCTCGATCCGGTCCAGCGGCACCTCCGCCTCGGGCAGGCCGAGTTCCTCGCCCTGGTACACGTACACCGATCCGGGGAGTGCGAGGGTCAGCAGGGCCGCCGCGCGGGCCCGTCGGGTTCCGAGGGCGAGGTCCGTGGGCGTGCCGAAGGTCTTCGTGGCGAAGTCGAAGCCGGTGTCGGCGCGCCCGTAGCGGGTGACCGTGCGGGTGACGTCGTGGTTGCAGAGGACCCAGGTGGCGGGGGCGCCGACGGGGGCGTGTTCGGCGAGCGTGTCGTCGATGGTGCGGCGCAGCCGGTCCGCCTCCCAGGGGCAGGAGAGGAAGGTGAAGTTGAACGCGGTGTGGAGTTCGTCGGGGCGGAGGTAGCGGGCGAAGCGTTCGGAGTCCGGGAGCCAGACCTCGCCGACGAAGACGGCGCCGTACTCGTCGGCTATGGCACGCCACGACCGGTAGATGTCGTGGAGTTCGTCCTGGTCGATGTACGGGTGGGGGTCGACGCCCTCGACGAAGTCGGCGAGGGCCGGGTCCTTGGCGAGCAGCGCGGCGGAGTCGATGCGTACGCCGGCGACTCCTCGTTCGAACCAGAAGCGGAGGACGTCCTCGTGTTCGCGGCGGACGGCCGGGTGGGCCCAGTTGAGGTCGGGCTGTTCGGGGGTGAAGAGGTGGAGGTACCACTCGCCGTCCTCGACCCGGGTCCAGGTCGGTCCGGAGAACTGGGAGGGCCAGGTGTTGGGCGGGAGTTCGCCGTTCTCGCCGTGTCCTGGCCGGAAGTGGAAGAGCTCGCGCTCCGGGCTGCCGGGCCCGGCCGCGAGGGCGGCGCGGAACCAGGCGTGCTGGTCGGAGACGTGGTTGGGGACGATGTCGACGATCACCCGGATGCCGAGTTCGCGGGCCTCCGCGATGAGTTTCTCGGCCTCGGCGAGGGTGCCGAAGGCGGGGTCGATGGTGCGGTAGTCGGCGACGTCGTAACCGCCGTCGACCAGGGGCGAGAGGTACCAGGGCGTGAACCAGACGGCGTCGATGCCGAGTTCGGCGAGGTAGGGCAGTCTCGCCCGGACGCCCGCGAGGTCCCCGGTGCCGTCGCCGTCGCCGTCGGCGAAACTGCGCGGATACACCTGGTAGATGACGGCGTCGCGCCACCAGTCGTCGGTGCGATGCGAGTGAGGGGCTGCCACGTGACGGTCCTTTCGGGCAGGTCGGGGTTCTTCGTCGCCGGCCCGGTTGCTGCGGGGCATGGGAGGCGGGCCGGCGACGAAGGCATGGGGTGGTGCGGAGGCCTCGGGGCGCGGGGAGGCCGGGCCGCCCGGTCGGCCCGGGGGCCGGGTGGCCGGGGCCGGGGGCCGGGTGGCCGGGCGGGGTGGCCGGGGCCGGGGTGGCGCTGGTGCCCGCGGTGGCGCGGACGGCCGTTCAGCCCTTGAGGCCGCCCGCCGTGAGGCCGCTCATGATGTTGCGCTGGAAGACCAGGAAGATCAGGAGGGTCGGCACGGACGCGATGGTGAGCGCGGCGATCAGGACATTGACCGGGACGCCGTTGGCGAGGGAGTAGATGCCGACGTTGAGGGTCTGGCCGGCCGGGTCGGGCAGGGTGAGCATCGGCCAGAGGAAGTCCTTCCAGACGCCCACGACGGCGAAGATCGAGACGACGCCGAGGATCGGCCGTGAGATGGGCAGCACGATCGACCACAGGATCCGCATCGGGGACGCTCCGTCGATGGACGCGGCGTCCAGGAGTTCCTTGGGGATCGAGTCGAAGAAGCGCTTGAGCAGGAAGATGTTGAAGGCGTTGGTCACCGAGGGCAGCCAGATCACCCAGGGCGAGTTCAGCAGGTTGCGTTCGAAGATCGGCAGGTCCAGGACGGTCAGGTACTGGGGTACGACGAGGACGGTCGCCGGGATCATCAGGGTGGCGAGCATCATGCCGAGCACGGCCTTGCCGAAGACCGGCCGGAGCTTGGAGAGGGAGTAGGCGGCGGCCACGTCCAGGACGAGCTGGAAGGCGAGCGCGCCGAACGCGTAGTAGAGGGTGTTGAAGAGCAGCGTGGAGAGGTCCATGACCTCCCAGGCACGTGAGTAGTTCCCGGGCTCGAAGGTGTGCGGCACCAGGGTCGGCGGTGTCTGGACGACCTCCTGGGTGTCCTTGAAGCCGCTGGACACCATCCAGTAGAGGGGGCCGAGGAACGCCAGGGTGAAGCCGCCGACGACCACGGCGAAGACCACCCAGTACAGGGCCCGGCCCCGCGGGCGGGCGAGCAGCGCCGGCGAGATGAGTGTGCGTGTGGACATGCTGGTCTCCCCGGTCCTACTCGTCCTCGGCGCGGCTGAGCTTCACGTACGCCGCCGAGAATCCGGCCAGGAGTACGAGGAGGAGCAGGCCGAGCGCCGCCGCGGCACCGTAGTTGTTGAAGTTGAAGGCGTATTGGTAGATGAGGTAGACGACGGTCGTGGTCGATCCCTCGGGGCCCGCGCCGCCGGTGAGCAGGAACGGTTCGACGAAGACCTGCATGGTGGCGATGACCTGCATGAGCAGCATCAGGGAGAGGATCAGGCGCGTCTGCGGGATGGTGACGTGCCAGATCTTGCGGAACAGCCCGGCGCCGTCGAGCTCGGCCGCCTCGTACAGCTCGCCGGGGATGCTCTGGAGTGCTGCGAGGTAGATCAGGGCCGCGCCGCCCATGTTCATCCAGGTGGAGGCGATGACGACGGAGAGCATGGAGAGGTCGGGGTCCTGGAGCCATTGCTGCTCGGGGAGGTGGAGGAAGCGGAAGAGCTCGTTGAGGAGGCCGTAGCCGGGGTCGTACAGGTACTTGAAGAGGAGCACCGAGGCGACCGGCGGGAGCATCACGGGCAGGTAGACGAGCAGGCGCAGATAGCCCTGGCCGTGGTGGAACTCGTTGATGACGAGGGCGACGACGAACGGGACCACGAAGCCGAAGACGAGCGCGAGCACGGTGAACAGGAGCGTGTTGCGCCAGGCCTGCCAGAAGGCGGGGTCGTTGACGACGGTGACGAGGTTGTCGAAGCCGACCCAGGTCGACTGTCCGCTCTCGGTCTTCTGGAAGGCCAGGAGGAACTCCCTGACCATCGGGTACCAGGAGAAGAAGGCGAAGCAGAGCACGGCGCCGATGAGGAAGCCGTGGGCGGTGAGGTGGGGGGGGGGGGGGGCGCGGGGGGGGGGGGCGGGCGGGCCGCCCCCCCCCCGCCGGTCCCCGTCACTGGGTGGCGAGGACCTGGTTGACCTGTGCCTCGGCGGTGGCGAGGAGCTTGTCGATGTCGGCGTCCTTGTTGGTGAGGAGACCGGACATCACGTTGTCGAGGACCTTGTAGACCTCCTGCGCCTTCGGGGGCTCGGCCTTGCCGGCGACGGGGTTGTCCATGAAGGACTTGAAGTTCTCGACCGGCATGGTGGCGTTGGCGACGCGTGCGGCGTCGTCCTTGGCCTTGGAGTCGTTCAGCCAGAAGTTGGGCTGCGGGACGCCGACGGGGAGGGCGTCCTGCTTGGTGCGGGCCCAGTCGAACTGACCCTTGCCCACGGTGAGGTTCTTGAAGTTGAGCCAGGCGACGGCGGCCTTGATCTTGTCGCCGGAGATGCCCTGCTTGATCATGTAGTTGTTGCCTCCGGCCAGGGTGTTCTTCTCGCCGGGGATGGGTCCCATGCCGAAGTTCTCGTACTTCGCGCCGAGTTGCTGAACCATGTACGCGATGTCGTCGGGGGCGGCGAGGAACATGCCGAGCTTGTCGGTGGCTATCTGCTTCTGCAGGTCGCCCCACTGGAGCAGCTGGGTCTTGCCCATGCTGTCGTCCTCCCAGCGCATGGCGTGGAGGTTCTTGGCGACCTGCTTGCCGAGCTCGTTGTTGAAGGCGGCCTTCTTGCCGCTCGCGTCGACGACCTCGCCGCCGATGCTGTACATCTGGGCGGTGAAGTGCCAGCCGCCGGTGTTGCCGGCGCTGTACTCGCCGAAGCCGGCGACGCCGTTGCCGAGGCCGGCGATCTTCTTGGCGGCGGTGCGGACCTCGTCCCAGGTGCGCGGCGGGGCGTCGGGGTTCAGCCCGGCGTCCTTGAAGAGCTTGCGGTTGACCAGCAGGCCCATCGTGTAGTTGCTGGTGGGCAGGCCGTACAGCTTGCCGTCCTGCTTGAGGGAGCCGAGGACGTTCGGGTCGATGTCCTTGAGGAGCGGGACGCTCTTGTCGTTGACATACGCGGTGATGTCCGCGGCGCCGTTCTCGGAGAGCACCTGCGGCAGGTCGGTGAAGTAGGTGTAGAACACGTCCGGCTGGGACTTGGCCTTGAGCATCGCGGTGAAACGCGGCGGCTCCAGGCACTGGCCGGGGGTGGAGCGGCCCTCGATGGTGACGTTGGGGTACGTCTTGTTGAACTCGGCGACGTCCTCCTTCCACTCCTTGAGCTCGGCCGCCTTCGCCGCGGGGGGCATGCAGTCGATCGTGAGCGTGACCTTGGTCTTCGGGTCCAGCGGGGCGGTGGGGTCGGAGGACCCACCGCCCTCGGAACCGCCGCTGCCGTTGTTGCTGCTGCTGCTCGTGCCGCAGGCGGCGAGCGCGGTCAGCGTGAGCGCGGAGACGAGGGTGACCGCGCTTGCGCGGCGCGTACGGCGGAACCGGGCACTTCTCATGAGTGGTCCCCTTCGGGCCTGAACGTGGAGGTCGCCCCACCGCCTGTGCGTTGTGGGGCGTCGCACACTCAACCACCATCAACAAGTGAACGCAAGATATCGCGCTGATTTCGTAATTGCCTGACAGTTGAGGGCCGATGGGCCGGGTTGGCCACTCAGGAAACCGACAGTTCAGGGGCGCGAGGCCGCAGCCCAGGGGCCCGTCGCGCGGCACACGCGACAGAACGCACGCAAGACCGATGCAAGTGGCTGCAAGCCACCTGCATCGGCCTCACGAGGGGAGTGACGGGGCTGGTGCCGCGCCGGCCGGACTACGGGTTGACGTTGATCTTGAAGGTGGAGGTGGTGTTACGGATGTCGACCGCGTTGCCGCTCAGCCGCAGCCCGTTGAAGGTCACCTCGCCCACGGCGGGCCCCTGCCCCGACTCGGGCAGCTCGTTGGCCCACAGGCCGAACCCGGACTTGGCGTCGAACGCGTCACCGCTCTTGCGCGCGCCCGTGATCGAGACGTCCGTGAACACGGTGTCCTTGATGGGGAACTGTGGCTGACCGCCCACGTAGTTCGTCTGGAACATCACCCCGCTGTACGTGGGGTCGACGATGTCCACATGGTTCACCCTGATGCCCTGGAAGACCTTGGAGGCGGAGAACACCCAGATGCCGGGGAAGGTCTGGGAGCCCCAGAAGTGGCCGCCCGCCCGGACGATGGAGATGTTCTCGAAGGTCGTGGGTTCGGTCCCGAAGCCGTTCATGGGATAGCCGAAGTCCAAGGACGAGATGGTGATGCCCGCGTAGACCAGCGTGTCGGCGATGTGGATGTTGCGGAAGGTGTTGTCGTAGCCGCCGTAGACGGCCACGCCCGCCGCTCGCCAGGTCAGGGTGGTGGTGAGGTTCTCGTAGACGTTGTTCTTCATGTCGGCGCCGCCGGCGTCGATCGCGGAGAACAGGGCGAAGCTGTCGTCGCCGGTCGCCCGCGCGTCGTTGTTGACGACGTGGTTGTCCGTCGAGCCGTTGGTCATGTTGATGCCGTCGGCGAACAGGTTGCGGATCCGGGAGTTCTTGATGGTGATCCGGTCGGTGTTCGCGCCCCAGTAGAGGCACACCATGTGCTCGTTCCAGATGTCGTCGATGACCATGTCGGTGACGTTCGCGAAGTCGAAGACCTTGCCCGGTCCGTCGATGCGCGAGGTGTAGTTGCCGAAGTAGGCGAAGCCCTTGAACAGCGAGCCCTTGGCCGCCGCCTCGGCGCGGAACCCGACGTCGGTGTTGTCCTGGCTCGACGGCGCGTGGAACGTCGTGAACCACGGTCCGGCGCCGACCACCTTGACCGGCTTCCCGTACACCTGGAACTTGCTCGCCGTCTGGTAGTCGCCCGGCGGCAGGTAGACGCCGACGAGAGTGCCCGTGGTGTCCATCCGGACCTTGTCCAGGGCGTTCTGCACGTCCTGGTGGCCGAATCCGGCCGGCACGGTGTACGTGGCCGGGTCCGGGTTCCCGACCGGGGCGACCTGCTCCAGGTTCACGAAGTCGATCGCGTACGTGGAGGTGTTCGCGGCGTCCTTCTGGAGCCGGATCCTGCTGCCCGCCGGGACGGTCTCGCCGAGCAGGAGGTGCGCCTCGTCGTAGATGTGGCGCGGCGCCCCCGCGCTCGGGGAATTGCCGGGGCCGGCCTCGGCGCCGTACAGCCAGGCGTACTTCGACGTGAGCGGGAGCGACTTCTTGAACACCCCGTCGACGTACACGTTGATGGTGGAGTCGATGCCGCCGCCGCCCGGGGAGTCCGGGATGGAGAAGCGGGTCACCAGGGTGTTGGTGGAGCGCCGGGTGGTGAACTCGACGTACTCCCCCGTCGCGTCCAGGCTGACGGCCTTGCGGCCGGAGGCCTCGCCCGCGATGTCGCCGACGGTGCGGTTCGGCCCTGCGACGCTCGCCCCGCCGCCGACGGTGCCGTCCTCCGCCTCGTACATGTCGTACGGCATGTCGGCGCCGCGGCCGACGAACAGGGGCTGGGTGGAGGTGTTGTTGGCGCGCTTGACCGGGAGTTCGTTGGCGTCGTCGGCGACGACGGTCTTCACGGTGTACGAGCCGTTGGCCGCCGTCCACGGGCCGAGGTTCACCTCGGCGCCCGCACCGGCCGCGAGAGCTCCGTTGTGGGTGCCCGTCAGGGTCTTGACGGTGGCGCCCGTCGAGTCCGTGAGGGTGAGGGTGACGCCGTGGCCGCCCGCGGCGCTCGCCGCGGTGCCCTGGTTCCTCAGGGCCACCTTGAAGGTGACCGTGTCACCGGCGGACGGGCTGGACGGTGAGGTCGTCACCGAGGCGGCGACCAGGTCGGAGCTGGACACCGGCGCGACCACCAGGGCGGTGGGGCGGGTGTAGGTGTTGTTGGACTCGTTCTGCTCGACGACGGCGTTCGCCTCGTCGGCGACGGCGCTGAGCTGGTAGCTGCCGGCGTCACGGGCGCCGATGGACGCGCTGACCGTGGTCTGGGCTCCGGCGGCCAGGGCGCCGACCTGCGCGGTGGCGACCTTGGTGCCGCCGAGGCGCAGCGCGACGGCGCTGGCCGGTGCGGCGGCCGGGCCGCTGTTGCGGACGGTGGCGCTGACGGTGATCGGGTCCGACTCGACGGGCGAGGCGGGTGTGGTGGTGAGGCCGGTGACCTCGAGGTCGGGGTTGGGGGCGGGGACGCCGATGACCTGGAACTCGGCGAGCTGGCCCGCCCCGGAGCCGGTGTTGGCGGTGAACTTCAGCTGGACGTCGGCGATGCGCGCGGAGAGGGGGATGGTGACGGTGTTGCCGCTCGCCGGGTCGAAGGTGTAGCTCTTCGCGGCGGCGACGCCGCTGAAGCCGGTGGCGCTCTGTTCGCGGCCGAGGACCTCGACGGTCTGGCTCCGGGTCGACCAGGCCGTGTCAGGGTTGAGCTTGAGGACGAGGCTGTTGACGTCGGCGTTGGAGCCCAGCTTGACCGTCAGGGTGTTCGGGTAGCTGCCGCCGGCGCCCTCCCAGTAGGTGCTGGTGTCGTTGTCGTTGGCGTTGGCCGCGACGAAGGTGTGCACGACGGAGGAGGCGTCGATCTCCTTGCCGACCGCGAGGTTGGAGCCGGTGCCGCCGCTGCCGGTGCGGGTGACGGCGTTGCTCTCGCTCGACCGGTTGCCCGCCGCGTCCTTCGCGCGGACGCGGTAGGTGACGGTCGCGGAGGCCGGCTGGTTGTCGGTGTAGGTGGTGACGTTTCCGGCGACGCTGCCGCGCAGGACGTTGTCGGCGTAGACGTCGTAGCCGGTGACGCCTGTGTTGTCCGAGGAGGCGTTCCAGGTCAGCTTGATCTGGCCGGCGGTGGGCTCGGTGATCGCGAGGTTCGCGGGCGCCGTCGGGGCCTGGGTGTCGCCGGTGTCGCCGGTGCGGGTGACGGCGTTGCTGTCGGCGGACTGGTTGCCCGCCGCGTCCCTGGCCCGGACGCGGTAGGTGACCGTCTGGTTCGCGGGCCGGGTGTCGGTGAAGGTGGTGACGTTCCCGGCGACGCCGGCCAGCAGGGTTCCGTTGGCGTAGATGTCGTAGCCGGTCACACCGGTGTCGTCGGTGGCCGCGTTCCAGGTGAGCCGGATCTGATCGGTGGCCGGCTGGGCGAGGGCGAGGTTCGCGGGCGCGGACGGAGCCCGGGTGTCGCCCGAGGCCGGCCCGTAGATCTCCAGTTCGGAGAGCTGGGCGGCCGGCTGGACGCTGTTCGCCGTGACGAGGACCCGGACGTACCGGGTGGTGGTCGCGTCGAAGGCGATCGTCGCGGCCCGTCCCCCGGCGGCGTCGAAGGTGTACGCCTGGGAGGCGGTCAGATCGGTGAAGGCGGTGACGTTCGCGCTGCCCTGGATCTTGAGGGTCTGGCTGCGCGCGCCCCAGCCGTCGGGAAGCCGGAGGACGACCCGGTCGACGCGGACGGACGAGCCGAGGTCGGCCTGGATCCACTGCGGGAGGGCGTTGTTGGCGCTCTCCCAGTACGTGGCCCGGTTGCCGTCGTTGGCGTTGCCCGCCGCGTACACCTCGGTGTGGCTGCTCGCGGTCAGGGTGCGGCCGCTCGCCAGGTTGGCCGAGGACCCGTCGGCCGCGTGGACCTCCAGTTCGGAGAGCTGCGCGGCCTGCCAGCCGGTGTTGGCGGTGATGTCGACCCGGACGAAACGGGCCTGGGTCGCCGGGAAGGAGACCGTCACGGTGTTGGCGGCGCCCGGGGCGAAGGTGTAGGAGGCGGAGTTCTTGAGGGTGGCGAAGCTCGTGCCGTCGGCGCTGCCCTGTACGGACAGCGTCTGGTTGCGGCTCTCCCAGCCGGCGGGCAGTCTCAGGACGACCTCGTCCACGCGGGTGGTGGCTCCGAGGTCGACCTGGACCCACTGGGGCAGGCTGCTGCCGGCGCTCTGCCAGTACGTTCCCTGATTGCCGTCGGTGATGTTCCCGGCGCCGTACTCGGCGTGGGATCCGGACGCCGCGGCGGGGTCGCCCAGGGCGATGTTGGGGCCGCCCGCCGCCCGGGCGGACATGAGGGGTCCTCCCAGGGCCAGGAGGCTGGTGGCGATCACGGCGCTCAGGCCCCGTGATCTCCAGTGGCGGAAACTCATGCGTCCTCGCTCTCGATTCGTGTGCACGGGGTCAGCCGGTCCGGTTGACGACGAACTGGGAACCGGGCTCGACGAGGACGTCGCCCTCGGCCGAGTTGGTGATGGTGACGCCGGTCAGCGTCGCGCTGCCGCGGGCGCCGCTCATCGCGAGGATCCCGGAGCCGTTGACCGACTTGTCGATGCGGACGTTGGTGATCTTCACGTCCGGCATCTCGCCGCCACCCGTCTTGAACTGGATGCCGTCGTAGGTCGAGTCGAGGATCTCGGTGTCCCGGATGGTGACCCCGGGGATGGGCTGGCCCTGGGCGAAGAGGGTGATGGCGCCGAACTCCTGGTCCTCGTTCCAGAACGCGCCGCCGGTGCGGTGCAGGGCGTTGTTGGAGATGAGGGTCTGGCCGGAGAAGGGCAGCGGGTCGTGGTCGGTCGCGAGCATGATCCCGGGGTAGTTCATGGTGTCCGAGATGATGTTGTTCTCGATGGTGTTGCCGTAACCGCCGTAGACCGCGATGCCGTTGGCACGCCAGGGCAGCTGGATGGTGTTGTTGCGGAAGTGGTTGTCGTGGCCGACGTCGACCGAGGTGTCCTTGACGTACTTGCTGGCCCAGACGGCCAGGGCGTCGTCACCGGTG
Source organism: Streptomyces flavochromogenes (assembly GCF_000717595.1). Lineage (GTDB taxonomy): Bacteria > Actinomycetota > Actinomycetes > Streptomycetales > Streptomycetaceae > Streptomyces > Streptomyces flavochromogenes. Next base: position 113,227 of record NZ_JNZO01000008.1, on the reverse strand, counting down.
TTACGGAAGGACGAGTTGAAGACGGTCGAGTTGCGGGTGCCGTTGGCGAAGTTGATGCCGTCGGCATAGGTGTTGCGGATCCGCATGCCGGTGAACTCCAGGCCGTCTCCGGGGCCCCACAGTTCGGGGAGGTTGGAGTAGTCGCGGCCGGCCCAGACGCCGACGTTGGCGTGCTCGATCCAGACGTTGCTGATCTTGGTGTCCTTGCCGAAGCGTCCGTTGAGGCCGACGCCGCCCTCGGCGTTGCCGTCACCGCCGCGGATCGCTCCGGAGCCGAAGATGGCGATGTCGGAGATCTGGGTGTTGTGGTCGATGTCGAAGCCGAAGTTGCCCTCGTGCGGGTGGTTGATGCCGCCGGCCTCGTGCGGCGGGGTGAGGGTGTAGAGCTGGGAGTGCCACATGCCCGCCCCGCGGATGGTGACGTCGCGGATGCCGACCTGGTTGAACTGACCGCGGTTGAGCGGGTCGTCGGTGAGGATCTTCTGCTCCTGGCGCCACTGGCCGGCGGGGATCCAGACGCAGGGGATCTGGCCGTTCTGGTCGGCGGTCACCGCGCGCTGGAGGGCGTCGGTGTCGTCGGTGCCGTCGTTGGGGACGGCGCCGTACTCGGTGATGGAGACGCAGTTCGCCGGCTTGGCGGCGGGGGGCGCGACCTGCTCCAGGTCGATCAGGTCGATGATGTGGAAGGAGGCCGAGTCCCCGGCGTCGCGCTGGAGGCGGAACTTCGTGCCCACCGGGTAGGACTGGGCGAGCAGGGCGTGGGACTCGTCGAAGAGGCGCCGGGCGTCGCCGCCGGGACGGTTGGTGAGTCCTTCGGGGTCGTCGGTGCTGCCGTAGAGCCAGCTGTGCTTGGACGACAGGGTCAGCTTGCGGACGAAGACATCGTTGGCGTACAGGCTGATCGTGGCGTCGGCGCCGCCGCCCGCGGCCGCGTCGGGCACGGAGTTGCGGACGACGATGGAGTTGGCCGGGTTGGTGGAGGTGAACTCGACGAACTCGCCCGTGGTGGTGAGGCGTACCGACTTGCGGCCGGAGGACTCGGTGGCGAAGTTGGTGTGCCCGAAGGTCCGCTTCTGGTCGGCGGTGAGCAGGGTGCCCTGGTAGCGGGCGTCCTCCGCCTCGTACTCGGTGTAGGGAACGGCAGCGCCCCGGCCCACGACGAGGGAGCGCGAGAAGACGTTGTTGGTCTCGTCGGTCTCGGTGAGGGTGCCGGTGGCGTCGGCGGTCGCGGTGAGCGTGGCACCGCCGGTGGTGGCGGTCCAGCTCCCGGAGATCGGCACGCTGACCGTCTGGCCCGCGGCGATGGTGCCGGTGGTGCCGTTGAGGGTGGTGGTGCCCGCGGTCAGCCGGGTGACCGTGCCGGCGGCGGCGGTCGTGCCGCGGTTCTGGACGGCGACGGTGAAGGTGACGGCGGAGCCGACGGCGGGGCTGGTCGGGTTGCCGGTGATCCCGGTGACCCGCAGGTCGGGGCCGGGGCTCTGGCCGACGACCAGCTTCGTGGCGGCGGTCCGGCTGTTGTTCCCGTTGTCCTGCTCGGGGACGGTGTCGGTCGGGTCGACCACGGCCGAGACGGTGTACGAGCCCATGGGCCGCTTGCCCACGGCGACCGGGACGGTCGCCGAGGCGCCGGCGGCGAGCGCGCCGACCTGGGCGGAACCGGCCACGGCGCCTTCGACGCTGACTTCGACGGTCGTGGCGGCGGCCGCCGCGGTGCCGGCGTTGCGCACGGTGGCGTGGACGGTCACGGCATCCGTCTCGGAGGGGGTGGACGGAGACCAGGTCAGGTCGGTGACGGTGAGGTCGGGGCCGGGCGCCGCCGCGCCCACGACCTGGAACTCCGCGACCTGTGCACCGGGGGCGCCGGTGTTGGAGAAGAAGGTCAGCCGCAGGTCGGCGTAGCGGCCCGTCACCGGGATGGTGACGGTGTTCTGCCCGGCGGAGGGGCTGAACACGTAGTCGGCGCGCGCCTTGAGCGAGGTGAAGCCGGAGGCCGACTGTTCCCGCCCGAGGACCTGGATGGCCTGGGTGCGCGGGCCCCAGACCTGGGCCGGGTCGAGCTTGACGACCACGGCCGTGACATCGGCGTCGGCGCCGAGCTTCACCGTCAGGTCGGCCGGGAATCCGGCGGACTCCCAGTAGGTGGTGACGCTGTCGTCGTTGGCGTTGGCCGCGACGTAGGTCTGTGTCGCGGAGCTCGCCTCGATGGGTTTGTTGCGCGCGAGGTTGGTGCCGGTGGGGGGCGGGTCGACGGGGCCGCCGCTCTCGCCGTACACCTCGACCTCGGAGAGCTGGGCCGCGTTCCAGCCGGTGTTGGCCGTCACCTGGACGCGGACGTACCGGGTCGTCGTGGAGGTGATGCCGACGGTCACGGTGTTCGACGCTGAGGGGTCGAACGCCCGTGACCGGGCCGCGGCGAGGGTGGTGAAGGTGCTGCCGTCGGCGCTGCCGAGCACGGCGACGGTCTGGGAGCGGGCCTCCCAGGTGGTGGGGAGCTTCAGGACGACGCTGTCGACGCGGGTGCCGGCGCCGAGGTCGACCTGGACCCATTGCGGGAACGATCCGGCGGGGCCTTCCCAGTACGACTGCTGGGCGCCGTCCGTGACGTTGCCGGCCGGGTAGGCGCCGTGGGCGCCCGATGCCGTGGTCGTCCTGCCGAGGGCGAGGTTGGTCGCGGCCGCCGCGTACGCGGTGACCGGCAGGAGTCCGACGGCGATCAGTCCGGCGATCAGGACGCCGATCGTCAGCCGCCAGCTCAGGATTTTGCCTCTCATATGGGCCTCTCCGTCTGCTGGGCCGCCGGCCAGGAGTCGGCACAGGGCCTCTCGCCAGGAACCCAGCGGAACTCTGACAATGAATGACGGCGAGTTACAAAGTTATTGAGCATTTTCGTTAATCTTTTGCGCCGCCGGGGTGTCAGGTTTCTAGCAGGTCACCGCTTTGTCAACAGCCGTGACAGAAACGGCGGTTGGGCCACCGCATCCGCGCAGGTCAACGAAGAACGGCTCCGGCGCCGGGGAGGCGGTGAGGCCTCCCCGGCGCCGGAGCCGGTGACGGTGAGCGGAAGGGTCAGACGGTCGGCGGCGGCGCCGTCGAGCCGCGCACCACGAGTTCGGGCTCGAAGAGGAGCTCACCGGGGTCCGTCTGGGTGCCCTGGATCTGGGCGCAGAGCAGTTCGACGGCCGCGCGCCCCATGGCCTCGATGGGCTGGCGCACGGTGGAGAGCGGCGGCTCGGTGCAGTTCATGAAGGCGGAGTCGTCGAAGCCGACGACGGACACCTGGGAGGGGACCGAGAGGCCGCGGCGGCGGGCGGCCCTGATGGCGCCGAGGGCGAGCGGGTCGCTGGCGCAGACGATGCCGGTGACGCCCCGCTCCAGGAGGCGGGTGGCCGCGGCCTGCCCGCCTTCGAGCGAGAAGATCGACCGTACGACGTACTCGTCCGGCAGTTCCCCGCCGGCGGCCTCGGCCACGGCCCGGGCCGCTTCGAGCTTGCGGCGGGAGGGGACGTGGTCGCCGGGACCGAGGACGAGGCCGATCCTCTCGTGCCCGAGGGAGGCCAGGTGGCGCCAGGCCTGCTCGACGGCGACGGCGTCGTCGCAGGAGACGCAGGGGAAGTTGAGCCCCTTGATGGAGGCGTTGATCAGGACCACCGGGATGTTGCGCTCGGCGAGCTGGTGGTAGTGGTCGTGCGGGGCGTCTGCCTGCGCGAACAACCCTCCGGCGAAGACGACTCCGGACACCTGCTGCTGGAGCAGGAGGTCGACGTAGTCCGCCTCGGAGACGCCACCCTTGGTCTGGGTGCACAGGACCGGGGTCAGCCCCTGCTGCGCGAGCGCGCCGCCGATCACCTCGGCGAACGCGGGGAAGATGGGGTTCTGCAGCTCCGGCAGCACGAGGCCGACCAGGCGCGCGCGCTCGCCCCGCAGCTGGGTGGGCCGCTCGTATCCGAGCACGTCGAGCGCGGTGAGGACGGACTGCCGTGTCGCCTCGGAGACACCGGGCTTTCCGTTGAGGACACGGCTGACCGTCGCCTCGCTGACTCCCACCTTCTTGGCCACTTGAGCAAGTCGTCGCGTCATGAACGCAAGAGTATCGCAAACTTCGCAAGCGAGTTGCGTCGTTGCCAAGTCCTTGCAGTGAACGAACGCAACCCATGAGAGCGGACAACGCTTGAAGGGTTGACGGGCAGAAGGGCGCCTCTTAACTTCAGGACTTGATAAAAGGCTTGCTGTTGTTGCCCGTTGGGCGCGAGACGGCGAAAGGGTTGTCAGGTGCATAACACACATATGCGTGTACGCACGTTCCTCCGGCGGGGAGTGGAGAGACGAGAGCGGCGAGCGGCCGCCGGGCTCCGCACCCGGCGTCTCCGGCCGCTCACCGCCCTGACCGCCGGGGCACTCGTCGCCGGAAGCCTGGTCCTCACCGGACCCGGCACCGCCCAGGCCGCGGGCGAGCGGGTCGACGTCTGGCTCACCACGACCTCCGACTCCGGCGGGCGTACCGTCACACGCGGTCTCGCCCAGCAGACACCCCTCGCCTTCGGCCCGGCCGGCGGCTCCGCGAACCACACGATCACCGTCAACGAGAACACCACGTACCAGCAGTTCGAGGGCGGTGGCGCGTCGATCACCGACACCACCGCCCATCTGCTGCGCGGCGGCGCCGTCAGCGCCGCCACCCGTGACGACGTGATGCGCAAGCTGTTCTCGCCGACCGAGGGCATCGGCCTGTCCTTCGTCCGCAACCCCATCGGCGCCTCGGACCTCTCCCGGCCCGGAAACGTCTCCCTCGACGACACCTGCTGCGATCTCGGCGACTTCGGCGCCAACGGCTACGACACCAACGTCCGGCTGCTGACCGCGCAGGCCAAACAGCTCAACCCGGCCCTCCGGGTCAAGGGCGTGCCGTGGAGCGCGCCGGGCTGGATGAAGGACAACGGCCGGATGGACCAGATGGGCTGGCTGAAGGCGGAGTACTACCCGCTGTACGCCCAGTACCTGGTGAAGTACGTGCAGAGCTACCAGGCCGCCGGGGTGAAGGTCGACTACCTCTCCGTGCAGAACGAGCCGAACTGCTGTCAGGCCGGCAACCCCACCGCCATGAACTACCCGGGTATGAGCTGGAACCCGGCCGGACTCGTCGAGTTCACCAAGAACCACGTCTACCCGGCCTTCCGGGCAGCGGGCATCACCACCAAGGTCCTCGTCCACGACTGGAACTACGGCGACTACGCCGACTTCGGCGCCGGGATCCTGAACGACGCGGGCGTGCGCAACGATCCGCTGTTCGGCGGCATCGCCTGGCACGGCTACTTCGGCGACCCGGCCGTCGGCACCCAGGTCCACAACCAGTACCCGTCGGTGAAGCAGTTCAGCACCGAGCACTCGGGCGGCACCTGGATCGGGAACCAGCACAACGAGGACATGAGCGACATCGTCAACTACGCCCGCAACTGGAGCGGCAGCCTGGTCAAGTGGAGCCTGGGCCTCAACCAGAACATGGGCCCGCACAACGGCGGCTGCGGCACCTGCACCGGTCTCGTCACCGTGCAGGAGGGCGGCGCCCGGGCCGGACAGGTCGACTACACCGTCGAGTACTACACCACGGGCCACCTCACCAAGTTCGTGAAGCCCGGCGCGTACCGCATCGACTCCACCGCGAACAGCACGGTCCAGAACGTGGCCTGGCGCAACTCCGACGGCTCCAAGGCGCTGATCGCCCACAACGGCGGCACCTCCGCCCAGTCCGTCCGGGTCGACTGGGGCAACCAGTCCTTCACGTACACGCTGCCCGGCCGCACCACCGCGACCTTCACCTGGTCGGGGACGACCGGCGGCGGCGAGAGCCGTACCGGCACGCTGACCGGTCTGGCCGGCAAGTGCCTCGACGTGGCCGGCGGCGCCACCGCCGACGGCACCCCCGTCCAGCTGTACGGCTGCAACGGCACCGAGGCGCAGCGCTGGACGCTCGCCGCCGACGGGAGCGTCCGGGCACTCGGCAAGTGCCTCGACGTCACCGGCGGTTCGACGGCCGACGGCGCCCAGGTCCAGTTGTACAACTGCAACGGCACCGCGGCTCAGCGCTGGACGTACAACGCCACCACGCACGACGTGGTCAACACCGGCGCGAACAAGTGCCTGGACGTCACCGGCAACTCCTCCGCCGACGGGACTCGGGCGCAGATCTGGACCTGCACCGGCGGGGCCAACCAGAAGTGGACCCACCACGCGGCCTGATCCCCGCCTCCCGCTCTCCTCAGCCCCCTTCCCCGCATCCGGCCGACACAAGGTCCTCCAAGGAGCCCGAATGCCACCCGCACGTCCCCGCAGAACGGTGAGCGCGGCCGTCGTCGCCACGACGGCCGTCCTCACCGGTCTGCTCACCGGCGGCCTGCCGAGCGCCGCCGCCCAGGAACCCGCACCCCGAGCCGTCGACCGGTTCGAGGGTGAGGTCCCCTTCGCGTCACCGCCCGCCGAGGGCCTGTTCACCTGGGGAGACGCCACCGAGTCGCACCCGAAGCTCGAACTGAGGGAGCGCGCCGACGCTCCCGAGGGCGGCAAGGTCCTCGAAGGCCGCTACGACATCAGCGGCTGGGGCGGCTTCACCCACGACTTCGCCTTCGACCAGCCGGCGCACGACTGGACGGCGTACAAGGGCATCCGGTTCTGGTGGTACGGCCAGAACACGGCGCCGCTGCCGCCCGGCTCGGGCAAGCGGATCGCCCTGGAGATCAAGGACGGCGGTGCGAACGGCGAGGCGTCCGAGCTGTGGACGACCTCCTTCACCGACGACTGGGAGGGCTGGCACCTCGTCGAGGTCCCGTTCTCGGAGTTCCAGTACCGGACCGACTACCAGCCCGTCGGCGGCATCGACCAGGTCCTCGGCCTCGACCGGATGTGGGGATACGCGGTCACGCTCCCGACCGGCGGGCCGGGGTCGTTCGCCCTGGACGGCGTCGAGCTGTACGGCACGGCGGAGCCCGCCCTGAACACCAAGGTGGTCACGAAGTCGGTCGTGCACCCCGTCGACGAGGGCGGCAGCGCCCGGGTCGACGTCTCGGTGGCCACCACCGGCTCCGGGCCGACCGGAGAGCCCGTCACCGTGACGTACGAGACGGAGAGCGGCGGCACCGAGCCGGGAAGGGCCGAGCCGGGGAAGGACTACCGGCCGGTCACGGGCAGCGTCGTGTTCCCCGCGGGGACGCCCTCCGGTACGACCCGCTCGATCACCGTGCAGACCCTGAAGGACGGTTCGGCCGAGTCCGCCGAGACGATCCCGCTGCGGCTCACGGTGGACGGCGCCAAGGCGCCCGCCGAGACCCCGCTGGTCGTGGTGAACGCGCACGGCCTGCCGTACCTCGACGCCAGGTTGCCGGTACGGAAGCGGGTCGCCGATCTGCTCTCCCGGATGTCCCTGGCGGAGAAGGCCGGACAGATGACGCAGGCCGAGCGCAACGCGCTGCGGTCCCAGGGTGACATCGCCGGATACGCTCTCGGGTCCCTGCTCTCCGGCGGCGGCTCGGTCCCCACGCCGAACACGCCCGCGGCCTGGGCGGCGATGGTCGACGCGTACCAGCTGCGCGCGCAGGCGACCCGCTACCAGATCCCGCTGATCTACGGCGTGGACGCGGTGCACGGGCACAACAACGTCATCGGCGCGACGATCATGCCGCACAACATCGGCATCGGCGCCGGCCGTGACCCGGAGCTCGCCGCGCGCACCGGCGCCGTCACGGCGAAGGAGGTGCGGGCGACCGGCGTGCCCTGGGACTTCGCCCCGTGCCTCTGTGTGACCCGCGACGAGCGCTGGGGCCGTTCCTACGAGGCCTTCGGCGAGGACCCCGCGCTGGTCACCGCGATGGAGACCGTCATCAACGGCATGCAGGGCGCGCGGAACGGCAAGGACCTCGACCGCAACGACAAGGTCCTCACCAGCGCCAAGCACTTCGTCGGCGACGGCGGCACCGCCTTCGGATCCTCGACCACCGGCTCGTACACGATCGACCAGGGCGTCACCAAGGTCAGCCGCGCGGAGCTGGAGGCCGTCCACCTGGCCCCCTTCGCGGAGGCGGTGAAGCGCGGTACGGGCACGGTCATGCCCTCGTACTCCTCGCTCGACATCCTCGGGGACGAGCAGGGTCCGGTGAAGATGCACGCCAACGCCGAGATGATCAACGGCGTCCTCAAGGACCGCATGGGCTTCGAGGGCTTCGTCATCAGCGACTGGCAGGCCATCGACCAGATCCCCGGCGACTACCCCAGCGATGTCCGCACCTCGGTCAACGCCGGTCTCGACATGATCATGGTCCCGACGAACTACCAGGAGTTCACCCGGACCCTCACCTCCGAGGTCGAGTCCGGCCGGATCGCCACCGCACGGATCGACGACGCGGTGGCCCGCATCCTGACCCAGAAGTTCCGCCTCGGTCTCTTCGAGAAGCCGTACGCGGACACCACGAACCTGCCGTCCATCGGCTCGGCCGAGCACCGCGCGGTGGCGCGGGAGGCCGTGGCGAAGTCGCAGGTGCTCCTGAAGAACGAGGGCTCCGTCCTGCCGCTGAAGCCCGGCCAGAAGGTGTACGTGGCCGGGTCGAACGCCGACGACCTCGGCAACCAGGCCGGTGGCTGGACCATCAGCTGGCAGGGGTCCTCCGGCCGCACCACGACCGGCACGACGATCCTCGAAGGGATGCGGAAGGCCGCACCGGACGCCGGGATCGGCTGGTCGAAGGACGCCTCGGCGCCGACCGAGGGCTACGACGTCGGTGTGGTGGTGGTCGGCGAGACCCCGTACGCGGAGGGATTCGGTGACGTGGGCAACGGCAACGACCTCGAACTGACGGCCGCAGACAAGGCCGCGGTCGACACGGTCTGCGCGGCGATGCCGTGCGCGGTCCTGGTCGTGTCGGGGCGTCCGCAGCTCATCGGCGACCGGCTGCCTGCCGTCGACGCCCTGGTCGCGTCCTGGCTGCCGGGCACGGAGGGCGACGGCGTCGCCGACGTCCTCTACGGCAAGCGGCCGTTCACCGGGCAGCTTCCGGTGACGTGGCCGAAGTCGGAGTCCCAGCTGCCCCTCAACGTGGGTGACAGCAGCTACGACCCTCAATACCCGTACGGCTGGGGGCTGACCACCCTCACCCCGGCACCGTCCGGTGGGGAGCCCGCGCTGCGCGCGCTGGGGATCGCCGCCAAGGCGCTCCAGGCGGTCGGCCGGGGCGACTCGGCCGAGGGGCGGAAGCTCGTCGCGGTGGCGCGGCAGATCGTCCAGAAGAGGATCGGTCAGCACATCACCGAGGCCGCGGCCAAGCCGTTCGCCGACGCGGACCATCTGTTGCTCACGGGTGATCTCGCGGGCGCGGTCGGCAAGCTGACGGAGTCGTACCGGGCCGCGGGCTGACGGAGGACGCGGACGCAGGGCCCGGCCCCCGGGGGGACGCCTCCCCGGGGGCCGGGCTTGTCGTGATCACCTTCCCGAGCTATCTTGCATTGCATGGTTCCTGGTAACGCAATGAACGAGGCGGGCGACAGGGTCCCCAGCCAACTCCGCAAGGGAGTGCTGGAGTACTGCGTCCTCGCGCTGCTCAGGGACGAGCCGAAGTACGGCGTCGAACTCGTCGCCGAGCTCTCCGCGGTCAGCGTCATGACCACCAGCCAGGGCACGATCTATCCCCTGCTGTCGCGCCTTCGCCGCGAAGGGCTCGTAGCCACCGAGCTTCGCGACTCCCCCAGCGGACCGCCGCGCCGCTACTACACACTCACGGGCGTCGGCCGGGCCTCCCTCGCCGAGTTCGCCCAGGCGTGGCCGCTGTTCAGGGACGCCGTCGACCACTTCCTCACCGACCCACAGGGGGACTCCGCATGAACACCACCGACCGGCACCCGCTCGTCGCCGCCTACCTCGACGCCGTCGCACGCGAGACGGCCGAGCTGCCCGCCGAGCGCCGCGCCGAGCTCCTCGCGGACCTCCGCGAGCACATCGAGGTCAGCGGCGCGGAGGGCGACGACCAGATCCGCGCCGCCCTGGCCGGTCTCGGCGAGCCCCGTACCGTGGCCGCCTCCGCGCTCGCCGAGGAGGCGCCGACCGGACGGGCGCCCGTGTCCGGACCCGTCCGGGGCAGGCTGACCGCGGTCCTGCTCGGAGCCTCGGGAGTGCTCCTGCTGCTCAACCCGTGGGTGGGGGCCGTCGTTCTGATCGCCGCCCTGGTGCTGCTCTGGGGCGCGCCGCGGTGGACCGGCCGGCAGAAGGCCCTGGGAACCGCCGCGGGCGTGGCGGTGCCGGTCGCCGTACTCCTGGGGGTACTGCTCGCGGACGCGTCCCGGATCGGGATCGTGGAGCTCCTGCTGATGCTCGTGTTCTCGCTGGTCGTCCCGCTCCTCGGCGCCGTCATGCTGCTGCGGGCCGCACGCCGCTGAGACCGCGGAACGACACGGCTCCGGGACGGGCCCCCGCCCAGGGGCCGTCCCGGAGCCGCTCGTCCGTACGGAACCGGCGTCAGGCGGCGGGCCCGGGGATCCGCAGCGCCCCGGCGTTGCGGTCCCAGCCGGACCACAGGCCGCTGTCGACGCAGTAGCCGCATCCGGGGCCGAAGAACATCCCGCGCGCGTTCTCGTCCCCGAGCAGCCAGTAGCGCAGCCAGGCGGTGGTGGGGGCACGGAAGTCCCCGCCGTCACCGATGGAGCTGAGGTGGCCGGCGCCCCGGACCTCGCCGTACACGGCGGGGGCGTGGTCCGTGTCCCGGTACAGCGCCTTGACCAGGGCCGGCCACACCGTCAGGTCGCGCTGGCCTGCCAGATAGAAGACGGGCTCGTCCATGAGGTCCGGGTCGGTCAGCGGACCCGGCTGGATCGGGACGGCGGTGTCGACCCGGGGGTCGACGGCCGCGTTGACGGCGGCGGCCCCGCCCTGCGAATGGCCCGCGGAGGCGATGTGGTCGAGGTCCACCTTGCCGTGGAACGGGCTGGAGCTGTCGGCGTTCCGGTGCTCCAGGACGTCGATCCCCGCACGCATGCTGATCGCGAAGTTCGACGTGGGGGTGTTGGCGGCGGCGACGATGAAGCCCTGGCTCGCCCAGTGCCGCAGCAGCGAGCTGTAGACGCCGGGCACGGCGCCCGTACCGTTGCCCCAGAGGACGACCGGGTGGCGCTCGCCCGACTGCCCCATGTTCCGCGGGTAGTAGAAGGTGTGCACGGCCTCGATGTCGACGGCCACCTCGTACGGCCCCGTCCGGCCCCAGTCGGTGCCGACGGACGGAATGGTCCCCGCGGTCCCCGCGTCGGCGGCCGCGCCGGCCGTGCCCGGCGCGGTGCACACGGCCATCACGGCGGCGAGCAGAAGACCGCCGAACACGCGACTCGTTCTCCCTGGCATACGAACTCCTTTACGGATCCGGCACGTTGCGCGTCCTCGCAAGCGTGACCAGGCCATGATCGAGCTCACCGGGGCGGGTGTCTGTCCGCAGGAGCCCAGACCTCGCGCCACCCGTCTGTGCATCTGCCCAGAACGCACGCCGCCCCCGCCGAATCCGTGGTTCGGCGAGGGCGACGTGCGGTGGCGGTGCTCGGTGGTGGCGTCCGGGGTCAGCGGGCCAGCAGCTGGAGCGTGTCGATCACGCGGTTCGAGAAGCCCCACTCGTTGTCGTACCAGGCGACGACCTTGATGTGCCGGCCCTCGACGCGGGTGAGCTCCGAGTCGAAGATCGACGAGGCCGGGTTGCCCGTGATGTCGGAGGAGACCAGCGCGTCCTCCGAGTACTCCAGGACACCGGCGAGCGGACCGGCCGCGGCGGTGCGGTACGCCTCCAGGACGTCCTCACGGGTCACGTCGCGGGCGACGGTCGTGTTGAGCTCGACGATCGAGCCGACCGGGACCGGAACGCGGATCGAGTCGCCCGACAGCTTGCCGTCCAGGTTCGGCAGCACGTGGCCGATCGCCTTGGCGGCACCCGTCGAGGTCGGAACGATGTTCACGCCGGCGGCACGGGCACGCCGCGGGTCGCGGTGCGGGCCGTCCTGCAGGTTCTGCTCCTGCGTGTAGGCGTGGACCGTCGTCATGAAGCCGTGCTCGATGCCGGCCAGGTCGTCGAGGACCTTGGCGAGCGGCGCGAGCGCGTTCGTGGTGCACGAGGCGTTCGAGACGATCGTGTGCAGCTCCGCGTCGTACGCGTCGGTGTTGACGCCGTACGCGAGGGTGACGTCGGCACCGTCGGCGGGGGCGCTGACGAGGACGCGCTTGGCACCGGCGTCGATGTGGGCGCGGGCGGCCTTGGCGTTGGTGAACCGGCCGGTCGCCTCGAGGACGATCTCGACGCCGAGCTCGGCCCAGGGAAGCTGCGCCGGCTCGCGCTCGGCGAGGACCTTGATGCGGCGGCCGTCGACGACGAGGGTGTCGCCGTCGACGCTCACGGGACGGCCGAGGCGGCCCGAGGTCGAGTCGAAGGCGAGCAGTCGCGCGAGGGCCTTCGGCTCCGTCAGGTCGTTGACGGCCACGACCTCGAGGTCGGTGTCGCGCTCGAGCAGTGCGCGGAGCACGTTGCGTCCGATGCGGCCGAATCCGTTGATGGCGATGCGAGTCATGAATGGTGTCCCTTCAACTTCTGCGTCGCCACCAGGTTCGCTCGGCGGGAACGGTCCTGACAGAGGCGTGATCGCCACGGTCCGCAAGGATCGCGCCAAGACCCGGCGAGGGGTCTACTCGCCCTTGGTGAAGGTGCGCCGGTACTCGCTCGGCGTGGTGCCGAGGATGCGCTGGAAGTGCAGGCGCAGATTCGCTCCGGTGCCGAGGCCGACGTCGGCGGCGATCTGCTCGACGCTCCGCTCCGAGCGTTCCAGGAGTTCCCGCGCGAGGTCGACGCGGGCGCGCATCACCCACTGCATGGGCGTGTACCCGGTGTCCTCGACGAAGCGCCGGGAGAAGGTGCGCGCCGAGACCGCCGCATGGTGGGCGAGGACGTCCAGGGTGAGCGGCTCGCCGAGCCGGTGCAGGGCCCATTCGCGGGTGGCGGCGAACCGTTCGCCGAGCGGCTCGGGCAGGCTGCGCGGCACGTACTGCGCCTGACCGCCGCTGCGGTAGGGGGCGGCGACCAGGCGTCGGGCTGCGTGGTTGGCGGCGGCCACGCCGAGGTCGCCGCGCAGGATGTGCAGGCACAGGTCGATGCCGGAGGCGGCGCCGGCAGAGGTGAGCACACTGCCCTCGTCGACGAAGAGGACGTTCTCGTCGACGTGGACGAGCGGGCGTTTCGCCGCGAGGGCCTGGGTGTAGTGCCAGTGGGTGGTGGCCCGCTTGCCGTCGAGGAGGCCGGTCGCCGCGAGCGCGAAGGCGCCGGTGGAGATGGCGGCGAGGCGGGCACCCCGGTCGTGGGCCGCGATCAGCGCGTCGACCACACCGCGCGGCGGGTCCTCTCGGTCGGGGAAGCGGTAGCCGGGGACGAAGACGATGTCGGCCCAGGCGAGCGCGTCGAGGCCGTGGGCGACGGCGTACGAGAGGCCGTCGCCCCCGGCGACAAGACCGGGTTCCGCGCCGCACACCCTCACCTCGTACGGCATGCTCGCGCGGGTCGTGAAGACCTGCGCGGGGATGCCGACGTCGAGCGGCTTCGCCCCTTCGAGTACGAGGACGGCGACGCGATGGAGGCGGGGAGTGGGCGGCACGGGTACCAGACTAGGCGGGCGGCCCGCGTCGCCCGCCGACGGCTCCGCAGGTCAGCGCGTCACCGTCCGGGCGGGGTCAGCGGGCCGGCGCTTCACGGACCGGCGAGGTCGATCGGGCCGCACGTCACCGACCGGCGAGGTCGATCGGGCCGCACGTCACCGACCGGCGAGGTCGATCGGGCCGCACATCACCGACCGGCGAGGTCAGCGTGTCACCGTCCACTTCTGGTTCGCGCCGCCGCCGCACGACCAGATCTGCAGCCTGGTGCCGTTGGCGGAGCTGTTGCCGGTGGCGTCCAGGCACTTGCCCGATCCGAGGTTGACGATGTCCCTGGCGGCGTTGGCGGTCCACTGCTGGGCGCCGGTGCCGTTGCAGTCCCACAGCTGGACGGGGGTGCCGTCGGCCGTACCGGCGGAGGTGACGTCGAGGCACTTGCCCAGCGCCCGGATCGTGCCGTCGGCCCCCACCGTCCAGTGCTGGGCGGCGGTGCCGTTGCAGTCGTAGAGCTGCACGGGGGTGCCGTTGGCGCTGTTCGCCGCGGCCACGTCGACGCACTTGCCGCCGATGCCGGTGATCGGTCCGCCGGTCGTCGGGCTGTCGGCGGTGGTGACGCGGACGTGGTCGACGACGAGCTGCTGCGGGAACGCGGTCGAGCCGTCCGGGTCGCCGGGCCAGTAGCCACCGACCGCGAGGTTGAGGATCAGGAAGAACGGTTTGTCGAAGACCCAGGCGCGGCCGCCGAGGTCGGCGGGCGTACGAGTCTGGTAGACCGTTCCGTCCACGGACCAGGTGATCTTCCCGGGCGACCAGTCGACGGCGAAGGTGTGGAAGGCGTCGGCGAAGGCCTGGCCACCGGGCAGGGTGTAGCCGGCGCCGATGCCGCCGGCGCCGGAGTAGCCGGGGCCGTGCAGGGTGCCGTGCACGGTGGAGGGCTCGAAACCGACGTTCTCCATGATGTCGATCTCGCCGGAAGCGGGCCAGCCGACCTGGCCGAGGTCGTTGCCGAGCATCCAGAACGCGGGCCACATGCCCTGGCCGCGCGGCACCTTCATCCGGGCCTCGACGTGGCCGTACTGCGCGGTGAACTTCCCGGCGGTGTTGAGCCGTGCCGAGGTGTACTCGCACCGGCCGTACCAGCACTGGTAGTTGCCGGGGTTCTCCTTGCGGGCGGTGATCACGAGGTGGCCCTGGCCGTCGAGGGCGGCGTTGCGGTTGCCGGCCGTGTAGTACTGCCGCTCGTGGTTGCTGACGTTGTCACCGGTCTCGATCTGCCACCGCGAGCCGTCCACGGGGAGCCCCGCGGCGCCGTCGAAGGTGTCGGAGAAGGTGACGGCGGCCGCCTCCGCCGCGGGCTGGAGGGCGGCGGTCCGGAAGGCGGTCGATGCGGCGGGGCCGGTGGGCTGGGTGAGGCCGGTGGGGGCGAGCGCCGCGGTGGCCAGGGCCAGGGCGAGTGCTGTCACGGCGGTGAACAGCGGCCGCCGTGCTGAGCGGGCGGAGGGCATGACTCTCATTTCCGTCGGGTGTGGGGGAAAGGCAGACTCTCGGCATGCCCATGACATGACGAGAGTCTTAGGCGCCTCCATGATTTAAGAAGTGAAGTAAGGGGGCGTCAAGAGGTGTGGACTCCCCCGCGCGCGCGGGTCAGTTGGGGTTGGCGGCGTGGGTGAGGGTCTCCCAGGCGACAAAGAGGTTGTCGGTGCCGGCCGGGCGCCGGGACTCGGTGAGGCTCTGCGTGTTCGTCATCCCGTATCCCATGCGGTGGTGGAGCGCGTTGAAGCCCACCTCGGTGACCGGCCCGAGGTGGTCCTTGAGCGTGCCGCCGCAGAGCCAGCTCGGGACCGCCGCGCCGAGCTCGTACTTGGCCTGCAGGCCGAGCGCGTGCCGCAGCCGGTCGGCGACCTCGGGATAGAGGTCCTGGCCCTGGATACGGCTCGTCTCGGCGATGTGCGAGATGGCGGACAGACCGTAGCCCGTGTGGGTGAGGTCGCGACAGGTCTCCTGGGTGAGGCCGTCGACGAAGGTCGTCTGGCCCTGCCAGTACCGGACGATCTCGTCGCGCGTGTCGAGGCCGCTGCCCGGCGCCGCCTTCGGCAGGGCACCGTCGCCGGCCAGGTAGATGTAGGCGGGGACGCGGCCGCGGAACTTCGCCACGGCCTTGTCGTACGCGGCGCGGTCCTCCAGGAAGACGGCGATGCCGATGGCCGCCTCGGTCATGCTGAGCTCCCAGTTGCCGTTGGAGTGGGACCCGTTGGCGACCTCGGGGAGGTAGACGTTGCGGAGCATGGTCTTGAACCGGTCGACGCGGGGCTGGGGCCAGCCGGTGTAGGTGTACCGGATGATCTCGGCGGCACGCGGCCAGGAGGATCCGGCCCAGCCCGTCTGCAGCGGCGCGTTCGAGTTGGTGTGGTCGGTGATCACCCCGGACCAGGCGTCCATGATCTCGATGGCCTTCTGGGCGTACCGGCTGTCCCGCGTGACGTACCAGGCGAGGGAGAGCGTGTACGCGGCGATGGCGTCCTCGCGCTCGTCGGTGCAGCCGTTGTTCGGATTGGAGTAGGAGCCGCACTCGACTACGGAGCGGGGCTTCGGGACCCGGGACAGCGAGGCGTACTTGCTCGCCCTCATCTGGTCGTAGGCGCCCTTCCACGGCTGCGCGCCGGCGTTGACCCGCTCGCGGGTGAAGTCGAGTTGGCCGCGGGACACCAGGACGCCGGGGTGCACGAACGTCGCGGGGGCCGCTTCCGCGCGGCCTCCCCCGGGGACCGTGACGAATGCGCCGAGGAGAGCGGCGGCCAGCAGGGGGACGGCGAGCAGCGCCTTCCTTCCCTTCCGCTTCGCATGGGAAGCATCACGCCGTGTGACCATGGGGTTGCTCCTTCTTCATGTATGTGAACCAGCGGTGACCATCGAGGGTGGAACCTAAAGGTCTGAACCAAAGGCGTCAAGGTTGCGGAGTGGTTGCCCGGTGCACGTTTTCACCGGTTCGGGCGACCGAGAGAGTGGCTCGCGACCCCTTTATCAGAGTTCACATATCTGAACCACCGGTGATCGGTCACACCGAGCCCGTCCTGATGGCCGTGTCCGGTGGGCGCGCCACCACGCCGTACGATTCCCCTCGTTGTCACTTACATCGTCCGAAGGAGATCTCCCATGGCCCAGGTCACGCTGAAGGGCAGCCCTGTACAGGTCAACGGCACCCTGCCGACCCCGGGAAGCCAGGCTCCTGACTTCACGCTCGTCGCCGAGGGCCTGGCGGACAAGTCGCTGAAGGACTACGCCGGTCAGCGCAAGGTCCTCAACATCTTCCCGAGCGTCGACACCCCGACCTGCGCGTCCTCGGTCCGCGCGTTCAACGAGAAGGTCGTCGCGCTGGAGAACACGGTGGTGCTCTGCATCTCCGCCGACCTCCCCTTCGCGCAGGCCCGCTTCTGCGGTGCCGAGGGTCTCGAGAACGTCAAGAACCTCTCGACGCTCCGCGGCCGTGAGTTCCACACCAACTACGGCGTGGAGATCGCGGACGGCCCGCTGGCCGGCCTGACCGCCCGCGCGGTCGTCGTCCTCGACGAGAACGACACCGTGCTGCACGCGCAGCTCGTCGGCGAGATCGCCGAGGAGCCCAGCTACGCGGACGCCCTCGCCGCCCTCAAGTAGGAACGCCGCCGCCTCAGGGCGACGCACGGAAGCCCCTCCACCGGCACGATGGAGGGGCTTCCGCCGTTTCGGCGGACCGGTTCAGGCGCAGGCCGGGCAGAGCCCCCGGTACGTCACGTCGGCCTTCGAGACGGTGAAGCCGAACCGCTCCTCGGGCGGGAGGACCGTCAGCGGGTCCCCCGTCGGGTGGACGTCGCGGATGATGCCGCAGTTCGAGCAGACCAGGTGCTGGTGCGCGTGGTGCGCGTTCGGGTCGTACCGCTTCGCCCGGCCGTCCGTGGAGAGCTCCACGACCTCGCCGAGCGCCACCAGCTCACCCAGGGTGTTGTAGACGGTCGCCCGCGCGATCTCCGGAAGGCGTGCCACGGCGCGCGCGTGCACCTCGTCGGCCGTGAGGTGGACGTGCTCGCCGGCGAGGACCTCCGCGACGACGCGCCGCTGGGATGTCATGCGCCAGCCACGCGCACGCAGGCGCTCCAGCAGGTCACTCATTTCGGCTCACCCCTTCGGATGATTGGCGTGGTTCTTGACTTGGACTCTGTCCATCGTAGGATCGGTTCCGGCAATAGCCAAGGCACACCACGGCTCCGGTCGGGCACAAGACACCCCACTGGTGCCCGCCCCGGCTGAGCACCACGATCCGCCCCGTCCGGAAGGATTTGCATGTCCGAGAACCACGACGCAATCGTCACCGACCCCGCCCCCGAGGGCTCGGGCGGCTGCCCGGTCGCGCATGGCCGTGCCGCGCACCCGACCCAGGGCGGCGGCAACCGCCAGTGGTGGCCGGAGCGGCTCAACCTGAAGATCCTCGCCACGAACCCCGTCGTGGGGAACCCGCTCGGTGCGGAGTTCGACTACGCCGAGGCCTTCAACGCCCTCGACCTCGCGGCCGTCAAGCGGGACATCGCCGAGGTGCTCACCACCTCGCAGGACTGGTGGCCGGCCGACTTCGGCAACTACGGCCCGCTCATGGTCCGCATGGCCTGGCACAGCGCGGGCACGTACCGCATCAGCGACGGCCGCGGTGGCGCCGGCGCCGGTCAGCAGCGCTTCGCGCCGCTGAACAGCTGGCCGGACAACGGCAACCTGGACAAGGCCCGCCGTCTGCTGTGGCCGGTGAAGAAGAAGTACGGCCAGAACATCTCCTGGGCCGACCTCATGATCCTCACGGGCAACGTCGCCCTCGAGACGATGGGCTTCAAGACCTTCGGCTTCGCCGGTGGCCGCGCCGACGTCTGGGAGGCCGACGAGGACGTCTACTGGGGCCCCGAGACCACCTGGCTCGGCGACGAGCGCTACACCGGTGACCGCGAGCTGGAGAACCCGCTCGGCGCCGTCCAGATGGGCCTCATCTACGTCAACCCCGAGGGCCCCAACGGCAACCCGGACCCGGTCGCCGCGGCCCGCGACATCCGTGAGACGTTCCGCCGCATGGCGATGAACGACGAGGAGACCGTCGCCCTCATCGCCGGTGGCCACACCTTCGGCAAGACCCACGGCGCCGGCCCCGCGGACAACGTCGGCGACGACCCCGAGGCCGCGCCCCTGGAGGCGCAGGGCTTCGGCTGGGCGAACTCGTACGGCACCGGCAAGGGCGCCGACGCGATCACCAGCGGTCTCGAGGTCACCTGGACCACCACGCCCGCGCAGTGGAGCAACGACTTCTTCAAGCACCTCTTCGAGTACGAGTACGAGCTCACCCAGAGCCCGGCCGGTGCGAACCAGTGGGTGGCGAAGAACGCCGAGGCGATCATCCCCGACGCCCACGACGCGTCGAAGAAGCACCTCCCGACGATGCTCACCACCGACCTCTCGCTGCGCTTCGACCCGGCCTACGAGCAGATCTCGCGGCGCTTCTACGAGAACCCGGAGCAGTTCGCGGACGCCTTCGCCCGCGCCTGGTACAAGCTGACGCACCGTGACATGGGTCCGGCCGTCCGCTACCTCGGCCCGGAGGTCCCCTCCGAGGTCCTCCTGTGGCAGGACCCGCTGCCGGCGCACGAGGGCGAGACGCTCGACGCCGCGGACATCGCCTCCCTCAAGGAGCAGATCCTCGGTTCCGGCCTCACGGTCGCGCAGCTGGTCTCCGCCGCCTGGGCCTCGGCCTCCTCCTTCCGTGGCAGCGACAAGCGGGGCGGCGCCAACGGCGGCCGCATCCGCCTGGAGCCGCAGCGCAACTGGGAGGTCAACAACCCGGACGAGCTCGCGCAGGTGCTGCGCACGCTCGAGGGCGTCAAGGCCTCCTTCGACGCAGCGGGCACCAAGAAGGTCTCGATCGCCGACCTGGTCGTGCTCGCGGGTTCCGCGGCCGTCGAGAAGGCGGCCAAGGACGGCGGCCTCGACGTCGAGGTGCCGTTCACCCCGGGCCGCGTGGACGCCGCGCAGGACCAGACGGACGTGGAGTCCTTCGCCGCGCTCGAGCCGCAGGCCGACGGCTTCCGCAACTACCTCGGCAAGGGCAACCGCCTCCCGGCCGAGTACCTGCTGGTCGACCGCGCGAACCTGCTGACCCTGAGCGCGCCGGAGCTGACGGTCCTCGTCGGCGGCCTCCGCGTCCTGGGCGCGAACCACCAGCAGTCCGCGCACGGTGTCCTCACCACGACCCCGGGCTCCCTGACCAACGACTTCTTCGTCAACCTGCTCGACATGGGGACGACGTGGACGGCGACGTCCGAGGACGCGACCACGTACGAGGGCCGCGACTCCGCCACCGGCGAGGTCAAGTGGACGGGCACCCGCGCCGACCTGGTCTTCGGCTCGAACTCCGAACTGCGCGCGCTGGCCGAGGTCTACGCGAGCGACGACGCGAAGGAGAAGTTCGTGACCGACTTCGTCTCCGCGTGGACCAAGGTCATGAACCTGGACCGGTTCGACATCGCCTGATCGCCGGCCGGGAACGGCTGTGAACGGCTGAACCCCGTGTGATCCCCAGGGCCCGGCCGGTCGGCTCCGTCGACCGGCCGGGCCCCTGCGCGTCCCCGCGTCATCCCCTCCAGAGGACGCGCGCCGTACGGGCGAGCACACGGGGTGCGGTGAGCGCCTTCGGGTGGCGGCGCATGTGGACGACGTCCATGTACGCCTGGTTCACCTCGGCGTCCCTGACGGACGCGGTCGTGATCCGGTCGCCGGCCCAGCGCAGGAAGCGGTAACCACGGGGGTACGGGCCGGTGACGTGCGGCTGGGCCAGGTCGGCGGTCGTCGACAGCTGCCAGGCGGCGTCGACGACCACGCCGGCACGGCGGAAGTAGCCCCGGGCGGGTGCGTGCGGTGAGGCACCGGACCGCAGGTGCACGGCGAGGGACGAGGCCTGCAGGGCCGCGAGGGTGAGTCCTTGGCCGTAGACGGGGTTCACTGTCGCCATGGCGTCGCCGATGGCGACGAGGCCGCCGGGGAAGCGGGTGAGGTCGGTGAAGCGGTGCCGCCTGCTCTCCCGGAAGTGGAAGGACTCGACGTCCCCGAGCATCTCGCACCGCTCGGCCACCTCGCGCACCGGAGCGACGCACCTCTTCATCCGGGCGAGAAACTGCGCCCGGTCGCGTCCGGGACGGTGCTCGGCGTATCCCGCGAGGACCACGGACCAGGCGTCGCCCTCGACGGCGGCCAGGGCGCCGGGTTCGCAGAGGGTGGGCAGGTAGGCGCTGGCGGGGCCCGGTGTGGCGTGGGCGATCACCGTGTCCGGGAGTTCGCTCCCGCGGGCGAAGCGCGCCGTGGCGTAGCCGAGGTCGACCCGCATCCGGTCCACCGGTGGGGCGTCCCAGCCCAGTTCGGTGAGCCAGCCGCCGAGTCGGCTGGAGCGTCCCATGGCGTCCACGACGAGGTCGGCCGAGAGCTCGTACACGGAGTCCGGGCCGCCGGTGGCGGTCCGGGCCGTCTCCAGGCGTACGCCGACGACGCGGTCTCCCCTGAGGAGCAGCCCCTTCGCGGTGGCGTGCTCCCATGCGACCTCGGGGAGGGCCGTGACGCGGCGCCGTACGTGTGCCTCGACGAAGGGTCGTGTCGCGCCGAGCATCCGGGAGTCGGCGACGGACGCCTTCTTCGCTCCGTCGACGTAGAACCGGACGGCGTCGCCCTCGCCGAGGCGGGCGCCGCCGCGCAGCATCTCCCGGGTGATGCCGGGGAAGAGGCGCTCGATCTGGGTGTGGCCCATGGCGAGCAGGGCGTGGAGCTGCCGCCGGTGCGGGGCGCCGGGGCCCGTTCCGTCCGCGTCGAGCAGGTCGGGTTCGACGATCAGGACCTGTTCGGCGAAGTCGCTCAGGACCCGGGCCGCCAGCAGCCCGGCGAAGCTTCCTCCCAGGACGACGGCACGCTTCATGTTCTCCCCCTCGAAGATCGCGGCAACGGCCGGGACACTACCGTGCCGGTCCGCCGGGGCGAGGCGCGGACTCACGGGTTCCACAACCCGTGCCCCGTGCCAGGAACCGTTCTCGGGCGTTGGCACTCATGATCCATGGGTACCGGGCCAGGCCTCGCGGTCGGGTGTTGCCGTGCCCTGCGGCGCACGTCCGCCGTGTGCCGTACCGAACGATTCGGAAGAAGTCGAGGAATCACCGTGCCCCTGTCGTCGCACCGACGCCTGGCCGTGAGTGCCACCCTGATCGCCGCGCTCGCCGCGGGCGTTGTCCCCGCCACCAGCGCGTTCGCCGCTCCCGGCGCGCCCGTCACGCCCACCGCCGCCGAGACTCCCGCGGTCCCCGCGCCCGACATGGACGGCGTGGTCGCCGCGCTGAACTCGGCCATGGCCAACGGAGCTCCGGGCGCGATGGCCCGGTTCGTCGGCCCCGACGGGGTCCGCAGCCGGACCGTCGGCGTCCAGGACCGCGTCTCGGGCGCTCCGATGGACATCCACTCACGTTTCCGGATCGGCAGCGTCAGCAAGACGTTCTCCACCGTCGTGCTGCTCCAGCTGGTGGAGGAGGGCAAGCTCCAGCTGGACACATCGGTCAACACCTACCTGCCCGGTCTGCTGCCCGACGACCGCATCACGGTCCGTCATCTGCTGAGCCACCGCAGCGGTCTCGCCGACTACACGAACGCGATGTTCGAGCACACCGTGCCGGGCTTCGAGGCCGTGCGGAACCGGGTGTTCAGCTACCAGGAGCTCGTCGACCTCTCGCTGAGCGAGCCGCGGACCACGCAGCCCGGCGTCTCCTACCAGTACTCGAACGCCAACTTCGTGGTCGTCGGCATGCTGATCGAGAAGCTCACGGGCCGGCCCGTGGCCGACGCGTACGAGCGCCGCATCTTCAAGCCGCTGAAGCTCGGCAGGACCTCGTACGTGCACCCCGAGACCCGGATCAAGGGCGCCCACGTGCGCGGCTACCTGCACCCGGACGAGGAGGGCGGCGCGCTGGTGGACTCCACCGAGCAGACGGTCTCCTGGGCGCAGTCCGCCGGTGCCGTGATCTCCAGCCCCGCCGACCTGAACACCTTCACCAGCGCCCTCATGCGCGGCCGGCTGCTGTCCCCGGCGATGATGGAGGCCATGACGACGGTCACGCCGACCGACGCCACCAACACCCGGTTCTACGGGCTCGGTCTGCGCCGCTACAACCTGTCGTGCGGTACGCAGGTGTACGGGCACACGGGCACGGTGCAGGGCTTCTACACGTACACCTTCTCGACCCGCGACGGCCGCCGCAGCGTCTCGGCGATGGCGAACACCTCGAACCACGGTGCCGCCAACACGGCGCTCGGCGGGACGCTGGAGGCGGCGTTCTGCGGCAAGAAGCCGGCGCCCGCCGCGTCCTCGCGCGCCGCCGCCTCGCCCACGGCCCGCGACCTCACGTCACTGCCGGCGGAGCGAGACCTGCCCGAGCGTCACTGAGGCGACCGCGACCGGGGTCGTCAGGCCTCGTACTCGGTGAGGTCGATCGAGTAGACCCGCAGGGGAACGTCGAAGTCCGGGTGGGTCGTCTCGCGCTCCTCGGTCATGCCGAGCTTGCCGATGACGTTCTCGGAGGCCTGGTTGCTGATGTGGGTGATGGCGACGACCCGGTCGAGCCCGCGGTCCTGGAGGGCGAACTCCAGGACCGCGTGGGCGGCCTCGGAGGCGTATCCCTGGCCCCAGAACTGCCTGCCCAGACGCCAGCCGATCTCCACGTCCGGCATCACCTCCGGGAGGAACTCCGGCAGGGACAGACCGGCGAAGCCGATCAGCTCGCCCGAGGCGATGAGTTCGACGGCGAAGATCCCGAAGCCCTCCTCGTCCCACTCCTCCTCGTACCGCTCGATGTCCTCGGCGGTCCGCTCCAGGTCCCGGACCGAGCCGTCCCCGATCCAGCGCATCACTTCGGGATCGGCGTTGATCTCGGCCAGCGGGACAAGGTCGTCGTCGCTCCAGCGCCGGAGGATGAGACGGGGGGTACGAATTTCGGTCATGCCCCCATCCTGACGCACGGAACGAGCACTCCTCGCCACCGGCCCTCCCTGTCGCTCAGCCCGGGAGGGGTGCCACCACGTGGCCGGTGACCGAGCAGACCCAGGCCGCTCCGCCGGGGGTACGGGTGGCATGGGGGCCGGTGCCGTGGTCGGGGCAGAGCGGCCAGACCAGCAGTTCGCGGTCGGCCAGGTGGCACTGGACGCCCTCGGCCGCCGACACGGCGATGTCGACCGGGTCGAGGCCCTCGACGGGCTCGTGGCCGACGGAGACCCGGCCGATCCCGTCCCGGTCGTCGGACCACTCGTGGCGGACCGGTACGTCGAAGGTCCGGCCCGTGTCCCTGCGCGCCCGGGCGAGCAGCCAGGTCACGGCACGCTCGGCGTGGACCCGCCGGTGTTCGTCCACGAGGGGCGCGAAGGAGGGCGCGGGGACGGCGCCGTTGTCGGTGAAGGTCCTCCGGAGGAACGCGCGTCCGCCCGGCGAGCCGAGGTCGTCCTCGAAGTCGCGGCCGAGAGCGTGGGAGAGCGCCTGGAGCCAGGCCCGGAACGCCGGGTCGTCGGGGTGGGTGAGGGATGCTTCGAGGCGGGAGTGGCCCATCTGCCGTGCTACGCGGTCTCCGCGCTGTGCGCGAGGTCGGCGGGGTCCGTGTTGGCCCCGCAGAGGACGACACAGACCTTCTCGCCCGGGGCGGGGCGGTAGCCGTGGCCGGTCGTGCCCTCGTGCTCCGGTGCCGTGAGGGCGGCGAGGGCGGTGGCGGCGGCGTGCTCGACGGCGAGGCGGCGGTCGTCCCACAGGGCCCGACGGGCGCGGATGATCTCGGTGTCCGGGACGAGGACGGTACGGACTCCGTCGTCCTGAGCGGCCGCCAGGGCGGTGGCGGAGGCTCTGCGGGCGCCGAGCGAGTCGGCGGCGACGGAGTCGACGGTCACGTCGACGGGGTTCCCGGCCCGGAGCGCGGCGTCGAGGGCGCGGCAGTTCTCGGGTTCGACGGCGACGGTACGGATGCCGTGGTGCCGTGCCGCGGTGGCGACGCCGGAGAAGAGGCCGCCCCCGCCGACCGCGACGACGACCGTGTCGAGGTCCGGGAGCCGGTCGTGGATCTCGTCGAGCAGGGTGCCGGCCCCGGCGGCGATCAGCGGATGGTCGTAGGCGTGGGAGGCGAGCGCCCCGGTCTCGGCCGCGAACGACTCGCAGGCCGCGAGCGCTTCGGCGTACTCCGTGCCGACGAGCCGGACCTCGGCGCCGTAGCCGACGAGCTTGTCGGCCTTCACCTTCGGTGCGGTGGTCGGCAGGAAGACGGTGGCCCGGACGCCCTGCCGCAGCGCTGCCCAGGCGCAGGCGAGCCCGGCGTTGCCACCGGAGGCGATCGTGACTCCGGCGTCGGGAAGGGTGCCGTCCTCCTGGTGGGCGAGCAGGAAGTTCCGCGCTCCGCGTGCCTTGAAGGAGCCGGTGTGCTGCATGTGTTCCAGGGCGAAGTGGAGCCTGTACGGCTCGGTGCCGGGCTCGGCCTCGGCCTCGGCCACCGTGACGGGGCGGACCTGTCCGGCGATCCGGTCGGCGGCGGTCTTGATGTCGGCGTACGTGAGTGCGGTGTGCACGGGGGCTCCTGGTGCGGGTGGGAGTACCGAGGGGCTGTCTAACCGTCTAGTCGTCGGTCCTCTGTCGATCCTCTCAGGAGCGCGGCCCCCCGCGCCGGGGCCGGGGCACGGCACCGCCCCGGAGGCGCCGGCTGCCTCAGGAGCGGTGCCCTGTCCCGAGCCGCGGGACGCTCTTCAGGCCTGATCAGGTTCTCTCGTAGCCGGGACGCGAGGTCGGGGTATCCGCCAAGGCGCGACCGAGGGCCGTGGCGAAGCCGTCCGGGTTGTCCAGCATCAGGTTGTGCCCCGCGCCGGGGATCTCGATCACCGGGACCCCGAGCCCGGCGGCCTTCTTCGCGTCGGGGTCCGGCAGGCTCGACTCCCCCACCAGATAGGTCCGGGGAATCCCGAGCCCGGCGAGGAGGTCGCCGGGAGCGGGCGTGCTCCCCTCGACCAGCGCGACCGCGCTGCGGTGCACGGCCCGCGGGTCGGCGAGGCGCAGCCGGGCCGCGTAGTCGGCGCGGTCGGCGCCCGCCACCATCCGGGCGAACCCCTCCGCCACGAACGCGTCCTCGTCCTGGGCGGCCACGGGAGAGCTGAACGCTCCCCCGCCCCCGTAGAGGTTCGGCTCGGCCACCACGAGTCTCCCCACGAGCTCCGGGCGCGCCGCCGCCAGGTGGATCGTCACCGCACCGCCCATGGAGTGCCCGACGAGGTCCACGCCCGTGAGCCCGAGGTGGTCGAGGACCGCGGCGACCGCCACCGCCTGGGACTCCATGCGGTAGTCGAAGTCCGCCGGCCGGTCGCTCAGCCCGTACCCGAGCAGGTCCACGAGCAGCGCCCGGCGGCCGCCGAGCGCGGGGTGGGCCGCGATGTGGGCGAAGTCCGAGGCCGAGGTGCACCCGAGGCCGTGGACGAACACGCGCACGGGCCCGCCCCCCGTGCCCGGCAGATCGATCCATCGGATGTACGCTCGCTGCCCCGCCAGGAACAATTCCCGCATGCCGTGTGCTCTCCCCTGTGTCGCGCCTGTCCTTCACGTCGGGAGCCAGCCTAGGAGTCGGCACCGACAGGGCCGGGACGGGCGGGCGACGTTGCCGTGGATCGATGAAAGGGATGCCCATGCCACTCGAAGGTGAATACGAGCCCAGCCCGTCGACGTGGGTGCGCGATCAGGTCGAGTTGTACGAGTCGTCCGGCGGTACCAAGGGCACCACCATGCGGGGCATGCCCGTCGTCCTGATCACGAACCGCGGCGTGAAGACCGGCAAGCTGCGCAAGACCCCGCTCATGCGGGTCGAGCACGAGGGTGCGTACGCGCTCGTCGCGTCGAACGGCGGCGCCGTCAAGCACCCCGTCTGGTACCACAATCTCGTCGCCACGCCCCTCGTCGAGGTGCGCGACGGCACCCAGGCGTGGGACATGGAGGCTCGTCTGGTCACCGGCGAGGAGCGCGCCGCCTGGTGGGAGCGGGCGGTCGCGGCGTTCCCCGACTACGCCGACTACCAGCTCAAGGCCGAGCGGGAGATTCCCGTCTTCGTGGTCGAGCGGGTCGGTTAGCCCCTCGAAGAGGCGCTCCGGGTGGGAGGCGCGACCGCCCGGGGCACGACCGACGCCGGGGCCGCACCCTCCGGGTCCGTCGCCCCGGGCTCGACACGTGTCCCGCGCGTCCGTGACCTCGTCAGCCCCACCCCCACCAGGACGACCGCCATCCCCGCCACCACGCGTACCGTCAGCGGTTCGTCGAGGATCAGCGCGCCCAGGGTCACGGACACCACCGGGAGCAGGTAGCCGACCGTGGCGGCGGCTGTCGGGCCCTCCTCCGCGATCATCCGGTAGTTCAGGTGGAAGGTGAGACCGGTGGCGAGGACACCGAGGACCACAACCGCCAGGACGCCCGCCCAGGTCACCGTCGCCGTTCCGCCGGCCGCGAGCGCGGGCGCGCTCAGACCTGTCGCGGTGAGGAGCTGCGCGGCGGACAGCGCCAGCGGCGCGGTGCCGCGGCCGGTGAGCCGACGGGCCATGTAGGCGAAGGCCACGGCATAGCTCGCGGAGGCACCGAGGAGAGCCAGGGCGCCCCAGCTCATCAGGCCGGAGCCGTGGCTCCAGGGCGCGAAGATCAGCAGCACTC
Organism: Streptomyces flavochromogenes; assembly: GCF_000717595.1. GTDB lineage: Bacteria > Actinomycetota > Actinomycetes > Streptomycetales > Streptomycetaceae > Streptomyces > Streptomyces flavochromogenes. The sequence goes on along the minus strand of NZ_JNZO01000008.1, from coordinate 85,844 downwards.
CGGCGAAGCCGAGGGCGAGCCCGGTCAGCCGGGTGGCGCGCAACGGGCCGTCGGTGCCGAGGGCCAGGCCGATGAGGAGGGACCAGAGCGGGGTCGTGGCGTTGAGCACGCCCGCCACTCCGCTGTCCACGGTCTGCTCCCCGACCGAGAAGAGCAGGAACGGCAGCGCGTTGCAGAAGAAGGCGGCGACGACGAGGCGGCCCCAGGTGGCCCTGTCCCGTGGCAGCCGCTGCCCCGCACCGTGCGCGAGCGCGAGGAGCACCGCCGCGCCGAGCACGCACCGGACGAAGGTGATCCACCCCGGGGTGAGGCCCTCGTTGAGGGAGATCTTGATCCAGAGGAAGCCCGAGCCCCAGAGCAGGGCCAGTACGCCCATACGTATCGCCGATGTCATGTCCCCACCGTCCCGCGCATGACCTGACAGGACAAGCGATGAATCATGCATCCAGCGTTAAGCTGTGCTACATGCTGGATGTGAGACGCATGCAGGTGCTCCGGGCCGTCGTCACAAGTGGCTCCGTCACGGCCGCCGCCGCGAACCTCGGCTACACCCCGTCAGCCGTGAGTCAGCAGATCGGTGTCCTGGAGAAGGAGGCGGGCATCGCCCTGCTCGAACGGTTCGGCCGGGGCGTGCGCCCGACCGCCGCCGGGCGGCTGCTCACCGAGCACGCCGCCGTCATCGGCCGGCAGGTCGCCGAGGCCGAGACCGCTCTCGCCGATCTGCGGGCGGGGCGCACCGGACGGATCTCCGTCCGCTACTTCGCCACCGCGGGAGCGGAGCTCGTGGCCCCCGCCCTGGCCCGCTTCCGTACCGAACACCCGGGCGTGCGCGTCGATCTGCGGATCGCCGACGGCGCGCCGCCCGACGAGGAGGCGGACCTCACCCTCGTCGTACGGCCCCGGGGCGGCGGCCCGGACGCGGCCGGCGACGGCCTCCGGCTGGTCCATCTGCTCGACGACCCCTATCGCGCCGTGCTGCCCAAGGGCCATCCGCTCGCCGACCGCCGTACCGCCGTCGACCTGGCCGAGCTGGCCGGCGAACCCTGGGTGGGCAGCGAGCGGCCAGGTCCCTGTCTGGACGCGGTCCTCGACGCCTGTGCCGCGGCCGGGTTCGCCCCGGACATCGCGGTGGAGTGCGAGGAGTACGCCACCGCGCAGGGTTTCGTCGCGGCCGGTCTCGGCGTCAGCCTGGTCCCGCTGATGGGGCTGGGCAGCCGCCATCCCCACGTGGTCGTCCGCAGGGTCCGCGGGCCGGAGCCGGTCCGTTCGATCCACGCGGCGGTACGGAAGTCCTCGCTGTCCCTCCCGGCCGTACGCGGCCTCCTCGCGGCGCTGCAGGAAGGGTGATCAGGCGCGAGGAGGCATCCGGCGTCGCCGTCAGGCGGGCGAGAGGACGGTCAGGAGGCGGGCGACCTCCCCGGCCACGGCCGCGCGCGCCGGGGTCAGGTAGTGGCGGGGGTCCACGGCCGTGGGGTGCTCGGTCAGATGGGTGCGGACGGCCCGGGTGAAGGCCTTGTTCAGATGGGTGGAGACGTTCACCTTGGTCATGCCCGCCGCGACGGCGGCGGTGAGGTCCGCGTCCGACACGCCCGAGGAGCCGTGCAGCACGAGCGGTGTGTCGACGGCGGTACGCAGGCGCGTGATGAGGGCGAAGTCCAGGACCGCGTCCCGGGTCAGCATCTGGTGGGAGCTGCCGACCGCGACCGCGAGGGCGTCGACACCGGTGGCCGCGACGAAGGCACGGGCCTCTTCGGGGTCGGTCCGTACACCCGGGGTGTGCGCACCGCCCTTGCCGCCGACCTCGCCGAGTTCGGCCTCGACCCAGACTCCGTGCTGGTGGCAGTACTCCACGACCTCGCGGGTCGAGGCCACGTTCTCGGCGTAGGGGAGCTTCGAGGCGTCGAACATGACCGAGCCGAGGCCGAGTCCGACGGCCTCGCGGACGAGGTCCGGGTTCTCGGCATGGTCGAGGTGGACGGCGACGGGGGTCTTGGCAGCGCGGGCGATGGCGAGTGACGCGAGGGCGACCGGCTCCAGGGCGCCGTGGTAGCGGACGGTGTTCTCGCTGATCTGCAGGACGACGGGGCGGTCGGCGCTCTCGGCGCCGGCCGCGATGGCCTGGGCGTGTTCGAGCTGGAGGACGTTGAAAGCCCCCACACCGGTGCCCGCCGCGCGGGCGCGGCGGACGATCTCATCGGTCGGCGTCAACGGCATGTGGTCCTTCTCCAGGAGTGTGGTCGGGTGCGTGGCGAGGAGCGGAGGCTTCGGAGCCGCGGCGGAGGTCTTGGCAAGACACCCCCTGGGACCGCGGAGGGGTTCAGGCCTGGGCGTCGGAGAGGACGACCGAGCGGGTCAGGTTCCGCGGCGTGTCCGGGTTCAGGCCCTGGGCCTCGGCGACGGCCACCGCGAGCCGCTGGGCGCGGATCAGGTCGGCGAGCGGGTCGAGGTCGCTCTCGGCGAGGGTGCCGCCGACCTTGCGCACCTCGTCCGCGAGTCCGGCCGGCAGCGCGCCGAAGCCCCAGGTGACCCGGCCGGGACCGGTGATGCTGATCGGGCCGTGGCGGTACTCCATCGCCGGGTACGCCTCCGTCCACGCGCCCGCGGCCTCGCGCATCTTCAGACCGGCCTCCAGAGCGAGACCGTAGGTCCAGCCCATGCCGAGGAAGGTGAACTGCTCCGCCGCGCGGACGTCCTCGTCGAGCGGGGAGACGAGGGCCAGTTCGGCGTCCCGGGCGGCCTCCTCAATGGTGGCCACCCCCTCGGGCAGGGCGTCCTCGGCCTCCAGGTGCGCACGGAAGAGGGCGAGCGCCGTCGTCGCGAAGCGGGTCTGGACCACCGACTCCTCGTCGGCGAAGTCCAGGACGGCGACCGCGTCGGCGAGGTCCATGACCGGGGTCGTGGGGTCGGCCGTGATCGCGCCCGTGGGGATGGTGCCGCGCAGCCGGGACAGGACGGTGAGCACCTCGCTGGTGGTGCCGGAGCGGGTGATGGCGACGACCCGGTCGTAGCCGCGCCCGTAGGGGAACTCGGAGGCGGCGAAGGCGTCGGTCTCGCCGTGACCGCCGGACTCGCGCAGCTCGGCGTAGGCCAGGGCCATGAACCAGGAGGTGCCGCAGCCGATCACGGCGACCCGCTCGCCCCGTCGGGGAAGCGCGGAGGTGTGCTGGGTCAGCGTGCGGGCAGCCTGACGCCAGGTCGTGGGCTGGGACGCGATCTCCACGGCGGTACGGGTGGTGCTCATGCCGGTCTCCTTGCAAGAAGAGTGCACTCAAATGATGAAAGTTGCTTGAAGTCAATGCCATTCAAGCAGAAACATGCATCCGCTTTCCAGGTCCCGCGCCCGTCGGCGGATAGAATCGGACGCGCGCACGAGCCCGAGGGAGGGACCCATGTCCAAGCACGAGCGGTGGAACACGCTCCTTGAACTACTCGCCGCCTCGGGGAAGCTGGAGGTCGAGGAGGCGGCGACCGCACTGGACGTCTCAGCCGCCACGATCCGCCGGGACCTCGACGAGCTCGCCGAGCAGCAGCTGCTGATACGGACACGGGGCGGAGCGGTCGCACACGGCGTTTCGTACGAGCTGCCGCTGCGCTACAAGTCGACGCGGCACGCCGCGGAGAAGCGGCGGATCGCGGAGGCGGCCGCCGACCTGATCGCCCCCGGCGAGGTCGTCGGGCTCAACGGCGGCACGACGACCACGGAGGTGGCGCGCGCGCTCGCCCTGCGGTTCGCGAGCGGGCGGGCCGACACCGCGGGGACGGCCGGGACGGCCGGAACGACGAGCTCCGGCCCCGCACTGACCGTGGTCACCAACGCGCTCAACATCGCGGGCGAGCTCGCGGTGCGCCCGCAGATCAAGATCGTCACCACCGGCGGTGTCGCGCGCCCCCAGACGTACGAACTGGTGGGCCCCCTCACGGTCGGGGTGCTCAACGAGGTCGTGCTCGACGTGGTGGTGCTTGGGGTCGACGGGGTCGACGCCGGGCTCGGCGTGATGGCGCACCAGGAGGACGAGGCGAGCATCAGCCGGCTCTTCGCCGAGCGGGCGAGCCGGGTCGTCGTGGTGACCGACTCCTCGAAGATGGGGCACAGGGCCTTCGCGCGGATCTGCGGTCTGGACCGGATCGATCTGCTCGTGACCGACACGGGCATCGACCCGGAGACGGTCGCCCAGCTCACCGAGGCCGGGGTGAAGGTCCTCACCGTCTGAACCCTCGAACGCCATTGGTATGCAGTTGGACCAATTAACAGGCCCGTATCCCTCGGATCCAGGGTGCCCCGGGCAGTTAATCCACTAATTACCGCACGGCTGTATACCTTTAAGCTCCCCTCCCTCATCATGTCTCCGACGTGCCGCCGGGGCACACCGTGACAGGAGAGGCGGAGCATGATTCCCATCAGCCGCAGAGGATTCGTCGGTATCGGCGCGGGGCTCGTGGCCGGCGCGGCGCTGCCGACGGCCCGGGCCTCCGCCGCCGCGAGGACGGCCACCGGCACCCTCACCGACGTCCGGCACGTGGTGATCCTCATGCAGGAGAACCGCAGCTTCGACCACTACTTCGGCACCCTGCGCGGCGTACGGGGCTTCGGCGACCGCGCCGCGGGCAACATCCCCGGCGGCTGGGGCGTGTTCAACCAGCCCAACTGGGGCGGCCGCCAGTACCCCTGGAAGCTCAGCGACACCCCGCCCGCCGGCGGTGTGGACGGCGAGACCCTCGCACAGTGCAACGGCGACCTGCCGCACAGCTGGACCTCGCAGCACGCCGCATGGAACAAGGGCCGTCTCGACAACTGGGTCACCGGCGTGGGCAACACCCGGACGCTCGGCCACCTCGACCGCGAGGACATCCCCTTCCACCACGCCCTCGCCGACCACTACACGATCTGCGACGCGTACTTCTGCTCGGCGCTGAGCGCCACCGGCCCCAACCGCACCTTCCTGTGGAGCGGGAAGATCGACGGCTCCAGCAAGGACGGCGGCGACGAGTCCGGACTCACCTGGGAGACGTACGCCGAGGCGCTCCAGCGGGCCGGGGTGAGCTGGAAGGTCTACCAGAACGCCCAGGACAACTACGGCGACAACGGCCTCGCGTACTTCAAGAAGTTCACCGACGCGCGGCCCGGGGACCCGCTGTACGACCGCGGCATGGGCTCGGTCCCCAAGGCGACCGGCTCGACCCCGGACGACATCGCCGCCGCGATCCGCGCCGACGTCGTCGCGGGCACGCTGCCCCAGGTGTCGTGGGTGGTCGCCAGCGAGGCCTTCTCGGAGCACCCCTACGCCCCGCCCGGGGACGGCGCGCACTTCGTCGACCTCGTCTACCGCGCGCTCGCCGCCGACGCCGACGTGTTCGACTCGACCGTGCTGTTCCTCAACTACGACGAGAACGACGGCTTCTTCGACCATGTGCCCCCGCCGGTCGCTCCCCCGGGCACCCCGGGCGAGTACCTCGACGGCGCACCGATCGGCCTCGGCTTCCGGGTCCCCATGATTGTCATGTCCCCGTGGACCCGGGGCGGCTGGGTGAGCTCGGAGGTCTTCGACCATACGTCCGTCCTGCGCTTCATGGAAACGTGGACGACGGCCCTCGGCACCCCGGCCGCCTGCCCCAACATCAGTGCCTGGCGGCGGAAGGTGACGGGCGATCTGACCGGCGTCTTCGACTTCGCCCACCCGGTGTACGGCGTTCCGGCCGGCCTCCCCTCCACGGCGAAGGTCATCGGTCAGGCGACCTGCGGTCCGCTGCCCAACCCGGCGCCCCAGAACAACGCCCAGCCCGCTCAGGAGTCCGGCACCCGGCCCGCCCGCGCGCTGCCGTACCAGGTGAACGGCAACCTCGACCGCTTCGAGTTCGGGGCCGCGGGCAAGATCCTCGCCTGGTTCTCTATGACGAACCAGGGCACCGAGGCCAAGCGGGCGGCCCACTTCTCGATCCACCCGCATCAGCACCGCGACACGGCCGCCTGGCAGTACACCGTCGACGCGGGCGCCACGGCCACCGACTACTTCAACATCGGGCTGGGGTCGGGGTCCGGCAAGTACGACATCTCGATGATGGGCCCCAACCGCTTCCTGCGCCGGTTCATCGGGGACGCCTCCAAGGCCGGCAAGGCCGTCGAGGTGACCTCCCGGTTCGCGACCGAGGCGGGGACGGGCCGGACGGCCCTGTGGTTCAAGCTGAGCAACACCTCGGCCGGGCCGGTGACGTTCACGATCCGCTCGAACGCCTACCGCACCGACGGCCCCTGGACCTACACGGTCCCGGCCGCCTCCACGCGGGAGGACTTCTTCAACGCGGTCGCCTACAACAACGGCTGGTACGACTTCACGATCCTGGCCGACATCGACGGGACCTGGTCGCGCCGGTACACCGGCCACATCGAGAGCGGAGCACCGAGCATCACCGGCTGATCCCGCCCTCCGGGCGCGGGGCGGCCGCTTCGCCGCCGCCCCGCGCCTGCGGACAGTCCGTCAGCGTCCGGCCTGCGCCGCGCGGTGGATCGTGGCGTCGAGGAGTGCCACCGCCTCGGCGGCCGTACGGCCCGGGGCCCGGTTCCACGGCCCGATCAGCTCGTGCCACCCCCGCGACCGGAGCTCGGCCATGATCCAGGCGGCCGCCTCGTTCATCGTCGTCGCGCTGCCGTAGCCGAGACGGTGCGCGGCGAGGAGCGCGCCGCACACACACCGGGCCCCGCGCGCGTCGCGCAGCTTGTACGGGGCGTTCTGCCAGCCCCACTCCGTCAGCACGAGGCGCGCGTAGCCGAGGTGGACCGAGGGGCGCAGCTCCGGCCGGCCGACGCGGCGCCAGGCGTGCAGCCGGTCGGGCAGGACGGCTCCGATCCTGCCCGGGAGCCGGCGCTCGGCGGGAAGGGACGGCGGCATGGCGTCGAGCGCGTCGGCCACGAGCCGCTCCACCGGGACGGAGAGCAGGTCACGCCAGCTCTCCACGGCGGGCGCGGGCACCGGCGGCTCGGTCCAGTCCGTGACGATCCGCTGCCAGGCGGCGCTCTCGTAAAGGGCGGCGGCCTCACGGTCGAGGGTCTCGGGGGTGAGCAGGGAGGCGGAGGGCGACATCCGGGCGGCTCCTCGGTCGGGGTGACTTCATCTTTCACGAGGAATGTCGGTTTTGCGACTTATGCCCTTGAGTACCCACACGGCCGAACGGGCCCTTATCACCCACTCCACCATTAACAGAATTTCCGTGCGAATTCGGACATCAAGTACCTGGTGATGCGACTCACTTCCCCGAAAACTCCCCGGTGATCAGAATCCGCGCAGGCCGTGCGGGACAAGGAAGTTCGATGCGCAGGAGTCACCGTCGATCTTGAATTCCATGAATTCGGTGATCCTTTCGCCAACCCCTGCCCACAGATCCTCTTGTTATCCGTCGCATTACTGGCCTACGGTCACCTCCATTCGAGTGGATCGCCGAATCCTGCCACCGCTCGAAATACCTCCCTTTCACCCGACGGCAGGAGCGGGGGACCCACGAATACGCCGGCCCGGATTCCGGAACGGCTCGGGGTGAAGCCGCGTGCGCGCGGCCGGACATCTCCAGTCCGAACCCGACAGCTCACCCCGAAGGCGCCGGAGAGGAATCCCGTCATGCCTGCTCACGGTAAGCACCGCCGCCCCCGCCGCCGCCCCGTCTCCCGCGGACTCGCGCTGGTCGGCACGGGCGGAGCCGCTCTCGCCCTCCCACTGATCGCCCCGGCCGTGGCCGGCGCCGCGCCCGTTTCCGGAGCCCCGGAAATCGCCGCCAAGGCCATCACCGCCCCCGCCGCTCCGGTCGCCGCGAAGGCCGCCACCAAGGCTCCCGCCGCTCCGGCCACCGCACGCACCTACACGGTCGTCAGCGGCGACTCGCTTTCCCTGATCGCCCAGAAGAAGGGAATTCAGGGCGGCTGGAAGGGCCTTTACCGCGCCAACAGGAGCGCCGTGGGTGACAACCCGTCACTTATTCACCCGGGTCTTGAACTGACGCTTCGTCGGGATTCCGTCAAGGCCACTCCCCCGCAGGCGAAGAAGACCGCCACGACCGAACGGGCGAGCCGCTCCGAGCGCCGGAGCGCCACCCCGGCCGTCGCCACCGGCACCGGTGCCTCGGCCGCCGCTCCCGCAGCCGCCGCCGCTCCCGTCAAGGCCGCGCCCGTCGCCGCCACCCAGTACGCGAACAACCTCGACGGCTGGATCCGCGAGTCGCTGGACATCATGGCCCAGCGCGGCATCCCCGGCTCGTACGAGGGGATCCACCGCAACATCATGCGGGAGTCCTCCGGCAACCCCCAGGCCATCAACCTCTGGGACTCCAACGCCGTGGCCGGCACCCCCTCCAAGGGCCTGCTCCAGGTCATCGAGCCGACCTTCCTGGCCTATCACGTGCCCGGCACGTCGATGGACCTGTTCGACCCGGTCGCGAACATCACCGCCGCCTGCAACTACGCGGCCGACCGCTATGGCTCCATCGACAACGTCAACGGCGCCTACTGATCCCGGAAGTGCCCGGTGAACCAGGAGGTGGCGAGCTCCGCCACCTCCTCCAGGGCGCCCGGCTCCTCGAAGAGGTGCGTGGCGCCCTCCACGACCTCCAGCCGGCTCTCGCACTGCAGCAGCGACTCGGCCCGCCGGTTGAGGTCCAGAACCAGCACGTCCCTGCCTCCGACCACGAGGAGCGTCGGGGCCTTGACCCGAGCCAGGTGGTCGGCCGCGAGGTCCGGCCGGCCACCGCGTGAGACGACGGCGGCCACCGAGGACTCGAGGTCGCCCGCCGCCCACAGCGCGGCGGCCGCTCCCGTACTGGCCCCGAAGTAGCCCAGCGGGAGGCCCTCGCTCTCCGGCCGCCCGGCGAGCCACTCCGTCGCGCGGGCGAGCCTGCCGGCGAGCAGCGGGGTGTCGAAGACGTGCGCCCGGTCGACCGCCTCGGCCTCGGTGAGCAGGTCGAACAGCAGCGTTCCGAGTCCCGCCCGGTTCAGCGCCCCCGCCACCGCCCGGTTGCGGGGGCTGTGCCGACTGCTCCCGCTTCCGTGGGCGAACAGGACGATGCCGGTGGCGCCCTCGGGGACGGCGAGCCGTCCGGCGAGCGTGACGCCGTCGTCGACGGGGATCCGTACGTCCGTGTCCTGGACGACCGGTCCGTGCGCGGCGCGGATCCGGTCCAGACAGGCGACGACCTCCGCGTCCGGGGTCTGGGTGAAGTCCCGGTAGAACTGTCCGATCGCGTAGAAGAGATCCGGCGTGTGCACGCTCACCGTCTCGTCGGCCTCGCCGCCGAGCCGGGCCGTCCATCCGCGGGGCGCCACCGGCACCGCGAGGATGATCCGGGCCGCCCCCCGGGCCCGTACCACCCGGCAGGCCGCCAGCGCCGTTGCCCCCGTGGCGAGACCGTCGTCCACGACCAGGACCGTTCGGCCTTCCAGGGGCACGGAAGGCCTGCTGCCCCGATAACGGCGGGCCCGGTGATCCAGCTCGGCGTGCTCGCGCTCCTCGACCGCGGCCAGATCACGCGCCCCGACCCCGGCCTCATGGAGCACTCGCTCGTTCACCACCCGTACGCCACCCTCGCCGAGCGCGCCCATCGCCAGCTCCGGCTGCTGGGGCACCCCCAGCTTCCGCACGAGGCAGATGTCGAGCGGGGCGTCGAGGGCGTCGGCCACCTCGGCCGCCACCGGCACCCCACCGCGCGGCAGACCGAGCACCACGACGTCATGGCCCCTGAGATGGTCGAGCCGGGCGGCCAGCTGCCGACCGGCGTCGGTGCGATCACTGAAGAACATGGCCCGCCGTCCTTCCGCCTGCACGGCTCCGGGCTCGGGGAGGAACGCTGTGCTGCGTCGCCTGCCCGTCCCTCCAGGGTAAGACGCCCCTTCCCCGGCAGGCGGGTGAGCCGGACGTCAGCGGGACTGGAGGGCGTCGAGGGCCACGGCCTGGGCTATCGCGAGTCGCCGGTCGAGCTCCGGGTCCGCTATGTCGAGCACGTACCGGTCGCGGAGACCGAAGAGCTTCTCGACGGACATCACCGAGCGGCCCGACTCGGTGAAGTCGAAGTGGTAGGGCACGACGAAGGGAAGCAGGTCGGTGAAGGGCAGGAACTCCCAGGCCCGCCGCAGCAGCGCGAGGCCCTCGCTTCGCTCCTGCCCGGTCGTCTCCCCCTCCGCGCCCTCGCGGCTCAGGTGCCAGGTGCTGCGCAGCAGGGAGGCGCCGAAGTTCTTCCGGAAGCCGCCCAGCCGGGTGCCGGACGCTCCGTGCACGTCGTAGGTCGCGCCGAGGTCCATGACCTGGCGGGCCTTGAAGGTGAAGAGGACCTGGCGCCGGGACTCGTCGGTGTAGAAGGTGACGTGCTCCTTGAGCGCCATTCTCTTCTGGTGGGCGAAGGCGACGAGCTCGCCCTCCTCGCCGTCCACTCCCGCGGCGTGCACGAGGTAGCGGTTGGCCATGGGCGTCACCTTCTGCCGGACGAGGAAGCGGTGCTGCGTCTGCGTGAGGCCCATCGGACGTGCTCCTGCTGGTCGTGGACGAGTCGGTGGAGGACCCGCCCCATGAGGTCGTGACCACGATCATCCGGTGCCGAGGGGCCGCACCGCTGTCCTCGAAAGTCGTCGCCCTCCTCGACCTTCGGATGAGATCCCGCCGACACCGGGCCGGCGACGGCTCGGCGACGGCGACAGCCGCGACGACATCGGCGAAGACGGCCGCGACGTCAGTGGGACGGTGCCACGGTCCCCCGCGCACGACCGCGACCGGGCACTCCGCGTGGTGGAGCAGCGCCTGGCTGACCGAGCCCAGCAGCAGCAGGCCCGCGCCGCCGCCACGGCCCCGCGCCCCCCTCACCAGGGGCTGAGCGTCCGCGCTCTCCGCGAGCAGGACGGGTCTGGGCCTGCCCCGCACCAGTCTCCGCTCGACGGGCAGCTCCGGGCGGCCCGTCGAGCGGCCGCGATCGCCTCGTCGAGAACCCGCCGCTCCTCGCCCCGGATCTCCTCCACCCCGTGGAAGAGCGGTGTGAGATCGGCAGGTCCCGTCGCCGGCGTCCACGCGTGCACCACGCGCAGCTCCTCGCCACGGGCCGCCTCCGCGAAGGCGAGGTCCACGGCGGCGTCGGAGTCCGGCGAGCCGTCGACCGCGAGCAGAACGGGCCCGCTCGGCCGCTCACGGCCGCGTACAACGAGGACGGGGCAGGCGGCGTGCGAGATGGACGGCGACCGAGCCGAGGAGCAGTCCGGTGAAGGCGCCCACGCCTCGGCTGCCGACGACCGCGAGCGCGGCGGACCGCGAGCGGGTGGCCAGGACGGTGAGCGGTTCGCCGGCCACGATCTCCCCTGCGACCTCGATGTCCGGGGCGGTCGTACGGCCCGCCCACCGGAGGCCTCCGGTGGGCGGGCCGTACGGAGAGGGGCCGAGGGGCACCTTGAGCAGCGGCCCGACGACGGCGTGGACGACGCTCAGACCGATCCCGCGCAGCCGGGCCTCGCGCGCCGCGGCGTCCACGGCCCGCAGCGCGGACTCGGAGCCGACGACCCCGACCAGCACCCGTCCCCTGCCCCGGCCCCGGCCGCCCTGACGACCCTCGCCCGGCCCCCGGCCCTCGCTCGGACCCCGGCCCCGTTCGGAGCCAGTCCTCCGGCCGGAACCAGGACGCCGTGCGTGGCCTGACCCTCAGCCTGAACGTGACCCTCACCCTGAACCTGAAGATGAGGGTTCGCCCCGCAACCGTCCCCGTCGCGCTCGCGCTCGTTCCGCTCCGCCATCCTTCTCCCGCCCTTCCGTTCTCCGTCCGGTGCTCCCGGGCACCCTTCACGGGTCGGGTGCCCGACGGCCGGGGGTGCCACCCGGGACCGAAAGTCCCCGGTGACACCGCGAAAGGTCCCGTCAGGCGGCGAGAAACGCCTCGATGGCCTCGGCGAGTGCCTGGGGGGTCTCCTCGGGCGCGTAGTGGCCGGCGTCCTTGAGGACCTCCAGGCGCGCGTTGGGGTACCAGCGCAGCCAGGTCGCCTCCATCGCCTCCGCGCCCAGCGCCGGGTCGTGGGCGCCGACGACGAGCAGCACGGGGGCGGGATTGTCGCGGACGCGCTCGTGGAAGTCCGTGCGCGACCAGGAATCCAGGTAGGCGCGGAAGGCCGCCGCCGAGGAGCGCCTGACGGAGCGCTCGACGAGGGTGCTCAGCCAGGCGTCGTCGTACCGGCCGCCGGTGGTGTTGTCGATGATCGCCCGCCGGTTGGCCGCCTCCTCGGCGGCGCCGGCGAAGAGCTCCCAGGTCTCGCCGTCCATGGGGAACCCGGCGGCCGAGACGGGCGAGATGCCGATGATCGACCGGACGCGGTCGGGGGCGTCGAGGAGCATCAGCTGCGCGGCCTTGCCGCCCATCGAGTGCCCGACGACGGAGAAGGAGTCCCAGCCGAGGTCGTCCGCGACCGCGAACGCGTCGGCCGCCACCTCCTCCATCGTGTACGCGCCCGCGTGGTCGAGCGCCTCGCCGTAGCCGCGGCAGTCGACGAACGCGTAGGAGCCGGCGGCATCGTTCAGATGGGCCCGCAGCGGAGCGAAGCTCGTGCGGTCGCCGAACCAGTTGTGGAGTACGAGAGCCCGCCTCGGCCCCTCACCCTGCACCTCGTACGGAAGAACCCGGCCCGTCATCCTGCCCCCTGGTCGTGAGGTGGTGTAGCGCGCCCTGTGGCGCCGGTCGACGACCGAGTGTGACGGTACGAACGCGTGCGGTCAACACCCCTCCTGCCCGGCCACGGCAGGGGAGCGGGTCCGGGATGCGGTGCCTTTCCGGTGAGGCGCATCCTGACTGTGTGACCTCGCACGGCACGACCGCCCCCGGCCCGGCGGGCAGTACCGGGCGCCCGCCCGGGAAAGGACCTGCCGACGGGCCCGTTTCGGGCGCTCTGACCTGGACGCTCGCCGAGGCGGCACTGAGGGCGGTCGACGAAGTCGGAGGCTACGCGGGCGGGGTGTACCTGCGCTCCGGAACACCCGGACTGTTGCGGATGGCGGCCCTGGTGGGGCTGCCTGGCCCCTTGTTCCGCCCGTGGTTTCGCATGCACACGAACCGCCCCTTCCCGGTCGCCGAGGTCCATCGCTCGGGGCAGGCCGTCCACCTCCATGACGTCGAGGAGGCGATGCGGCGGTTTCCACAGCTGGTGGCCAGCCTGCCGTTCCCGTTCGCCTCGCTGTACGCGCCGGTCGTCGCCGGTCGCGAACGGTTCGGGGTCCTCGTGGTGCTGCGGGCGCCTACTCCCGGGGTCCCGGTGGACACCCGCGACCGGAACCGGATGACGCGAGGCGGCCTGCACCTCGGCGAGACCCTCGCCGATCTGGCCCGCCAGGGGACGACCCTCGAATGGCCCGGCGACCCGGTGTGCGTACAGCTCTCCACCTCGGGCGCGCCGCCGGTCCGCTTCGGTTCCTTCGACTGGGACCTCGACAGCGGCATGGTCACGCTGGACACGGGACTCCTTGCGATCCTCGGCGCCGAAGTGCCCTCGCCGTGCCCGATCGACGACCTGACCTCACTCCTCGAGCCGGAGGACGGGTACGCGTTGTGGGCGGCGGCCCGACAGGCGACGGGGCCGGACGGGCGGCCGGTGGTGCGCCGGATCCGCCTCAAAGGCCCGGACGGAGGTCTGCACCTGCTCGAGGTCTCCACGCGGGCGCGTAAGACCTCACCCGACGCGGCGACGCACACGGGCGCGGGCGCGGGAGGGGAAGCAGCGCCGCGTCTGGGCATCGGCGGCGTCAGCACCGGTCTGCGGCTCACCTGCACCCTCGTCGACCTCGGCACCGGTCTGATCGGATCCGACGCCACGGACCGGCTGCCGCGGGCGATCCTGGCGATCGACCGCCTCGGCCGCGTCACCTACGTCAACGAGCGCACCGAGCGGCTGCTCGGCCGCCCCCGCGGCGCCCTGGCGGGAAGGCCGCTCTGGGAGGCCCTGCCCTGGTTCGGCCTCCCGTTCCACGAGGAGCAGCTCCGCGCCGCGATGCTCTCCGGTGACCCGGTGCGTTTCCTGGCCCGCCCCGAGCGGAGTCAGTGGCTTTCGGTCTCCCTCCATCCCGGGCGGGACGGCGTGACCATGGTCCTGGTGCCGGAGAACGATCCGGGCCCGGCCCCCGCGCGGGACCCCAAGACCAGCGGACCGGCGAGCGGGCCGACGGACGACACCCTGTCGCTGCCCGACGACCAGGTCTCGGCCCTGTACCGGCCGGTGGCCCTGGCCATCGCGCTGTCCGAGGCGGTGACGGCCCGCCAGGTGTCGGCGGTCGTGACGGAGGAGCTGCTTCCGGCGTTCGGCGGGCGTCAGCTGGCCATCTACCTGCTGAGCGACCGTCGGCTGTATCTGGCCTGGGAGACGGGCTTCCCGCCGGGCTTCCTCGAACCCTTCGACGGCGTGGCCCTGGACGCTCACGTGCCCGGCGTGGAGACGCTCACGACGGGCAGGCCCCTGTTCTTCGAGTCCATGAAACAGCTGGGCCGCAGGTATCCGGATCTGCCCCTCGACGCACACTCGGGGGCTCGGGCGTTCCTGCCGCTGATCGCCTCCGGCCGGCCGGTCGGCTCCTGCATCCTCGGCTTCGACCGTCCGCGCGGGTTCAGTTCGGAGGAACGGACCGTCCTCACGGCGCTCGCGGGCCTCATCGCGCAGGCCCTGGAGCGGGCCCAGCGGTACGACACGGAGTCGGCGGTCGCGCGCGGCCTCCAGGACGCGCTGCTTCCCCATCGGCTTCCGGTCCGGGAGGGCGTGGAGACGGTGGGCCGCTACCTGCCGGGCACGCAGGGCATGGACGTCGGCGGGGACTGGTACGACGTCATCGAGACGGGGCGGGGACGCCTCGCGCTCGTCATCGGCGACGTCCAGGGGCACGGGGTGGCCGCCGCGGCCACGATGGGTCAGCTGCGCAGCGCCGTACGGGCCTTCGCGCTGGCCGGTCATCGGCCGCAGGACGTGATGCGGGGGACCAACCGGCTGCTCATCGACCTGGATCCGGGACAGTTCGCGAGTTGTTGCTACGTACTCCTCGATCCGAAGTCGGGGCAGCTGCGGGCGGTTCGGGCCGGGCATCCGCCACCCTTGCTCATGCACCCGAACGGGGTGACGGAACGGATCGAGCTGGCGGGCGGGATGGTGCTCGGGATCGACGTCCACGCCTCGTATCCGGTGACGCGGCTGCAGCTGGAGCCGGGTGCAGTGCTCGCGCTGTTCACGGACGGGCTCGTGGAGAAGCCCGGCCAGGACATCGACGACGGGATCGAGCTGCTGCGCCGGGCGCTGGCTGCGACCGCTTCGCTGCCGCTCGCGGAAGCGGCCGACCGGGTGATCCGGGACGCCCGGCAGGTCACGTCCCGCCCGGACGACATCGCGCTGCTGCTCGCGGCGCGCCCGCCGGAACACGACTGACGGTCACCCGGTCGGGCCCGTGGCGCTGGTCGGTCTCCGTGGGCGCGGGGAGGCTGGGGGTGCCGTGCCGATCAGGCCGGACGAGCCAGGGCGTGAGCCCGAGGAGGACGCGTGCAGCAGGACAAGCAGCCCGAGTACGGCCCGGTGGTCTTCCGTGACCGCTCGGCCGGGTACGCCTTTCTGACCCGGTCCACCGCGACCAGCGACCGGACCATCGAGTGGGACGACGGCAACACGTACCCCGTGATCGACGTCGAGATCTCCTCCGAGAGCCACCCCTTCTACACGGGCACGGCACGGACGGTGGACTCCGAGGGCCGGATCGCCAAGTTCGAGCGGCGCTTCGGCGAGGAGAGCTGAACATCGCTCGGTGAAACTGGCCAGGAGGTGGCCAGTTCGCCTTCCAGGATGAGGTCACGAACGGCGGAGCGCTCGCGCTCCGCCGATGACTCCCTGGAGGGGAAGAACCGTGATCGTGGTGACCGGAGCGACCGGAAACGTCGGACGACCGCTGGTGGAGCTGCTGGCCGCGGCCGGTGAGAAGGTGACGGCGGTGAGCCGTCGGCCGGCCGACGGGCTGCCCGCCGGAGTGGCGCACCGGCAGGGGGACCTGGCCGATGTGGACGGACTCACGGGGCTGTTCGAGGGTGCGGAGGCGATGTACCTGCTCGTCGGGGGTCTCGGGGACGAGCTGGATCCGGGCGAGATCGTCACGGCGGCGGTGGCCGCCGGGGTGCGAAGGATCGTGTTCCAGTCCTCGCAGTTGGTGGGAACGCGGACCGATTCGGCGTCGCACGACATCCTGCGTGCGTTCGAGACGGCGGTACGGGGGTCGGGGCTGGACTGGACCGTGCTGCGGCCGGGCGGTTTCGCCTCCAACGCCTTCCTCTGGGCCGAGCGGGTCCGTTCCGCGCGTACGGTGGCGGCGCCGTTCGCCGATGTGGCGCTGCCGGTGGTGGATCCGACGGACATCGCCGGCGTCGCGGCGGAGGTGCTGCGTGACCCGGCGGCGCACTCGGGTCGGACGTACGTCCTGACCGGGCCGGTCGCGGTGTCACCGCGGGAGCAGGTGCGTGTCCTGGCCGGGGTGGTGGGTGACCCTGTCGCGTTCCTGGCGCTGAGTGCGAGCGAGGCCCGTTCCCAGTTGGTGCGGTTCCTGCCGGAGGAGGCCGTCGACGGGATGCTGTCGGTGATGGGTGAACCCAGCACGGAGGAGCAGCGGGTGAGTTCCGATGTGGAGCGCGTCCTCGGCCGGGCGCCGCGACCGTTCGCGGCATGGGCGGAGCGGAACGCGCCCGCCTTCACCTGAGCGACGGCACGGGGTGCGGCTCACGGATGAGGGACGGCGCGGGACACGGCGCACGGACGGCTGCGCGGGCGGCCGCCGAAGACCTCGGCGAGGGCGGGGACGCGCGTCGCTCGGACGGCGTCCCCCGCCCCGGCCGGGTGGGTCGAGCGAGGGCGCGCGACGCGCCCTCCGCTCAGCTCGGAGAGGCGATCAGGCCTTCACGATGCCGGACTCGGAGACCTTGATGGTCGCGGCGGTGGCGCCGGAACGGGAGCCGAGGCCCTCGATCTTCTTGACCAGGTCCTGGCCCTCGACGACCTCGCCGAAGACGACGTGCTTGCCGTCGAGCCAGTCGGTGACGATCGTGGTGATGAAGAACTGCGAGCCGTTGCTGTTCGGGCCGGCGTTGGCCATCGAGAGCAGGAACGGGCGGTCGTGCTTCAGCTTGAAGTTCTCGTCGGCGAACTTCTCGCCGTAGATGCTCTTGCCGCCGGTGCCGTTGCCACGGGTGAAGTCGCCGCCCTGCAGCATGAACTGCGGGATGACGCGGTGGAACGGGGAACCGGCGTAACCGAAGCCGTGCTCGCCGGTCGCGAGCTCGCGGAAGTTCTGCGCCGTCTTCGGGACGACGTCGTCGAACAGCTTGAAGGTGATGCGGCCCGCGGGCTCGTCGTTGATGGTGATGTCGAAGTAAACGTTGTCGCTCATGGGGACATCCTGTCATTAGTCACGCACGGCGCGCGCACGGGCCGCCTCCTCCCGGGTCACGGCGTGCCGGTGCCCCGCGGCCCGTCGGGGGCGCGGGGCACCGGTCGTCGCGGGTGGCACGGGTCAGAGCAGCCCGCCCGCGCCGGGGGCCGGAAGGGTGCTCTGGGCGCCCTGGACGGTGTCGACGACGGTGTCGACGCCCTGGTCCTCCTGGAGGAGGCCGGTGGCGCCGCCCAGGGGGTTCTCGGCGGCGCTGGCCTGCGGCGGAGGCGTGATGAGGGCGGTGACGACGCCTGCGGCGAGGGAGGCGATGGCGAGCATGCTGCGCTTCTTCATGCCCTGGTCAACTGCTGAGCGGCCCAGGAGTTACGGGCTTCGCCGGATCCGGACGAACAGCGCGCCCGCCGGCCATCGCGCTCGCACGCGCACGCGCATATGCAGCCGCCCAGAAGGCGGAACATTTACCCCATATCGGGTGGAACCGTATGGTGTGGAGGGGTGTCTCTGTCAGTGACACCACTGTCCCCGGAGCAGGAGAAATTGGGGGACGTCATGCATCACCGTCACACCCTCGCGGCTGTCGCCGCGGGAATCCTGTTGACCGCCGGGATCGGCGCCACGATCCCGGCCGGCGCCACCAACGCCCCGTCCCCGAGCTCGTCGACGCAGGCCACGGCCCTGGTCGTCAACGCCCGCTGGGGCGGCCACGCAACCTTCGACCGGCTCGTGATCGATGTACGGGGCGCCATGCCCCCGGTCACCGTGCACCAGGTCGGCGCGCTGCACTACGACGGCTCGGGCCAGCGAGTCCCGCTGGCGGGCAAGCAGTTCCTGGAGATCCGTCTCTCCCCGGCGGCCGCCCACGACGACGCCGGAAAGTCCGTCTACCAGGGGCCCCGGCTGCTGAAGATCCATCTGCCCGCGCTCAAGGGGGTCGCCCTGACCGGCGACTTCGAGGGTGTGGTCACCATCGGAGCCGCCTTCGACACCAAACCCGTCTACAAGACCTTCCGGCTGCACTCGCCGGAGCGTTTCGTGGTCGACATCGCCCACCCGGTGGGCTGCCGGGCGTGAGGAGTCCGGCCGGAGCCGGGGCCGTCCGGAGGGGCCGGCCCCGGATCCGTACTCCTTCCGCGCGCGCCCCGGGCGGGCCGGACCCGGCCAGAAGGTGATGGCAGGATCTAGGGCCGATCCCCTTCGGAGCCGGTCTCCAGGTAGAACGGGACGCCTGTCCTGCGGGCCCGGTCGGTGCCCGCGAGGCGGGTGAACTCGCCCGGCTCCATCTCCCGTTCCCACTCGTCGAGGGTGCGCAGGCGGTACTCGCTGTGCTCCTCGGGGTCGAGGACGACGCCGGCGATCTGCTCGTCCGTCAGCTCGCCCCCGTCGAAGACGAAGCCGATGTGGTTGGCGGGCCAGTCCTCGCCCCGGTCGGTGACGAAGTGGGTGCCGAGCAGCCGCGGTTCGCCGGCGAAGGTGATCCCGGTCTCCTCGTGGCACTCGCGTACCGCCGTCTCCCAGGGGGTCTCCCCCGGGTCCATGTTCCCGCCGGGCCACTGCCACAGCTCGGTGTCGTAGCTGGCGCGCAGCTGGAAGGGGCGGCCTCGGGTGTCGGTGAAGTAGAGGCAGGCGTACGCCGTCGCTCTCGGCAGGGTCGCGACGTACTCGACGGGCGGCAGCCAGATGTTCGCCATGGGCGGCACTCCTTCGACGGGCCGATGGGATCACCTTCATCCAAGCGGCCCGGAGGACGCCACCGGGCCGCTCCGGGGTGGATCACCGGATCGTGTGATCAATTTCCCGCCGGTCCGGGCCGTGCTCTGTCAGGTCCCCCGCCTGCCGGGTCTCCGGCGTCATGAGGGCGTCGCCGGAGGCCACGACGCGGACGGCGGCGAGGATGTCGTCCAGGGCCATGTCCTTGACCAGGAAGCCGGGACGGGGTGACGAGCGAAGGCTCGGGCGGGTCCGGGCGTCGGGCCGGTGGGGGCGGTCGGGCCGGGGGCAGGCGCCGGTCGGGCCGCGCGGTCGGACCGGGGCAGGCGCCCGTCGGACCGGTCGGGCGGACGGACGGGGTCAGCCACCGGTCAGGGCGGCGCGGCGCAGGCGCCGGTCGAGCAGGCGCTCGTGGACCAGCCGGCCGACGAGGGCGCTTCCGTACACGACGAAGCCGACTCCGACGAGCCACGACTGGAGGACGAGGACGGTGCCGAACTGGCCGTACGTCACCGCGTTCGAGGCGATGAGCGGTGAGAAGACGAGCTGGGAGAAGACGCGCAGCCCGAGCAGGCCGAGGGCGGTCAGGACGGCTCCCGGGGCGAGGGCCCGCCAGCGGATGCGCCCGCAGAGCAGAAACCGCTGCGACCACCAGAAGAAGAGGAAGGTGCCGATCAGGTCGCCCAGGGCGACGAGAGCGGTGACCATGGCCGGGGACTCGGCCGGTGCGGGGGTGGCGACGAACAGCAGCAGACAGGCGACGAGGACGGCCAGCCAGACGACGTGCCGCCACATGGTGTGCCAGCGCGCCGTGGGGAGGTCCCAGGCACGCTCGTACCCGGTCTGTACGGCGGATCCGAAGGTGACACCGAAGGCGGCGAGGGCGGTGAGACCGAAGGCGGTGGTCCGTTGCAGGGCCTGTCCCGGCTGCCCGAAGAGCCGCTCGACCTCCTCCTCGGAGACCTCGGAGACGCCGAGGCCCTGGACGAGCCAGCGGGCGAAGCCCTGACCGCTGGCGAGGTCGGCCGCGGCGACGACGATGAGGAGCGGCACGAGGGTGAGCAGGCTGAGCGCCGCGAAGCCCATGGCGCGGTGCATGAGTTCCATGGCGCGGCCGCGGTTCCAGGCGAGCCCGACGGGGGAGACGAGGACGCGGGTGTGGAGTCGCTGGAACCAGTGGCCGTGTTCAGGACCGCGTTCGCGGTCGTGTTCTCGGCCGTGCTCGGGGCCGTGCTCGGCGGGGGCACCGTCGTACGGCGGACCGGGTGTGGAGGGCATGCCTCGTGAGGTACCCGGCTGGACGGTGGGGCATCGCAGGGGTGCGGCCGAACGGGTGTCGCGGCCGATGGGTTCAAGGGCTCACCGCGGAGGCCGCCCTGCCGGATGTCAGGGGGTGAGCGGGCGGGCGCCGGGGCCGGGGCGGACGGTGACGTCGCGGGCGGCCAGGGTGGCCCGTTCCTCGCCCTCGCACTGGACGACGACGCGGACGGGGGCTCCGCAGTCGGCGTGCCGGATGTCGAGGACGGGACCCTCCGGCTCCCCCGCGTGGATGTCACCCCATTGCTTCAGGGCCAGGAGTACGGGCCAGAAGTCGACGCCCTTGCGGGTGAGCCGGTACTCGTACCGGGTCCGGGTACCGGGTTCCCGGTACGGCTCCGCCCGCAGCAGGCCGGCCGCGACCAGTTTGCGGAGCCGGTCGGCGAGGACGGCCTCGGAGAGACCGAGGTGCCGACGGAACTCGTCGTAGCGGCGGACGCCGTTGAAGGCGTCGCGCAGGATCAGCAGGGTCCACTTCTCGCCCACGAGGTCCAGGGCGCGGCGGACCGGGCAGTTCTCCGTGTCCGTCTCCAGCCACTTCATCGTCACACTGTAGCCACCTGACTGTGTCGTTGACAGTCAGCTTTCAGGACAGCTAGCTTCGCAGTACAGAGCCAGCTGAGCATCAGCCGGCCACGTCGGGCGGAGAGTGGTCATGGGGCGGTCGCGCACGGTCGAGTGGGAGGACGCCGGAGCCACCGCACGGGCCGCCGGGACGATGGCGGGCCTCGACTTCCTGCGGGAGATGGTGGCGGGACGCCTGCCGGGTCCCCCGATCGCGGCGCTCCTCGGCTTCGGCCTGGAGGAGGTCGAGGACGGTCGCGCGGTGTTCGCCTTCGAGCCGGGCGAGGAGCACTACAACCCGATCGGCAGTGTGCACGGCGGCGTCTACGCGACCCTGCTGGACTCGGCGGCCGGCTGCGCGGTCCACTCGACGCTCCCGCTGGGCACGGCGTACACCTCGCTCGACCTCGCGACCCGCTTCCTCCGGCCGATCACCGTCGACACGGGCAAGGTGCGGGCGATCGGCACGGTGATCTCGCGCGGGCGCAGGACCGCGCTCGCGGAGGCGGGCCTGTACGACGCGGAGGACCGGCTGCTCGCCCACGCGACCAGCACGTGCATGCTGTTCCCGGTCCCCGCTGGGGGTTCCGGGAGCACGCGCGCGTAGAGCCGTCCGGGCGGGGGCCCGAACCGGGACCGGTCCCGGTTCGGCGCGGTCGCCGCACCCCGTTCGGTCAGCGGAGTCCGGAGACCGGGCGGGTGCGGGTGCAGCCGTCCGGGGCGACGTCGGGGACGCCGTTGGCCTGGAGGGCGGCGCTCACCAGGGTGGCGAGCAGGTCGATGTCCGACCCCATGTCCAGACGGACCGTCACCCACCCCGATCCGGCCCGCAGACGGACCGCGCTCGACCCCAGGAGGGCCGGGCGCAGTTTCGCGACCATGGCGCGGGTGAGGTGGACGTCGGCCTCGTGTTCACCGTGGAAATGCACGATCTCCTGCGTCGCCGTGCCCAGTCCGAGCGCGGCGCCGCAATGGGCGCGGCCGGGGGACAGCGAGGGCCAGCTCATCAGACGTTCACTGGCATGCCTGGCCGTGTTCATACGAGGAGCGTGCCGGGCCCGGGGGCCCGCGCACAAGCGTCCGGCCGGAAGAATCCCGCTGAGGGCCGAAACATGCTGGACGCAGGGGTGGTGTGACCGTGCGTCACGGCGTTCCGTGGGGCGGATGTGACCCTGCGTCACTGGTGTGCACGCGCGCGGATCCGGGCCGCGAGGACGGCCACGTCGTCCTCCGCTCCGTGCGCGCCGTGGCGGCGGAGCACCTCGTCGACGACCCGGTCGGGGCCGGAGTCCCGGGGAAGCCGGAGGGCGGCGAGCCGGGCGAGGGAATCGTCGGTGTCCTCGCCGCGGCGTTCGACGAGTCCGTCGGTGAAGAGCAGCAGGGTGTCTTCGGGGCGGAGCGGACGCGTGGTCGGTTCGTAGCCTCCGACGCCGGTACCGAGGGGCGGGCCGACGGGGAGGTCCACGAGTTCGGCCGAGCCGTCGGCTCCGAACACCACGGGCGGCAGGTGTCCGGCGCTCGCGAAGGTCGCGGTGCCGCGGGCCGGGTCGACCCGGACGAGCAGAACGGTGACGGGGCGGCGCGCGCCGTCCTCGGCGACCGCGGAGTCGAGGTGCCGCAGCACCCGGTGCGGGGGAAGGTCGGTCGCGGCGACCTCACGGAGCGCGGTGCGATAGGCGTTCATGTCGACGGCCGCGTCGAGGCCGTGTCCCATGACGTCGCCGACGACGAGCAGACTGCGACCGAAGGGGAGCCGTACGGTCTCGAACCAGTCCCCGCCGACGAGGGCGCGGGGCCCGGCGGGCAGGTAGCCGCCGGCGATCTCCAGATCGGGGTGCGGCCGTCCGGGCTCGGCGACGAGGGCGCGCTGGAGGTGGAGCGCGGCGTCCTCGGCGGCAGCGAGTCGGCGGGCATGCCCGAGATGCCGGGCCGCGAGGCGGGCGGCGTGACGGGCCGGCGCCACCTCGTCGCCGGAGAAGGGCCTGCCGCCGGTGCGGGTCAGGGTGACCGTCCCGAGCGGCTCTTCGTCGTGGACGGCGGGGGGGGGGAGGGAGAACCGGTGGAATGCGGGTCCGCCGGGTCCGCCGGGGGCGGCGGGGGCGGCGGGGGCGGCGGAGTCGCCCGGCGGGACG
Source organism: Streptomyces flavochromogenes (assembly GCF_000717595.1). GTDB lineage: Bacteria > Actinomycetota > Actinomycetes > Streptomycetales > Streptomycetaceae > Streptomyces > Streptomyces flavochromogenes. Next base: position 62,731 of record NZ_JNZO01000008.1, on the reverse strand, counting down.
GCATCGTGCGCGGCCGGCCCGCCCGGCTCGGGGTCCGCTCGTTCTGGATCGTCCGCGTGGTCCGCTCGGTCCGGATCGTCCGCGTGGTCTGGATGGTCCGCACCGTCCTCACGGTCCGCACCGTCCGCACCGTCCGCACCGTCCGCACGGTCCGCTCGGTCCGCGGGCGAGCCGGTCCCTCGGCGAGGCCTGCGGCGCCCCGCTCGGCGCCGCCGGGTGCCGTCGGACCGGCCGGGGCGGTGGACACCCCGAGGGCCGCCGGGCCGCCCGGGGCGGTGACCGGCGGTCCCGTGTGGGCCGCGCGCCTCGGTGGGGCGCCCGGTTCCGTCAGGAGGTCGCCGTTGTGGCGGCGTGCAGGTACCGGGACGCGAAGGCGGAGAGTTCGCGGCAGGTGCTCGTCTCGTCGAGGGTCGTACCGATCTCGCCGACCGCCTGCTCCATGGCCCGCACCCTGGTCAGGAGGGCCTCTTCCCGCTCCGCTTCCCGTTCCGCCACGACATCTCCACCGCGGCGCGGTCCCCGGGTGGCGATACCCGGTCCCCCCATTGCACCAGCGGGTGGCGCCCCGCGCGCGGGAGGGACCTTGCGCGGGACGGTTGTGCGGCGGTGCCTCATCTGATCAAGTACAGCGGAGGCTACTGGCCAGTACGAGTTTTCGCTCCCCGGGGGGACAGCCCATGACGACCGGTTTCTTCAGCTCCGTCGACGACGTCGCCGCTCGGCTCGCCGCGACCGGCTATCTCGCCTCGCCCGCCGTCGCCACGACCGTCTTCCTCGCCGACCGCCTCGGCAAGCCGCTCCTCGTCGAGGGCCCGGCCGGCGTCGGCAAGACGGAGCTCGCCAAGGCGGTCACCGAGGTCACCGGCGCGCACCTGGTCCGGCTCCAGTGCTACGAGGGCGTCGACGAGTCCCGCGCGCTGTACGAGTGGAACCACGCCAAACAGCTCCTGCGGATCACGGCCGGGCGGGGCGAGTCCTGGGACGAGACGCGGACGGACATCTTCGGCGAGGAGTTCCTGCTCCCCCGCCCGCTGCTCACCGCGATCCGCTCCGAGCGGCCGACCGTGCTCCTCATCGACGAGACGGACAAGGCCGACGTCGAGGTGGAGGGCCTGCTCCTGGAGGTCCTCAGCGACTTCCAGATCACCGTTCCCGAACTCGGGACGATCAAGGCGACCCGGCGCCCCTTCACCGTGCTCACCTCCAACGCGAGCCGCGAGCTCTCCGAGGCCCTGCGCCGCCGCTGCCTCTTCCTGCACATCGGGTTCCCCGAGGAGGAGCTGGAGCGCAGGATCGTCACCCTCAAGGTCCCCGGCCTCGACGACGCCCTCGCCGCGTCGGTGGTGCGGGTCGTCGGGGCGCTGCGGGCGATGGACCTGCGGAAGGTGCCGTCCGTCTCGGAGACCATCGACTGGGCCCGTACGCTGCTCGCGCTCGGCGCCGACCGGCTGGACGAGCGCGTCGTACGCGAGACCCTGGGCGTCCTGCTCAAGCACCAGGACGACATCGTGAGGGCCGCCGCCAAGCTCGACCTGGACGCGGTGTGAGCCGGCCCGTCGACGGCGTGGACGCCACCACCGCGCCGACGACGGCCGCCACCCGCCTCACCGGTCTCGTCGGGGCGCTCCGTGCCCATGGATTCGGGATCGGGACCGGCGAGACGGTGGACGCCGGGCACGCCCTCGAAGCCGTCGGCTTCACCGACCGGGAGCGGGTACGCGAGGCCCTCGCCGCGACCCTGCTCCACGGCGAGGCGCAGCGCCCCGTGTTCGACCGCGTCTTCGACCTCTACTTCCCCCTCGGCCACACCAGGGCCGCGGAGGCGCACGAGGACACCCCGGCCGGTCCGGCCGATCTCGCGGCCCTGCGCGACCGGCTCGCCGAGGCCCTCAGCTCCGCCGACGGCGCCGCCCTCGACCGGCTCGCCGCCGAGGCGGTGGGCGGTTTCGGCGGCTACGGCTCCGGCCCCGGGTCGGACGGCTGGTCCTCGTACCAGACGCTGTCCCGGCTGCGCCCCGAGACGCTGCTCGCCCGGGTGCGGGAGCGCCTCCGGGCCGCGCCCGGGACGGAGGAGCCCGAGTTCACCGAGCGGCTGCTCGACGACGAGATCCGGCGGCGCATCGAGGCCTTCCGCGAGCGGGTGCGTACCGAGGCCCGGCGGCGCGTCGCCGAGCGCCAGGGCCGCGACCGGGTCGCGCGCCGGGCGGTCGCGGGCACGGCGGACACCGTCGACTTCCTGCTCGCCGGGCGGGCACAGCTGGACGAGCTGCGCCGGACCGTACGGCCGCTGGCACGGAAGCTTGCCACCCGGCTCGCCGCCCGTCGGCGCCGGGCGTCGCGCGGGGAGATCGATCTGCGGCGGACGCTGCGGCGGTCGCTGTCGACCGGCGGCGTGCCGGTGCGGCCGGTACTGCGCCGGCGCCCTCCCCGGCGGCCGGAGCTGGTCCTGTTGTGCGACGTGTCCGGATCGGTGGCCGGATTCGCGCAGTTCACGATGTTGCTGGTGCAGGCCCTGCACGACCGGTTCAGCCGGGTCCGTGTCTTCGCCTTCGTCAACCGGGTCGACGAGGTGACGGGGCTGATCGCCCGGGGTTCCGCGGATCCGGCCGGGCTCGGGGACCGCATCCTCGCGGAGGCGGAGCTGACCGGGTGGCACGGGCAGAGCGACTACGGGACGGCCCTGGGCGAGTTCGCCGACCGGTATGCCGAGGCCGTCGGCCCGCGCACCGTGGTCTTCGTCCTCGGCGACGCCCGCACCAACGGCTCCGACCCGAACCTCGCCGCCCTGCAACAGATCGCGGACCGGGCGCGCCGGGTCCACTGGCTGAATCCCGAGCAGCCCTCGCTGTGGGGAACGGGCGACTCGGTGGCCCCGGCCTACGCCGGTCTCGTCGAGATGCGCCCGTGCCGGAACGCCCGCCAGCTGGGGGCTCTGATCGGTCGACTGCTGCCCGTGTGAACGCGTGCGGCGCCTCGGCGGTGAGCGGGCCGGAATCCTCCCCCACGTGGCACCATCGGGCCATGGCCACCGGATCCGACCGTCCCGAGACGGAATTCCCCCGCGCCATCGGCGCGCCCGCCACCCGCGCGCTCGCCGCGGCCGGGTACACCCGGTTCGATCAGCTCGACGGTGTTGCCGCAGCCGAACTCGCGGCCCTGCACGGTGTGGGCCCGAAGGCGCTGCGCGTGCTCGGCGAGGAGCTCGCGGAGCGCGGCCTGTCGCTGCGGTGAGCGCCCGTCGCGCCCACCGGGACCTCGGCTGTACGGCGGAAGGGGCCGCGAACTAGCGTGGCCCCCATGGAACTCTTGGGAGAGATCGCCGCCGACCGTCCGCTGCTCGTCCTCGCCGTCAAGGAGGAGGCGCAGTTCCTGGACACGGACCTGCCGGTGCTGCTGACCGGCATGGGCAAGGTGAACGCGGCGACCGGGCTCGCGCTCGCCCTGGGCCGCGGCCCGCGGCCCTCCGGAATCGTGAACCTGGGTACGGCGGGGGCGCTGCGTCCCGGCATGACGGGAACGCATGTGATCGGCACCGTGGTGCAGCACGACTTCGACGGCAGGCTGCTCGCCACGCTGACGGGCGAGTCGTACGGCGCGCCGCTGGCGCTCCCGGACGGCGGTGACACGGTCCTGGCGACCGGGGACACGTTCATCTCGGACGAGGCCGCCCGCGCCCGGCTCGCGGAGCAGGCCGCTCTCGTCGACATGGAGGGGTACGCCCTGGCGCACGTCGCCGCGACCGCCGGAGTGCCGCTGCGGATCGTGAAGCACGTCAGCGACGAGGCCGGGGAGGGCGCGGCCCGCACCTGGCGCGAGTCGGTCGCCGACTGCGCGCGGATTCTCGCCGACTGGGCGGCGGCGAACACCCCGTACCGCGTCTGAGGGGACGACCCCGGCGGCCGCCGCGTGACGGCCGCCCGGGCTCCGTGCCGGTCAGCGGTGCTGGAAGTGGACCTCCGGGTTCGCCGGGGACGGGCCGTCGAGCAGCGGGCGCGGGAGTCCGCGCAGGTGCCGGTCGAAGAAGGCGGCGACGTACGTACGGGTGACGGCGACGGCGCGGTCGGTGGGCAGCTCGGGCTGCGGCAGGCCGAAGTGGCGCGAGATCACGGGCCCGTCGGAGAAGGTGAAGTGCTCGGAGCCTGCCACGGTGACCCAGCGCTTCCATCCGTCGAGGCCGTTCCACGTCCGGTCCCAGGTGGTGTCCGTCCCCCCGGGCAGATGCATGGCGTCGTGGGTCCCGAGCATCATGAACGGGCGGCCCCGCAGGCCGTCCGCCGGCAGGTCCTCCCAGAAGGACCCGTCCATGTTGATCCCGGCGTCGATGCGCGGATCGGCCACCATCGCCGAGGCCGCGCTCGCCCCGCCGATGGAGTGGCCCGCCATGCCGATCCGACGCGCGTCGATCAGGCCGGCGTGCTTCCAGGCGGGCCTGGGTCCGGTGAGCCGGTCCAGGACGTAGCGCATGTCGGCGGCGCGGGTCGAGGTGACCACGCTGCCGTGGACCCCTCCCTCGTCGAGGGCCGTGCAGGCGACGCAGGTGAGGGTGCGGCCGCCGGGAAGGCTGATCCCGTAGGACTCGTAGGCGTGGTCGACGGAGGCGACGACGTAGCCGCGCGAGGCGAGGTCCTCGGCGAGATGGGTGAGGGTCCAGCGGGAGACGCTGAAGCCCGGTGAGAGCAGTACCAGGGGGCGACGCCCCGGGGCGGGCCGCGCGCCGGTCCTGCTGTGCGTGCGCGTACGGGCGAGGACGTCGCCGGAGACACCGGGCCCGAGCTGCTCGGCGAGCAGTCGCGCCTCCTCCCCGGTGGCGTACGGGGCGGGGCGGCCACCGCCGGTGGCCGCGGCCGGGTAGTGCAGGGTGACCATCAGCGCGCGTCCGTCGGCGGTGGGAACCCACGGGTCGGTGCGGGAGCGGTCGACGAGCGGGAGGACGGTGCTTCCGACGGAGTGCGGCCCGGTGGGTGCGGGCAGCGTGGCCGCCTTCGCCGGCTGTGCGGCCGACTGCGGCGGGGCACCGGGACCGGCCGCGGTTGCCACACCGGCGGGTAAGGCGACGGAGCAGACGAGGAGAGCGGCGACGGCCGCCCTGGTGAATCGGATCATGAGGACACGCTAGAAGGCCCCGCCGCCGCAGCGCGTCCTGCTGCGGGCCCATGTGCCGTCAGACCAGGGGTGTACGCGCCGCGGTCCGGATGAAGTGGCTTCGGGACCGGCCCACTTGCCGGGGCGCAGGGCCGACTCCCCTTCCGTCGGCGTCCGTCCGCCCGCCCGTCTCCCGGTACGGCCTTGACAGTGCGGAAGGCGGCCTGCCTAAGCTGAAGCGCTCCCTTCCTGAACCCGGACGGGATCTCGGCCCGGACCTGCGGGGAGGCGGATGTGCGCGAGGCGAGCGCGAAGCCGCACGGCCTCCGTCCCGGCGTCCGGGTGAGCGCGCGGCTCGTCTGCCGACGGCACGTCGACTTCTGCCGTACCTCCTCGGCCATCTGTCCTTCCCCCCGCGTCTGACCCACCCCGTGGTTCCGCGCGTCCGCTGACATCCCGCCGCCCGGCCCCGCGCCGTCGCGCCCTCCGCGCGCCCGTGGGTCCTGTCGGCGCGCCCCTGTCTTCCGGAAGGACTTCCCATGCCTCGCCCCGCCCTGCGCCTGGCCGTCGAGATAGACGGTGACGGTGCCCATCCGGCCGCGTGGCGCCGTGCCGCGCACTCCCCCGGCGAGCTGCTGACCCCGCGTCGGCTCTCCCGGGTCGCGTCCGTCGCCGAGAACGCCGGGTTCACCCTGGTCACCCTGGACGACTCGATTCTGCCGCCGGGTTCCGGCGCCGGTCCCGCGGGCCGGATCGGCGCGGTCGAGCGGGCCGCGTTCGTCGCCGCGTCGACCAGCGTCCTCGGGGTGGCCCCGGTCCTCGCGACCACCTACGCCGAGCCGTTCCACGTGTCCTCGCAGCTCGCCTCCCTCGACCATGTCTCGGCCGGTCGGGCCGGATGGGTGGTGGGGGTCGAGACGGACCCCGCCGCCGCCCGTGCCTGGGGACGGCCACCGGTCGAGGGGCCCGACGCGACGGCACGCGAGGCCCGCGACGGACTCCGGGTCGTACGGGATCTGTGGGACTCGTGGGAGGACGACGCGGTGATCCGGTCGGTGGCCACCAGCCGCTATCTCGACCGGTCGCGGCTCCATCCCATCGACTTCGCCGGTGAGACGTACGCCGTGAAGGGGCCGTCGATCGTGCCGCGCCCGCCGCAGGGGCGGCCCGTGGTCCTCGCCCGCCCGGGAATCGTTCCGGCCGAACTGACCGATGTGGCGCTGATCGGCGGCGGCAGCGTCGCCGACGTGGCCGCGGCGGCCGCGGGCGACACCGCGACACCGCGCGCCTTCGCCGAGATCGAGGTGGCCCTGGACACCCCGCACGAGACCGCGCGGGAACGGATCACCGACCTGGAGCGGTACGCCCCGTGGACCGCCCGGCCGGACCGGCTGCGGTACACCGGACCCGCCGCCGGTCTGGTGTCCCTGCTCACGGAGTTGCACGGGCACGTGGACGGGGTGCGGCTGCATCCGCTCGTGCTCGACGAGGACCTCGCCGTGCTCTCCCGGCTCGTGCTGCCCGAGCTGGTCGTCCGGCGGATCGCGGCCCCGCCGCTGCCCGGCACCACCCTGCGCGCCTCCCTGGGCCTTCCCCGTCCCCTCAGCCGCTTCACGACGACCGACAGTGCCGCCGCCACGCCCGTACGGGAGGAGATCCGATGACCCGCACCGATCCCGCCGACGTCCCCCGTCCGGGCGCGCAGCTGCATTTCGGGGTGTTCTTCCAGGGCGTCAACCACTGGACGATCTGGTCGGACCCTTCAAGCGGCTCCCAGATCGATCCGGCCTCCTTCCTCCGGGTCGCGCGGACCGCCGAGCGTGGGCTCTTCGACGCCTTCTTCCTCGGGGACGGCCTGCGGCTGCGCGAGTCGGAGGGCGGTATCCACGAGCTGGACGTCGCCGGCCGCCCGGACTCGATCACCCAGTTGTCGGCGCTCGCCGCCGCGACCGAGCGGATCGGTCTCGTCTCCACGTCCAACACGACGTTCAACGAGCCGGGCGATCTCGCCCGGCGCCTCGCCGGTCTCGACCTGTTGTCGGGCGGCCGGGCCGGCTGGAACGTGGTGACCACGCACAACGCCTGGACCGGGGAGAACTTCCGGCGTGGCGGGTTCCTCGACCACGCCGACCGCTACCGGCGCGCCGAGGAGTTCCTTTCGGTGGCCCGGGCCGTGTGGAACTCCTGGGCGGAGGGTGCGGTGGCCGGGTCCGTCGACGCCCGGTCCTGGTCGGTTCCGGAGGCGGTGGGACGCGTACGGTCGACGGGCGCGCACTTCGACGTCGACCTGGTTCCGACGCTGCCGCGCAGTGCGCAGGGGCATCCGGTGATCTTCCAGGCGGGCGATTCCGGCGAGGGACGGGACTTCGCCGCCCGTCAGGCGGATGTGGTGTTCTCGGCGCACGGTACGGACTTCGACGACGCGCTCGCCTTCGCGGAGGACATCCGGCGCCGGCTGCGGGCTGCGGGCCGGGCCGAGGACGCGCTGAGGATCCTGCCGGGTACGGAGATCGTCATCGGGGCCACCGAGAAGGAGGCGGAGGAGAAGGCGCGCTGGGTCCGCCTCGGACAGGTCACTCCCGCGGTGGCCCTCGGCATCGCGAGCCGGCTGTGGGGCTTCGACCTGTCGGGGCGGGACGCCGACGGGCCGCTGCCCGCCGAGGAGCCGGTGGTCGCCGCGTACGACGGGAGGTTCGGCACCCGTCAGCTGGGCGAGACCCTCGACACGGTGGCCGAGTGGCGTGCGAAGGCCGAGGCCAACGGCTGGTCGCTGCGCGAGACGGTCATCGAGCTCGGCCCGCAGCGCGGCCATGTGGGAACCCCGGCCGGACTCGCCGAGAGGTTCGCCCGGTTCGTCCGGCACGGGGCCCTCGACGGCTTCAACATCTCGCCGTACCTGGTGCCGGACGGTCTCGACGACATCGTGGAGCTGCTCGTCCCCGAACTCCAGGAACGGGGCGTGTACCGGTCCGCGTACACGGGCACGACGCTCCGGGAGCATCTGGGGCTCGCCCCGGTGGTGTGACGTCCGGGCCTGCCCCTGCGGGGTGGCACCCGTGACGGCCGGGCCCGCGCGCGTGAAGCCGCGGGCCCGTCCGTCGTGCGATGCGGGCGGGGGCCGCCCGCGTCAGCCGAGCGGCAGTTCCAGGCGGGACGGTTCGTCCTCCGGGGAGCCGATGACGGTCTGCGTCCAGGTGACGGAGGCGTCGCCGTACAGCGGGTCCTTGCTGTCGACGACCAGCATCAGCCGGTTCCCCGAGGGGATGTCGTACGCGGCCGCCTGGAGGCTCCAGGTGACGGTGGTGTCCTGTTCGGGCGTCAGGCCGTACACGTTGAGCGGCTCGTGGGTGATGATCCGGGCCGTGCCGTCCTCGGCGACGTCCAGAAGGTGGGCGTAGAGGCTCGCCGAGGTGGCCGTGGAGCGGACGGTGAGGCGCAGCCGGGGGATGCCCCGGACGCGGCGGCCGACGGCCTCCGCCCCGTCGGGCGAGACGAGCGGTTCGGTCGTCCACGCGACCGCGTGGCGGCGGTCGATCTTGTGGGTGTCGTAGATCTTGGGGTTGCCCCTCCACTCCGCCTGACCGGTCTTCATGATCGCGTCCATGGCGGTGGCCTCGGTGTCCACGCCCGCGAGGAACGCACGCCGCCAGCCCGTCTCCTCCGCCCCGGGCCCGCCCGTGGGGACGAGCCGGCCGTCGGTGCCGCCCGCGCCGTCGCCGGTGAGGCCGAACACCTCGGTGCTGCCGGTGACCTCGCTCCAGCCGGGGCTCGTCTCGCGGCGGGCGGGCACCACGATCCGGTTCTCGCCGGTCGGTTCGCCGGTCTCCGGGTCCAGGACGGGTTCCGTCACGTACGAGAACATCACCTGGTTGCAGACCTGGGGCCACTCCTCCACGCCGTTGCGCTCACCCGTGAGGTGATGGTCGAGCCAGGCGTACGCCTCCGCCATGGGGAGGTTGACCTCGCCCCGGACGGCGGGCGGGCCGATGAGCGCGGGGCCCTCGGGCGCGGCATGGTCGCCGATCCACATGTTGAGCCGCTTGGGCACGTCCAGGCCGTTGAAGGTCTCCAGGGTCTGGTTGACCGCGAAGAGGCTCTCGTGCCAGGTGTGGGAGAAGAAGGTCGGTGTGCCCTTCTCGTTGGTCAGGGTGAGGTACGACTCGGGGGCGCGCTTGAGGCCCCAGTCGACGACGGCGTCCAGGTTCCGGTCGGCCTGGAAGTCGGCGAGGATCTCCCGGTTGGCCTCGTCGAACTTGCTCTCGACCGGTCCGCCGGTCAGGGCGAGGAGGGCCTTCACGGCCGCGAGATGGCGGGTGTTGTGGTCGTAGAGACTGGTCGCGAGGTTGCCCCAGGTGCTGAGGGCGACGACGGCGGCGACCCGGTCGTCGTGGGCGGCCACGAGCTGGCTGATGCCGGAACCGTACGACTCGCCCATGAAGCCGATGACGCTCGGGGCGAAGCGGTCGACGGCGAAGTCGATGACCGCGGAGCCGTCGGCCCAGTCGTGGGGTCCGGCGACGTCGACGAAGCCGCTGGAGGTGGAGGGCAGTCCGGGGATGCCGAGGCCGCGCGGGGTGTAGGCGAGGACGTGATAGCCCTTGCGCGCGAGGACGAGGTACGACCAGAGGAACAGCGGCCAGCCGAAGGGGGTCCACCCGGCGGGCACGACGACGAGCGGGTGCGGGCCCGGGCCGAGCTGTCGGAGGCTGAACGCGGAGAGTCGGACGTTCTCCGCGGCTCCCTCGCTCTCGGCTGCCCCTTCGATGCGGTGGTACGCGGGCAGCGCCAGGCCGCGCACCTCCTCGACGATCGCGGCGAGTTCGGCGGGGAGCAGTGCCGTGGCGGCGTCGGTGCCGTCGGTCGTGTCGCTCAGGAGCGCGTTGGCGAGGGTCTGGCCGAGCCGGACGGCGCCGGGGTCCACCGTTCCGTCGGCGGCCCAGAGGCCGCGTGCGGTGATCCGGGAGGTCTCGGCCGCGGTCAGGGCCGCCGTGACGTCCCGGAAGCCGGGAAAGTGTTCGGACGAGCCGGTGGTGAAGGGGTTCTCCTGGGGCACGTGCACCCGTTCCTCTCGACTGGACTGGTGACTGTCCGCGATGCGGACGGTCGCAAGCCTCACGTATGCGGGTCGGAGCGGCCAGAGCGCACGAACAGCGCACGAGTCACGCAACCGGCAGGGAACGACACAAGCCGCCCCGAACTCGATGTTTGGTGACGACGGGGGGCGGGTCGGGCTCAGCGGGATGCGCGCGGAAGCGCCACGAGCAGGGCGGCGACGTCGTCGTCGAGGCCGCCGGCGCCGTAGTCGGTGAGGTCCTTGTGGAGGAGGTCCGGCACCTCCTCGGCCGGTTCCCGCACCCAGCCGCGCAGGCGCAGTTCCAGCGGGTAGAAGGTGCCGGTCCGGTCGCGGGTCTCGCTGACGCCGTCGGTGTAGAGCAGCATCCGGTCCCCCGGCCCGAACGGCACCTCCTCGATGCGGTGGTGGGAGTCAGCGAGGCCCGCGAGGTTCACGGGCAGCGAGGGGTCGGCGAAGTGCACGAGCTCGACCTCGCCGCCTCGCTGGAGCAGCGGGGCGGGGTGGCCGCAGCTGAGGAGCCGTGCGATGTCCTCGCCGTCGGGGAGTTCCACGAGGACGACGGTGGCGAAGCGTTCGGCGGCGTCGGAGTCCGGATCCCAGGCGCCGTAGCGGGCGAGGCCCTCGTCGAGCCGGTCGGCCAGCGCGGCCAGGTCGGCGGCGTCGTCGACCGCGGCGCGGAAGGAGCCGAGGAGCACGGAGGCCGTCTCGACGGCGCCGAGGCCCTTGCCCTGGACGTCGCCGAGCATGATCCGCACCGCGCCGGGGATCCGTACGGCCTCGTAGAAGTCGCCGCCGATCCTGGCCTTGGCCGCGGCCGCCACGTACAGCAGATGCAGGTCGAAGCGGCCGAGGTGGGCGGGGAGCGGGCGCAGCACGACCCGCTGGACGACCTCGGCGACGGCGGTGAGTTCGCGCATGTCCCGCTCGTAGCGGGTGCGGACCCGGCTGACCCAGGCAGCGGCGGCGGTGACGCCGGCGATCACGGTCAGGTTCGTGACGAGTTCGGGCGCCGCGGCGAACTCGCCCCTGATGAGGCTGAGGACCAGCCGGGCCACGACGGCGAGCACACCGATGGCGATCGTCCAGGGCACGCTCCAGGTGACGGCGGCGAGCGCGGGCGCGGCGACGAGGAGCCGGTCGAAGCGGTCCCGGTCGGGCGTCAGCAGGTCGGCGACGAACGCCACCGCCAGGACCAGGAAGGGCAGCGCGCGACCGAGGTTGAACTGGGTGCGCGTCGGGGCGTCGGGGCGAGCCCGCAGACCTGCTGGCATTTCATGATCGTACGCATGGTCGGCTGCCGGCCCGGGGTGTCGGCGGCTCCGGGCGTGTCCGCCGGTCGGCGCCTCGGGGCAGGGCGAACGCCGCGGGGAGTGCGAGTGCGGCGATCAGGACGAGGGCCGGGAGGGCGGCGCCCCGGGACGGTACGAAGCCTCCTTCCGGGACGAGGGCGAGCAGCAGGGTGGCGAGGGCGACGCCGAGCGCGGGTCCGATGTTCATCGCGGTCTGCTGGAGACCGCCGGCGACTCCGGCGTGGGCCTCGGGGGCGCGGTGCACGACGACGGAGGTCGCGGTGACCATCAGGGTGACGAACCCCGCGCCCAGCAGTGCGGCGCTCACGCCGACGGCGGCGGCGCCGGCCGTCGTGTCGAGCCGGGAGAGGAGCAGTACCCCGAGGGTGAGCAGGGCGGCGCCTGCGGTCGCCGTACGCCGGGGGCCGAAGCGGCGCTGGAGCTTCGGGCAGAGGAGCGCGCCGAACACCATGAGGACGGCGAGCGGGAGGACGCGCAGCGCGCAGTCGAGGGGGTCGAGGTCCTGGACGTCCTGGAGGAAGTACGTCGCCACGAAGAGCGAGCCGAAGAGGGCGGCCGAGGCGGCGAGCAGGGCGGCGAGGCCGGCGACGACGGGGGCGCTCCGGAGCAGCTCCGGGGGCAGCAGAGGGCGCGCGGCACGACGCTCGTGCCGGGCGAGGACGATCCCGGCGACGACGGCCCCGGCGACGGCGAGCAGGCCGGTGGGGGCACCGCCGGGACGGGCGGCCTCGACGAGCCCGTGGACGAGCAGCCCCAGCGAGACGGCGAGCAGCAGGGCGCCGGCGGGGTCGAGCGCGGAGAGGCCGGTCGCGGATGGCGGAGCGGCGGGAGCTCTCGCGTCCTTCGGGCTCGGTTCGTGTGACGGGTTCGCCCCGCGCGACCGGCTCGGTTCGTGCGGGCGTTCTCGGGTGGCGAGCGCGAGCAGGCCGATGGCGAGGGTCGGGGGTACGCCGAGGAGGAAGACCGAGCGCCAGCCGTACGCGGAGACCAGCGCGCCGCCGACGAGCGGTCCCGCCGCGGCGGCGAGGCCGATGGCGGCGGTGCGCACGGCGATCGGGGTGCTGAGCCGCTCCGGCGGATAGGCGGTCCGGAGCATGCCCAGTGTGGCGGGCTGGAGGAGCGCACCGCACACCCCCTGGAGCACCCGGAGCACGATCACGGTGCCGATGCCGGGGGCCAGGGCGATTCCGGCGGAGGCGGCGGCGAAGCCGAGGGCGCCGACGGCGAAGACCCGGCGGTGGCCGTAGCGGTCGCCGAGCCGTCCGGCGAAGACGAGGAGGCTCGCGACGGCGATGAGGTATCCGGTGCTGGTCCACTGGACCTGGCCGACGTCCGCGTGCAGATCGCGTTGGAGGGCGGGCTGGGCGACGGTGAGGACGGTGCCGTCGAGGGCGACGACCGCCGCGCCGACGACGCTGCACGCCAGGACGGGTGCGCGGCGCTGGCTCATGAGGGCTGCCCCGCGGGACCGAGGTGCGCGTCGAGGACGGCCGCGAGGAGCGGAGCGGGGTCGTCGCCGCCGGTCGCGAGCCGGAGGCTGCCCCAGTGCCAGAGCTGGGCGATGCCGTGGAGATTGGCCCAGAGCGCGCCTGCGAGGACGGCGGGGTCGGCGGCGCCGGGGCGGACACGGGCGACGAGTCCGGTGAGCCGGGCGAAGAGCGGCAGGCTCGTCTCCCGCAGCCCGAGTCTGCCGCTCTCCAGCAGGTCGTGCCGGAACATCAGCTCGTACATGCCGCGTCGGGTGCCCGCGTAGTCGAGGTAGACGTGGGCGAGGGCCGCGATCCGTTCGCGTGGCGCGGTGGTCTCCCGGTCCTCGGCGTCGACGCGGGCGGCCAGTTCGGTGAAGCCCTGGCGGGCGATGGCCGACAGGAGTTCGAGATGGGTCGGGAAGTAGCGGCGGGGGGCGCCGTGGGAGACGCCGGCGCGGCGGGCGATCTCGCGCAGCGAGAGGGCCTGGGCGCCCTCGGCGTTCACGAGCTCCACGCCGACGCGGACGAGCCGTTCCCGCAGCCCGCCGTCGCTCCGGTCGCCGCCCTCGCTCCCGGACACCTGGTGATCTTCGGTCTGGTGATCTTCGGATGCCTCATGCATAGACACTGTCTACCAAGGTCGAGTAGACACTGTCTACCCGATCTCGCGCCCTGGTCCGCTACACTCGGGGCAGCGAAGGGGAGTAGCCCTGCAAATCGGTCGTCGACATACTGGAACCCCCGGGTTCCCGGTGACCGGGTCCGCGTTCGACGCGGACGGGCGAGACCTTCGGCCAGGCATCAACCGCGTCCGCGCTCCGTGGGCGTGGTCCGTCATGCCGGGCCGAGTGGTCCTCCCGTCGCCCACCGAGGTGCCGTGCCGAGTCCACAGGCCCGGACCGAGCAGAGAGCCCCGGTATGCACCTCGACCCCTTGGCGATCCTCACCGCCTTCGGGCTGATCTTCCTCGCCGAGCTTCCCGACAAGACGATGTTCGCGTCCCTCGCCATGGGCACGCGGATGCGTCCGCTGTACGTATGGATCGGTACCTCGACCGCCTTCCTCGCGCATGTCGCCATCGCGGTCGGCGCCGGCAGCCTGCTCGGGCTGCTCCCGGGCTGGTCGGTGAAGCTCGTCTCCGCCCTGTTGTTCGGTTTCGGAGCCTTCATGCTGCTGCGCGGCGGGGGCGAGGACGACGAGGCCGACGAGGGCGGCAGGACCGTCACCGGCTTCCTGCCCGTCTTCTCGACGGCCTTCATGGCCGTGTTCATCAGCGAGTGGGGCGACCTCACCCAGATCACCACCGCCAACCTGGCCGCCACGAACGGCACCTGGTCGACGGCGATCGGCTCCCTCGCCGCACTGATGAGCGTGTCCGCGCTCGCCCTGGTCGCGGGCCGCTTCATCGCGAAGCGCGTTCCGCTCAAGACCGTGCAGCGCATCGGCGGCATCTGCATGGCGGGCCTCGCGATCTGGTCCCTGACCGAGGTCTTCACCGGCTGAGACCGGTCATGTGATCGCTCGGCGAACGCCCCCACCCCCGCAGGGTGGGGGCGTTCGCCGTTCTCGTGCCCGCGGCCGGCGCGTTCCCGCGGCTCTTGATGAAGCCGTGAATCACTGCTTCACTTCTTCCATGCCCTACCGACGCACCCCCGCCGTCCAGGCCCGACTCGACGCCCAGCGCGCCTCCGTCGTCGACGCGGCCCGGGCACTGCTCTCCGAGCAGGGATACGCGGGATGCACGGTGGCGGCCGTCGCCGCCCGCGCCGGAATCGCCACAGGCAGCGTGTACCGCCATTTCCCCGGCAAGACGGAGCTCTCCGTGGAGCTCTTCCGGACCGTGGTGAGCCGTGAGGTCGCGGCCGTCTCCGAGGCGGCCGGACACCCCGGACACCGTTCGGCCGCCGAGCGGGTGGTCGCCGTCATCGAGACCTTCGCCCTGCGTGCCCTCAAGTCGCCACGCCTCGCGTACGCGCTGCTCGCCGAGCCGGTCGACCCGGCCGTGGACGCCGAACGGCTCGTCTTCCGACGCGCGTTCCGGGACGTGTTCGCCGCGCGCGTCGAGGAGGGCGTGCGCTCGGGCGAACTGCCGCCCCAGGACCCCGTCCTGACGGCCTCGGCACTGGTCGGGGCGGGCGCGGAGGCGCTCGTCGGCCCGCTGGCGGAGGGGTCCGTCGGGCCCGGCACCGTACCCGCACTCGTCACCTTCACCCTGCGAGCACTGGGAGCTCCCGATGCCGACCACGCATGAGGTCACCAACCAGGTACCGCCCCTGACCGGCTACGACGTCTCCGCCGACCCCGCACTCCTGGAGGCGCTACGCCGGGAGGGCGCGGGGTGGGCCGAGGCGGAGGTCCGCGAGCTCGGCGCACGAGCCGGCGGCGCACAGGCCCAGGAGTGGGGCCGCCTCGCCGAGCGCCACTCCCCCGTGCTGCACACCCACGACCGGCACGGCCACCGGATCGACGAGGTCGAGTTCCACCCGCACTGGCACGACCTGATGGACGTGGCCGTCCGGCACGGGCTGCACGGCGCGCCCTGGCGCGACGAGCGGCCGGGCGCGCACGTCGCCCGCGCGGCGAAGGTGTTCGTGTGGGGGCAGGCCGACGCCGGGCACCTGTGCCCGATCTCCATGACGTACGCGGCGGTGCCGGCGCTGCGCACGCAGCCGGAGCTGGCCGAGGTGTACGAGCCGCTGCTGACCTCCTCGTCGTACGACTTCGGCCTCCGGGTACCGACGGAGAAGCGCGGGATCATCGCCGGAATGTCGATGACCGAGAAGCAGGGCGGCTCGGACGTCCGGGCGAACACGACCCGGGCCGTGCCGACGGGTGAGCCCGGCCTGTACGCGCTGACCGGCCACAAGTGGTTCACCTCGGCACCGATGTCCGACGTCTTCCTCACGCTCGCGCAGGCGCCGGGCGGACTCTCCTGCTTCCTGGTACCGCGTGTCCTGCCGGACGGCAGCCGCAACGCGATCCGCCTCCAGCGACTCAAGGACAAACTGGGCAACCGCTCCAACGCCTCCTCCGAGATCGAGTACGAGGATGCCCTCGGCCGGCTCGTCGGCGAGGAGGGGCGAGGGGTGGCCACCATCATCCGGATGGTGAACATGACGCGGCTCGACTGCGCCATCAGCTCGGCGTCCGGGATGCGCCTCGGGCTCGTCCAGGCGGTGCACCACGCCACGCACCGCGAGGCGTTCGGAGCGCGGCTCGTCGACCAGCCGCTGATGCGGAACGTCCTGGCGGACCTCGCGGTGGAGGCCGAGGCGGCCACGCTCGCGGCGCTGCGCCTGGCCGGCGCGGTCGACCGGGCCGCACGCGGCGACGCGGAGGAGGAGCAGCTGCGGCGTCTCGGGCTCGCGGTCACCAAGTACTGGGTGTGCAAGCGGGCCCCCGCCCACGCGGCCGAGGCCCTCGAATGCCTCGGCGGCAACGGCTACGTGGAGGACTCGGGCCTCCCCAGGCTCTACCGGGAGTCGCCGCTGCCGTCGATCTGGGAGGGCTCGGGGAACGTCGCCGCGCTCGACGTGCTGCGGGCGATGGCCCGTCAGCCGCAGGCGGTGGAGGCGTTCTTCGCGGAGGTCGACCTGGGCGCGGGTGCCGACCGGCGCCTGGACGCGGCCGTCGCGGGCCTCCGCAAGGACCTCGCGGGGCTCGTGGACCCGGACGCGGCGGCGTACGGGGCGCGGCGGCTGGTCGAGCGCCTGGCCCTGGTGCTGCAGGGTTCGCTGCTCGTACGGCACGGGAATCCGGCGGTGGCGGACGCGTTCTGCGCGTCGCGGCTGGACGGCGACCGCGGCCTCGCGTTCGGCACGCTGCCCTCGGGGGTGGACACGGCGGCGATCATCGCGCGGAGCGGTCCGGACGCGGTGAGCGCGGCCTAGGGCCTTGTCGTCACCTTCCTGTCGTCGCCCGCGCGGCAGACGGGAAGGTGACGACAGGCCCTGGGGAGCACCGTGCAGGGTTTCGTCGGCCCGGCCTCCCGGGCCGGCCGGCGGAGCCTTCGTGCGGTGGGCGGCTCGGTGCCGGCTCCGTCCGGAGAAAAACCTCTGGTCCCGTCGCGCGCCCCTCGATACGATCATCGTGATGACGACCTACTCTGCTATCAGATCGGGGGTCCCGTCCGCGCAAGGTGAGTGCTGATGCTCACTCATACCGCGAACGGTGATTCCCGCCTCTCCCTCTGGCTGCGCGTGCGTGAGTTCGCCGTGCCGCCCTCCATGATCGAGACCGCCGGACTCCGGCGCACCGCCGGTGACTGGGCGGGGGCCTGTGCCGCCGCGGGCGTCGACGTGGATCTCGACCTCCGGTCCGCCGCCCATGCGTACGGGCGGGAACTCGCCGCCCTGGTCAGGGCGGATCTCCGGCGACTCGCTCCCGACCTGCTGCGCTGGCACATGCCGCGGATCGCTCCCGACGGAGTCCTGCGCCCGGGGCTCACCGTCCCGCTGGCCCGCTACGAGGTCTCCGGGAAGGACGCGGGGGACGACGACGTGGGGGACATCGCCTCCCACTCGGTGTACCTCGTGGTGCGGACCGCGCCCGCGTGGGCGGACGCCGGACAGCGGATGAGCCTCGCACTGTGGGACGGATCCCGTTCCGCGGTCGGTGAGCGCCGCCATCCGCATCCGCGCCCGAGTCAGCGGTACCGACTGGATCTCCACCGGCATCTCTGGGACGCGCGGCGCAGCGACGAGCTGCGGGTCCGTTCCGGGGCGGACGCGGGGCGGACCGCTGATCCGCCCCTGCCGTACGAGGAGGCACCCGGGCGCGCCGTCGACCGCTGGGCGGCGGAGGCCGGGATCCTGCTCCGGGCCGAAGGGCGGGACTCCGGGCACGTCCGTGTCCGACTCGGGGCCCGCCGGCAGGTAGTGCTCGACGTGCGGGCCGGCGCCGTGGCCTGGGCCGCCCCTGGGACGCCTCCCCCGGCGGTGCGGGCGCTGCCCACCCTGCCGGACGCCGCGACCTGGGTGCTGCCCGATCTGGAATTGCTGCGCTCCGGTCTGATCGAGGCCGGGCGGCTGCATCCGCTGGTCGCATCGGCGCTGGTGCCCGACCACCGGCCCGCCGGGCCGGCCCCGGCCGCCGATCCGCCCGGACAGCCACGTCCGGTGGACTGCCGGGGAGTCCGGCACCGGATCGGCCTGTCCGACGGGGTCCTCGCTCCGCTCGACCACTCCCCCGCCGAGATCCTGCGGGAGGAGCTCCTGGTCGCGCTGGGCGGACCTCCCCTCCCCTGCCTCCAGGCCATCGACGACGCCCACCGACGTCCCGACTGCCTCGCCGGTGTCCGCGAACGTCTGGACCACGGCGACACCGCCGGCGCGCTGGCCGTCGTCGAGGGTCTGCTCGGTCCCGGCGCCGCGCTGCGCAACGGCGCGCTGCGGGACGCGCTGGAGTCGGCAGCCCGGCGGCGGATCGCGTACGGGCTCTACCGGGCGGACCTCTACGGCCCGGGACCGGGACGTGTGCTGCCCGGGAAGGACCGCCCTCGGGGCCATCGCGCCCGCCCTCGCCACAGCCACGACCTCTGATCGAAGCGGTACCGGACCGCCCACCGGTCCCACCGGCGCCCTGTCGCCGGTACCGGCGGTCCCACATGTACCGGCCCACCGACGACGAACCCACAGGTGATCACCCATGCCCTTGAACACGCCTTCCGCCGCTCAGCTCGACGTCGCCGACGCACTGCTCGCGCTGCTCCGCGACTCCACGACCGAGCCACGCCCCGACGACCAGCTGGAGGCCCTGACCCTCGCGGTCGCCGCCGACCTGCCCGTACTCCTCTGGGGCGAGCCGGGGATCGGCAAGACGGCCGCGCTGACCCAGCTCGCCGAGTCCCTGGACCTCCCGCTCACGACGGTGATCGCCAGCGTGCACGAGCCGTCCGACTTCTCGGGACTGCCCGTGATCGGGGACGATCCCGCCGAGCAGGGCGTTCCGATGGCCCCGCCGGACTGGGCGGTACGGCTCGTGAAGGCCGGCCGCGGTCTGCTCTTCCTCGACGAACTCTCCACCGCCCCACCGGCAGTGCAGGCGGCGCTGCTCCGGCTCGTCCTGGAGCGGCGGGTCGGCGCCCTGCGGCTTCCGTCCGGGGTACGGATCGTGGCCGCCGCCAACCCGCGGGCCTCGGCCGCCGACGGCTGGGAGCTGAGTCCACCGCTGGCCAACCGTTTCGTGCACCTCCAGTGGACCCACGACCACGACGTCGTCGTCCGGGGACTCGGCGGCACCTGGCCGCGGGCGACTCTGCCCCGGCTCGACCCCGAGCTGCTGCCGCACGCCGTGGACCACGCCCGGCGCGCGGTGTGCGGACTCCTCGCCACCCGCCCCACGCTCGTCCACCGGCTGCCCGGCGGGGAGACCCGGCGGGGTGGCGCCTGGCCTTCGCCCCGCAGCTGGGAGATGAGCCTGCGCCTCATCGCCTTCGCCACCGCCGCCGGGTCCTCCCGCGAGGTGATCTCGCTCCTGGTCAGGGGCACCGTCGGGGACGGTCCGGGACTCGAACTCCTCGCGAGTCTGGACCGGCTGGACCTCCCCGACCCCGAGACACTGCTCGCCGACCCGTCCGGCGCCGAGCTGCCGCAACGGGGGGATCTGCGTCAGGCCGCGCTGGAGGGTGTCGTGGCCGCGGTCGGGGCGCGCCCCGAGAAGGCCCGGTGGGAGGCCGCCTGGGCCCTGCTCGCCAGGGCCGCGGAGACCGGTGCGCCCGATCTCGTCGTCGTCCCGGCGACCACGCTCGCCGCGCTCCGCCGTACGGAGTGGGACGTGCCACCCACCATCGAACGGCTCGCGGGGGCGGTCTCCATGTCCCGGCGTGCGGACGAGGCGGCGACCCTGGTCGCGAGCGGCGCGCGGCGCGTGAGCGGCGCGGCCTCCGCCGCGGGCGCGCGATGAGCACGGCCACGCGCGCGCGTGCGGAGACGGGTACGGACGCGGACCTGGGCACGGGTGCGGACACCGATTCCGGGGTGGACACCGCCGCGGGGAAGGCGCTCGACCTCGACAAGCTCTTCGCCGCCCGGCTGTTCGCCGTCCGGGCCCGGCCCTATCTGGCGACCGCGTTGTTCGCCCTCCACGTCGTCGAGTCACGCCGTGTGCCGACGATGGCGGTCGACCGGCACTGGCGCTGCTACGTCTCGCCGGTCTTCGTGAACCGGACACCGGTCGAGGAACTGGCCGGCGTGTGGGTCCACGAGGTGTCGCATCTCCTGCGCGACCACCACGGGCGCGGTGACCGTGTCGCCCGGGAGCGCGGTCTGACCGGGCCGGGCGCCAGGCTGCTGATGAACATCGCGGCGGACTGCGAGATCAACGACGACGTGTTCGGGGACGGACTGGTCATGCCCGAGGACGCGGTCACTCCGGAGTCCCTCGGGCTCTCCTCCGGCGAGTTGATGGAGGATTACCTGCGCCGCATCGGCCTCGGATCCGGGATGCAGCACCTCGCCTGGCTGGACTGCGGCAGCGGTGCCGACGGGCTGGAACGGGAGTGGGATCTGGGGCCCGACGGCGCGGAAGGCCTCAGCGAGCAGCAGCAGGACGGCGTCCGGTTCCGGGTGGCGCAGGCCGTCAAGGGCCGCCCGGGGAGCGCGCCGAAGGGATGGAAGCGGTGGGCGGAGGAGGTCTTCCACCCGCCGCAGCCGTGGCGGGACCTGTTGGGGGCCGCGGTCCGTTCGGCGGCATCCGCCTCCGGCGCGGGCGAGGACTACTCGTACGGCCGGCCGTCGCGGCGCTCGGCGGGGTTGCCGGGTGCCGTGCTGCCGAGTCTCCGGCGCAGACCGCCCCGGGTCACGGTGATCGTGGACACGTCCGGGTCGGTGAGCGACGCGGAGCTGGGCGGCGCGCTCCTGGAGGTGGCCGCGATCTCCCGGGCCGTGGGCGGGCGTCGCGACCTGGTGACCGTGATGTCGTGCGACGCGGCGGCCCGTACCGTGCATCCGTTGTGCCGTGCCGAGGGCATCCCGTTGGTGGGCGGCGGCGGTACGGATCTCCGTACGGGCTTCTCACGGGCGCTGCGGACGGCAGCCCGGCCCGACGTCGTCGTGGTCCTGACGGACGGCCAGACCCCATGGCCGGCCGAGCGGCCGCCCTGCCGGACGGTGGTGGGGCTGTTCCCCCGCGACGGGTCGCCGGGCGGTTCGTGGATCGAGAACGATCCCGACTACGAGCCGGACACCCCGCCCGACTGGGCGCGCGTGGTGACGATCGGCTAGACGGCCGGTTCGACGGTCGTGAGGGTGCGGCGGATCCGCGCCGGGACGGTGCCGGGTGCCGCCGGGGGTGGCAGCCTGGTGGAGCACGTACCCCATGACCACGGCCGATCGGCATCGGACGAAACGACAGGGAGTCACGTTGGGCGGCGAGGCGATCCACGACGAACTGGACGAGCGGGCGGCCGAGGTGGCGGATCGGGTGGTGGCCTGGCGGCACCGTCTGCACCGGAGTCCGGAGCTGTCCAACCGTGAGGTGAACACGGCCCGCCTGGTGGCGGACCACCTGCGTTCCCTCGGCCTGGACGAGGTCCGTACCGGCATCGCCGGGCACGGGGTCGTGGGTGTGCTGCGCGGCGGGGCCGCGGGCGAGCGGGTGGTGGCGCTGCGGGCGGACATGGACGCGCTGCCGGTCCAGGACCTGTGCGGGGCGGACTTCGCCTCCGATGTGGTCGACGCCGACTATCCGGGCGGCCCGTTCCCCGTCTCGCACGCCTGTGGACACGACTGCCACACGGCGGCGCTGCTCGGCGCGGCGACGGTGCTCGCGGGGGTGCGCGACCGGCTGCCGGGCACCGTGCTCTTCGTCTTCCAGCCCGCAGAGGAGGGCCCGCCGGTGACCGAGGAGGGCGGGGCGCGGGCGATGATCGAGGCGGGCGCGTTCGCCGACCCGGTGCCGACGATGGCGTTCGGGCTCCACGTGACGCCGTACCCGAAGGGGTACGTGGGCTACCGCATCGGCAATCAGTACGGCGCCTCGGCCCTCGTCCGCATCGTCGTCA
Source organism: Streptomyces flavochromogenes (assembly GCF_000717595.1). Taxonomy (GTDB): domain Bacteria; phylum Actinomycetota; class Actinomycetes; order Streptomycetales; family Streptomycetaceae; genus Streptomyces; species Streptomyces flavochromogenes. Next base: position 40,795 of record NZ_JNZO01000008.1, on the reverse strand, counting down.
CCGGGAAGCAGACCCACGGCTCCACGCCCTGGGAGGGGATCGATCCGATGCCCGCGGTGGGGGCGGTCCTGACGGGCATCGGCCAGCTGTACCGGCAGGTGTCGGCGTTCGCCCCGGTCACGGTGTCCATCGGCCACGTCGAGGACGTCGGCCGCTTCAACATCGTCGGGCAGACGGTGACGCTGTGGGGCACGGTCCGGTGTGCCGTGGAGTCCGACATGGCACAGGTCGAGCAGCGTCTCACGGTGCTCGCGGAGCATTCGGCGGCGGCGTTCGGGGCGACGGCCACGGTGGAGTACCTGCAGCCCGTGCCCCCCGTGCACAACAGCAGGCCGTGGGTGGAGGCGGGGCTCCCGACCCTCCGCCGTGTGGCGGGCGGGGAACGGGTGCTGGAGACGGGGGCGACACTCGGGTACGACGACGTGTCCGAGTTCGTGAGCCGCTTCGGCGGCCTGTACGTGATGCTCGGCGTCCAGGACGCCACCCTGGACGAGTCCGGGCGACCGGTGCCCATGCCCGGTGGACGCGGTCTGGTGACCAATCACAACCCGCACTTCTACGCGGACGACGGCACCCTCGTCACCGGCGTCCGGCTGCACGCGCACGTGGCGTACGACCATCTCACGGGTGCCCTCGTTCCCCGCGAGGGAGACTGAACGGGCGGGGTCAGGCCTCTCGTACGGCCCCGACCGCCGCCACGAACGCCCTGATCAGGGCGGAGTCGGCGGCGGTGGGCCAGACGAGGCCGTACTCCAGGGGCGGGGCGTCCCGCAGGGCGACGTAGGCGATGCCGGGCCGGGGATGGTAACGAGCGCCCAGGGCCGCGCCCGGGGTGACGCCCCGGCCCGCCGTCACATGGGAGAGGACCTCCTGCCAGGTGGCCGCGACCGGGCCCCGCGGGATGGCGGCCCCGGACGGGGTCCGCCGGGGGTAGTGGTGGTCGAGCCAATGGCGCGGGTGGGCGCCCGCGGTGGTGATCAGGGGCAGCTCGGCGAGGTCCTCCAGGCCGAGGGAGGGTCGTCCGGCCAGCGGGTGGGCGGCGGGCAGCAGCAGCACCCGGTCGTCGCGGACGACGACGGGGCCGGTGGTCAGCTCCGGCTCGCGCACGGGGAAGGCGGCGAGCAGGATGTCGAGCTCGCCGTCCTGGAGGGGCCGGACTCCGCCGTCGAGGGGGACCTCGCGGACGGTGATCTCGCAGCCGGGATGGCGGTCGACGAGGGCGTCGGCGGCGGCCGTGAGCAGTTCGGCGTCCCAGGGGGTGCCGAAGCCGGCCCGCAGTCGCCCATGGACGCCGCGTCCGGCCCCGGTGGCCCGCTCCAGGGCCGTACGGATCTGCTCGTAGGCGGGAAGGAGGTCCTCGTACAGGCGCAGACCGACCGGGGTGAGGACGACGCTGCGGCTGGTGCGGGCGAAGAGCGGGATGCCCACGCGGCGCTCCAGCTTCTTCACCGTCTGGCTGACGCGGCCGGTGGAGACGCCGAGACGCTCGCCGGTGCGTCCGAAGTGGAGCTCCTCGGCGAGCGTGAGGAACGTTTCCATCTCGTACCGTTCGAGCACCGGACCTCCTGCACGACCCCTGTGATCGTTGAGTGTGACTCAACGCCGGTTTCATGATGACAGCTTGTTCCGCACGGCCGGGCGCCGGGAGCCTGGAGGTGTTCCCCTCCCCCGTACGGAAGAGACTTCGTGGACCCTCGCACCACCGCCCCGACCCCCGCCACCGCGTCCGAGCGGCCCCTGCGGGTGAACGTCCCGCTCTTCGCGGTCGCCGGCGCCGTCACCGTCGCCAACATCTACTTCCCGCAGCCGCTCCTCGCCGCTGTCGCCCGGGGCCTCGACGTGTCGGAGCGGACGGCGGGACTCGTCGCCTCGGCCGCGCAGATCGGGTACGCGCTCGGCATCCTGCTGCTCGTACCGCTGGCCGACACGGCGCGGCTCCGACGCCTGACCTCGGTGCTACTCGCCCTCACCACCACCGCTCTGCTCGTCGCGGCGGCGGCACCCGGTGTGGTCACGCTGACGCTGGCGACGCTCGCGCTGTCCACCACGACGGTGCTTCCGCAGATCCTCACCCCGGTGGCGGCCGTGCTCGCGGGCCCCGGGCGGCAGGCCCGGGCCGTGGGGCTCGTGGGCCTCGGGCTCACACTGGGCTCGACCCTCTCGCGTACGGTCTCGGGTGCCGTCACGGACGCCGGCGGCAGCTGGCGGGCGGCCTACGTCGTGGCCGCCGTGGCGACGGCGGCCCTGCTGTGCGTCCTGCCCCGCCGACTGCCCGAGCGGCTGGGGGCGCGCGGTCGCACCTCGTACGCCAGGCTGCTCGCCGGGCTGCCCAAGCTCCTGGCGGCCCATCGCGCGCTGCGGGTCTCGGCGCTGCTCGGGGCCTGTGTCTTCGCCGCGTTCAGTGTCTTCTGGGCGGTACTCGCCTTCCACCTGGCGGCGCCGCCGCTGGGGTACGGGCCGGGGATGGCCGGGCTCTTCGGGGTTCTGACCCTGCCCGCCGCGCTGCTCTCGGCGACGGCGGGACCGCTCACCGACCGGTACGGGGCACCTCGGGTGAGCGCCGGAGGCCTGGGGCTCGCGGGGCTCGGGCTCGGTGTCGCCGGCCTGGTCCCGCACTCCGCCGTGGGCCTGGTCGCGGCGGCGAATCTGCTGGTGGCCGGGGTCAGCTCCTGCCAGGTGGCCAACCAGGCGAGGATCTTCGGGATCGGCCGGGAGGTGGCCGCGCGGGTCAACACCGTCTTCATGCTGGCCACCTTCTGCGGCGGGGCGCTCGGCTCCCTCGCCGGGTCCTGGCTGTACGCGGAGCACGGCTGGTCCGCGGCGCTGCTCGCCGCCGGGGTGTTCGTCGCCGCGGGCGCGATCGTGGTGGTGCGTTCCGGACAGGCGGCCCCGAGTTGCGTCCCGGACGTCACACGGGAGGCTGGGGGTATCCGCCCGCGCATCCCGCAGGGAGAGTCATGAAGCTGGACCTCACCGCCCTCGCCGACGAGCACATGGCCGCGGCCCGCACCGCACCGCACGGGCGCAGCGCCCATCTGATCATGCACGACGGGGTGCTCCGGCAGTCCGTCATCGCCCTGACGGCGGGCACGTCCCTCGACGAGCACAACGCGCCGCCGGCGGCGAGCCTCCAGGTGCTGCGGGGCCGGGTGAACCTGACGATGGCGGGCCGGGCGGAGGAGCTGTCGACGGGCACGCTGCGGGTGCTCAGGGAACGGCACGGGATCACCGCCCTGGACGACGCGGTGGTGCTCCTGACGGCGGTGAACGACTGACGGCCGCCTCGGACCGGACCGCGGCGGTGGACCGACGACGCGGGTGACCCGGCGCCGTCGGTGAACGGGCGACGGTAAGCGGCCCGTCCACGGCTCACTCGATCGCGTCGAGGTCCTCGGCGTAGTGCTCGATGGCCCGGCGGTACTGCCGTACGGACGGGTCCTCGCTGGTGGCGGCGAGCAGGCGGAGCAGCAGCCGGGTCGACTCGTGGTGCCGCCCGGTGTTGTAGAGGGCCATCGCGAGGAAGGTCCGCAGGGACCCGTCCTCCGGGAACTCCTCGACGGCGCCCGTCAGGAGGGCGACGGAATCGTCGTGGCGGCCGAGGACGCGATAGGTGCTGCCGAGGCCGAGGAGCGCGCCGCGCCGGTCCTCGGGGGTGAGCCCGGTGCCCGTGGCCCCGCCGCCCGCGAGGGCGCGCTCGTAGTACGGCACGGCCTCCTTCTCCAGCCCGAGGACGTCGTGCGCCCAGGCCGTCTGGTACGCGATCTCCGCGTCCTCCGGGTGCCGGGCGGCGAGGGCGACGAGCCGCTCGCGGGCCTCTTCCCGGTGGCCCTCTCCCCGCAGCGTGACCGCCTCGGCCAGCAGCCCGTCCCTGTCCTCGTGGTGTTCCATGACCGCATCCTCGCAGCTCGCGTCGGGCGGGCCCACGGCGGCTGCCAGGTGACGGGCCGCCATACCGGAGTGGCCGGATTGTGGCGTCCTCGCCCATGGAGGAGGGCTCCGGACCGGCCATAACCTCCCGGCCGACCCTCCGTCAGGAACGAGCCGCCCGGGAGATCCCATGCGTTCACCCCGTCCCCTCCGTCGCCGCGGGCCACGCCGCTTCGCGGCGCTGCTGCTGTGCGTCGCCGCGACCCTGTGTCCCACCGCGTCCCCCGCCGGGGCCGCCGCTCCCCCGCCCGTGCCCGGCACGCTCCAGGGCTACGACATCGGCTCCGTGTTCAGTGCCGGGGTGTCGTCCGGCGGGTACATGGCCACCCAGCTGCACGTCGCGTACTCGGGTACGTTCCAGGGCTCGGCTGCGTTCGCGTCGGGGCCGTACGACTGCGCGCGCGGCCAGCTCGCCACGGCGCTCAACGCCTGTATGGACACCACGCAGAACCTTCAGCTCGCCGCCCTCGAACAGGCCACGCGCGACCGGTCCGCGCAGGGCCAGGTCGATCCGGTGGCGAATCTGGCCGGTGACCCGGTGTACGTGTTCAGCGGCTCGGGCGACACCACGGTGAAGCGGCCGGTGGCGGACGCGCTCGCCGACTACTACGGCCGCTTCGGCGCGCGGGTCCAGTACAACCGGTCGACGGCGGCGGGACACGCCTGGATCACTCCGCTCGGCCCCAACTCCTGCACGGTGACGCAGACTCCGTTCCTCAACAACTGCGGGATCGACGCGGAGGGGGCGCTGCTCGGGCATCTCTTCGGCGCGGTCACGGCGCCCGGGTCCGGAACCGGCGGCTCCCTGATCCGCTTCGACCAGAACGCGTACGCGCCGGGCGGCTCGGCGGCCGCCCTGTCGATGGGCGCGGAGGGCTTCGCGTACGTCCCGGCCTCGTGCGCGCAGGGAGCGCGCTGCAAGCTGCTCGTGGCCCTGCACGGCTGCAAGCAGGGATACGCGTACCAGGGCTTCGGGACCCGGTTCGTCGAGAACGCGTACCTGAACGAGTACGCGGACACCAACGACATGATCGTGCTGTATCCGCAGGCGGCACCGACCACGACCCTGGAGAACCCGAACGGCTGCTGGAACTGGTGGGGCTACCTCGGTGACACGGCCTACGCCCGGCACGGCGGGAAGCAGATCGAGGCGGTCATGGGCATGGTGCGGGCGCTGCGCGGCACCGGCACGCCCCCGCCCGCGGGCGACCGGACGATCCTGTCGAGCACGGACGCCGAGGACGGGTACGTGAAGGCGGCGGCGGACGGTTCGGGCGCGGCGGTCGGCACCCTGGAGGACGCGTACGGGCTCGCGCTGGGGCGGGGGACGGACGGCAAGGTGAACCGGTCGGTGGTCTCCTTCGACACCTCCCGGATCCCGGCCGGCAAGGAGGTCACCCGGGCCTGGCTGACCGTCACCAGGTCGAGCGGCTCGGGCGATCCGTGGGCGTCGCCCTCGGGCAACCGGCTGCAGGTGGACCTGCGCACGGGTTGCTTCGGCGGCTGCGCGGTCGAGCCGGCGGACTGGTCGGCGGCGGCGACGGTGGCGGGCGCGGCGCGCGTCGACGCGTTCACGTCGGGGAGCGCGGTGTCGACGGACCTGTCGGCGGAAGCGCTCGCGGCGCTGAACCGGAGCGGGGTCACGCAGTTCCGGCTCGGGTTCTCGTCGGCGCCGACCGGGACCGCGTACCTCTTCGTGAACCAGGCGACGCCGGTGACACTGACGGTCGAGTACCGGTAGGACACGCCCTCGGCCGCAGGGCGACCGCCCCGCGGCCACGGCGGCGTGGTCGGACGCCGAGCCGGACTTCGCCCGGGTCACCGTGGCCGCGATCGCCCCCGGGCGTCCTGGTCGGCGCGGAGTCGCGGCGGCACCCGAGGCGGAGCATCGGTGCGCCCTCTCCGGCGGGGGTTCCCACGGCACCGGAGATGCCGACCGAGGCGGACGGCCCGACACCGGAGCGCTGAACCGATGCCGGACCCCCGAGCGGTCACAGTGCCGGGCGGAGGGCGGCCGCGGCGCTTCCGGAGCGGGGCGCCGCGGCGCCCGGGGCGAAGGCGCTGCCCCGGCGCCACTCGGGCCAGCTGAGGTTCCAGTCGCCGAAGCCGTTGTCGAAGGGGGTCATGAGTGCGCCGTACCCGTTGACCACGCGGACGAGATCGCCCTCGCGCACGGTGGAGAACAGCCAGGCGGCGTCCTCCGTGCTCATGCCGATGCAACCGTGGCTGACGTTCTCGCTGCCCTGTGCGTCGAGCGACCAGGGGGCGGCGTGCAGGTACTCACCGCTCCAGGTCACCCGGGTGGCCCAGCGGACCTTCAGATCGAAGTAGTCGCCGCTGCCGCGGGCGATGCCGATGGAGTCGCCGCGCATCCGGACGAGCGGCTCCTTGCCGAGGACGACCTTGGTGCCGCCCCGGGTGCGGTAGCCGGCCTTGCCGGTGGTGACCGGGAAGGTGCGGAGCGGTTCGCCGTCCCGGAACACGGTCGTCCTGAGGGCGGCGACGTCCGTGACCGCTTCGAGCCGGACCCCGGTGGTGAAGGTGACGGGCCGTGAGCGGCCGCCGTACAGACCGCCGATGACCATGGCCCCGTCGAGGCCGCTGCGCACCCGGACCGTGGTGCGGGCGGGCCAGTACGCGCGGGGCCGGTAGTGGAGGGTGTCGGAGTCGACCCAGTACCAGGCCCCCTCGACATGGGGCTCGGTCCGTACGAGGAGGGCGCGTTCGACGACTCGCCGGGCCTCGGGTTCGTCCGCCGGTACGGGGTGGCTGAGTTCGGCGGTGACCGGCTGGCCCACGCCGTACGTGCCGCCGTCGCCGGGTCCGAAGGTGACCGTGAACCGTTCCCCGGCGGGAGCCGCCACCGTACGGAAGTCCAGACGGGCGAGGTGGCGGTCCGGGCCCCGGGCGCCGGCCCGCTCGACGACGAGGCGGGCCGCGTACCGGGCGCCCGCGGGGAGCGGCGCGACGCTGGTCCATCGGGTGCCGTCGACGCTCGGCGTCCCTGCGACGCGGCGGCCGCGCTGATCGGTGACGGTGACGTCGGCGAGGACCCCGGGGGTGCGCAGCGCGAGTTCCACAGGCCCGGAGACCCGGCCCGCGAGGGTGAACGCCTTCCCCGTCAGAACGGGCCCGCCGCGGAGCGCGACGGTGCGGCGGGGCGCGGAGCAGAGAACGCCTCCGGTGGAGCAGCCGTCCACCCTGACGAGGGCGGCGGGTTCCGGGACCGCGAAGGAACGCGGCTCGGGATCGGCGGGCGACTGGGCCGCCGTACTGACGAGAACGGCTCCGACGGCCAGGGAGAGCGCTCCCCACCCCCGTACGTGTCTGCGTGACGACGGGTCCGACACACCCTCCCCTTTCCGACGACGACCAGGGCGTCGGCGGGCGATGCCGACCACAGCATCAAATCCGATGAAAGGAGAAACGGATGATCAAGGGACCGGGCGTGGCGGCCGAGTGGCGGCCGAGACGACTCGAATGGGTCAGCGGGGCGGCTCGGGGAGCTCCTCGCCGGTCTCCAGAAGGGACTTGAGGCTGGAGATCAGCGCGGGCCAGCCCTCGCCGATCATCCCCTTCATCAGGCCGTCGGGGTCCAGGTCGCCGTGGGTGACCGTGAGCTTGACCGTGTCGCCCGAGGGCTCGATCCGGAAGGTCACCTTGGACCGGGGTTCCCGGGCGAGCCGTTCGTACACGTCCTGGCCGAGCCGTACGGCCTCCGCCCAGGCCGGCGTGAAGGTGTGCCAGGTGTACGAGAGGAGGCGGCCCGGCTCGGCCTCCAGGACGACCTGCTCGGGGTCGGCGGTCCGGCGTCCGGTCTCGTCCCAGACCATGGGGGCTCCGGGGGTCCACTCGCTCTCGAAGGCCACACCCCAGTACCGCCGCGTGAACGCCGGGTCCGTGAGCGCCGTCCAGAGCTCGTCGGGGGTGGTCCGGATATAGGTGGTATAGACAAACGTGTGGCTGTCCATCGCGCTGCCCCTCGGATCTGCCGTCCCCTCCCTCCAGCCTAGGCAGGCGCCGGACGGACGTGCCAGCGTAGGACCCCCGTCCGGCCTGGGGATCGCCGGTTGAATAGGTGCGGAGGAAACTATTCAACGTGCTGCTAGCGTGTCGGGATGTCCCTCAAGCACGCCGTCCTCGCAGCTCTCCTGGAGGGCGAGGCATCCGGATACGACCTTGCGAAGATCTTCGACGTGTCCGTCGCCAACTTCTGGGCCGCCACCCCGCAACAGCTCTACCGCGAGCTGGACAAGCTCGCCGAGGCCGGTCTGATCACGGCACGTGTGGTGGAGCAGGAACGGCGCCCCAACAAGCGGATGTTCAGCCTCACCGAGCCGGGGATGCGGGATCTGGCCGCCTACACGGCCACACCGCCGCGCCCCAGCGCCGTACGCGACGAACTGCTGGTGCAGGTCCAGGCCTGCGACGGGGGCGACACGGCGGCCGTCCGGGGGTTCGTGGCGCAGCGGATGGAGACGTCGCGGGCCAAGCTGGCCCGCTACGACCGGCTGCGGGAGTGGATGCTCGCCGGACGGGACGAGGAGACGTACCTCGACGAGGCGGAGCGGGTCGGCCCGTACCTGACGCTGATGCGCGGCCGGTTCTTCGAGGAGGAGAACCTGCGCTGGGGCGAGCGCGCCCTCACCGTGCTCGACCGGCGCACCGCGGCCCGGAGCGGGGCGGCGACGGCGACAGTGCCGACAGGGACGGCGGCGACGGGGACGGCGGCGGCGCACCAGGCCTGACCGGACTCGACAGGGCGTGACCCGGCGCCCGACAGGGTGACGGCGGGTCCTACCGTGCGGTAACGTCACCGGCCGGCCACCGGAGGCGCCGGTGGCGGAGCACGTACGGATCGGGGACGGGCCTCTATGAACGTCGGTGACCTCGTCGAGGACTTCAGCCTTCCGGACGAGACGGGGGCCGCACGTTCCCTGAGCGGCCTGCTGGCCGAAGGGCCGGTCGTCCTCTTCTTCTACCCGGCGGCCCTCACCCCCGGCTGCACCGCCGAGGCCTGCCACTTCCGGGACCTCGCGGCCGAGTTCCGCGCCGTCGGTGCCCTGCCCGTCGGCATCAGCACGGATCCGGTGGAGCGGCAGCAGGAGTTCGCCGAGCGGCACTCCCTCGGCTATCCCCTGCTGTCGGACCCGGACGGTGCCGTGCGCGACCGGTTCGGCGTGAAGCGCGGGTTCTCGCTCGCGCCGACGAAGCGGGTGACGTTCGTGATCGGCCAGGACCGTCGGGTGCGGGAGGTCGTCCGCAGCGAGCTGCGCATGAGCGCCCACGCCGACCGCGCGCTCGCGGCCCTGCGCGGCGCCTGAACGGGCGGCGCCCGGAGCACGGAGTCTGCAGCGCGGCGAGTGAGGCACGGCGACCCACGGGGCCGTGCCTGGCGGGGCCGTGCCTGGCGGGGCGATGACTGGCGGACGCTCCTCTGCGCGCCGGCGCGCCGAGTTCCTCAGACGCCGAGGAGTGTGGCCTTGGCAGCCGTGAACTCCTCCGGGGTGAGCAGCCCTTGCTGGGCGAGTTCGCCGAGCCGGACAAGCTGATCGGTCACCGAGGACGCTCCGCCGGATGCCGGCGCGACGGGGGCCGGCGCGACGGGGGCCGGCGCGACGGGGGCCGGCGCGACCGGGACGCGTGCGGCGGCCTGTGGCGCGCTCGGTGCCGGCGGAGCGGCGGCCGTGGACGGCTGCTGGGCCTGGAGATCGGCGATGGCCTCCTCCTGGTCCTGTTCGCGGCGAGCGGCCCGGGCGGAGCTCCGGCCGGCCGCGTAGGCCACGCCCCCGACGAGCGCGCCGCGGAGGAGCGGAGCTCCGGCGGGCCGGATGACGGGGCGTCCGAGCGGACGGCGTCGCAGAAACATCGTCAGCTCCTTCCGGTCATGGCGGCGGCCGTGGCCTCGCGCTGGGCTTCCTGCGCCTGCCGGACGTACTCGGGCGGCACCCGCACGTTCCCCGCGATACGGCCACCGGCCTCGCGGACCACGTCGGCCGCGCGGGCGGCCCAGACGTGTTCGACCAGCAGCATCAGGGCGCACGAGCCGGGTTCGAGTGTCTCGGCCGCCTCCTCGGCGTCCTCGGGGCCGAGCAGGTTCACCTCGGGGCCGATCTCGGCGGTGGCCTCGTCGTACTCCTCGTACTCGACGAGTTCGGAGGTGGAGACTTCCCCGCCGACCGACTTGACCACGACGAGCGAGTCGATGAGCCGCACCTGGCCCGCTCTGCGCAGGTCCGCCAGGGCCGTCACCGCCGCCACCTTCAGCCGCTCTCCGGGGAAGGCGAGCACGACACATTCCACCGGCCCCATGGCACTCCGTTCCTCGTGCGGTACGCGGCCTCCATCCGACCACGGCGGCCGGCGGCCCGCACGTGGAGTGGCCACGACATGCGGAGGCGGCCCGGCTGGGTGAAACTCGCTGCATGCCCGGCCTCCCCGGCCGGTGCGGGAACGGAGTGCGCCGGAATGGACGACTACCCTCTCCTCAACCTCTTCTGGACCATGCTGTGGTTCTTCCTCTGGATCATGTGGCTGTTCCTGCTCTTCAAGGTGATCGGCGACATCTTCAGGGACCACTCTCTGAACGGCTGGGCCAAGGCGGGCTGGCTGATCTTCTGCATCGTGCTCCCGTACCTCGGCGTGCTGATCTACGTCATCGCCCGGGGCAAGGGCATGGGCGAGCGTGACGTCAAGCGGGCCAAGGAGAGCGAGGCCGCGTTCCAGGACTACATCCGCAAGACCGCCGGCCCCCAGGAGGGCGGTGGCGGCGGTGCCGCCCACGAGCTGGCGCGGCTCGCGGAGCTGAAGGACAAGGGCGCGATCACCCCGGAGGAGTTCGAGAAGGCGAAGGCCAAGGTCCTGGCCTGAGCCCCAGGAGCGCACAGAGGAAGGCGCACCCGGACGTGCGGAAGAGGACGCGGGCGGCACCGGCCGCCGGGCTCGCCGGATCCCTGCTCAAGGAGATCCTGGCGGAGCCCGGCAGGCTCCCGGAGTCGCTCGCGTCCTTCTCTCTGCGCCATCTGGGACCGGGGGTCGGTCCGCGCGTCGCCCGACTCCGTGAAGCCCATCCGGAGGCCGACGCGGCCGCGCTGCGGGCCCTGGTCGTGTCGCGTGGACGACGGGCGGTGACGGCGGAGGGCGCGTTCGTCGGCGGCCCCTTCCTGCTGCTGATCCCCGTGGCCTTCTGCGGAGCGCTCCTCACGCAGGTGCGCACGGTGCTCGAGATCGCCGCCGTCGACGGGCGGGACACCACGGACCCCCAGCGCGGTGCCGAACTGCTCGTCCTGCAAGGGGTGTACGAGGACACCGATACCGCCAGGACCGCGCTCGACCGGACCGCCACGCGGCCAGGAGGCGACGGCGACCGGGGGCGCGTGGCGGGGTTCCGGGACCTGATCATCCGGATGGCGAAGCTCCTCGGCCTCGTCACGCCGGACGACGGATCCGGACGATGGGTCCGCGTCGGCAGGTGGGCGCTCCTCGGCGCCGTGTTCCTGGTCGGCCTGGTGGCGCCCCTGGTCTGGCTCCCGTACATGGCCCACGGCTACTACCGGGGCACCACGAACATGACCGATCGTGCCACCGTCTTCTACGCCGGCTCCCCGGACCCGCGCTCCCGGCGGAGCCGGCAGCTCGACCCCGTCATGGCTCGTGCGGGGCTGAAGGCCTTCGGTTCCGTTCTGCTGCCGACGGTCGCCCTGTTCCTGGTGATCGTCACGGACATCCGCATCGCGGACGGGCGGTGGCCGGTCGTGGGGATCGTCCTCACCACCAGTTGCCTGGCCTCGGGCGGCTGGTGGGTGTGGCTGCACCACCGGCAACGTTCCTCCCGCGCATAGCGGGACCCTTAATACGTATGCCGGATACCGCTTTGATACGGTCACGGCGTGAGGCTGACGAAGTTCACCGACCTGGCACTCCGCGCCGTGATGCGCCTGGCGGTCACCGCACCGGAGGAATCCGTCACCACCCGCGAGGTGGCGGACTCGATGGACGTGCCCTACGCCCACATGGCGAAGGTGGTCACCCGGCTCCAGCACCTGGGCGTGGTCGAGGCGCGGCGCGGCCGTGGCGGCGGTCTGGCCCTCACGGAACGGGGTCGCCGCTCCTCGGTGGGCTGGCTGGCCCGCACCCTGGAGGGCGAGGAGGAGGTCGTCGCCTGCGAAGGCGACCCGCCGTGCCCCCTGCGGACCGCCTGCCGACTGCGGGGGGCGCTGCGCGAGGCGCAGGAGGCGTTCTACCGCGCACTCGACCCGCTGACCGTGGCGGAGCTGGTCGAATCCCCGACCGGCCCCCTGCTGCTCTCCCTCACCCCGCGACCCACCCTCTGAGCCGTACGCGCCCGACGGCGCGCGGGCACGCTTTTAAATACGCAGATCATCTACCAGATTGAGAGTTGCCATGCTGTCCGAGCAGGCCGTCCCCGTCGTCCGCGCCACCCTGCCCGCCGTCGGAGGCGCGCTCGACAGGATCACCGAGCGGTTCTACGGGCGCCTCTTCGCCGCCCACCCCGAGCTCCTGCGCGACCTGTTCAACCGGGGCAACCAGGCGAGCGGCGAGCAGCGGCAGGCACTCGCCGGCTCCATAGCGGCCTTCGCCGTCGCCCTCGTCGAGCGGCCGGACGAGCGTCCCGACGTGATGCTGTCGCGGATTGCCCACAAGCACGCCTCGCTCGGCGTCACCTCCGCGCAGTACAAGACGGTGCACGAGCACCTCTTCGCCGCCATCGTCGAGGTCCTCGGCGACGCGGTCACGCCCGAGGTCGCACGGGCCTGGGACGAGGTGTACTGGCTGATGGCCAACGCCTTGATCGCGGTCGAGACTCGGCTCTACCAGCAGACCGGGGTCGCCGAGGGCCAGGTCTGGCGGACGATGGAGATCGCCGAGCGGCGGGAGGAGACGCCCGACACCGTCTCCTTCGTCCTGCGGCACACCGACGGGACGCCCACGGCAGCGTTCCGGCCGGGCCAGTACGTGAGCGTCCAGGTCACCCTGCCCGACGGTGCCCGGCAGATCCGCCAGTACAGCCTGTCCGCCGCGCCCGGTCACCCGCAGTGGCGGATCACCGTCAAGCGGGTCGCCGGCGACCCGGCCGGTGAGGTCTCGTCCTGGTTGCACGACCACGCGCGCGCGGGCGACACGGTGGAGGTCTCCGCCCCGTTCGGCGACCTCGTCCTGCCCGAGGGCGAGAGCCCGCTGCTGCTCGCCTCCGCGGGGATCGGCAGCACCCCGATGCTGGCCATGCTCGACCACCTGGCGGCCACGGGTTCGACCCGGCCGGTCGTCGTCGTCCACGCCGACCGCACGCCCGCGTCCCACGCCCACGCCGCCGAACTGCGGCGGCTCGTGGACGCGCTGCCGCACGGAACGCTGCACCTCTGGTACGAGGAGCCGCGCGACTCCGGCGCCCTGACGGGCCGCGCCGACGTCACGACCCTCGACCTGCCGGCCGACGTCACGGCGTACCTCTGCGGGCCGCTGCCCTTCCTTCGCGCGGTCCGCGGCGACCTCGTCGGCCGGGGTGTCGCGGCGGCCGACATCCACTACGAGGTCTTCGGACCCGACCTGTGGCTGGGCGACGAGAGCTGACGGACCACCCCGTGCCCCTCCCGCCCGGTCGACGGCGGGAAAGGGGCACGGGCGGCCGTGCCACGACGCGGGGAGGGCACGTGGACCGGGTCAGCAGCCCATCGACCAGATGTGGGAGTCACCCCGGTCGTTGGCCGCGCCGTTGTAGCCGACCTCCTGGCCCGGGGCGAGACAGATGGTCATGCCGCCGCCCTGCCAGGCGCTCTCGTAGACCTTGACGTGGTCCTTGATGCCGGGTCCGGAGATGCCGTGGTTGGCCCAGGAGGAGTCGGTGTCGGAGATCCAGCTCTCCCACCAGCCGTCGTCCCCGCTCCAGTTGGCGCGCTGGCCACCGAAGTCGGAGTCCTGCCAGACGCAGAACTCACCGCTGGGGCATTCGGCCGCGCCGGCGGAGGTCGCGAGGGCGAGACCGGCGGTGGCGGCGAACAGGGCCGCGGCGGTGGTGACGAGAAGTCGCTTCACGAGAGGGTGGTGCCTTTCTGCGGGTGGGTGGGCGCGGGCAGTTCGACTGCCTGCCGCAGCGCGCGGTCGCGCAGCTGCCGGTATGTGGTGAGCTCGTCCCGGCGCAGCGCGCGCACGGTGGCCAGCTCGGCGGCCTCCAGCCGCTCGCGGACCTCGTCGAGTCCGCTCTCGCGGGAGCAGCGGGTGGCGACGGCCGGATCGGGACGGTCGGGGCGGGGGCTGTCCGGAGGTGTCACGCAGCGGGTCCACCGGGCGAGTGCCGCTCGGTGAGCGGGGTCGGCGCGCATCCGGGCCTGGGCCTCGGCGCGGAGGTTGTCGACGACGACCTGCGCCCGGAACCAGCGTCGCTGGTCGCCGTAGAGCCGCTGCCGGGCACCGGCGACGCAGCCGTCCTCGTGGGCCGTGACGGTGGCGCCCGTGGCGAGGGTGACGGAGAGCTCTCGGGGACCGGCGCCGAACAGCGCCGCCCGGAGCTTCCGCTCCTCGTCCGGGGCGCGGGGCCTGGACGTCAGCGAGAGCCCCCGGCCGCTCAGGCAGTCCACGACGAGTCGATGCTCGGCGGCCTTGAGGAGCGCGTCCTGGGCCGCCTTGCCGGAGGGAACGCCGGGGGCCGCGGGGGCGTCGGGCCCGACCGCGGTGCAGCCGGACAGCAGGAGCGCGGCGGCCGCGGTCACGAGCGCACGGCGGGTGCGACGGGTGCGCGAGGTGGTGCGGAACATGAGGTCCCCCTTCGATCGTCCCTGGTCGGAGCGGCCGGCGAGTGATCGACTCGACGCTCGGGATGATCACTGCCCGAGGTCGGAGGCACCATGCCAGGGCTCACTCGAACGGGTCGAACGCGCCGGGGTGTGCGCCGCTCACACGCCGCTTTCGTGCTCTGCCGTCCGCGCCGCGCGGAAAAGTGGCCGGGAACGACAGTGCCCCGGTTGGACGGGGGATTCCAACCGGGGCCGATCTGCCGTGACGCGAAGGGCGGTCACCACATGGGGGGGACCTTGGGGACCGGGCCCCTTCGGTGTCACATACGTATGAACGGTAGACGTTTCCCGAATGTTCCGAGCCTGCCCGTGTGGGCGGTGTGAGTCAGCTCACCCGGTTTTCGGGGGGTCTGATCAGTCCTTCTCAGGGCGGTACACGGCGCCCGGTTCGGCCTTCCCCGGGGCCAGCAGTTCGGGCACGGTCACGAAGGTGAAGCCCTGCCGCTTGAGCTCGTCGATGATGGAGGGAACGGCCGGGACCGTGCCGTCGTAGATGTCGTGGAGCAGGATGATCCCGTCGCCGTGCGCCTGCTCGAGCACGCGCTGCCGTATGAGGGCGGAGTCGGTGGTGGAGTAGTCCTTGGCGGTGATGCTCCACAGGATCTGGGCGAGCCCGAGCTCCCGGCTGACGTCGGACACGGCTCCGTCGGTACGGCCCTGCGGCGGCCGCATGAGGGTGGGCCTCCGGCCGGTGATCTTCTCGACGGCGTCCTGGGTGCGGGACAGTTCGTCGCGGACCTCCGACTCGTCGAGATCGGTGAGGATCCGATGGGTCCAGGTGTGGTTGGCGACCTCGTGGCCCTCGTCGGCTATTCGCTTGACCACCTGGGGGTAACGGTCGACGTGCTTGCTGCCGAGCAGGAAGAACGTCGCGGGGACCTTCTTCTCCTTGAGGATGTCGAGGAGCCGGGGGGTGTCCTTGCCCGGCCCGGCGTCGAAGGTCAGCGCGATGCACTTCACCTTGGCGCAGTCGACGCGACGGGCGGCGGCCCCCGCCTTGTCGTCCGTTCCGCCCTCCTCCCGGGCGTCCTGCGGAGTGACGGGGTCGACTCCGCAACCGCCCAGCGTCAGCATCAATGACGCCGCGGCGATCAGGGCAGTGGCCGTCCCCCTGCGTCGGCCCAGCCTGGATCGGAACATGGTGGAACCCGCTTTCCCCGGTGATGTCTTCGGCACGGCCGGAAACCGCCTGGTCAGGGCGGCACTCACGGCAGACGGAAAACTCTACACACGGTGTATACCGGGGAAGGCAGGGGGGTCCTTCACGCGCGCGGGCACACGTGAACCCCGGACGGCGCCCGTCCACTCCGTCCGGGGAGTTCGCGCCTCAGCGCCTCGGGCTCAGCGCCTCGGGCTCAGCGGGAGGCGAGCAGCAGTCGGGCCTCGGTCTCCTGATCGCCGGAGACGGACTGCTGGGACTGGATGTCGAAGCCTGCGGCAAGCACCTTCTCAACCTCGTTCACGGCGTGGTAGCCACCGCTGAGCGTGGCGCCGACCGGGGAGGTCAGTCGGGTGGGACGCACCTCCTGGTGGCGTCCGCCGGCCGTGTCGAAGGTGGCCGTCCAGACGGTGGGGGAAAACGTGGTGGCCGCCTGGGGACCCGGGGCCGTCATGTCCTCCAGCTCGTAGACACCGTCGAGGACGCCGAAGACGGCCTGCGCGTCCTCCCGGCTGCAGCCACTGAGCTGCACGGTCACGTCGGTGTCGATGTGCAAGTCGTACACGTCGCTCATCTCCTCGCGGCCGCCGGTCGCTCGTGGCGCCCCGCGCTCGTCGTGCCGGCACTCCTCGTGCCACGTCTCCAGCATCCCTCGCGGGACGTCGTCCCGCGAGGTCCACCGCCCTGCGCTCAGGAGCGGCCGATGATGTCCTCGACGGTGTCGGCCTCGGAGGCCCGCTTGTCCGGGCGGTGGCGCAGGACGCGGGCGAAGCGGAGGGTGACACCGCCCGGGTAGCGCGTCGAGGCCTGGAGTCCGTCGTAGGCGATCTCGACGACGAGCTCGGGCCGTACCCGCACGGTGAATCCGTCGTCCTCGACGGCGAGTTCACCGAGCCGCTCGGTCTGCCAGCGCAGCATGTCGTCGGAGAGTCCTTTGAAGGTCTTTCCGAGCATGACGAAGCCGCCGTCCGCCGCGCGCGCGCCGAGATGCAGGTTGGAGAGCAGCCCGGTTCTGCGCCCGTGGCCCCGCTCGACGGCGAGGACGACGAGGTCGACGGTGTGGACGGGCTTCACCTTCAGCCAGGTGCGCCCCCTGCGCCCGGCCACGTACGGCGCGTCCAGCGCCTTGACCAGGGCGCCTTCGTGTCCCCTGGCCAGGGTGTCGGTGAAGAACCTCTCGGCTGCCTCCACCTGGGCGGGATCGGCGGGATCGGCCACGACGAGACGGCGGACCCGCTGGGACGCGGGGAGCAGTCCGGCGAGGACCTCGTGCCGCTCCTGGCCCGGCCGGTCGATCAGTCCCTCGCCGTCGGCCGCGAGGACGTCGAAGAAGACCGCGGTCAGGGGAAGGGTGGCGTGCGCACCGGCGACGTCGGTGCGGGATCCGACCCGGGACGCGATGGACTGGAACGACACGGGGCGTCCGGTGGCGGGGTCGAGCGCGATCACCTCCCCGTCCAGGATGAAGCCGTCGGCCGGTACGGCACGTGCGGTCGCGACCACTTCGGGAAGCCGGTCGGTGATGTCGTCGAGCGAGCGAGTGTGGACCCGGACGTCGTCACCGCGCCGGTGGACCTGGACACGGATGCCGTCCAGCTTCTCCTCGACGACACAGGGCCCGAGAGCACCGATGGCCTCGGTGACGGAGGCCGCGGTGTGCGCGAGCATCGGCTGCACGGGATTGCCGACCCGGAGGGTGAACCGGTCGAGCGCGGTGGCGCCTTCGGCGAGCACCGCCTGCGCGACCGGGGGAAGCGAGCCTTCGAGCATCACGGCACGCCGCAGCTCGGCGGCGGGCACGGTGGCGGCCTGGGCGACGCCTTCCAGCGCTACGGCATCGAGAGCTCCCTGGCGCACCTCCCCGGTGAGCAGCCGCAGCAGGAGCTGTTGTTCGTCGTCGGTGGCCGCCGCGAACAGGGCGTGGACGAGCCGGGTCCGCTCGGCACGGGAGCCGGCTCCGGAGACCGCCGCGAGTTCTGTCATCGTCTCGTTCACGCGCCCGAGCGTGAGACCCGGCCGTTCGGCGGGCGGGACCGCGGGGGGCACCACCTCCTTGAGAACGCTCCAGCCGACCCCGATCCGCCCCTGGGGAAGCCGACCGGAGAGGTACGCGATGACGAGAGGGCTCTCCTCTGGCTCGGCCTCCGCGAACAGCTCGGCCAGGAGGCGGATCTTGCGCGAGCGCGCTGACACGGCGGCGACCTCACGGGACACCTCCGCAACACGGGCGAGCAGCATGAGCCCATCCTCCCCACACCGCGCCCTCGCCGCACGCCACGCGTCGCCGTCAGGGCCAGGACACCGGGCGTTTCCGTCCGCCGGCCCGCCCGCCGTCGGCAGCCCTCCTGCGCCGCAGCCGGTCGAGGAGCCTGAGGCGGGCGGCCGGACGGCTCGGCGGGCGGTCGATCGCAGTCGGCCACCCCGCCGGTGCGGGAGCCTGAGCCGGACGAGGACCGAGAGCCATCGGTACGGCCGGCGGCCGGCTTGGTACGGCCAGGACGGGCGGCTGGGGCAGTGCGGGCGCCACGGTAGGAGCCGGCTGCCGGAGCACCGGCACGGGCGTCCCGGCGCCCGGCCGTTCTCCGGCCGCACCCGAACTGCCCGCACCACCTGGATACGGCGCGGGCTGCTCCGTCCGGGCCTCGTCGAGCGCCAGCGCCAGGCTCAGCCGGTGCCAGAGGATCTCGTCGGGGCCGTCGGCCCGTGTGAGCCGCTCGGCGATGTCGCGGCCCGCCGCGTGCACCGGCATTCCGGGCGGCGCCGGCGGGCGCAGCCGATCGAGATGGGCGCGCTCGTACGGGTCGTCGACGACCTCGGACACCTGGACCGGGTCGAGCATCGAGGCGATGGCGGCGGCCTGTGCCCAGGGGTCGTCCGTGGCGCGGAGGAGCACGCCGAGCCGCCGGGCCCTCCGACCCACCACCGAGAACGTAACGCAGAGTGACGGCCCGTGCACGACCTGTGGACAACCGCCTGTGGACAACCCCTCAGGACGGCGGCCGTGGCGTCAGATCAAGCCGCCCTCCGGGCGCCCCGGCAGCCGGGCGGCCACGCCGAGGTGCTCGCCGACGCGGTTGACCAGCAGCGTCATCTCGTACGCCACCTGGCCGACATCCGCTTCCGCCGCGCTCAGGACGCAGAGGCAGCTGCCCTCGCCCGCCGCCGTCACGAAGAGCAGCGCCTCGTCGAACTCCACCATCGTCTGGCGCGCCCGGCCCGCCCTGAAGTGCCGGCCCGAGCCTCGGGCCAGGCTGTGCAGGCCCGAGGAGACGGCCGCGAGGTGTTCGGCGTCCTCGCGTGCGAGTCCGCTGCTCGCGCCCGTCACCAGGCCGTCGTTCGACAGCACGAGCGCGTGCCGTATGAAGCCGACTCGCTGGGTCAGGTCGTCGAGCAGCCAGTCCAGTTCCTTGTCCAACGCCATCAGTGGTCCTCCCCCTGGGTGGTGCGTCCCGACGCCCCGGTTGTCCCGTGGTCCCCGTGCCGCAGTGGTCCGCCGTATCGCCGCAAGCCTTACGCACTGTCGTGAACAGGGCAAGCACTGCACCACGCCCGCGCGTGCCGCAGGATGGGGGCATGACGAGGATGACCGATGATCAGTGGCGGACCTTCGTGTCCGAGGGAACCCGGACCGGCAAGCTGGCGACCGTGCGCGACGACGGCAGTCCGCACGTCGCACCGGTCTGGTTCCTCCTGGACGGGGACGAGTTCGTGTTCAACACGGGCAAGGACACGGTCAAGGGCCGCAACCTCGCGCGCGACGGACGGGTCTCCCTGTGCGTCGACGACGACACTCCGCCCTTCGCCTTCGTCTCACTCAGCGGTCGCGCCGAACTCAGCGAGGACCCGGCGGAGTTGCGCCACTGGGCCGGCCGGATCGGTGCCCGCTACATGGGCGAGGACCGGGCGGACGAGTTCGGGGAGCGCAACGCGGTCCCGGGCGAACTCCTCGTCCGGGTACGCATCGAGAAGGTGATCGCCCAGGCCGGCGTGGCCGACTGACCGGCCCGGGTCGCGGTGCGGCGGCTCAGCCGACCGTGTCGAGGAGCCGGGCGGTGTGCATCCGCCCCGCGTACTCGACGAGCCGGATGAGCACCTCCTTCCCGGAGTCGCGGTCGCGCGCGTCGCACAGCACGACGGGCGTGCCCCGGTCCAGGTCGAGTGCGCGGGAGACGTCGGCCGCGCCGTACGTGCGCGCGCCCGTGAAGCAGTTGACGGCGACGACGAACGGGATCTTCCGGTGCTCGAAGTAGTCGACCGCCGGGAAACAGTCCTCGAGCCGCCGGGTGTCGGCGAGGACGACGGCCCCGAGGGCGCCCTGTGACAACTCGTCCCACAGGAACCAGAACCGGTCCTGGCCGGGCGTCCCGAAGAGGTACAGGGAGAGCCCGGACCGGATGGTGATGCGGCCGAAGTCCATGGCGACGGTCGTGGTCGTCTTCTGGTCGACTCCCCCGGTGTCGTCGACGGACTCCCCCGCACGGCTGAGCTGTTCCTCGGTGCGGAGCGGGCGGATCTCGCTGACCGCGCCGACGAGGGTGGTCTTGCCCACGCCGAACCCACCGGCGACCAGGATCTTCAGGGCGAGGGCGGTGGTGTCCGCGCTGTCGTCCCCGCCATCGTCCGCGCCGGTGCTCTCAGAGCGCTCGTAGGCCATCGATTACTTCCCTCAGGATTCTTTCGTCGGGGAGCTGTGCGGGCGGTACGGGCCGGCTGACACGTACGAAGCCCGATTCGAGGAGGTCGCCGAGGAGGACCCTGACGACGCCGACGGGCAGGTCGGCGTCGGCGGAGAGCTCCGCGACCGACTGGGTCTCGGCCCGGCACAGGGCGAGCAGGGACCGGTGCTCGGGGCCGAGGAGGGACTCCTCGGCCGGTCCGGGCGGATCGTCGTCGACGACGACGAGGGCGATGAGGTCGAACCGTACGTTGCTGGGCCCGGGCTTGGTCCGGCCACCGGTCATCGCGTACGGGCGCACGAGCGGTCCGGCGTCGGCGTCGTACCACTGACTGCCCGGCACGGACGGGCCGCCGCCGGTGCTGTCCTCGTTCATGGGCCTTCTCCGGGTCAGCCGGCGGCCGGCGGGGTCACCGTGAGCCGCGGCGGGGTGTGCAGGTGCTCGCCGACGCGCTTGACGAGGCGGGCCATCTCGTACGCGATGAGGCCGATGTCGGCGCTCACGGAGCTGAGGACGGCGAGGCAGGAACCGTCCCCGGCCGCGGCGACGAAGAGGAAGCCGTCGTCCATCTCGACCATGGTCTGGCGGACGCCGCCCGTGTGGAACTGGCGGCCCGCCCCCTTGGCGAGGCTGTTGAAGCCGGAGGCGATGGCGGCCAGGTGTTCCGCGTCCTCGCGGCTGAGCCCGTTGGAGGCACCGACGGCGAGTCCGTCATTGGAGAGCACCACCGTGTGGCGGACCTCCCGGACCCGCATGACGAGGTCGTCGAGGAGCCAGTCGAGCTCGCCGGACCGGTGGTGGGAGATCCTCTCGTGGTCGATCATGACTGGTCTCCTTCGGGGAGGGGGTCGTCGAGGGGGGTCGTGCCGTGGCCGGGTTCGTGACCGGTGCCGGTGCCGAGGGGGCGCCTGCTGCCCGGGGCCGCGCCGCCGCCCCGCTGCCAGCCGTCCCGGTAGGCCGCCATGCGGTCCCGTACGACTTCCGGAGTGCGGGCGTCCGTGCCCGGCTCGGCCGGTACGAACACCGGCGCCGAGGCGGGCGCTTCCCGTAGCTGCGGGACCAGGCTCGCCTGCCGCACCCGGCGCGGCAGCTCGCCCTCCGCGTCGTCGCCGTGTCCGGCGTGACGCGCCGCACCCGCCCCACCCGCGGGCGTACCGGGACCTGCGGCACGCGCGGGCGTGCCCGGCTGCTGTTGCCGCGTCGGCGCCGGTACGGAGGGCCCGCGGCGTCGCAGTTCGGTGACCCCGGCGGGCGGCGGGCCGGGTTCCGCGGGCGCCGCGAGCGCGGGCACGGCGGTCGGGCGCGGCAAGGACTGCGGGCGCGGGGACGCGGGGGCCTGCGGCGGGACCGGAGGCCGGGAGCCGCTGGTCTCCCTGGGCAGGATCCCGGGCCGTGTGCCCCCCGTCGGCTGCGGCGTGGTCCTGCGGGGCGCCGGAACAGGCCCGGCGGGGGCGCCTCCTCCGAGGGTGGGAGAGGGCGGACCGGTCTGCGCCGGCGGACGGGACATCTGCGGACGGCCGAAGCGGCGGGCCTCGGCGCGCTGTGCCTCCTCGCGTTCGCGTGCGGCGCGCGCGTCGTCCGTGCGCGGGTCGGAGCCGAGGCGGTGGGAGCCGGGACCGTCGGTGCGGAACCGGTCGCCCGCCGTCCGGTCGTCGCTGCTCTGCCTGTGGTCCGCGCCCGGCTCTCCCCGGTCGGGGGCGGGCGTGCGGGGATCGCGCGCCTGCGGGGTTCCGGCATGGGGTGTGTCGGTTCCCGTCGCGCCCGCGCCGCGGCCGGGGGGCAGGGCGCCCTGGAGGAGATCGGTCGGGAGCAGCACGACGGCCGTGGTGCCGCCGTACGGGGAGGTCCGCAGCTGCACCTTGATGTCGTGGCGGGAGGAGAGCCTGCTGACCACGAAGAGGCCGAGCCGGTCGCTGTCGAAGAGGTCGAGGGCCTCGGACTGGGCGATGCGGGCGTTCGCCTCGGCGAGGGTCTCCTTGCCCATGCCGAGTCCCCGGTCCTCGATCTCCAGGGCGTACCCGTTGCCGACGGGCTCGCCGCTGACCCGGACCTTGGTGTGGGGCGGGGAGAACTGCGCCGCGTTCTCGATGAGTTCGGCCAGAAGGTGGGTGAGGTCGGCGACGGCGCCACCGACGACGGCCGTTTCGGGGAGTCGGCGCACCTCCACGCGCGCGTAGTCCTCGATTTCGGACACGGCGGCGCGGACGACGTTGGTGAGGGGGACGGGCATCCGCCAGGCCCGGCCGGGGGCGGCGCCGGAGAGGATGATGAGGCTCTCGGCGTGACGGCGCATCCGGGTGGTGAGGTGGTCGAGCCGGAAGAGGTCGCCGAGTTCGTTGGGGTCGTCGGCGCGCCGCTCCATGCTGTCCAGGAGGTTGAGCTGGCGGTGGACGAGGACCTGGCTGCGCCGTGCGAGGTTGACGAAGACCCCGGAGATGCCGCTGGCGAGTTCGGCGCGTTCGACGGCGGCGGAGAGGGCCGCGCGGTGGACGGTGGTGAGGGCCTCGCCGACCTGGCCGATCTCGTCCTGGGAGACGGGGCCGGGCGGGGCTTCGGCCTGGACGTCGATCTCCTCGCCGGCGCGCAGCCGACGCATGGCGGCGGGGAGTTTGCCGCGCGCGATGCCGAGGGCGGAGTTGCGGAGGCTGACGAGTTCGACGACCAGGCCGCGGCCGATCCGGACGGAGATGACGAGGGAGGCGGCGACGGCGGCGAGGCCGAGGAGCACCGCCGCACCGCTCGCGGTGAGGACACCGCCGGCGAAGGGGTCGGAGCGGTCTGTCGCGGCGGTACGGGCGTCCGTCTCGATCGCGGCGAGTGCGCTCCGTACGGCCGCGAGGGTGTCGTCCCAGTCGGCGCTGGGGACCGCCTGGGCGGCGGGGCGGCCGGGGCTCTCGGCGCGGATGCGGTCCTCGGCCCGGGTGAGCCGGGTGTGGTCTCCGCCGGCGGCGAGCCGGTCCCACGCCGCGCGTTCGGCGGCGGGCAGGTCGGCGGTGGCGGAGGAGGTGAGGGTGCGCCGGGTCTCGACGGCTCCGGAGAAGGCGCGGAGCCCCTCCTCCGAGAACCGGCCGGTGAGATGGGCCGCGGTGAGGAGCGCGTCCTCGCGGGACAGCATCTCGCCGGCCCGGCCGAATTCCAGGAGTACGCGCGCGTCGGAGCCCTGCTGGGTGTCCTGGATGCCGGTGAGCGCGCCGCCGACGGCGAAGGCGGCGGAGACCGCCGCTGTGTACTCCTCGTACACCTGGTTCCCGTCGGCGCGCCCGTCGGTGGCGGCGGTCCGGAGCCGGGCGAGGCCGGCGACCTTGGCGACGAAGGCGCTGACGCGCTCCCCCACGTCTCCGGGGAGGTCCCCGGTGTCGCCGATGGTGTGCGTGTCGTTCAGGCGGAGGCGGTCGACGGCTTCGTCCGTGCGGCGGATCCGGTCCTTGAGCTCGGCGGCACGGGCGGCTCCGGGGGCCGCGATCTGCCGTACGGCGGCGCGCCGTTCGTCCTGGAGGGCGGCGAGAGCGGCCGTCACCGGCTCGCGGATCTCGGCGTCGACGCGCTGCAGCTGGCGGAGCCGGGCGACGTCCTGGGCCGTGGTGACGGTGGCGAAGCCCCACAGCGCGAGGAGCGACACGACCGGGACCATGAGGAGCGAGACGATCTTGGCGCGGACGGTACGGGGGCGCAGGCCGCGGCGCGGGGCGAGGGGTCCCTGCGACCCGGCGGCGTGAGGCACGGACGGACCGTGGGCGGTGGGGTGGACTCCGGTGGTGGCCCTGTGACCGGTGCCTGCCGCGCGTCCCGCGCCCGCCATGTGTCCGGCGGCGGCCGGATGTCCGCCGGCGGGGAAGGCCTCGGGAGTGGGCTCGCCCGGCTCGTCGGCGGGCGGCCCGGCGTGTGCGCGCCGCCCGCGCGCGGCCGCCGACGGCGGCGCCGACGCCTTGGCGTCGTTGGTCCTGCGGGGAGTTCGCATGGCCTCCTCGTTCCGGCTGCGACGGTCTCTGGTGCGTGGCGTACGGGGTTCGGTTCAGGTCGTGGGTGTACGGGCGGCTTCCGCGGTCCGGAAGCCGGCGGGTGCGACGTCCACCGCGCGCTCGTCGGTGAGGCGGCCGGCGGAGGCGTACGCCGCGCGTTCCTTGGCCGTCGGCGAGAGGGCGACGAAGGCGGAGGTGATGAAGAGGTACGAGCCGAGGCCGACGGCGAGCGGGAAGATGAACTGCATGACCGTGGCTCCGGGGAGGGTGGCGGTCGAGGGGACCACGTCCACCCGCACCGCGAACATGCCGGTGTAGTGCATGCTGCTGACCGCCGCGCCCATCACGAGCGAGGCCACGGCCACGGCGGCGGGTGAGTGGATGTTGAGGGCGGCCCACAGGGCCGCGGTGGCCGCGACGACGGCGATGAGCACGGAGAGGCCGACGAGCAGGGGGTCGAAGCGGACCTCGCCGTGGAGCCGGAGGGCGGCCATGCCCATGTAGTGCATGCTCGCCACGCCGACACCCGTGGTGAGTCCGCCGATCAGGAGCGACCGGATCCGGTCGCGTCCGTAGCCGACGGCGAACACCCCGACGCCGACGACGGCCATCGCGATGACGAGGCTGAGAATGGTGAGCGGAACGTCGTAGCGGATGTCGGTGCCGGTCACGCCGAAGCCCAGCATCGCCACGAAGTGCATCGTCCAGATGCCGGTGCCGATCGCGGAGGCCGCCGTGAGCAGCCAGTTGCGCCGCGAACGGCCGGTCGCGTCGAGGGCGCGCACGGTGCAGCGCAGCCCGAGGGCGGCGCCGACGCAGGCCATCGCGTACGACAGTGCAGGTGTCAGCCAGCCGAAGGTGGCGTGGTCCAGGTGTCCCATGGCTCACGGACGCTAGTGCGCATCAGGGGGCGCATCAGGGGCGCATTTCGAAAGCTGATGGAATATGACAGAGAGATGATCCCGAACGATCGCACCGGGCTCGAACGTGCACACACACGGTGCACACAAAATGTTCACACACGACGGTCACTCCTCCGGGTACGGAATCATGAGCGCATGAGCGATGACCCCACACACGTCCGAGAGTTCTTCGGCGCCCGCGCGGCCGACTGGGACAGCCGGTTCCCCGACGACGGCCCCGCGTACGCGGCCGCGGTGAAGGAGCTCGGCCTGCGCCCGGGCAACGCCGTGCTCGACGCCGGCTGCGGGACCGGGCGCGCCCTCACGCCGCTTCGCGCCGCCGTCGGCCCGTCCGGCACCGTACTCGGCGCCGACCTCACCCCGGAGATGCTCGAACGGGCCGTCGCCGCGGGGCGCGGCGGCACGACCGCGACGGCGACGCTGCTGCTCACCGACGTCGGACGCCTGCCGGTGCGCGACGGCGTGCTCGACGCGGTCTTCGGGGCGGGGCTCGTCTCGCACCTCGCCGAACCCGTGGCCGACCTGCGTGAACTCGCCCGCGTCGTACGGCCCGGCGGCCGGCTCGCACTCTTCCACCCGATCGGTCGGGCGGCCCTCGCGGCCCGCCACGGCCGCCAGATCACCCCGGACGACCTGCGCGCCGGACCCCGGCTGCGCCCCGTGCTCGCCGAGGCGGGCTGGCGGCTCGTCGATTACGTCGACGAGGACGCGCGCTACCTGGCCATGGCCGTACGGGAGGACTGAGGCGCGGATCGTTGCGCTCCGCACGGCCATGGACGTCCGGGCGTCCATCCGCCCGCCCTGTGGCCCCGTCCTCGATCCGAGCGGATCACTCACCCGGATGTGGCAGAGTCGTGGCGGGGTCGGCGTGTGGCTGAGGGGGCTGTGAGTGGCGCGGGTGGTCGACGATCGGTTCGAGCTGGTGGCGCGGCTCGGCGGGGGCGGCATGGGCACCGTGTGGCGCGCGCGGGACCTGGCGCTCCACCGTGAGGTGGCCCTCAAGGAGGTCCGCCCGCCCGACCCCGCGCTGGCCGAGTACGACCCCGAGGCCGCCCGGGAGCTCCGCATCCGGGTACTGCGTGAGGCCCGGGCACTCGCGCGCGTGGCGCACCCCCAGGTGGTGACCATCCATCACATCGTGGACGGCGGCGAGGGCACGTATCCCTGGCTCGTCATGGAGCTGATCCCCGGCGGTTCCCTCCAGGACCGCCTCGACCGCGGTGAACTCGCCGTCGGCGAGGCGGCGACGCTGGGGCGCGGGATCCTCGCGGGGCTACGGGCGGCCCACGCCGCAGGCATCCAGCACCGGGACGTCAAGCCGCCGAACGTCCTGCTGCGGCCCGACGGGCAGCCCGTCCTGACCGACTTCGGCATCGCGGCGATCCACGGGGCCACGGGCCTCACCGCCGCCGGGTCCATCATCGGCACGCCCGACTACATGGCGCCCGAACGCGTCAGTGGCGAGGAGGGCGGGCCGGCCGCCGACCTCTGGTCGCTGGCCATGACGCTGTACGTCGCGGTGGAAGGCCACCATCCGCTGCGCCGGGCGAACACGCTCGCCACCCTCGCGGCCGTCCTCGGCGAGGACGTGCCTCCGTCCCGGCGGGCCGGGCCGCTGACGCGGGTTCTGACGAGCGTGCTGGTGCGGGATCCGGCGGCGCGCCCCGACGGCGAGGCACTGGACCGGATGCTCGCCGAGGTGGAGGCGGAAGTCGGGGCGGACGCTCACGCCGGGCCTCGACCACGGCCTCGGCCACAGCCCCCGTCCGGACATCGACCACAGCCAGAGCCGCAACCGCAGGATCGGGTGCCTCATGCGGCCGTGGACGACGGACGCCCCACCGTCGACGTCGGCGCGGACACCGCCACCGCCTTCCCCCTCGCATCCCCGGTACCGGCCGGGCCGCCGACGGCGCGCAAGAGGCGCGGCGGGGCGTACGCGGCGGTGGCAGCGGCGGCCGTCGTCCTCAGCGGTGTGCTCGTCTGGAACCTCCTCCCGTTCGGCGGCGCGAAGGACGGCGGAGACGGCGACCGCGTCGAGGGCAAGCCGAGCGGCCAGGGATCCTCCTCGCCGTCGACGCCCAGCACGCCCTCCATCGGAGCGTCCGGGGCGGCCCCGACCGGCGGCGGCCCCAAGATCACCATCGGCATCAAGTTCGATCAGCCCGGACTCGGCTTCAAGAACCCGGACGGCACGTACGCGGGTCTCGACGTGGACGTGGCGACCTACGTCGCCCGCGTGCTCGGGCACGATCCCGCCGACATCGTGTGGCAGGAGGCCCGGAGCTCCATGCGCGAGTCGCTGCTCACCAGCGGTGATGTCGACCTCGTCGTGGCGACCTACACGTTCAACTCCCTGCGGGACAAGAAGGTCGACTTCGTCGGTCCCTACTTCATGGCCCATCAGGACGTCCTGCTCCCCGCGAACGACACCACGATCAGGCGTCCGACGGATCTCAACGGCCGGAAGGTCTGCACGGCCACGGGTTCCAGCACCGCGCTCCTCATCCGCACGACGCTCGCCCCCCAGGCACAGGTCGTGACACACGACAGCTACACCCGCTGCATCGACGACCTCGCCTCGGGCGCCGTCGACGCCGTCACCACCGACAACACGCTGCTCGCCGGGTACGCGGCACACGACGCGTACAAGGGCCGGTTCAAGCTCGCCGGATTCCGTGTCAGCGACGAGCCCTACGGCATCGGCGTGCCGGAGGGCGGCGATGCGAACGGCACCGTCAAGCGGGCGCTCCAGAAGATGATCGACGACGGCTCCTGGAAGAAGGCCGTCGAGAGGAACCTCCCCCTCCTGGGGGACGTCTCGCCGCCGGTCCAGCGGTGGTCCACCAGCGGCGGGGCTTCCTAGCCGACTCCAACGCACCCTTCTTTCCCGGCACTTCACTGACTACCGTGGATGTGCCGGGCAGTCGTGCCCGGGAAAGGCGGTGCGGCGTGGCACGGGTACCCGAGAGACTGCGCAGGCTCCTTCCGTCCGCCCGGCGGGCATCCGAGGCCGCCGCGTCGGCGCCACCGCGCCCCCGGCAGGGGCACAACCTCTTCGAGGCGGCCGCCGAGTACGTGGCCGCGTGCGCCGAGGACGATCCGGCGCGGGCGGAGGAGGCGGCCAGCCGGGTCTCCCCCGGCATGCTGTCGTTCGGGGTGAACGAACTGGCCTGCCGGGCCCTCCTCACGCTCGCCCGGGAACGGAACGAGTCGCCGAGGGCCGTGGCCCGCTCGCTGCTGGGCCTGCGGGAGGACCCGGCGCGGCGACCGGCGGCCGACGCGTAGGACTCGCGGCGCGCGGCGGGTCCGAGCACGGCGCACGCGGCGGGCCCGAGCGCCGGAGACAGAGCGCGCGCCCGAGACAGGGGCGGGCCCGAGCGCCGGAGACGCGGAGGCGCCGTGGCCCGCCCACCCGACCCGGGCCCGTACGGCGATGCAGGTCACGGCGCCGGACTATGGACAGGGCTCCCTACTCACTGGTTAAGGTGCGCCGACAACCAGATGGGGAGGCATGCGTGGCTGGGACGGACCCGATCGCCGAGGCCGAGGCCGACGGCGCTGCCGACGCGCTGTTCGTGCTGACCGCGGCACTGTTGACGCCCGCCCGTTTCCCGAGCGTGCTCGGCGACGATTACCCGGCGGCGTGCGCGGCGCTCGGGCTCCAGCCGTACGCCGAGGGGTACGGGCTCGTGTTCGGCCAGGACGGGCTCGGCGCGCGGTGGACGGTCGTCGTCGACGACGTGTCGCTGGTCGCGGTGGCCATCTCCTCCTGGGACTGCGGCATGGCCTACGACCTCTCCCCCGACGAACATTCGGTGGTCGCCGGGCTGCCGGGCTGGCCGCTCGCGGTGGCGACCCGCGCGCCCGGTGTGCCGGCCCCGCACGACCCGGAGCCGGAGGAGGGCGACCCGGCCCCGCTGGTCCCGCCGTCCGGCGACGCGTGGGGGCCTGCCCAGCGGCGCCTCGGCGCGGACGAGGTGGCACTCCAGTGGTCCGCCTGGCGGAGCCAGGTGACGGACGACGCACCGGCCGGCGCGGGGGCTCCGCTCCCGCCCGGGACGCCGGTCCCGCCCGAAACCGCGGCATCGTCGTCCGGGCCCGCCGCCCCGCCGACGCCGGCCGAGGTCACGCCCCGGCCCACGACGTGGTTCGACAGGCCCTCCCCCAAGAAGGCAGTGCCGCCCACGAACGCGGCGCCGTCGACGCAGGCGGCGCCGTCCACCGGCGCGGCGACCTCGGGCGAGGCCGCGGCGTCCACCGACGCGGCAGCGGCCGCGGGCTCCGTCGCCGATCCGTACGCCGGAGTCCGCCGGGCCCTCGACGAACTCCGCGGCTACCTCGAGGAGCCGCCGCCGATCGGGCGGGTACGGTCATCCGACACCGGTACCGACGGGGGCGGGCGGACGTTGCGCGCGGACGGCCCCGGCTGGTCGCTGGTGGCACGTCCGGACGACATGGCCTTCGTCCTGCTCGACGAGCTGCCGGGCGAAGTCCTGCCGGTGGCCCGCGGTCCACGGCTGCCCGCGCTCCTCGAGGGACTCGACGCGATGGCCGTCCGGCCCTCCTGATCGGCTCCCTGCCGAGACCGATCGCCCCCGCTCGACCCCCATTCCTTTTCTGCCGGCTTCCTGCTCGCTTCCCGGCCGCCGGGCAGGAGGCCCGCCGAGGGTGTCATGCCGGTCCACACGGCCCGACAGCACGAGGTGTGGTCCGGGACCATGGCCCGGTGGTGAGGGCGCGCCGCACGATGTGGCGCCGCATCCCTTTCCCTCGCCCCCCGGAGGCCTCCATGCGCCTGTTCCCAGGCGTCCCGCTGCTCGCCGCGCTCCTGACCGCCGTCACCGTCCTGGCTCCCGCGGGTCCCGCCGGGGCGGAGGAGCGGGCAGCGGCGGACACCACCGCGCACTGCGCGCGCCAGAACCGGCTCCACGTTCCCGGAGCCGAGCACCAGCAGTCCGCCTGCCTGGCGGATCTGACGACCGCGGGCCTCGCGGGCACGCCGTACACCGACACGGCGGACCAGGCCGGGCTCGCCGCCCTGGGGACCCGTAACCCGTCGGGCGTGCCCGGCGTCCAGATCGACGGCTACTTCCCCGACGACTCGCGGCTCAACGCCACCCACGGCTGGGCGCACGACGCGCAGTTCGTCATCCGGCTGCCCGACCGCTGGAACGGCGGCCTCGTCGTGACCGGCGCGCCCGGCACCCGGCGCCAGTACTCCACGGACGCGCTCATCTCCGACCAGGTCCTCGCCCGGGGCTTCGCCTACGCGGCCACCGACAAGGGCAACACGGGACCGGACTTCTTCACCGACGGACGCGGTCCCGGCGACGCGGTCGCCGAGTGGAACCGCCGGGTGACCGAGCTGACGCGGGCAGCGAAGAAGGCCGTTCGGCAGCGCTACGGCAGCGGCCCGGAGCGCACGTACATGACGGGCATCTCCAACGGCGGCTATCTGACGCGCTGGCAGCTGGAGAACCGTCCCGAGCTGTACGACTGCGGGGTCGACTGGGAGGGCGTGCTCTGGACGTCGCGCGGCCCCAACCTTCTGACGAGCCTGCCGGTGACGGTGGCCCGGTCGCTGGGGCAGGCCTCCGACGAGGACCTGATCGGGGCCGGCTTCGCACCCGGGTCGCGCTTCCTGTGGCCGTACCACGAGAAGGCGTACTGGGGACTGACGCAGAAGATCTTCCGGGCCGAGTTCGACCCCTCGTACGACCCCGCCTGCCCCGGTTCCACCGCAGGCGGGACCGTGGAGCAGATCTTCGCGCCCTGCGCGTCGGACGCCTCGTACGACTACGCCTCCCGGCCCGCCTCCGTGCA
The DNA here is from genome assembly GCF_000717595.1 of Streptomyces flavochromogenes. Taxonomy (GTDB): domain Bacteria; phylum Actinomycetota; class Actinomycetes; order Streptomycetales; family Streptomycetaceae; genus Streptomyces; species Streptomyces flavochromogenes. The sequence continues at coordinate 9,514 of NZ_JNZO01000008.1, read as the reverse complement.
CCGCGCGGTGGCGAAGGTCGCGCTGACCGGCCGCATCGGCAAGCCGCTCATCACCCTCCACGGCGAGCTCGACACGCTGCTGCCCCTCGCCACCGACTCCGACGTGTACGCACGGATGATCGACGGGCGGGGCCGGGGCGGGGTGCACCGGTTCTACACGGTGCAGGACGGGACGCACACCGACGGCCTGTACGACACGTATCCGGACCGTCTGCGTCCGATCCTGCCGTGCTACCGCTCCGCGTTCGACGCGCTGACGAAGTGGGTCGAGGACGGTACGGCTCCGCCGGCGGACCGGGTGATCGCCCGGCCCGCGAGCGGTGACGTCGTCAACTCCTGCGCCCTGGAGGGGTGAGCCGCGGGGGCCCGGTACGCGCCCGGGGCATGAGCGAGGCCCGGTGACTCAGACCGTCTCCAGCGGGCGGTGCGGGCCCTCCGGAAGCTCGGCGCGGATCGGGTCTCCGGGGCGCACCTCGCCGCCGGCCAGGACGATGCCCATGACCCCGGCCTTGCGCACGATGTCGCCGTTCTCGCCACGGCCGAGCACCTGCTTGAGCAGACCGTGCTGGAAGGTGTCGATCTGGGCGCACGGGTTGCGGAGTCCGGTGATCTCGACGACCGCCTCCGTGCCGAGGTGCAGGCGGGTGCCGGTGGGCAGGCCGAGGAGGTCGATCCCCCGGGTGGTGACGTTCTCGCCGAGGTCGCCGGGAGCGACATCGAAGCCTGCGCCGGCGACGTCGTCGAAGAGCTCCGCGTGGATGAGATGGACCTGACGCAGGTTCGGCCGGGTCGGGTCCTGGGCGACGCGCGAGCGGTGCTTGACCGTCACGCCCGCGTGGACGTCGCCCTCCACGCCGAGCCCGGCGAGGAGGGTGATGCCCTCGCGGTTGGGCTTGGTGAACGTGTACGTGCCGTTGCTGCTGACCGTGGTGACCGTGCCGTCGCTCATGGCGAGGAGCTCCCCTTCTCTGCTGTCCGACGGGTCTCCGCTGTCCGACGGGCGAATCACCGACCGCCGGATCGATGCTCCCATCGCAGTGACCGTCTGCGACCCTACTCGGCCCACTCGGACCGCAGCGGCGCGCCCACGTCGTGCAGGTGACCGAGGGCCTGGCGGTACGAGTCCACGAAACCGGTCTCCGTGTACGGGACGCCCAGGGCGGCGCAGTGGGCCCGGACGGCGGGCTGGGCGAGGCGCAGGTTCGGGCGCGGCATGCTCGGGAAGAGATGGTGCTCGACCTGGTAGTTGAGACCTCCGAGGAACCAGTCGGTCAGGGCGCCGCCCCGGATGTTGCGCGAGGTGAGCACCTGGCGTCGCAGGTGACCCCAGCCCTCGCCGTCCGCGTGTTCGTCGGGCCGCTCCATGCCCTTGTGGTTGGGGGCGAAGGCCATGCCCAGGTGCACACCGAGCAGCATCTGGTGGACGAGGGCGAAGACGAACGCCTGGGCCGGGGTGAGGAGGGTGAGCAGCAGGGCCGTGTAGCCGGCGAAGTGGGCGAGGAGCAGCGCGCCTTCGACGAGCCGCTCGCGGCGGGATCGGCAGGGCCCGTCCTCGGCGAGCAGGGCCTGGACTCCGTACACCTTGAGCGCGATGCCCTCCAGGGTCGTCAGCGGGAAGAACAGCCACGCCTGGTGGCGGGTGAGAAAACCGCGCAGCCCCGTGCGGCCGGCTGTCTGGTGCTCGGCGAAGACGAGGATGTCGGCCGCGACGTCCGGGTCCTTGTCGAGGTGGTTGGGGTGGGCGTGGTGGCGGTTGTGCTTGTCGTTCCACCACTCCCGGCTCATGCCGAGGAGGAGGTTGGCGTGGACGAGCTGGAGGATCCGGCTGACCTTGCGGTTCGGGGTGATCTGGGCGTGACCCGCATCGTGGCCGACGAATGCGGCCCGGGCGGAGAGCAGCGCGAGGGGGACGGCGAGGAGGAGCGCCCACCAGGAGGGACCGATCAGGGCGAGCCCGGCCACGACGGCGGCGATTCCGAGGAGGTTCACGGCGATTCCGCGGGCGTACCAGCCGGGGCAGTGTTCGAGGAGACCCTGTGACCTGACCGTCCGCAGGAGCGGGGTGAACTCGCTGCCGACCCTGGCACGGGCGGGCGCCGCGGCGGGTGCGGCGGCCGGGGGCGGGGCGGTGGCCTGGGGCATGGAGGGCTCCGGTTTCTGTCGGCATCGGTGACGGTCGTTGGGCGCCTACCGAGAACGTACGGATCCGTGATCGTCCGGGGCCATGACGTCACCACCCGAGCCCGGTCGGGGGTGCGCCGGGGGCCGGGGGTGGGGCGAGCCCTACCCCCGTGACGTCTGTGGCGTGGATCACGCGAGGCGAGTGCCTCGCCGGGCCGGTGCGGTGCGGTGAGGTACCCTCGGCCGCTCGGACTTCAGGTAGTCAAATTTGAGGAATGCGTTGTCGCCGTCGCACGGACCCGATGATTCCGCCCGCGAACCCGCTCTTGTACCCCCGCCGGTATCCACCCGGCGTCCCTTCCGGGACGCCTCCCGCGAACTCACCCTCCACTCCGCCGTGTTCCTCCCCGCCGATCCGCCCCGCGCGGGCCGGATCGCCTTCTGGTCCCTGGACGGCGACGCACTGCCGAGCCCCGATGCCCTCGCGCCCGGCGCCCGGTCCGACGCCGGAGCCGGTGCCGACGGCGACGCTGCTCGTGCCCGTGACACCGACACCACCGTCGCCGAGACCACGGGCGCCGAGACCACGGGCGCCGAGACCACGGGCGCCGAGATCATGGTCGTCGACGGGGAGAGCCTCCGGCCGGTGACCGTCCCCGCGCGTGTCCTCTCCGTACGGGACGCCCTGCCGCTGCTCGCCGACGCCCGCTTCTCCGACACCGCGTCACCCGCGAGCGCCTTCTGGGGTGCCGCCGCACTCCTCGCCCTCGACCTGGTCTCACGCGGCCTGCTGCTGCCCGGTCTCACCCCCGGTGACATCGACGCGTGGCGAGCCGGTCCACTCGGGCCCGACGAGCTCGCCGCCCTGCGAACGCTCGCCGCGTCAATGCCTCCAGAGGCCCACGCCGTACCCCTCTCGCCGGACGAGCCCCTGCTCCTCCCCGAACCCGAGGCACTGCTGCGCGCGTTCGCCGACGCCGTCGCGGACACCCTCCCCCGTACCCCGGCCGCTCCGCTCGCCGCCGGTGGCCCCGCCTTCGCCGCCGACACGCCGCAGCCGATCCCCGAACAGCGGGCATGGGCCGCCGATCTGGCGGCGGTGCACGACGCCGGCGTCCGCCTGTCGCTCCGGCTCGAACTTCCGGGCTTCACCGCCGAGTCGGAGAAGGCGCCCGACTTCCGGGCGGTCCTGCAGCTGCACGGCGTCGCCGACCCGACCCTCGTCGCGGACGCGGCGGAGGTGTGGGCGGGCTCCGGCCGGACGGCGGCCGCCTTCGGCCCCCAGGCCCGTATGGACGCCCTGCTCTCCCTCCGGCGCGCCGCACGGGTCTGGCCCCCGCTGGCCCCGCTCCTGACGGCGGCGGTGCCCGACACCGTCGAACTCGCCGACGAGGAGGTCGCGGAGCTCCTCGGCACGGTGGGCCAGGCCTTGGCGGCCACAGGGGTCCAGGTGCACTGGCCGCGCGAGCTCGCGGACCGGCTGACCGCGAGCGCTGTGATCGGACCGGTGGGCGGCGAACCGCCGGAGGGACGGAACACGGTCGGCCGGCCCGGGTCCGGTGTCGACGGGCTCGCGTCCGGTACCGACGGGCTCGCGTCCGGTACCGCTGCGTTCGGATCCGACGAGAAGGAGGCGGAGGCACGCTCCTCCTCCACCCTCCCCTCCTTCCTCTCCGCCGACGCCCTCCTCGGCTTCAACTGGCGCTTCGCCGTCGGCGATCAGGAGCTGACCCGCGCCGAGCTCGACCGGCTCGCCGAGGCCGGGCGGCCGCTGGTCCGCCTGCGTGACCGCTGGGTGCTGGTCGACCCGGCCGAGGTGCGCCGGGCCCAGTCGCAGCAGGACCGTACGGTGACTCCGGTGGACGCCCTCTCCGCCGTCCTCACCGGCACCACGGAGGTCGACGGCCGGCCGGTGGAGGTGGCGGCGACCGGCTGGCTGGAACGGCTGCGGGAGCGGCTCGCCGACCCCGAGGGCGGCCATCCGCAGGTCTCCCAGCCCGCGGCGCTCACCGCGACCCTGCGCGACTACCAGCTGCGCGGGCTCGACTGGCTGCACCGGATGACCTCCCTCGGCCTCGGTGGATGCCTCGCCGACGACATGGGTCTCGGCAAGACCATCACGGTCATCGCGCTGCATCTGCACCGTCAGTCCGACCCGGCATCCGCCGGGCCCACCCTCGTCGTCTGCCCGACCTCCCTCATGGGCAACTGGCAGCGCGAGATCGAGAAGTTCGCGCCCGGCACGCCGGTGCGCCGCTTCCACGGCGCGACCCGTGACCTGGAGGACCTCACCGACGGCGGGTTCGTCCTCACCACGTACGGCACCATGCGGCTCGACGCGGCGCGACTCGCCGAGCGGAGCTGGGGACTCGTCGTCGCGGACGAGGCGCAGCACGTCAAGAACCCGTACTCGGCGACGGCCAGGCAGCTGCGGACCATCGGGGCACGCGCGCGCGTGGCGCTGTCCGGCACGCCGGTGGAGAACAACCTCTCCGAGCTGTGGGCGATCCTCGACTGGACCACGCCGGGGCTGCTCGGCACCCTGGGCGCCTTCAGGACCCGGTTCGCGGCCGCCGTGGAGGGCGGCCGTGACCCGGCCGCGGCAGCGCGACTGGCGGCGCTGGTCCGCCCGTTCCTGCTGCGCCGCCGCAAGTCGGACCCCGGCATCGCACCCGAGCTGCCGCCGAAGACGGAGACCGACCGGGCCGTCTCCCTGACGCCGGAGCAGGCCGGTCTCTACGAGGCGGTGGTACGGGAGACCCTGGCCGCGATCGCCGAGGCCGACGGCATGGCGCGGCGCGGCCTGGTCGTCAAGCTGCTCACCGGGCTCAAACAGATCTGCAACCACCCCGCCCAGTACCTCAAGGAGGAGCGGCCGAGGATCGAGGGCCGCTCGGGCAAGCTGGAACTGCTCGACGAGCTCCTCGACACGATCCTCGCCGAGGGCGCGTGCACCCTGGTCTTCACCCAGTACGTGGGGATGGCCAGGCTCCTGGAGGCCCACCTCGCGGCGCGGGGCGTGCGGACGCAGTTCCTGCACGGCGGGACGCCGGTCGCCGAGCGCGAGGCGATGGTCGCCCGCTTCCAGACCGGCGAGGTCCCGGTCTTCCTGCTCTCCCTCAAGGCCGCCGGGACGGGGCTCAATCTCACCCGAGCCGAACACGTCGTGCACTACGACCGCTGGTGGAACCCGGCCGTGGAGGCCCAGGCCACCGACCGCGCGTACCGGATCGGGCAGGACCGCCCGGTGCAGGTGCACCGGCTGATCGCCGAGGGAACGATCGAGGACCGGATCGCGACCATGCTCGACCGCAAGCGGGAGCTGGCGGACACCGTCCTCGGGACCGGCGGGGACACCCCGCCGGAACTGACCGAACTGACCGATGCCGAGCTGGCGGAGCTCGTACGACTGCGGGGTGACGCACGATGAGCGGGTACGGACACGAGGGCGACGAGCGGACGTTCGCGGCGCTGCCGCCCGCGCAGGGCGGAGCCTTCGCGAGGACCTGGTGGGGCCTGGCATGGCTGAAGGCCCTGGAGGACACCGCGCTCGACGGCCAGCAGCTCAAGGCGGGACGGCGGCACGCGCGCGCGGGAGCGGTGGGGGCCGTGTCGGTGCGGCCCGGCCGCATCACGGCGGTGGTGAAGCACCGCGACGGCACGGCGTACCGCAGCGACGTCCTGGTGCGGGAGTTCTCGGAGGAGGAGTGGGAGCGGCTGCTGGACCTCGCCGTCGACAGCGCGGGGCACATCGCCGCACTCCTCGACCGCGAGATGCCGCCGCATCTGGTCGAGGACGCGGCGGCTGCCGGGCTCGATCTGCTGCCGGGGATCGGGGATCTCGACCCGCAGTGCGGCTGTGAGGCGTGGGACCACTGTCCGCACACCTCGGCGCTCTGCTACCAGGTGGCCCGGCTGCTCGACGAGGATCCCTTCGTCCTGCTCCTCATGCGGGGCCGCGGCGAGCGCACCCTCCTGGACCAGTTGCAGGCGCGCAGTGCCTCGCGTGCCGGGCACGGCGGGCGGGGAGGCGACGACACACCGGGCGCCGAGGGCGCCGGAGGGATGCCGGGTGTGTCGGCCGAGGAGGCCTACGCGGCGGGGTTCCTCGTGCCGCCGCTCCCCGCGCCTCCGGTCGCCCACGACGTGCCGGGCCGGTCGCCGTCCCTGGACACGGAGACGGAACCGGAGCCCGGGGTCGACCCGGCTGCGCTGGAGTTCCTCGCCTCGGACGCGGCGGGCCGCGCGCACCGGCTGCTGGTGGAGGCTCTCTCCGTCGGCGAGTCGGCCGGCGTATCGGCCGGCGGGGCGTCGGTCCACGGCGGGTCCCCGGCTCATGCGGCTGCGACAGCTCCGACAGCTCCGCTGACGGTCGCTCAGGACGCGGTGCGGCTCGCCTCGGGCTCCCCCATGCCCTGGACCACGGCGCGGCTCACCTCCGGCTCGGGCCGGACGCGGGCGGAGATGGACCTCGCCACGCGCGCGTGGGGGTTCGGAGGCGCCGCGGCCCTCGCCGTACTGGAAGAGGAGTGGACGCCGGACACCGAGGCGCTCGCCTGGGCGGGAACCCGGCTCACGGAGGCCTGGGAGGACGACGAGCCCCCGGCCCTGCGACGGTCCGGCGGCGCGCGGTGGACGGTGGTGGGCACGGAAGCGCAGCTCCGGCTCGGAGAGGACGGGCGCTGGTGGCCGTACCTGAAGTCGGGTGGCCGCTGGTCACCCGCCGGGCCGGCTGACCGCGATCCGGCGACGGCTCTGGCGACGGCCTTCGCCGCCGGTCCTACTGGAGCCGGCGGCTGAGGGTGCCGTCCCCGCTGGAGGGGGCGGCCAGGCTGCAGGCGACGGCGTCCGAGCCGAGCAGGTAGCTCGTCCGGTACGGGTACTGGACGAAGGTGGTCCAGCGCGTGCCGAGCGGCTGCCGTGCGGCCTTGCGGCGAAGCGGCTCGCGGCAGAGCAGGGTGGCCGCCTCTCGGATCGCCGTGTCCGTGGCGTGGAGGCCGGTGAGGCGGGGCCGGGCGACGAGTTCGGCGTGGTGCGGCGTGTCGCAGGAGCGCCGGAGTGCGGTGCCCGGCGCGCCGCGGTCGATGTCGAAGCATTCACCGACCCGCAACGCCTCGAAGGAGACGGGACGGTGCGAGCCACCGCCACCCTTCGCGGGGCGGGTCGGCCGGGGTGTGGCGGTGGTGCCGCCGGTCCGGGAGGGCGTCGCGGAAGCGGTCTCCCTGGGCTCGGCGGCCCGGTCCGAGGGGGCGGTACGGGTCGGCGTGGCGTCCGAGGTCACGGCCGCTGACGGCGTGTCGGCGGTGCGGACGCCGGTCGCCCCGGTGTCGCCCGTACGGGTGCCGGACGGTCCTCCGCCGTCCGGCGGGGTGACCCCGGCGCGACCCTCGCCGGACATGACGGGTGACAGCGCGCCGGCCTGGTCGCCGCCGGGGCGTCCGGCCGTGGACGGGCTCTGCTCGGTTCCGCCCCGCCCGGCGACGAAAGCGGTCGCCACGAGCCCGGCGACGAGCAGCGGGACGAGCGGCACGCCGAACCGGCGGGCGCCCCGGGCGGCCGGTCCGGGCCGGGGCGCGCCGAGCCGGACGAGGCGGGGCGACCAGCCGGAGTCGGCGCCGTCGGAGCGGCCGGTACGGTCGGCACCGCCGGAGCGGCCCGAGCGGTCGGGCGTGTCGGACGAGTCCGGCGCACCGGGCGGGTCGGGTTCGCCCGGTCGGCGGTCCGGCGACGGGGTGGCGGTGGACGGGTGGGGCACAAGGTCAAGGTTCGCCGGTCGGCGGCTTCCCGGCCACCTTTTTAGGGGCGCGGAGAGCGGCCTGTACAGAACCGTGACCATCGCCGGCCCCGATCGCGCCCGCCGCCCCGTCCGTCGCCCCGTCACGAACCGGTCCTACAGGCCGAGCTGGTGCTCCGCGCCCTCGACGGTCTGGGCGAGGAGGACAGCGATGGTCATGGGGCCGACGCCGCCCGGAACGGGGGTGATGAGGGAGGCGCGCTCGGCGGCGGAGGCGAAGTCGACGTCGCCGACGTTGCCCGGGTTGTAGCCGGCGTCGATGACGACGGCGCCCGGCTTGATGTCCGCGCCCTTGATGAAGTTCGGCTTGCCGACGGCGGCCACGAGGATGTCTGCCTCGCGGACGACGGAGGAGAGGTCCTCCGTGCGGGAGTGGCAGTAGGTGACCGTGGCGTCGCGGCCGAGGAGGAGGAGTCCGGCCGGCTTGCCGAGGATCGCGCTGCGGCCGACGACGACGGCGCGCCTGCCGCGGATCTCCACGTCGTACGCGTCGAGGAGACGCATGATGCCGCCGGGCGTGCAGGAGACGAAGCCGGGGAGGCCGAAGCCCATGGCCGCGAAGGAGGCCATGGTGACGCCGTCGACGTCCTTCTCCGGGGCGATGGCCTCGAAGGCGGCGCGCTCGTCGATGTGCGGGCCGACGGGGTGCTGGAGGAGAATGCCGTGGACCTCGGGGTCCTCGGAGAGGGCCGTGATCGCGGCGACGAGTTCCTCGGTCGTCGTGGTGGCGGGCAGTTCGACGTGCTTGGAGCGGATTCCGGCCTTCGCACAGCGGTTCTGCTTCATCTTCACGTACGTGACCGAGGCCGGGTCCGCACCGACCAGGACGGTCGCGAGACACGGCGTGACACCGGTGCGACGGGTGATCTCGGCGGCGCGGGCGGCGGTCTCCTCGACCGTGCGGCGGGCGAGGGCCGTGCCGTCCATGAGGGTGGCGGTGCTGGTGGACATGGCAACTCCTGGGCGTCGTCTCTGACAGGTGATTCGCCCAGGCGCACGGCATCGGTACGGTCGCGCCGGTCGAGCACGCCTCCGCCGGGCCGCTCCCCGGTGGTGATCCACCTCAAGCGCCAGTCACGGCCCGAGCCCTACTGTACGTGAGCGGTCGGGGGCCGCTCCGGGACAGGGTGCGCGCGAGAGGCGCCCGGGCGCTTGTCGACGGCGCCCCCGCACATCACGATGAGCCCGACGGGCCGGGACGACCTCGACGAGGAGGCCGAGTTGAGCGACGCGTGGGTGGCCGGACGGGTGAGGAAGACGGACGGGACGACCCGCGGCGGCGGGACGACGAGGGCGGCATCGTCCTCGTGGGCCCCGGGCCCCTGGGAGCCGGGCCGGCGCCACCCGGGCGAACCGACGCCCGGACCCGGGGAGCCGCCTCTCGGCGCCCGAGAGCGGACATCCGGCCCCGCCGAGCCCGGACCCTGTCCCGGAGACGCGTCCCAGGCCGCCGGCCCGGCACTTGACCTCCCTGTCGAGGGCCCCGGCTCCGGGCGGATCGCGAACGTCAGGGAGTCGGTGACCGGAAGCCCGACCGCCACCCCGAGGACGAGAAACACGACGCCCATGCCGGTCGCGACGCCGGCGATGAGCCACGCG